>NZ_JABZEE010000065.1 GCF_013387495.1 Streptomyces sp. PKU-EA00015 | reverse complement strand
GCGGCGTGGACGCCTGGGTCGCGGGCGAGATCATCGAGCGCGGTGACCGTGCCACGGGCGCCGAGCTGACCGGCGACTACGCAAGCTGAACAGCACAGAACCCGGTCCGGGGCAGGCCCCGGACCGGGTCGGTGAGTACAGCGTCAAGCGCCGCGGCGCTGTGACGACGGGCCGGACTCGTCGTCCTCGTCCTCGTCGTCGTTGTACATGTCCGCGTACCGCGCGTACGGGTCGTCTTCCTCGTCGTCGTCCTCGAACGGCTCGCCGTTCGGCGGCTGGCTCGAAATCGGACTCGAAGTCGATGCGCCCAGCTCGTTGGCCAGACGCGACAGGTCAGTCCCGCCGCTGTTGTACTTCAGCTGGCGGGCGACCTTTGTCTGCTTGGCCTTGGCCCGGCCGCGCCCCATGGCTCGACCCCCTCGGTGACGGGGCTCGACGGCCCCAGAGTCTTGACACGCGTTCATGAGTCGGAACGGGCTCTCCGTGAAGAGCTCGGTCCGTAGGGCTTCAACGGTACCTGCTTCCGCGGCCATACGGTACGCCGCCCGCATGAGGTGCCGCTTCACACGACCCGCGAGGCGCCCTGTCCTCGCTGGTCAACTGCGATTTTAACCTCTTCCTGGCGCCCGACCCGCCGACCGGGGTGAGTCTTGTCTCCCCGGACGGGCGGGCCGGACGGGTGCCCGGGTCAGCGACGGCGGGCGTCGGCCATGCGCTGCTCGGCGATCCGGTCGGCCGCGGCGGCCGGCGGAATACCGTCTTCCTTCGCACGTGCGAATATCGTCAGCGCGGTGTCGAAGATCTTCGACGCCTTCGCCTTGCATCGGTCGAAGTCGAAGCCGTGCAGCTCGTCGGCGACCTGGATGACGCCGCCCGCGTTCACTACGTAGTCGGGGGCGTAGAGGATCCCGCGGTCGGCGATGTCCTTCTCGACGCCCGGGTGCGCGAGCTGGTTGTTCGCCGCGCCACAGACGATCTTGGCGGTCAGCGCCGCCACGCTGCCGTCGTTCAGGGCGCCGCCGAGCGCGCAGGGCGCGTAGACGTCCAGGCCCTCGGTGCGGATCAGCGTGTCGGTGTCGGCGACCGCGTTGACCCCGGGGTGCCTGTCGAGGATGCGGCGCACGGACTCCTCGCGCACATCGGTGATCACGACCTCGGCGCCGTCGGAGAGCAGGTGCTCGACCAGGTGGTGGCCGACCTTGCCGACGCCGGCGACGCCGACCTTGCGGCCGCGCAGAGTCGGGTCGCCCCACAGGTGCTGGGCCGAGGCGCGCATGCCCTGGAAGACGCCGTACGCGGTGAGCACGGACGAGTCGCCCGCGCCGCCGTTCTCGGGCGAGCGGCCCGTGACCCAGCGGCTCTCGCGCGCGACGACGTCCATGTCGGCCACATAGGTGCCGACGTCGCAGGCTGTGACGTAACGGCCACCGAGGGAGTCCACGAACCGGCCGTAGGCAAGCAGCAGCTCCTCGGACTTGATCTGCTCCGGGTCGCCGATGATCACGGCCTTGCCGCCGCCGTGGTCCAGGCCGGCCATGGCGTTCTTGTACGACATGCCCCGGGAGAGGTTCAGCGCGTCGGCGACGGCCTCCTCGTCGGAGGCGTACGGGTAGAAGCGGGTGCCGCCGAGGGCCGGGCCCAGAGCGGTGGAGTGGATGGCGATGACGGCCTTCAGGCCGGAGGCGCGGTCCTGGCACAGCACGACCTGCTCGTGCCCTCCCTGCTCCGATCGGAACAGAGTGTTCAGCACATCGACCGGAGCGCCGGTTACATCGGTCACGGTGGTGACTCCCAAGTACGAAGCGGCGGATGCGGACCCTCCTGCGGGTGGGGAAGGTCCGGTTGGGCAAGAGAGTAAGTCCTCACCAAGCGTAGATCCGACCCGGTGCCGAGGATCACCCTCCGTCGGAGTACGGACATGGAAGGATCTGCGGCATGCCGGCGCTGTCATCGGTCCTTGTCCCGTACGCGGCCTACCTGCGGATCTACGAGCCGCTGGCGGCCTTCCCGGAGCCGGAGCGCAGTCACTGGGCGCGCTACGCGCGCAGGGAGGACACCCCGACCGTCCAGGACGAACTCCGCCGCTCCCTGGCCGACTTGCTGCCGACCCCGCCCGTCGCGGTCCGCGTCCACGAGAGCGCGGACGCCTTCGTGACCGATGTCGACGGTGTGGTGTGCGTCTGCCCGTGGCGCACTCGCCTGCGCGGCTGGCTGGCCCTGGAGGAGCTGCCCGCGCAGCTGCCCGGCGCGCTCCTGGACGCGGCGCTGCCGCCGGTCGTGCGCGAGCAGGCCGCCGCCGACTTCGCACAGTGGCGCGAGGAGAACCCGGACGCCCGCCCGTGGATCAGGACGGCCGTGTGGGGGGTGCCCGTGGGCTGGTTCGTGCTCTTCGCCGACGAGGAGCGCGAGTACACGGCCACCGCGCCCTCGCTGCGCTACCGGACGCCCATGGTCCAGGCCCGTCGGCGGCTGGCCCGCGGGCTGCGGACGCTGCGGGAGGCGATCGACGAGGGGCCGCTGACCGAGAGCCTGGTGGACGTGGGGCGGTGGCTGGAGGAGTTCCACCCGCGGTCACTGGTCGAGCTGGACTACGGGGGTCTGGTGCACGCGCTGCCCGGCGAGCTCCTGGCGGCGGACCGGTCGGCGGCGGACGCGGCGGAGGGGATCGCGGCGCTGCGGGCCGGGGACGGCGAGGGCGCGGCCGAGGCGTACGGGCGTCTGACGGAGCGTTGGAGAGCCGTGAGGGATCGTCAATTCGCGAACTGATGGAGGCGGGCAGCGACGACGGCGGCCGGGAGGGGACGTAGGTCCCGATCCGGGCGATTGCCTCAAGCGTGACGGATTGCACTAACCGCTCCCTTGCGTCCATCGCCCACCCTCGTGTCAAAATAGGACAAGGAGTCCGGGGAGGGTTCCTTCCGTCCAAGTAAGGGCGGATTGCTCAGCATTGCACGCTATGGGGGGTCTGAGGACTCCTGATCGCTCTGTGACTGATCGTCACTGTGACGTGACTGTCCGTTATGGCATGGTCCATCGGCCTTCCGCCGTTGATGGACACCTGAGAGGGCAATTCCATCGGTTTGGCCGACGTGGCTGGACAGATGGTGTAGTTGTAGTGCCGAGGACAAGCCGTTCGTCCTATAACCGACTCGGCCCGCGTCCGCCATTTCGGGCAACGCGGGTCAAGGTGCAGAATTTAGAGGAAAGAACCGAGAAGGTTCGGTTCTCCCGAGGAGGCCGCTCATGACCGCTCGCACCCCTGATGCCGAGCCGCTGCTGACCCCGGCTGAGGTCGCCACGATGTTCCGCGTGGACCCGAAGACGGTCACCCGCTGGGCTAAGGCGGGCAAGCTCACGTCCATCCGCACGCTCGGTGGACACCGCCGTTACCGCGAGGCAGAGGTCCGCGCACTGCTTGCGGGTATCCCGCAGCAGCGCAGCGAGGCCTGAACACCCCGCTTGACCGGGCATTTCCTGGGCCCCCACCCTGGATGAGCCCACCACTGGCTCCACAGACGCGCGTCTGCCCCAACAGGCCTTCGTCTTCGATCGCGCTGGACTCCGCCGGGTCCAGCGCGATCTTTTTTGTGCGCCGGGGCCGGTTGTTGCGGGGTGACGCATGACATCGGTGTCGACGCATGGGGCCCTTGGGGGAGTGGTGCAATGGCACATATTAAATCGGCCCCTTGTAGGGAGGGGCTAAATACCGCGGTTCAGGAAATTCGTTCGGTGACACCCGTCACAGTGCGTGCCTCTTGCCAAAACTCGGACCGTCACCCAATCGGCCGCGCCGTGGCGGGTGTTGGTCACTCCTCGGTGGCTTCCGGAGCGGGGTCGGATGCGGCCGGACGGGGCTCCGGATCGGGGCGCTCCATGGCCAGGCGCAGAAGCCGATGGCAGACGGGGCAGCTCCTCGTGAGGTGGCGGTAGCCCGTGGCGGCCGCCAGATGGGCGCGCAGGAGCGCGCGTGTCTCGTGCCGCCTTGCCGCAGACGCCGCCATGTGCGCCACCCCCTGCACCCTGGGTACCGGCGGCGGATGTCACCGTCAAGACGGCATGGGCCTGCAGATGGCAAAGGCCCGCGTTGACGCGACGCGGGCCTTACACGCGAACAGGCGCGGCCTTGACGGGATTCGCCGTGTCCGGCTGCGGCTCCTCCCCTGCCTTCGGCGGGGGCACAGTGGCGCGGGCTCCGGCGTGCCGGGAACGGCGAAGGCCCGCATCGACGTGATGCGGGCCTTCGGTCAAACGCGCGGTCCTGACGGGATTTGAACCCGCGGCCTCCACCTTGACAGGGTGGCGAGCACTCCAAACTGCTCCACAGGACCAGGTTTCGCGGCCGGCCACTCCTTGGCCGCGAGAGAGACTGTACAGCAGGTTCGCTGGTCAGGTCGAACTCACTCAGGGCGAGTGGACCGTCACGGTGCGGCCGCGTCGATCGCCTTCACGATCCGCTTGTCCGAGACGGGATACGCCGTGCCCAGCGCGTGCGCGAAGTAGCTCACCCGCAGCTCCTCGATCATCCAGCGGATGTCCAGGACCTCCTGGGGCACCGGCCGGCCCTGGGGCAGTTGCTCCAGCAGCCAGGCGTACTCGTCCTGCATCTCGTGGACCTTCTCCATGCGCGTGGTGTCGCGCTGGACGGCCGTCGGCATCTGCTGGAGGCGGCGGTCCACGGCGACCAGGTAGCGCATCAGGTCCGGCAGCCTGCGCAGACCCGTACGCGTCACGAAGCCCGCCGGCATCAGGGCCGCCAGCTGCTCCCGGACGTCCTGGACGTTGTTGATCAGAGTCAGGCTGTTCGTGGCCTTCAGACGGCGCTCACAGGCCTGCCAGGCGGCAAGGATCTGCTGCACCTGGTCGATCGTGCGGACGGTCAGGTCCACGAGGTCGGCGCGGACCTTGTCGAACAGCTTCCGGAACGATTCCTCGTCCCAGGCCGGTCCGCCGTGGTCGGCGATGAGCCGGTCCGCCGCCGCCATGGCGCAGTCCTCGAACAGCGCCTGCACCGACCCGTGCGGATTGCGGGACAGCGCCAGCTTCTGCTGGTTGGTCAGCTTGTCGGAGGCGAACTTCGCCGGGCTCACCGGGATGTTGAGCAGGATCAGCCGACGGGTGCCCTGCCACATCGCCTGCGCCTGCTCGGCCTCGGTGTCGAAGAGCCGTACGGAGACGCTCTCGCCCGCGTCGACGAGCGCCGGGTACGCCTTGACCGGCTGGCCGGCCCGGCGTGTCTCGAACACCTTCGTCAGCGTGCCGATCGTCCAGTCCTTCAGGCCGGTGCGCTCCAGCGACTCGCCCGACGGGCCGGACGAGGCGGCGGCCTTGGACAGCGCCTGGCGGGCCTTGGGCCGCAGCTGGAGCTTCAGCGCCTCCAGGTCCTTGTCCTCCGCCAGCTTGCGCCGCCGCTCGTCGACGATGCGGAAGGTGACCTTGAGGTGGTCGGGGACCCGGGACAGGTCGAAGTCGTCGGCCGTGACCGGGACGCCGACCATCCGCTGGAGCTCGCGCGCCAGGGTGACGGACAGCGGCTCCTGCTGGGGCACGGCCCTCTCCAGGAACGCCTTCGCGTAGTTCGGCGCCGGCACGTAGTGGCGGCGGACCGGCTTGGGCAGAGAGCGGATCAGCTCGGTGACGACCTCTTCCCGCAGGCCAGGGATCTGCCAGTCGAAGCCCTCGTCGGTGACCTGGTTCAGCACCTGGAGCGGGATGTGCACAGTGACGCCGTCGGCGTCCGCGCCCGGCTCGAACTGGTACGTCACCCTGAACTTCAGCCGGCCCTGCCGCCACGAGTCCGGGTAGTCGTCCTTGGTGACCGCGCCGGCCTTCTCGTTGATGAGCATCTCGCGCTCGAAGTCGAGCAGGTCCGGCTGCTCGCGGCGCTTGTGCTTCCACCAGGAGTCGAAGTGGGCACCGGACACGACGTGTTCGGGGACCCGCTGGTCGTAGAAGTCGAAGAGCGTCTCGTCGTCCACGAGGATGTCGCGGCGACGGGCGCGGTGCTCCAACTCCTCGACCTCGGTCAGGAGTTTGCGGTTGTCCGCGAAGAACTTGTGGTGCGTGCGCCAGTCGCCCTCGACGAGAGCGTTGCGGATGAACAGGTCGCGGGAGGTCTCCGGATCGATGCGCCCGTAGTTCACCTTGCGCTGGGCGACGATCGGCACGCCGTAGAGCGTCACCTTCTCGTACGCCATGACGGCCGCTGCGTCCTTCTCCCAGTGCGGCTCGCTGTACGTGCGCTTCAGCAGATGCTGGGCGAGCGGCTCGATCCACTCCGGCTCGATCTTCGCGTTGACGCGGGCCCACAGGCGCGAGGTCTCCACGAGCTCGGCGGACATGACGAAACGCGGTGGCTTCCTGAAGAGCGCGGAGCCCGGGAAGATCGCGAACTTGGCGTTCCGCGCACCCAGGTACTCGTTCCTCGCTGTGTTCTTCCCGCCCTCCGCCCCGGCGTTCTTCACGTCCTTCATGCCGACGTGCGAGAGCAGGCCCGAGAGCAGGGACACGTGGACGGACTGCTCGGGGGCGTCCTCCTCGTTGACGTGGATGCCCATCTGTCTGGCGACCGTGCGCAGCTGCGAGTAGATGTCCTGCCACTCGCGGATGCGCAGGAAGTTCAGGTACTCCTGCTTGCACATGCGGCGGAAACTGGAGGAGCCGCGTTCCTTCTGCTGTTCGCGGACGTAGCGCCACAGGTTGAGGAAGGCGAGGAAGTCGCTCGTCTCGTCCTTGAAGCGCGCGTGCTGCTGGTCGGCCTGCGCCTGCTTGTCGGCCGGGCGCTCACGGGGGTCCTGGATCGACAGCGCGGCCGCGATCACCATGACCTCGCGCACACAGCCGTTCTTGTCGGCCTCGATGACCATCCGGGCGAGCCGGGGGTCGACCGGGAGCTGGGACAGCTTGCGGCCGAGCGGGGTGAGCTTCTTACGGGGGTCCTTCTCCGCGGGGTCGAAGGCTCCGAGCTCCTGGAGCAGCTGCACGCCGTCGCGGATGTTGCGGTGGTCCGGCGGGTCGATGAACGGGAACTTCTCGATGTCGCCGAGCCCGGCCGCGGTCATCTGGAGGATGACGGACGCGAGGTTGGTGCGCAGGATCTCCGCGTCCGTGAACTCGGGGCGCGAGAGGAAGTCGTCCTCGGAGTACAGGCGGATGCAGATGCCGTCGGAGGTACGGCCGCAGCGGCCCTTGCGCTGGTTGGCGCTGGCCTGGCTGACCGGCTCGATCGGCAGCCGCTGGACCTTCGTGCGGTGGCTGTAGCGCGAGATCCGGGCGGTGCCCGGGTCGATCACGTACTTGATGCCGGGGACCGTCAGCGAGGTCTCGGCCACGTTCGTGGCCAGGACGATGCGGCGGCCGGTGTGCGGCTGGAACACGCGGTGCTGCTCGGCGTGCGAGAGCCGGGCGTAGAGCGGCAGGACCTCCGTGAAGCGGTACTGCTTCTTGTTGAGCGCGTCCGCGGTGTCGCGGATCTCGCGCTCGCCGGAGAGGAAGACGAGGATGTCGCCCTTGCCCTCGCCCATCAGCTCCTCGACGGCGTCCGTGATCGCGGTGATCTGGTCGCGGTCGGAGTCGTCCGACTCGTCTTCCAGGAGGGGGCGGTAGCGGACCTCGACCGGATAGGTCCGGCCGCTGACCTCGACGATCGGGGCGTCGCCGAAGTGGCGGGAGAAGCGGTCCGGGTCGATCGTCGCGGAGGTGATCACGACCTTGAGGTCGGGGCGCCTGGGGAGCAGCTGAGCGAGGTAGCCGAGGAGGAAGTCGATGTTCAGCGACCGCTCGTGGGCCTCGTCGATGATGATCGTGTCGTAGGCGCGCAGCTCGCGGTCCGTCTGGATCTCGGCCAGCAGGATGCCGTCCGTCATCAGCTTCACGAAGGTCGAGTCCTGGTTCACCTGGTCGGTGAAGCGGACCTTCCAGCCGACGGCCTCGCCGAGCGGGGTGCGCAGCTCCTCCGCGACACGCTCGGCCACCGTACGGGCGGCGATCCGGCGGGGCTGCGTATGGCCGATCATGCCGCGCACGCCGCGGCCGAGCTCCAGACAGATCTTGGGGATCTGGGTCGTCTTTCCGGACCCGGTCTCGCCCGCGACGATCACGACCTGGTGGTCCCGTATCGCCTGGAGGATCTCGTCCTTCTTCTGGCTGACCGGGAGCTGCTCGGGGTACGTGACCTCGGGCACGCGCTCGGCCCGCCCCACGGTGCGGGCCGCGGACTTCTCGGCCTCGGCGGCGATCTCGTCCAGCACGGCCTGCCGCGCCTCGGGCTTACGGATGCGGCGGGCGCCCTCGAGACGACGGCCGAGCCGGTGGGCGTCGCGCAGGGACGCCCCGGCCAGCAGGGTCTGGAGGTCTGCGAAGGAAGTAGACATACGGAGTCCAGGATCGCACTCTCCGGAAAGCGCTGGCGAACTCATTTCGTCAGCAAGCTGGTGCAGTATGGAGCGAATCGTTCATCCCTCCCGAGCGTCCCGAAGGGAAAGCGCGCCCATGCTGATCGGCCGCGACCGCCGGCACCGCGTCGCGGTGACCGCGAGCCTGCTGCTCGGGCTGCTCGGCACGCTGCTGGGATGCGTGGCGGCCCTGTCGGCGGAGGCGGCGGCCTCGCATGCGGCCTCGAACCGCGCTGCCGTGGCTGCCGGGAAGGGCTCCGCCCGCGGTGCGGTTGCCCCGCCGGTCGCCGGGGCCGGGACGGCAGCCGTCACCGGTGCCGGGTCGGACGTCGCCCGCGGTGGTGCCGCCGGCGTGCGGACGGGTGCGGGATCCGCGCCGGGCGAGGCGGTCCTCGCCGGGGCTGCGAAGCCGCCCGGATGCGGGGAGCGGACCGGGGCCGGGGACAGCGGGGCGCACCCGGGTGTGCCTCCGCGCGGCGGCTTGGCGTACGAACTGCTGCCCGCCCTGCCCCAGGCCCACGGCAGCGGCGGCGTCGTGCTCGTCTGCGGCCAGACCGCGCTGGACGTCTCGCCCCTGCGCGGCCCGCCACCGCTCGCGCCGCCCTCCGCGGTCGACCTCTCCGTCCTGCGCGTATAGGCCCGCCGGTCCCCTCACCGGCATCCGTTTCCGTCAGGCCTTTCGTTCAGGAGCTCCGCCATGCCTTCCGCGCATCCCGCCACGTCCACCTCCTCACGCAAGCCGCTCGCGATCGGCGCGGGCGTGCTCGTCGCCGCGCTGCTGCTCGGCTTCGCCTCCTACACCGCCACCCGGCCGGAGGCCACGCCGTCCGTCGGCTCCTCCTCCGTCGCCGACGGTTCCGCCGAGCCGCAGGCCGGCACGCACCCCGAGCTGGAGAAGCTCGCCCGCCGCGACGCGAAGGACCCCCTCGCGGCGGGCCGCGCGGACGCGCCCGTCGTGATGGTCGAGTACGCGGACTTCCAGTGCGGCTACTGCGGGAAGTTCGCCCGCGACACCGAGCCGCAGCTCGTGAAGAAGTACGTCGACGCCGGTGTCCTCCGGATCGAGTGGCGCAACTTCCCGATCTTCGGCGAGGCGTCCGAGGCCGCCGCGCGCGCCGCGTGGGCGGCGGGCCGGCAGGGCCGGTTCTGGCAGTTCCACGCCGCCGCGTACGCGGAGGGCGCCAAGGAGAAGGGCTTCGGCCCGGACCGCCTCACGGCGCTGGCCCGCGAGGCGGGGGTGCGCGATCTCGACCGCTTCACGCGTGACCTGGACAGCGACGCCGCGCGCCGGGCGGTCACGAAGGACCAGGAGGAGGGCTACGGTCTGGGCGCCACGTCCACGCCGTCCTTCCTGGTCAACGGCCGGCCCATCGCGGGAGCGCAGCCCCTGGAGACGTTCACCGAGGCGATCGAGGCGGCGGAGCGGACCGCCGAGCAGGGGTCGCGATGAACGACATCGGCTATCTGGCCGCGTTCCTCGGCGGTCTCCTCGCCCTGATCAGCCCGTGCAGCGCTCTGCTGCTGCCCGCGTTCTTCGCGTACTCGGTCGACTCCACGGGCCGGCTGCTGGCACGCACCGGCATCTTCTTCGCGGGCCTCGCGACGACCCTGGTCCCGCTCGGCGCGGCCGGGTCCTTCGCGGGCCGGCTCTTCTACAGTCACCGCGACCTGCTGGTCTCGGCCGGCGGCTGGCTGATCGTCACCCTCGGGGTCGCGCAGATCCTCGGGTTGGGCTTCGCCTCGCGCCGTATCGCCGAGGTGTCGGGCCGGATCCGTCCCACGACGGCCCTGTCCGTCTACGCCCTGGGCCTGGTCTACGGGCTGGCGGGCTTCTGCGCGGGCCCCATCCTCGGGAGCGTGCTGACGGTCGCGGCGCTGAGCGGGAGTCCGGTCTACGGCGGCCTGCTGCTCGCGGTCTACGCCCTGGGCATGGCGGTCCCGTTGTTCCTGCTCGCCCTGCTCTGGGACCGCTTCGACCTGGGCGGCCGCCGATGGCTTCGCGGCCGGGAACTGCGCGCGGGCCGGTTCCGGCTGCACACGACGTCGCTGGTGTCGGGCCTGTTCTTCGTGCTGCTGGGCACGGTGTTCCTGGCCTTCGACGGCACGACGGCCCTGCCGGGTCTGCTCTCGGTCGACGACTCGTTCGCGGTGGAGGAGTGGGCGTCGGGCATCGGCAGAGCGGTGCCGGACTGGGCGCTGCTGGTGCTCGTGGTCGCGGTGGCGGCGCTGGTCCTGGGTGTGCGCGGCTGGCGCCGCGGCGAGCGGGGGAAGGCGTAGCGCGTGCCCTGGGCCGGGGGCTCTCGAATCCCGTCCCAGGGCCCCGACCGTCAGGGGTCCGCGGAAACGGCGAAGGCCCCGATCCGGGGATCGGGGCCTTCGGCTGGTGGCTGGGGCCGGGGTCGAACCGGCGACCTATCGCTTTTCAGGCGATCGCTCGTACCAACTGAGCTACCCAGCCACGAAGCTCTTTCGAGCTCCAGCGGTCCTGACGGGATTTGAACCCGCGGCCTCCACCTTGACAGGGTGGCGAGCACTCCAAACTGCTCCACAGGACCAAACATTGTGCGAGAACAAGTCTCGCACACGGTGATGCGTGCCCCCAACGGGATTCGAACCCGTGCTACCGCCTTGAAAGGGCGGCGTCCTGGGCCACTAGACGATGAGGGCTAAGGGCCCGCCTGGGCGCTTCTCAGCGCGTCGGGGACGTGAGAAGCATATGGGATGCGGGGACCTATCGCCAAAACGGTTTACGGGGAGGGCGACGGCGAGTTCCCCGACGGGCTCGGAGAGGGCTCCGGCGGCTCCGCGACATGGCGGCTCACCTCCGCTGTCGTCAGGCCCAGGCCGCCCAGCGTGATCTCGTCCCACGCCTGCAGCCGCCGGCTCGTCCGGTCGAGGTAGAGCACCGAGGCGCGCACCTTCTCCGGCTCCTTGTCCTCCACCGCGCGCAGCCCGCCGCCGCCCGTCGATCCCTCGATCCTCAGGCGCGTGCCGTTCGGGAGGATCTCGGTGTGGCGCTTGTGGATGTGGCCCGCCAGGACCAGCGGCACCGTGCCGTCGGTCTCGCGGGCCGCGACCGGGTTGTGGGCGACCGCGATGTCGACGGGCGTGCCCGCGCGCTCCTGGTCGCGCAGGGCGGACGCGAGGCGGATGCCGGTCATGCGTTCCGCCGGGTCGCCCTGGGGATCGACCGACCGGTCAGGGGTGAACTGCGGGTCGCCGCTGCCCGCGATGCGCAGTCCCCCGACGCTCACGGCCCGCCCCTCGTCGAGGACGTGGACGTTCTTCATCCGGGACAGGTACTGCTGCGTCGTGCGCGAGTCGTGGTTGCCGCGGACCCACACGTAGGGCGCGCCGAGATCGGGGATGGGGTCGAGGAAGCCGTTCTCGGCAGAGGACCCGTGGTCCATCGTGTCGCCGGAGTCGATGATCACGTCGATGCCGTACTGCTTCACGAGGGAGCCGATGATGTGCCAGGCGGCGGGGTTGAGGTGGATGTCGGAGACGTGGAGCACCCGCATCGTGCCCGGGTCCGGCGAGTAGGCCGGGAGCGTCGACGTCGCGTCGTACAGCTTGGTCACGTTGGTGACCAGGCGCGCCAACTCCTTCTGGTAGACGTCGAATTCGGTCACGATCGAGCGCGCGTTGCCGACGACGGAGGGTGCGGACGACAGCAGTCCGGAGAACTTCGGCTCCAGGACGGACTTCGGGTTCCAGGTCGCGGCCGCCGAGACGCCGGAGGCGGCGAGGAGCGCGAGCGCGAGGCCGCCGGCGGCGAGGGCGCGGCGGGGGCGGCGGTAGACGGCGAGGCCCAGCGCGGTCGCCCCGGAGACGACGGCGACGCAGGAGCGCAGGGCGAGCTCGGTGGTCCCGTCCCGGACGTCGGCGGAGATCTCTTCCTGCAGGCCGGACAGCCGCTCGGGGTGTTCCACCAGGGCCTGGGAGCGGACGGGGTCGAGGCGGTCCACGTCGACGTCGAGGCGGACGGGGGCGACGTGGGAGTCGAGTTCGAGGGCGCCGAGCGGGGAGACGTTGATCTTCGTGCCGCCGCTCAGGGAGGGGCGCAGCGTCATGGTGGCGTCCATCGGGCCGACCGGCGTACGGACGTTGCCGACGATCAGCAGGCCGAGCCAGGCGCCGATGAGGACGACGGCCGTCAGTCCGAGGGCGCGGACCCATGGCCGCTGGGCCGTGGCGAGTGCGGTGGTCTGCGAGGACGTGCGGCTGCCGGGGCGCGGCGCGGTACGGAACGGGTGGAACGGGCGGAACGGGCGGGTCGGGCGGGTCGGCTGGTTCGGTTCCGGGGCTTCGCGGGCCATTGGTCCCGTATGCCCCACGCGACCGGCGACCATGCCGGGGCGGCGCGGTCCGCGTGCCGTGCGTGACAATGGCCGGGTGCTGGAGATGACGCGCGAGGAGTTCGAGGAACTGGTCGCCGAGGCCCTGGACAGGATCCCGCCCGAACTGACGCGGCTGATGGACAACGTCGCCGTGTTCGTCGAGGACGAACCCACCCCGGACGACCCCGAGCTGCTCGGGCTCTACGAGGGGACTCCGCTGACGGACCGCGGCGAGTGGTACGCGGGTGTGCTGCCGGACCGGATCACCATCTACCGGGGTCCGACCCTGCGGATGTGCGAGACCCGTGAGGACGTCGTCGCGGAGACCGAGATCACCGTGGTGCACGAGATCGCCCACCACTTCGGTATCGACGACGAGCGGCTGCACGCCCTGGGGTACGGGTGAGTTCCGGCCCCGGGGGCGCCGGAGAGGCCATCGACCCGGACGTCGATCTGCACGTCCCGGCACAGCGCGTGGAGCTGGCCGGCGCCCACAAGTGGGCGGTGCTGGGGGCGATCTCGGCCGGCGGCGCGGTGGGCGCGTCGGCGCGGTACGGGGCGACGCGGCTGTGGCCCACCGCGGAGGGGGCGTTCCCCTGGGCCGTCTTCTGGGTGAACGTGCTGGGCTGCGCCCTGATCGGCGTGCTGATGGTCCTCGTGAGTGAAGGCGGCCGGTCCGCGCATCCGCTGGTGCGACCGTTCCTCGGCGTGGGTGTGCTGGGGGGCTTCACGACGTTCTCGACGTACGCGCTCGACTTCACCGAGCTGCTGGAGCGCGAGGAGGCGGGCACGGCACTGGCGTACGCGGGCGGCACGGTCGCCGGTGCGCTGGCCGCCGTGTGGGCGGCGGCCTCGGTGACGCGGTGGGCGGTCCGGCGGTGAACTGGCTCCTCGTGATCCTGGGCGCGGCGGTCGGCGCTCCGCTGCGCTACCTGACGGACCGCGCGGTGCAGGCGCGGCACGACTCGGTGTTCCCGTGGGGGACGTTCACGGTGAACGCCGCGGGAAGCCTCGTCCTCGGCGCCCTGGCCGGGGCGTCGGTGTCGTCGGGGACGTACGCGCTGCTCGGCACGGGGCTGTGCGGTGCCCTCACGACGTACTCCACCTTCTCCTACGAGACGCTGCGCCTTGCCGAGCGCGGCTGGAGGTTCCTGGCCGTGGCGAACGTGGCCGCTTCGCTGCTGGTGGGGCTCGGATCGGTGTTCCTCGGCGTGGAGTTGGCGCGCGGCATCGCGGGCTGAGGCGGCCGGGGGGCGTGTCCCCCACGGGGTGACGGGAGTTGGGCAGGGCGACCCGCGATCCCTGTCCCGGAGGTGCTCCCGTGCGCCAGTTGTCAGCCCCCGGCCGGACGGCCGTCTGGATCGCCGCCTCCTTGGCGGCCATGGCCTGTGCAGGCTGTATGAGCGTGCGCGAGGACGAGGGCCGCAAGCCCGCGCCCAGCACCTCGTCGGAGGGGCGCGGGGCGGAGCCGGACGGCGGCCACGGAGCGCCGGGCGGCGCGCAGCGCCCGGTCGGGCACGGCGAGGAGGACCGGGAGCGGAAGCACGCGACGGCGGACGACGAGGCCGGGAAGGGGCGGGACGCCGAGGGATCGCCGAGCCCGAGCGGTGCGGCGAGCGGTGAGGCGGAGCCGACGCCGGGCGGGAAGCCTGCGAAGCCGGGGGCGAAGCCGACGCCGCCGCACGGCGGCGGGTCCCCGCCCCCGCCCCAGCAGCTCCCGAGCCTCCCTCCGCCCCAGTCGCCCACGCCCCCGGCGAGCCCGACGCCGCAGCCGAGCGAGCCGACGGACCAGCCGCCGGCGTCCTCGGCGCCCGAGGTGCACGCGGGGGCGACGCGGTCGGTCGAACACCCGGGCAGCCACCGGGGCGGCGACGAGCCCGCGGCGTCGCCGCAGGCCAGGCTGGCGTAGGTCCCCGGGGGAGGCGGGACTCCGCCCCGCCTCGCCCGGACGGCGGGTGAACGGATGGCGGGTGTCCCGGACGGCGGGTGTAAGGCGGGTCACTCGCGGGCGATTTGCCTTTGCCGGGGGAGGGTGCGTATGGTGGTAGATCGTTTGATCCCATTGCCCGGCGCCGAAACGGAAGCGCGCCGTGTGGCGCGTATTTCCCTAGCCGTGGCTGACCGCATCGAGGCGGTCGAATTGCGAATTCACGGGGTTTGGGCGCGTGCCGAGACTCCGGAAGGTTTCGCATTTCGCATGTCCACTTTCAGTACTGATCACGCCGTCATGCCCGAGAACGACACGCTCGACGAGACGGTCTCCGAGGCCGCCGAGACGGCCGCCGAAGAGCCCCAGGAGCCCCAGATCACGTTCGCGGATCTCGGCCTGCCCGAGGGCGTCGTCCGCAAGCTCGCCCAGAACGGCGTGACCACCCCCTTCCCGATCCAGGCCGCGACCATCCCGGACGCCCTGGCCGGCAAGGACATCCTCGGCCGTGGCCGCACCGGCTCCGGCAAGACCCTCTCCTTCGGTCTGCCGACCCTGGCCACGCTGGCCGGCGGGCACACCGAGAAGAAGAAGCCCCGCGCGATCATCCTCACGCCGACGCGTGAGCTCGCGATGCAGGTCGCGGACGCGCTCCAGCCGTACGGCGACGTGCTCGGCCTGAAGATGAAGGTCGTCTGCGGCGGTACGTCCATGGGCAACCAGATCTACGCCCTGGAGCGTGGCGTCGACGTCCTCGTCGCCACCCCGGGCCGTCTGCGGGACATCATCAACCGTGGCGCCTGCTCCCTCGAGAACGTCCAGGTCGCCGTCCTCGACGAGGCCGACCAGATGTCCGACCTGGGCTTCCTGCCCGAGGTCACCGAGCTGCTCGACCAGATCCCCGGCGGCGGCCAGCGGATGCTCTTCTCCGCCACCATGGAGAACGAGATCAGCACGCTGGTCAAGCGCTACCTGACGAACCCCGTCACCCACGAGGTCGACAGCGCGCAGGGCAACGTCACGACCATGACGCACCACGTGCTCGTCGTGAAGCCGAAGGACAAGGCGCCGGTCACGGCCGCCATCGCCGCCCGCAAGGGCCGCACCATCATCTTCGTGCGCACCCAGCTGGGCGCCGACCGCATCGCGGAGCAGCTGCGTGACTCCGGCGTGAAGGCCGACGCGCTGCACGGCGGTATGACCCAGGGCGCGCGTACCCGCACGCTGGCCGACTTCAAGGACGGTTACGTCAACGCGCTCGTCGCGACCGACGTCGCCGCCCGCGGTATCCACGTGGACGGCATCGACCTGGTCCTGAACGTGGACCCGGCCGGTGACCACAAGGACTACCTGCACCGCTCGGGCCGTACCGCGCGCGCCGGCAAGTCCGGCACGGTCGTCTCCCTGTCGCTGCCGCACCAGCGCCGCCAGATCTTCCGCCTCATGGAGGACGCGGGCGTCGAGGCGTCGCGTCACATCGTGGGCGGCGCGGGCGCGTTCGACCCGGAGGTCGCCGAGATCACCGGTGCGCGTTCGCTCACCGAGGTCCAGGCAGACTCCGCGAACAACGCCGCCAAGCAGGCCGAGCGCGAGGTCGTCGAGCTGACCCGCCAGCTGGAGCGCGTGCAGCGCCGCGCGGCCGAGCTCCGCGAGGAGGCCGACCGCCTGGTGGCGCGCGCCGCCCGCGAGCGCGGTGAGGACCCGGAGGCCGCGGTCGCCGAGGTGACCGAGGCCGCCGAGGCCGAGATCGCGGCCGCGCCCGAGGCGCAGCCGGAGCGCGAGTCCCGCGAGGAGCGCCGGGACGACCGGGGCAACTTCGAGCGCCGCGGCAACGACCGTGGCGGCTTCCGCCGTGACGACCGCCGTGACGGTGACCGTGG
>NZ_JABZEE010000064.1 GCF_013387495.1 Streptomyces sp. PKU-EA00015 | reverse complement strand
GCGGCTTCCGCCGTGACGACCGCCGTGACGGTGACCGTGGCGACCGTGGTGGCTTCCGCCGTGACGACCGTCAGTCGGGTGGCTTCCGCTCCGGCGGCAGCGACCGTCCGTTCAACCGTGACCGCCGTGACGACCGTCCGTCGGGCGGCTTCCGCCGGGACAACGACCGTGGCGGGTTCAACCGTGACCGTGACGACCGTGGTGGCCGTTCGTTCGAGCGCCGTGACAACGACCGTGGTGGCTTCCGCCGTGACGACCGTCAGTCGGGTGGCTTCCGCTCCGGCGGCAGCGACCGTCCGTTCAACCGTGACCGCCGTGACGACCGTCCGTCGGGCGGCTTCCGCCGGGACAACGACCGTGGCGGGTTCAACCGTGACCGTGACGACCGTGGTGGCCGTTCGTTCGAGCGCCGTGACAACGACCGTGGTGGCTTCCGCCGTGACGACCGCCGTGACGACCGTCCGTCGGGCGGCTTCCGCCGCGACAACGACCGTGGTGGCTTCCGCCGTGACGACCGTCCGGCCGCCCACCGCGGCAGCGACCGCCCGAACGGCCGCCGCGACGACCGCCCCTCGGGCGGCTTCCGCGCCGGCGGCGAGCGCCACGACCGTCCGTACGGCCGCCGCGACGAGCACCGCGGCGCGGGTTCGAACTCCGGCTCCTTCGGCGGCCGCCGTGACGACAAGCCGCGCTGGAAGCGCAACGGCTGACGCTGTGTGACCTGCTGAGACAGGGCCCGTACGACACTTCGGTGGCGTACGGGCCCTGTTGCGTTGAACGGGTTCGAAAGTACCTTCCGCGGCTGGTGGGGCTGCTGTTACAGTCCTCTCACTTGCATGGGGTGCGGTGCGGCTGGGGGGCCTCTCACACTTCTGTCCGGCGCTCTGGCCGGGCACAGGGCACCGCTTGAATCCCCGTGCCTCTCTTATGCCTCAGGGGAGGACCCGAGTGCCTCGTAGCGCTCTTCTACGCCACTGCATCGCGGCCGTCGCCGCGACCACCCTTCTCGCCGGCATCGGCCCTCTCGCGTCGACGGCGACCGCGGCCGAGGACCGAGGAGTCGTCTTCCCGGCGGCGGTCGCGGGGCAGCCGCGCACCGTGGTCCCGCTCGTCGCGGGGCCGAACGGCTACCTGCGCCACGAGCAGGGCCGTGGACACTTCTGGAGCACCTACGCGGGCGACTCCACGCCGCTCTCCGTCGAAGAGGAGGGGCCGGAGGCCGACGGCACGTACGGCGCCGGTTTCGACGGCTTCGCCACGTACCTGGCCGACTGGACGCCTGTGTCGGACTCGGTCCGGCTGGTGAACATGGCCACGGACAGCGTCAGCTACCTCGACATCCCGAGCGGTCACCAGTACGTCGGTGTCTTCGGGTCCACCGTGGTCACCTTCACGCAGACCACCACGACCGCCCCGCGCGCGTGGCATCTGCTCCGGAAAGTGAACGGCACGGTGCAGGACACCCCGGTGACCGGCTGGCCGGAGGGCGGGCTGCCGCCCGCCAAGGCGGTGACCGGGACGGCGGACGGCATCCTCACCACGTACGAGCTGAACGGCGTCTCCCGCTCCGCCTGGATCGACCTTGCCTCGGGGCAGGTGCGCACCGTCCCCCGTGACGCGGCCGCCCAGCCGGTGTCCACCGTGTCGAGCCCGACCGAGGTCGTGGAGTGGGCGAAGGACGGCAAGGCGCGGTTCTACGCCAAGGGCGAGGCCGGTGCATCCGGTCCGCTCGCCCTGGCCGCCACGACCGACCTTCCCTACAACGAGGGCGACGTGCTGCTCGGGGTCGTGGGCAGTCGGCTGATCGTCGGGCGTGCCTCCGGCCAGGACTCCTCCGCCCCGTACCGCGTCGTCTCCGTGCCGCGCGCGGGTGGAGAGGAGACCACGCTCTTCGCCCACGGGCGCAAGCAGGCGCTGGCGGCTCCGGACGGCGGGCTGCTTCTGGTCGCGGGGGCGACCGCCGACGCGCTGAGCCTCCAGAGGCTCGTGCCGGAGGGAGACGGCACGGCAGCGGCCAAGCTCGTGGACGTCACCCCGTTGAACTCCAAGCCGAGGTCGTTCAGCTTCAGCCACGGCCGGCTCGAGTCCCTGGAGCAGATGCCCGACGAGAGCAAC
The DNA here is from genome assembly GCF_013387495.1 of Streptomyces sp. PKU-EA00015. GTDB lineage: Bacteria > Actinomycetota > Actinomycetes > Streptomycetales > Streptomycetaceae > Streptomyces. The sequence goes on along the minus strand of NZ_JABZEE010000064.1, from coordinate 33,129 downwards.
GCCTTCCGCACGCGGTCGGTGTCCGTGACGGGCGAGCTGACGGCCGGGGCGACGCAGGAGCGGGGCGACTTCGGGCTCGGCATCGACGAGTGCACCGACGAGAGTCCCTGCCAGGACCACTTCGCCACAGGCGACGGACGCCTGGTCGTCCAGGGGCCGTTCGGGTCGGACGACGAGCCTCTGGTGGTGGGGGAGGGCGCGGCCTCGGGGCGCGTCCTGACCACCGAGCTCAAGAACGTCCAGATCTCTGACGTCTCCGGGCGTTACGCGCTCGGCGGCGGAGAGACCGAGACCGGTGAGTGGGTGACGGACACCGCCTTTGACCTGGACACGGGCAAGCGACTGGCCACGTTCCGCGTTCCCGCCTTCAGCAACGACCTGTACGGCGACACCTTGTGGGCGCCGGGCGAGGTGAACGGAACGGTCGTCGGCTACGACGTCCGCACCGGTGCGGTGAAGCGCACGGTCGACCTGGGCTCGGGCTGCCGGGCGGAGTCCGTCAAGGTCACGGCCCACTGGCTGAGCTGGGACTGTGCCGGCTCGGTTCCCACCGGCGGTGTCCACGACCTCGACAAGAACATCAACAAGCCCTACACGCAGCCGTTCTCGGTGCTCGGTGACGGCTATGTCGTCCGGACAGAGGGCCGGGACCTGACGGTCACCGACATCCGTGGCGCCGAGCCGGTCGTCACGGCCACCTACCAGACCTCGGAGGACAACTTCGAACACGGCCCGTGGGCCGTGGACACCGCCACCGGCCGCATGGCCTTCCAGGACAACGCCGTCGGTGACGTCCGCGTCGTCGATCTCGGCGTCCCGGCGTCGCCGCTGGCCCGCATCGACGCCGACGTACCGGCCGCGCAGGCGGTGAACGGCGGCGCTGCCTCCTGGAAGCCGCGCTGGTGGCTGTCGAAGCCGGCCGCGTCCTGGACGCTGACGCTGAGGAACAAGGCGACCGGCGCCGTCGCACGCACGCTCTCCGGGGGTGAGGCGCGGGGCCTGCTGCGGGCCTCCTGGGACGGCAAGGACACGGCCGGGAAGCTCGTCGCGAACGGCACGTACACCTGGGCGCTGACCGCGAAGCCGGCCGACGGCCAGGGCGCGGACCTGAGCCTGACGGGCTCGGTCGCGATCAGCGGGGCCGCGCCGGTGTTCCGGGACCTCGTCGGGAACGACGGGTTCGGCGAGCTGCTGGTGAAGGACTCGACGGGCCTGGTGTCGCTGTACAAGGGCACGGGCACGGGCGGTGTCTCCTCGCGCGTGGCGGGCAGCGGGAAGTTCGCGGTCGACGCGCATCTCGTCCCCTTCGGAGACGTGAACGGCGACCGCTGCAACGACGTGCTGGTCCGGCAGGCGTCCGAGCTGCGGGTGTACCGGCCGGGCTGCGGCAAGGTGGTCTCCCCGTCGTCGCCCTACACGGTGATCGGCTCCGGCTGGGGTCAGTACGACGTGCTGACGTCGCCCGGTGACGTGAACGGCGACGGCTTCACCGATCTGATCGCGCGTCAGACGACGACGGGTGACATGTACTTCTACGCGGGGACGGCGGATCACCGGTTCCAGGGCCGGGTGAAGATCGGCACGAACTGGAAGACGTACAAGAAGATCGTGGGCGCCGGTGACCTGAACGGTGACGGCCGCGGCGATCTGCTCGGCGTGGACGGTTCGGGTGCGCTGTGGCGGTACTACGGCACGGCGACCGGCTCGGTGACGTCCCGCGTGAAGCTGGCGGACGCGTGGGGTTCGGCGTACACGACGGTCGTCGGCATGGGTGACATCTCGGGTGACGGCAAGCCGGATGTCGTGGCCCGTACGAGCGACGGGAAGCTGTTCCGCTTCAGCGGGACCGGGAGCGGCACGCTCGCGGCCCGGGTGCAGATCGGCAACAGCGGCTGGGCGGGCTTCAAGGGCCTGTACTGACCAGCGCCTCGTACCGAGGCGCACACCTACCGCAATGACCCCGCTCGCGGCAGCCTTCAGGCCATCGCCGGAAGGCTGCCGCGGCCGCACTCCCCAGCCGGGGAGTGCTTCCTGTTCCGACAAGGAGATATGTGTACGGCAAGAGACCCCTGGGCGGCTTCGTCGCCGCCGCAGTCGTGCTGGGAGCCGCCGTGGCCATCGGCCCGGCCTCCCCCGCCGCGCAGGCACAGCCGACTGCCGAGGTGGTCATCCCCGGGGTGACCAGCCAGGTTCCCGCCCACAGCTATGTGGTGAACGCGGGCCCGCATGGATATCTGCGCATCGAGCAGGGGCGGGGCGCGATCTGGCGCTCGTACGGGGGTGCCGAGGACGTCGAGATCGACCCGGCGGCGAATCCCTGGCCGTCGTACGAGTGGGGCAGCGGCTCCGACGTGGTCGCGCGCCACCAGCAGTCGGCGGGCACCGTCGACCTGCGCGACATGGTCACGGACCAGACCGTGACCGTACAGCTGCCGGCCGGGCACACCTACATGAGAGCGCTCGGCTGGAACGTCCTGACCCGGACCGGGTCGGCGTCCGAGACCCGCTTCCATGTGCTCGACATGCAGACCGGGCAGCTGCGTGACCGGCTCGTCGAGGGGCTGCCCGAGGGCAACGGCGCGCACGGTCTCGGCGTCGGTGACGCCGACGGGGCGGTGCTCGGCTGGAGCGGCCAGTACTTCTGGCTGGACGTGACGCAGCAGCGCGCGTTCCCCGTCGGCGTGGACACGTCGACGACCGTCGGCGAGATGGCCCTGACGCCGGACCGGCTGCTGGTCCGCGGCTACGACAAGGTGTCCGTTTTCCGGCGCGACAACCTGACGCAGCCCGAGCTCGCACGGCCGCTCACCCGCGACCCGGACAGCCGGCTCCTGGGCCTGGTGGGCAGCGAGCTGATCGTCGCCCGGCACGACGCGGCGCTCGGAGTCGGCACCATGGACATGCCCACCTGGCGCGTCGACGCCGAGCCGCTGGACGGCTCGCCGGCCCGCACTGTCCTGGCCCGCACGAAGGACCTCGCGACCGCGACCCCGAGCGGCGGTCTGCTGGTGCACGGCGGACCGAGCCTCTCCGAGTGGGGCGTCCAGCTGATCCAGGCGGACGGCAGCGGGCGGGCCGTGGCCACGCGCGACACACGCGTCGCGACGCGGACGGTGCCCAACACGGTGAACCGGCTGTCGTACCACCAGGGCCGGCTGACCAGCCTGGAGAGCGTCGCGGCCGTCGGCCGGACCGGCATGTACACGCGCACGGCGGAGCCCGGGGGCGGCACGTTGGTCCACGGCGAGCGCCAGGACCGCGGCTGGCTGCCGCCGCTGCCCGACCGGTGCTCCCTCATCATCTGCCCGAGGGTCGACGAGACCGGCGACGGCCGCATCGTCTACGGCGGCCCGCTGGGCACCGGCCCGAGTGAGGTCGTCGTGCCGATCCACCGGCTGGACGAGGGCCGGCAGCTGCCCGGCACGAAGTTCGACGTCGGCACGCGTTCGCAGGGCATGATCGGCAGCTGGGGCCGCTGGACCGTCGCGTACGCGATGCTGTCCGACGGCTCACCGGAGACCCGGATCGTGGACACCGACACCGGCCAGGTGGTCCGGAAGCTCCCCGTCCAGCCGAGGTCCCTGTCGGGGACGACACTGTGGGCGCACGGCGAGGGCCACGGCACGATCGTGGGCTACGACGTCAGGACCGGCGAACGCGTGAAGGAGCTCTACCTCTCGGGCTGCTTCGTCGAGGGCGCCGAGTCGGTCGGCCGCTGGCTGCACTGGATCTGCTCCGGGTCGCGGGACGACGAGGGCCTGCTGGACCTGGGGACGGGCGCCGTCACCGAGTTGGGGATCGGCTACGGCGACCGCGCCAAGCTCGGCGACGGCTTCGTCGCCTACCCGCAGGACGGCAAGCTCAAGGTGAAGGACCTGCGCGACGGCGGCACGGTCCACGAGATCGACGCCGACCTGAACGCCATCGATGCGGCGTGGGACATCGACCCGGCGACGAACACCATCGCCTGGGCCGACGGCAAGGGCGCGATCCACCTGGTGGGCAGCGGCGTCGCCACGTCCGCGATCACCGTGGCGGACTCCGCCGCCTCCGCCTCCGTCAACCTCAACAGCAGTGTCTGGCGACCCCGTTGGTGGCTGTCGAAGCCGGCCGCGTCCTGGACGCTGACGCTGAGGAACAAGGCGACCGGCGCTGTGGTGCGCACGCTCTCGGGCGGCAAGGCGCGCGGCCTGGTGAGCCCCTCGTGGGACGGCAGGGACGCGGCCGGAGAGCTGGTCGCGAACGGCGCTCACACCTGGACGCTGACGGCGAAGCCGGCCGACGGCCAGGGCGCGGACGTGAACGTCTCCGGCACGGTGTCGGTCACGGGCGCTTCGCCGGTACGGCGTGACCTGGTCGGGGACGACGGCTTCGGTGACCTGCTGGTGATGGACTCGACGGGTATGGTGTCGCTGTACAAGGGCACGGGCACGGGCGGGGTGTCGTCGCGGATCGCGGGTACGGGGGCGAAGTTCGCGACGACCGCGGTGCTTGTGCCGTCGGGCGATGTGAACGGTGACCGTTGCAACGACGTGCTCGTCCGCCTCGGCAACGAACTGCGGTCCTACCGGCCGGGCTGCGGCAAGATCGTCTCCGCCTCCTCGCCGTACACGTCGGTCGGTACGGGCTGGGGTCAGTACGACGTGGTGACCTCGCCCGGTGACATCGACGGTGACGGACGCCAGGACCTGATCGCGCGTCAGACGACGACAGGTGACATGTACTTCTACGCGGGCACGGCGGATCACCGGTTCAAGGGCCGGGTGAAGATCGGCACGAACTGGAAGACGTACACGAAGATCACCGGCGCGGGTGACCTGAACGGCGACGGCCGTGGTGATCTGCTGGGTGTCGACAAGGCTGGGGTCCTCTGGCGGTACTACGGCACGGCGACCGGCGGTGTCACCACCCGCGTGAAGTTGGCGAGTGGCTGGGGCGCGTACGCCTCCGTCGTCGGCATCGGGGACATCACGGGCGACGGGAAGCCGGATGTCGTGGCCCGTACGAGCGACGGGAAGCTGTTCCGCTTCAGCGGGACCGGGAGCGGCACGCTCGCGGCCCGGGTGCAGATCGGCAACAGCGGCTGGGCGGGCTTCAAGGGCCTGTACTGACGTGCTCCCGTCGGGGCCCGGTGAGCACCGGGCCCCGACGGGCCGGGACCGTGACGGGATACCCGATCGGTTCCGGGGATCTCTTTGGTTATGCTCAGGGGTGTCGTGCCGAGGGCCGTTAGCTCAATTGGCAGAGCAGCGGACTTTTAATCCGTTGGTTGTGGGTTCGAGTCCCACACGGCCTACCACTCAGCCCCAGGTCAGGAGCCTTCCTGCCTGGGGCTGTGGTCGTTCCTGTGGACATTCCGGGCGCATGCTCAGCCAGTGCTCAGCCGAAGCGCAAAGGATCAAGAAACGAAGAAGCCCCGGCCGGCTGCGACGGGGGGCGCAGGCCGGCCGGGGCGGGCAGGGTGTCGCTACACCGCGCGGGCGCGGACCATCAGGGTGCCGATCTTCCGTGGCCCGGGAGGGGCAGGCAGGACGCTCGCGGCGGGTGACTCGAATCCGTGCTCGCGAAGGATCTCCTCCCAGCGCTCGGGCTCGTAGTCCCAGCGCTTCACGACGAGCGGGTCCTCGTCCTCGGAGCGGTTGAGGTACGAGGCCTGGCAGCCGTAGCAGCCGTCGACGGCGGGCCGCTGGGAGAACGCGAGGACACCGCCGGGCTTGAGCCGTTTCCGGATGACGGGCAGCAGCTGCTCGGGGTCGGTGAACCAGATCGCGCCGTACACCGAGTAGATGGCGTCGAAGTGCTCGCCCGTCTGCTCAAGGAACCGGACGGCGTCCGTGCGGTGCAGCACCAGGCCGGCGTCGGACCAGCGTGCCTCGGCGGCCTCCAGCTGGGCGAGGGATACGTCGACACCGACGGCACGGGCGCAGAGCGCGGCCACGTGTGCGAGGTTGCCCCCCTTGCCGCAGCCGAGGTCCAGGACGGCGGCGCCGGGCTTGATGCCGAGGAGTTCCGTGCCGGGTCCGTGGTCGGGGTACTGGGTCCAGTTGAACCAGGTGGTCTCACCGGCGGCGTTGACGAGGCGGCGTTCGGGCTTCTGCCGCGCGTAGGTATCCCAGGCGAACGCCGTGTCTGTCACTGCCTGCTCCGCTCGTAGGGCCAGCCGCCCGGCTGGTGACGCCGGACGGCTGGAGTGTCGTACAGGTGGTGCGGGTCTGTCAGCCGCTCTTCGGACTGTCGTGGCATCCGGCGTGGCACTGGTTGCAGTCGGCGGCCGAGCGCCAGAGTTCGGCGTCGACCGTGTACCCGGCCTGGATCGCGCTTACGGTGCGCTCACGCGCCGCCGCCGCGCCGCCCCGCGGCTGTTCGTTCTCGTCGGTGGGGACGTGATGGACGAACCGCCCGACGACCTTCTGGCAGAACAGGGCGTAGTCGACGGTGTGGAGGATCCACGTGTGCCAGCCGATGTCCACGAGCTTGCTCGGCGACAGCTCCTGTCCCGGGCGCTTGGCGCTGGCGGCGAGGAACGCGGCCGCTTGGGCGACGATGCGCCGGGCGAAGGAGGGGGTGATGTCGGGGTGATCGGCGATGATGCGGGCGGTGAGCCGCTGCATCGTGTCGGCCGGGACGAGGGTGGCGGGGTCGGTGGTGCGCACGGGACGGTCTAACGCGATGGTCGTGTTTCCTCCTGTGTGGACGGTCCCCTGGTGGGGTTGGGCCCGTCCGCGCTGCGACGGGTGCACCAGCGCGGACGGGAGCCTGAGCGCCGCGGTCAGCGGCGGGTGGGACAGGCTCGGTGGAGGTGGAGCGTGGTACCACAGCCGGAACCTGACGGCTTGTCGACGACCTCGTATTCCTCGCCGGGGAGGATTGCGTGGTGACAGCGGGCGCAGGTCACGGTCGGTCCCTTCGGTCGATCTCAGCCCATACGCTGTCGCCGCCGTCGGTGCGGTCGTGGCCGTACCGGTCGGCGGCGCCGAGGCTGGTGAGGATGGTCGAGCGGGTGACGTGACTGAGCTCCTGGGGGAGGTTGACCTCGATGCGGATTGCGTTCGGTGTCTCCGTGATGCGCGGTTCGCTGCTGGTTGCGGCGGCGAGCATGCCCGCGAGGGCGACGGCATGTGGAGGCACAGTGGACACAGCTCTCCCCTGGTGATCATCCGGTCACTTTTCGTGATGCTGAGTATTCAGCTTCGACCTGATGGGTTAGCTTTGTCAATGTCGACTGCACGATCCCCCGGAGTTGCGCATATGCCACGCGAAACGCCTTACCTCCAGGTGGCCGACGCTCTGCGCGCCCGCATCAAGGCAGGCGAATGGGCCATCGGGGAAAAGCTCCCGTCCCGGGCCCGCTTCGCCGAGGAGTACGGCGTCGGCCAGTCAGTAGCGCAGCGCGCCATGGAGCGCCTCATCATCGAGGGCCTCCTCGAAGGCCGCGCCGGATCCGGTACCTACGTCCGCCGGCCACGGGAGCGTCTGCGGATGGTGCGCTCCCGGCACCGCGAGCGACGCGGCGGCAGCCCGTTCCGGGCAGACATGAAGGAGCAGGGCCGAGCCGGTACATGGGAGTCCAGGTCCCTGGCTCGTACTCCTGCACCCGAGCACATCGCCGAGCGTCTCGCGATCGAACCGGGCGACCTGTGCGTCGTGACCCGGTACGAGTTCCTGGCTGACGGCCAGCCGGTCCAACTGTCCGAGTCCTGGGAGCCGATGGCCATCACGGACGGCACGCCGATCGTGCTTCCAGAGATGGGCCCGCATGCGGGTGCCGGTGTCGTCGAGCGGATGCGCTCGATCGGTGTCCTGATCGAGACGGCGGTCGAGGTTCCGCGCCCTGCCCGCGCGACCCACGAGCAGGCCAACCTCCTCGGCATCAGCGTGGGAGATCTCATCACGGAGATTGAGCGGACGTACTACGACCGCGAGGGCCGGCCGGTGGAGACGGCTGACATCACGGTCGCCGATGTGCGGTGGGAGATCGCCTACGAGATTGGCATCGAGCAGCCGGACGACTGACCCCCAGACGCACGAATGCGCCCCCTCCCGCTGAGTGGCAGGAGGGAGCGCGGTCGTTCACGGGTACTGGCGTCGGCTCGGATCCAGGCCAGGGACGAAGGAACCGAAGGGCCTTCGGACGGGGGCGCGTCGTCGCTCCTGCACACGAGGGCGTCGGGTCGTTCTTCGCCGGCTGCAGGCTGTACCCATCAGGGCACGTCTGGCCGTCCTTGCCCGTCCCGTCCGACTCCGCCGAGCAGAGGCGAGTACGTGTCGGACGTGATCGCGATTTCCGAGTGCCCGAGCCGCTTCGACACGATGGCCATCGCGACGCCGGCCGCGAGCATGAGCGACGCCTGTCCGTGGCGCAGGTCGTGAAGCCGCACGCGGCGTAGGCGGCGGGGCGTTCGGCGTCCGGCAGGTGTGTGTCCTCGAACCGCACCTCGCCGGCCAAGGCGCAGAACAGCTTGGTCTCCCTGCTCGTGGACCCCTGGCCCGCGACGGGCACGAGACGCCGGGGCAGTCGCCGCCGCTCGACGCGAGCGCATCCGCAGGGGGCCGTCGCAGGGTTTCGTGGGACCGCTGTGCCTGGTTGTGGGTGAGCTCGGCCGTCCGTACTCGTACTGCGCCCGCCTGTGGGGCACGTGCCAGGAGAGCAGCTTGGCGGCGAGGCTTCAGCCGCCGCCCCGCTCCATGCGGCGACCATACGCAGCCTCGACCAGGGCTCCGGGATCACCTTCAGTTGACGCCATCGGGCAGTATGGGCGCATGGCCGTCCCAACCTCCCCGGAAAACCGCCCAGTTGACTTGACGGGTGACGCCTGCATCACCTTCACGGCGCCTTTCTACGCGGAAGGGAACCCGCTGGAGCCGAAGGAGGCCTGCACCCTCCCGTCCGGCGACGACCTCGACGGGGCCGGCTTTCTTCTGCGAAGGCCGGTCTCGTTGAGCCCCTTGCTCCAGGGGTCGCTCACCTACGGGCAGCCGACCGTGGACCTGCTCACCACCTTCGTCGGCAGTGACGAGTGGAAGGGCGAACTCCAGCGCCGCCTCAAGGACCTGCTCGCCGCCCGGGCCGGCCAGTCGCTGCTGGACACGGTCGATGTCACAGGCATGGTCTTCCCCGACGGCTACGGCTCCATCGCCGTGACGCTCCACCTCCCCGGGGGGTGGGAACCGCGGCACCGGGAGTCGACACTCGCCGGTCTCGGTCGCGAGGGACGCGAGCCCCTCGCAGCCGAGTTGAGGTCCATGCTGCTGCCGCCCGCACAGCGGCTACTGCGCCGCTGCGGGGCCGGTGAAACGGTCGCCATCCCGTACTTCAACCTCACCTACGCGGGGAGCACCGACCACCCCGAGCCCGGCAGGTCCCGCCTCGCCGACGGCATGCGGACGCTGATCTATCCCGACTCACCCATGCCGCTCGCCTCCCACTCGCCCTGGCGCGACGAATTCCTCTTCGCGGGTTACGCCTACAACCTGCTGGCGACGCCCGACCCGAAGGCGGCAGCGGAGAAGTTCACGCTGCTGCTCCTCATCCTGGACGTGTCCTACATCCGGCTGGCCCGCACCGCCACGGCGGCCGACGACGTGCTGCGCAACCCGAGACACAGCGCCGACACACGCTGGCTCTCACAGCTTGAACACCGGCTGCGTTCGGAGTACCAGGCGCTGGTCACACCGACGTTCAGCTACGACCATCATGCGCTGAGAACGCGCGATGCCGTGTTGAGGGCCTGGGAGGCGGGCAACCTCCAGAGTCGGGCCGCAGATCTTCTTTCGACGGTCCGGCAGACGGTTGACTTACGGTTGGCCGAGGACCAGGCGCGCCGGATCCGCAGGGTGAACCTCGTGGTGGCGGTCCTGACCGTCCTGTCAGGGGTGGCGACCGCCCAAGCCGCGGTGTCGCTCTACGACCGCTTCTTCGGGTGAAAGGGCAGTGATGACCGAGGCCGACGCAGTGGTATGGGTGGCCGACGGCCTGGCGGCCGAGGGACTGGACTACGGTGACCGGCTCGTGGAGCGGCTGACCGGGCAGGGCCTGCGCGTCGTGCGACGTGATCTGACCACCGCCACCACCAACGATGTGCCCAGCGGGCGCCTGCATGTTCTCTCCGGCGGTTCGACGTCTGTGAACGACCGTTCGGGATGGATGCCCGGGGGGCTGGCCGTCACCCGTTCCCTGATCGAAGCCGCACAGCGCGAAGAGCATGCGGTGCTAGGTGTCTGTCTCGGTTCCCAGATGATCGCCGAAGCACTCTGGCCGGAGCGCGGATCAGTCCGGTCCGCCAGGCGGATCGAGGTCGGCCTCACCGAGATCCGCTGGCGGGAGGACGAGCGGAGCAAAGACGCCGAACAACTGGTCGTCCCGGCGTTCCATTACGAGGAACTCGACCCCGTACCGCTGCTGGAGGGCAACGCCCAGGTGATCGCCGACAACGGCCACTCACCCGTCCAGGGCTACCGGTACGGCCCCCGCATCTTGGGACTTCAGTTCCATCCCGAGTTCGGGCCCGCCGATGTGCGCCGTATCGTCCTGCACCACCGCCGCACCATCGAGACCTACCACGGCGACTTCCGGGCAGCCCTGGACTCCGTGGACCGTTACGAATCCTCGTGGAGCACCGCCTTGTTCAACCGGCTCGTGCACCGCGTTCTCCAGCACGGCTGACAGCAGTCACGGGCGGTGCCTCACCGCGGCTCCGGCGGGGCCCTGCCGTGCAGACCGGTCCCCGGCCGGGGAGCCATGCCGTGATTCCGACGTGAGCAGGGCCCCGGCGGGTGACGGAGACGTGTCACGTCCAGGACAGGCCGCGCACGTGCGCCGACGTGATGACGGCCGGTGTCGCGTCCGTCGCCGAGGCCGGGAAGTAGACGGCCTCGAAGCGGACCTTCTCGTCCGCGGCGACGGAGCCGGCGTGGGGGAAGTCCAGGAAGCTGGAGCCCGCGGTGGTCAGGCGCTCGACGATCGGGCCGGTCCAGCGCGAGCCGTCGGGGCGCAGGTGGTAGAAGCGGCCCTGGACCGTCCCGCCCGCGGGCGCCGTCAGGCTCAGGTGCATGGAGCCGGTGTAGCGCACGGCGGACGTGAGCAGGTCCGCCGATCCCACCGGGACGGTCGTCCAGTCGCCGGGGGGCAGCGTCGTGTCGGTGGCGGAGGCGAGATTCCAGTTGTCGGGCATGTCGTCCTCCTCGGACGGCGGGGCGGAGGCGAGACGGTCGGCGATGCGCTCGCGCAGGCTCGCCATCGTGAACCCGCGCGGATCGACCTTCCCCGGCTGCCACTCGAGGTGGCCGATCACGCTGCGGTGGTTCCAGCCGTGGGCGCGGCAGATCGCGGCGGCCGCCTTCTCGATCGCTTCGAGCTGGGCGGCGGGCCACGGGTCCTTGCCGTCACCGAGATTGATGCACTCGAAGCCGTAGAAGTGGCGGTTGCCGTCGGTGTTCGCCTCGTCGTCGGGAGGCAGCGCCCTCTCCTCGATCACCGCACGCAGGACGTCGTCGTCGCCCAGGCCCGCGTGGTTCGCCCGGCCGTTGCCGACCAGGTAGACCACGCCGTCCTTGGCTATGACGCCGTGGCACAGCGGTCCGGGCAGCTGGGAGTGGCCGTTGTAGCAGAGCTCCACCGAGGACTCGGTGCCGGAGGTGACGGTGTGGTGGATCATCACGCCGTGCACCGGGGCCCACGGGCCCACATGGTTGCGGTTGTGGGTGCGCCAGTCGCGGTACTCCACCACGCGCAGCCCCTCGTTCCGCAAGGCGGTGAGCAACTGGTCGGCGGACAGCGGTTCGGCCATCGGGTCTCCTCTCGGTGTGCGTCACCGTGCGGTCGCGCAACGATCGGCGATCATTGCTGGGATACCCAACGGCCGTACGGTCCACCCGGGTTGGAGCCGCGTCGCCGACGCCTGCCCTCACACCTCCGGCACGGTCAGGTCCAGCCCTTTCAGCCGTTCCGGGTCCGTCAGGATGTTGATCTCGACGATCCGGCCGCCGCTCACCGTGAACGCCATCACCGACACCGGCACCCCGTCCGTCGCCGCGACCACGCCCGCCGCCCCGTTGACCAGGCACGGGCGGGCCACCTCGGCGAGGCGGGCGAAGGTGATCGCCTGGCCCGCGACCGTCTCGGCGCCGCGGATGAGCGCGCCCGGACGCAGCGCGCCTCCGTCGGAGCGGGCCACCACGTCCGGGTCGAGAACCGCGACGAGGGCCTCGAAGTCGCCGCCCCGCGCCGCCGTGAGGAACGCGTCGACGGCCTCGCGCTGCCGGCCGAGGTCGGCGTCCGGGACCGGCGCCGCCCTCTGCACCCTGCGGCGGGCCCGGCTCGCGAGCTGGCGCGCGGCCGCCGGGGTACGGCCCACGACGGGGGCGATCTCGTCGAACGGCACCGCGAACATGTCGTGCAGCACGAAGGCGAGCCGTTCCGCCGGGGCCAGCGTCTCCAGCACGACCAGCAGCGCCAGGCCGACCGAGTCGGCGAGCAGGACCTCGTGCTCCGGGTCGAGCGCGTCCGCTCCGGTGACGATCGGCTCCGGCAGGCGGGTCTCCATCGGCTCCTCACGCCGTGACGCACGGGTGCGGAGCATGTCCAGGCAGACCCGGCCGACCACGGTGGTCAGCCAGCCGCCCAGGTTCTCGACGCGTTCGGAGTCGGAGCGGCTCAGTCGCAGCCAGGCCTCCTGGACGGCGTCGTCGGCCTCGGTCAGCGAGCCGAGCATCCGGTACGCGACCGCCCGCAGGTGCGAGCGGTGCTCCTCGAAGCGCTGCGCCAGGAAGTCGTGCTGGTTCATCGTCCGCCCCGTATCCGTTGTCGTCCGCCCTGTCACAGCATTGACGGAGCGCACGGTGCGAATGTGACGGAAACCTCGCCACCAGGCCGGATACGCCAGGACGAGGCCGAAAATGTGGCTGCAGAGGCCGAAAATGCGGCCGGAGGGTTCCCTGTGAGGCCGGATCGGCGGGCCGGACCCGTAAATGGAGTGGATCTTGCTCCGGATGGCGTAAGGTGGTGTTCACCGACGCGGGGTGGAGCAGCTCGGTAGCTCGCTGGGCTCATAACCCAGAGGTCGCAGGTTCAAATCCTGTCCCCGCTACTGAAGACGGCGGCCCGGCAATCGTTCATCTCGATTGCCGGGCCGCCGTCGTTTCCGGCGTCGTTTCCGGCACCCGTGACCTGGGTTTCTGTGCGGCCGGACGTGGCAAGTCGCCGCGCGCTCCAGGGGCGCGCAGCATGGGAAGTGCGCGGCCACCGGTCCGTGGCCGTGGGCGGAGCGGCAGGGAGAACACCTGTGGGGCGAGAACAGGGCAGCAGGTACGTCGCACCATGGTTCGTCCGTCTCCTGCCCGCCGTGATGATCGCCGGCGGCGTCGTCTTCGACCTGCTGACGCCGGCCCGTTTCACCGCGGTGCCGCTCTTCGCCGCGGCCCCGCTCATCGCGGCGCCGATCGTCACCTGGGTCGTGACGCTCCTGACCGGCATCGCCGCCGTCGTGGCCACGACAGGCCTGCACGCCTACAACTCCACCATCGACCAGATCACCGCCGTCACCGAGACGAGCACGGTGCTCACCGTGGCGGCCCTCGCGCTGTTGATCAACGGGGTCGTGACGCGCAGCAGCGCGCGGCTCGCCTCGGCGCGGGGAATCGCCGAGGCCGCGCAGCGCGCCGTGCTGCCCACGCCCGCGGACCGGATCGCCGGTCTGCACATCGCGGCGCGGTACGAGGCAGCGCAGGCGGACGCGTTCATCGGCGGCGACCTCTTCGCGGTGCAGGAGACCCCGCACGGGGTGCGGCTGATCGTGGGGGACGTGCGCGGCAAGGGGATGGAGGCGGTGGCGGCCGTCGCCGTGCTGATCGGGGCGTTCCGGGAGGCGGCCGAGCAGGAGACCTCGCTCGAGGGCGTGGCGCGGCGGCTGGAGCGGGCGCTGATGCGCGAGGGCATGCGGCGGGAGGGGCTGGACGCCATCGAGGGGTTCACCACCGCCGTCCTCGGCGAGATCCCGCCCAGCGACGGTGCCGGGCACGGGACCGTACGGCTGGTGAACCGCGGGCATCCCGACCCGCTGGTGCTGCACGCCGACGGCGGACTGGACGTGCTGGAGCCGTCCCAGGCCGCGCTGCCCTTGGGCATGGGCGACCTGGGCATGTGGCCGGACCGTGCGCAGGAGTATCCGCTGCCCGCCGGTTCGACGCTGCTGCTGTACACGGACGGCCTGTCCGAGGCGCGTGACGCCGGAGGAGTCTTCTACGATCCGGGTGAACGGCTCCGGGGCAGCGTCTTCCCCGGTCCCGAGGCACTGCTCGACGCGCTGGTCGACGACGTGCGCCGGTACACCGGCGGCGCGTCCACGGACGACATGGCGCTCCTGGCGGTCGGCCGGCCCGGGGCGGGGCAGCCGGAGCGGCGGCGGACGGTGCCGGTCGTCTCCGCGGACGGCGCGTCCCGGACGCATGAGCGGCGCGCGGTGCGTGGTGCGGCCGGCGCCCGCCCGGCGCGGGGGCGCGGCACGCCGACGGCGGGCGGCTGAGCGGCGGGCGCGGCGGCCGGACTGAGGGGCGCAGCACACAGGGACGGCGCATCCGTACGGTACGTAGTCGCAAGATGCCACTGTGCATAACATTTGACGCTACGTCAGAATGTGGCATCGATCTGAAAGGTGATCAAGTCGCCCGACTCCGCATGCTTCTGTCCTGGTAAGTCCCGGCCATGGTCGTTAACGATCACTCGGAACAGCTTGGAATCGGGCCCCGGCGTCTATTAACGTTCGATAACGCAGCGCGGTCGTCCCAGTCGTCGCAAGAGGCGGCACCGTGCGCACGCGCCGAATCCCGCAAGGGAACCGGGGAACCACCAATTGGGGTGAATCGGGCATTATTTGCCGCGCAGTCCGCGGCCGAGGATGCCTGTAGGAGACCTTCCTGCTCCGAACCCGTCAGCTAACCCGGTAGGCGAGAAGGAAGGAAAGGAGTACGCCTTCGTGGCGTCCAACATGCCTGCCCCCGAGGCTGCGTTCGCTCCTGGTCACTTCGGCGGCGACGCCGCGGAGCGGACGTGGGAGGAATGGAATCCCACTGAGGAATCCATCCGTCCGGTGCGCGGTCGGCACCGCGTCGTCAAGCAACGCGGCGGGCTCGCCCGCAGCTCCACCGTCCTCGGCGTCGGCGTCATCGCCGCGGTCGGCGCCGGTGGCATAGCGACCGCCCAGGACAAGCCTGCGGTCTCCATCTCCCTCCCGGACTCGATCGCGGACAACCTCCCCGACGCCAAGTCCCTTCCGGGCGTGGGCTCCCTTATCTCCGACGACGCCGACTCCGAGGGCTCCGAGGCGAACGCGGCCCCGCTCACCGCGACGACCACCGTCGCGGACAACGGGACGGCCGGCGCGGGCGAGGCCCTGCGCGCCCGCATCCTCCAGCAGGCCGAGCAGCAGCGCGCCGAGGCGGACGCCGAGGCGAAGGCCGCCGCTGAGAAGCTGGCCGCCGAGCAGGCCGCCGCCGCGGCCGCGGAGCAGCAGAGCAAGGCCGAGGCCCAGGCGGCCGAGGAGAAGCGGAAGGCCGAGGAGGCCGCGCGGGCCAGGGAAGAGGCGGAGCGCCTCGCCAAGCTCGCCGCGAGCTACGCCCTGCCGACCTCCTCGTACACGATCACTTCCACGTACGGCGAGTCCGGCTCCATGTGGTCCTCCGGCCAGCACACCGGTCTTGACTTCGCCGCTCCCACGGGCACCCCGGTCAAGGCGGTGCACGGCGGCACGATCAAGTCGGCCGGCTGGTCCGGTTCGTACGGCTACCGCATCGTGCTGGAGCTGGAGGACGGCACCGAGGTCTGGTACGCCCACCTGTCGTCGATGACCGCGAGCGCGGGGCAGAAGGTCGCCACCGGCGAGACCATCGGCCGCGTCGGCGCGACCGGCAACGTCACCGGACCGCACCTGCACATGGAGGTGCACACCCCGGGCGGCTCCGGCCTCGACCCGATGGCCTGGCTGCGGGACAAGGGCCTCACGGTCTGATCGACGGCAGCGGCCGAAGGCGCGCGGTACGGAGTCTCCGTGCCGCGCGTTCTTGTGTCCGGACTGTCCGTGGCGTGCGTCCTCGGGTCCGCGCGCCGGCGCGGCGACGAGGCCGCGGGATCAGCGGCGGTACGGGTTGTAGCCGCCGTAGTCGCGGTGCGGTGGCGGTACGGCGACCCGGCCCGTCGCCCGCGCCGCGTACACGAGCGCGGGCGCGGCCACGTCCCTGCGCCGCCACAGGTGGTGCAGCAGCTCCCGCTCGCGCTCCGCGAAGTCCGGGCCCGCCGCGCCGCGGTGGGCCCGGTGGCGGAGAGAGGCGAGCGACGTCGCGAACGCCTCGTACTCGAAGACCGCGTGTCCCGCGGCCGGTCCGTACGTCCGCCGCGCGTAGTCCCGTGCCATGGTGCGGGCACGCATCGAGGACAGCGCCTGCGGCTCCGCGGCCGCCAGCCAGCCCGCCGCCGCGTACGCCGGCAACTCGCTCGATATCGTCCGCAGCTCGCGCTGCCGGGTCCATATGGTCAGCCAGGTCAGCAGCCCGAAGGCGGGCACCATGAACGCCGCGTACACCCCGTAGAAACCCCACGGGCCGAACAGTGACGCCGAGCCGTTCCACAGGGCGTGCATGCCCATCGCGAGGGCAAGGCCGAGCAGGGGCAGCGCGATGCGCCGTATTCGGTGGCGGCGCGCGGCGAGTGAGGCGAGGCCGAAACCGATGCCGGTGAGGACCGTGAACAGGGGGTGCGCGAACGGCGACATCACGATCCGCACGAAGAACGTCGCCGCGGTGACCGAGACCAGGCCCGAGGTGCCGAACGCCTGGTCCTCGCCGTAGGCGTTGCCGAGGTACAGGATGTTCTCGGTGAAGGCGAAGCCGGTCGCCGTCACGCCCGCGACCACGACCCCGTCCACGAGGCCGGTGAAGTCCCGCCTCCGGAAGAGGAAGAGGAGCAGGACCGACGCCGCTTTGGTGCTCTCCTCGACGACCGGCGCTATGACTGTCGCGCCCAGGGTGTCGGCGGAAGCGGGATCGGCGGTGGCGGTGGCGATCCAGCGGGTCGCGAAGGAGTTGGCGAGGATCGCGATCAGGGCGGCGGCGCACGCGCCCCAGGCGAAGGCGAACAGCAGATTCCGCCAGGGGCCCGGCTCGACCCGGTCCAGCCAGCGGAACGCCGCCAGCAGCAGCGGCACCGGCAGCGTCGCGAGGCCGAGGCCGACCAGGAAGCCCTGGGTGCCGGTCTGTTCCCGCACGAGCGCGAGGATCACCAGTCCGCACAGCGCGAGCAGCGTGATCAGCACACCCGCCCGGACCGCACGGCTGCGCCACAGGCGGGCGGCACGCATCCTGCGGCGCCGCGCGGTGCTCTGCGGCTCGCCGCCGACCGGCCCGCCGCCCTGCTGCTGCCGGCATGCGGGCACCACCGGATGCGGCGGGCGGCTCGCCATCGTGTGCTGCGCGGACGACTGGGACACCTGTCGACCCTAACGAGGGGCACTGACAACTGGCGACGGTGCGGCGACGGTGCGCTGTACGTCACCGCGTCCGCGCCGCATCGGTCACGGCCGGGCGGCGAGGGTCCGCGCCGTCACGCCTCCGGCAGCACCCGGCGGAACAACAGGTCGTGGACCTTGTGTCCCTTGTCCAGCCCCTGCCCCTCGAAGCGGGTCAGCGGACGGAAGGCGGGACGCGGGGCGTAGCCGCCGTCCGGGACGGTGTTCTCGAAGTCGGGGTGCGCGGTCAGGACGTCGAGCATCTGCTCGGCGTACGGCTCCCAGTCGGTCGCGCAGTGCAGGACCGCGCCGGGCCTGAGCCGCTGGGCGGCCAGCGTCAGGAACTCCGGCTGGATCAGCCGCCGCTTGTGGTGGCGCTTCTTGGGCCAGGGGTCCGGGAAGTAGACGCGCATGCCGTCGAGCGAACGGGGCGGCAGCATCTCGCGCAGCAGGATGATGGCGTCGCCGTTGGCGACCCGCACGTTGGTCAGGCCGTTCCGCTCGGCCAGGCCGAGCAGGTTGCCCTGGCCGGGCGTGTGCACGTCGACGGCGAGGATGCCGGTGTCCGGATCGTCGGCGGCCATCTGCGCGGTGGCCTCGCCCATCCCGAACCCGATCTCCAGGACGACCGGCAGCCCGCCGAACATCTCGTCGAGGTCGAGCACCCGGTGCCCGTCGATGTCGAGCCCCCACACCGGCCACAGCCGTTGCAGCGCGTCGCCCTGCCCGGCGGTCACCCGGCTGCGGCGCGGCTGGAAGCTGCGGATGCGCCGCTCGTGGTGCGACCCGGCCGGATCGGCGGCGGGCCCGCCGGGGAAACGCGGCTCGCCCTTGGCACGGATCACCGGGCGCGGGGTGTCGGGGGTGGTGCTTCGAGACTCAGACACAATGCCTCGATTCTACGAGGCCGGGCACGGGGCCCTGCCTCGTGCGGGCTCGGGGCTCGCCAGGTCCGCCCTGCCGCGTCGGCGCTCGCCCGGTCCGCCCCGCCGCGTCAGCGCCCCGGAGCCCGCCCCGGCGCGCCCGGGTGGTGGACCCGGTCCTCCTTCAGGGCCTCGAGCGCCCGGCGGGCCACCTCGCGGCCGATCGGCAGGGACGCCGTAGCCGCCGGGGACGGGGCGTTCAGCACGTGGACCGTCCGCGGCGCCTCGCGGATCAGGAAGTCGTCGGCCAGCGTCCCGTCCCGCAGCACCGCCTGGGCACGGACTCCGGCCGGGGCGGGGCGCAGATCGTCCTCGGTCACGGCCGGGAGCAGCCTGCGCACCGCCTGGGTGAAGGCGCGCTTGGACAGGGAGCGGTGCAGCTCGCCCGCGCCGTAACGCCAGTGCCGGCGGGCGATCTGCCAGGACCCCGGCCAGCGCAGGGTCTCCGCGAGATCCAGGGGACGCACGGCCGACCAGGTGTAGCCCTCGCGGGCCAGAGCCGGGACGGCGTTGGGACCGACGTGGACGCCGCCGTCGATACCGCGGGTCAGATGCACCCCGAGGAAGGGGAACGCCGGGTCCGGCACCGGATAGACCAGGCCGCGGACGAGGCCGGGGCGGGTCAGCTCGTAGTACTCCCCACGGAAGGGGACGATCCGCATCCCCGGGTCGTCGCCCGCGAGCCTCGCCACCCGGTCGCAGTGCAGCCCCGCGCAGTTCACCAGGGCCCGCGCGCGCACCACCGTCCCCGAAGCCGTGCGCACCGCGACGCCCCACGGCCGGCGGTCGACGGCGGTGACCTCCTCGCCGTACCGCACGTCCGCGTCGGACGCCTGCGCGAGCTGCGCCGCGACCGCGCCGTAGTCGCACACGCCGGTGGTGCCGACGTGGATCGCGGCGAGGCCGCGCACCTCGGGCTCGTACTCGGCGATCTGCGCGGGACCCAGCTCGCGCACGGGGATGCCGTTCTCCCGGCCGCGCTGGACGAGGGCGTGCAGCCGCGGCAGCTCCTCGCGCTCCGTGGCGACGATCAGCTTCCCCGTGACCTGGTGGTCGATGCCGTACTCCGCGCAGAACTTGACCATCTCGGCCGCGCCGCGCACCGCGAATCGGGCCTTCAGGGAGCCGGGCCGGTAGTAGATGCCGCTGTGGATCACGCCGCTGTTGCGCCCGGTCTGGTGGCGGGCAGGCCCCCGCTCCTTCTCCAGGACCGTCACCCGGGTCCCGGGCGCCGAACGCATGAGGGCATACGCCGCCGACAGGCCGACGATCCCGCCGCCCACCACCAGCACGTCGCAGTCGAAGCTCCGCCCGGACGCCGTCACCGCGTCACCTCCCACCCCGATAGTGCACTGGCCCGCCGACAATGCGCTTAAACCAGCGTGGACCGAGGGGCGCGCGTCACCATGCTCACATCCCGTCCCGGCCGGACCGTCCGCCGTCCCGCCCCGTCGCGGACGCTGCCGTCGCCCGAGGGCCGGCCGCCTACGCCGGCGCCGCCAGCAGCGGGCGGGCCCTCTCCCGCAGCTCCATCACCCGGGGCTCGTCGCCGTACGGCTCCAGGCGGTGCAGCAGGTCCCGTACGTACTCGGTGGTGCGCGCCGAGGAGATCCGGCCCGCGACCTCCACCGCGCGCGTGCCCGCCGCGCAGGCCGCGTCCAGATTCCCCGACTCCAGCTCGGCCACCGCCGAGACGACCAGGCGTAAGCCGTGGGAGCGGACGAACTCCTCCGTCGGCCGCGACAGGGCCTGCTCGGTGAAGCGGCGCACCTGGCGGGGAGCCTTCAGGTCCCGGTAGCACTCGGCGGCGTCGGCGGCGAAGCGGTCGTAGGAGTAGAAGCCGAGCCACGACGGGTCCGCGTCGCCCTCGCGGGAACGTTCCAGCCAGCCCTCGGCGGCCTTCAGCGCCTGGCCGGCCGCCGCGGCGTCGTTCGCCTTGGCGTGCGCACGCGCCTCCACCAGCCGGAAGAAGCTCATCGTCCGGGCGGTGGCGAGGCCGCGATTGCGCTCGAGCGCGGCCTGCGCGAGGTCGACGCCCTCGTCGGCGAAGCCCCGGTAGGTCGCCTGGAGCGACATCGAGGCGAGCACGTAGCCGCCCAGCGGCACGTCGGCCGCGGCCCGGGCGAGCCGGAGCGCCTGGATGTAGTAGCGCTGCGCCGCCTCCTGCTGGCCGGTGTCGAACGCCATCCATCCCGCCAGCCGCGTCAGTTCGGCGGTGGCGCCGAACAGGGCGCGGCCCACCTCGTCCGAGTAGGAACCGAGGAGCAGCGGGGCCGCGTCCACGCGCAGGCACTCGGGGACCATCGACGAACGCCAGTCCCCGCCGCCGTACTTGGAGTCCCAGCGGCGCGCGTCCTCCGCCGCCTCGCGCAACTTGGCCACATCGCTGTGACCGACGCGCACGGGGGTGTCCGTGCCCTCCGGCGCTTCGGGGGCGGCCGGTGCGGACCCGCCGGCGGGGGCGGCCTGTCCGGCACGCGCGGAGGCGCCGACGAGCCGCTCGACCGACGGGTCCGCGGGGGTTATCAGCCAGCGCGAGGCGGGAGTCGCGTACGCGCTCACCGCGAACGAACCGGCCAGCGACTGCCAGATGCCCCCGCCGCCCGCCCGCCGGCCCGCGAGGTCCAGGCGGTACAGCTCGGTGGCCGATTTCACCGCCTCGCCCACGTCCCGGGGGAAGGCCAGACCGACCTCGGGCGCCGGGTCCGCGTCCGCCAGGCCGATCTCGTGCAGCGGCACCGGCCGGCCCAGCTTGGCCCCGATGGCGGCGGCGATGAGATGGGGCGCGGAGCCCTGCGGCACCATGCCCTTGGAGACCCACCGCGCCACCGACGTCTTGTCGTAGCGAAGGGTCAGACCGCGCTGCGCCCCCAGGTCGTTGACCCGCCGGGCGAGGCCGGCGTTGCTGATTCCCGCGAGGGCGAGAACGGTGCCGAGCTTTTCGTTCGGCCCGCGTTGCTCCCTGGACATGCGCCACCCCTCGACACACAGACAGCTGCCGTGACGCCTTCGGCGCACGGCATTCGTGCTGTGTCCTCCCGGTTCGCACACCCCCGCGTCCGAGCGGTCCCGGCCGCACAAGCAGGTGGCCGAGCCCGTCGGAATATGCGCTCCTGCCGAGGACAGCAGTAAACCCAGCGTAGTTCGCCACATCCCTACCGTTAAGAGGCGGTGTGCCGTATGGCGGGATTGTTGTGCGGGCGGGAGTACGCCATCGGCCGCCGTGCTCCCGCCGTGTGGCCGTGCGCCCGTGCGTGCGCTCTGGCCGAGGATGTTCGGGAGCGCTTCCCTGAGTACCGCGTGGGTCGGCCCACTGCGTACTGGAAACCAGTGGGCTGGGGGACACTGCCGCCTCGATTCCCCGCGGGCGGCGGACCGGTCCGGGAGGCGAACTCCGCCTCCCGGGCTGGAGGTTGGGCCACGGGCCGCCCACCGAGAATGGCCGAATGCCGTCTGTGCCGGAGGGGCCCCGAAATCACCGGACGAGCCCTGGCGGCACCTCGGCCGGCCTCCTTGCGGCCGCTGAATGGCCCATGCCACAGGCGAGTTCACTTTTTGCGCGCGCTACCGGAGCCCCATCCCCTGCGCCTCCTTCGTGGCAGCATGTCCCCGAACGGCTTCGGGAATCGTGGAGGCGGGGATGCGGTGGCTGGTGGGGTGGAGCAGTATCGCCGCGCGCTTCGGCACGGCCGGGGCCGACAGAGCCCTTGACGGCCTTGACGATCTGGACGGCGACGGCCGCACCGTCCATCCCGTCGGAGCCCAACTGCTGTGGGGAGACCCCGATCCGCTGTGGGCGGTCGGTGACTGGCGGCCCGACGAGGTACGCGTCGTCACGGCCGAACCGCCCGCGCGTTCCGTCCCCGGCGGGGGCGCGAACCCGCCCGCGGTCACCCGGCTCGCCGTCCTCGGCTGCTGCGCCGCCAGCGACGAACAACTGCGGGTCGGGCTGTTCGCGGCGCGCGGCGGCGCACTGAGGCATCTGACCGCATGGGCCGGCAGCTACACGGTCGTGGTCCAGGCCGGGCGCCGCATCACCGTCGTGGGTGACCTCGCGGGCGCCCGGCCCGTCTTCTACACCCCCTGGGCCGGCGGCACCGCGTACGCCACCGCCGCGCTCCCGCTCGCCGACCTCATCGAGGCCCAGCTCGACATCGGGCACCTGGCCGCCCTGCTCGCCTGCCCCGAGACCCCGGAGGCGCTGCGCGACTCCACTCCGTACGCGGGGGTCAAGCGCATCCCGCCCGGGCACGCGCTGATCCTGCGGGAGGGCTCACGGGAGATCACCGGATACGAGCCGGTGGCCTCCCTGGCCGTCGCCGGGCCGCAGATCGACCCGGCCAAGGCGGTCGACGGGGTGCGGGACGCGCTGGTCGATGCCGTACGGGCGAGGCTCACCGCCCCGCGGCACGCACCGGAGACCCTGCCGCCCGACCCGGGCCCCGTGCCGGGCATGGGGCCCGCCGAACGCCGCGCCGCGCGAGGGGCGCCCGCTCCCGGCATCGGCGCCGACCTGTCCGGGGGCAGCGCCTCCAGCACGCTGGCGCTGCTGGCCGCCGGACTGCCCGGCGTGCCCGGCACCGTGCTCGGCCACGGGACGGGCGCGGGCGAGCGGCTGCTCGCCGTCACCTTCAACGACCTGGTCACCAGCGGACGCGAGGCCCGCGAACCGGAGCTGGAACGCGCCCGCGCCATCGCCGCCAACCCGCGGCTGCACCATGTCGTCGTCGCGGCCGGGGAGGAATCCCTCCCGTACGCCGGACTCGACGCGGGGCCGCTCACGGACGAGCCGGCACCCGCCCTGGTGACGGCCGAACGGCACCGCAGCCGGCTCGCGGCCGGCAGCGCAGACCACCTCACCGGGGCGGGCGCACGGCAGGTGCTGGACGCGCATCCGGCGCGGCTCGCGGATCTGCTGATGGACCGGCGCCGACGCCATCTGCTGCGGCCGGTCACCGCACTGGCCCGGGCCGACGGGGCCTCGCCGCAGTCGCTGTTCGTACCGCTCACCGTGTACCGGGCGGCGCGGCGCCTGGCCCGTACGCCCTACCGTGCCGGTCTCGAAGCCGCTGCCGACCGGCTGCTCTCGGCGAACCGCACGGGCGCGGTCGGTCTCAACGGTGCGGTGGGCGCCTCGCTCGCCGCCCTGCACTGGGCCCGGCCCGGCCCGGCGGCCCGCTGGCTGACCGGCGAGGCGCTGGCTGAAGTATCGGTTCGCCTGATGGAGGCGGCGACGCGGCCGATGTCCGTGCAGCGGCCCGGCGAGGCCCGGGCCCGGGCGGCGCTCAGCCGCCACGCCGCGGACCAGCGCATCCTGGAACAGGCCGCCGAGATCCGCAGCCAGCGGCTGCACGCCCCCTTCCTCGACAACCAGGTCGTACGCGCCAGCCGCGACCTCCCCGAATCTTTGCGGGTCCAGCCGGGGGCGCGGGCATCGGTGCTGCGCACGGTCCTCGCGGGGGCCGGTATCCACGACCTCCCGCCGGGCTGGGGCGCCACGACGCACGCCTCGCACACGGCGACGGCGGCGGCGCGCACCGGTCTGCGGGCCGCGCTCCCGCACCTGATGGCCCTGTTCGACGCCCCGCTGCTCGCGGACGCGGGCCTGGTGGAGGCCCGCGTCGTCCGCAAGGCGCTGCGGGCCGCCTCGGAAGGCGAACCCGTCCCGCTGGACGGCCTGGCCGACCTGGTGTCCACGGAACTGTGGCTGCGCCGGCTCCTGTCCCGCCGCGGCACCTGCTGGACGGGCACGGCGGCGCCCCGCCGCCGCGCGGTGGCCGGGGGCGTCCCCAAACGCCGGACGCTCCAGGCGTAGACCTCCGGCGGTCGATGCCTAGCGGCAACTGATCCGGGACTCCGCCCAGTCCGCCAGCGCAGCCGTCCCCGACGGGTCCTTCGGCTCCACGACCAGGCGCAGCGTCCTGTGGCCGGCGAGCGGCACGTGGACCGGCACCGCCGCGTCGCCGCGGCCGAGAGCGGCCGAGCGCCAGAGCCGGACGCCGTCCCCGAACACCGAGAAGCGCACCGGGCGCACACCCGGCGTCAGGTCGTCGACGCCGACGAACGCGTCATAGGCCGTGCACGCGCGGTTGAGGTCGATGGTGACGGACGACTTGCCGTGCACCGTCACCCCGTGCCCGTACTGCTTGCCGTCGATCGACATGTCAGAGCGCTGCCACATCCAGCTGCTCTCGTTGTGCCGCACCTCGGGACCGGTGTGGTCGCCGAAGACGCCGTAGTCCAGACGGTTGACCTGGTAGACCTCCGCCTTCCGGGGAGGCGGCGTGGGCTTCGCTGTCGGTGAGGGAGTCGACGTCGGCGTCGGCGTGGGCGTGGGCGTGGGCGTCGGCGTGGGCTTCGGCTCGGCGGGCCGCGGCGTCGGCGTGGGAGTGGGGCTCGGCGTCGACTTCGGGCTGGGCTCGGCCGGCGGCGGAACGGGCGCGGGCGGCGCCGGCGGCTTCGGCTGGGGCGCGGGCGGCTCCGGCGCGACGGCCTGGGAGGCCGGGGGCCTGGCCATGGGCTCCGGTGCGGGCTCACGGTCGGCCGACATGGCCCACACCAGCCCGGCCGTCGCGGCGACGGCCACGGCCGCCGCCATCGCGGCCTTCGCGGGCGCGCCGAGTCCCGCGGCTGCCCCGCCCGACGCGCCCGACGCGCCCGACGCGCCTGACGTGGCGGCCGCGGCGGCACCGGCCCCCGCAGCGCCGCCGGCGACGATCCCGGCCGCCTTGAGGGAGTACCCGGCGGCGAACCAGCCGATGACCGCGATCGGCAGCAGCGCAGGAATGCCCGCGTTCACATGGGCGAGCTCACCGGCGGCCAGACGGCACTTGACGCACTCGTCCAGGTGCTTGCTCAGGCCCCGCTCCGCCCGCATCCGCAGCCCGCCGCGGGCGTACGCGCCCAGCCGGTCCGCGTACCGGGCGCAGTCGCCGCCCGCGGTGAGCGCCGTGCTCACATGGGCCTGGAGATACGCCTGCCTGAGGCCCTCCCTGGCCCGGCTCGCCAGCACCGCCGTCGCGTTGGCGGTCAGACCGAAGAGGGGCGCGACGTCGCTCGGCGACTCCTCCTCCACCGTCGTGTGCCACAGCACCGCCTGCCAGCGCTCCGGCAGGGACCGGAAGGCCTGCAGGGCGAGCGACTGCTCGGCCTCGTGCATCGCGCGTACGTCCGCCCCGACGTCGAGCGTGTCGTCCGTCGCCGAGTCCGTGCTGCGCGCCGCCTCCGCGGCGAACACCGCGAAGTCGTCGACCAGTTGCTCCCGCTTCGCCGTCTTCGTCCAGGCGGCGGCGACCCGGCGGACGGTGGTGAGCAGGTACGCCCGCACCGCCTGCTCCGGCCCGGCCCCGCCGCGCACCGCCTGCAGGGTCCGCGCGAAGACCTCGGCCGTCAGGTCGTCCGCGGTGTGCGCGTCGCGGCAGCACGTGCGCGCGTACCGCCGGACGGCCTCGCAGTGGCGGCGGAACAGCTCCTCGTAGGCGCCGTCGTCGCCGTCCCGCGTGCGCCGGATCAGCTCGGCGTCCGCCGACGCAAGCTCGCGCGGCGGCGGCAGCACCGAGCCGGCGCTGCGGTCCCGCTGCTGCGGAACGGCGTACAGTGCCGCTTTGACTTCCGCCGGATCCGGCTCGTGAGCCGCCCCGGTGTCCGCACCGTCCGGCCGCCCTTCGGCAGGCGGGCGCGGCACGCCGGACGAGCCGCTCCGTCCGCCCTGGACGGGCACCTGCCGTGGCGGTCCGGCTGTCCCGGAGCTGCCACCGCCGAGTGACTCGTCCTGATGGTCACCGCTCATCGCGGAAGCCCCCGTTAGCACTTCGGACCCGAATTACCGGGCAAGCGTGCCACAGGGCGCCTGTACGCCGAACTCTTATGCGCCACAACCACTCGTCCGGGGCGACTTCCCCGAACTGCGCACCGCCGGTCATCCGAAAATGGCAGGAACAACCGGGCGAGCGGACACGGGCGGTTGACGGGACCGCGCTGCCAGGGACGGGTCACGGAGCAGGAGCGCCCGTGCGGAGCCTCACGCGGACCGCGGCCGCAGACCCTCCAGCAGGATCTCCAGCAGCCGGGCCGACGCGGCCTCCTGCTGCGCGGCGTCGGGCAGCGACGGCGCGGCCGTCGCTATCACCAGCAGCACGTCGGCCACGGTCACGTCATCGCGCAGCTCACCCGCGGCGCGTGCCCGCTCGACGAGCCGGCCCACGACCTCCAGCAGGTCCGCCGCGCCGGCGTCGTCCTGCTCCTCGGCCGGCACCGGGCGCGGCCCCACCACGCGCAGCCCGGACGGTTCACCCGCCCGCTGCTGCGGCACCCACATGTCCTCGCGCGCCTCACCCGACAGGTCGTCGGCGCGAGCCGCCGCCTCGTCGCCGTCCACCCGCACCCTCAGCACCTGCGGCGGCAGCAGCCGCCCGGCACCGGACGCCACCGAGGTGCGCAGGAACCGGGAGAGCGCCGACCACGGCTCCTCCTCCTGCCCGAGAGCCGTACGCGCCTGCTCGGTCAGCCGGGAGATCTCCTCCGCGGCTATCCGCCGCACCAGCACGTCCTTGCTCGGGAAACGGCGGTACACCGTGCCCACGCCGACCCGGGCACGCCGGGCCACGTCCTCCATCGGGGCCCCGTACCCCAGCTCGCCGAACACCTCGCGGGCGGCGCGCAGGACATGCTCGAGATTGCGCTGCGCGTCCACGCGCAGCGGCGCCGAACGGCCCGTCCCGACCGGACCCGTCGGTCCGCTTCCATTGCCGTCCGCGGCCGAAGCCGGCGCGACGGCGGTCTGCCAATGCGAATCCTGGATGTGCATAATCGTTCCCCCGGTCATGTCGTCTCCCCCCGGAGACATCCCCGCCCTGGTCTGCCGGGCGTGCCATGACCTGGCACCCCGACCGACAACGAACATAGTTGAGCCGGAGTCAATTCAGAAGGGGGTACTTCGCACGGAGCGCCCCCCGATCGGAGCAAGGACCGGAAGGATCCCCATTCCACCCGCTGCCTCCCGCCACCCCGCCGGGCCTGACCTGCACGGCTTCCGTTATGCCCCGAGCTGTGCCGCGACAGGGCCACCGACGGCTTCCGGTCACACAATTCGCCGGGCCTGTGGACAAACGACTGAGGTCGTTGCGTCATGGGATGGTGAAGGCTGCAAACTCCCGGGGCACGACCTCCGGCACCTCGCCGCGCACACGCATTCTGGTCGTCGGCGGCGGCTACGTCGGGATGTACACCGCGCTGCGCCTCCAGCGGAAGCTGAAGCCGGAGCTCGACCGCGGCGACGTCGAGATCGTGGTGGTCGCCCCCGACCCCTATATGACGTATCAGCCGTTCCTGCCGGAGGCCGCGGCCGGTTCCATCTCTCCGCGCCATGTGGTCGTCCCCCTGCGTCGCGTCCTCGGCAGATGCACGATCGTCATCGGTGAGGCCCGCGCCGTCGACCATGCCAAGCGGACGGCGACCGTCACCACGCTCGCCACCGAGGAGGAGAGCGCCGGAGCCGTCGAGATCACCTACGACGAACTCGTCATCGCCCCCGGCTCCGTCTCCCGCACCCTTCCCGTCCCCGGCCTCGCCGACTACGGCATCGGTTTCAAGACGGTCGAGGAAGCCATCGGGCTGCGCAACCACGTCATCGAGCAGATGGACATCGCGTCCTCCACCCGCGATCCGGCGATCCGCGACGCGGCCCTCACCTTCGTCTTCGTCGGCGGCGGTTACGCGGGCGTCGAGGCCCTGGCCGAACTCGAGGACATGGCTCGCTACACAGCGCGCTACTACCACAACGTCAAACCCGAGGACATGAAGTGGATCCTCGTCGAGGCGGCCGGGCGCATCCTGCCCGAGGTCGGCGAGGAGATGGGCCGTTACGCCGTCCGGGAACTGCGCGCCCGGAACATCGACGTACGGCTGGACACCCGGCTCGAGTCGTGCGAGGACCGGGTCGCCGTGCTCAGCGACGGCTCCCGCTTCCCGACCCGGACCGTCGTCTGGACGGCCGGCGTCAAACCGGCGCCCCTGCTCGCCGCCACCGACCTCCCGCTCAACGAGCGCGGCCGCCTCGCCTGCACCGAACACCTCACCGTCGACGGCGTCGCCCACGCCTGGGCGGCGGGCGACGCGGCGGCCGTCCCGGACGTCACCTCCGACAGGCCCGGCGCCGAGTGCGCGCCCAACGCCCAGCACGCCCTGCGCCAGACCAAGGTCCTGGCCGAGAACATCGCGGCCGCCCTGCGCGGACAACCCCTGCACCAGTACGCCCACAAGTACGTCGGCTCCGTCGCCTCCCTCGGACTCCACAAGGGCGTCGCCCACGTCTACGGCCGCAAGCTCAAGGGTTATCCGGCCTGGCTGATGCACCGCACCTACCACCTCAGCCGCGTGCCGACCTTCAACCGCAAGGCCCGCGTCCTGGCCGAATGGACCCTCGCCGGTCTCTTCAAACGTGAGATCGTCTCCCTCGGCTCGCTGGAGCATCCGCGCGCCGAGTTCGAACTCGCCGCGGGCGCCAGACGCAACGGCGACGTAAAGGACAGCGGCCCGCCGCCCAGTGCGGCGGACGAATCGGCGGACAGTTCCCCGGACGGCCCCTCGGGCACCTGACGCCGCCGACAGGAGCTGGGCGAAAAGGACTGTCCGTCCGGTCGACCACACTGGACGTGTGACCATAGGTGGGCTCACACCTGCACAGAGTGACCCTTGGCGACGACCCCCATTGAGGCTTGAAAGTCAGTGAACTTCACGCGTTGGAGCCCCAGGCTCCCCGGTACGCAGCGTCGCGCCGCAGCACGGAGGACCGACCAGGGGCTCTCGCCGGTGCAGCGGGGCGACGGCTCGGTGCCCGCGGCCCGCGGTGAGACCGGACAGCCGCCGAAGACTCCTTCGGACGTCCCGGCGCTGGAGGACTTCTCCGTGCCGGAGATCCTCGGCCGCCTCCCCGCCCTGGTCGCCCTCGTCTACGGCCCCGACCACCGCATCGCGTACGTCAACGAGGCATACGCCGCCGCCTTTGGTCACCGCACGCTCGGCACCACGGCCGCCGACAGCTGCCCCGAGCTCGCCGAGCTGGGCCTGCTCCCGCTCATGGACCAGGTGCTGCGCAGCGGCAAGCCCCGTACGGTCAAGTCCCGCAGGACCCGGGGCGGAGGGTCGTACACGGTGACCTGCCTGCCCGCCGAACGGACCGAGGGCGGCAAGGAGCCCGAGGGCGTCCTGGTCTTCGCGGCCGACGTCACCGACCACGCCGAGGCCGCCGAGCGGCTGCGCGCCAGCGAGCGGCGTCACCGCGAGACCGCTGTCACCCTCCAGCGGTCGCTCCTGCCGCAGGAGTTGGAGCAGCCCGACGACCTGCGGTTCGCCGCCACCTACCAGCCCGGCGGCACGGACGCGGCGGTCGGCGGCGACTGGTACGACGTGATCACGCTCGGCGCCGGCCGTACGGCCCTGGTCATCGGCGACGTGATGGGTCGCGGTGTCCGCGCGGCAGCCGTCATGGGACAGCTGCGCACCGCCGTACGGGCCTACGCCCGCCTGGACCTGCCGCCCCACGAGGTGCTCCAGCTGCTCGACGGGCTCGCCTCCGAGATCGATCCCAGCCAGATCGCCACCTGTGTGTACGCCGTCCATGACCCGAATGAGGGCCGCCTGGTCTACGCGTCGGCCGGGCATCTGCCGATCCTCGTACGCGACCAGGACGGCACCGTCCGCCGCGCCGACGAGCCCACCGGCCCGCCGCTCGGCACCGGCGGCTATCTGCACGCCTCGGGTTCCATCGACCTCCCGCCCGGCGCCACCGCCGTCCTCTACACGGACGGCCTGGTGGAGCGCCGGCGCGAGGACATCGACGAGGGGATGGCAGCGCTGGAGCGCGCGCTGTCCGGGGCGACCGGTACCCCGCAGGTGGTCTGCGACCGGCTGATCCGCTCCATGGGGGTGACCGCCGAGCACGACGACGACGTCGCGCTCCTCGTCCTCCAGCACCCGACTCGCAAGGGTGCGAACGCCGAGCTGTTCCACAACGCCGCGCTGGACCTCCTCGGCGGCATCGAGGCCGCACCTCGCGCGCGTGCCTTCGCCTCCGGGGTGCTGGCCTCCTGGCGTTTCCCGCCCGAGCTGCACGACCTCGGGGTCCTGGCCGTCAGCGAGCTGGTGGCCAATTCCCTCAAGCACGGTTCCCCGCCCATGCGCCTTCGGCTGCGCCGCACGGACCGGCGGCTGATCGTCGAGGTGACGGACGGGGACGAGCACCTGCCGCGACGCCGCCGGGCGGAGTCCGAGGACGAGGCGGGCCGCGGTATCTCGATCATCGCGACGATCGCCTCGTCCTGGGGAAGCCGCCGTACGCCGGGTGGCGGCAAGGCCGTCTGGTGCGAGTTCGCCCTGCCCTGACGCGTCAGTGGGCGGGGGCGACGGCCTCTTCGGGCTTGTGCACCGTCACCACGCGGGACTTCGCCGCGAGCGACGGCCGGTCCTGCACCGGCGTGAGCCGCTTGCCCAGCCGCAGCGCGAGCACCGTGATGCCGAGCGAGAACAGCACGAACGTCACGATGTACGGCCCGTGGAGCGCGGCGCCCATCGGACCGCCGACGGCCGGGCCGACCGCCAGCGCGAGCTGCTTGACCAGGGCGAACGCTGAGTTGTACTGCCCGACCATCGACTCCGGCGCCAGGTCGGCGACCAGCGGGGCGACGGTCGGCGACAGCATGGCCTCGCCGAGCCCGAACAGCGCGTACGTCGAGATGAACGCGGCGGTCGCCATGGCCTGGCTGCCGTGGCCGAGGCCCGCGTAGCCCGCGGCCGTCCACGCGACGGCCCAGATCAGGCCGACCGAGGCGATGACCCGGCTGCGGCTGCGGCGTTCGACGAACTTGAGCACCAGGAACTGTGCGGCCACGATCACCGCGGTGTTGGCGGCGAGCGCCGTGCCCAGGGTGGCGGGCTCGATCCCGGCCGCCTCGGTGCCGTACGCGGCGAGTCCCGACTCGAACTGCCCGTAGCAGGCGAAGAAGAGGACGAAGCCCAGCACCAGCAGTTGCACCATCGCCCGGTGTCCGAGCAGCGCGCGCATCCCGCCCCTGGCCCTGGCCTCCGTGTCGGCGGGCCGGGCACTGCGCAGCGACGCGGACTCGGGCAGCCGTACGGTCAGCGCGATGCCGACGAGGACGAGGAACATCGCGGCCTCGATGCCGAACAGCAGGGTGAAACCGGCGGGCCGGCTCTCGTCGACGATGTGTCCGCCGATCAGGCCGCCGATGCCGAGACCGAGGTTCTGCAGGAAGAACTGCATGGCGAAGGCGCGGGTGCGCGTCGTGGTCTCCGAGCACCAGACGATCATGGTGGCCAGCGCCGGCTGCATGACGGCGGTCCCGGCGCCGAGCACCGCCGCGGACAGGACGACGGCCCCCACGCTCCCCGACAGCCCCATGCCCGCCGCTCCGACGGACGCCAGTACCGCAGCGCCGACCAGTACGGGCAGCGGCCCGCGCCGGTCGATGACCCGCCCGGTGAACGGCAGGGCGACGAGCGCGGCCATCGCGAAGACGGCGAGCACCAAGCCCGCCGCACTCGCGCCCAGGTCCCGCACCTGCGCCACGTAGATGTAGAGGTACGGAACGGTGAAGCCGAGTCCGAACGCGCTCAGCGCGTTCCCCGCCTGGATCCGGCGCATCGCTGCACCCTTCGCCTTGGTCACACTCACCCACTTCGGTTGAGGTCCTGCAGGACCTGGAGGACTGAAGCCTGAAGACTTCAACAGTAAAGTTAGAACCTCAACAATACACATTGAAGGACTTCAAGGCCAACGAGTGCCGTGCGATACTTCCGCGCATGCCTACTGAGACCCCCGCGGACGCTGCCTCCGGCCCGCAGGAGCCGACCCTCGACGAGCAGATCGCCGCCTATCAGCGCGAGTACGGGGATCTCGACCCCCAGGTCGAGAAGGTGGTCTCCGCACTCGGACGGCTCAACCGCCGGATGAACGTCGCGTACGGCCGCCAGGTCGCGGCCCTCGGCATCAGCAACGCCGAGTGGGAGGTCCTCAAGACGCTGGTCCTCTCGGGCTCCCCCTATCGCCTCGGGCCCGGGGAGCTCGCCAAGCGCCTCGGCCTCACGCCGGCCGCGATGACCCACCGCATCGACCGGATGGCGAGCGAGGGCCTCGTGACCCGCGACCGTGACGAGAACAACCGCGTACGCGTGATCGTCGAGCTGACGGACGAGGGCCGCACGAAGTGGCTCGAGGCGATGCGCATGGCCACCACATTCGAGGAGGACCTGCTCCAGGACCTCGCCCCGGACGAGCGCGGCCTGCTCGGCGAACTGCTGATCCGCGTGCTGCGCCGGGTCGAGCACGACCAGCCGGACGCCGGCGGCCGCCTGACCGACCTGGACTAGCGACCGGCCTCCGGACGGCCGCGGGGGGAGGGTTGACACGGCCCCCGTCGATCCGTAAGGTTCTTCGAGTTGTCGCGGAGCCGTAACGGTTCTTCGACAGCCATCCTCGCCGCTGATGCGGCAACCAACTCAGCACGATCTCCCAGCCGGGACGAATTTCGCATGCCGAAATTCATTTCGATGACTCGATTATGAGCCGCCCAGGAAATCCGCTAGAGTTTGGACGTCGGAACGGCCCAACAGCCGGGAAGGCAACGCCCTCTGACTGGGAATCAGGCCCGAAAGGATCTGATAGAGTCGGATCCGCCGGAAAGGGAAGCGCGAAAGCG
>NZ_JABZEE010000063.1 GCF_013387495.1 Streptomyces sp. PKU-EA00015 | reverse complement strand
GCTTTCCTCCGGGCGCTTCCCTTCGGTGTTTCCAACACTATCAGGCTTTCTCACTCCCTCTGACCACCCACCCTGCGGACAGCAGTGGTTTAGACCAGTTAGGATCTCGGCTTGATAGCGCTGCCGACCCCCGACTCGACGTCGCGTTGGGGCCAGGCAGGGGTACGACAGTACAGGTCGGCCGCAGTCGAGGCAAATCGCTTGCGGTGCCCCCTAGGTCCGTCAACTGGTAGCTGTCATGCGGAACTAGGACTTCATATGACATACCCTGCTGAACAGTGCGTCGTCCGGTACGAGCAGTGACGACGCAGCACGAAATCCCCGCCCTGGGAGGCTCCATGACCACAGTGACGTCCCCTCTCGCCGGACGGGCCATCGGGCTCGCGGCCGTGCCCGACCCGGTGTTCTCCGGCGCGATGGTCGGTCCTGGCACCGCCATCGATCCCGAGCCTGGGACTACGGAGGCCGTCTCCCCCGTCGCGGGCATCGTCGTCTCTCTCCACCCGCACGCGTTCGTCGTCGTCGACGAAGAGGGGCACGGAGTTCTGACGCATCTGGGCATCGACACCGTGCAGCTCAACGGTGAGGGCTTCGAGCTCCTCGTCAACAAGGGCGACACCGTGCAGCGCGGACAGGCCGTGGTCCGGTGGGACCCGGCGGCCGTCGAGGCGGCCGGGAAGTCGCCGATCTGTCCGGTCGTGGCGCTGGAGGCCACCCCCGACTCCCTCTCCGACGTCCGTGAGGACGGCGACGTGAAGGCCGGCGACAGCCTCTTCGGCTGGCAGTGACCGCCGCACGCCGGTGACGGCGAGTTCGACATCGACCGCGGCGGCAGGGATCGCCGCTCAACCGGAGACGGGTGACATGGAGACAACGCTGCGAGGCGTCGGCGTGAGCCACGGGGTGGCGATCGGCGAGGTGCGGCACATGGGCACGGCGGTTCTCGAGCCGCCGGCCAAGCAGATACCGGCGGAGGACGCGGAGCGCGAGCAGGGACGTGCCCGGAAGGCCGTCGAGGCCGTCGCCGCGGATCTGATCGCCCGGGGCAATCTCGCCGGCGGCGAGGCGCAGGCCGTGCTCGAGGCGCAGGCCATGATGGCCCAGGACCCCGAGCTGATGGCGGACGTGGAGCGTCGCATCGCCGTGGGCAGCACGGCCGAGCGTGCCGTGTACGACGCGTTCGCCGCCTACCGGGCCCTGCTGGCGGGTGCCGGTGAGTACCTGGCCGGACGGGTCGCGGACCTGGACGACGTACGGAACCGCATCGTGGCCCGGCTGCTCGGGGTGCCGATGCCGGGTGTGCCCGACAGCGACGAGCCGTATGTACTGATCGCGCGCGATCTGGCGCCGGCCGACACGGCGCTGCTGGACCCGGCGCTCGTGCTCGGCTTCGTGACCGAGGAGGGCGGTCCGACGAGCCACAGCGCGATCCTGGCGCGGGCGCTCGGCGTCCCCGCCGTCGTGGCTCTGCCGGGCGCTGGCGAGCTGGCCGAGGGCACGCTGATCGCGGTGGACGGCAGCACGGGAGAGATCTTCGTCGAGCCGAGCGCCGAGAAGCGGGCCGCGATGGAGCAGGCCGCCGCGGAGCGCAAGGCCGCCCTCGCGGCGTCGAGCGGTCCGGGTGCGACGTCGGACGGGCACAAGGTGCCGCTGCTGGCGAACGTCGGCGGTCCCGCGGATGTGCCGGCGGCCGTGGATGCCGGCGCGGAGGGTGTCGGGCTCTTCCGTACCGAGTTCCTCTTCCTCGACGACAGCAAGCAGGCGCCGTCGGAGGAGAAGCAGGTCGAGGCGTACCGCCAGGTGCTCGAGGCGTTTCCCGAGGGCCGGGTCGTGGTGCGCGTCCTCGACGCGGGTGCCGACAAGCCGCTCGACTTCCTGACGCCGGCCGACGAGCCGAACCCGGCGCTGGGTGTCCGCGGGCTGCGCTCGCTGCTGGACCACCCGGACGTGCTGCGCACGCAGCTGTCCGCGCTGTCGAAGGCGGCGCAGGGGCTGCCGGTGTACCTCGAGGTCATGGCGCCGATGGTGGCGGACCGTACGGACGCGAAGGCGTTCGCGGACGCGTGCCGGGAGGCGGGGCTCCAGGCGAAGTTCGGCGCGATGGTCGAGATCCCGTCCGCCGCGCTGCGGGCGCGCTCGATCCTGCAGGAGGTCGAGTTCCTTTCGCTGGGGACCAACGACCTCGCCCAGTACACGTTCGCCGCCGACCGGCAGGTGGGTGCGGTGTCGCGGCTGCAGGATCCGTGGCAGCCGGCGCTGCTGGATCTGGTGGCGCTTGCCGCGGAGGCCGCCAAGGCCGAGGCCAAGAGCTGTGGTGTGTGTGGTGAGGCGGCCTCCGATCCGCTGCTCGCGTGTGTGCTGACGGGTCTGGGTGTCACGTCGCTGTCGATGGGCGCGGCGTCCATTCCTTATGTGCGCGCGACGCTGGCGAAGTACACGCTGGCGCAGTGCGAGCGGGCCGCGGCCGCTGCGCGCGCCGCCGACACCGCCGAGGAGGCGCGGCTGGCGGCTCAGGCGGTGCTGTCCGGCGAGTAGTCGTCGGGTGCTGTGGAGGGGGCTTTCCGCCGGGTGGCGGGAGGCCCCCTTGGCCGTTCAGTGGTGGATGTCCGGGTCGTCGGTGGTGACGGGGAACCCGGCGCAGTACTCGACGCCGGGCTCGGGTGACAGTGGTTCGCCGGTGGCCGCGTCGGTGCAGTAGGCGCTGAAGACCTCGCCCGCGGTGAGCGGGATCAGCCGGCCGTGGTCGAGGCGCCAGCCGTGGAGGTGGTCCGGGCTGCCGGGGCGGCTGGTGCGCAGGACGACTCCGCCGGTGGTTTCGAGGGCGATTCCGGCCGCGAGGACGGTGACGAACTCGGCGCCCTCCCCGGCGTCGATCTCTGCGGAGGTCGAGGCGGAGCCGTGGGCGTGGAGCACGGCGAGGAGCTGTTCGTCGGGGCCGGGGACGCTGCACACGAGATGGTGGGTGCCGGGTCCGGCGACCTCGAGGAGCCTCATGAGGATCCGGGACGCCCGGTCGAATGCGGAGCGTCCGATGTCCTGGCCGCAGTCGGCGCAGGTGCCGAGGTCGGCGAGGAGCAGCGTCGCGTACTGCCAGGTGGCGTGGCGGACGGCCTGGTCGATGAGCCGGGGCAGCAGCTCGGCCAGTGGCTGTCCCGCATAGGTGACGGTGGGGCCGCGGCCGGTGAGCTCGGCGGTGAAGCGACTGCGGGCCTCGGCGGTGTCGGCGTCGAGGCCGGTCTCCGTGCAGAACTCGGCGTATTCGTCGGGGTCGAAGAGGGCGACCGTGGTGTGCAGCTGCCGGGTGGCGAGCGTCTTCAGGAGCTGCTCGGACTGGCGGAGGTAGGTGGTGTGGTCGTCGAAGGTGAAGCTCCGGTAGCGGCGCATCGCGGTGAAGTCGCGGGTGTCGGCGAGGATGCCGACGGTGCTGGGGACTTCGCGGCGCAGGATGCGCCGCATCGATGCGTGGGTGCCCGGCCGCTTGGACCTGCTGGTGTGCGCCATGCTGATTCCCCCTGAGCGCTGTTGGTCACTGCTCACTCACGGTAGGTGGTGCCACTGACAACGGCGCCGGTCGCCCCGGACGCCGCCCGGGAGCGGCGTCCGGGCCCGGGGCTACTTGCGGGTGCGGGCCAGTTCCTCGTAGAAGCGCAGGAGTTCGAGGTTGTCGACCGATCCGGGGTTGACCGCCTTGTCGAGCGCCGCGCCCTGGAGAAGACGTTTGACGGGGACCTCGATGCGCTTGCCGGTGAGGGTGTGCGGTACGCCGGGGACCTCGATGATGTCGTCGGGGACGTGGCGCGGCGAGAGCTGTTCGCGGATGGCCCGCTTGATGCGGTCCTTGAGGGCGTCGTCGAGTACGGAGCCTTCGGCGAGGTGGACGAACAGGGGCATCCAGTAGCCGCCGTCCGGTTCCTCCAGCCCGATGACGAGGGACTCGCGGATCTCCGGGAGGCGTTCGACCGCCTCGTAGATGTCGGCGGATCCCATGCGCACCCCCTGGCGGTTGAGGGTGGAGTCGGACCGGCCGTGGATGACCACGGAACCCGATTCGTTGATGGTGATCCAGTCCCCGTGCCGCCAGGCGCCCGGGTACATCTCGAAGTAACTGTCGCGGTAGCGGCTGCCGTCGGGGTCGTTCCAGAACCGGATGGGCATGGAGGGCATGGGGTTGGTGACGACGAGTTCGCCGACCTCGCCGATGAGCGGCTTGCCCTGGGGGTCCCAGGACTGGAGGTCCGTGCCGAGGCAGGCGGCCTGGAGTTCGCCGATGTGGACGGGGAGCGTGGGGACGGCGCCGGCGAAGCAGCTGCAGACGTCGGTGCCGCCGCTGACGGAGGCGATCCAGAGGTCCTCGGCGACCTCGTCGTGGAGCCAGCGGAAGCCGTCCGGCGGCAGGGGGGATCCGGTGGTGGCGACGCAGGCGATCTTGGACAGGTCGTGGTCGCGGGCGGGGTGGACGCCGGCCTTGGCGCAGGCCATGACGTAGGCGGCGGAGGTGCCGAAGAGGGTGGCGCCGGTGCGTTCGGCGACGCTCCACTGGGCGCCGGTGGTGGGGTGACCGGGGCTGCCGTCGTACAGCACGACGGTGGTGCCGGTGAGGAGGCCGGAGACGAGGAAGTTCCACATCATCCAGCCGGTGGAGGTGTACCAGAAGAAGCGGTCGCCGGGGCCGAGGTCGCAGTGGAGGCCGAGCTGCTTGAAGTGTTCGAGCAGGATGCCGCCCTGCGACTGGACGATGGCCTTGGGCAGGCCGGTGGTGCCGGAGGAGTAGAGGACCCACAGGGGGTGGTCGAAGGGGACCTGCTCGAAGACGGGGTCGGCGTCCCCGGCGGTGACGGCGGACCAGTCGAGGGCGCCTTCGGGGGCCTCGGTGCCGAGCAGGGGGATGTGGACGACGGCGCGCAGGGTCGGGAGTTCGCGGCGGAGTTCGGCGACGGTTGCGGTGCGGTCGTGTTCCTTGCCGCCGTAGCGGTAGCCGTCGACGGTGAAGAGGACGACGGGTTCGACCTGCTGGAAGCGGTCGAGGACGCTGCGGGCGCCGAAGTCCGGAGCGCAGGAGGTCCATACGGCGCCGACGGCGGCGGTGGCGAGCAGGGCGGTGACGGCCTGGGGGATGTTGGGCAGGTATCCGCTGATACGGTCGCCCGGGCGTACGCCGAGGGCGCGCAGCTGGGCGGCGAGTGCGCCGACTTGGCGGCGGAGCTCCGCCCAGCTGATGGGCGTGGGCTCATGTGTCTCGTCCACATGAAGAAGTGCGGGGTCGTGTGCCCGTGCCGGGTCCTCGGCGGTGCGCAGGGCGTGTTCCGCGTAGTTGAGGGTGGCGCCGGGGAACCACTGGGCGCCGGGCATGGTCCGGTCGCCGAGCACGCGCTCGTAGGGGGTGGAGAAGCGGATCTCGAACCAGTCGGCGACGGCCTGCCAGAACGTCTCGAGTTCTGCCACGGACCAGCGGTGCAGCGTCGGGTAGCCGCCCTCGGCCGGTGCTCCGTAGCGCTCGGCGGCCCAGGACTGGAAGTGGGTGACGCGGGCGGCCGCGATGCGGTCGGCGTCGGGCTGCCAGAGCGGGGCGGGGTTCGCTGCTGAGGTCATGGGTCGGCTCCCGGGCTTTCTCTACGCGGTCGGTGCGCGGTGTCCGCGCGGCCCGCGGGCCGGCGGGGTGTGCGCGGACGCGGGCTGAAAGGGACGATGCCACGTGATCGTCTCTCGCACCAGGGCTCTCCGCCCATGGTCGGGAGGGCGGATATGTGCTCCCACCACGAGTGAACGGCAGTTGAACAGTGCACCTGATCCGTCGGCCGGGTGGCAGGGTGAGCTGCATGGACGGTCGGGACCTGGTGCGCACGGTGAGGAATGTCGGCTCGGTTCAGGGCTTGCGGGCGGCGCGCTCCGCGTGGCGGCGGGGCAGGGCGGACGCTCGGGAGCTGTCGGTCAGGGGGGCGGAGCGGGCCAGAGTGCCGGGTGCGGCGCAGGAGGCGGAGCCGCTGCCGGGCGGCGGGATCGTCCGGTTCGCCCGTTCCGAGCTGCGCATCGTGGTCGCCTCGGGCGGGGCGGTGTTCCGGGGCTGGGACGGTGCTGAGCCTCTGCCGTCGTACGGGCTGGCCGGTCCGCATCCTGAGCCGGATCCGCGGGCCGCTCTCGAGCCGGACAAGGACGGCGGCTGGCGGGTGGTGTCGGAGCGGGTGACGGTCGAGGTGTCACGCCACGGGGCGGTGGAGATCCGCACTCCCGGCGGTGTGGTGCTGCGTCGTGATCTGCCGCCGCGCTGGTGGGAGCCGGTCGGCGGCGGTCCGGCCCGCTGGGTGCAGCGCAGCGAGGTCGGCGCCGACGCGCGGATGTTCGGTCTGGGCGGCCGGGACACGGGCCTCCGGCTGCGTGGGGGTACGTACCGGCTCTGGAACGGCGGAGCCGCAGGGCCGGAGGGAGATGCTCCGCACATCACGATGCCCGTACAGATGGTGGTCGCCGACGCGGGGTCGCATCTGGCGTTCCACGACACGTCGTGGGACGGCCGGGTCACGGTGCGGGAGGGCGAGGAGGGGGCGGGCTCGGGCCATGACCGGCCGGGGGCCGTCGAGCTGAGGATGGACGGCGGGCCGCTGCGGAGTTGGATGCTGGTGGGCACTCCGGCCCGTGTGCTGAGCGGATTCGCGCAGCTCACGGGTGCGCCCGCGCTGCCGCCTTCGTGGGCGCTCGGGCTTCAGCACACGGGCGCCGGGGCGGACGACGAGCAGGCGGTGCGGCGTCTGGTGTCCGCCTACAGGGAGCGCGGGCTGCCGTTGTCGGCGATGCATCTCGGCGGGGGAAGGGGGCGTTTGGCGCAGCAGGCCGGAGCCGGCTGGTTCCGCCGGACGCCTCCCGAGGACGCGGCGGCGTTCGGCGTGGACGAGACGCGGTTCCCGGATCTGCCCGCGCTGGCGAAGGATCTGCGCGAGGAGGGGGTGCGGCTGGTCCGCGTCGTGGGTCCCGCCGTCGCGGCGCGGCCGGGTGACGAGGTGTACGAGACCGGGGTGCGCGCGGGGGCGTTCGTGCGGGACGCGCGGGGCGCCGTGGTGCGCGGGGTGGCGGCTTCGGGCGATCGCGTGCACCCCGACTTCACCGATCCGCGGACCCGGGCGTGGTGGGGGGAGCTGTACGGGGAGTTGCTGGACCAGGGCTGCTCGGGGATGTGGCACGAGGCGCCCGTGCCGTGGGCAAAGTCGCCGTTCGGGTCCATGGCGCTGCCGCGTTCGGCGCGGCATGTACTGGAGGGCCGTGGCGGTGACCATCGGGAGGCGCACAACGTGGGCGGTCTGGCGATGACGCGCGCCGCTTACGAGGCGCTGTGCCGGCTGCGCCCCGACGAACGGCCGTTCCTGGTGTCCGGCTCCGGCTGGACGGGGGTGCAGCGGTACGGCGGGGTCTGGGCCGGGCCGGTGCCCAAGGGGTGGCCGGGGCTGCGTGCCTCGCTGGCGCTGGTCCTGGGGCTCGGCGTCTGCGGGGTTCCGTTCGCGGGGGCGGAGGCCGGGCCGGTGCCCGGCATGTCGGCGGAACTGTATCTGCGGCGGCTCCAGATGGCCGCGTACCTTCCGCTGCTTCGTGCCGGGAACACGTGCACGGAGCCGTGGGAGTTCGGGCCGGAGGTGCTGGCGCATGCCCGGACGGCGCTGCGGGAGCGGGATCGGCTGCGGCCGTATCTGGTGGGGCTGGCGCATCTGGCACGGCTGACCGGTGCGCCGTACGTCCGTCCGCTGTGGTGGGGCTGCCCGGAGGACCGGGTGCTGCGGGACTGCGAGGACGCGTTTCTGCTGGGCGATTCGCTGCTGGTGGCGCCGGTGCTGGAGCCGGGTTCCGACCGGCGGGCGGTGCGGCTGCCCCGGGGGCGCTGGTACGACACGGTGACGGGCCGCGCGTACGAGGGCCCGGCTCAGGTGCTGGTGGACGCGCCTGTGTCACGGATCCCCGTGCTGGCGCGGGCGGGGACGGTGCTCGCGGTGCAGGGTGACGACGGCCGGGTGGAGCTGGAGGTCTGGGCGCCGGCGCCGGGGCGCAAGGGCGGCGGACTGGTGGTGCGCGACACCGGTGACGGCTGGGCGCTGTCGCGGATCGAGCGCTACGCGACGCGTCTGGTGGAGGGCCGTGTGGTGGTGGAGCGGGTCACCGACGCGGGGCGGGTGGCGGTGGACGACCCGGTGAGGGTGCGCGGCCTCGGCTGACGGCGGGTCAGCGAGGTGCGTACGCGCCCGTGAACCAGTTGTGCGCGGCGGTCGTGTGGAGCGGGAAGGCCAGCTCCTCGGGTCCGCGCAGCAGGTGCCAGCCGTCGGTCTCGTCGGTGGGCCGGGGCGGTGGCAGCGCGGCGGCGGGCCGGGCGGGCAGCAGTCCGAAGAGCAGCAGGTGCCCGGCGGCCGAGCTGAGGGCGTCGGCGAGGTGCACGTCGTGCTGCGGTGCCTCGATGCCGGTCTCCTCGGCGAGTTCGCGCACGACGGCGTGCCGCCAGTCCTCGGCGTGGTCGATGAAGCCGCCGGGCAGTGCGGTGCCGCCGCGGGCGGGTTCGATGGTGCGGGTGATGACCACGAGTCCGGTGCCGCGGTCGTCGTACGCGGGGAGCAGGGCGACGGCGACGGGCAGGGGGTTGCGGTAGGCGGTCTCACCGCAGGCGGGACAGGTGCGGGGCCGGCCGGCTGGGGAGCCGTACGGCGCTCCGCAGTGGCCGCAGTGGGAGTCCTGGGGCACGGGCGGACTGTATCCGATCACTCTTTCCCGCCGGGGCGGGAAGTGATAAACGGTGTGCGCATGACTCGACTTGGTTCCGCTTTCCGCGCTCTGACCGTGGCCGCCGCCGGGCTGCTCGCTGTCTCGGCGGCCGCTCCCGTCGCCCGGGCGACCCCCGAACCGAAGGCGCCGCGGGAGTTCGTGTCGCTGCGCACCGTCGCGCCGACGATCATCCAGGAGATGCGCTACACGACGGACCACAACTTCGTCGGCGAGCCCGTCGACGGGTACCGGCAGCCGTTGTGCATCCTGACCCGGCCGGCCGCCGAGGCGCTGGGCCGGGCGCAGTCGCAGCTGCTGCGGCAGGGGTACTCGCTGAAGGTGTACGACTGCTACCGGCCGCAGCGCGCGGTCGATCACTTCGTGCGCTGGGCGAGGGACCTCGACGACGAGACGATGAAGCAGGAGTTCTATCCGCGGGTCGACAAGTCGCGCCTGTTCGCGGACGGTTACATCGCGGAGAAGTCCGGGCACAGCCGCGGCAGCACGGTGGACCTGACCATCGTGAGGCTGCCCGCCGAGCCGACGCGGGAGTATGTGCCGGGCGAGCCGCTGACGGCGTGCTACGCGCCCGTCTCCGAGCGCTTCCCGGACAACTCCGCGGACATGGGCACCGGTTACGACTGCTTCGACACGCTGTCGCACACCGACGACCCGCGGATCACCGCGGCCCAGCGCGCCAACCGGCAGCTGCTGAGAGGGACGCTCGCCGCGCAGGGGTTCGTGAATCTGCCGGAGGAGTGGTGGCACTTCACGTACAAGCCGGAGCCGTTCCCGGACACGTACTTCGACTTCCCGGTGGCGCGGCGCTCGGTCGCGGGGCACCGGGCGGGCTGACGCGCAGGGCGCCGGCGCCGACGATCCAATCCGGCGTGGCACCGCGCGGCCTCTTGACGTTCCCGACCTCCGTGTCCAGCACCCGTCATGAACTGGGCATGCTGTCCGCGACCTTGACGCCCCATCACGGCAGGGGAAAACTGCCTCCTCGTCGGCATCGCCGCACTTCGGCACGCTCACCACGCTCGTCACCCACGCTGGGCGGCGGCCGGGGACCTCCCCTGCCTCCGGTCCGCAGCCATGCACGCCATGGAGCACGCACCCTGCACGGAGAACCGGGGCCGGGCCCCGGGCCAGGGCAAAGGAGCCGCCATGAGCAACGGAGACATATTCCTCGGTGAGGTCATCGGCACCGCGATCCTCATCCTCTTCGGCGCGGGCGTCTGCGCCGCCGTCACGCTGCACCACTCCAAGGCGAGGGCAGCCGGGTGGGTCGTCATCGCGTTCGGCTGGGGCTTCGCGGTGCTGGCGGGCGCCTACACCGCGGCTCCCCTGTCCGGCGGGCACCTCAACCCGGCCGTGACCGTGGGCGTCGCCGTCGACACCGGCGAGTGGGGCAAGGTACCGCTGTACATCGCGGCACAGATGGTGGGCGCGATCATCGGCGCCGTACTCGCCTATCTCGTCTACTACGCCCAGTTCCAGGCCAACGCCGACATCAAGACCGCCCAGCCGACGCTCGGGATCTTCTCCACCGGCCCCGAGATCCGCAAGCCGGCCGCCAACCTCGTCACCGAGATCATCGCCACGGCCGGCCTGGTGCTGCCGATCCTCGCCTTCGGCAGGAACGACGGCATCGGAGTGGGCCAGATCCCTGGCCAGGACGCCGGCATCTACGGATCGGGCATCTCCATCCTGCTGGTGTCCCTCCTGGTCGCCGGCATCGGCCTGTCCCTCGGCGGGCCCACCGGATACGCCGTCAATCCCGCCCGCGACCTCGGTCCGCGCATCGTCCACGCCCTGCTCCCGATCCCCAACAAGGGGACTTCGGACTGGGGTTACTCCTGGGTGCCCGTCGCCGGGCCCCTCGTCGGCGGGCTGCTTGCGGGTCTGATCTTCAACGCGGCCTTCTAGCCGCATGCCTCCCGGCCTCGCGGCCGCTTCGACAAGGGGACGTCATGACCGACAGGTTCGTCGCCGCTATCGACCAGGGCACCACGTCCAGCCGCTGCATCGTCTTCAACCAGCACGGCGAGATCGTCGCCGTCGACCAGCGCGAGCACCGCCAGATCTTCCCCCGGCCCGGCTGGGTGGAGCACGACGCCACCGAGATCTGGTCCAAGGTCCAGGCCGTCGTCGCGGGCGCCCTCGCCAAGGCGGGGCTGCGGGCCGGCGAGCTCAGCGCGCTCGGCATCACCAACCAGCGTGAGACGACGGTCCTGTGGGACCGCGCCACCGGCAAGCCCGTGCACAACGCGATCGTCTGGCAGGACACGCGCACGGCCGCGCTCTGCCGTGAACTCGGCGGCGCGGACGGC
The DNA here is from genome assembly GCF_013387495.1 of Streptomyces sp. PKU-EA00015. GTDB lineage: Bacteria > Actinomycetota > Actinomycetes > Streptomycetales > Streptomycetaceae > Streptomyces. The sequence goes on along the minus strand of NZ_JABZEE010000063.1, from coordinate 29,103 downwards.
CAGGACCGCTTCCGCGACACCACCGGTCTTCCGCTCGCCAGCTACTTCTCCGGGCCCAAGGCCGCCTGGCTGCTGGACAACGTACCCGGGCTGCGGGCACGGGCCGAGCGCGGTGAGATCGCGTTCGGCACCATCGACTCCTGGCTGATCTGGAACCTCACCGGCGGCACCGACGGCGGCGTCCACGTCACCGACGTCACCAACGCGTCGCGCACCATGCTGATGGACCTGGAGACCCTGCGGTGGGACCCGGCCATCCTGTCGGCGATGAACGTGCCCGAGGCGATCCTTCCGGAGATCAGGTCGTCCGCCGAGGTGTACGGCACGGCGGTGGGCCAGCTCTCCGGCGTCCCGGTGGCCTCCGCTCTGGGCGACCAGCAGGCCGCCGTCTTCGGCCAGGCGTGCTACGACACGGGCACGGCCAAGAACACGTACGGCACGGGAAGTTTCCTGCTGCTCAACACCGGAAACCGGCCCGTGCCCTCGAAGAGCGGACTGATCACCACGCTCGGCTACAAGATCGGCGACGCGAATCCGGTGTACTGCCTGGAGGGATCGATCGCGATCACCGGGGCGCTGGTCCAGTGGTTCCGCGACCAGCTCGGGATCATCCGGTCGGCCGGCGAGATCGAGACACTGGCCGCGAGCGTCGACGACAACGGCGGCGCGTACATCGTGCCCGCCTTCTCCGGCCTCTACGCGCCGTATTGGCGCTCTGACGCGCGCGGAGTGATCACCGGGCTCACCCGGTACGTCACCAAGGCGCATCTGGCGCGGGCCGTGCTGGAGGCGACGAGCTGGCAGACGCGTGAGGTCGTCGACGCGATGTACCAGGACTCCGGGGTGCGCATCACCACGCTGAAGGTCGACGGCGGCATGACCGCCAACCATTTGCTGATGCAGCACCAGGCGGACGTGCTGGCCGTGCCCGTGATCCGGCCGAAGGTCTCCGAGACGACCTGTCTGGGCGCCGCGTACGCGGCCGGGCTCGCGACCGGTGTGTGGTCGGACCTGGACGAGCTGAAGGCCCACTGGCAGCGCGACGTCGAGTGGTCGCCGCGGATGGACGCCGAGGTGCGCGAGCGCGAGTACCACAACTGGCGCAAGGCGGTGGAGAAGAGCTTCGGCTGGGAGGAGGAGCCCGGCGGAAGCTGAGACCGGCGGGACGCCCCTGGAGGCGCACGGCCCGTACCCCTGTCGGTGGGGGTACGGGCCGTGTCCCGTGCCCGCGACTTCAGGTGGTGGCGGGCTCGCGGGCCTGGTCCGCGCGGACCAGGGCGTGTTCCACGACGGCCACCAGGATCTCCTTGACCGACTCGCGTTCACGCGCGTCGCCGATGAGGAGGGGTACTTCGGCGTCGAGGTCCAGCGCCGCCCGTACGCTCTCGGCGGGGAAGCGGTTCACCCCCTCGAAGCAGTTGACCGCGACGGCGAAGGGGATGCCCCGGCGCTCGAAGTAGTCGATGGCGGCGAAGCAGTCCTCCAGACGCCGGGTGTCGGCGAGGACGACCGCCCCGAGCGCACCCTGTGCCAGCTCGTCCCACAGGAACCAGAAGCGGTCCTGACCGGGGGTGCCGAAGAGGTAGAGCACCAGGTCCTCGCGCAGGGTGATCCGCCCGAAGTCCATGGCGACCGTGGTCGTGGTCTTGCTCTCCACACCGGAGACGTCGTCGACGGGACGCCCCGCCTCGCTGAGCGTCTCCTCGGTGCGCAGGGGTCTGATCTCGCTGACCGCGCCGACCAGGGTGGTCTTGCCGACGCCGAAGCCGCCCGCCACCAGGATCTTCAGAGTCACCGGCTCCGGCGGTGCCTCTCGGCGGCTAGAGCGCCCGAAGGCCATTGATCACCTCGCGCAGAATGCTCACGTCCGGCAGTTCTGCCGGGGGTACGGGACGGGTCACGTGGACGAGTTCGTCGTCCACGAGGTCGCCGACGAGGACCCGGACCACGCCCACGGGCAGGTCCAGTCCCGCGGCGAGTTCGGCGATCGACTGCGGTGTGCCACCGCAGCGTTCGACGATCTCGACATGCTCCGGGGACAGCGTCTGGTCGTGGCGGGGGTCGGCGGCGGACGCATCGGGCACGACCAGGGCGATCAGATCGAGCCGGTGGCGGCTGTCGTGCGCGGTGCGGCCGCGCGTCATGGCGTACGGACGGACCACGGGACCGGCGTCCGCGTCGATCCAGTGGGGCGGGGTGCGGCTGTTCCGGAGTGAGTCACTCATGGCAGCCTCTCACCCTCCGGCGGCCTGACCGGTCCGTGGCGCGGTGGCCAGGTGGGCGCCCACCCGCTTGACCATGAGCGTCATCTCGTAGGCGACCTGGCCCACGTCGGAGTCGGCGTCGGCGAGCACGGCCAGGCAGCTGCCGTCACCGGCCGCGGTGACGAAGAGGAACGCCTCGTCGAGCTCCACCACCGTCTGGCGGACCTGCCCGGCCTCGAAGTGGCGGCCGACGCCCTTGGCGAGGCTGTGGAAGCCCGAGGCCACCGCGGCCAGGTGCTCGCTGTCCTCACGGGTCAGCTCCTTGGAGGTGCCGGTGGCGAGGCCGTCGCTGGAGAGCACGAGCGCCTTGCTGATGCTGGCGACGCGGTCGACCAGCTCGTCGAGGAGCCAGTTGAGCTCGCCGGCGCCCCCGGCGGCGACCTGTGCGCCGGTGGCGCTGGATGCTGCGGCGTGCGGTGCGGTCATGGACCGTCCCCCTCCGATGTCGTTCCTGGTGCGTTCCGGCCGGGGCCGGTGGCCTGGTCCGTGCCGCGTTCGGCCGCGGCTTCCTCGGCGTTGCGCCGGCGGCCGCGCTGCCAGCCCCGCTGCATGGACGCCATACGGCTGCGGACCTCCTCCGCGTCCCGCTCGAACTCTTGCCTGGCGGCGGGCGCCGCGGGCGGCTGTGCGGCGGCCGCTTCCCTCAACTGCGGGGCCAGGCTGGCCTGCCGGACCCGCCGCGGCAGTCCGTCGAGCAGCGGCGGAGCGGCAGCAGGCGCCTCGGGGCCGGGTGCCCGGCCGCGGGGCGACGGACCGGGGTCCTGGGCCACCGGCTCGCGTCCCTGGCCCGACCGGTCGCGGCGGTCCGGGACGAGCGGGATCGGCAGGGCCGGCGGAGCGGTGCCCCCAGCGGGCGGAGAGGTCCGTCCGAAGGGTGTCGGGGCATCCGTGCCGCGCCCGGCGTCGGAGGCGGGATGGTGCCGCCCGGCGGTGTTCCGCTCGTCGACGCGGCGGCCGTGGTCGGCGACGAGAGTCGGCTGCCGCCTGCGCCGGGGCAGCGGGACGGGTCCGGCCGACGGCTCCTGTCCGGGTACGAGCCCCTGCCGGTGCTGGTCCCGGCCGGCGCCCTCGCGGCCCACGCCGTCGCGACGCTGGGAGCGGGGACGGAAGATACCGCCGCGTTCGCTCTCGGTGTCCTCCAGGTCGCCGAGGGCGGCGTCGACGACGGCCGCGCGGTCGACTGCGCCGGACCGGTCACCGCGGCGGTCGTCCGGCCCCAGGGCGCCGACGGGCGCCTCCAGTTCCACGGGCCCGTCGAGCAGGGCGGAGCCGGTCAGCCCGGAGGGGACCTTGGACAGGGCGAGCCTGCTGTGGTCGCGCCGGCCGGCCGCGCTCTCGGTCTTGCGGTCGAGCCGGAATCCGGTTCCCTGGGTCTCCGGCGCCTCGGTGAGGAGCGCTGCGGGGATGAACACGACGGCCGTGGTGCCGCCGTACGGGGACTGCTGGAGCGAGACGCGCACGTTCTGGCGCTGGGCGAGCCGGCTGACGACGAACAGGCCGAGCCGGTCGGTGTCGGACAGCTCGAACTCGGGTGTCTCCGCCAGCCGCAGGTTGGCGTCGAGAAGCGCGTCGGGCGCCATGCCGAGTCCGCGGTCGTGGATCTCCAGGGTGAACCCGTTGGCCACCCGCTCGCCGTGGACCTGCACACCCGTGTGCGGGGGCGAGAACACCGTGGCGTTCTCCAGAAGTTCGGCGATCAGGTGGGTCAGGTCGGCGACCGCGGGTCCGCCGACGCCGATGCGCGGCAGCCGGCGCACCTCGATGCGCTCGTAGTCCTCGACCTCGGCGACCGCGGCCCGTACGACGTCCATCAGCTGGATCGGCTTGCGCCACTGGCGGGAGGGCGCCGCGCCGGAGAGGATCACCAGACCCTCGGCGTGGCGGCGCATACGGGTGGTGAGGTGGTCGAGGCGGAAGAGGTCCGCGAGTTCCTCGGTGTCCTCCGTGCGCCGCTCCATCGCGTCGAGCAGGGTGAGCTGCCGGTGCAGCAGGACCTGGTTGCGGCGGGCGAGGTTGACGAAGACCTCGGAGACGCCGCGCCGCATGTCGGCCTGGCGCACGGCGGCCTCCACGGCGGCGCGCTGCAGGGTGTTGAGCGCCTGCCCCGCCTGCCCGATCTCGTCCTTGTCGTAGTCCAGACGCGGGGCCTCGGTCTCGACGTCGACCTGCTCTCCGGCGGCGAGGCGGCGCATCACGCTGGGCAGGCGTACGCCTGAGACCTCGTGGGCCTCCTTGCGCAGCCGGGTCAGGTCGCGGACCAGGTCGCGGCCGATGCGCACGGAGACGATCAGGGAGACGAGGACGGCGAGGAAGCCGAGCACGCCGGCGACTCCCGCGCGTACGAAGACGCTGTACGCGGCGGGTTCGATGCGGTCCTCGTGGCGGTCGCCGGCCTCCCTGCTCTCGCGTGCGAGGTCGTCGAGGACGGGTGTCGCGGCCTCTTCCCAGCGGTCGATCTCGGCGGAGGCGAGCCGGTCGGCGGGGCCGTGGGTGATGAGGCGTTCCTCCGTCTCGCGCAGCGGCACGGTCTCGGGGCTGCGCCAGTACGCCTCGTGGATCTCGCGGTCCTTCGCGGGCAGGCTCGCGAGGTTGAGCTCGTAGTACAGATTGCGTTGTGCGACGAGGTCGGTGAGGGTGCGTATCTCCTCGCCGGTGACCTTGCGGGTGGTGAGGGTGGAGGCGACCAGAGCGTCCTCGCGGGCGAGCATCTCGCGGGCCCGGAGCAGCCCGACCAGGCCGATCCCCTGCCGTTCGAGCGCGGCGTCGTTGAGGCCGTGCAGGGTGAGCAGGAAGCCGTAGGACGGATCGACGAGGCGGTTGAAGAACTCGAGGGCCTGGAACCGGGTGATCGTGTTGCCGTCGACGGACCGGCGCAGCGCGCCGAGGCCGTCGAGCGCGTCGAGGAGCGAGGTGAGCTGCTGCGCGGTCTCGGGCGTCATGTCGTCGCGCACGGACTGCGTCCTGGCCTTGTCGCGCAGCGCGGCGACGACGGTGTCGGTCGCGTCCCGCCGGGTGCGCAGGGCCGGCAGCGCGTCCGAGGCACGGCGGTCGGCCAGGTAGACGAGGGTCTGACGGCGTTCCTTCTGGAGGACGTCGACGGTGTTCTCGACCGGGGGGCCGACCTGTTCGGCGACGGAACTGGCAGCCAGGAGCTGAGCGGCCTCCCGGCCGGTCAGGACGGTGGCGAACCCCCACAGTGCCGTGAGGGACAGCAACGGCACGAGGAGCAGCGCCACGATCTTCCGGCGGATGGACTTCCCGCGAAAGCGCATGGCCTCCCCCTGCTCAACACGGCCCGGCTCGGCGGGTGTTCCGTCAACAAACGGCGCGAGCCTACTACTGTCACACAGACAACTCGAAGGAACGTCCGGACGATTTTCGGCCGACGGAAGTGAACGCGGTAGCGCCATGTCCCGGTATTCGCGGAGATGGCATTCCTCTCCGTGTCACCAGGGAGCGGCGACACGCCTCTTTTCCGACCGGGGCAGTTGGCCGGAATTCTTCGCTTGGGGTGCGGGGCGTACGGGGTCGGGGACGCGAGTCCGGGACGTGGTCGGTACGACGGGAATCTTCATGGTTTCCCGATCGTCCTTACGTACGGGGAGCCGCGGAGGTTCACAGTCGTCACGCGCCGACTCGTCGATGGGCACCGCATTCCACGGAATGCGGCGGCTGTCCGTGCAGGAGTGCGCGAGCCGGAACAGCCGGAGTAGAGCGACGGATTCCGGGCAGCCGCCCTGAAGTGGACAGAGGTGGGGAGTGACAGCATCCATGGACACGCACGAGCGCCGCGAAGAGACTCCGGGCTCCGCGCCGGAATTGTTGCGGAAGGCGGCGTCCGGGGCCTCCAGGGCGACCGCATGTGACGACGCGTATGTGCCGCGCTCGCTCTGGACCGAGGAGCCGAGCGCCAGGCGCCCCATGGCGGATCCGGTGCGTACGGCTGCGGTCCGAGCGGTGATCATCACGTCCCTCACGCTGATTCAGGCGATGGCGGCCTTCCTTCTGTCGGTGGCGGGTTCGTGGCTGGCGTTCCCGACGGTGCTCAGCAGTGTGGCGAGCACGGTGGTCGCGACCTGGTCGGTGCTGGACGTGTGGGTGACGCGGCAGGTGTGGAACCAGCGCCATGGGGTGGTGTCCGTGCCCAGCAGCACGGCCCGGCAACTGCGCCGCGAACGCCGCCGGGCGCGCCGGGCGGCGCGGGCGTCCGCGCGCGAGGCGTCGCGGATACGGAGGCCCGGCGCGGGCGGGCTGTCAGGGGCCTGACCCGCGCGGGTTCGCCTGCTGAGGGGCGGCGTCGCCGGGGTGGCAGCCCGCTTGGGCGCGCAGAGGGGCAAGGCCGTCCGAGCCGCAGGTCACGTGGCCGACGTTGCCGGGCCGCCGCCCGCGTGACCCGGCCGATCCGATGCCGAGGCCGCCCCGTCCTGGTCGGCCCGGCCGGGCGGTCGGCTACGCGTCCGGTGCCGTCGCCGTCCCTTCGGCCGCCGGGGACGGCTCGGACGCCGACTGCTCCGGGAGCGGGGCCCGCTTGAACATGCGCGTGGCCGTGATCTCGCCGTGCACCGTCTCCCCTGCGGGCTCGATCTGGGGAAGTCCGGGACGCAGGTGCTCCTCGACACGGATGTACTTCAGGCCCGCCCGCAGGTCCGCGTCGTTGCGCAGCCGGATCACCAGGGGGAACTCCGCGAGCGCCGTCGTGTCGAACAGGCCCGTCGTGTACAGCAGTTGCACACCGAGAGCGTCGGAGACGGCGCGCTGGAGCTCCAGCAGATAGGTCGCGTTGGCCCGGCCGATGGGGTTGTCGAGGAAGAGCGTGCCCGCGTGCCGGTGCCTGTCGCGCCCGCGGTCGTTGCTGCGCAGGGCCGCCATCGTGCAGTACAGCGCGATCGCCGCCGTCAGCAGCTGTCCGCCGGAGAACACGTCGCCCATCTGCCCCACCGGCACCCGCTCCGCGCGGAGCACGGCGTCCGGCTTGAGGATCTCCACCGCGACGCCCTTCGGCTCCAGGGCCGCCTGGACGCCCCGCAGCAGCAGGGACATGCCGTCCCTGCGCCCCTCGCCGTAGGCGGCGGACGCGTTCTTCTTCACCGCCGCGCGGGTCGCCTCGTCGATGACCTCGCCGAGCCGCTCCGCGAGCGTGGCCTGATCCGGCTCCTCGAAACGGATCCGCAGGAACTCCTGTCCCGACCACTCCCCGAGGCCCTCGGGCAGCCGGGACAGCCGCTGGGCCGAGCGCAGCGTCGCGAGGGCCGATTCCACCAGACCGCGCAGGCGGTCGACGATGGTGTCCCGGTTGCGCTCCAGCTGCGCCAGTTCGTCGGTCAGCACCCGCAGCCGGGGCGCGAACGCCTCGGCCCACTTCGCGGCGTGCTCGGGCAGCGCGGCCGCGGGCAGTTCGCGGATCTGCTGTCGTGCGGGGGTGCGGACCTGCTCGTAGCGCGTGGAGTTGGCGTGCCGTACGAGCACGTCGCTCGCCTCGCGTACGGCCGACTCGGCGGCCGACAGGTCGGTCGCGCAGCCGCGCAGTGAACGGCGTGCCTGGGCCGCGGTATGGCGGGACTCCTCCAGCGTGCCCGGATACGGCTCCGGGGCGTCGGCCGCCTCGTCGTCCTGGTGGTGGTCGCGGAGCAGGTCGCGCAGGAGCGCCGCCGTCTCGTCGAAGCCGCCGGCGGCGTCCTCGGCGGCTCGGTGGGCCCGGAGCAGCTCCGCGTGCCTGGTGCGGGCGGTCTCCAGCGCCTCGGTGCGCGCCGCCAGTTCGCCGTCGGCGGTGCGCAGCAGCGCCTTGGCGTGTTCGGCGTCGGCGGGGACGAGGTCGTCGGGCAGGTCGGTGTGCGCCGCGCCGTCGGCCGGGGCCAGCCGCTCCGCCTCGCCGCGGAGACGGCCGAGCTTCTCGCTCGCCTCGGACGCGCGCGACTCCAGCATCTGCACGAGCGCCTCGGCGCGGGCGGCGGCTGCCTGGCGGGACGGGCCGTCGGCGCCGTCCGTGCCTTCGAGGAGCTGGGCGGCGCGGGTGCGGACCTTGTTGGTGAGGCGGTCGAGCTCCGCGAGTGCGGCGCTCTCGTCGCTCTCGGCGCGGGCCTGTTCGGCGCGGAGATCGGCGCCGACGCCGACCTTCTCGTAGAGCTGGGACGCCGCACGGTAGGCCTCGCGGAGCGCGGGCAGCAAGGCGCGCGGGGCGTCGCCGTCGTCCTCGGGGAGGTTCTCGGGGGCTCCGGCGATCTCGGCACGCTCGGCGCGCAGGGCGCGGGCGGTGCGGCGGGCGTCGTCACCGGCGCGCTGGGCGGCGCGGCGGTCCTCGTCGGAGGCCTTGGCGCGCTCCAGGCAGGCGGCGGCGCGGGCCTCGGACTCGGCGGCCTCGTCGGCCAGTTCGCGCAGCTTGGCCTGCCAGCCCGCGCGTTCGCGCAGCCGGAACGCGAGGCCGGCGAGCGCGTCCGCGGCACGACGGGCGCGCTGCGCGGCCTCCTGCCGCTCCTCCCGCACACGCGCGGCGTCGGCGGCCGCCTCGTCGGCCTCGGCCCGTGCCGTACGGGCCTCGGCGAGGGCCTCCTGCGCCTCCACCGCCACGGCGCGGGCGGTGCGCGCGGCGTCGGCGAGCTCGGCGAGCATGCCCTGCGGGCAGTCCTCGCGCCAGGCGGCGAGCCGGGCCGCGAGGGAGCGGTCGCCCGCGAGGCGTGCGGCGAGCGCGCGGATCTCCTCGTCACGGGCGGTCGCCCTGGCCCGCAGCGCGTGCCGTTCCTCGTCGGCCGCGGCCTCGTCGTGCATGGCGGGGTTCGGCGGAACGAGGAAGACGTCCTGCTCGGTGCCGGTGCCCGTCGCGGGCACGGGAGCGAGCAGCGCGGCGGCGGTGCCGACGGCGACGGCCGAACGCGGCAGCAGTGCCGCGCCGGCGAGCGCCTCACGCGCGCGGGCGTGCGAGGCGGGATCAGTGATCACGACACCGTCGACGAGCTCGGGCCGCGCGGCCAGCACGGCGGCATGGTCGGCGGGGTCGACCGACTGGGCGAGATAGCGCCAGCCGGGCAGCGCCGGGATGCCGTGCTCACCGAGGAACTCGACGGTGGCGAGCACGTCGGGTGCGGGCGGCAGGAGCCCGCCGTCACCGAGGGCGCCGAGGATGCGGGCGTCGTCGGCGGCGGCGGTACGCAGGTCGAAGAGCTGCCGCTCGGCGGACGCGATGGACTGCTCCAGCAACTCGCGGAGTTCGTCCGCGAATCCGTCGAGCTCGACGGCGCCGAGGGGATGGTCACCGGCCCGTAGCGACGCGGTGCGCCGCCCGCCGGCGGCGCCGTCAGGAGCCCCGCCGTACGCCGCCGTGTCCCCCGTGGCCGCAGCGCCCGGAACGCCGTGTCCCGCCCGGGCCGCCTCGCCTTGGGCCCGGGCGCCGGAAGCGGCGCCGCCGTCCAAGGGGCTTACGGGTGCCCCGCCGGGGGCTCCGGCGCCTGCTTCGGCCAGGGCACCGCCGTCCCCTTCCGCGTGGCCGCCGCGCGTCCCGTCGTGCGCTGCGGTGCCCGCATCGGCCGAGGCCCTCGGTCCGCGATGCCCGGGCTCGCCCTCGGGCTGAGCGTCCTCCGGCCGAACACCGGACCCGTCGTGCGCGGCGTCACCCGGGTGCGGCACGCGGGCGGTGGCCGCCGGACCGCGGGCGTGGTCGGCGGGGATCGCGCCGGGGCCGCGCGGTGCCGGGACCGCCGGGCCGGGCAGTTGGGCCGCGGGAAGGCTCAGCAGCTCCGCCAGCCGGCCGTCCTCCGCGATGGACTCGGCCGCGCGGCGCTCCGCCTCGTAGGCGTGCTCCGCGGCCTGCGCCGCGTCCGCCGCGCGCGCGGCGGTCAGCTCGGCGCGCGACTCCGCCGCGGCGGCCTCCTTGGCGCGCTCGGCCGTGACGCGCGCCGCCTCACGTGCGGCGTCCCAGGCCGCGACCGTCGACTTCTCCGCGTCGCTCGCCGCCAGCGCGGCCCTGGCCGGGTCGGCGTCGGGTGCGGTGTCGTCGAGCCAGCCGGCCCGTACGGCTTCCGCGGTCTCCTGCTCGACCTCTGCGAGGCGCTGGCGCAGGTGGCCGATCTCGCTGCGGGCGCGCTGAGCCTCCGTCGCCGCGACCGTGGCGTCGCGATGGGCGGCCTCGCCGGCCTCCTGCAGGGCGCGGGAACGCTCCTCCTCCTCGTTCGCGACCCGTTCGCCGTCCTCGGCGGCCCTGTGCAGAGCGCGTACGAGATCTCCGGCGGCCTTGGCGCGTGCGGCCAGGGCGGGTGCCGCGTCCCGCTCGGCCTCGCGGATCGCCGCCGCGACGCGGGCGGAGCGGTCACCGGCGGCGCGGTGCCGCAGCACGGCCTCGGCCGCCTGCCAGGCCGAGTGCAGCGTGCGCGCGTCGATGAGCTCACGGCGCTGCGCGGCGGCGCCCTTCTCGGCGACGGTCAGGGCCAGGGAGGCGTGCCGGTACGCCAGTTCGGCGGCGATCAGAGAGCTGCGGCTGCGGGCCTGCTCGGCCTCGGTGACCGTGTGCGCGGCGGCCGTGACCTGCTGGGCGAGGTCGGCGGCACGGGCCCGCTCCTGCGTGGCGCGGGCGGAGAGGCGGCGCGCCAGGGTGCGGGTGCGGCGCTCGGCGCCCGCGTGGATCGCGCGTGCGCGCGTACGCGCCTCGGCGGCCTCGACGATCCGGCCGAGGAGGTCGGCCGAGCCGGCCGTGAAGTCCCGCTCCGCGGTGAGCTCGGCGCGGCGGCCGAGCTTGTTGCCGAAGCCGCTGACAAGGTCCGCGAGGCCGTCGGTGTCGCGGGTGTCGGTGACGGCTCGCAGCAGCAGATCGGTGAAGTCGGAGTCCTTCTTGACGGCGAAGAGGCCCGCGGCCTCACCCTCGTCGGCGTTCATCTCGCGCTGGTAGCGGAACAGTTCGGGGTCGAGGCCGAGCTCGCCGAGGTGTTCGTTCCAGCGGTCGTGGGTCTCCTCCCAGTACACGTCGAGGTGCGGATACGCCTTGCCTGCCTCGGTGACGGCGTCGCGGAAGCCCTTCATGGTCCGGCGCCGGCCACGGGCTCCGGAGGCTCCTTCGGCCGGCGGCCGCACGGCCGTGGACTCGGCGACGGGGAGGGAGTCGAGGCTGAGTCCGGGGCCAGGCCGGAAGGAGTACCAGGCCTCGGCGAACTTACGCGGGTCGTTGGAGACCTGGCGCCCGCGCCACTCGCTGACCTTGCCGACGACCACGAGCTCACCGGTCTGCGTGTGCTGCCACTCCAGGGCGACATGTCCGCAGTCGTCGGCGAGCAGGAACTTGCGCAGCACGCCCGAGCTCGCGCCGCCGAGGGTGTTGCGGTGGCCGGGCAGCATGACCGAGAAGATCAGCTTGAGCAGGACGGACTTGCCGCCGCCGTTCTCCAGGAAGAGCACGCCGGCGGGCGCGGGACGGCGCGGCGGGCCGACCGGCTCCTCCTCGAAGAACTCCGCCTGGGTGGGAGCGGGGTCGGGCACCGGCTCGCCGACTCCGCGCAGGTCGAGCACGGTGTCGGCGTAGCGCGCACCGGCAGGGCCGATGGAGTAGAGGCGGACCCGGGACAACTCGTACATGGCGGCGGACTCTCAGTCTTCTTCTGGCTTCGTCGAGCGGTGGCGCGTGCGGTGCGGTGGCGCGGGGAGGGCGGCTGCGCGGGGACGGTGACGCGGGGCGGGGGCGGTCACGCGTGGAACGGCAGGCCGGCGTCCGCCGCGAGCTCCAGGTCGTCGCCGTCGGGCGGCGGGACGAGCGTCGCGGTGCCGTCGCTGACGGGGACGACACCCAGCTCCAGCAGTTCGGCCATCGCCGCGCTGCCGGCCATGTCGCGCACCTGCAACTGGTAGCGGGCCGTGGTGCGGTACGCGCCTCCCGCGTCGTCGCCGGTCCGCTGGAGGAAGCCGGAGTCGGTGAGGAAGGCGACCGCCTTGCCGACGATGCCGGTGGTGGATCCGGCGAGGCGCCGGGCGTCCTTGGTGGCGCCCGTCGCGCTGCGGCGCGCGTACACCCGCCAGGCCGCCTCCAGGCCGGGGGCGTCGCTGGCGGGGTCGCTGTTCTCGCCCTGCTCCTCGGCGCGCTCCTCCAGCCTGCGGCAGGCCTGCCGGACGAAGGCGTCGACGCCGTTGACGGTGATCCGGCCGATGTAGCCGTCGTCCGCGAGGTCCTCGGGACGCGGGAAGGCCATGGCCGCGACGGCGAGGTGGGCCAGGCCGTGCAGGAAGCGGTCGGCGGAGTCGGCCGCGGCGCGGCGCGCGTAGTCGCCCATGCGGACGGCGAAGAGGGAGTCCTCTGCCGCAGTGACGGCCATGCCCGCGCGGGGTGAGACCTCGAGCACGACGAGGCCGAGGCCGGTCGCGACGGCGTCGGCGAGCCGCGCGAAGGGGGTGTCCTCGCGGTAGCGGCGGAGCAGTTCGGCGTACTCCGCGTCGCGGGCGGGGAGCAGCTTGGGCTGGAGGCCGAAGGAGACGAGCCGAGCGGCGTCGGCGGCGTCCGCGGGGGTGACGGTGCCGGGGCCGCGGGTGGGTCCGGTGGCCGTTGAGACCGGGCCGGCCGGGGGGCCGAGCGGCGCGTCGGCCTCACGCCACGGCGTGGCGTGCTCTGCGTGCGGCTCGGTCACGGTCGGTGCTCCTCTGTGCGGTGGTGGTGCGTGTGCGGGCGGGCGGCGCCTGCGGCGGGCTGTTCCCCTGCCCGGTCCTTCGCGAGCCGGGGCAGGCCCCGGACTCCGTACCGTGCTGCGCGCGGTGTCCTCGATCTCCCGGTACGGCCCGGCAGCCGTGGGAGCGACCCGCGGACGGGTTGACGGCGCGGGGTCGAATCCAGCCCGGCCGGCGTGTGAGGCGCCGGCGGTCCCCCCACACCCGCCGGGCGCGGGAGGAGGGTCCGGGGGCGGGGCCGCCGGTCGAGGGAGGGCGCGGGGTCCGTCACGTGCCCTCCGCACGGTCCGCCGCCATGCCCGCCGCGTCCAGCAGTGCGGTGCCCACTATCAGGTCCGCACCGCCGAACTCGGGGTCGTCCAGCTCCGTGCCGTCGTCGACGGCGAAGAGCAGGCGCTGTTCGCCCTGCCGGTACGCCGTGCCGACCGGCGGGCTCGCCGCGTGGACGGCCAACAGGGCGACGAGATAGGGCAGTTCCGGGTCGGTCCGCCGTGCCTCGGCGAGGAGACCGGAGAGCCGGCGGGGTGCGTCGTGCTCCAGGTCGAGCAGCTCCATGGCGCTCGCCAGCTGCTCCTCGCTGAAGCGGCTGTCGTCGGGGGTGGCGATCAGATCGGGCTCCGGCATCTCGGCACCGAGGTGCTCCCGCTCCGGCGGCGGGGTGAACAGCAGATCGATCAGGTCGCCGACGCGGACGGAGGCGGGCGTGCGCAGCCCGGTGCCGCGGGCGAAGAAGGCGTCGGTGACACGGGTCGCCGAGGCGACGGGCAGGGGGAGCAGGGGCGCCAGCAGCTGACCGTACAGGTCGAGTCCGGTCCGCGCGGTGGGGCGGGCGAAGGCCTGGCGGTCCTGCTCGGCACGGAAGAGCGGGCCGGCCTCGAGCAGCCGGGACTGCAGCTGGGTGTGACGGCGGATGCAGTCCTTGACGATGTCGACGAGCTCGGCGGCCCGCCGCTTGTGCTCCGGGTCCTCCGCCTCGTCGCGTGCCTTGCGGATGTTGGTCAGGATCGCGTTCTCGTGGCGGTAGCGGTCGGCGACGTGGTCGAGGGCCTCCGCGATCATGTCCGGCACGGTGTTGAGCCAGTCGACCGCGCGCACGTTGCGCCGGGTGGCGTCCAGGGTCCGGCGCAGAGCCTCCGAGTACTGCACGGTGCGGTACCGCGCCTGCTCGGCGGCGAGCTGGGCGTCGGCGAGGCGGCCCCTGCTGATCAGGACCTCCAGCTTCACCTCGGCCGCGATCTGTGCGCTGGTGACGTCGGTGTCGAGGGCGCCGACGAGGACGTTGACCGCCTCGTCGGTCGTGCGCAGATAGACGCTGCCGCCGTATCCGGGGACTTCCTCGACGAGCTTGAAGTCGTAGTCGCGGCGGGTGTAGACCCCGTCGGTGCCGAAGGTGCCGTACACGGCCCGGAATCCGCGGTCCACGCTGCCGACGTTGATCAGGTTCTCCAGGACCCAGCGGGCGACGCGCTCGTGCTCGGCCTGCGGGCGGTGCGGCGCCTGGGCCGCGACCCGCGGGAGGAGTCTGGCCACTATCTGGTCGTGGTCGGCTCCCGTGTCGAAGTCCATGTTGAGCGTGACGAGGTCGATCGCGGCGAGGGCGACCTCGGCCATCGCGTAGACCGTGTACTCCCCCGCCAGGTTGACCTTGCGGGCATCGAGGTCGTGCAGGGGAGCGGTGCACGCGAGCGCGCGGAGGCGCCGCGCCAGCCCTTCGTCGGCGGCCGGGCCCTGCGCGGGCCGCGGCCCCGCGCTGAGCTGGGGCGGAACGAATTCCGTCGGGGCAGGCGAAGTCACGGTGCACAGATTAGGTCCTCGCACTGACAACGGAGAAAACGGCGCAGAAGCGACCGCTCCGCGCCCCGGCCGTCCCCCTGCGCACTCCCGGCCGCCGGGGAGGGGGCCCCGGGTCCGCTACGCCCCGTCGGCGTCGGCGACGAGTCCCGCGTAGGCCTCGACGAGGCGGGTGCGCGAGTCGTCGAGGTAGTCGGCCAGCAACCGCTCGGCCCTGGTGCGTTCGCCGGCGCGCAGGGCCTGAAGGATCTCCCGGTTGCGCACGAGGTAGGGCTGGTGGAGGCCACGGGGGTCGTCCACGACGTGGAAGGCGAGGCGGAGCTCGGCGAGGACGCCGCGCATGAGTTCGTCGGTGCGGGCACTGCCTGCGAGGGCGACGAGTTCGCGGTGGAAGTGGATGTTGGCGGTCGAGACGCCCTTCCAGTCGCGTTCGCGGGCGGAGCGTTCGCCGCCGGTGACCGCCGCGTCGAGTGCCGCCAGGTCGTAGGGCGGCTCCCCCAGGCCCTGCACGACGGCGCATTCGACGAGCTGCCGGGTCCGGTAGATGTCCTCGACGTCCTGGACGGCGAGCATGCGCACGAAGACGCCGCGATTGAGTTCGTGGACGAGCAGCCGTTCATGGGTGAGCAGCCTGAAGGCCTCGCGCAGGGTGTTGCGGGAGACGCCGAGCGCCTTGCCGATGCTGTCCTCCGACAGCCGCTCGCCGGGCGGGAAGTAGCCCTCGGCGATGCGGGTGCGCAGGATGTCCGCCACCCGCTCGGCCGTGCTCGTGCGCCCCAACAGCGGGCGGTCGTCGGCCAGTCCGCCGGCCCCGGGCTCAGTCGTCCCCACAACGCCCTCTCTCTGCTTCACCGGACGGCTCACACCGGCGCACGGGATCCATCGTAGAAGCCCGGACGACTCAACGCGCCCCTTGTCGGATCGTTCAACGATTCTCTACGTTGGCGTCATCGCTCGACCCGCACAGGCACGCCTCCCGTCGGCCGCGCTCGGCGATCGCCGTGAAGAGGTTGTTGAACACCTCCAGGAGCACGGGGTCCACGTCCGTGCCGACCGCGACGCGTCCTGGCCGCGGCCGCACGCGGGTCAGCAGCAGGTGCCCGGTGTCGCGCGCCGCTGCCTGCCGGCCCGGGTCGACGACGGTGGTCGCGTCGGCCTCGGCGACGATCGCGGGCCCATCCTGACCGCGGCGACGCGGTCGGCCCGGGACGGGCTCGCCGTCGGGTGTGCCGAGCGGCAGGCGGATCCCGGCGGCGGCGGCGTCACGGTAGCGCTCGGGGTGGTGCGAGAGCAGTTTGCGGGTCACGAGCCGCCCGTCGGGGCGCTTGCCCACGATGTCGGTGAAGGTGCCACCACGGTCGATCCAGAACTCCCGGCGCCCGCTCATTCCCCCGCTCCTGCCCCGGCGGGGCGGAACGGCGGCTCCGGCGACACGGCGGCGAGAGCGGCGGACAGGGCGTGCTCGGCGGACCGGTCGAGCCGGGCGCTGGTGCCGCGGGCCCAGTGCTGCATCTCGTCGCCGGCGAGCCGCAGGAGCTGCGGGATCAGGTCGGTGCACCGGCGCGCCACCCATCCGGTGCCCGCCGTGGCGAGCCACAGCAGCGCCTCGGCGCGGGTGGGCCGCGGCCGGTCGGGTTCGGTGGAGGGGGGCGGGCCGTGGACGAGTCCGCGGGCGCAGAGCAGGTCGTGGAAGGACCGGGCGAGCATGCGGTGTCCCCGTTCGCCGGGATGCAGCCGGTCGGCGCTCCACATGGACCGGTCGGCGACCCAGGCGGGGTCCGCGGCGTGCAGATGGACGGCGCCGTAGCGGTCGGAGAGGGCGTGGACCACGGCGTTGACGGCCCGCTGCCGCCGGGCCAGAGGCCGGGCCAGGGGTACGGGCAGGGCGAACATCGCGCCGGGGTCGGGCAGGCAGGCCGTGAGCAGGACGGCGCCGCGCGCGGCGAGCGCACCGCACACCTGGTCGAGATGGCGCGTGAGCCGGCCGATGTCGAAGGTGCGCCGGAGGGTGTCGTTGACGCCGACGACGACGGACGCGATGTCCGGCCCGAAATCGAGGGCCTGCGGCACCTGGTGCTCGGCGACGTCCCGGCTGAGGGCGCCGCTGACGGCAAGGTTCCGGAAGACGGCGGGCCGCTCGACGCTCCCGACGCCGTCGGCGAGCAGCGCGGCCCATCCCCGCCACCCGCCGTCGACGGGGTCGCCGACGCCCTGGGTGAGCGAGTCGCCGAGCGCGACGAACCGCAGGGGCGGGGCGGTGGCCGTCCCCGCTCTCTGCGCTGCGCGCGGCGGCATGGCCGTCTCGTCCAGCAGGACGGCCCTGGCACGGCCGTCCCGTGGCGGGGGTACGGCGTGCCACCCGCACGGGGAGCCGTCCCCGTCCGCGCCGACCCCGGATCGGGCCACGCTCTCGGGACCGGCTTCCGCGCACAGGCACCGCACGCCGCACTCCCCGTCGAGGTCCGCGGTCGTCATGCCTGGACTCCCGGTTCCTTCGCTCCGTTCCGTACCGGCAGGGCGTCGTGGGCGGCCAGGAACGCCGTCACCGAGCTGTCCCAGTCGAAGAGTTCGGCCCGCGCCCGGGCCGCCTCGCGTCGGGTGCTCTCGGGCCGGGCGAGGACCTCCAGGACCGCGTCCGCGAAGTCCGCCGCCGTGTCCGCCGCGGCGACGCCGGCGTCGCCGATCACCTCCGGCAGCGCGGAGGACGCGCTCGCCACGACGGGCGTGCCGCAGGCCAGGGCCTCCAGCGCGGACAGCCCGAACGTTTCCGCCGGGCCGGGCGCCAGGCACACGTCCGCCGCCGCCTGGAGGTCGGCGACCGCCTCCCGGTCGGCGACGTGGCCGAGGAACCGGACCGGCAGGCGCTCGGCCTCCGCCCTGCGCACCAGCGGCGCCTTGAGGGGCCCGTCCCCGGCGACGACCAGCGCCGCCGGCACGCCCCGTTCCCGGAGTTCCGCCAGCGCGTCCAGGGCGGTGCCGGGCCGTTTTTCCACCGACAGCCGCGAGCAGAGGAGCAGCAGGACGCGCGCGCCGTCGGCGTGCCGGGCGCGCAGCACCGTGCTGCGCCGCCCGGGCCGGCACCGCCGGAGGTCGACGCCGAGCGGCGCCCGTACGACGTTGCGCGCGCCGATGCGGATGAACTCGCGTTCCGCCCACTCCGTCGTGCACACGATCTTCGAATAGGCCCAGGCGCTGCGCCGGTTGAGCCGGTCCGCCGTCCGCGCGGCGAGCGAGTCCGGCAGGCCCCAGGTGCGCAGCACACCGTCGGCGGTCTCGTGCGAGACCATCACCGACGGAATGCGGTGGCGGCGCGCCCACTCGCCGGTCCAGCGCAGGGTCGTGCGGTCGGAGACCTCGAGGCGGTCGGGTGCGAGGTCCTCGAGGAGGGCGCGCAGCCGTCGGCGCCCGGCGAGCACCCGGTAGCCGCCGGTGCCGACGAGCTCGGGGCCGGGCAGGGTGACGACGCGGCCCTGCGGGGTGTGCCGGTCGCTCTCCAGGTCTCCGGGGACGACCAGAACGGGCTCGTGCCCGGCGGCGAGGTATCCGCGGCCGAGCTGGTCGAGTGCGGTGCGCAGCCCGCCGGACGACGGTGTGACGAAGTTCGCCAGCCGTACGATGCGCAGTCCGCTCATGCCGCCACCGCCGTGCGCGCGCCGAGGACGTCGGCGTAGTGGTCCAGCAGCATGTCGCCGACCGCGGCCCAGGTGCGGCCCTCGACGGCGGCGCGCCCGGCGCGTGCGAAGCCGGCCCGCAGCCCGGGGTCGTCGGCCAGCGCCCGTACGGCGTCGCGCACCGCGTCGGTGCTGTGGGGTGCCACGAGCAGGCCGGTCCGTCCGTGGTCGACGAGGTCGAGCGGGCCGCCGGCGGCGGGCGCGACGACGGGGACGCCGCTCGCCATGGCCTCCTGCACGGTCTGGCAGAAGGTCTCGTACGGGCCGGTGTGCGCGAACACGTCGAGGGAGGCGAAGATCCGCGCGAGGTCGTCCCCGGTGCGCCGGCCGAGGAAGACGGCGCCGGGCAGCGCGCCGCGCAGCGAGGTCTCGCTCGGTCCGTCGCCGACGACGACCACCCGTACTCCCGGCAGGCCACAGGCGCCCGCGAGGAGTTCGACGTGCTTCTCGGGGGCGAGGCGGCCGACGTAGCCGACGATCAGCTCCCCGCCGGGCGCCAGTTCGCGCCGCAGGTTCTCGTCGCGCAGTTCGGGACGGAAGCGTGCCGTGTCCACGCCGCGCGGCCACAGCGCCACGCGTTCGACGCCGTGCTCCTCCAGGTCGCGCCGGGCAGCGGTGGACGGGGCGAGGGTGCGGTCGGCGGCTCCGTGAACCGCCTTGATGCGCCGCCAGGCCGTGCCCTCGCCCGCTCCGACGTAGGTACGGGCGTACCCGGCCAGGTCCGTCTGGTAGACGGCGACGGCCGGCAGGCCGAGCCGGGCCGCCGCGGCCATCCCGCGGACGCCGAGCACGAAGGGGCTCGCGAGGTGGACGATGTCGGCGCGGTGCGCGGTGATCGCCGCCGCCACCCTGCGGCTGGGGAGCGCGACCCGTACCTGCGGATAGCCGGGCAGCGGCAGGGAGGGCACCCGGACGACAGGGCACGGCGCGTGGGGGTCGGCGCTGTCGGCCCCGGCCGCGGCCGGGGCGATGACGAGCGGTTCATGACCGCGCGCGGCGAGGTGCCGGGCGGTCTGCAGGGCGCAGTGCGCCACACCATTGACGTCGGGCGGGAAGGATTCGGTGACGATGACGACACGCATACCCGTGTTGTCGTCGGGCCCGGGGTGGCTGTGCCAACGTGGATCTTTCCGGCCGGGGAACGTCCCATGAGCGTTTTGTTGCCACGCCCGGCCCGACGGCTCCGAGTCGTCACACAGCGGGCATGTCGGGCCCGATCCTGCTGCGTACGGCGGTCTGCACCTCCGCCTCCTCGGCGGGGTCGGCGGCGAGCCGGCGCAGTCGTTCGGCGACGCGTACGTCCCCGGTCTCGGCGTGGAGGGCGGCGACCTCTCTGGTGGTCTCCTCACAGTCCCACAGGCATTCGACGGCGAATCCGGTGGCGAAGGAGGGGTCGGTGGCGGCGAGCGCCCGGGCGGCACGGCCGCGGAGACGGGAGGAGGTCGTCTCGCGGTAGACGTGGCGCAGTACGGGTGCGGCGCAGGCGATGCCGAGCCGGCCCGTGCCGTCGACGAGAGTCCACAGCAGGGGCGCGTCGGGCCCGTCGGCGCGGACGGTCTCGCGCAGGGCGCCCAGCACGAGGGGTGCGTCCTTCGCGGCGCCACGGCAGGCGAGGACTCCGGCGGCGGACGCGCCGAGGGCGTCGGGCCGGTGGACCCAGCCCCGGGCCCGGTCCACGGCCTCGTCGCCGCACATTCGCTCGAACGCGGAGATCGCCGCTTCGGCGACGGTGGCCGATCCGTTCGCGACGGCCGCCTCGATCAGGTCCAGGACGATGGGGTCCCGGGACTCGGCGAGGTAGTGCAGGGCGGCACAGCGGGCTCCGTCGGAT
Organism: Streptomyces sp. PKU-EA00015; assembly: GCF_013387495.1. Lineage (GTDB taxonomy): Bacteria > Actinomycetota > Actinomycetes > Streptomycetales > Streptomycetaceae > Streptomyces. The sequence continues at coordinate 8,917 of NZ_JABZEE010000063.1, read as the reverse complement.
CCGTCGTGCGCGGCGCGGACGATCTCGGGGCGGTCCTCGGGTCCCGCGACGGCGGACAGGCAGCGGGCGGCGGGCACGTGCAGCGCACTGCCGCGCGTCAGTCCCTGGTCGGCCCATTCCAGGACGGCCTGGACGCTCCAGCCGGGGCGGGGGCCGGAGGGACGCATCTGGCGCTGCCAGCGGTCGAAGGAGCCCGCTTCCTGCGCGGCGCGCACCCGGCCGCCGACGAACTCGCGCCGGTCCTCCGCCCACAGCCGCCACGGCCGCGGTTCGAAGGCGTCGCGGACGGCGACGGCCAGGTCGGCGTCACCCTCGGGGGTGGCGGGAAAGCGGGCGAGGATCGGGGCCGCGAGGGAGCGCAGGCCCGCGTCGTCGTCGCGCAGGGCGAGTTCGTCGAGGGCCCAGGCCCAGTTGGCGCCCTGCGCGGCGTACCGGCGCAGCAGGGCGAGGGCGTCGCCCCGGCCGTAGGAGGCGAGGTGCCCGAGCACGGCGAGCGCGAGGCCGGTCCTGGTCTCGTCGGCGTCGAGGTGGTCGTCGGCGTCGCACAGGTGCCGCTCGATCTCCTCGAGGCTGCCGTGGAGGTCGAGGTACAGGCGGGCGTAGTAGAGGGAGCGGTTCTCGACCTGCCAGTCGTGGCGGGGGTCGTTGAGGACGCAGTGGTTGAGCGCCGCGAGCGCTTCGGCCCGTGGCGCGGCGAGCGCGTGCAGTGTGCCGTCGCCGCGGCCCCTCTGCAGCAGGCCGAGCAGGGTGCCGCTCGGCGCTATGACTGGATCGAACATGGGGAATGCCTCACATCAAGCTGTCGACGCAACCGGTGACTGGAATGCCTAGGCCGCGCAGCAGCATGTCGGGCCGCCCGTCGTCATACGCGTCTTCTGCTTGGTGGTGAGCATGTTCCTCTGCCTCTCTTCGGTGGCCCCAGGGGAATTCCCGGATGATGAGCTCCGGGACAGGGCTGACGTCATGATGACCCACGCATTTCGCCACCGCGACCACATTTACGGCTCCCCCACGACCTGGCGGCCGCCCTGGAGGCCCACCCCCGCAGATGGTCCCGTCATGACTGGTCGGAGCGCGTGCGGCGCCGACCGGAACGTGCGCGACGGCCGCTCAGCGGCCGTCGAACAGCTCGAGAAGATCCGTCTTCCCGAACATCCGCGCGGTATCCACGGCGGAGGGGGTTCCGGCCTGCGGATCGGCGCCGCCGGAGAGCAGTGCGCGGATGACGGCGTCCTCGCCCTTGAAGACCGCGCCGGCGAGAGGCGTCTGGCCGCGGTCGTTGGCCCGGTCCGGTTCCGCGCCCCGGGCGAGGAGCGCCTCGACCGTGGCGGCGTGCCCGTGATAGGCGGCGAGCATGACGAGGGTGTCGCCCTTGTCGTTGGTCAGGTCGGCCGGGACGCCGGCGTCGAGATACGCGGCGAGCGTCTCGGTCTCCCCCCGGCGCGCCAGGTCGAAGACCTTGGTCGCGAGTTCGATCACCTCGGAGTCCGGGACTTCGCTCATCGGACGGACCGCCTTTCACCACGTTGACCTGGCCCGCACGGCAGGAGCATCCGTACGAGTGAATCGACAGGGTACTGCCAGGCGGTCCGGCACGAGGGCGCTGACGAGGGCGAACGGGTCCCCGGCGCAAGGCCGCGGGAGGCACCGCGCCACTGCGCCGTGCCGTGTGCGCGCCGATCAACGAACGCGTGTGGTCCAGTGCAGTGAATCCTGCCCTATTTCACCCATTTGCAGCTTTTATCGTATAGACACTTTCTGTAAGCATGGAAGAACTCATGGTGAATGTCCCCTCACCCAGGAGAACCTCATGATCCTGTCCATCTCAGGCGTCGTGCTGCTCGGCATCATCGTCTTCCTCTTCTTCAGGAAAGACGGGCTCAAGGCGTCTCACGCATTCGTCTCCGTGCTCTTCGGTTTCTTCCTCGCGGGCACCGCGATCGCTCCGAGCATCACGGCGGGCACCACGAGCCTCGCCGGGCTGCTGGGCGGGATCAAGTTCTGACGCCCCGAACGACCGGCGAGCACCTTCAGGAGACACGAGCACCTTCAGGAGACAGATGTGGCCCGGCGACCACTCCCCCGCATTCTGACCAGCGGCAGCGCACAGATCGCCCGAAGCCGTGAGATCGCGCGCACGGCCGCCGACGGCGCCACCGATGTCCTCCATCCGCTGATCACGGTCACCCGGGGTCTGCGGAAGCTGGCCGCCATGGCCCGGAGCAAGTGGGCCGCCACTCCCAAGGAACGGCGTGGCCCCACCCTGTTCTTCGTGGCGGCCTGCGTCCTGGCCGTCGCGGTCGTCCCGTACGGGCTGCTGGTCGCCCTCATCACGGTGATGGCCGCGGCCGCCTGGGCTGGCAGGGTCGGGGAACCGGTCAGGACCGGCCCCGACGAAACCGAGATCGCCCGGCTCAAGGCCCTGTACGAGGCCCTCGTGCCGTACTTCTCGGCTCCCGAGGACCCCGCTCCGCTCTTCACCCACGGCGGGGAGTGGGACAAGGTCTTCAGCAGGTACGAGTTCGACGAGAGCGGCCGCCTCACCCGGCTGCGCGTGACGTACCCGGCGTACTTCACCGACTCCGAGGCCGACTCCCGGGCCCGGATCGAGCACCTGCTCCACACCAAGTCCGGCCGCGGCCGCGAGTACCGCTTCGTCTGGGACGAGGAGGCCAACCAGCTCGACATGAGCGTGCTGCCCGCCCTGTCCACCTCCGTCGCCGCGCAGCGTTTCGTCACCGGCCCCGGCGAGACCGTGCTCGGCTTCACGGACGCCGACTCCGTCCAGCGCATGCTTCCGGTCACCCGCGGCGAGACCACACAGCAGGCGCCGCCGGTCATCTGGCGCACCGGGCCGCGCTCCACCGAACCCCACCTGCTGGTGGTCGGCGAGCCCGGCAGCGGCACCACCACACTGCTGCGCTCCATCGCCCTGCAGGCCCTCCAGCACGGCGACGTCCTGATCGTCGAGGGCGGCGGCACCGGCGAGTACGCCTGCCTCACCGGCCGCCCGGGCGTCCTCGCGGTCGAGTGCGACCTCGCCGGAGCGCTGGCCGGCCTCGAATGGGCCGCGCACGAGACCGAGCGGCGCCTGATCGTCGCGAACCGCGCACGGCAGGCGGGCAGGCCGGCACCCGACGACGCGAAGCGGCCGCTGTGGATCCTGCTCGACCGGCCGAGCGTCCTCGGCCACCTCGCCGCGGCCGACGGCCACATGGACCCGCAGGAGCTGCTGCAGGCGCCGCTGCGGCACGGCCGGGCGGTGCACGTCACGGTCGTGGTGGCCGAGCAGTTCGACAGCGCCGACGCCCTGACCGAGACCGTGCGGACGCATACGCGCGCCCGTGTCGCGCTCGGCCCGGCGGACTTCGACCAGGTCAAGGCGGTGCTGGGCACGGTTCCCCGCACGACGCCGGCCGCGGACGTCCCGCCCGGGCGCGGCTATGCGCGGCTGAGCACGGGCCCGGTGCTCAGGCTCCAGGTCCCGGCGACGCCGGACCCGTTCGACGACGCGACGAGCGAGGCGCACCGGCAGGCGGTGCTCGATCTGCTGCCGCCGCGTCCGGACGAGCCGACGCAGGCGCCGGAGGCCGAGCCCGGTGCGAGGCCGGCGGCCTTCCCCGCACCGGCGGCCACCGCGGTTCCCGCCGAAGGCTGAGGCCACCACCCCGGCCGGGCCCGCGCGTCCCACGCGGTCCCGGCCGCAGCGCGTCCCGGGCCTTGCGCCCCTGACCACCCGTCCGTGCCCGACCGACCCGCACCACCCGGCGACCGACCGCCCGGCAGCGCACCTCCCGGCCGGCGGCCACGCCCCGCTCACACAGGGCACCTCACCCGAAGCGCACCCGGCCCCGGCCGGCGGTCACGCCACGAACGTGCGCGGGGCCTCCGTGCCGGTGGTCGCGCCCGTGCGTACCAGCCGCGCCGCCGCCGCGAGCCGCGTGGCGGCCTCCTCCGCCACCGGCCCGCCGACCGTGAACGGCAGCCGTACGTACCCCTCGAACGCCCCGTCGACCCCGAAACGAGGGCCGGACGGCACCCGGATACCGACCCGCTCGCCGACCTCCGCGAGCCGGGAGCCGGAGAGGCCACCTGTGCGGACCCACAGCGTCAGACCGCCGGAGGGCACATCGAACTCCCAGTCGGGAAGCTCCCTGCGCACCGCCGCGACGAGCGCGTCGCGGTTGTCGCGGGCCTGTTCGCGGCGGATGGACACGGCACTGTCCCAACCGGCGGTGCGCATCAGCCAGTTGACGCCGAGCTGCTCAAGCACGGGCGTGCCGAGGTCGGCGTACGCGCGGGCGGCTACAAGTGAGCGGATGACGTCGGGAGCCGCGCGCACCCAGCCGATCCGCATGCCGGCCCAGAACGCCTTGCTCGCCGAGCCGACGGTCAGCACGGTGGAACCGGCCGGGTCGAAGGCGCAGACGGGACGGGGCATCTCGACGTCCGGGTCGAGGTACAGCTCGGACATGGTCTCATCGACGACCAGGACGGTGCCCGCCGAGCGGGCCGCCTCCACCAGCGAACGGCGCTGGTCCTCGTCGGCGAGCGCGCCCGTCGGGTTGTGGAAGTCGGCGACGACGTAGGCGAGCCGGGGCGCCGCGTCGCGCAGCACCTGGCGCCAGCGCGCCATGTCCCATCCGGCCAGCCCCTCGGCCATCGCCACCGGCACGAGCCGGGCCCCGGCCTCGCGCATCAGCTGGAGGATGTTGGCGTAGGAAGGGGACTCGACGGCGATGCGCTCACCGCGGCCGGCGAAGAGGTGGCAGATGGCGTCCATCGCGCCCATCGCACCGGTGGTGACCATGATCTGCTCGGGCATGGTCGGGATGCCACGCTCGGTGTAGCGCTCGGCGAGCATCTGACGCAGCGTGGGCAGGCCCGCCGGGTAGTCGCCGTGGGTGTGGGCGTACGGCGGCAGTTCCTCGAGGGCTCCCTGGACGGCCCTGGTCAGCCATGGCTCGGGGGCCGGCAGGGACGCGCAGCCGAGGTCGATCATGGAACCGAGCGACTCGGGCGGCAGCGGTTCGAGGCCGCGGGCGGGCAGCGGGTTGCCCGCGGGAACGGCGGTCCAGCTGCCCGCCCCCCTGCGGGACTCCAGGAACCCCTCGGCCCGCAGGGCCTCGTAGGCCGCGGCGACGGTGGTGCGGCTGACGGAGAGCGAGAGGGCCAGCTCCCGTTCGGCGGGCAGGCGCGCGGCGACGGGCACCCTTCCCTCGAGGACGAGGAGCCGGATGCCGTCGGCGAGCGCGCGGTAGGCGGGCGGCTTGCGGGTGCCGGGGCCGGCGGGGCGCGGTTGCTGGGAGGTGAGCTGCCGGGCGAGCTGCGCCGCCCCCACCGCTGAGGTCCACTGAGACATGGAAGTCAGTCCACCTTCCTCGAATTGGCCATGGTTGAGCATTCTTCCGTAGCCACAGAGTGTCATGCGTCGGTCCACTACCACCACACAGGGGGACGCCACCGTGTCCGGACATCTCACCCGCAGGCTGCTCCAGCTGTACGTAGGTCTGGCGTTGTACGGGGTGAGTTCCGCACTCCTGGTGCGCGCCGGGCTCGGGCTCGAACCGTGGGGGGTGCTGCATCAGGGCCTGTCGGAGCTGACCGGAATCTCGATCGGCGTGGTCTCGATCATCGTCGGCGCCGCGGTGCTGCTGCTGTGGATCCCGATCCGGCAGCGGCCGGGGCTCGGCACGGTGTCCAACGTGTTCGTCATCGGGATCGCCATGGACGCGACACTTGCGGTCGTGCCCGATGTCCACGGGCTCGTGGCGCAGATCCCGCTGCTTCTCACGGGTGTCGTACTCAACGGTGTGGCCACCGGCCTGTACATCGCGGCCCGCTTCGGCCCCGGTCCGCGCGACGGCCTGATGACGGGTCTGCACCGCCTCACGGGCCGGTCGATCCGCCTGGTCCGCACGGCGCTGGAGGTCGCGGTCGTCGCCACCGGGTTCCTGCTCGGCGGATCGGTGGGCGTCGGCACGGTGGTGTACGCGCTGGCGATCGGGCCGCTGGCGCAGTTGTTCCTGCGGCTCTTCGCCATCCCGGGGGCGAACGAAGGCAGTACCGTGGTCGCCGGCTCGACACCGAGTCAGGCCATACTGCGGCGGTGAATCCGACACGCCACCCTTACCTGGACCATCCGGCGACGCTCGCCTTCGCCCATCGCGGAGGCGCCGCCGACGGCATCGAGAACACCACGGCCGCCTTCCGCCGGGCCGCCGACGCCGGATACCGCTACTTCGAGACCGATGTGCACACGACGGCCGACGGACGCCTGGTCGCGTTCCACGACGCGACGCTGGACCGGGTCACCGACTCGCGCGGACGCATAGCCGAGCTGCCCTGGAGCGAGGTGAGCCGGGCCCGGGTGGCGGGCCGGGAACCGCTTCCGCTGTTCGAGGAGTTGCTGGAGGAGTTCCCCACCGCCCGCTGGAACGTGGACCTCAAGGCGGAGTCCGCGCTCGAGCCGCTGGTGGACCTGATCCGCAGGACGGACGCCTGGGACCGGGTGTGCGTCGGTTCGTTCTCGGAGGGCAGGGTGGCGCGGGCGGTGCGCCGGGCCGGTCCGCGCCTCGCCACGTCGTACGGCGTCAGGGGCGTGCTGGGCCTGCGGCTCGCGTCCGTGGGCATACCGGCCGCGGTGCGCAGCGGCGCGGTGTGCGCCCAGGTTCCGGAGACCCAGGGCGGTATCCGGGTGGTGGACCGCCGCTTCGTGCGCGAGGCGCACGCGCGGGGACTGCAGGTCCATGTCTGGACGGTCAACGACGCCGACCGGATGGCCGCGCTCCTGGACCTTGGCGTGGATGGCATCATGACCGATCATCTGGAGACGTTGCGCACCGTACTGACCGACCGTGGGGTGTGGGTCTGACCCGGAGCGCGTCCGGGACAGCAGGAGCGAGGGGGCGCGGATGACGGCCGGCACCGCCGACCGCACGGACGGCGCGGACAGCGCCCGCGAGCGAAGACGCGAGCAACGGGGCTGGTATTTCTACGACTTCGCGTGCTCGGTGTACTCGACGAGCGTGCTCACGGTGTTCCTCGGGCCGTATCTGACATCGGTCGCCAAGGCCGCCGCCGACGCCGACGGTTTCGTCCGTCCGCTGGGAATCGCGGTGCGGGCCGGTTCCGTCTTCCCCTACGCGGTGTCGGCGTCGGTGGTCCTCGCGGTGCTGGTGATGCCGTTCGCGGGCGCGGCGGCGGACCGCAGCGGCCGCAAGAAGCCTCTCCTCGCCGTCTCCGCGTATCTCGGCGCCGCCGCGACGACGGGCATGTTCCTCCTGGACGGCGACCGGTACCTGCTCGGCGCCTTCCTGCTGATCGTGGCGAACGCCTCGCTCGCGGTGTCGATGGTCCTCTACAACGCCTACCTGCCGCAGATCGCCGAGCCGCACGAACGCGACGCGGTCTCCTCGCGGGGCTGGGCCTTCGGCTACACCTCGGGCGCGCTGGTGCTGGTGCTCGACCTCGTCGTCTACTCCGGCCACGAGTCCTTCGGGCTGTCCGAGGGCGACGCGGTGCGGATCTGCCTGGCCTCCGCCGGTCTGTGGTGGGGCGCCTTCACGCTCGTCCCGCTGCGCCGGCTGCGGGACCGCCGCGCCACCGCCGACGGGGAGGGCGCGGTCGGCTCCGGCTGGCGTCAGTTGCTGGCCACGCTGAAGGACATGCGCCGCCATCCGCTGACGCTGTCCTTCCTGCTCGCGTACCTCGTCTACAACGACGGCGTGCAGACCGTGATCTCGCAGGCCTCGGTCTACGGCTCCGAAGAGCTGGGCCTGGACCAGACGACGCTCATCACGGCGGTGCTCCTCGTCCAGGTCCTGGCGGTCGCGGGCGCGCTGGGCATGGGCCGGCTGGCGCGGACGCACGGCGCGAAGCGCACTGTGCTCGCCTCACTCGCGGTGTGGACCCTCATCCTCGCCGCGGGCTATTTCCTGCCGGCGGGCGCGCCGGTGTGGTTCTACTGCCTCGCGGCGGCGATCGGGCTGGTGCTGGGCGGCAGCCAGGCCCTGTCGCGTTCGCTGTTCTCCCACCTGGTGCCGCGGGGCAAGGAGGCGGAGTACTTCTCCGCGTACGAGATGAGCGACCGCGGGCTGAGCTGGCTGGGCCCGCTGGTGTTCGGTCTCGCGTATCAGCTGACCGGCAGCTACCGGGATGCCATCATCTCCTTGGTGATCTTCTTCGTCCTCGGGTTCGTACTGCTCGCGCGGGTGCCGGTGCGGCGTGCGGTGGCCGCCGCGGGCAACCCCGTTCCGGACCGGATTTAGACGCGGCGATGAAAGGCCGGTAGTGTACGCCTTTGGCCCGCCAGGCGGACCGTTACTGCGTGCTCAAGTGACAAAGACGCTGGGTGACATCTGATGCCAGATGTGACAAACCGGGCACTGGTGGGTAGAACAAGGGGCGGCACGACGGGCGACGCATGACCCGCAACGGGAATCTTTACCGCCGACCGGACGTTGACCGGATGACGACGACAGCGACACCTGTCCTGTGGGCGACAAGCCCGGGAGGCACGATTCATGAGTGAGCGAGCTCTTCGCGGCACGCGCCTCGTGGTGACCAGCTACGAGACCGACCGCGGCATCGATCTGGCCCCGCGCCAGGCGGTGGAGTACGCATGCGAGAAGGGGCATCGTTTCGAGATGCCGTTCTCGGTCGAGGCGGAGATTCCGCCGGAGTGGGAGTGCAAGGTCTGCGGAAGCCAGGCGCTCCTTGTTGACGGGGACGGCCCCGAGGAGAAGAAGGGCAAGCCGGCGCGTACGCACTGGGACATGCTCATGGAGCGGCGCACCCGCGAGGAGCTCGAGGAAGTGCTGGCCGAGCGGCTGGCGGTCCTGCGCTCCGGCGCCATGAACATCGCCGTGCACCCGCGCGACAGCCGCAAGTCCGCGTAAGCGCGCCGAAGCGCGCG
>NZ_JABZEE010000062.1 GCF_013387495.1 Streptomyces sp. PKU-EA00015 | reverse complement strand
CGACAGCCGCAAGTCCGCGTAAGCGCGCCGAAGCGCGCGGTCACGCACGTACGGAGCCGCGGGCCGGTCACACCAGTGGTGTGACCGGCCCGCGGCTCCGCCGTTTTGTGCTGCCGTTCCGCCGGGACGCACCTCGCACCCGGCCCGGGGTCGTGCCGCCCCGGCTGCGCCGGCCGCGGGCCGTATGCAGGGGGCGGGCAGGTCCGCATCGCGTCGGGCCCCGCCCCCCGGCTCGGGGAAAGCGCGGGGCAATGGACTCGGCGTCAGGGGGTCAGCGGGGGCCTCGGGAAATCCGGCTCGTCCGGGCGCCCCGCGCCCGGCTCGCGGATGACCTCTCCCTGGACCACCTTGCCGTCGGGGCGGTGGATCCTGACCTGCTGGAAGGCGTTGCCCAGCGTGCCCGGCGACGCCGCCCTCATCCGGCGTTCCAGCGAGCGCTCCGCGGACCGGCCGAGCCGGGTGCGCACAGGCGGCAGCAGGAGCAGCAGGCCCAGCGCGTCCGAGACCAGACCGGGCAGCATCAGCAGCAGGCCGCCGAGCATCAAAAGACCGTTGCCTTCTCCGCTGCCCGTCGGCGCGGCGGCACCCGGCTGCTGCTGCAGCGTCTGCGTGAGGTTGGTGAACGCACGGCGTCCCGCCCGCTTGATCACCAGCGTGCCGAGCACGCCCGCGCCGACCAGGAGGCCGAGGACGGCGAAGCCGCCGGCCGCTCCGGCCACGAGGGTCAGCAGCCAGATCTCGAGGACCAGCCAGGCGGCGATGCCGAGAGGAGCGAGGGTGCGGGCGCGTGAGCGCCGGGGTGCGGTCGGGGTCGGTGCGCCGGTCGTCATGCCCCCCAGTGTGCCTGGGCGTCCGCCGAAGTGGCGTAAGGAGTGGATCAGGAAGCCCCGGGCTTCCGGCCGAGCAGCCGGTTCGCCCGGCTTCCCACGCCCCAGGCCGTGACCCGCCACAGCGCCTCGACCACGATGTCCCTGTTCATCTTCGAGTCGCCCAGTTCGCGTTCGACGAAGGTGATCGGGACCTCGACGACGTGGAAGCCCGCGGCCACGGCCCGGCGCGCGAGGTCGACCTGGAAGCAGTAGCCCTGCGAGGCGACGTCGTCGAGCCCCAGACCTTGCAGCGTCTCGGCGCGGAAGGCCCGGTAGCCGCCGGTCATGTCACGGATGGGCACGCCGAGCAGCATGCGGGAGTACGTGCTGCCGCCCCGGGAGAGGAACTCACGGTGCCGGGGCCAGTTGACGACACGGCCGCCCGGCACCCAGCGCGAGCCGAGGACCAGGTCCGCGCCCTTGAGCGCGGTGAGCAGCCGGGGCAGTTCCTCCGGCTGGTGGGATCCGTCGGCGTCCATCTCGACGAGGACGCCGTAGCCGTGCTCGATGCCCCAGCGGAAGCCCGCCAGGTACGCGGCGCCGAGCCCTTCCTTGCCCTTGCGGTGCAGGACGTGCACCTGCTCGTCGGTGGCGGCGAGCTCGTCGGCGAACTTGCCCGTGCCGTCGGGGCTGTTGTCGTCGGCGACGAGGACGTCGGCGACGGGCACGGCGGCGCGCACCCGCGAGACGATCGCCTTGATGTTCTCGGCCTCGTTGTAGGTCGGGATGATCACCAGGGTCCTGCCGAGCGGGCCGTACCGCCTCCCCTGGGGTCCGCCATGGGGAACCGCACCACCGTCGTTCACTGCTGCCCCTTAAAGTCCGTACGCAGAGCCCCACCATAGCGAGCGCTCGGAGCGCACCGCGGGGTGGCGGCGGATCATGACGCAACGGATGCCGGGCAGGAGCGTCGCAGGGTCGGAACCGGCCGCCGGAGCGGGCAGCGGGCCGCCGGACGGCAGCGGATCGGACCCGGCGTCCTTCGGGCCGACCTGGGGCCCGCTGGCTGCGGGTCGACCGAGAGCCGTTGTCTACTGAACGCCGGGCCCCACCCGGGTCGCACCTGCCGACCGGCTGCAGCCTTCCCTCTGCCCCCGAGGCGCGGGCGCTGAACCTGGCTCCCAGTGGTGGTGCGCCGGTGCGGCACACCACCCCATGGCCCAGCGGCGTTCGACGACTGCGTGGAAGGTGCCGGTCGGACGTCCTGTGGTGGACCCGGCCGAACCTACCGGCCGGTGGGCGCTCGCTGTCAACAGTCGCGCCACCAGCGGGAATCGGCCGTATCACCAGGTCAGAGGCGAAGATCCGCAGGTCGAGGCCGAGCGGCCCGGGCATCGATCGGCGGTACGAAATGTCCGCACGTCACCCGTTCGGTCCCCCGAAGACGGTGTGGCCGGAGACCACCGTCCGCAGGCAGACGGGCAGGTCGTTGCCGGGCGTGAGGTCCGGCAGACCCGGGGTGCCCGAGCGGGGGTCGGTGGACCAGCGGGCCACGCGGTCGTCGGGTGCCTGGACGACGAGTTCGCCGGTGCGCCAGACCGCGTAGTCCGCCGGTGCTCCGGGCACCAGGACACCCGCGTCGTCGCGGCCGACGGCCCGCCAGCCGCCCCGCGTGTGGGCGGTGAAAGCGGCCCGGGCGGAGATGCGGTGCTCGGGGGTGCGGTGGAAGGCGGCCGCCCGGACGGTCCCCCACGGGTCCAGCGGAGTCACGGGACTGTCGGAACCGAACGCCAGGGGGACGCCGGCGCGCAGCAGCGCCGCGTACGGGTTGAGCGTGCGGGCGCGTTCGGCGCCGAGCCGCTGGGCGTACATGCCCCTCTCGCCGCCCCAGGCCGCGTCGAAGGCCGGCTGGACAGAGGCGGTGAGCCCGAACTCGGCGAAGGCGGCGATGGTTTCCGGGGTGAGCATCTCGGCGTGCTCGACGCGGTGCCGGGCGGCGCGGACGGGGGCGAGGCCCAGCTTGTCCGCCGCGGCGCGGACGCCGTCGACGACCGCGGTCAGGGCCGCGTCGCCGATGGCGTGGAACCCGGCCTGGAGGCCGGCCTCGGTACAGGCGACGACGTGGGACGCGACGGCGGCCGCGTCGAGATGGGCGGTGCCGTTGTGACCGGCGTCGGCGTACGGCTCGTGGAGGCAGGCGGTGTGCGAGCCGAGGGAACCGTCGGCGAACAGGTCGCCGGCGGCGCCCAGAGCACCCAGAGCGCGCGCCCGCTCGACGTCCCGGTCGGCCCAGTAGCCGACCACGCGCGGGCCCGGCTCGTCCCGGGCGAGCCGCAGCAGGCCGGTGAAGTCGTCCTCGGAGGAGATGTCGGGACCCCCGCATTCATGGAGGGTTCCGATGCCGAGGGATGCGGCCTGCCGGAGCGCGGCGCGCTGCGCCTCGGTGCGCTGCTGCGGGGTCAGGGCCGCGTAGGCGGCGGCGCGTACGGCGTGGTGGGCGTCGCCGGTCAGCGGTTCGCCGTCGCGGAAGCCGGCCAGGGAGCGGATGCCCGGGACGAGGTCCAGCAGGGCCGTGGTGACGACGGCGGAGTGGACGTCGATACGGGTGAGGTAGAGAGGGCGTCCGCCGGTGAGCTCGTCGAGCTCGTCGCGCCGCGGCGCACGGGCCTCGGGCCAGCGGGCGGCGTCCCAGCCGTGTCCGATCAGGATGCGGTCCGCGGGGCGGCCGTCCGCGTAGGCGCGGACGAGCGCGGCGGCCTCGGCGAGCGACGCGGCGCCGGAGAGGTCGAGGCCGGTGAGCGCGAGGCCGGTCGCCGTGGTGTGCACGTGCGCATCGGTGAACGCGGGGGTGACGAGGGCGCCTTCCAGGTCGACGACCTCGTCGACGCCGGAGGCGAAGGCGTCGGCCGCGCCCTCGGACCCCACCCAGGCGACATGTCCCTTCTCGACGACCATCGCGGTGGCGAAGGGGTCGGCGGGGCTGTGGACTTCTCCACCGCGCAGCAGCACGGTGCGGTGTTCGCTCTGGGGGGCGGTGCGCTCGGTCATGGACCAAGACTAGATACGCGGCGGGCGGGCCTCGTACGGGGTCGACAGGACGACCGTGGTGCGGCTGGAGACGCCGGCCAGGGAACGGATGCGGCTGAGCAGGTTCTCCAGTTCGAGGGGCGTGGCGACGCGCACCTTGAGGATGTAGTTCTCGTCGCCCGCAACGCTGTGGCACGCCTCGATCTCGGGGACCCCGGCGAGCCGGTCCGCGATGTCGTCGGGGGCGCTCGGGTCGAAAGGCTTCACCGAGATGAACGCGGTGAGCGGCAGGCCCACGGCCTCGGGGTCGACGACGGCGGCGTAGCCGCGGATGACGCCCCGCTGCTCCAGACGGCGGACGCGCTGGTGCACCGCCGAGGTGGACAGGCCCGTGGCCTTGCCCAGGTCGGTGTAGCTCATCCGCCCGTCCCTGACGAGCAACTCCACGATCTGACGATCCAGCTCCTCCATGCGGATCAACCTATTGCCCCGGGCCGCCTCCGGCACAGTCCACGGCGGCCGCGAGGGGGCCTCACGACACTCATGTGACGAACACCACAGGTTTGCGCCCCCGGTCCCCCGTGACCTCACGGTTACCTGCCCCGCGCGGTGGGCATTGCTTGCTGTGGTCGAGGCCATCAGCGCCTGGTCGGCCCATCCGAGGGGGAGATTCTCCATGCAGAGCGTTAAGAATGACGGCCGTACCGAACTGGAGCCCGTCGATTCGGCCGAACAGGCCGACGGCGACGAGTTCGACGCGTACGACACCTTCGAGATGTACCGGGTCGTCTGCCCGGACTGCGCCCAGCCGATCGCTCTCCTGGCGGACGAGGACGTCCTGCCGGAGCACGCGCTGTGCCCCACCCCGTGGAACCCCTTCGGACTGACGGTGTGCTCGGGCACCGGCCGTTCCGCCGGGGAGGCCCGGCCCGCGGACGAGTCGCTCGAGGTGCAGGAGCAGGACATGGCCCTGCTGCTGACGCTGCCCCAGGGTCTCGACTGGCGCACCCAGCCGTTCTCGCACGTCGGCGGTCCGGGGTCGCGGCCGCTGAAGGTGCCGCCGATGCGGCGCGCGGCCTGACTCCGCGTCCCTGAGCGCGCGGGCCGCGCTGCCGCGGCCCGCCGTCACGTCACGGCGGGGACGTCATACGTACGCCGTGGACTGGCGCTCGAACCGGCCCGGCGGTAACCCGCCGCGGGGCCCGGGCGTTGGCCCGGCATGACGCTGTACTCCACGACCGCCAAGCGCGGCCGTCGGCGGCTTCTCGTGCCCGCCCATGAAGAATCGGTTCATCACCCGGCGGATCCGCCCATCTACCGCGAGCTGCTCACGCTGTGGGCCAGCCGCGGCAGGACGCTGCCGGGGCGCCGGGATCCCGAGTGGAGCAAGCTCGCGGCGCCCCTGGCGTGGGAGGGGCGGGTCAGCGGGTCTCGGGCCCGGCCAGGTGACGGGCGATGACCATGCGCTGGATCTGGTTGGTGCCCTCGACGATCTGGAGCACCTTGGCCTCGCGCATGTAGCGCTCGACGGGGAAGTCCTGCGTGTAGCCGTAACCGCCGAGCACCTGGACGGCGTCCGTGGTGACGCTCATGGCGGCGTCGGTGCAGAACAGCTTGGCCATGGCGGCCTGCCGCGAGAACGGCCGGCCCGCGTCCCGCAGCCGCGCCGCCGCCAGGTACAGCGCCCGCCCGGCCTCGATACGCGTCGCCATGTCGGCGAGCATGAAGCGCAGTCCCTGGAAGTCGGCGATCGGGCGGCCGAACTGCTTGCGGTCCGTCGCGTACCCGACGGCCGCGTCGAGCGCGGCCTGGGCCACGCCGACGGCGCAGGCCGCGATGCCCAGGCGCCCGGAGTCCAGCGCGGAGAGCGCGATGGCGAAGCCCTGTCCCTCGTCGCCGATGCGGCGCGAGTCGGGGATGCGGACGCCGTCGAAGTGCAGCTGGGCGGTGGGCGAGCCCTTCATGCCCATCTTCTTCTCCGGCAGGGCGGCGGTCAGGCCCGGAGCGTCGCCCGGGACCAGGAACGCGGTGATGCCGCGGGCACCCTCGCCACCGGTGCGGGCGAGGACGGTGCAGAAGTCGGAGACGCCGCCGTGCGTGATCCACGCCTTGGTGCCGGTGATCACCCAGTCGTCGCCGTCGCGCACCGCCTTGGTGCGCAGCGAGGCCGCGTCGGAACCGGAGGCGGGCTCGGAGAGGCAGTACGCCCCGAGCAGGCCGCCGCCGAGCATCGCGGGCAGGTGCTCGGCGCGCTGCTCCTTGGTGCCGTAGCCGGCGAGCGCGTGACAGGCGAGGGAGTGGACGCTGACGCCGAGGCCCACGGTGAGGCGGGCGGACGCCAGCTCCTCGAGCACCTGTAGGTAGACCTCGTACGGCTGGTCGCCGCCACCGTACTCGGAGGCGTAGGGCAGGCCGAGCAGGCCGGATTCGGACAGGAGCCGGAAGACCTCGCGCGGAAAGTGCCCGGCCTCCTCCTCCTCGGCCGCGCGGGGAGCGATCTCCCGCTCGGCGATGTCGCGGACCAGGGCGATCAGGTCCCTGGCCTCCTCGGTGGGCAGCTGACGGTCCACCGGCTGCGGGGCGCGGTCGGGCATTGCGGCGCTCTCCTCCCTGTCGGGCGCTACGGCGTCGCGCCAGCAGGGTGAGGGCGCGTCGCCGGGTCTTCTGCCACGCCGATGGTGCCCTTCCGGATCACGAAAGAGGCTGGTTGGCGGCTGTTGGCGCGTTGAGTATGCCCGATCGGACGGCTCCCGTCACGAGGTGCCAGGGGAGCGCGTGCGGCGATGCCGCGATGTTGCCGGAGAGCGGCGAAACAGGTCCGCGGTCCTGACCGACGGGGGCGCGGACTAGAGCAGGCCGAGCTGGGTGATCAGCATGGCGATCACGACCACGAGCGTCCAGCCGAGGACGTGCTCCAGCACCGACGACTCGTCGTCGGGGCCTCCGGTGCGGGTGCCGAGCCGGGCGCTGTGGGCGGTGGCGGCGGTCGAAGTCATGGCGGTCTCGTTCGGTCGGTGTGCAGGTGGCGTCCCCCGGACCCCACCACAGTGCCAGCCCCTCCGGGCCCCGGGGTAGAGACGTTCGTCACGCCCCCAGGGCCCGGTCGGCCGCCTCAGTGGATGCCGACCGCCTCGAGAGCCCGGCGCTGGGCGGGGGTGGGGACGGCCGGCCAGTACACGTAGCAGACGCCGCCGGTGGCGGACACGACCTTCCCGCTCGCGTTGTAGCGCTTCGTGCGGAGCCAGATCTTCTCCCACTCGGCGCGCCGGTAGACACGCCGCACGGCCTCGTTGCTCGGCGACGCCGGATCGCCTGCGATCACGTCGCCGTCGGCGGTGAAGCCGATCACCGTCATCAGGTGCCCCGCGGTCCCGTAGCCGGCTCCGGTCAGTTCCTCCTCGAGGAACGACTGCGACGTTATGGCAGGGATGCCGGCACGGATCAGGGTCTCCAGGTCGGTGAGCGAGGAGAGCCGGGTGACCACCGCGCTCATGTCGCGGTAGGTCGCCGCGTAGGCCGCGTTGAAGGGCCAGTTGCCGCAGCCCTCGTACTGGTAGTCGTAGGTGAAGCGGGCCGCGTGGCAGACCTGCGGATCCGCGAAGTCCGGGTTCACCCAGGCCAGGTCGTCGGCGGTCGGCCCGCGCCCCCAGTACTCGATGATCATCTGGGACGAGGTGGGGCTGCACCAGGCCTCGCCGCCGTTGTCGTACTCCGGGTACTGGCCGACGTGCGTGTTCTGCGAGTACCGCGGGACCACGAGCTCGCGGGCGAGACCTGGCTCCGAGGCCGGTACCCCGAAGCGGTCCGGGATGTCCGACGCCATCGCGCCGAGGCGCCACACGGTCGGGGTGAGGCGGGTGCCGGGCCTGCGGTAGAGCGTCAGCCGCAGCCGGTACGAGGTCAGGCGCAGCCCGCTCGCCGCGTCGTCGACGGCGAAGGTGTCGGTCCAGATGCTCGCCTTGCCGTCGCTCTGGCCGTCGACGGACGTGCGGCGGATGTCCCCGTCGCCCGAGGCCCAGCGGCCCATCACGAACCAGGGCGTGTCCGTGCCGTCCGAGTAGGCGCCCGCGAGCTCCACCTGGAGCCAGGTCCCGGCGGGGGTGTGCGCGTTCCAGGAGGCGATGACCTCGGTCGCCGGCACCGCCGAGCGGTGCACCGGTGAGGTCCAGGTCGCGTACTCCCAGCGGGCACCGCGCCCGGTGTGCGGATCGGTGTGGTCGACGGTGCCCGCGGGCGTGGTGATCACGACGCCGGGGCGTCGGCCGGTGACGGCGGCGGTGCCGGCCAGGTCGCCGCAGCGCCAGTCGGTGTAGGTGGACCAGAAGCGGTTGTCGACGAGCGTGGCCGCGGCGGCGTTCCGGCCGGAGGAAGGGGCGGCGCCGGCCGGGCCGGCCATGGCCGAGGCGGTCGCCGGCCCGGCGGCGGACAGCGTTCCGGCGCTCGCGGCGGCCGCGATCGCGGCGCCCAGGACGGTTCTGCGCGAAGTAGGTCTGGCCATGGGACCCCCAAGTCAGGTGCGCGACAGTGGGCCAACTATCCCGGCTCGGGCGGGGCTTCGGCCAGCACCTCGGACCGCGTCGACCGGGGCAATATTGGTCTGGTCCACTGGCATGACCTGCGGGGGCGTCCCGGCCGCGCCGTCGCGGCTTCTACCCTTGCCCCATGGACGATCTCGGCCGGCTCGCCGCGCGGCTGCGCGCACTGGCCCCTTCGTGCGGTCCGGTGCGCCTGATCGCGGTGGACGGCCACGCCGGTTCGGGCAAGAGCACGTTCACGGCCCGGCTCGCCGCAGCGTTCGGCGGGGACGTGCCGGTGCTGCACCTGGACGACCTCGCCACGCACGAGGAGCTGTTCGCGTGGACCGGCCGGATGCTGGACGAGGTGATCGCCCCGCTGTCCCGTGGACGGACGGCGCTGTTTCACCCGTACGACTGGAACCTGAGGCGTTTTCTTCAGCCGCGTCCCCTGCCGGCGGCGCCCGTCGTCCTGGTCGAGGGTGTCGGCGCGGGAAGGCGGGCCCTGCGGCCCCACCTGGCCCGTCTCCTGTGGATGGAGCGTCCGGCCGAGGAATCCTGGGCGCGCGGCAGGCAGCGCGACGGTGCCGGGCTCGGCGCCTTCTGGGACGGCTGGACGGCGGCGGAGATGCGCCATTTCTCCGCGGATCCGTCCCGTCCGTACGCCGACATCCTGGTGCGCGAGTGTTCCGAGGGTTACGAGTGGTCAGTGGTACCTGACGGGACACCACGAACCGACGACGCGATCACCGAGGGTGATCGCCCTGGCCAGGCATACTGAGCAGTCGGGCCTCCCGCGCACGAGTGCCTCAACCCTGCTTGACCGACGAGGCGTACAGGTCTTACGTTCTCAATGTGCGGCTTTCCGGAGCCGCCGCGGACACGAAGCCCCCGGTTGTTCCCCCGTGATCGGGGGCTTCGTTCTGCCCTTCCCCCTCCCCGGCGGCACTCTTCCGGCCCTTCCGCTCACAGTGGGTCACCGGCGCCCGGTCCTTGCGGCGCTCTTAGCGCAGCTCCCGCTCGCCGGTACGATGCACCCCGGTGGGCTCAATTCCCGTCCGCGGCATGGTCGTTGCGTACGCTGCCGGTGGGCGCCCCCCTGGCTCGACAACACTGGTGCACGGTTTGTGGGGGGAGTGTGGGGGACCCTATGGACGACGGCACGCAGGGGGCACGGACTCCGGCCGAGCTCGCCTGGCTGCGCGGTGTGGACGCCTGCACCATGGGCGCCTACCCGCAGGCGGAGGAGGAGTTCCGCGCCGCTGTGCGGCTCGACCCGGGGATGGCGGACGCGTGGCTGGGGCTTCACGCCCTGCGCGTCGACACCACCACCGCCCTGCTGCGCATGTACCGCCACCGCGAACGGTTCGGCGAACAGCGCGCCCGCCACCGCCGCACGCTCAACTCCTGGTACTGGCTGGGCTGGTGGGTGCAGCCCGTGCTGGAGAGCCGGCGCGACCTCCTGCTGGCGCACGCCTCCCACTGGCTCGACGGCCGGCACGTGCCCGAGCTCGACCGGGCTCTGGCCGGGCTTCCGCCCGTGGACACCGACCCCCAGGTACGCTTCCTGCACGCCTGCCGTGCCTACCTGGTCAAGGACTGGGAGCAGCTGGTACGCCACACCGAGCCGCTGGTGGACGATCCGCTGCTGGGCATCGAGGCCGGCCTGTTCGGCGGGATGGCCCGGGTGCGGCTCGAGATGTTCAGCCAGGCGGAGCCCATGCTGTCCGCCGCGCTGATGCGCTGCCGCAGCGAGCAGCCGCAGCGCAAGGAGCTGAGGTACTGGCTGGCACGTGCCCACGAGGGCACCGGACGCAGCGCCGCGGCCATGCCGCTGTACCGGGCCGTGCACCGGATCGATCCGGCCTTCATGGACACCTCGGCACGGCTCGCGGCCATCGCGGAGTACGACGGCCTCGACGGCATCGACGGCTACGACGAGGCGGCGGGCCTGGCCGCCGTGTCGCTGACCGGCTTCGGCGCCGACGCCGTGGACGTCCAGGCCGAGGGTGAGGGCCCGGTCGCCACCGAGCGCCTGCCCGGCGACCCGGGGAGCCAGCTGACGGGGAACGGGCCGGCGCCCTCGGACGGACCCCGGCGGCGCACGACTGTGTCCCGGCAGGCCACTCCCCCGCACTTCCCGTCGGGTCCCACCGACCCGGTGCTCCTGGCCGAGGCGCTGGCGGAGCTGGAGCGCATGGTAGGCCTGGAGCCGGTGAAACGGCAGGTCAAAGCGTTGTCGGCGCAGCTGGAGATGGCCCGGTTGCGGGCCGGTCAAGGCCTTCCCGTACGACCGCCCAAGCGGCACTTCGTCTTCTCCGGCCCGTCCGGCACCGGCAAGACCACCGTGGCCCGCATCCTCGGCCGGGTGTTCTACGCGCTCGGGCTGCTCGGCGGCGACCACCTGGTGGAGGCCCAACGGGCCGACCTCGTGGGCGAGTTCCTCGGCCAGACGGCGGTGAAGGCCAATGAGCTGATCGACTCGGCGCTCGGCGGGGTGCTCTTCGTGGACGAGGCGTACAGCCTCTCCAACTCCGGTTACAGCAAGGGCGACGCGTACGGCGACGAGGCGCTGCAGGTGTTGCTCAAGCGCGCCGAGGACAACCGCGACCATCTGGTGGTCATCCTGGCGGGCTACCCCGAGGGCATGGACCGCCTGCTCGCGACCAACCCCGGCCTCTCCTCGCGTTTCACCACCCGGGTCGACTTCCCGTCCTACCGCCCGCTCGAGCTGACCGCCATCGGCGAGGTGCTGGCCGCGGAGAACGGCGACGTGTGGGACGAGGAGGCCCGTGACGAGCTGTGCTCGATCAGCGGCCATGTCGTCGAGCAGGGCTGGATCGACGAGCTGGGCAACGGCCGGTTCCTGCGCACGCTGTACGAGAAGAGCTGCGCGTACCGGGACCTGCGGCTGTCCACGTATCCGGGCACCCCGAACCGCGAGGACCTGTCGACGCTGCGGCTCCCGGATCTGATGCAGGCCTACGGGGAGGTCCTGTCGGGCCGCGGTCCTGCGGGCCGCGGTCCGCAGGAGCCTCCCCTCGGCTAGGGCGCCGCCTCCCGGTCGTACCGGGGCGCCCGGCTCAGCTCACGAGGGCCGAGTCCGCTCTGGCGGACGCCCTCGGCGCCCGAGCCGGCACCGTGACGCGGTGGGCCGGGTCGCGCACCTCGCCCACCAGCATCTCGAGCACGTCCTCCAGGGCGACGAGGCCGAGAACCCGCCCGGACTCGTCGGCGACCTGTGCCAGGTGCGTCGCCGCGCGGCGCATCACGGTGAGCGCGTCGTCGAGCGGCAGCTCGGCGCGGAGCGTCGCCATCGGCCGCCAGATGTGCTGGGGCACGGGCCGCTCGCCGTCCTCCAGGTCCAGCACGTCCTTGACGTGCAGATAGCCCATGAAGGGCCCGGTGCCCCCGGCGGAGACCGGGAACCGGGAGTAGCCCGTGCGAACGGTCAGCTCCTCCACCTGCCGCGCCGTCACCGACGGCGGCACGGTCACGAGTGCGGACCGGGCGATGAGCACCTCGCTCACCGGCCTGCTGCCCAGCTCCAGCGCGTCCTCCAGACGCTCCTGCTCCGCGGGCGCCAGCAGTCCGGCCTGCCCCGCGTCCTCGACGAGCTGTCCCAGCTGGTCGCTGGTGAAGACGGCCTCCACCTCGTCCTTCGGCTCGACCCGGAAGACGCGCAGCACCAGCTTGGCGCAGGCGCCGAGCCCGGCCGTCACCGGACGGCACAGCCGGGCGAAACCGACGAGGCCGGGGCTGAGCCACAGCGCCGTCCGCTCGGGTGCGGCCATGGCCAGGTTCTTCGGCAGCATCTCGCCGATGACGAGGTGCAGGAAGACGACGACCGCCAGCGCGATCACGTAGCCGAGAGGGTGGATCAGCCCCTCGGGAACACGGGCCGCGTGGAAGGCGGGCTCCAGGAGGTGCGCGACGGTCGGTTCGGCGACTGCGCCGAGGGTGAGCGAGCAGACGGTGATGCCGAACTGGGCCGCCGCCATCATCTGCGGCAGGTTCTCCAGCCCGTGCAGGACCTGCCGCGCCCGCCCCGAGCCGTCGGCGGCGAGCGGTTCGATCTGGCTGCGGCGTACGGAGACGAGGGCGAACTCGGCGCCGACGAAGAAACCGTTCGCCAGGACCAGGAGCAGGGCGAACAGCAGTTGGAGGGCGCTCATCGGGCGGCCTCCGTCAGCACCGGTACGTCGGCGGTGCGCACGAGGCGCACGCGCTCGGCGCGGTAGCGGTCGACCTGACGCACCGCGAGGCGCCAGCCGGGCAGTTCGGCCCGGTCGCCGGGGACGGGGATGCGCCCCAGCAGGTCGGCGACGAGGCCGGCGACGGTCTCGTACGGGCCGTCGGGCACGTCGAGACCTATCCGGCGCAGGGTGAGGACCCGGCAGCTTCCGTCGGCCTCCCAGGCCGGCCTGCCGTCCTCGGGCGCGACGGGCATGAGCTCGGGCCGGGCGTCGGCCTCGGCGTCGTGCTCGTCGCGGACCTCGCCGACCAGTTCCTCGACGATGTCCTCGAGGGTGACCACGCCGGCCGTGCCGCCGTACTCGTCGACGACGACGGCCATCGGCTGTTCGCTGCGCAGCCGTTCGAGGAGCTGCTGCACGGGCAGCGTCTCGGGAACGAGCAGCGGCGGTACGGCGATACGGGACACCCGCACGCGCCGGCGCTCCTCGGCCCGGACCGCGAGCGCGTCCTTGAGGTGCACCATTCCGACGATCTCGTCGATGCGCTCGTGGTAGACGGGGAACCGGGAAAGGCCCGTGGCACGCGTGAGGTTGAGGACGTCGGCGGCGGTGGCGTCCGACTGGAGCGCGCTCACCTTCACCCGCGGCGTCATGACGTGCTGGGCCGTCAGGTGGCCCAGGGACAGGGTCCGTACGAACAGGTCCGCGGTGTCCTGCTCCAGCGCGCCGGCCCGAGCCGAGTGACGGGCGAGGGACACCAGTTCGCCCGGGGTGCGGGCGGAGGCCAGCTCCTCGGCGGGCTCGACGCCGAAGAGCCGTACGAGACGGTTCGCCGCGGCGTTGAGCAGGGTGATCACGGGGCGGAAGACGGCCGAGAACAGCGTCTGCGGGCCGGCGACGAAGCGCGCCACCTGCAAGGGCCGGGACACCGCCCAGTTCTTGGGGACGAGTTCGCCGATGACCATCTGGACGGCCGAGGCGAGCAGCATGCCGATCACCACGGCGACGCCGGGGACGACGCCGTCGGGCAGTCCGGTGGCGGTAAGCGGTCCGTCGAGCAGCTGGGCGAGCGCCGGCTGCGCGAGCATGCCGACGACCAGAGAGGTGATGGTGATGCCGAGCTGGGTGCCGGAGAGCTGGAACGAGAGCTGCCGCAGAGCGGCGACGACCCGGCGGGCGCGCTTGTCGCCTTCGGCGGCGGCACGCTCGGCGTCGGGCCGCTCCACGGTGACGAGGCCGAACTCGGCCGCCACGAAGAAGCCGTTGGCGAGGATGAGAAGGAACGCTGCGGCGAGCAGCAGAAGCGGGATGATCATGCCGCCGCCTCCTGTGAGGGGGCGGCGCAGGTACTACCGGACGATCCGTCCATTGCCGGAGGGAGTCACTCCTCGGGTCGTAGGAAAGCCCCGCCGGCCGCTTGGGGCCGCATGCTGCGGGGCGGGGCGCACCTGGCGCCGCCGCCCACCAGAGTAATCAAGCCGGCGGCGGCGGGGACAGTTGTGTGGGCTAGGCAGTTTCGTTTGGATCATCGGT
>NZ_JABZEE010000061.1 GCF_013387495.1 Streptomyces sp. PKU-EA00015 | reverse complement strand
GACGACGCCCTTGTCGTCGTCCTTTCCCGGCGGAGACGGTGGGGCCGCATAGGCGACCTGCGGCAGCAGCGTTCCCGCCACCGCCGACACCACCAAACAGGAGATATATCTCCCGTAGGGGATTTTCACCTCGATACCTTTCCGCATCGGCGAACCGAATCCGCCGCATACGGAAAACGCCCTCCGCGCATGGGAAAACGGCACGCCGAACGAGCCCGCCGGAGGTTTCCGACGTGCCTGAAACAGTGCCGCTCATCTGCGCGCGAGCAGGGATAGGACCACCTCGCGAGCGCGGCAGCGGACAGTATTGATCACACAACTGATGCCACGTCAACTGATGGGACATACCCAGCAATTGGCGTGAACACGGGACGTCTTCGTTGCTTGGTCGGCTGAGTACGCCGGGCGGCGTCATGCAAGGGGAAAGCAGCCGGCCCACCCCGGGACCGTCCGGGGTGGGCCGCTGGTCTTGGGGATCGCCGGCCGTCAGGGGCGGCTGGTCAGGTAACCGCCCATGGAGGTGAAGTACTCGGTCGCGGGCATCTCCCGGCCGTCCTCGGTCCGCACGCGGGTGATCGCCAGGCCGTGGTTGCGGCCGGTGCGGGCATCGGCGCCGGCGACGATCGCCACACCCTCGCCCTCCCGGTAGAAGATGCGGCCTGGGGTGCCGCCGTATCGGCCTTCGGACACGACGGCGGAGACGATCTCGAGGCGCTTCCCCTTGTGGAAGGTGAAGGCGCTCGGGTAGGGGGCGGACTGGGCGCGGACCAGGCGCTCCAGGACCTCGGCGGGCCAGTCCCAGTTGATCCGGATGTCCTCTTCGGCCCGCTTGTGGAAGAAGGTGGCCTGCGAACGGTCCTGCTTGGTGAACTCGGTCTGCCCGGAGGCGATCAGGTCGAGGGCGCCGATGGTGACCGGGGCGATGAGGTCGACCGTCTTGTGGAAGAGGTCGGTGGCCGTGTCCGTGGGCTCGACGGTGACCGCGTGCTGCATGACGATGTCGCCGGCGTCGAGCTCCTCGTCCATCATGTGAGCCGTGACGCCGACCTCGGGCTCGCCGTTGATGAGGGCCCAGATCAGCGGCGAGAACCCGGCGTACTTGGGCAGCAGCGAGTCGTGGACGTTCAGCGTGCCGTGCCGGGGCAGGGTGTAGAGGCGCGGCGGGATCCAGGTGCGCCAGTTGTTGGCCACGATGATGTCCGGGTCGGCCTCCTTGAGCTGCTGGAAGAGCTCCTCGTCGTCGGGCCGGTTACGGATGATCACCGGGACGCCGTGCTCCTCGGCGAGGTCCGCGACGGAGTCGCTCCAGATCTTCTCGTAGGCGTGCTCACTCTTCGGATGCGTCACGACCGCCACCACGTCGTGCTCGGAGTCCAGGAGCGCCTGCAGGGTGCGATGGCCCCAGGTCTGATAGCCGAACATGACGACCCGCATGGGGGTTCCTCCTCAGGAAAGCGACTGACCGGGGCTAGTAAAGCAAGCCTTACCTAAGGATGCAATGAGCCCTGATTTGGGCCCCAGTTGACGCGGGAACGGCATCGGTGTCCGTTTTGCCCCGTCGACAGTCTGGCCAGATCAGGTTAGCTTTACCTAAGTTCCGCTCGGCGGCCGGGTTCCCGGTGTGCCCGGGCTCCGCCGTTCCCCCACGCCTGACAGCACGCCTGACAGGCGGCTGTCCCGCACGATGGGAGTGACATGTCTCAGACTCTTCCTGACGACGCACCACTGATCCACGACCTCATAGGCATCGGCTTCGGGCCGTCCAATGTGGCCATGGCGATCGCGCTCAGCGAGCACAACGCACGCGTCGGAAGGCAGGAGGCGGTCACCGCTCACTTCTTCGAGCGGCAGCCCCGGTTCGGCTGGCACCGCGGCATGCTCATCGACGACGCGACCATGCAGGTCTCCTTCCTCAAGGACCTGGTGACGCTCCGCAACCCGAGCAGCGAGTACAGCTTCCTCTGCTACCTGCAGAGCAAGGGCCGGCTGATCGACTTCGTCAACCACAAGAACCTCTTCCCGCTGCGCGTGGAGTTCCACGACTACTTCGAGTGGGCCGCGGCGAAGGTCGACGACATGGTCTCGTACGGTCACGAGGTCGTCTCCGTCGAGCCCGTCGTCCGCGACGGTGTGGTGGAGTACCTCGACGTGACGGCGCGGTGCGGAGCGGAGACCGTCGTCCACCGGGCCCGCAACCTCGTCATCGGCACGGGGCTGCGCCCCCTCATGCCGGAGGGCGTCGAGCGGACCGACCGCGTCTGGCACAACTCCGACCTGCTCGCCAAGGTGGACGGCCTGGAGGGCACCGACCCCTCCCGCTTCATCGTCGTCGGCGCCGGGCAGAGCGCGGCCGAGAACGTCGCCTACCTGCACCGCCGCTTCCCCGACGCCGAGGTCTGCGCCGTGTTCTCGCGCTACGGGTACAGCCCGGCCGACGACAGCAGCTTCGCCAACCGCATCTTCGACCCCGCGGCGGTCGACGAGTACTACACGGCACCCGACGACATCAAGCGCAAGCTGATGGACTACCACGGCAACACCAACTACTCCGTGGTGGACATCGACCTGATCGACGACCTGTACCGGCAGGCGTACCAGGAGAAGGTCCTCGGCGCCGAGCGTCTCCGCTTCCTGAACGTCTCCCGCCTCACCGACGTCACGGAGACGGCCGACTCGGTCAGCGCCACCATCACCTCCCTGGTCACCGGGGAGGAGAGCCGGCTGGACGCCGACGTCGTCGTGTGCGCCACCGGTTACGAGAGCGCCGACGCCCTCGGTCTCCTCGGTCCGGTCGCGAACCGCTGCCACCGTGACGACCAGGGCCGCGTCCGCGTCGAGCGCGACTACCGCCTCGCGACCGACCCCGAACTGCGCTGCGGCATCTACCTGCAGGGTGGCACCGAGCACACCCACGGCATCACGTCCTCCCTGCTGTCCAACACCGCGATCCGGGTCGGCGAGATCCTCGGCTCGATCCTGGACCGGGAGCCGAAGCCCGACCTCGTCGAGGTCACCCCGGTGGCCGACGGAGCCGGCGCCGCCCGCTGAGTCCTGCCCGGGGGACCCGCGCAAGGGACTCCCCTCGTGTCCAGCCCCCCACAGCCCGCCCGGTCCGCCGGTAGCGCCGTCGTACACGGCGGTCCGGGCACGCAACACGCACCGTGAAACCCCCGTGAAAGGAACAACCGTGTCCACTGGTACACGCCCCGCGCTGACGCGGCTCGTCAGAAACGTCCCCCGCGCCGCCGTGGCGGCTGTCGCCGCGTTCGCTCTGACCGCCTGTGGGGGTGGTTCGGAGAAGGCCGAGTCGAAGCCGTCGGGGAGCGCAAAGTCCGCTGCTTTCCCGGTGACGGTGGAGCACAAGTACGGCAGTACGACGATCGAGGCGGAGCCCAAGAAGGTCGTCACGCTGGGTCTGTCGGATCAGGACGCGGTGCTTGCGCTGGGTGTGAAGCCGGTGGGTTCGGTGGACTGGTTCAAGGAGCAGCCGTACGGCAAGTGGCCGTGGACGAAGGAGAAGTGGGGTTCGACGCCGCCGCAGATCGTCGGTGAGCGTGACGAGTACAACGTGGAGAAGATCGCGGCGCTGAAGCCGGATCTGATCATCGCGCAGTACTCGGGCATGAAGAAGGAGCAGTACGACACGCTCTCCAAGATCGCCAAGGTCGTCGCGCAGCCCAAGGGCCACGAGGACTACCAGGCGCCCTGGCAGGACATGACCCGGCAGATCGGCAAGGCGCTGGGCAAGGACGCCGAGACCGAGCAGCTGATCGCCGGCATCGACGCCCGCTTCAAGGCCGTCCGCGACAAGCACCCGGAGTGGAAGGGCAAGACCGTCACCGTCGGCGAGCCCTACGAGCCGGGCAAGTTCTCCGCGTTCTCCCCGAAGGACCCGAAGGTCATCTTCCTGTCGGAGATGGGCTTCACCACCTCCGAGAAGTACCGTGCCGCCCTCGGCAAGGAGAACATCGCGGACCTCAGCGTCGAGCGCCTCGACGTCATGGAGGCCGACCGCACCGTGTGGCTGGGCACCCCGGACACCGAGAAGGTCATGAAGGCCGACCCGCTGTACAAGAAGACGAAGGTCCACCAGGAGAAGCGGGACCTGTTCCTCCCGTACGACAGCCCGGACATCGGCGCCGCGCTCTCCTTCAACACGGTCCTGTCGATCCCGTACGCCATCGACCAGGTCGTGCCGAGGCTCGAGGCCATCAAGTAAGTCCGGCGAAGGTGCCGCCTCCCGTCGGCACCCCTCCCGGCCGCTCCGCCCTCCCCCTACGGCCTGACGGCCGTGGGGGGACCCTCAGGTGGCCGTCCCCACCGGGCGGGCGGGAAACGCGCCCCGGATCACCCATGAACGTGAAGGAATGCGGGGAGCAGCCGTACGGCAAGTGGCCGTGGACGACGGAGAAGCGGGGGAGAAGCGGGACCTGTTCCTCCCGTACGACAGCCCGGACACCGGCGCCGCGCTCTCCTTCGACACCGTCCTGTCGATTTTCCCGCGCCATCGACGAGATCGTGCCGCCGCTCACGGCCGACACCACGTGACGACCCACCACTGACGCACCACCAGGGAAAGGCCCCGCGAACGATGTTTGACGCCGAGTCGGACCGGACACCCGCTGCCGGTACCCCCGTCACCGGCGGGCAATCCGGCATCTGGCTCGCCCAGCAGATCGAGCCGGAGAGCTCGGCCTACAACGTCTCGTTCGTCCTCGACCTGCGCGGAGACATCGACCTCGACCGCCTGGCCGCCGCCGTCCGGCAGGCAGTCGAGGAGGCCGAGAGCCTGCACGTCCGGATCGTCGGCCACAACGGCGTACCGCGCCAGGTGGCATCGCCCCTCCCGGTCGACGTCCCGACCGTCGACCTGCGTGGCGAGTCCGATCCCCTGGATGCGGCCCACCGGTGGGCCGAGGCCGAGCGGGACCGCCCCACGGACCTCGCGTCCGCCCCGCTCTACGCCCACGCGCTGCTCCGCCTCGCGGACGACCGCGTCTGGTGGTACCAGCGCTACCACCACATCGTCATCGACGGCGTCGGCCTCATGAGGATCTCCGGCCGGGCCGGTGACCTCTACACCCACGGCGACCGGGCCACCGCCCCCGACTGGTCACTCTCGCGGCTGGTCGACGCGGACGCCGCCTACCGCGCCTCCGAGGAGTACGGGGAGGACCGCGCGTACTGGCTGCGGCGCATGGGCGACCGGCCCGAACCCGTGCGGCTCGTCGAGCGGTCCTCGGGGATGACCAAGCGGCGTCTCAGGCGCACGGCCGAGCTCGCGGCACCCGCCGTCGGACGGCTCCGCGACGCCGCGGCCGCCGCAGGCGTCCCGCTCTCCCGCATCCTGCTGTCCGCCGTCGCCGCCTACCTGCACCGGACCACCGGCGAACAGGACCTGGTCCTCGGCCTGCCCGTCACCACCAGGCAGGACCCGGCGACCCGGCACGTCCCCGGCATGGTTTCCAACATCCTGCCGCTGCGCCTCACCGTCCGTCCCGACATGACCGGCGTCCAGCTGGTGGCGGCGGTCTCTGCGGCGGTCGCCGAGACCGTCACCCACAGCCGCCACCGCGCCGAGGACCTGGCCCGGGACCTGGGGCTCGTCGACGGAGTGCAGGAGCTCGTCGGCCCCACGGTCAACATCCTCCCCAGCGGTGAGGGGATCCGCTTCGGCGACCTCGACATCGACCTCGCCCCGATGTGGCTCGGCCCGGTCAGCGACCTCGCCATCACGTTCGGCGACTTCCAGGCCGGCCAGGGCCTGCGCGTCCTGCTCGACGCCGACGCCGACAGGTGCGACGAGGCGAAGCTGAACGAGCACGAGCGGCGTTTCCTCATGCTGCTCCACGCTTTCGCCCGGGACCTGACCTGCCGCATCGGGCATCTCGAACTGACCACCGGCGCCGAACGCGCGCAGCTGCTCGACGAGTTCGGCGTGGCACCGCGCGAGGTGGCCGAACTCTCCTGGCCCGCAGCCTTCGAGCGGCAGGTACGGAGCACACCGGACGCCGTCGCCCTGGTGTACGAGGACCGTGAACTGTCGTACGCGGAGCTCAACGCCGCCGCGAACCGCTTCGCCCGGCTCCTCGCCGCCCGGGGCGTCGGCCGCGAGGACGTCGTCGCCGTGGCGCTGCCCCGCTCCCCGGAACTCGTCGTCTCCCTGCTGGCCGTGATGAAGGCAGGGGCCGCGTACCTGCCGCTGGACGCCGACCACCCGCAGGACCGGATCGCGTACATGCTGGATGACGCGGGCGCCCGGACCGTCGTGACCACACGCGAGCTGTCCGCGGACCTGCCCGCCGCGCCGGGCGTCGTGCATGTCCTGCTCGACGAGCCGTCCGTGGCCGCCGAGTGCGCCACCCATGACGAGACCGACCTCGGTGTGGCCGTCGCCCTGAATCAGGCCGCGTACGTCATCTACACCTCGGGCTCCACCGGCCGTCCCAAGGGCGTCGTGGTCCCGCACGACGGCGTCGGCAGTCTCATCGCCACCGCCACCGACCGCATCGGCATCACCGCCGGCAGCCGCGTCGTGCAGTTCGCGTCCGTCGGCTTCGACGTCACCGTCTGGGACCTGATCATGTCGCTGTGCGTCGGCGGCCGGATCATCGTCGTCCCCACCGAGCGTCGCGTCGCCGGGCCGGCCCTCACCGACTACATCGCGCGCCACCGCGCCACCCACATGATCCTGCCGCCGTCGCTCGTCTCGGCGCTCCCGCAGGACTGCGAACTCCCCGACGGCTCTGTGCTGATCGTCGGCACCGAGGCGGTTCCCAGCGAACTGATCGCCCGCTGGGCCGGGCATGTCCAGGTCGTCGTCGCCTACGGTCTCACCGAGGCGAGCGTCAACTCCACGCTGTGGGTCTCCGACGCCGACCGTCCGGGCACCGCCCCGATCGGCGTCCCCGACCCCAACACCCGTGCCTACGTGCTCGACGCGGCTCTCCGCCCCGTCCCCGTCGGCACCGAGGGCGAGCTGTACGTCGCCGGGCGCGGCCTCGCCCGCGGCTACCTGGGCCGGGCAGGCCTCACCTCGGAGCGCTTCGTGGCCGACCCGTTCGGCGGGCCGGGAGCGCGCATGTACCGGACGGGCGACCGGGTGCGCTGGGGCGCCGACGGCAACCTCGAGTTCCTCGGCCGCGCCGACGGCCAGATCAAGATCCGCGGCCACCGCATCGAGCCCGGCGAGATCGAGAGCGCCTTCATGGCCTGCCCCGGCATCGCCCAGGCCGCCGTCCTCGTCCGCGAGGACCACCGGAACGTGAAGCGGCTCGTCGCCTACCTGGTCGCGGAGGCCGGTGCCGGTCCGGACGCCGAGGCCGCCGTGGCCGAGGCCCGTGCCCGGATCGCCGGCACCCTCCCGGACTACATGGTTCCGTCCGCCGTCGTGCGCCTCGACGGAGCCCTGCCGCTGACGCCCAACGGCAAGCTCGACCGCCGCGCCCTGCCCGCGCCCCGGTGGACGGCGATGGGCGGCGACGACGAGCCCACCACCCCCGCGGAGACCGCGCTCGCCGGGCTGTTCGCCGATGTCCTCGGTCTGCCGTCGGTGGGCGTCCACGACAGCTTCTTCGAGCTGGGCGGCGACAGCATCGTGGCGATCCAGCTCGTGAACCGCGCCCGCGAGGCCGGATTCGCGCTCACCCCGCGCGATGTGTTCCGGCACCGAACGGTCGCGGCACTCGCCCGCCTCACGGGAGAGGCGGCGGACACCCCTCGCGCCCTGAGCGGTGACGTGCCCGCCCCGTTCTCGCTCGTCACGCTCACCGACGCCGAGCGCGCCGAGTGCGAGGCCGCCGTCCCGGGCCTCGTGGACGCCGTCTCGGCCACTCCGCTCCAGGAGGGCTTCTACTTCCACGCCTCCGTCGACGAGACGGGCGCCGACGGATACGCCGTGCAGGACACCGTGGAACTGGCCGGCGACGTCGACCCGGAGGCGCTGCGGCTCGCCGTCCAGGGGCTCCTCGACCGCCACCCGCTGCTGCGCGCCGCCTTCCACCAGCTGCCGGACGGCAGGATCGTGCAGCTCATCGGCGAGCGCGTCACCCTGCCCTGGCGCTTCGACGACCTGTCCGGCCAGGACCCCGACAGTCGCGCGACGACCGCCGAGGCCATCGGGGCGAAGGAGCGGGCGGAAGGATTCGACCTGGCCGTCCCGCCGCTGCTGCGGGCCGCCCTGATCCGCCACGGCGTCGAGCGTTCCCAGCTGGTGCTGACGCTGCACCACATCGTGGTGGACGGCTGGTCGGTGTCGCTCCTCATGCGCGAACTCCTCAGCGGCTACCGGCCCGGCGGCGAGGCTCCCCGTCCGGGGGAGGACCCGGCCTACCGCGCGTACGCGGGCTGGCTCGCCGCACGCGACCGGGACGGCGCGCTGAGCGCCTGGCGCGACGCCCTCGCCGGGTACGACGGCCCGGCCAGGCTCCCCGTACGAGGTGCGGACACCGGCGAGCGCCGGACCGGCACGATCGCCGTGGAGCTGACCGCGGCGGACACCGCCGCCCTCACCGCGCGGGCCCGCGCGCTGGGACTGACGCTCGGCAGCGTCGTCCAGGGCGGCTTCGGGCTCCTGCTCGGGGATGTCACCGGCACCCGCGACCTCGTCTTCGGCAGCACCGTCTCGGGCCGCCAGGCCGCCGTCGAAGGAGTGGAGACCCTCGTCGGCCTCCTTATCAACACCCTTCCCGCACGGCTGCGGTGGCGCCCCGAGCAGTCGCTCGTAGACGTCCTCTCGCGGTTCCAGGACGAGCAGGCCGAGCTGCTCGACCACCAGCACGTGGGCCTCGCCGACATCCAGCGAGCCGTGGGACGCGGCGAGCTGTTCGAGGCACTGGTCGTCGTCGAGAACCTCCCCGAGGCCGGCGAGCCCTGCGACCCGGACGGACTCGTCCGGATCACCGGCTCGCACATCCGCGACGCCGTCCACTACCCGCTGGCCCTGACCGTCCTGCCCGGTGAACGGCTCCGGCTGCGCCTCGACCACGATCCGGCGCGCCTCGACCCGGCGGCCGCCCGCCGGTTCGCCGACCGGCTGCTCGCCCTGCTCGACCAACTCGTCACGGACCCGCTCCGCCCGGTGGCTGGGCTCGCGCTGCGCACCCCCGACGAGGAGCGGACCGCCCTCGACCGTCTGGCCGGCGCGGACCACGCCCTGCCCGGCGACACGCTGCACGCGGCCTTCACCCGGCAGGCCCGCCGGACCCCGGACGCGACCGCGCTGATCCACGAAGCGGGACGGACGACCTACGCCGAACTGGACGCCGGCGCCGAGGCACTGGCCGGAAGGCTGCTCGCCCGGGGCGTGACGCCCGAGTCCGTCGTCGCCGTCGCCGTGCCCCGGTCCGCCGAGACGCTGATCGCGATGCTCGGCGTGCTCAAGGCGGGCGCCGCCTACCTGCCGGTCGACGTCGACTACCCGGCCGACCGGGTGCGGTACCTGCTCGAGGACTCCGGGGCGCGCACCGTCGTCGTCACCGCCGCGTCCCGGACCCGGCTGCCCGCACTCGACGGTGTGACCCACGTCGTCGTCGGCGAGGAGACGGCCGGCGCCGATCCCGTATCCGGTCCTGTGCCGGCAGCCGTCCACCCGGACAGCGCCGCATACGTGATCTACACCTCCGGCTCCACCGGCCGCCCCAAGGGCGTCGTCGTCCCGCACCGCGCGGTCGTCGGCCAAATCTTCTGGACCGCCGAGCACTTCGGGTACGGGCCCGACGAGCGGGTGCTGCACCAGTACTCGACCAGCTTCGACCCGTCCGTCCTGGAGATCTTCACGCCGCTGCTCACCGGCGGCACCGTGGTGATCGCCCGGCCGGACGGACACCGGGACCCGGCGTACCTCGTCGACCTGATCCGCGGCGAGCGGGTCACCAGCGTCGACCTCGTGCCCTCCCTCTACGGCGCGCTGCTGGCCGAGGACGAGGCGGGGGAGTGGTGGGCGAGCCTGCGCCGCGCCTTCAGCGGCGGTGAGGCCCTGCCGGTTCCGCTCGCGCGTCGCTGGCAGGAGCGCACCGGAGTACCGCTGTTCAACGTGTACGGACCCACCGAGGCCGTCATCCAGGTCACGAGCTGGGAAGCGGGCCCGGCCCCGGACGGGGCCACCGTGCCCATCGGGCGGCCGGTGTGGAACACCCGCCTCTACGTCCTCGACCGCTGCCTGCGACCCGTCGCGGAGGGCGAGCCGGGCGAGCTCTACATCGCGGGCGCACAACTGGCCCGCGGCTATCACGGACGCGCCGCGCTGACCGCGGAGCGTTTCGTCGCCGATCCGTTCGGCGGTCCGGATGGGCCCCTCCTGCCCTGGGGGTCCCCCCGGACGAAGTCTGGGGGAGGGCAAGGAGGGAGGATGTACCGCACCGGAGACATCGTTCAGTTCAGTGGAGACGGTGTGCTCACCTACCTCGGGCGCACCGACCACCAGGTCAAGATCAGGGGTAACCGGGTGGAGCTCGGGGAAATCGAAGCCCGGCTGCGCGACGAGCCGGCCGTCGCCGAGGCCGTCGTCGTGGCACGCGACGACGAGCGGGGAGTCAAGCAGCTGGTGGCCTACCTGGTCCCGGCCGCCGGTGCGCGGGACCTGGACACCGAGGCCGTGCGCGCCGCGCTGAGCGGCTCGCTGCCCGCGCCCATGGTGCCCAGCCACTTCGTACGGCTCGACGCGCTGCCGCTGACCCTCGGCGGGAAGACCGACCTAAAGGCACTGCCCGCCCCCGAGGCACCCAGGCGCAGCCGTCACGCGAGCGCACGTGAAGGCTGCGAGCAGCAGCTGTGCGGCATCTTCGCCGAGGTGCTCGGCATCGACGGAGTCGACGCCGACGAGGACTTCTTCGTCCTGGGCGGCGACAGCATCCTGTCCATGGCGGTCTCCAGCCGCGCCCGCAAGGCGGGCCTGCCGGTGACCCCGCGCGACGTCTTCGAGCACCGCACCCCGGCCGCCCTGGCGGCCACCGTCGCCGGTGCGGCGCCGGCGATCGCGGCACTCGTCGCCGACTCCGACGGCGTCGGTGACGTACCGCTGCTGCCGATCGTCCACCAGCTCCGCGAGGACGGCGGCACGATCAGCCGCTTCAACCTCTCCATGCTGGTCCAGGCGCCCGCCGCCGCCGACAGCGAGAAGCTGACGCGTGTCCTCCAGGCGGTCCTCGACCACCACGACGGCCTGCGACTCACCCTCACCCGCATGGACCTCGGTCCGGCGATCCCCGCCCTCTGGTCCGCGCGGACGACGCCCGCGGGCTCCGTCGACGCGGCCGGACTGCTCCGCCGCGTCGACGCACGCGGCCTCGACGAGTCCGCCTTCCGCACAGCCGTCCGCGAGGAGTCCGACGCCGCGGCGAACCGCCTCGACCCCGACGCCGGCGTGACGGTGCAGGCCGTCTGGTTCGACGCCGGTGCGGACCGGCCCGGCCGACTGCTGCTCGTCGTCCACCACCTCGTGATCGACGGTGTGTCCTGGCGCGTGCTCCTCGGCGACCTCGCCACCGCGTGGGACGCCGTCGTACGAGGCGAGTCCCCGGAGCTCGAGCCGGTGCCGACCTCTCTGCGGAGGTTCGCCCGCGACGTCGCCGAGCAGGCCACCTCCCCGCAGAGGCAGGCCGAACTGCCCTACTGGGCCAGGACGCTGGCACCCGGCGCCGACCTGGTCACCGGAGCCACCCGTACCGGAACGGCCGGTGCGGCGCGGGAGCACGTCGTCACCCTGCCCGCCGAGGACACCCGCGCGCTGCTCACCGCCGTACCCGCGGCGGTCGGCGCCGACGTCACCGAGGTCCTGCTCGCGGCGCTGCGGTGTGCCGTCACCCAGTGGCGCCCCGACGCCGACGGCGACCTGCTGGTCGACCTGGAGCGCCACGGACGGGACGGCACGGACGCCGACCTCTCGCGCACCGTGGGCTGGTTCACCAGCCTCCACCCGGTGCGTCTGCCCGCCGCCGACGACCCGCTCGACACGCTCAAGCAGGTCAAGGAGTCCGTGCGGTCCGCCCCGGACTCCGGCGCCGGATACGGCATGCTGCGCTACCTCAACCCGCAGCTCGCCCCCGTGTTCGCAGGGCTGTCCACCGCCCAGGTGCTGTTCAACTACTTCGGTCGCCTCCCCGCCGAGCAGACCCACGACTGGGCACCCGCCGTCGAGGCCGACGCGCTCGCCGTCGAGCCCGACGCCGACCTCGCGATGCCCTACCCGCTCCAGGTCAACGCCGTCTGCGCGGAGACCCCGAACGGCCCGGAGCTGCGCGCCACCTGGACCTGGCCCGAGGGCGACGTGCTCACCAAGGAGGACGTGCGGGCACTGAGCCGCGCCTGGGCCGACGCCCTGCTCGACCTCGTCGCCAAGACCGCCGCCCCCGGCGCCCGGCCCTCCCTCACCCCCTCGGACGTGCCGCTCGTCGCCCTCACCCAGTCCGGCATCGAACTGGTCGAGCGGGTGAGCCCGGCGCCGGTGGCCGACATCTGGCCGCTGTCGCCGCTCCAGGAAGGCATCTACTTCCACGCCAGCTACGACACGACCGCGCTCGACGTCTACACCGCGCAGGACACGTTCGACTTCGACCGCCGCCTCGACGCCGACCGGCTGCGCACAGCCGTCGCGACCCTGCTGCGCCGGCACCCCAGCCTGTGCGCGGGCATCGTCAGCGACGGCCTGCCCGAGCCGGTGCAGTTCGTCTGCCCGGCCGCCGAGCTGCCCGTACCGCTCACCGAGGTCGACCTGACCGGCCTGACCGAAGCCGAGCGCCGGACCCGGCTCGCGCAGATATCCGACACGGACCGGCGCCGTCGGTTCGATCTCGCCGCGCCCCCGCTGTTCCGGCTCACCCTGATCCGGCTCACCGACACCACCGACCGGCTGATGCTCAGCCACCACCTGGTCGCGTGGGACGGCTGGTCCCAGTCCCTCTTCCTCGACGAACTGCTCGGCCTGTACGCGGCAGCCGGCGACGACAGCGCCCTGCCCGCCGCCGGAAGCTACCGGGACTACCTGAGCTGGCTCGCCGGGCAGGACTTCGACGCGGCCCGCGAGACCTGGCGCGGCGCCCTCGCCGGACTCGACGAGCCGACCCTCGTCGCCCGCGAGCGCGGTGACGAACCGACCATCCCGCGCCGCCGTACCCTCAGCCTCGGACGAGCCCTCAGCGACCGGCTGCGCAGCTCCGCCCGCGAGCACGGACTGACCATCAACGCGGTGCTCTCCGCCGCGTGGGCACTCGTCCTGTCCTCCACCGTGGGCCGTGACGACGTGGTGTTCGGCGCCACGGTCGCCGGACGGCCGGCGGACGTGCCCGGGGTCGACACGACGATCGGCATGTTCCTCAACACCGTGCCCCAGCGGATCACCCTCGACCCGGCCGAGCCGGTCGGGGACCTGCTGCGCCGCATCCAGACCGAGCGCGTCGCCCTGATGGACCACGAGTACCTGGGCCTCGCCGAACTCCAGCGGGCCGGCGGGCACCCCACCCTCTTCGACACCCTGTACGTCCTGCAGAACTTCGCCGACGAGGGCGCCTTCCAGCAGCTCACCGAGCGCCACGGCATCACGGGTGTGGGCAGCGTCGACGCCACCCACTACCCGATGACCCTGATCGTCAACCCGGCCGAGACGGTCCAGGTCAAGCTGGAGTACCGCCCCGACCTGGTCGAGGACGAGCAGGCCACGGCCACGCTCGACCGCTTCGGCGCCCTGGTGGAACGGCTCATCGGAGACCTGACGACCCGGGTCGGCGCCCTGAACCTGCTGCTGCCCGGCGAGCGGGCCTCCCTCTCCACCGACTGGGCGGGCAGCCGGGAGCCGGTACCGAACGAGACCGTCGCCGACATGCTGGCCGCCCAGGTGGCCCGTACCCCGGACGCGGTGGCGCTGGTGTTCGGCGAGCAGGCCCTCACGTACGCCGAACTCGACGCGCACATCAACCGGCTCGCCCGACTCCTGCTCGTCCGGGGCGCGGGACCGGAGAAGGCAGTCGCGCTCGCGCTGCCGCGCTCCATCGACATGGTGGCCGCGCTGTTCGCCGTCCTGCGCACGGGGGCCGCGTACCTGCCGCTGGACCTGGACCACCCGGCCGACCGGCTGCGGCTGATGGTCGAGGACACCCGGCCGCTGTGCCTGCTGTCCACGACCACCGTGGCCCCGACCCTCCGCGGCGAGAGCGGCCCCGCCGCGCCCGAACTCCTCCTGGACGACGACGCCGTGGCCGCCGAACTGGCCGCACTTGCCGGCACCGAGATCACCGACGCCGAACGGCCCGCGTTCGCCCACGACCGGGCGGACCGCCTGGAGCACCCGGCGTACGTCATCTACACCTCGGGCTCGACCGGCAAGCCCAAGGGCGTCGTCACTCCGTACCGGGGCCTGACGAACATGCAGCTCAACCACCAGGAGGAGATCTTCGACCCGGCCATCGCCTCGGCCGGCGGGCGACGGCTGCGCATCGCGCACACCGTGTCCTTCGCCTTCGACATGTCCTGGGAAGAGCTGCTCTGGCTCGTCGAGGGCCACGAGGTCCACGTCTGCGACGAGGAGCTGCGCCGCGACGCCGAGGCCCTGGTCGCCTACTGCGACCGGCACCGGGTCGACGTGGTCAACGTGACGCCGACGTACGCCCAGCTCCTCATCGAGGAGGGCCTGCTCGACCAGGACGCGGCAGCCGGAAAGCACCGGCCCGCCCTGGTCCTGCTCGGCGGCGAGGCCGTCTCCGACACGGTGTGGAGCAGGCTCCGCCACACCGAGGGCACCTACGGCTACAACCTGTACGGGCCCACCGAGTACACGATCAACACGCTCGGCGGCTCCACCACCGACAGCGCGACCCCGACGGTCGGCCTGCCCATCCGCAACACCCGCGCCTATGTCCTCGACGCGATGCTGCGGCCCGTTCCGCCGGGCTGCCCCGGTGAGCTGTACATCGCGGGTACCGGTTTGGCGCGCGGCTACCACGACCGGCCCGGCCTGACCGCCGAGCGGTTCGTCGCCGACCCGTTCGGCGAGCCGGGAGAGAGGATGTACCGCACCGGCGATCTCGTACGCCGGCGTCCCGACGGCCTGCTCGACTTCCTCGGCCGCACCGACGACCAGGTCAAGATCCGCGGCTACCGCATCGAGCTGGGCGAGATCGCCTCGGCCCTGTCCACGCACTCCGAGGTCGCGCACGCCGCCGTGGTCGTCGACGAGGCCACCGGAAGCAAGCGCCTGGTCGGCTACGTCGTCCCGGAGGACGGCGCCGAGGCGGGCGAGGAACTGCTCCAGCGGCTGCGCGACCACCTGAAGGCCGGCCTGCCGGACTACATGGTCCCCTCCGCGCTCGTCGCCGTGGAAACGCTGCCGCTGACCGTCAACGGAAAGCTCGACGTCAGGGCGCTGCCCGCCCCCGACTTCGGCGGTACGGGACCCAGCCGCGCCCCCCGCTCGCCGCGGGAGGAGACCCTCTGCGCCCTCTTCGCCGAGGTGCTCGGCCTGCCCGAGGGCAGCGTCGGCATCGACAGCGATTTCTTCGAGCTGGGCGGCCACTCGCTGCTCGCCACCCGTCTGGTCAGCCGCGCCCGCACCGCGCTCGACGCCGAACTGGCCATCCGTGACCTCTTCGAGGCGCCGACCGTCGCGGAGCTGGTGGAACGCGCGGCCCGCTCCGCCGGCGCCGTCCGCCCGGCGCTGACCGCCGGCGAGCGGCCCGACGAGCTGCCGCTGTCCCACGCCCAGCAGCGGCTGTGGGTGATCCAGCAGATCGAGTGCACCTCCGCCGCGTACAACTTCCCGCTGGTGATGAGGCTGCGCGGCGCCCTCGACGTCGACGCGTGGACCGCCGCGCTCGGCGATGTCACGGCCCGCCACGAGGCCCTGCGCACGGTCTTCGCCGAGCGCGACGGCCAGGCGTTCCAGCGAGTCCTGCCGGCCGAGGAGGCCCGGCCCGTGGTCGAGCTCGTCCGCGCCACCGAGGACGAGGTGCCCGGCATCGTCGACGCGGAGAGCAACCGGCCCTTCGACCTCGCCGCCGAACTGCCCTTGCGCGCCACAGTGGTGGAGGTCGCGCCCGACGACCACGTCGTCATCCTGCTGCTTCACCACATCACCACCGACGAGTGGTCCGACCGCCCGTTCCTGCGCGACCTGGCCACGGCGTACCAGGCCCGCCTCGCACACGGCACGGCCCCGGAGTGGGAGCCGCTGCCCGTCCAGTACGCCGACTACGCACTGTGGCAGCAGCGGCTGCTCGGAGACCCCAAGGAGACGGACAGCCTGGCTGCGCGTCAGCTGGAGTACTGGCACGCGACGCTCAGCGGGGCGCCCGAAGAGATCGAACTGCCCACCGACCGGCCCCGGCCCGCCCGTCCCGCGTTCTCCGGAGCCGAGCTGGACATCGACTTCGACGCCGACGTCCACGAGGGTCTGAAGCGGCTCGCCCGCGAGACCGGCGCCAGCATGTTCATGGTGGTGCACGCGGCCGTTGCCGCCCTGCTGCACCGGATGGGCGCGGGCACGGACATCCCCCTCGGCTCGCCCATCGCGGGCCGCAGCGACGAGGCGCTGGACGACCTGGT
The DNA here is from genome assembly GCF_013387495.1 of Streptomyces sp. PKU-EA00015. GTDB lineage: Bacteria > Actinomycetota > Actinomycetes > Streptomycetales > Streptomycetaceae > Streptomyces. Next base: position 17,329 of record NZ_JABZEE010000061.1, on the reverse strand, counting down.
CGGCTTCTTCGTCAACACCCTCGTGCTCCGCACGGACCTCAGCGGCGACCCGAGCTTCACCGAGCTGCTGACCCGGGTCCGCGAGAGGGACCTGGCGGCCTTCTCCCACGCGGACGTGCCGTTCGAGTCGGTCGTCGAGAAGCTCAACCCGACCCGCTCGCTCTCCCGGAACCCGCTGTTCCAGGTGATGGTCGGCTACCACGCCCGCACCGGCGACGAGCTGGAACTGGCCGGGCTCCAGGTGGAGTACGTGCCGTTCCGCATCCGCTCCGCGAAGTTCGACCTGGTGTTCAGCTTCACCGAGCACACGGCCGCCGACGGCCTTGCGGGCTCCCTGGCCTGCCGCCTGGAGTTCGCCACCGAACTGTTCGACCACGAGACCGCCGAGCGGATCGGCGACCGGCTCCGGGCGCTCGTCGCCGCCCTCGTCGCCGCGCCCGAGCGACCCGTCTCGCAGGCGGAGATCCTCGCCGCCGACGAGCGTCACCTCGTCCTGGAGGGCTTCAACGGCACCCCGCGGCCCGTCGACGAGGAGACCCTGCCCGCGATGTTCGCGCGGCGGCTCGCCGAGCGGCCCGACGCGATCGCCGTCGTGGACCGCTCGCACTCGGTGACGTACGAGCGGCTCGACGCGCGGTCCAACCGGATCGCCCGGCTGCTGGCCGCGCGCGGTGTGGGCGCGGAGAGCGTGGTCGGCGTGGCCGTGCCCCGCTCCGCCGACATGATCGCCACGGTGCTCGCCGCGCTCAAGCTCGGTGCCGCGTTCCTGCCGCTCGACCTGGCCCACCCCGCCGACCGGCTCGGCTACATGATCGAGGACTCGCGGACGGCCCTCGTGGTCGGCACCGAGTCCGTGGCAGGGAAGATCCCGGACGTGGCGGGCGCACCGATGGTGCTGCTCGACGAGCCGTCCGTCGCCGCCGAGCTGGACGGTCTGCCGGAGACCGCCGTCGGGAGCGGACCGGTCGGCCTGGACCAGGCCGCGTACGTGATCTACACCTCCGGCTCGACCGGGCGCCCCAAGGGCGTGGTCGTCCCGCACGAGGGCATCGCCAGTCTGGTGGCCACCGCTGTCGACCGGATGGGCCTCGAGCCCGGCAGCCGCGTGCTCCAGTTCGCCTCGATCGGCTTCGACGTCTTCGTCTTCGAGCTGTCGATGGCGCTGTGCCACGGCGGCCGGCTCGTCCTCATCACCGAGGAGGCGAGGGTCGCCGGGCCCGCGCTGACCGACTTCCTCGCGGAGAAGCGGATCAGCCACATGATCCTGCCCCCTTCCCTGGTGTCGGCGCTGCCGCCCGGCTGCGAGCTGCCCGAGGGCTCGACCGTCCTCGTCGGTACGGAGACGGTGCCGCCGGACCTGTTCGAGCGCTTCGGCACCACGGCCCACCTGATCTGCGCGTACGGACTCACCGAGGCGACGGTCAACTCCACGCTGTGGCCCGCACGCGAGCACGGTGGCCGACCCACCGGCCGGGTCCCCATCGGCCGACCCGACCCCAACACCCGCTGCTACGTCCTCGACGACAACCTGCGGCCCGTCCCGCCCGGTGTCGTCGGCGAGCTGTACGTCTCCGGACGCGGCCTCGCCCGCGGTTACCTCGGCAAGGCCGGGCTGACCTCGGAGCGGTTCGTCGCGGACCCCTACGGCCCGCCCGGCGGCCGCATGTACCGCACCGGCGACCGCGCCCGCTGGCGCACGGACGGGAACCTCGACTTCCTGGGCCGGGTCGACACCCAGGTGAAGGTGCGCGGCTTCCGTATCGAGCTCGGGGAGATCGAGGCGGCGCTGGCCTCGCACCCGTCGGTCGCGCAGGCCGCGGTACTGCCGGACCGCGACGGCGACATCGTGCGCCTGGTCGGGTACGCCGTACTGGAGGCGGGAGAGGCTGGGGAGACAGCCCCGCAGGAGCTGCGCGCCCATGTGGCGGGCCACCTGCCGGAGTACATGGTCCCGGCACTCGTCGTACCGCTGGACGGTCCGCTTCCGCTGACCCCCAACGGCAAGCTGGACCGCAAGGCGCTGCCCGCGCCGGACTGGTCCGCGATGACCGGCGACGCGAGCCCGGCGACACAGACGCAGGCCCGCCTGGCGGACCTGTTCTGCGAGATCCTCAAGCTGGAGAAGGTCGGTATCCACGACAACTTCTTCGCGCTCGGTGGCCACTCCATGGCCTCGATGCGGCTCCTGGGCCGTATCCGTGCGGAGTTCGGCGTCGAGCTGAGCATCCGGGACGTCTTCGACGCGCTGACCGTCGCCGGCCTCGCCGGCAAGCTGGAGGGCGCGGCGGCCGCCCGCCCGGCGCTTCGGTCCGCCGAAGACACCGAAGACACTGCCGGCGCCCCGCTGCCGGTCGCCCCGGTCCAGCGCTGGGAGTGGGAGTCGCACCGCCGCGCCCCGGGCTTCGACCACGCGCTGGCCCTGCGCGCACCGGAGGGTGGACTGGACGCCGCGGCGCTCGCCGACGCCCTCGCCGATGTGGTGGCCCGTCACGAGCCGCTGCGCACGGCGTTCGCCGAGCGCGAGGGTGTGGTGCTCCAGCGGTCGGCGAAGGCCCCGGCCCTCGCGCTCGACCGGTGCGCGGACCTGGACGCCCGCCTGGCGGAACTCGCCGCGCAGGCCCCGGACCTGGAGCGGGAGGCCCCGCTGCGGGCGACGCTGCTGACGGACCCGGCCGGTCACCAGGCTCTGCTCCTGACCTCGCACTACCTGGCGGTGGACGAGTGGTCGGTGGTGCCGCTGTTCCGTGACCTCACCACGGCGTACGCGGCCCGCACGCAGGGCCGGGCGCCCGAGTGGGAGCCGCTGCCGGTGACGTACGCGGACTACACCCGCTGGGCGCACGAGGTCCTCGGCGACCTGTCCGACCCGGAGAGCCGGGGCGGGCGGCAGCTCGCCTACTGGCGGCAGACGCTCGGGGACGTACCGGCGGAGCTGGCGCTCCCCACGGACGCCCCGCGCCCGGGTGCCGAGGGCAGCGACCACCGCGGCTTCGTCCTGGACGAGCAGCTGCACGCGGCCGTGGACGAGCTGGCCCGGACAACGGGCACGAGCATGTTCATGGTGCTGCACTCGGCCCTCGCCGCGGTGCTCACCGCCCACGGTGCGGGCACCGACCTGCCGATCGGTACGATGGTCGCCGGCCGTGGCGACGACCAGCTGGCCGACCTCGTCGGCTGCTTCCTCAACACGGTGGTGCTGCGCACCGACACGGCGGGCGACCCGACCTTCGCGGAGCTGCTGACCCGGGTACGGGAGACCACCCTCAGCGCCCTCGACCGGCAGGACGTGCCGTTCGACGAGGTCGTCCGGGCGACCGGACTGCCCCCGCAGGGCCCGCAGGTCATGGTGATCCACCACGAACAGGCGGATCTCGGGCAGCTGGAGGGCGGCATGGGCTCCTTCCACGCGGTTCCGGCCGACTCGGCGCGGGCGGAGCTGACCCTCAGCTTCTACGAGCCGCAGGGCGACGGACCGGTGCACTGCGAGCTGATCCACGCGGCCGGCCTGTTCGGCCCGGAGAAGGCCCGGCAGCTCGCCGAAGAACTTCAGACACTGCTGCGCACCGCAGCGGCCGACCCCGAGCAGCCGATCTCCGAGCTGTTCACCGCAAAGTCCACGAGGAGTGACGACGTATGAGCACCAACCCGTTCGAGGACCCGCAGGGCCGATTCCTGGTCCTGGTCAACGACGAGGACCAGCACTCGCTGTGGCCCTCTTTCGCCGAGGTGCCGGCCGGGTGGCGCGTCGTCTTCGGCGAGGAGACGCGGGAGGCGTGCCTCGCCTACGTCGAGACGAACTGGACCGACCTGCGCCCCAAGAGCCTGGTCGCCGGGCAGGGCTGAACCCGCCGCAGCGCGCCGTACCGCCGCCCGCCGAGAATTCCTCTCGGCGGGCGGCGGCGTGCGTCGACGAGCTGAGGGAGGCGGCCCGCGCGGTCGTCCCGGCTACGTCGGATCGCGGTCGAAAACCGCCTTCGACCAGAAGTAGCCGAGTGCGGAGAGAGCCAGGCACCAGGCGACCGCGAGCCACCCGTTGTGCCCGATCTCGCTCCCGAGCAGCAGCCCGCGCAGGGTCTCGATGGCCGGTGTGAACGGCTGGTACTCGGCGATCGGCTGGAACCAGCCCGGCATCGCGTCGACCGGGACGAAGGCGCTCGAGACGAGCGGCAGGACGATCAGCGGCATCGCGTTGTTGCTCGCCGCCTCGGCGTTCGGGCTGACCATGCCCATCCCGACCGCGATCCAGGTGAGCGCCAGGGCGACCAGCGCCGTCAGCCCGAACGCCGCCAGCCACTCCAGGGCCGTGGCATCCGTGGCCCGGAAGCCGATGGCCACGGCGACGGCACCCACGAGGACCACGCCGGCCACCGACTGCAGCACACTGCCGACGACATGCCCGATGAGGACGGACCCGCGGTGGATCGCCATCGTGCGGAAGCGGGCGACGATGCCCTCGGTCATGTCGTTGGAGACGGACACCGCGGTCCCGACCACGGTGCCTCCGATGGTCATCATCAGGATGCCCGGCACGACGTAGGCGATGTACTCGGAGCGGTCGGCGCCGCCGCCCATGCCCGCGCTCATCACGTCACCGAAGATGTAGACAAAGAGCAGCAGCAGGACGATCGGCGTCAGCAGCAGGTTCAGGGTGAGGGACGGGTAGCGCCGCGCGTGCAGGAGGTTGCGGCGCAGCATCGTGGACGAGTCGCGCAGGGCGAGGGAGAGGGAGCTCATCGGACAGCCTCCTTGGGCTTGTCTGTGCCGCCGGTCAGGGCGAAGAACACGTCGTCGAGGTCGGTGGTGTGCACCGTCAGCTCGTCCGCCTCGATGCCGGCGGCGTCCAGCCAGTCGAGGATGGAGCGCAGCTCGCGCTGGGTGCCGTCGCTGGGGATCTGCAGCGACAGCGCCTCGTCGATGGGGGTACCTCCCCTGCGCAGGGCGCTGTGGGGGAGGGTGACCTCGTGCAGCGCGAGGGCGGCGCTCCGATAGGCGGAGGGGTCGGAGAAGCGGAGCCGGATGTGCCCGCCGGGGACCAGCCGCTTCAGCTCCTCGGCGGTGCCCTCGGCCGCGATCCTGCCGTCGTTGAGCACGGCGATTCGGTCGGCGAGCCGGTCGGCCTCCTCCAGGTACTGCGTGGTGAGGAAGACGGTGACGCCGTCTGCGACCAGCTCGCGGATGATCTGCCACATGGTGTGGCGGCTGCGCGGGTCGAGACCGGTGGTCGGCTCGTCGAGGAAGATGATCCGCGGGTTGCCGACCAGGGTCATGGCGATGTCGAGGCGGCGCTTCATGCCGCCGGAGTAGGTGGAGGCGGGCTTCTTCGCGGCGTCGACGAGGTCGAAGCGCTGCAGCAGCTCGGCGGCGGTGCGGCGGCCCTCTCTGCGGGAGAGGTGGTGCAGGTCCGCCATGAGGAGCATGTTCTCCTCGCCGGTGATCAGCCCGTCGACGGCGGAGAACTGCCCGGTGACGCCGATTGCGGCGCGCACCCCGTCCGGTGACGTGGCGATGTCGTGGCCCGCGACCTGGGCCTGCCCGCCGTCGGCGTCGATGAGCGTGGACAGGATCCTCACGGCGGTGGTCTTGCCGGCGCCGTTCGGCCCGAGCAGCGCGAACACGGAACCGGCCGGGATACGCAGATCGATGCCGTCGAGCACGGTCTTGTCGCCGTACGACTTGCGCAGACCGACGGCGGAGACGGCGGCGGACGACTGCGGACCGTCACCCAGCCTGGGCGTGGGCATGACAGATGAAGGCATGGAGCCCTCCCGTTCGAAGGTGAAGTGATGTGGGTGAGCGGGGAGTTCGCGGGGCGGTGCTCAGCCCCGGGCGCGGCGGACGTCGATGTTGCCGTACCGGGTGCGGGCGCGGACCTTGACGGTGTCCTCGGTCTGCTCCGGGGTCTCGGACGCGGTGAGCGTGTTGCGCACCTGGCCGGAGCCCGAGCTGACGTCGAGCCAGGCGGCCGTGCCCTCGCGGATGCCGACATCGATGGCGCCGTAGGAGGTCTCCAACTGGACGGTGCCGCGGGCCACTTCGTCCACGCGCAGGGTGCCGTGGGCGGTGGTGGCGGTGACCGAGGCCTCGGCGCGGCGGATCTCGATGTCGCCGTTGGCGCCGCTCACCCGCAGCTCGCCGGTGGCGGCGCCGACGGTCGTGGTGCCGTGCGAGTTCTTCAGGACGGCGGGGCCGTCGACGAGGCCCACGCGCAGGCTGCCGGAGCTGGTGGTGATCTCGGCCGTGCCCTCGATGCGGTCCACGGTGATCGAGCCGTGCGACGCGGTCAGCTTCAGCGGGCCGGTGGTGTCGAGGCGGACGTCGCCGGACGAGGTCTTCACGCGGACCTCACCGAGCCGGCCCTCGCCGAGCACCTGGACCCAGGCGCCGGTCATGTCGATGCGCGAGCCCGTGGGCAGTTCGACCGTCACGTCGACGGTGCCGGTGCGGCCGAGGCCGAGCAGATGGGGCTTGGGCGTCCTGACGGTCAGTACGCCGCTCGCGTACGTGACCTCGGTCTGGTCGGCCGCCCGTACGTCCTGGTCCTTCTTCGGGTCGCGGGGGCGCACCTCGACGACGGTGTCGAGGCGGTCGCCCGCGGTGAACTGGAGGGAACCGGCCTCCACGTGCGCCGTGGCCGAGATCGGTTCGGGAGTGTCGAAAGAAGGCATGGCTGTCCCGTCCTCTTGGGTCTTCAGGGCGTCCCCGCTGGTGGGACGTGGTGTGGGTGAAGTCGTGCGGGCGCGGGCGCGGCTAGCGCACCCAGCCCGTGAAGCTCTGTCCGATGGTCCGGGTCTTCTCCGTCGTACGCGGCCGGGTGCCGCCGTCGACGGCCGCCGACACGGCGCGCACCAGCCATGCGTTGACCGACAGGCCCTCGCGACTCGCGGCCTCCTCGGCGCGTGTCTTGAGGTGGGCCGGCAGCCGCAGGTTGACGCGGGCGGTGCCGCCCTCGTCGCCCTCGGCGGGCGCCTGCGCCTTCAGCGGTTCGACGGGCGCGGCCGGCTCCGTGGTGCCGCCGTCGGCGGGCGGCAGCGTCACCACGAAATCGGGGTCGAGCCCGCGCAGCCGTACGTCGACCGAGCCGGGGGCGAGCTCGCGGGTGATCTCGTCCATCGCGGCGGAGAGCACATTGAGCATGGTCAGACGGGTCGCCGACTCCAGGGGAGCGGTGAGCCGCTCGGCCAGCGCGCGGGCATCCGCCCCGCCGGCTTCGGCGGCCACCGCCAGTTCACGGCGGAGGGTGTCGACATACGGGGTGAGGTCCATGGCGTCATCATGGCACCATGATGGCACCATGTGCAAGTCTGTGTGGCACCTTGCATGGGGTGCGCTCGAGGATGACCGCTCCTGCCTGCGGAAACGTGAAAAGGCGGCCCTGGTCGCAGTGCGTGCTCATGTGGTTCGGGGAACATGGAATGGCACCGGGTGGCACCAATCGGTGCCACCCGGTGCCATCATGATGCCGCTGCCGGCCTCCACCGACGCTGCCGGTTCCCGAAGAGGGACCGCCGGCCGGCTCACGCCTCCCGCGGCGGCTCTCGGCGGCTGTCGGACCAGGCCGACCAGAGGGCGGCGTAGCGGCCGCCCGCCGCGACGAGTTCGTCGTGCGTGCCGGTCTCGGCGACCCGGCCCTGGTCGAGTACGACGACGCGGTCGGCGGTGGCGGCCTGGGGCAGGCGGTGCGCCACCATCAGGCCCGTACGGCCTTCCAGGGCCCGTACGGCGGCTGCCTCCAGGACGCGTGCGCCGGCGCTGCCCGCGTCTGCGGTCGCCTCGTCGAGGATGGCGATCGGCGGGTCCGCCAGGACCAGCCGGGCCAGGGCCAGGTGCTGTGCCTGGGTCACCGTGAGCCGGTGCCCGCCCTCACCGACCACCGTCGCGAGACCTTCGGGGAGTGCTTCGACCCAGTCCAGGGCTTCCACCCGGGCCAGCGCCGTGCGCAGTTCCTCGTCCGTGGCCTCCGGGCGCGCCAGCCGCAGATCCTCGGCCAGGGGCCCCGCGAACACACGGACCTCCTGGCTGATCAGCGTCACGGCGCGCCGGACTCCGGCCGGGCCCAACTCGCGGGCCTCGACGCCGCCGAGCACGATCGAACCGCCGGACGCCTCGTGGACGCCCGCGACCAGTTTCGCCAGAGTGGTCTTCCCGGCGCCGCTCGCGCCCACCAGAGCGACCCGTTCGCCGCTGCGGACGTCCAGGTCCACGTCGCTGAGGACCGGGTGCCCGTCGACGTACGCGTGGCTGAGCGCGGAGACCTTGACCGAGCCGTCCACGGGCTTCTCCGCGGTGCCCGGTTCGGGCTCCGGCTCGACGGGCAGGTTCGACACCCCCACCAGGCGGGCAAGACTCGCGCCGGCCGACTGTGCGTCGTCGATGAGGAACAGGGCGGCGTTGATCGGATTGAAGAGGCTGTGGAAGTAGAGCGCGGCCGCGGTCGCCGTGCCGATGCTCACGGAGCCGTTGTCCACGAGGAAGAAGCCCGTCGCCAGAACGCCGGTCAGACCGATGAACTCCCCCGCGTTGAGACGGGAGAAGAAGCCGGAGACCAGCCGGATGCCTTGCAGCGCGAGGTCGACGGCCTCGCCGGACCGCCGCTGAAGTGCCTGCGCGTGGCCGGCGGTGAGCCGGAACGCCCGTACGGTGCGGACACCGCCGACGCTGTCGAGGAGCTGGTGCTGCAGGGCGCCGCTCGCCACCCGGTGCCGGGCGTACACCGACGCGGCACGCGGGATGTACCAGCGGACCGTCAGAACGTGCACCGGCACGGCCAGAAGGACGGCGAGCAGGAAGCGCCAGTCGAGTACGGCGAGTCCGACGAGCGTCAGCGCGATGGTGAGGAGCGCCGCGGCGAACTCGGGCAGCGCCTGGCGCACCGCCTTCGCGATGACGGTGACGTCGCCGGTCACCCGGGAGGTCAGGTCGCCCGAACCGGCCCGCTCGACACGTTCCAGGGGCAGGCGCAGTGCCCGCCCGACGAACCGCTCGCGCAGGTCCGCGAGGACGGTCTCGCCGAGGCGGGCGACGAGCGACTGGCCGATCGCGGTCGCCACGCCCCGGGCCACGGCCACCGCCAGGAGCAGCACCATCGGTACCGTCAGCGCGCCCGCGCCGCGCCGCGCGGCGACGAGGTCGACGACGCGTCCGAGCAGCGGGGCGGTGAGCAGGCCGATGCCCGTGCCGGCGACCAGCACGGTGACCGCGAGTACGGTCAGGAGCCGGTGGTGCCGCAACAGCGTCCGGACGGCGGCGAACGTCTGTGCGCCGGTCGCGGTGGGCAGCAACTCGCGGTCCCCGCTCGTGCCGCGGTCCGCCGTACGGGGTTCGGTCATCTCGCGTCCTTCGTCGTTCACAGGCGCCGTCATGCCAGCACCGCCGCGCGGTACGTCTCGTGGGAGGCGACGAGTTCCGGATGGCGGCCGTCGGCGGCCACGGCGCCGTCGTCGAGCAGCACCACGCGGTCGGTCGCGGCGAGCAGCGCGGGGCTGGTGGTGACGAGGATCGTCGTACGACCGTCCCGAAGTTCCCGCAGGCGGGCGGCGATACGTGACTCGGTGACCGTGTCGACCGCGGTCGTCGGGTCGTGGACGACGAGCACCGGGGGGTCGGCGGCGAGCGCCCGGGCCAGGGCCACCCGCTGGCGCTGACCGCCGGACAGGGACCGGCCCCGTTCGGCGAGGACGGTGGCCGTGCCCTGGGGGAGCGCCCGCGCGACGTCGTCGGCGGCGGCCGCGGCCAGGGCGGGCGCGAGGTCGGCTTCCCCGGCGCCGGACCCCGCCCGCACGTTGTCGAGCAGACTGCTCTCGAACAGATCGGCGTCGTGGTGGGCGACGAGGATCGCGCGGCGGGCGCTCTGAGGGTCCAGCTCGGTCAGTGGTACGCCGTCGAGTTCGACGGCCCCTTCGGCGGGGTCGAGTTCCCTGCCCAGGCAGAGCAGCAGGTCGTGCGCCGCCGCCGGGTCCTTCGCGACGACGCCGATGACGGAGCCGGCGGCGATGTCGAGGTCGACACCGCGCAGGGCCCCGTGCCCGAGACCGCGCAGCCGGACTTCTCCGAAGACGGCATCGGGAAGCGTGGTCCGTCCGGTCGCGACGGCGGGCGGCGAGGCGAGCACCTCGGCGATCCGGTCGGCGGAGGCACGGCCGAGCGCCAACTCCCCGTTGACGTACGTGAGGAGCTGGAAGGGGCCGAGGAGGTACTGGGCGAGTCCGACGGCCGCCACCAGTTCGCCCACGCTGATCGAGCCGCGCATGGCCAGATGGGCGCCGGCGAGGCCGATGGCCGCGATGAAGATGCCGGTGAGGGCGAGGATCGCGCCGTCGTGCCAAGCTCGGCTGCTTGCGGCCCGAAGCGCGGCGGCCAAGGAGGCCTGGCTCGTGCGCCGGTACCGGGACACGGCGGCGGCCTCCGCCCCGATGCCCTTCAGCACCCGAAGCCCCGCGACGAGGTCGGCGGCGACGCCGGAGGCGTGCGCGGCACGCTCCTGCTCGATCTCGCTGCGCTCTTCGAGGGGGCGGCTGATCCGGTGGCCGAGCCACAGCAGGGGTGGGACGCCGAGCAGGATGAGCAGGCCGAGCGGCACCGAGACGCGCAGCAGCGCCACCGCGCTGACGACCAGCCCGGTGAGCGCCGACACGGCGTACGGCACGGCGGCCGCGACCGCTCCGACGCGTGTCGCGTCACCGGTGGCGACGGCCGTGAGCGCGCCGGGCAGCCGTCCGGCGTCGGCTCCGCCACGGGGGTCGAGCACCCTGGTGCCGAGGTCGACGCGGAGCTCGTGCGCCGCGTGTTCGCCCGCTCCGTCGGTGATCCTCGCGGCGGTCCGGTAACACGTGGACAGGACGAGGAAGAGGACGGCGAGGACGAGCAGCCAGCGCAGGAGAGCGGCGGAGGAGCCGGTGGACACGGCCCGGTCGATGATGACGCCGATCACGACGGGGACAAGGGCCTCGCACGCCTGGTGGCCCATGCCGAGGAGCGACGCCCCGACGACCCGTCGGCGCTGACCCCTGATCGTTCTGCGGAGGACGAGGCCCCCCGTCGGGCCCCCCTCGTTCGGTCCCCCCACGGGCATGCGGTACCTCCGCGAAGACGTCGATTAGTTAGGTAAGCCTACTCTAATCAGGTGGGCAGCCAAGGCTGCCGTCGGCATCACACCCGGCCCGCCGGCGGCGGCCGGCCTCGCCGGCGGGACCGACGCGTTGACCCTGCCGAACGGTTCGGTTAGCCTCACCTAAGTCGCTGTCTGTTGCCACGTCACATGCGTTGTCCCGCACGAGTGTCGCCGCCAGGGGGAGTTGTCGTTGTCGGTCGGAACCCAAGCGGCACCCAGGAGCGGAGCGGGCGGCCCGGCCGTGCCGGGAGTCCGTCGGTCCGTGGCCGCCCTGCGCGGCCTGGGCCTGCTCGCGACCCTGGCGGCCCTGGTCCTCGTCGGACTGCTCAGCGTGTGGCTGGGCACCCGGGGTATCCCGTTCACCTCCACCTGGAACGCGCTGTGGCAGCCCGACGGGTCGGAGACCTCGGTCATCATCCACGAGTACCGGATCCCCAGGACCCTCCTCGGGCTGCTCGTCGGTGTGGCCCTCGGACTCTCCGGCGCGCTCATGCAGTCGCTGACCCGCAACCCGCTCGCCGACCCGGGGCTGCTCGGCGTGAGTCTCGGAGCGTCCACCGGAGTCGTCGTGGCCATCGCCTTCTTCGGCGTGGGTACGGCCCTGGGCTATGTGTGGTTCGCGTTCCTCGGTGCCGCGGCGGCATCGGTGCTCGTCTACGTCCTGGGCTCCTCGGGGCGGACGCTGGCGACGCCCGACCGGCTCGTCGTCGCCGGAGCGGCGGTGACGGCGGTGCTCCTCGCCTTCAACTCCGCGGTACTGCTGCTCAACCCGCGCGCCTTCGACCAGTTCCGGTTCTGGACGGCGGGGTCCCTGGCGGGCCGGAACTCGGACATCGTCCTCATCACCCTGCCCTTCGTCGTCGTGGGCCTGCTCCTCGCGCTCGGCCTGGCCCCTTCCCTGAACGCCCTGGCCATGGGCGACCAGGTGGGACGAGCCCTGGGCGTGAACGTCGGCCGGACCCGGGTGCTCGGCGCCGTCGCCGTGATGCTCCTGTGCGGCGCGGCGACCGCCGCGGCCGGTCCCATCGCCTTCGTGGGCCTGGTCGTCCCGCACGTCGCCCGGTTCGTCGTGGGTCCCGACCAGCGCTGGATGCTGGCCTACTCGATGCTGTTCGCACCCGTTCTGCTGATCGGCGCCGACGTTCTCGGCCGGGTCCTGGGATCCCCGGGCGAGGTCCAGGTCGGCATCGTCACCGCGTTCCTCGGAGCCCCGCTGTTCATCGCGCTGTGCCGTCGCCGGAAGCTGGTGATGCTGTGAGCGACGCACACGAGGCAGCCGGGCCGAGGACAGGCCCCGGAGCCGCACCTCCGCGTCTCGCCGGCGGAGACGGGGACACCTCCCAGGCGTCAGCCCTGGGGCAGAACAAGGAGACCCTGTGAGTGCCGTACGGGAGTCAGAGGCATCCGCCCCTGATCCACGCCCCGTCAAGAACCGTGCGACCGCCGCGACGCCGCGCGTCGTCACCGGGATGGTCGTCCGTAGCAGAAAGGGCAGCCTGTCCCTGCGGGTCCAGGGCCGCGCCCTGGCCGTCACGGCCGTCCTGGGCGCCGCGCTCGTCCTGCTCATGGGCATCGCCCTCACCACCGGCGACTTCGAACTCTCCGTCGGCGAGGTCCTCCAGGCGCTCTTCGGCAACGGCTCCGGAGCCGCGGACTTCATCGTCAACACCCTGCGCATGCCCCGGCTGGTGACCGCCCTGTGCGTCGGCGCCGCCCTGGCCGTCAGCGGAGCCATCCTGCAGAGCCTGACCGGCAACGCGCTGGGCAGCCCGGACATCATCGGCTTCACCAACGGCTCGGCCACCGGGGCCCTGGTCGTCATCGTCGTCCTGAACGGCAGCATGACCCAGATCGCCCTCGGCGCGCTCGTGGGTGGACTCGCCACCGCCGCGGCCGTCTCCCTTCTCATGCTGGGCCGGGGCCTGCAGGGTTTCCGGCTGGTCGTGGTCGGCATCGGCGTCAGCGCCCTGCTCCTCGCCCTCAACTCGTACCTGATCACGCGGGCGAGCTGGCAGGAGGCGCTGGAGGCCCAGGCGTGGCTGATCGGCAGTCTCGGGAACCGCCTGTGGATCCACGCGAACACCATCGGCCTCGCCGTCGTCGTCCTGCTCCCGCTCGCCTTCTTCCTCGCCCGCCGCCTGTCCATGGTGGAGATGGGCGACGGCATCGCCACCGCCCTCGGCGTCAACGTGACCCGGACGCGGGCGGCCCTGCTCGTGATCAGCGTCGCCCTGGCCGCCTTCGCCACCGCGGTGACCGGCCCGATCGTGTTCATCGCCCTGGCCGCTCCCCAACTGGCCCGCAGAGTGACCCGTTCGTCCGGCCCCGTTCTCCTGCCGTCCGCCCTCATGGGTGCCTTCCTGCTCGCCCTGAGCGACCTCGCCGTGCAGCGTGTCTTCGCACCCGCGCTCCTCCCCGTGGGTACGGCGACCGGGACCATCGGCGGGCTCTACCTCATCTGGCTGCTGATCACCGAGTCGCGAAAGAGCCGCGCATGACACAAGTGAACGCCCCGACGCCCCGGCTGCGCGCCGAGGGCCTCACGCTCTCCTACGACCAGCGGACGGTGGCCACCTCCCTCGGCGTGGACATTCCCGACCAGTCCTTCACCGTGATCCTCGGGCCGAACGCCTGCGGCAAGTCCACCCTGCTCAAGGCGCTGTCACGGATGCTCACGCCGAAGGCGGGACAGGTCTACCTCGACGGCAGGGCCATCTCCTCCTACCGCTCCCGCGAGGTCGCCCGCCGGCTCGGGCTGCTCCCGCAGTCGTCCAACGCGCCCGGCGGCATCACGGTCGGCGACCTCGTGGCGCGCGGCCGCTACCCGCACCAGCGGATGCTGAAGCAGTGGTCCACCGAGGACGAGGCCGCCGTGACCGAGGCGATGCGGCAGACCGGCGTACTCGAACTCGCCGACCGGCCTGTGGACGACCTCTCCGGCGGCCAGCGCCAGCGCGTCTGGCTCTCCATGGTCCTGGCCCAGCAGACCTCTCTCCTCCTGCTCGACGAGCCCACCACCTTCCTGGACATCTCCCACCAGGTCGAGGTGCTCGACCTGTGCGCCGAACTGCACGCACGCAGGGGCCACACGGTCGTCGCGGTCCTGCACGACCTCAACCAGGCGTGCCGCTACGCCACCCACCTCATCGTGATGCGGGCCGGCGGCACGGTCGCGGCCGAGGGCGACCCGGCGACCGTCATGACCGCCGAGCTCGTCGAGGACGTGTTCGGGCTGCGCTGCCGGATCATCGACGACCCCGAGACCGGCACCCCGCTGATGGTGCCCGCCGCGCCCAGGCGGTACGAGGCGGAGGCCGGCGCGCGCGACGCGCAGGGCACCGAAGCCGCCGACGCCGTACTCGCCGAAACCTCCTAGGGACGGACGGAGCGCCCATGATGCTGTGCACGAGACTCACGAACGCGCGCATCCTCACCATGGATCCGGACCACCCGGTCGCCCACGACCTGGGCATCTGGCAGGGCCGGATCGTGGGCTTGGACGAGGCCGTGACCTCCTTGCCCGCACGCGAGGTCGTCGACCTCCAAGGGGCCACCGTGCTGCCCGGGTTCATCGACAGCCACGTCCACCTGGCGTGGACGGGACTGAAGGCGAACACGCCGAGCATCGCCGGCTGCGAGAGGATCGAGGACGCCCTCGCCGTCGTGGAGGAGGCGGCCTCCCGCACGAGCGCGCCCGGCGCGTGGGTGCACATCGGCGGCTACGACCAGCGCGCCCTCGGCCGGCATCTGACGGCGGCCGAACTGGACCGGGTCAGCCCCGGCCGCCGGGTGTTCGTGATGCACGACTCCGGCCACGCCTGCGTGGTCAACAGCGCCGTCCTCGACCTGCTCCCGCCCGATGTCCCCCACGAGGACGGCGTCCTCGTGGAGAGCGCGATGGGCGCCGTACGGCGGCTGAGCCTTCCGTACGCGCAGGAGGAGCTCGCCGACGCGATCGAGTACGCCGGCCGCGTCTGCCTCGCCGAGGGGATCACGGCCTGCGCCGAGGCCGGCATCGGCGGTGGCCTGCTCGGCCACAGCCCCGTCGAGCTCGGCGCCTACCAACTCCTCCGGGACCAGGGCCGACTGCCTCTGCGGGTCCAGCTCATGCCGGGGGCCGACACCCTGCGGCCGCTCGGCGCGCACGAGCGGGACGGCATTCCCCGTGGGCTGGACCTCGGCCTGCGCACCGGGTTCGGCGACGGCTGGCTGTCCGTCGGCGCGCTCAAGATCTACACCGACGGCGGCATGATGGCGCGTACGGCCGCCCTCACGGCCCCGTACGAAGGCACGACCCACATGGGCCAGCTCCAGGACGACCCGGAGCGCCTCGCCTCTCTCATCGTCGACGGGCACCTCGCCGGATGGCAGCTCGCCGTCCACGCCATCGGCGACCGGGCCGCGGACCTCGCCCTGGACGCCCTGGAGCGGGCACAGGCGCTGCGGCCCCGGCCCGACGCGCGCCACCGTATCGAGCACGCCGGGCTCATCCGGCCCGACCAGCTCCCGCGCTTCGCCCGGCTCGGCCTCAGCGCCGTGATCCAGCCCAACTTCCTGCGTTACTTCGGCGACGACTACGCGACGATCATGGGCCCGCAGCGAGCTCCGTGGATGTACCGGGGCCGAGGCTTCCTCGACCACGGAGTCACCCTCGTCGGCAGCTCGGACCGGCCCGTCACCGACGGATCGCCGCTGCGGGCCGTCCAGTTCATGGTCGAGCGTGCCTCCACCTCGGGCCGGGCGATCGGCCCGGACGAGGGCATCACCGTCGACGAGGCCCTGCGCGCCTACACGGTCGCCGGCGCCTACGCCTGCCGGTGGGACGACAGCGCGGGCAGCCTCAGCCCGGGCAAGCGAGCCGACTTCGTCGTGCTGGGCGACGATCCGCGGAGCGTCGAGCCCTCCCGGATCGGTGACATCGAGGTAGTGGCGACGTTCGTGGACGGACGCGAGGCGACGGAGGGCCACAAGCTGTGAGCGAGCCGGCGGACACGACTCGACTTGGCCATTCGGTTAGGTAAGGCTAGCCTTAGTTCGAGCGTTTCACCGGGGTCACGCGGCGATCCAACCTCCCTTCGCGCACGGTGGAACCGAGGAAGGAAAGCCTTGATCACGGCCACGCCGCGCCCTGCCACACTGTCGCCCCGCGCGCTCCGCTCGCCCGGCCTCCCCGCGTTCTCCGTTCGACCCGCGCGGCCGGATGACGCCGCCGGGCTCGCCGCACTCTCCCGGCCGTTCGTGCGCTCGGGAGCGCTGCGCGAGCGTACGCAGGCTCAGTACGCCTGTCAGGCACGTGACTTCCTCGTCGCCGAGGCCGCCGACGGAACCCTCGAAGGATGCCTCGGGCTGAGTGTCCACCACACCGACACGCCGGCCGGCCGACCCGCCACCGGAGTCCTCTACAGCTTCTGCGTCGCCGGGCACCGGCAGGGGTGCGGCGTGGGAGCCCGGCTCCTGCACGCCGCGCTGGCGAGGGCCCGGAGCCAGTCCCTGCGGGCCCTCTTCACGGCGACGACGGGCAGTGGCCGCCTCTTCCTCCGGCACGGCTTCGCACCGGCCTGCCCGAGCACGGCGCCGGCAGCCTGGGCCCAGTCCCTGGACCCCCGCCGCAACGCACGCGTTCTGGCCTGCGCCCTGTGAGATGAGGAATGCGCAGGACGGGGCCCGGGAGCCGATACGGCTCCGGGCCCGTCCTGGCCAGACGGCCGCGTCCCGAGCCTCAGGCGTCGAGGATCTCCGGCAGCGCCCGCACCGGCTCGTCGCCCTGATGGTTCGTCACCGTGAGAGCCGGAGCCGGCCGAACCGCGCGGCCCTCGCCCCGGACGAGTGCCGGCGGGGGAGTGCCGTACGTGTTCATCATGACCGCTCGCCAGCGGTCCGTGAGCGGTCTCGTGCTGTCGTCGGCGGTCACGCGCGGTCCTCCCCGGCCTCGCGCTCCGGGGCCGGGTCCGGAACCACGGTCGTGCCCGGTCCGTCCTCGGCGAAGACGCCGCGCAGCAGGGCGTGCGGCACCCGGCCGTCGATGACGTGGGCCTTGCGGACCCCCGCTCGTACCGCCCGCAGGCACCCCTCCATCTTCGGGAGCATGCCGCTTGCGAGCTCCGGCAGCAGTGCGTGCAGTTCACCGGCCGTCAGGCGGTCGATCACCTCGGTGCTCCGCGGCCAGTCCGCGTACAGCCCCTCGACGTCGGTCAGCACCACCAGCCGTTCAGCGCCGAGGGC
>NZ_JABZEE010000060.1 GCF_013387495.1 Streptomyces sp. PKU-EA00015 | reverse complement strand
GCTCCGCGGCCAGTCCGCGTACAGCCCCTCGACGTCGGTCAGCACCACCAGCCGTTCAGCGCCGAGGGCCACGGCCAGCGCGGACGCGGCGAGATCGGCGTTCACGTTGTAGACCTCGCCGTCCGCCCCCCGTGCGACGGGCGAGATCACGGGGATGCGGCCCTCCTCGAGCAGCGTGCGTACGGTGCCGGGTTCCACGGCCACGACCTCGCCGACGAGACCGATGTCCACCTGCCGGCCGTCCACCCACGCGGGGCGTCGTACGGCGGTCATGGTGTGCGCGTCCTCGCCCGACATGCCGACGGCGAAGGGGCCATGGGCGTTGAGAGCGCCGACGAGTTCCCGCTGGACCTGGCCGGTCAGCACCATCCGGACCACGTCCATGGTCTCCGGCGTGGTCACCCGCAGGCCGGCCTCGAAGCGGACCTCCAGGTCGAGGCGGTCGAGCATGGCGCTGATCTGCGGTCCGCCGCCGTGTACGACGACCGGGCGCAGGCCCGCGTGCCACAGCTCCACGACGTCCTGGGCGAAGGTCCGGTGGAGTGCGGGGTCCACCATGGCGTTGCCGCCGAACTTGACGACGACCGTCCGGCCCTGGAGTTCCTCCAGCCAGGGCAGTTCGGCGGTGGCGTCGGCGGTCAGTTCGGCGGTCGGCTCGGCGGTGGCGTCGGCGGTCGCGTCGAGCCGTCCGAAGGGAAGCGTCCCCGTCTGTGTCGTCCCCTGCCCGCTCATGAGCTGTACGCGCTGTTCTCGTGGACGTACTCGGCCGTGAGGTCGTTGGTCCAGATCACCGCGCAGGACTCGCCGGAGCGCAGATCCACCGTCACCGTGATCCGGCGCCCCGACAGATCGACCTTGTCCCGCGACTCGCCCGCCGCGCCGTTCCGGCACACCCAGACGTCGTTGACCGCCACGTCCAGACGGTCGGGATCGAAGGCGGCCGACGTCGTGCCGATCGCGGACAGCACGCGCCCCCAGTTGGGGTCCTCGCCGTGCAGTGCGCACTTGAGAAGATTGTTCCGGGCAACGGACCGGCCCACCTCGACGGCGTCGTCCTCCGAGGCCGCGCCGACGACCGTCACCTCGATCTCCTTGGACGCGCCCTCGGCGTCGGCCACCAACTGCCGGGCCAGATCCAGGCACACCGCGTGCACGGCCTCGGTGAAGCTCTCGAGATCGGGTACGACCCCCGAGGCGCCCGACGCGAGCAGCAGGACGGTGTCATTGGTGGACATGCAGCCGTCGGAGTCCACCCGGTCGAAGGTGGTACGCACCGCCGCGCGGAGCGTCGAGTCGAGTACGGCCGCGCTCGCGTCTGCGTCCGTGGTGAGGACGACCAGCATGGTGGCGAGACCAGGGGCGAGCATGCCCGCGCCCTTCGCCATGCCGCCCACCGTCCAGCCGGGCCCGGAGACGACGGCCGTCTTGTGCACCGAGTCCGTCGTCTTGATCGCGACGGCCGCGTCCTCGCCGCCCTCCGGCGACAGCAGGTCTCCGGCGGTGGCGATGCCCGCGGTGACGCGGTCCATGGGCAGCCGCACACCGATGAGGCCGGTGGAGCACACCGCGACCTCGTGCGGGTCCACGTCCACCGCCCGTGCCGTGTGCTCGGCCATCAGCCGTGCGTCGACGGCACCGGGCTCCCCCGTACAGGCGTTGGCTCCACCGGAGTTGAGAACGACGGCCGATATCCGGCCGTCGGCAAGAACGCGTCGTGACCAGCGTACGGGCGCGGCCTGCACGCGGTTGGAGGTGAAGACGCCGGCGGCGGCGCGCGACGGCCCCCGGTTCACCACCAGGGCCAGATCGCGGTCACCGGATTCCTTGATGCCGGCGGCCACGCCGCCGGCGAGGAATCCACGGGCAGCGGTCACGCTCACTGTGCTTCTCCGTTCTCCCCCAGAGCTGACGCCTGGGTGGTTCCCCCACCGCCCGCGCAGGGCGGAGGTGGGGGCATCGTCGTCGGCTCCGGACCGGCGGCTGCGCGCACGTCGCTCACGGAGCCACTCCATTCGTGGGCAGTCCCAGCCGTTCCGGCAGGCCGAGGGCGACATTCATGCTCTGCACCGCGCCACCCGCGGTGCCCTTCGTCAGGTTGTCGATGGAGCTCACACAGATCAGCCGGCCGGCGTCCGGGTCCACGGCGATCTGCACCTGGGCGGTGTTGGAGCCGAGTACGGCGGCCGTCGAAGGCCACTGGCCGGGCGGCAGCATCCGGACGAACGGCTCGTCGGCGTACGCGGCTTCGTACGCCGCGCGCACCGACTGCTCCCCGGCCGCGGCCGTGTCCGGGCGCAGGCGGGCCGAGCAGGTGGCGAGGATGCCCCGGGGCATGGGAGCCAGAGTGGGCGTGAAGGAGACAGTGACCTGCTCGCCCGCCACCCGGGAGAGGTTCTGCGTCAGCTCGGGTGTGTGCCGGTGGCCGCCCCCGACTCCGTACGGGCTCATGGAGCCCATCACCTCGGTGCCGAGCAGCTGCGGCTTGAGCGCCCGTCCGGCGCCCGACGTCCCGCTGGCCGCGACGATCACGGTCTCCGGCTCCACCAGCCGGGCCGCGTAGGCGGGGAACAGCGCGAGCGTGACCGCCGTCGGGTAGCAGCCGGGTACCGCGATCCGCAGGGCGCCCTTCAACTCGTCCCGGGCACCGGGGAGTTCCGGGAGACCATAGGGCCAGGTCCCGGCGTGGGCCGAGCCGTAGAAGCGTTCCCAGGCCGCCGGGTCGCGCAGCCGGAAGTCCGCGCCGCAGTCCACGATCAGCGTGCCGGGGTCCAACTCCCGTGCGAGCGCGGCCGACTGCCCGTGCGGCAGGGCCAGGAAGACCACGTCGTGACCGCGCAGGGCGGCCGCCGAAGTCCCGTCGAGAACCCGGTCGGCGAGCGCGGCCAGCTGCGGTTGTACGGACCCGAGGGTCCGGCCCGCGCTGCTGTGCGCGGTCACCGCGCCGATCTCCACGTCGGGATGC
Organism: Streptomyces sp. PKU-EA00015; assembly: GCF_013387495.1. GTDB lineage: Bacteria > Actinomycetota > Actinomycetes > Streptomycetales > Streptomycetaceae > Streptomyces. The sequence goes on along the minus strand of NZ_JABZEE010000060.1, from coordinate 24,344 downwards.
GACACCAGCAGGCGGAGGATCTCCCCGCCCGCGTAGCCGCTGGCACCGGCCACGGCGACCCTTACGGTCATGTTCTTCCGTCTCTCTCGGTACGTGTGAGGGCTGCCGTCACAGGGTGGGCGCCGCAGGGTTGCCGCCACGGGGACTCGGTCACGCGTCCCGGCGAACGTCTCGCGGCGCCCTGTTGAGCAGGAGGTCGTGCAACAGGGCCTCGGTCGTGCACACCACACCGCTCCGGGCGGCCCAGCGCAGGGCCATGGCGTGCTCCTCGGGGGAGAAGTCCGCCACGGCGTCGGCGACGACGAAGGGCTGGATGTCGTTCATGAAGGCGTCGGCAGCCGTCAGGAGGACGCCGAGATGGGCGTACACCCCGCAGACGATCAGCTGGTCGCGACCCTCCGAACGCAGCAGCCTCCCGAGGTGGCTGCGGAGGAAGGCGTTCTGGCGCACGTTGGCGAGCAGGTGCTCGCCGGGGCGGGGTGTGAGCGGAGCGATGATCGCGGCCGCGTCGGGTTCGTCGCCGATGCCCGGGCCCCATACGTCCGCGGCGAGGCCGCGCTGTCCGGGCCGCTGGGCGGCCGGCTCGGCGCTGAAGACCACCGGCATGCCGAGAGCCCCGGAGAGTTCGCGCAGGGCCGCGATGTTGTCGACGAGGTCCACGACCGGGGACTGCCCGGCCGGGAACGCCTCCACGAAGTGGTTTTGCATGTCATGGACCAGGAGCGCGGCGCGCGTCGGTTCGACGGTCCAGGAGGCGCAGGAGCGGGGGAGGGCGCCGGGACCCGGCATGGGGTAGGAGCCGATGGCCGGCAGGCCCATGGTGATTCCTCCCCTGGTGACGTGCGCGAAGCCGCGCCCACCCTCGAATGTTTAGCTTAGCCTAACCTAAGTCACACGCCTGTGGTGGCTCCGTCCATGCGGCTCGCCGATACCCGAGTGCCTGCAAGAAGGGGAACGCCGCGGTGTCGATGTGGTTGACGCCGAGCTCTGGCCTTGAACGGGCCTACTCGGTGCTCATGGAACATGCCTGACCGCTGACGATCGCCCGCAAGTGACGGCTCGCGCCTGGGGAGATGCCCGCCCTCGGGGGAGCCCGGCGCGGTAGCGTGGCGATCGTGGTGGACTGGGACTTTCGGCCGGCGTCGGTGTCGGACGTCGCGGCGGTGGCAGAGTTGCGTGCCGTGGTGCTGCGGGCGGATCTGGAGCGGCTCGGGCGGTACGACGAGGAGCGTGTGCGTCAGCGACTGCGGGACGGGTTCGAACCGGCGCACACCTGGGTCATCGAGGTGGACGGCGCGTTCGCCGGTTGCGTGGCGCTGCGCCGGGCGAAGGACGCTCACTGGCTCGAGCACTTCTACCTGGCCCCGCATCTTCAGGGCAGCGGTATCGGTTCGGGCGTGCTGCGCGAGCTGCTGGAGCGGTGTGACCGCAACGGCGTCCCGGTCCGGTTGAACGTGCTGCGGGGCAGTCCGGCCCGACGGCTGTACGAGCGGCACGGGTTCACCCTCGAGACCGAGGATCCGGTGGACGTGTTCATGGTGCGCAAGCCGGAGCGGCCGCGCAGCCGGCCGGCCCGGAACCGATGACGTTCCGGACCTCGTCCACGGTCTCGCTCAGGCCGTCTTGTGCGGGGCGATCCGATCGGCGTCGGCCGCCCCGCCCGTGAAGCGGCGCGCGAGATTGCGGCGCTCCTCGACTCGGGGACGTGACCTGGCAGCCTGGCACGCATGCCCGGATGGCCGGGCTCAGCCCGCGAGGTCCCGCATCCACGCCTCGACGTCGTCGGCCGTGCGGGGCAGGCCTGCGGACAGGTTCTCGTTGCCGTCCGCCGTGACGAGGATGTCGTCCTCGATGCGCACACCGATGCCCCGGAACTCCTCGGGCACCGTGAGGTCGTCCGCCTGGAAGTACAGGCCCGGCTCGACGGTGAGGACCATGCCCGGCTCGAGCGGCGCGTCCACATAAGTGTCGTTGCGCGCCTGGGCGCAGTCGTGCACGTCCAGACCGAGCATGTGGCCGGTTCCGGCGATGGAGAAGCGCCGCTGCAGCCCGAGCTCGTACGCCAGCCCGGCCGGCCCCTCGATGAAGCCCCATTCGACGAGCCGCTCCGCCAGGTGGCGCTGGGCGGCCTCGTGGAAGTCCCGGTAGTGCGCGCCCGGCTTCACGGCGGCGATGCCGGCCTCCTGCGCCTCGTACACCGCGTCGTAGACCTTCCGCTGGACAGGAGTGAAGGCGCCGCTGATCGGAAGCGTGCGGGTGACGTCGGCGGTGTAGAGGGTGTGCGTCTCCACACCGGCGTCGAGCAGCAGGAGTTCGCCGGGCCGCACGGGCCCGTCGTTGCGGGTCCAGTGCATGATCGTGGCGTGCTCGCCCGCCGCGCAGATGGAGCCGTAGCCGACGTCGTTCCCCTCCAGCCGGGCGCGGCGGAAGAACGTGGTCTCCACCCAGCGCTCGGAGGTGGCGACGGCCCGCGACAGCTCGCGCACGCAGTCCGTGAAGCCCCGCACCGTGGAGTCCACGGCCGCCCGCAGCTGGCGGATCTCCCACTCGTCCTTGACCAGCCGCAGCTCGCTCAGCGTCTCCTCGAGTTCGGCGTCCCGCTCCTCGTCGGTGTCGACGGCGGCTTCGAGCACGGGGTCGTGGCCTCGCAGGATGCGCGTGGGAACGGCGGCAGCAGCGGCCAGTTCCGTGGCCGCGGCGCGCACGTCGCGGCAGCGAAGACCCAGCAGCCGCTCCGCCTCGGCGAGGCTGTGACGGCGCCCCATCCAGAGCTCCGCGGTGTCCCCCGTCCAGAATTCGTCGCTGTCGCGGGCGTCGCGCGGGAGCTGGTAGCAGTACGCGTCGTGCCCGCCGCCGGGGCGCGGCTCCAGCACGAGCGCGCCGTCCCTGGCCTGATCACCGGTCAGATGGACGTAGCCGGTGCAGGGGCGGAACGGGTGGTGCGCGTCGTTCGAGCGGATCTTGAGGTTGCCCGACGGGATGACGAGCCGCTCGCCCGGGAAGCGGGCCGAGAGGGCGGCGCGCCGCCGTGCGGCGTAGGGCGCCTGCTCCATGGGCTTCAGATCGCGCTGTTCGGTGTCCGCCCAGCCCGACCTCATCAGGGCGGACAGTTCGGGCGAGGGCTCTCCGTAGAGGGCGTTCTTTCGGCGCTTGCTCATGTCATGCACCTTCTTCTGGTTTCCGGCAGAGGGACAGGCGGGTTCACAAGGGCCCGTACGCCGCGGGCCAGTCGTTCCACAGGAACCGGCCGCTGTGCTCGCTCAATGCTTTGGCAAGGCGGGTGAGTCGGCGGGTCTCCTGCGGTTCCGCGTGCAGGGCGACGGTCGACTGGTCCGGCAGCGCCGACACCATCTCCGGTACGGCTTCCAGCCGTTGGTACAGGACCACGAGGCCGAGAGGTCCGAAGCACTCCCGGGCCGCGTCCGACAGCGCGGGGGTGAGAGCTGATCCGTCCAGCGCGAGCAGGCGCGGCACGAAGGTCGTCTCGTCGTCGGGCCACACCAGTTTCCGGGCACCGGGGAGGTCGGCGAGTCGTCCGGCCCCCGACAGACAGCCTTCGGCGATGCGCGCGTTGAGCGTGGGCGCGGCCGGGATGTCGCGGACCTGCCAGGCGATCTCGTAGACGATGCTGTGCCCCGCCGGGACGAAGAGGAGGCCCGGGTCGGTGCGGAACCGGCCCGCGCCGAGGGTGAGCGACGCGGCGTAGCCCTGGGCGATCTCGGCCCCGCGGGCGTCGGCGGCGGCCGGGGTGACCACAACGGCCGCCGTGGCGGTGGCGGACAGTGCACGGTCCGGCCTCAGGACGACGGAGCCGCCCGCTTCGTGGACACGAGGGTTTCTCGCAGGCGGGACAGCGGCTTCGTCTTCTTCTTCGGCGGGCGTTCCGGGCAGGACGGCTCCGGACATGGCGATGACTCCAGACGGCAGGACGAGGTGGAGGGCAGGTGACCGGGCGGCGGCCGGCCCTCCGGCGAGGGGCTACAGGACGAACCCGTGCGGGAACGGATCGGACGGGTCGAGGAGATAGTTCGCCGTGCCGGTGATCCAGGCCCGGCCGGAGATCTCCGGTACGACGGCGGGCAGGCCGCCGACCTCGGTCGCGGCGACGAGCCGCCCGGTGAACCGGGTGCCGATGAACGACTCGTTGACGAACTCCGTGCCCAGCGGCAGTTCGCCGCGGGCGTGCAGCTGGGCCATGCGCGCCGATGTGCCCGTGCCGCACGGCGAACGGTCGAACCAGCCGGGGTGGATGGCCATGGCGTTGCGGGAATGCTCGGCGTCAGAGCCGGGCGCGAGGAACTGGACGTGCTTGCAGCCGCCGATGAGCGGATCCACCCGGTGGACGGGCCGCTTCTGCTCGTTCACGGCCTCCATGATCGAGAGCCCGGCGGCGAGGATCTCGGCCTTGCGTGCCCGGTCGAAGGGCAGCCCGATCCGGTCCAGTTCGACGATGGCGTAGAAGTTCCCGCCGTACGCCATGTCGTAGGGCACGACGCCCAGGCCCGGCACTTGCACGGCGGCGTTCAGCTCGCTGACGTAGGAGTCGACATTGCGCAGGGTGACCCGCTCGGCCGCGCCGTCGGTCACCGCGACACGGGCCTCGACCAGTCCGGCGGGGGTGTCGAGGCGTACGACGGTCTCGGGCTCCGTGACCGTGACCATGCCGGTCTCCACCAGGACCGTGGCCACACCGATGGTGCCGTGCCCGCACATCGGAAGGAACCCGCTGACCTCGATGTACAGCACGCCCCAGTCGGCGTCCGGCCGGGTCGGCGGCTGGAGGATCGCCCCGCTCATCGCCCCGTGGCCGCGCGGCTCGTCGACCAGGAACCGGCGAAGTCCGTCGAGGCGCTCGACCGCGTAGCGGCGGCGCTCGGCCATGGTGTCGCCGGGGACGGGGCCGACACCACCGGTGACGACCCGGGTGGGCATGCCCTCGGTGTGGGAGTCGACGGCGCTGATCGTACGGACCGACCGCATCAGGCGGACCGCTTCTCGAGCGCCGCGACGGCACGGGCCATGTCGGCCGCGACCTGCTCGCGCTGGGCGGGCGACAGCGGGCCGCGCGGCGGACGGCAGGGGCCGCCGTACCGGCCGACCTGCTCCATGCCGAGCTTGATGGCCTGTACGAACTCGGTCCGCGAGTCCCAGCGGAAGGCGGCGACCAGCGGTTCGTACAGTGCGTGGGCCTCCTCCAGGCGGCCTGCCGTGGCCAGTTCGAACAGGAGGGCCGACTCCGCGGGGAAGACGTTGGGGAAGCCGGCGAACCAGCCTGTGGCCCCCATCAGCAGGCTCTCCAGCACGACGTCGTCGGCGCCGCTGATCACCTCCAGGCCGGGCGCCCGCTCCTTGATCTCCAGCACCCGCCGCACGTCGCCGGAGAACTCCTTCACCGCGACCACATTGTCGATCTGCGCGATCTCGGCGAGCAGGTCCGGGGTGAGATCGACCTTGGTGTCGAGGGGGTTGTTGTAGACCATCACCGGCAGGCCGACGGACGCCACGGCCTCGAAGTGGGCCAGGACCTCACGGTGGTTGGCCCGGTACAGGGTCGGCGGCAGGCACAGCACACCGTCCGCGCCGTCCTCGGCCGCGGCCTCGGCCCAGTACCTGGCCTGGTGCGACCCGGCGCCGTGCACGCCGACGACGACCGTGCCGGCGCCGCCGACCGCCTCGATCGCGGTACGGGCGACCGCACGGCGTTCCTCGTCGGTCAGGGACGAGTACTCGCCCAGCGAGCCGTTGGGGCCCACGCCGTGGCAGCCGTGGGCCACGAGCCACTTGCAGTGCTCGGCGTAGCGGTCGAGGTCGACGGCCAGACCTGCCGGCGCGGAGGCGTCCTCGTAGTAGGGGAGTGCGGTGGCCACGACGACGCCCGTGAGGCGACTGTTGCTGGGGCTGGTGCCGGTCATGAATCGATCTCCTGGGTGCGGGGCGTACGGGACGTGCGAAGGGAGTGGGGCAACGGGGGCCGTACGGGACGATCGGGGTGCGTCCCCGGATCAGGCGTCGGGCTCGGTGGGCGCGGCCAGTTCGCCGAGCCGGATGGGCTGGGCGATCGGTCTGCGGTGGCAACTCGCGGGCGGCTGCCCCTCGACGGGGATCTCCTCGGGCACGTGGTGGAGGTGGCCCGCTGCCGGCGTGCCGCGCAGCCGGGAGGTGAGCTCGGTGAGCGTCGGGCCGCAGATCCGGCCCTGGCACGGGCCGAGACCGGCGCGTGTCTCCAGCTTGGCCGCTCTCGCCCCGTGGCCCGCGTCCTCGGCGGCGGACCGGCACAGGGAGGCGAAGTCCGTTTCCTCGCAGCGGCAGATCACCGTCTCCGGGCGCAGCCAGCCGGGCCACGCGGTGCCGATGGGGTGGGCCGAGGCCAGCCGTCCGGCGAAGGCGCGGCCGCGGTCCCGCCGCCGGCGCAGGACCGCGAGTGCGGCAGCACCTGTGTCACCGCCCGCGGCGAACCATCCGGCGAGCGCGCCCTCGGCGCGCGCGGCGGGCGCACCGGCGACACCGGTGATCTCCCCGGCGGCGAACACGGCCGGACGGCTGGTGCGCTGACGGTCGTCGACGTCGACGAACTCGCCTCCGTACACCTGCCGCAACGCGCACCCTGCGGCGAGCGCCAGTTCCAGCTGGGGGCTGAAACCGTGCGTGACGCACAGGGCGTCGACGGGTGTGGTCCGCCGACTGCCGGGGACCACGGACCAGTCAGGGCGCAGCCGGGCGCTGACGATCTCCTCGACCCTTCCCTCGCCACGGGCCTCGATCACGGTGCGGCCGACGCGGTACGGCACCCGGTGGCGGGCCAGGGTACCGGCGTACGCGGCGAACTCGCCGGTCTTCCCGGTCAGTTCCCACGGGCGCCGCGACCACCCACGCGCCAGGGCGGCCGGGCCGTTGGCCTCCAGGACCTCCAGCACCCGGGACCCCGCTTCCACCAGCGACGCGGTTACGGGGAGGAGGAACGGACCGGTGCCCGCGACCACGACACGGTCGCCGACGACGATGCGTTCGCCCTTCGCCAGCGCCTGGGCGGCGCCGCCGGTGTACACGCCCGGCAACTCCCAGCCGGGGAACGGCAGCACCCGGTCATGGGCACCGGTGGCGAGGACCAGGGAGTCGGGTGCGAGGACGCGGCGCTCCCGTCCGGTCCCGTCGGCCGGGCCGTGCAGCAGGTGCACACGCGGCGCCCCCGGTTCGCCGACGGCCGGGCGTTCCAGCGCCCACACCACGGTCTGCGGCCACCAGGCGCAGTGCGGGTGGTCCAGTACCTGCCGGCGGCGTCGTTCGAACGCCGGCCAGTCGTGCTGCGACGTCTCGGGGCGGGCGGCGCCGCAGGCGTCGGGAAGCGTGCGGTGGTACTGGCCGCCGGGCTGCTCCTCGGCGTCGATCAGTGTCACGTCGGCGCCCGCGCCCAGTGCCGCATGTGCGGCGGCCAGGCCGGCCGGTCCGGCGCCGACGATCGCGACGTGACGGCGTATCACCTCTTCTCCGCGGGGGAAGTGCCGGACGGGCGGGGCTCGCTCGACTCCCGGGTCTGGGTGGTCACCACGTCTCCGTCGCGGACCCGGCGACGGCAGGCGCGGACATCGCGCTCGGCGTTCACGGTGACCAGACAGTCGAAGCAGACGCCGATCCCGCAGAACACACCGCGCGGCGCGCCGGAGGGCCCGCGGCGCCAGGACTGCCGCCCGGACGCGAGCAGCACACCCGCGACGGTCTGGCCGTGGGCGCCCTCGAGCGGTTCACCGTCCACCGTGATCCGCAGCGGGCGGTCACGCCGCCCGACCGGGTCGGACCCGGCGGGCACTCGTCGGGGGCTCATGCTGTCTCCTCCTTCGCGCTCTTGCTGTCGCCGGTCCGGTCTTTCTCGGCCGGTTCGGTCGCCTCGGTCTGCCCGGCTCGGCCGATGACAGCCGGACGGTCCACTCGGAACGGGCTCGCCTCGACCGCCGGCGGCTCGCCGAGCAGCAGGTTGCGTACGAGCAGCGCGGTGCCGAGACAGAGCCCGATGCCCGCTCCCTCGTGTCCGGTGGCGTGCCACAGGCCGTTCAGTCGGGGGTCCGGGCCGATCACCGGCACGTGGTCGTCCACATACGGGCGGAAGCCGCCGTAGGACCGCATGACGGCGACATCGGCGAGGCAGGGGAAGAGGCGCAGCGCCTTGGCGGCGATCGCCGCCAGCACATGCGGCCGCAGCCGGTCGTCGAAGCCGACCCGGCGGCGGGATGAGCCCAGCAGCACGCTTCCGGCGCGCGTCGACTCGACGACCGCCGAGGTCTGGAGGTCCTCCGCGCTGCTGCCCACCGCGCCGACGTAGTCGGCGTCGTACACCTTGTGGAACACGGTCGGGGGCAACGGGGTGGTGACGAGGATGTCGCCGCGGCGGGGCCGGACGGCGATCGGGGCGCCGAGCCGGGCGGCGAGCTCACCGGACCAGGGGCCGGCGGCGTTGACGAAGACGTCCGCCTCGACGAGTCCTTCGGTCGTGTGCACTGCGGTGAGCCGGGAGCCGCGGGTGACGGCGGAGAGCACCTCGCATCCGCTCTTCAGGGACGCGCCTGCCGCGAGCGCGTCCGTGAGCAGGGCGACGGCCGCACCGGCGGGTTGCACCTGGGCGTCCTCGGGGTAGTGCAGCGCCGCCGTGTGGTCACGCGTGATCCGGGGCTCGGCCTCCGCGAGCGCCGCGGCGTCCAAGGCCTCGGCCCGCACCCCGGCGGCGCGCTGGGCGCCGGCGAACTCGGCCAGTGCGGCGGCCCCGGCTTCGGTGGTGGCCACCACGATGCCGCCCTTGGGCTCCCACTCGACCGCGGCGGCCGCTCGTGCGCCGCGGTCGGAGCGTTCGGCTACGGCGGCCAAGGTCTTCGGCCAGAGCCTGCGGGACAGTTGGGCGAGCTGGAGTTCCGGTCCGGGTCCCTTGTCGGAGACCAGGATGTTCCCCTCGCCGTGCGAGGTGGTCGCACCGGCGGGGGCGCCGCGGTCGACGACCGTGACGCGGAATCCGCAGAGGGCCAGTTCACGGGCGCACGCGGCACCGACGATTCCCGCGCCGAGCACGGCCACGCGCGTTCCGTTCATCGTCCCCCTCCGTTCGCTTTAACGAACGGCTTGAGACTATGGGCGCTGAACAGAGGGTGTCAACGGTCCGGTCACGGCATGCTGTGGGGCCGCCGGTCAGGCTGCCGAATGCGGGGTGCCGTCCCCGGCCGGCTGCCCGGCCCGGTACTGGAGCAGCAGCACGGAACGCACCGGCCCGTCGGTCGCCAGGTAGGAGTGGGGGAGCGCCGCGTCGAAGCCCACGTAGTCGCCCGGGCCCAGCTCGACCTCGTACCCGTCCACGGTGACCTCCAGCCTCCCCGACTGGACGACCGTGTGCTCGGTGCCCGCGTGGCCGTGCGAGCGTTGCCGATGGCCGGCGCGGAACTGCTGGTCGTAGACCTCGAACGTGGTGTTCTCGCTTCGGATGTGGCGCAGCGCGCGCAGGTCGACGCCTTCGCCGCTGAGGGGTTCGACGTCCTGCGAGCGCACTACGGTCACGCCGCCGGGCGGCCGGGTGTCGAGGAGGTCGGACACCGGCATCTGCAGGGCGCGGGACAGACTGAAGACGGTTTCGATCGTCGGGTTGCCGTTGCCGGACTCCAGTTGGGACAACGTCGCCTTGCCGATCCCGGAGCGCCTGGAGAGCTCGGAGATGGACAGGCCGTTCAGGGTTCTCGCCCGCTTGAGATTGGCGGCCAGCATGCCCTGGATCGATCCGGTCTGCTCGCTCACGACGCTTTCCCCTCCAGCGTTCACTATACCGAACGGCGCGTGTTCGGTAGCCCGACCATAGCCGACCACGCGGGGACCGCCGCGCCGGCGCAGTCCCTGCGGGTGCGCAGCAGCGTGCTGGCCTTCGCGTCCTCCACGCGAGGCTGGATCCACGGCCCGGGCAACGAGGGCTTCGTGAAACTCGTCGAGGACGCCGAGCGGGGCGTGCTAGTCGGTGCGACCTCCGCGGGGCCGACCGGGGGCGAAGTGCTGTACGGGCTGAACGTGGCCGTTCACGCCGAGGTGCCCGTCGACCGGCTCCGGCACATGATCTACACCTACCCGACCTTCCACCGGACGGTCGAGGCCGCACTCGGAGCCCTCCGCTGAGCCGCTCACAGACCACCCACGCCCACCCGCCGCCCGCGCCGGCGCACCATGCCGGGCCGCGACCCCGGCGAGTCCCACAGGTCGGCCTCCTCCCTGGAACTCCATCGACCTGTGTTTCGTCATCGCGGTGGCGCAGGCGTCCGAGAGCCTGCACGAGGCACTGGTCCACGGGCAGTACGTCACCGGCGCCCTGCGCTTCGCGCTGGTCTTCTTCACCGTCTGGTGGGCGTGGATGAACTTCACCTGGTTCGCCTCGGCCTACGACCCGGACGATGTCCCGTACCGGTTGACGGTGCTGGTCCAGATCACCGGGTCGCTCGTGCTCGCCGCCGGTGTCTCCCGCGCGTTCGAGGAGGGCGATCTGCGGGTCATCACCCTCGGATACGTCGTGCTGCGTACGGCGCTGGCCGCCTTGTGGCTGCGCGCCGCGTGGTCCGACCCCGCTCGGCGGGCCACCACGCTGCGTTTCGCGGGGGGAGTGACGGTGTGCCAGATCGGTTGGGTCTGCCTGCTCGGTCTCCCGGTATCGGCGCGGCCGGCGGGCATCGTGGTGATGATCGTCGCCGAGCCCTGCGTCCCGGTGTGGGCCCAGTCCGCCGGGATGACCCCATGGCATCCGCGCCACATCGCCGAGCGCTACCAGCTCTTCACCCTCATCGTCCTCGGGGAGTCCGTCGCGGCGGCCACCGTCGCCGTGCGGGGCGCCTTCGACCGGCACCACGGCATCGGCTCGCTGTACGCCCTGGCGGCCGGCGGCCTGCTCATGGCCTTCACGATGTGGTGGCTGTACTTCGCGAGGCCCGCACACACGCTGCTGGCCACGACGCACCAGGCCCACCGCAGCAGGTTCACCTGGGCCTACGGTCACTACCTGATCTTCGCCTCGGCGACCGCCGAGGGAGCCGGTCTGGCCGCGTACGCCGATCACGTCACGGGGCACACGGGCACCTCGCCCGCGGTTGCCGGCGCGGCGGTCACTGTTCCCGCGGCCGTCTTCCTGATAACGGTCTGGGCCGTACACCTCCGGCCCCACCAGGGGACCGCGGTCGAGCGGGCCCCGTATCCCGTCGCCGCGGTCGGCCTGCCGGCGGCGGCGTGGTCCCCGGCGCCGGCCCTCGCCGCCGGCGCCCTCGCCTTGGTCGCGGTGGTCGCGGCAGGCGACGCCCGGCGCCTTCGGATCACCGCCGGGGGACCTGTCGACGTACGGGGCGCCCGCTCGTGAAGGAGGCCGCGGGGCAGGGCCCGCCGCCGGACCGGTGCGAGAGGTATTCGTTGAATATAGAATCATTCTTGAGCGAGAGGGGCATGCCATGAGCAACGTCGAGACGCATCCCGCCGAACTGCGCTGCGGGTCAGCGGTCCGGCGTGAGAGCGTGCCGAAGGTCGAGGTCCTCGCGGCGCGGGACGTCCCGCTGGGCGGCCCCAGGGCGATGACGGTGCGACGCACGCTGCCGCAGCGCGCCCGGACGCTCATCGGCGCGTGGTGCTTCGTCGACCACTACGGCCCCGACGACGTCGCCGACACCGGCGGCATGGACGTCCCGCCCCACCCGCACACCGGTCTGCAGACGGTGAGCTGGCTGTTCAGCGGGGAGATCGAGCACCGGGACAGCCTCGGCAGCCACGCCTTCGTACGGCCCGGAGAGCTGAATCTCATGACGGGCGGGTACGGCATCAGCCACTCGGAGGTCTCCACCGCCCACACGACGATCCTGCACGGCGTCCAGCTGTGGGTGGCGCTTCCCGAAGAACACCGGCACACCGGCCGGGACTTCCAGCACTACGTCCCGGACCCGGTCCGGGTGGACGGCGCCGAGGTCAGAGTGTTCCTCGGCGCGCTCGCCGGTGACGCCTCTCCGGTGCGGACCTTCACGCCCTTGCTCGGCGCCGAGATCGTCCTCGAGCCGCGCTCGACGATCACGCTCGGGACGGACGCCGGCTTCGAGCACGGCCTCCTCGTCGACCACGGGAGCATCGGCATGGCCGGCACACTTCTGCAGCCGGCGGATCTGGGCTACCTCGGCACGGGCAACGACACGCTGTCGCTGACGAACGAAGGCGACACCGCCGCACGGGCGGTCCTGCTGGGCGGGGCGCCGTTCGAGGAGCAGATCCTCATGTGGTGGAACTTCATCGGCCGCAGCCACGACGACATCGTCGAAGCGAGAAAGGCGTGGGAGAACGCATCCGACCGCTTCGGCAGGGTCGACGGATACGACGGCGGCCGCCTTCCCGCCCCCGCCCTTCCCTGCACCCCCATCACACCGCGCCGGAACCCGCCGCGGCACTGAAGGCGTACGACGACCCGGGCGGCCGGGCCGAGCGGACGGCCGCTCCGACCGGAGGGCCGGGCCGTCCGGTCTCGGCGGCCTCGGCCGTGCGGCGATCGTCCGACGGAAGGCCGGATCAGTCAGCGGTGGCCCGGACGGCCTCCTCGATCAGCTCGGCCACGGCCTTGGGATGAGCGAGCATCACCAGGTGCGAGGAGTCGATCTCGACGGTCGTCATGCCGGCCCGCTCGTACCCGAAGCGCTCCACATCGGGGTTGAGGGTGCGGTCGGCCGCGGCGACCAGGCCCCAGGAGGGCTTGGTCCTCCATGCCGCCTTCGGGGCCTTCTCCGTGAAGGCCTGCGCGGCCAGCGGACGCTGGGAGACCGCGAGCACGGAGGCGAGGCGGGGTCGACGTCGTCGGCGAAGACGGACGGGAACCTGTCGACCCGGACCGAGACGTCGGTGCCGGGAGAGCTGGAGCCCTCGATCGGGAAGGGGGTCTGGACGAGCGCGGTGGCGAGGCCCGAGTCGGGGAAGCGGCCCTGCAGTTCGCCCAGGCTCTCGCCCTCCTCCAGGGCGTAGCCGGCCAGGTGGACGAGCGCGCGGACGTTGTCCTCCGCGCCGGCGACGGTGATGACGGCGCCGCCGTAGGAGTGACCGACCAGAACGACCGGGCCGGGTATCTGCCGGACGATCGAAGCGATGTAGGCGGAGTCGCCGAGCAGGCTGCGGTTGGGCACCGCCGGGGCGACCACGTCCAGTCCGCGGTCGATGAGTTCGGGGATGACGCGGGCGAAGCCGGACGCGTCGGCGAAGGCGCCGTGGACCAGGACCACGGTGGGGCTGTCGGAACTTGCCTGTCGGTGCACCACCACTGGCCCGTCCGCGCCTGCGTCGGGAAGGTCCGCTCCCGTTGACGGGCCGCCGCCGCGGGCACGCGCGACCCGGTCGGACCGGGACACGTCCCTGCGCTTGCGGACAAGGAGCGGTGCGCTCGAGGACAATAGGCAAAGGGACGTTCGCCCTAGCGTGGTGAGAACCCCCCGCGCATGCCGCGAACGTTCTGCGGCGACCCCGACGGGCCGTGCGGTCCGTATGCCGCGCGCTCCTCCACGGGGGAGCGCGGCCCTGCGCACGCGCCAGCCAATCCGGACGAAGGAACGAGCACTTGCCGTACATCACTGTGGGCCAGGAGAACTCCACCACCATCGACCTCTACTACGAGGACCACGGAACCGGGCAGCCGGTCGTCCTCATCCACGGCTTCCCGCTCGACGGCCACTCCTGGGAGCGGCAGAGCGCCGTACTGCTCGAAGCGGGCTACCGCGTGATCACCTACGACCGCCGGGGCTTCGGGCAGTCGAGTCAGCCGACGGCCGGCTACGACTACGACACCTTCGCCGCCGATCTGAACACCGTGATGGAGACCCTCGACCTGCGGGACGCGGTACTGGTGGGGTTCTCGATGGGCACCGGTGAGGTCGCCCGGTACGTGTCCGCCTACGGCTCCGCCCGGGTCTCCAAGGTCGCTTTCCTGGCGTCGCTGGAGCCCTGTCTCCTCAAGACCGACGACAACCCGGACGGCGTCGCACCGAAGGAGTTCTTCGACGGCGTGGTCGCGGCCGTCAAGGCGGACCGGTACGCCTACTACAGCGACTTCTTCTCGGACTTCTACAACCTCGACGAGAACCTGGGCACCAGGATCAGCGAGGAGGCGGTCCGCAACAGCTGGAACGTGGCGGCGGGCGGCGGCTTCTTCGCCGCCGCCGCCGCACCGTCGACCTGGTACACCGACTTCCGGGCCGACATCCGGGCCATCGACGTGCCGGCCCTGATCCTGCACGGTACGGCCGACCGGATCCTGCCCGCCGAGGGCACCGCGCGGCCGTTCCGCAAGGCGCTCCCCTCCGCGGACTACGTCGAGGTCGAGGGCGCCCCGCACGGCCTGTTGTGGACCCACGCGGAGGAGGTCAACACCGCGCTCCTCGCCTTCCTGGCGAAGTAACCCCCGTTCCTCTGGGGCACCTTGCCGATCCGGGCACCCGGCCGCTCGACCTCGAGGCCGAGGCCTCCGACACCAAGTCCAAGGTGCTGCAGATCGTGGAGGTGCGCCGCGCCATGGAGGGCGAGGCGGCCGACCTGGCGGCCGCCCGGGCCGCGCCGGGTGACGTGGCCCGGATGCGTCAGGCCCGGGACGCGATCGACGCGGCGGTCGCGTCCAGAGGCGACGGCGTGGACGAGGACCTCGCCTTCCACCGGTCGATCGCGGAGTCGACCGGAACTCGGTGATGGTCTCGACGGTGCGGTATCTCGGCGAGGTGCTGCGCAGCGGCATCCGTGTCACGCGAGCGAACGAGGCGCGGCGCGGCGACTTCTTCGAAGCCGTCCGGCAGGAGCACCACGCCATCCTGGCCGCCATTGAGGCGGGCGACGGCGAGGCGGCGCGCACCGCCGCGCGCCGCCACATGAAGCACGCCGCGTCCCGGCTCCAGGACGCGGACGACGGGTTCTGGACGCAGACCGAGGACCTCGACGTGGACCTCGACACCGCGCCCTGACCGAGCGGTGCCGAGCGGGTGCCGGCCGCCGTCGCCGGACGCCGGCGGGGCCGCTGGGGGTGCGTTGCCCCGCGAGCCGCGATGAGTCCTGCGGCGTCCGGCGGGCGTACTGTCGAACCCGTCACCGAGGAGGGCTTCTGATGCGCAGCGTGACCTATTCGATGAACGTCTCCCTTGACGGCTACATCGTCGGGCCGGACGGCGAATTCGACTGGACCGGGCCCGACGAGGAGGTCTTTCGCTTCTGGATCGACGAGATTCGACAGGTCGGCGTCCACCTGTTGGGACGACGGCTGTACGAGACGATGCTGTACTGGGAGACCGCCGACCAGGATCCATCGCTCGACGACTCGATGCTCGAGTGGGCCGCGCTCTGGAAGCCGCTCCCCAAGGTGGTGTTCTCCACCACGCTGTCGGCGGTGCAGGGCCATGCCCGCCTGGCCTCCGGCGGCCTGGCGGAGGAGATCGAGCGGTTGCGAGCCGAGCCGGGGGAGGGCGACATCGCGATCGGCGGCGCGACTCTCGCCGCGGAGGCGCACGCGTTGGGTCTGATCGACGAGTACCGGGCCATGGTCTACCCGGTGCTGGTCGGCGGTGGCGTTCCGTTCTTTCCCCGACGCGAGCGCCGGGTGGATCTCGAACTCGTCGAGACCAACACCTTCAGCTCGAAAGTCGTCTACCTCCGCTACCGCGTGGCGCGCTAGGTGTGTTGTCCGGCCGGGTTGTGACGCCGCCGGCTGGTGTTCGGCCGCCGTAGGCGAGGCCGGAGTGGTCGTCGACTGACGCCTTTCTGCCCCCCGCTCGGACCCCGTCAACCCTGGGTCGGAGACGATGGTCGTGCTCATGGCCGACGCCGCGGCCGTCGGCCCCCGGAATGCTGATGCCCATGACGACCGACAGGACGACGTACGTCGTCGGCCCGCCGCCTCCCGGCCACCCGCCCGCCGTACCGCTGCCGTACCACCGGCTCGCCCGCGTGACCCATCGGCACCGCTGGTGGCGGCCGTTGCTCGGGACGCTCGTGGTGATCGGCGGCACCACGATCTCGATGCTGGTGCTGCTTCTCTTCGTCGAGTTCGCCGCGATGGCGACGGACCGCCCCGTCGACGCGGAGGGCTGGCGCACCTGGGGCGACATCGGCGACGCGGCGATACTCCTGCTGAGCATCGCCGTCGCGATTCCGCCCGTGCTGCTGGCCGCCCGCTGGACACAGCGCCGGCCGGCCGGGACCGTGTCGTCCGTCGCCGGTCACCTGCGGTGGCGCTGGCTGGGGACGTGCCTGGTGGCCGGACTGCCCCTGGTCGTCGCGGCGTTGGGGGTCTCCCTGCTGCTGCCCGATCCCACGGGCGACAGCGAGGACGTGGCGTGGGCAGGGCTGTCGTCCTTCCTCCTCGGCCTCGGGATGGTGTGCGTCCTGGTGCCGTTCCAGGCCGCGGCCGAGGAGTACGTGTGCCGGGGCTGGCTGCTGCAGGCGGTCGGCGCCTGGTGCCGCTCTCCCTGGATCGCGATCGCGCCGCAGTCGGTGCTCTTCGCCGCGGCCCACGGGTGGGGGACCCCCTGGGGCTTCGCCGACCTGGTCGTCTTCGGACTGGTCACGGGACTGCTGACCATACGTACGGGGGGGCTCGAGGCCGCGATCGCGCTGCACGTCCTCAACAACCTGCTCGCCATGGGCATCGCGGCGGCGATCGCCGGGGCGCTCGCGTCCGACGAGACGGCCGCCGACATGGAGCCGTTGGCGTTCGCCGTGGACGTGGTGATGCTCGTCCTCTACGCGGCGGTCGTGCTGTGGCTGGCCCGCCGCCGCCGGCTCAGCGCCCTCACCTCGCCGGCCGCGGACCCGCGCCCCACGCCGTAGGCGAGTGGCATCCGCCTCGCAGGGCGCTGATCCTCGTCGAGGGCCGCCGGCGCGAGTCCGGCCGGAGCGGGGTCCCGTACGTCGCCGGAACGGAGACCCTGCCCCGGCACGGCGGCGTCCCGTCGATGACCTGTCGGCCGCCGTGCGCCCGCTCGTCACCGAGCTTCGGCTGTGGCTGCCGTCGGCTCTGCGGCCGCCGCCGGGCGTGGTCAGGCAATCCCCCCGCCGCCCCGCTCGGCTCAGACGGCGGGCAGCGCGTACAGCCGCTCGGCGTGCATCACGGCCAGCCGCTTGCCCGCCGCGACCACGTACCACCGCTGGATCTCACCGGTGTTGTCGTTGTACGTCCAGCGCAGCTTCCCGGTCGCCGCGTCGAAGGCGTGCACGCCGCCTTCCTCGTCGAGCTCGGTCGCGCCGTACAGCGTGCCGCCCACCTTGGCGAACTGCCACGCAGCCGTGGCCGAGTCCAACAGGTCCTCGTTGTGCCAGATCTGCTTGCCCGTACCGGGGTCCACCGCCCACATGCCGCGCGCTGTCGGAAGCGTAGAGCACCCCGTCCAGGACCTGCGGATCGTTGAACGCGCTGAACTCCTCCGTCGCCAGCGACCAGCGCTCCGTCCCCCCGGCCAGCGTGAACGCCCGCAGTTTCTGCCCGTCCGCCACGATCACCATGTCCTCGTGCACGGCGAAGCGACGGTGGTTGGCCCTGCCGATCTTCTTCGTCCAGAGCTGCCGGCCCGTCGTCGTGTCGCGGACGGTCACGTTCTCGCGGAAGTCGGTGTACGCGAGGCGCCCGCCGATGACCGCGGCGGTGATGCCGTGCGGTCGGTCCCCTTGTCTCGCTGCTCACGCCAGGCGATCTTGCCGGAGGTGGTGTCGATCGCGGCGATCACGTTGTTCGGCGTCGAGAAGTCCTCCTCCAGGATCCCGGCGACGACATAGACGTGGCGGTCGTCGGCCGCGACGGGGCGCGGCTGCTGGTACGCCTTGCCCAGGCGGCTGCGCCAGGTCTCCTTGCCCGTGGCCGGATCGAGGCCCACCACGTCGCCGTCGTACTCGGCGCCGGCGAGATAGAGCGTCCCGCCGCCGATGAGCAGATCGGCGCCGGGAGTGGTGACGCCCGGCCGTGACCACTTCTCCTTGCCGCTGACGACGTCACGCCCCACCAGCGGGTCGCCCGACACCACGACCGTGTCCCCGACGACCGCGAGCGCCTCCATCCCGGACAGGGCGTCGTTGGCTGTCTCCTGCTGCCACAGCGGCTTGGGGGCGGTGCCCGGGGGCGGGGTGGTGAAGGTGTCACCGCCCTTGCCTCCGCCGGGAGTCGTGCCGCCGTCCGACGCGCCCATTTCCTCCTCGGGGGTGCACCCCCATGCGCCGGCCCCCAGCACGGCCGGCCCGAGCCCCGTCCCGGCCAGCCTGAGTGCCTGCCTGCGTGACACCGCGCGCCCGTAGTGTCCGCCCATGTCAGTTCCCCGTTCCGTTTCGCCCGGATGTTGCCGACGCCCCCACGGACGCTTCGAGCGCGGTCAGGTTATGCGCAGATTTCGGCCAGTCGTCGGGCGGTACGCAACCGGGACGTGCCCGTGAAACCCCTGTCACACAAGATCAGCGAATCCTGGCACCCGAGAAGGTGTGGCCGCCGAGCCGGTTTGAAGCCCGCGACGCCGTAAGGCCCTGAGGATCCGCAGGGACCCGCCGCCGCCCGCGTGCAGGCCCGAGCGGTTTCGCGCCCATCGGGCGACAGCCGATGCGACGCTCGGGCCGCCGCTTTCATCCTCCGTCGACCAGCACCGGGCTCTGACGGAGGCGGACGAACGTCATGACCGCAGAGGGGTCAGAGGGTGGCGATGTCCACGCTGATGTCGCCGTCGACGCGGACGGCGACGTCGAGGTCCGCGGCGAGGACGAGGCGCTTTTCGAGGGTGGCTTCGATCCTGGACTCGATCTCAGCGGCGATGGCAGCCTCGAGTGCGGCGTCGGCTTCTGCTTTCGCGTTGGTGACGACGGTCAGCCGGATGTCGACCCTGCCGCCCAGGCCGGTCCGCGCGACGGCGGAGACCGTGACGTCCACGTCGAGGTTCTTCTCGAGAACGGCTTCCACGTCAGCCGCGATGGCCGCCTCGAGTGGTGTGACGACCCGCTGCTCGGCCGAAGCGGCGGCAGGCGACGCGAGGGCCGCGGCCGGGGCGGTGGAGGACGCGCCCAGCGTGAGGGCGAGAGCGGCGACGGGGACGACTGAGGCCTTGAGGGCTTTACAGCCAACGAGTGACATGCTGTGAACCTTTCGTGAGCGAGGAACGCCATGGGTGCCTGCCGGTCGGACAGACGGGCCTATGGATTCCCTCACTTGCGGTTTTCACCACCCGTTATGGCGCGAATACGCTGATTAGGGTGAACGCGCCGAACGCCCTGAACAGGCGGGAGGAGCGCGCTGTCGCCCGGCCGGCCGGCACACGCCGGCCGGCCGGGCGACGCCCAGGAGCTGTCAGGTGTGGGACACGGCCGCCGGTGCGGGGGCCGGGGCCGCAGGAGGAGGCGGAAGCGGTGGCTTCCGGGACTGGAAGCGGCTCACGGCCGGTGACGTGACCGCCGTGGTGATCAGCGCCATGAGGACCAGCATCGTGAACAGTTCCGGCCCGATGACCCCGAGTTCCAGGCCGATGTTCAGCACCACCAGCTCCGTCAGGCCACGGCAGTTCATCAGGGCGCCGACCGACAGGGCCTCTCGCCAGGAGCGGCCGCAGGCGCGGGCCGCCCCCGCCGCACCGCCCCACTTGCCGAGCACCGCGACCGCGAGCACCGCACCCGCCCACAGCCACTGCACCGGGTCGGCGGCCAGGGCCCCGATCTCCGTACGCAGCCCGGTGTGCACGAAGAACAGCGGCAGCAACACGGGCACCGCCACGGCGCGCAGCCGGGCGGCCGACGCCTCGATACGGCGATGCCCGCGCGGAGTGACCACGCCGAAGAGGAAGGCGCCGAACAGCGTGTGCACCCCCACGAGGTCCGTCACGAGCGCGGACAGGCTCAGCCCGCTGAACAACAGCACCAGGAGCACGCCGTCGTTCGTACGGTCGGCCCGTGCCGCCGCCCACCGTGCGAGCAGCGGGCGGACCACCAGGACCATCGCGGCGGCGAAGGCCACCGCGAGGCCGGCCGTCGTCACCGCGTCGAGCGGGGAGCCGGCCGAGGCCAGGGCCACCACCAGAGCCAGCAGGGACCAGGCGGCCACGTCGTCGGCCGCCGCGCAGGCCATCGCGAGCGCGCCCAGCGGGGTTCCGTACAGGCCGCGGTCCACCAGGATCCGGGCCAGCACCGGGAAGGCCGTGACACTCATGGCGACCGCCACGAACAGCGCGAACGGCGTCAAAGCGACACCGTCAGGGGCCAGTTGACCGTACATGCCGACGGCCAGCAGCGCGCCGAGCCCCAGCGGCAGCAGCATGCCCGCGCTGCTGACGGCCACCGCGATCCGGGAGTGGCCGCGCAGCGTGCCCAGGTCCAGCTCGAGTCCGACGAGGAACATGAAGGCCAGCAGGCCGAGCTGTCCCAGGACCGAGGTGTACGGCAGCACCGACTCCGGGAACAGCCAGTGATGCGCCTCGGGCCACAGCCAGCCGACCAGCGACGGGCCGAGCAGGATGCCCATGGCGATCTCGCCGATCACGGGCGGCTGGCCGAGGCGTCTGAGGAGGACCGCGCCCGTCTGGCAGGCGAGTATCACCACGGGCACGGCGACCAGCAGCGCGGGAAGGGGGTCAGCGGCGGACACCGGCGGCTCCTTCGGACGGCAGCACGGGAGGTACGGGCGGGGCGGGTGTGATCGCTGCCGGCTGCGGCGCGGAGGCGGCGTCGGACCATCCCGCGTAGCGGCGCAGGCCGTACAGCAGCGGTTGCGCGGCGGGGCGGACCGTCACCCGGCTCGCCTCCGCGAAGACGGCCGTGTGGTCGCCGAACGCGACCGTCTTCACGACCGTGCAGTCGGCGATGGCGTGGGCGGCCGCGATCAGGTGCGGGCCGCTCGCGCCCAGTGGCAGCCGCCACTCCGTGCGCTCGAAGCGGTCGGGCGCCCCGGAGGCGAACAGGTCCGAGGTCGCGCGGGCCCGCTCGTGCAGCAGGTTGAGCGCGAACTGCCCCTGTTCGATCAGCGCTTGGAGCGTGGGGCTCGCGGTCCGGATGCAGACCACCAGGGTGGGCGGGGCGAGCGCGACGCTCGCCAGCGAACTGCATGTCAGGCCGCGAGGCCGGTCGTCGGCGTCGAGGGTGGTCACCACCGAGACCCCGGAGGGGAAGGCGGCCATGAAGGGGCGGAGGTCGGTCTGCCGGAGGACGGCGGAGCCTTCGGCCCCGGGCGTCCCTTCGTTGTCGTCGCTTGCCGGTACGTCCCGGTGCGGCACGGAGTTGGGCATGTCTGACTCCCTGTGGGTGACGAGCAGTGCGGCCCGGTACCCGGCGGGTTGCGCCGGGTACCGGGCCGTGGGTGCGGCGGCAGGGCCGGGGCCCGGAGGACGGCACCGGATCTGCGCCGGGGCGGGGAGGCGCCTGGACGGGGCTTCGTGGCCTGTCCGGGCAGGGGCCGTTGACGGTTGCTGTCCGGTGGGTGGTTTCCACGGGGTCGGCGCCGGGACCGGGGGAGGCGACACGCGGTCCGGTCCCGGCCGCGTCCTACGCGTGCAGTCGCTTCAGGTACTCGTACGCGCTGGGCAGGGTCTCCAGCAGGTTCTGCTGCTGGCGCTTGACCGTCTCGAACAGCGGCTCCGCACCCGCCACGGACTCCGGCTTGTGCGCCAGCGCCGGCAGCGGGGCGTCCGGCTCCAGGCCCATGCCGGCGAAGATGCAGTAGTAGCTGCCGTTGGTCCAGAAGTTGCGGAACTCGGCCTCGAAGTTGCCGTAGTACGTCGACTCGTCGGTGATCGGCGAGTTGATCGGCAGCCCCGCCCGGTAGGCGGAGATCTTCTTCTGGATGTTGTCGGGGAGCGTCAGCTCCTTGTTGGCCCGCCAGAACGGCGTGTCGTTGCGCGGCGCGTAGAAGAAGTGCGCCTGGATGAAGTCGCGGGTGTCGTCGAACATCACCTCGATCTCGTGGTTGAAGCTGTCGATCAGGCCCGGGTTGAACGTCTTGTCGGGGAAGTGCTTGGCCAGCTGGTAGATCGCCGCGGTGATGAAGTAGATCCCGGTGGACTCCAGCGGCTCCAGGAAGCAGGACGACAGGCCGATGCTGACCACGTTCTTCACCCACGCCCGGCGGTTGCGCCCGACCCGGAAGCGGATGTGGTTGAACTTCGTCTTCTCCGGGTCCAGACCCCACATCGCGGCGAACTCGGCGGTGGCCTCGTCCTGTTCGGTGAACTTGCTGGAGTAGACGTATCCGGTGCCGAAGCGGCCCAGCATCGGGATCTTCCACGCCCAGCCGGACGACATCGCGATCGCGGAGGTGTACGGCTCCACGCCGCCCTCCTCGTCGTCGTGCGGGACGGCGGTGGCGACCGCGCTGTCGCACAGCAGGTGGTCGCTCATGTCGACGAACGGCTCCGCCATCGCCTGGTTGATCAGCAGCCCGCGGAAGCCGGAGCAGTCCACGAAGAGGTCGGCGTCCAGGACCCTGCCGCCCTTGGTGTGCAGCTCCGTGACGTAGCCGCGCTCGTCCTGCCGCACCTCCGTCATCTCGTCCTGGACGTGGTTGACGCCCTGCTTCTCGATGGCGAACCGGCGCAGGAAGTCCGCGACGAGCTGGGCGTCGAAGTGCCAGGCGTAGCGGGTGGCGGACCGGCCGTCGAGCCAGCGGGGCGACTTCATCGCGTCCATCACCGGGGGCTCGCGGAAGCAGGCGTAGTCGAACGGCTCCGTGGTGCGGCCCTCGTACTTCCGCTTGAACCAGTAGTGGGACAGCGGCGTCTGGTCGTAGTCGGGCAGCAGCCCGAACGGGTGGTAGAAGTGGTCGGGCGAGCCGTCGGCCAGCTCCCGGGCCGCGGCCTCGCCCTGGCCCTCGGTGCGCCAGTTCACGAACCGCACCGCCATCTTGAAGCTTGCGTTGCACTCACGCATCCACTCGTCCTCGGCGATGCCGAGGTAGTCGAAGAACGCGCGCTGCAGGTTGGGCACGGTCGCCTCGCCGACCCCGATCCGCGGGATCGCCGGCGCTTCCAGGACCGTGATGTCGACCGTGCCCTGGAGAGCCTTGCCGAGATACGCGGCGGTCATCCAGCCGGCCGTACCGCCGCCCAGGATGACGACCTTCTTCAGTCGGGTGTCGGTGCTGGTCATGGAGCAGCCCTCATTTCGGAGTCGGGATTCGCGGCCGGAAGCCGAGGAGCTGAAGGAGAGGCGGATGCCGCTACGGGGCCGGACGGGCCGGCCGCATCCGGCGGTCGGGGCCCGGACGCGTCCTGCGACGTCGGTCCCGGGACCGTCGAGCCTTATCGTGGTCCGCCGTCCTATGACGGACCTACAGAGGCGAGATCCGGCCGGTATAGGCCGTTCGTAGAGCCCCGGAACACACTCGGCCGCAGGCAGAGCGGCAATACGACGTAACCCGGGAGGAAGCGATGACCACCGCGGTGACCGGAATTGCGCGGCAGGCGGTACGCATCCGCTTCCTGGGCGACTTCGAACTGACCGTGAACGGTGCCCCGGTGCGGCGCTGGCGGGCCGGCAAGGCCCGCGGGCTCTTCCAGTACCTCGTGATCCACCGCGGCCAGACGCTCACCCGCGACCGGCTGTACGAGGTGTTGTGGCCCGGCTGCGACCGGTCCGCGGGCGGCAGTTCGCTGAAGGTCGCCGCGCACGCGCTGCGCCGTGTCCTCGACGCGCACCCCGACAGCCCCCACGAGTCGGGAATCCGGCTGCACTACCGCGACTTCGGCTACGTCATCGACATCGCCGAGCTCTGGTCCGACGTGGACCGCTTCCAGGAGCTGGTGCACAGCGGGCTGCGGGCGGCCGGCACCGGCGACCGCGGCACCGCGCGGGAACGGCTGCGGTCGGCGGTGGGGCTGTACGCGGGCGAGTTCCTGCGCGGGGAGAACGCGGACTGGGTCGTCGAACAGCGCGAGTACCTGCGGTCGCTGGCGCTCCGGGCCTTGGACGTGCTGCGTGCGGACGCCGTCGAGCGCGACGACTTCCCGGAGCTCATCGAGATCTGCCGGCGCACGCTCGGCATCGACCGGCACCACGAGGAGACCTACCGGGCGCTGATGGCGGCACACGGGCGCCGCGGCGAACTCGCCTGCGTGCGCAACTGGTACGAGCTGTGCGCGCGCCGGCTGCGCGACGACCTCGACGTCGCCCCTTCCGCGGAGACCGAGCGGCTGCTCGCCACGCTGGTGACTCCGGCCGGGTCCCGCCCCGCCCTCCGTCCCCGCCCGGCCCGCCGCGCCCGCCCCGACACGCGGGCCGGTACGCGTGCCCCGTCCCCGGCCGGCCCCGGGACGCGGCCCGCGCCCGCCGCCTGGCCCGCGTCCTGGTCCCCGCTCCGGCCTGTCGGCCGGCCCGCGTCGCCGGCCAACGCCGGGCCCGGCGCC
>NZ_JABZEE010000006.1 GCF_013387495.1 Streptomyces sp. PKU-EA00015 | reverse complement strand
CCGGCGGCCGCGCCCGTACCGCGCCGGTCCGACGCGGCCGCGGTGCGCGGCGCGGCGCTCGGCCCGGTGGGGCGGCGCGCGCAGAAGCCCGCGGAACGGGTCGTGCACGTGCAGATCGGACGGCTGGAGGTCAGCGCCGCGGCATCCCCGCAGGCGTCCGACCGGCGGCCCGCCGGGCGGGGCGGCAGGCCCGCGCCCGTACTGACCCTGGACGACTACTTGTCGCGCGGCGAGAGGAAGGACCGACCATGAGCAACGCACTCGCCGTCGCGACGGTCACCCAGGCGCTGGCCCTGCTCATCGAGAGCAACCTCGGCCCGGAGATGGACATCGCGGTCAAGGTGGAGACCCGCAAGCCGCCGAACGAACCGCCGGCCGAACCGACCATCACGGTGTTCCTGTACCAGGTGACGCCGAACCCCTCGATGCGCAACGCCGACCTGCCGACCCGCGCCTCGGACGGCACGCTGCGCAAGCGCGCGGCGGCCGCGCTGGACCTGCACTACCTGATCAGCGCGTACGGGGAAGAGGCGGAGCTCGTCGGGCAGCGGCTCATCGGCTGCGTGGTCCGCACGCTCCACGAGATCCCCGTCCTGCCCAGGGACGTGATCGAACTGGCGGCGGAGCGGCCGCACCTGGCCAGCTCGGATCTCGCCGAGTCGCCGCAGAAGGTGCGCTTTTCGCCGATCGTGATGGACATCGACGAGACGTCGAAGCTGTGGGGGATGCTCCACCAGACGCCGTACTCGCTGTCGGTCGCGTACCAGGCGTCGCTCGTGCTGCTGGAGGGCCGGGAGCGGCCGACGCCGGCGAAGCCGGTGGAGGAACGCACGGTCAAGGTGCTGCCGTTCGGCGCACCCGGCGCGCCGGTGCCGCCGGGGCCGGTGGAGCCACCGGCTCCGGAGGACGCGGCCTCCCCCGAGCCCACGGCGCCCCCTGAGAAGGCACCGGCCAAACGGGCCGCCCGCACCGTGTCGGCGAAGCGGACCGCAACAACACCGCGCGCCCGCAGGGCAGATGGGCCCGATGCGCCGAAGCAGGGCGGAAAGAGCTGAGCCGGAGTGCCGATGACGGGGGCGGGTGAGGACATGGGTACGTACGAGGGAGCCGGGGAGGCCCACGCGCTGACGTCGGCGATCCACGAGGTCCTGTCCCGCATCGACGCGCACGCGGGCCGCGCGGGCCGCGCGCAGCGCAGCGGTGCTGCGGCCGGTTCGCCCGCGCCGGGCGGAGCCGGTGGAGTGGGTGGCCCCGGCCGCCGACAAGGCACACACGGCGAGGCGCCGGCCGACGAGCCGGGCAACGCCGGGGCCGACCGCGGCGCGGCGGAGCCGACCACCGCGGGCGGTGCGCCCGCCGACGACGCCGACACAGGCGTAACCGGGCGCGGAGGCGAGGCCGACCGCCGCGAAGGGGCTGCACGCGCAGCGGCTGACGCCGACAAGCCGGGTAACGACGCGTCCGACCGCGGCGCGGCGGAGCCCGCCGCACGCGGCGGTGCACCCGCCGACGACGCCGACACGGTCGTAACCGGGCGCGGACGGCAGGACGAGGACCGCCACGAGGCGCGTGGTGGCGCGGCGGTGCCTGCCGTCGCGGGGGGCGCCGGACCGGCCGTCGGGGCACCGCGGGCGCCCGCCGCACTCGACGCGCTCGTCGCGTGCTTCGGGCTCAGCCCGTTCGAGCGTGACGTCGTGCTGCTCACCGCCGCCGCCGAGCTGGAACCCACCACCGGAGCCCGCTGCGCCGCCGCCTGTGGTGATCCGGAGCGGGCGCATCCCACCTTCTCGCTCGCCCTCGCCGCCCTGCGCGACCCTCACTGGAGCGCGCTCACTCCCGTCTCCCCCCTGCGGCGCTGGCGCATCGTCGAGCTCGACGACGAGACCCGGCTGACCACCTCCCGGCTGCGGCTCGACGAGCGCATCCTGCACTTCCTGGCCGGCTCGCCGTATCTGGACGCCCGACTGCACGGAATGCTCCGCCGTGCCGCCGTACCCGACTCGCTGCCCGCCTCCTACGACCTCGCGGCCGAGCGCGTCGCGGCGGGCTGGGCGGGCGCGCCGCTGCGCGTCGAGCTGGTCGGCGGTGACATGCGCACCCGCGCGGACATCGCCGCCGCTGCCGCCCGCCGCTGCGGGCTGGGCCTGTACGAGGTGGCCGCGGAGGACATCCCCACCGGCGCCGCAGAGCGCGACAGGCTCGCGCGGCTGTGGCAGCGGGAGGCGATCCTGCTGCCCGCCGCGCTGCTCCTGGAGGTGGGCGACATGGACCGCGAGCAGGCCGCGGCCGTCGACGCGTTCGTCGAGAGCGCGGCCGTACCGCTCGTCGTCTCGGGTCCCGAGCCGCGCCGGACGGCGCGTGCGCGGGGCGAGCGCGTCGTCGTACCGCCGCTGGACGCCGACGAGCAACTCGGCGTGTGGGCCGACGCGTTCGCCGGCGTACCGGAGGTGTCGGAGGACGATCTGCGCGACCTGGTCGCGCAGTTCTCGCTGCCGCCGCACCTCGTGCGGTCCGCCGGCGCGGCCGTGGCACGCGACCTGCCCGGCGAGGACGAGCTCGACGCCACGGACCTCGCCTGGCGCGCCGGCCTCACCGAGGCCCGGATGAGCATGGACGAACTGGGGCGGCGGATCGAGCCCCAGGCGGACTGGGGCGATCTGGTCCTCGCCGACCGGCAGTTGAGGGTCCTGCGCGAGATCGTGGCGCACGTACGTCAGCGCCCCACCGTCTACCAGGAGTGGGGCTTCGCCGACACGCTGCGCCGTGGACTCGGCGTCACGGCCCTGTTCGCCGGCGGCTCCGGCACCGGCAAGACGCTGGCCGCCGAGGTGATGGCGAAGGAACTCGGCCTGGACCTGTTCATCATCGATCTGTCCCAGGTGGTCAGCAAGTACATCGGCGAGACGGAGAAGAACCTGCGCCGCGTGTTCGACGCGGCAGAACGCGGCGGCGCGCTGCTGCTGTTCGACGAGGCCGACGCGCTCTTCGGCAAGCGCAGCGAGGTCAAGGACAGCCACGACCGCTATGCCAACCTCGAGGTGAGCTACCTGCTCATGCGGAT
This sequence comes from Streptomyces sp. PKU-EA00015, assembly GCF_013387495.1. Classification (GTDB taxonomy): domain Bacteria; phylum Actinomycetota; class Actinomycetes; order Streptomycetales; family Streptomycetaceae; genus Streptomyces. The sequence continues at coordinate 67,406 of NZ_JABZEE010000006.1, read as the reverse complement.
GGAGGCGTACCGGGGGCTCGCGATCCTGACCACGAACATGAAGCAGGCGCTGGACACGGCGTTCATGCGCCGTATCCGCTTCGTCGTCGACTTCCCGTTCCCGGGCGAGAGCGAGCGCGCGGAGATCTGGCGCCGCGTGCTCCCCGCGCGTGCCCCGATGAAGGACGTCGACCCGCAGCTGCTGGCCCGGCTGACGGTCGCGGGCGGCTCGATCCGCAACATCGCGCTCTCGGGGGCGTTCCTCGCCGCCGAGGAGGGCGACCGGTTGCAGATGCGGCACATGCTCGAGGCCGCGCGCACCGAATACCTCAAGCTGGACCGCTCCCTGACACCCTCGGAGGTCCACGGATGGGTCTGAACGAGGCACCGCGCGAGACGGCGGTGCGGGTGGACATCGGTGAGCTGGTGCTCGACGGCTTCGGCCGGGGCGTGGACCCGGAGCGGGTGTCGGCGGCCTTCGAGGCGGAGCTGGCCCGGCTGGTGCGGGAGCGGGGCGTGCCGATGGCCGCGGACGGGGGCCGTGCGCTGGACGGCCTGGCGGGCCTGCCGCCGCTGCCCGCGACCGCTTCGGCCCGCCGGCTGGGCCAGGAGCTCGCCCGCGCCGTGCACGCGGGTCTGGCGGGCAGGGGCGAGGTGACACGATGAGCACCTCGCACTCCCAGGAGTCGCGGACGGACCAGTCCGGCAAGCGCCGCAAGCGCAAGGACCGGTCGGTCTCGCGTGCGCCCGAGCCGAAGAACATCGTCAGCGGCGCGGGCCAGCCGCTCGACGTGAGCGTGCGGCGCGAGCTGGAGGAGCAGCTCGGGCACGACTTCGGCCGCGTACGGCTGCACACCGACCGGGACGCGGGCGCGCTGACCGAGATGCTGGGTGCGGACGCGGTCGCGGTCGGACAGGACATCTTCTTCCGCGAGGGCGCCTACCGGCCGGGCACGGCCGACGGGCAGCGACTGCTCGCCCACGAACTCCTGCACACGGTGCAGAACCCGCACGGTCTCGGCGCGCTGCGCGCGGGCCGTGACCTGGGCGCGGTGAGCCTGCCCCAGCAGGCGACGGAACGCGAGGCGGAATCGGCGGCGCAGGAGTCCGTACGGGAGGGAGAGCCGGGCACCCCCGTCGAGGAGGGCCACGCGACGCCGGGCTGGCTGCGGTACGCCACCGTGGACGCGGACCGGAACCGGCTGGAGCAGATCGATCCGGCGACGCTCGTGGACCGCCTGGCGAACTCGGTCGTGCGTTCGCTGCGCGGCGACCCGGAGGACCGCTCCAAGCGCACGCGCATGCAACTGGCGCGTCTGCCCGACGAGTTGCAGGACGCCGTCCTGGACCGGCTGGAGACCCGGCTGCTGAGCTCCGAGCACGAGCGGGTGCTCGACCTCGTCGACGAGATCGAGATCGACGAGGAGACCGACCAGCAGCTGGAGCAGAGCTCGCTCGACGCACCGGCCGTCGAGTCCGATCTGTTCGAGGAGGTGGCGTTCGAGCGCGACAGGGAGCGGCAGTCGGCCGAGGAACGGCAGGAGGAGACCGACAGGCCCCCGGTCGCGCCGGGCCCGGAGAAGGAGTGGTCGGGCACGGACGGCGCGCCCGGCAGCACCCCGCAGAACGGCGGTACGCCGCAGGACGGGACGACACCGCAGGGCGGCGAGGCCCCGCGCGGTGGCGAGCAGGCGCAGGAACCGGGCGGGGCCGGTGAGGGTGGCGGTCCGGCGGCGGAGCAGCAGCCGTCGGCCGGCGCACCGTCGTCGCAGCAGGCCGCCCCGGAGCAGGGTGCGGCCGCGGGCGGGAAGTCCGAGGGCGGGCCGCAGGGCGGTGAGAAGAAGTCCGCGGGCGCCGTGGAGAAGGAGGCCCCGGAGCAGCAGGAGGCGCCGGCCGCGAGCGAGGAGGAGTCCGCGGCCAGGAACCGTCCGGGCGCCGTCGACGCGCTCGTGGCGGGTCAGCAGGTGAAGCCGGAGGCCAGGCGCGGGGAGGAGAAGCCCACGGGTTCCCCGACGGTGTCCGGCAAGGGCACGCAGGACCCGGGACCGTTCAGCAGGCTCGACGGCGTACGCAACCAGGATCTCGACCCGGAGGAGAAGGCCGAGGAGGACCCGTTCGGTTCCGGCAGCGAGTCGGAGGTCGAGGTCGGGGGCGGCGAGAAGAGCGCGTGGGACATCAAGCTCCAGCCGGAGGACTTCCTCCCGGAGCAGGACCTCGACGTGTCCGGGGTGCCGACCGCGGACGAGCTGGACCCGTCGTCGTCCACGGCTCCGGCGGCCCCGTCGTTCCCCGCTCCCCCGGTGACCAAGGCCGACAAGGTGCAGGCCGAGCGGGACGCGGAGGACGCAGAGGACCAGGCGGCCGAGGCCGAGGAGGAGTCGGACGGTGCCGACGCGCTCGGCGACACGGAGCCGTCGGCCCAGCAGGAGGAGAGCACCGCAGGAGCCGGAGAGTCCGGTGGTCTCGCCCTGGGCCAGGCCGCTTCGGCACCGCCCGCCCCCGGCTCGATGACGAAGGACCCGAAGAGCGGCGCCGATCCGAAGGCCGGGCCGGTCGCCGCTCAGACGGCGGTGCAGGAGGCGCCGGGGAAGTCCGAGGGCGGCAGCGACAGCAAGGAAGCCGCGGCCAAGGAGGAGAAGGGCACCCCTGCCGCGGGCGACAAGGCGGGGGCCGGGCAGGAGAAGGCCTCGCCGCAGGCTGCGGGCGGCAAGGCGTCGGCGCCGGATTCGCCAGCCAGGGAGGAACAGAAGAAGACGGACACGGGCCCCGCGGGCAGGAGCGAGCCGACGGCGGACTCGCAGGGCTCCTCGCCCGCACGGGACTCCCATGTGTCCGGCGGATCCAACGCGGACAAGCCCGGCGTCGCGACCGGCGATGCCGCTTCGGGGACGCAGAGCGGGTCGTCGGGCGGTGATCAGCCGACGCCGAGCGAGTCCCGTGCGGAGACCCCGGCGCCAACGGCGCCGGCACCCGTCGCTCCTGAGCCCGTCAAGGCGCCCGAGGCCCCGGCCGCCGCGCCCGCTCCGAAGTCCGGGCCCGCAGCGAAGCGGGAGTCCGCGCCGAAGCCGGCACCTGCCGCCAAGGCGCCGCGCGGTGGCGGAGGAGGCGGAGGCGGCAAGGCGTCCGTACCGGCGAAGGGCAGGAAGGACTCAGCGCCGGCCCCCAACCTCTCGGGCGTGGCCCCGGAAGCAGGCCTGGCCACGGCATCCAAGCTCAAGCCGCACACCGCACTTCAGGCCATGGGCGGTGTGAGCGGGTCGGTGGACCGCACGGTCGGCGACGAGCACAAGGCGCTGGCCGCTGCGCCGCCCTCGATGCAGCGCCCGGCGGGCGCTCCGCAGACGCTGGAGGGCAAGCCGAAGGCGGATGCCCCGGCGCAGTACTCCCAGGATCCGGCGCAGAAGTCCGAGGCCCCCAAGGACGAGAAGGCCGAGGTCACCGGCGCCAAGGAACCCGAGGGGCAGATCGAGGCGGAGAAGGCCGAGGAGCCGGGCGGCTGGGACACCTTCAAGATGGCCCTCGGCTTCGGCATCGGCAAGGTGCTCAGCTGGGTCGGATTCGAGGTCGACGCACAGGAACTGGCGGCCAAGTTCGCCGGGCTGCCGACCAAGGACGAGGCGCTGAAGCAGGCCCAGGCGGGCAACGCGCCGGGCGTGGAGATGCAGGGAGCCGCCGAGCAGACGGCCGGCGAGCAGGGCTCCGCCGTGGACGCCAAGGGCCAGGAGGCTGTCACGACGGCCCGGGACGACTCCGGTCGCGCCATGGGTGAGAACCAGGTCTACCCCCATGCTCCGAAGGAGCAGATGCGGGCCAAGGTCCCCGGCGGCCAGGGCGGCAAGGGCGGCGGCGCACCTGCGGGCGGGTCGCCGACCGGAGCCGTACCGCCGGAAGCCGCGTCCGAGGTGGCCGAGCACGAGCGCGGGCCGCAGTTCCAGGCCGCGTTCAGCGACGGGCAGAAGGGCATGTCCGAGGGGCGGCAGACCAAGGACAGGGACTTCCGCGACTCGCAGCAGAAGCACAAGCAGAAGGTCGACGCCGAGATCGCGACCAACACCGAGAGCCAGGCGGGCGAGCGCGAGAAGGCGATGAGCGACGTCACCGCCCAGCGCGCCGACTGGCGCACGGAGCAGGACGCGGAGCTCAAGAAGCTCGGTACGAAGAAGACCGAGCGGCACGAGAAGGTCCGCAAGGACGTCAAGGACAAGGAAGAGAAGACAGACGAGGACGTCACCAAGGAGAAGGAGGACGGCGACAAGAAGATCCAGGACGAGAACACCAAGGCCGAGAGGGACGCGGAGAAGAAGCGCGACGACAGCGTCAACGAGTCGGGCAACTGGGTCACCAAGGCGTTCGACTGGATCAAGCAGAAGGTCATCGAGATCAAGAACGCGATCGTCCGGGTGATCCGGGCGGCGCGTGACGCGGTCATCGGTTTCATCAAGAACTTCAAGGAGACGGTCGAGCGCTGGATCAACGAGGCGCGCAAGTTCATCGTCGACACGATCAAGAACCTGATCAACGACCTGATCGAGTTCGCGAAGGCGATGGTGCGGGCCGTCATCGAACTGGCCAACCGCATCCGGAAGTTCATTACCGATTTGATCGCCGCCGCGATCGCTCTGGTCAACAAGCTCGCGAACATGCTCAAGCAGATCATCAGCGATCTGCTGGACGCCATCGGCAAACTGCTGAGCAGCATCCTGGACATCCTGAAGAAGATGTTGCAGGACGTGATCAAGGCCGTTGTGGACGCGATCAAGTCGGTCCTGGACTTCGCCGCCAAACTCCTGAGCGCTCTCGGCGACTTCATGCTCATCGCCGTCGACTTCCTCTCCGACCCGGGCGGCTGGCTGGGCGGCGCCAAGAACTCCGCCGTCGACGGGGCGAAGAACCACCTGTTCCGGGAGGTCCAGGCGGCGGTCAAGTCGTGGTTCCAGTCGAAGATCGAGGAGATCATCGGCGTCCCGAAGGCCATCCTGGACAAACTGATCAAGGGTGGCATCACCCTGGAGCAGATCGTCAAGGAGACGTGGGACGCGATCGTCCCCCAGCTCCCCCTCATCATCGGCGAGATCGTGATCACCAAGGTCATCGCCAAGCTGATCCCGGGCGCCGGCTGGGTGATGGCCGTCATCGACGCGATTCGCGTGGCCATCGGCGCGCTCGGCGAGATCCTGCGAGCGATGGGCGCGGTCCTCACCTGGCTCAAGGCCGTCCGCCAGGGCGGCGCGGGGGTCCTCTTCGCGAAGGCGGTGGCCGCGGGCATCGTGGCGCTGCTGGAACTGGCCTACGAGGCGCTGCTGAGCGGTATCGGCAAGTACGTGGCGAAGGTGGGCCGCCGGCTCAAGGGCGTGGCGGCGAACCTCGGCAAGGACAAGGGCGGGGACAAGGACAAGGCGCCGGGGGGCGCGGGGGCGCCGGCGGACGACAAGAAAGGCGGCCCGGCCCCGACCCCGTCGAAGCCGACGACGACGCCTGGCCCGCGCCCGACGACGCCCCGCCCGGGCCCCGGCACGCGGCCCGGCCCGGGCAGGCCGACGACACCGGGCCCGAGCGGCAAGCCGAAGACGGGCCCGGGCGACGGGAAGAAGCCCACGGGTCCGGACAAGGACGCCCCCGGCCGCCCGAAGGACAAGGACCAGGAGAAGTCCCCGACCCGTCCGACGCCGGCCCCGAAGCCGAAGCCGAAGCCGCCGGCGAAGACGGAGACGGAGACGGACCCGAAGTCCCGTCCCCCCAAGGACGACACGCCGGCGAAGCCGAAGGACGACAAGGACGCTCCGGGCAAGCCCAAGGACCAGGACCCGAATCGCCCGAAGGACCAGGACCCGAACCGGCCCAAGGACAAGGACGACAAGAAGGACGGCCCGGCCAAGCCCAAGGACGGCAAGGACGGCAAGGACGGCAAGAAGCCGGACAAGCCCAAGGACGGGGACGGCAGGAAGCCGAAGGACAAGGACCGGGACAAGGGGCCGGACAAGCCCAGGAAGGACAAGGGCAAGGACGACAAGCCGAAGGACAAGGACCCGGAGAAGAAGCAGGAGGCGAAGGACCGGCGCAAGAAGGAGGAGGACTCGAAGGAGTCGAAGGACGAGAGGCTCCGGAAGATCATCGCCAGGATTCGCCCGAAGATCGGCCTTCTCCTGCGGAGCTCGGTTCCCCCTCAGGCGCTCGACGCCGCGCTCGCCGGAATGCGTGCCTGGCACCGCCTGACCGGTCTCAGCCGAAGCAGCTCCCCTGCCTTCGAAGTCGTCGCCACTCTCAATCCGAGCGGAAAAGCGGAGGACGGGTACAAACTCACCGGCGCCGACCTCCGTCCGCTGATACGCGAGGTGACAGACGACCTCCTCGACAACCCCGATGTGGCCGAAGCCGCCAGAGAAATGCGCCGAGAAAAGCACGAAGCGGAAAATGAAAACGATCGGCAGGGAATCAATGAGGCACTGAAGATAAACGGCGGGCGTGACATTCCCGCCGTGGTTCGATACCTCCGTGACCGAGGAAAGGCACTCGACGTATCCCGCCCTGGCGAGCCCGAGGTCATCGCCGATCCTTATCGCGTCGGGCCGGGCAAGATGGAGCTCTACGACATCGGCGAGAACGAGGATCGAGTCAAAGAACAGAAGCAGGTATGGGGCATCACAAATCTCATCACTCAGCGGATAGGGAAATACCAGCACCTACCGGAAGGTGACGAGGAAGCCCTCAAGAATCCCGGCGGCCGGAAGCCGGAGGAGAGTCTCAAGAGCGTTGGCCTCACCGGACCGCGTTTCGCGCTCGGATTACGCACATACGTTCTCGAAGGGAGGGCACCGGAGGGCTTCACGCCGGAGCAGGCAGAACTGGTGCGAAATGCCCACTGGCTGATGTTCGTACGGGAATCCCACAGGAACACGACCAATCTCGGCTACGCCGCGATGACTACCGACCTGCTCAGCTTCGGCGCAGAACGAGGCGGCCTGACCCCACACGACGCATTCGCCGCACACGAGGGTCAGAGGCTCGGCGATCGCGGCTGGTTCCCCATGTCCATGCTCGGCGCGGCAAGGTCAGCACGGGGACTCGAGGAAGAGGAGGTCCAGCAGCAGACCACCGGCCTCAGTGGCTCAAAGGCCGAGCGCGAGGAATTGAAGTATCGCGAAGAAGCCCTGGCGGAAAAATGGGTTCTGGCCAAGACCAAGGGCGAGGGAATCATCGGAGATGATAAACCCGGCGCCCTGAAAAAGGGACGCGAACTCATCAAGAAGTTTCTGCTACAGTTCTACGGACTCTGACGAGGAAAGGCGCCTGCAAATGACAGACTTCACCGAGCGACTGGTGATCAAGCCCAGCTTCACGTCCGATGATGTCGACTTCGTTTCCATGCAACGCGGCTGGGTTCTGCAGAAATCACGGATCCCTGAGGCCGGTGCGTACGTCGATGTCTGGGTCACCTTGGACCGGAAAACGGAAATTCACCAGGTGGATGACCAGCCTATCGGTACACGATATTTCACCCTGCGCGGATCCGGTGCCGAGGAGGTTGCGCAGGAAATCCATGAGGACTGTGAACTCTGGTCGGTACAAGAAGCGCTGAGCGGACTGCACGAGGCGGACGACAGGGACGAGAAGCTGAGGTGCGTGTACGCCGCCGCACTCGCAGCCGACGAAGCAGACGCGGAGCGGATCACCGGTGAATTCCGGAACGTCACACGTGATCCCGATGCCGGAGTCCGCCAGGCGGTGATCATCGCAACTGGATACTTCCCGCATCCGGGCCTCGTCGATCTCGTCCGGGAACTGCGGGACAGCGACCCTGAGGAGCATGTGCGCGAGAACGCGCAGATCCTCCTGGACGGGCTGTCCGCCACGGACTGAGGCGAGACCTCCACACCACCCACATCCCGCAGCACGGCCCCAGGAGCACCTGTGACCCGCTACCCCGACATCCCCAAGCCCATCCGCTCCGGCATCGTCGTCGTCGACCCCGACCGCGGCACGCCCCAGCGCATCATCGTCCTGCAGTTCAACCCCGACACCCTGGAGCGAAGTCTCTCGCCACAGGCCGCCGGAGGGACCGGTGATGCCGGGGGCGGGGGCAGCGGGTCCGGGGACCGGAACGAGGCATTGCGGCTCAAGGGGCCGGCACAGGAGACCTGGAAGTTCACCGCCGAGATCGACGCCACCGATCAGTTCGAGGTCGCCGCTCCCGACGGGATCCATCCCGAGCTCGCGACCCTCGAGATGCTCGTGCATCCGACCACCGCGCAGCTGCGGGAGGCCTCCCGGCTGACCAAGAAGGGCACCATCGAGATCAGTCCGATCGAGATGCCGCTCACGCTCTTCACCTGGGGGAGCAAGCGCGTCATACCCGTGCGGCTCACCGAACTGTCCGTCAACGAGTCCGCGTTCGACGTGAACCTCAATCCGATCCGGGCCGCGCTGAGCATCGGCATGAAGGTGCTGAGCGTCAGTGACCTCCCGGCTGGGCACCGCGGGGCCGATCTGTACATGGCGCATCTCGCGCAGAAGGAGCGGCTCGCCCGGGCCGCGCGCAGCGGCGGCGGGCTCGCCGCACTCGGGATCGGCGGGCGCGGCGGCGTCATGGGGAGGAGCTGAAGGACATGGCAGACATCGAGCCGTACGAGAACGCCCTGGACGCCATACCCGGCGCCCACCCCTACCCCCGGTCGAGCCGGTACCACGACGCGGAGATCGGGGTGCACCGCGCGGAGGACGGTACCGAAGTGCGGTACACCAAGCGGCGGTTGCTGCCCCCCCTTGACCCCACGGGCGACGAGTCCGCGCCGCACACCGTCAGCAGCGGCGACCGTCCCGATCTGCTCGCCCAGCGGTACATCGGCGACCCGGGCCAGTGGTGGCAGATCGCGGACGCCAACCCCGTGCTGGACCCGGCCGAGCTGACCGCCGAGGCGGGCCGGACGATCCGGGTTCCGCACGCCGGCGGGTTCCCGGCGCCGGGAGACCGGTATGTCTGAGCAGCCCGTCGGGCAGGGGCCCATCCACATCACCCTCGAGACGGGGCCGCGCCTGACCCGGCCCGTTCCGCCGGAGGTCATGGAGGCGCTGCTGTCGGCGCAGATCACGGCGACCGCCGGCGAACGCAGCGGCTTCCAGCTGGCGTTCGACCTCACCAAGCGGGGCGCGCTGTCGCGGCGGTTGCTGCCCGAGGGGTTCTTCGATCCGAAGACCAGGGTGATCCTCTCGGTCAGCGTGAAGGGGACCGCCCAGGTGCTGCTGGACGGCCTGGTCGTACGGCAGGAGGTCGGCGCGAGCAACGAGCCGGGGCATTCGACGCTCACCGTCACCGGTGAGGACCTGACGATCCTGATGGATCTCGAGGAGCGCACCGACCGCTACCCGAATCTGCGCCCCTCCCAGCGGGTGGGCCGCATCCTCGCCAAGTACGCGGACTACGGCATCGAACCGCGCGTGTTCCAGGAGAAGATCGAGCAGCCGCCGCGGGAGCAGCTGCGGGTCGAGTGCCAGACGGGGACGGACCTCGCCTACGTCAACGAGTTGGCGCGGGCCAACGGCTTCGTCTTCTTCCTGGAGCCGGGCCCGCGGCCCGGTCGCTCGACCGCCGTGTGGGGTCCGGAGATCCGGATCGGGGACCGTCAGCACGCGCTGAACGTCAACATGGACGTCAACTCGACCGTGGACCAGCTGACGTTCGCGTATGACGGGACCGCGCGGGAGGAGCCGCAGGCCCGCGTGCAGAACCCGGCGACCCGCGACTCGGTGCTGCTGCCGCAGCCGGACATCGGGCCGCTGCGCCCGCCGCTGGGGCGGCGGGCGACGCCGGCGCTCAAGCGCCGGACGCTGTCGGGCACGGCGAAGAAGGAGTCCGAACAGGCGCAGGCCGAGCTGCTGGCGCGGGCCGCGCTGTCCGCCGACGCCATCTCCGGTTCCGGGTCGCTCGACGTCAACCGGCACGGGTACATCCTGCGGCCGCGCGAGCTGGTCGGGGTGCGCGGCGCCGGGGTGACGTACGACGGCGACTACTACGTCAAGTCCGTCACCCACAACATCAGGCCCGGCTCGTACCAGCAGAACTTCACGCTCTCGCGCGAGGGGCTGATCGCCCGGAGCAGCACCGTCCGGCCGTAGCAGCGGCCACAGGACCGGCCGTGGATCCGGCCGTAGGACCGGCCGCAGGAAGGGATCAGGGAAACAGCGCATGGCTGCAGGAGGGAACAACCGGTTCCTCGGCAAGTTCCGGGGGCGGGTGGTGAGCAACGACGACCCGCTGAAGATCGGCCGGGTCACGGTCAACGTGCCGGACGTGCTGGGAGGCGAGACCTCCACGTGGGCACTGCCCTGTCTGCCGTTCACGGGCCGGGGGTCGGGGCAGTACGTCGTGCCCGCCGAAGGAGCGGGCGTGTGGGTGGAGTTCGAGCAGGGGGACCCGAGCTACCCGATCTGGACGGGGTGCTGGTACGGGGAGCGCGGGGAGCTGCCGCCGGACGCGCTCACGGGCGGCCCGGCACACCAGAACGTGGTGATCCAGACCTCCGACAAGCACAAGTTCGTGATGGGTGACGTGCCGGGGGGCAACGGGATCCGGCTCCAGGCCGCGACCGGGGCGTACATCCAGGTCGACGAGAAGGGCGTGACCATCGCCAACGGTCAGGGCGCGTCAGTCGTCCTCAGCGGCGCCGAGGTCAACATCAACGACGGCCGGCTGATCGTGCCGGGCAAGCAGTGACCACGCACGGCAGTGACCACACAACGGGGAGAGAAGTCTTGTCCGGACACTCCGGTAACTCCGGCGTCTGCATCAGCGCCGCATCGGCGATGCACTGTCCGCACGGCGGCCGGGTGTTCGCCGCGTCGGCGGCCGGTGCGGTGCGCGTCGACGGGCATCCCGTCCACACCGCCTTGGACGTGTTCGCCGTGACCGGCTGCGCCCACACCGTGGACGGTGTGCCGCAGCCCTGCACCAGCGCCCGTTTCGATCCGCACGCCAGGGGTGTGCTGGTGGACGGCGCGCCGGTGCTCCTGGACACCACGGCCGCGCAGTGCTTCGGCGCCGCGCTCGTGCCGCAGGGACCGGTGGTCGTCTCCGCCGGACGACAGGGAGTGATGTGCCGATGAGGGCCGTACGCAGTGACATCGCGTTTCCGTTCCGCGGCGACCGGCGGGGGCGTACCGCGCATGCCGCGTACGACGAGCATGTGCGCGATCTGATCGAGCAGTTGCTGTTCACCAGCCCCGGGGAGCGGGTCATGCGCCCCGACTTCGGCTGCGGGCTGCTGGACCTGGTCTTCACCCCGAACAGCCCCGAACTGGCCTCCGCTCTGGAGCTTTCGGTACAGGCGTCGTTGCAGCGCTGGCTGGGTGAGCTGATCGAGGTGGAGTCGCTGGACGTGGTGAGCGAGGAGAACGTGGTCCGGGTGTATCTGCGCTATTCGGTGCGCGCCACCGGGAGTCTGCGCGACGAGGTGTTCGAGGGGAGCGGGCCCGCATGAGCGGCGTGGAGGAGCTGGTCTGCCGCGGCGACGGCAGGCGTGGGAAGGTGCGCGCGGCGCAGCTCGGCGGCGTGGACGCGGTGGAGGTGGGTGACGACGGGCTGACGCTGACGGTCACGTTCCTCGGCAAGGCGCCGCACGGGCTGTGCCCCGAGAACATCCGCATCGACGGCGGGCGCCGGGTCACCGGGATCGAGGCCGTCGACGTCGTCGTGGAGCGGGAGGAGGACCCGGAGCTCGACGACCGGCTGCTGGTGACGCTGGACCGCACCGGGGACACGAGCCGGTACCGGCTGTCGGTGGTGGACACCGATCCCTACGGGCGGCCGGGGACGGAGCCGTTCCCCGGTTTCGACCAGCGGTACTTCTCGGCCCGGTTCGCGTTCCGGCCGGACTGCCCCACCCCGTTCGACTGCAAGGACGAGCCGGGCGACTGCCCGCCGGACTTCCCGGCCGCACCTGTCGTCGACTACACGGCGCGCGACTACGACACGATCCGCCGGCTGATCCTGGACCGGCTCGCGCTGACCACTCCCGACTGGGTGGAGCGCAACCCGGCCGATCTCGGTGTCACGCTGGTGGAGCTGCTGGCGCACACCGCCGACCGGATCAGCTACCAGCAGGACGCGGTCGCGACGGAGGCGTATCTCGACACCGCGCGGCGGCGGGTGTCGGTGCGCCGGCATGTGCGGCTGATCGACTATCCGATGCACGACGGGTGCAACGCCCGCGCGTTCGTGACCGTCGAGGTGGCGCGCGAACTGACCCTGCTGCCGGGCACCTTCCGGTTCGCCGCGGTCGACGTCGCGCGGCTCGGCCCGAGGGACCGGCCCGAGATCGGCACGGTGATCGACGACGGGGATCTGGCGGTCCTCGGGGAGCGCGGGTCGGTCGAGGTGTTCGAGCCGGTCGTGGCGGCCGAGCCTCTGGTGCTGCGCCCGGCGCACAACACCATCGGATTCTGGACCTGGGGCGGCGAGGTGTGCTCGCTGCCGAGGGGGGCGACGTCGGCGACGCTGCGCGACGCGTGGGCCGACGAGGAGTGCTCCGTCAGGGAGTTGTGTCTCGCGCCGGGCGACCTGCTGCTGATCGAGGAGGTGCGCGGGCCGGTCTCGGGCACGCCCGGTGACGCCGACCCGTCGCACCGGCAGGCGGTGCGGCTCACCTCCGTCACCCCGGTGGTGGACGCCCTGTGCGACCAGCCGGTGCTGGAGGTCACATGGGCGCAGGAGGACGCGCTCACGTTCCCGGTGTGCCTGTCCACGCGGGGCGGCAGGGACTGTGAGCCGGTGGCCGACGTGAGTGTGGCGCGCGGCAACGTGGCGCTCGTCGACCACGGACGTTCCCTGACGTTCTGCGAGGGCACGGCGGAGACGGTGACCGTGCCGGCGGAGCCCGCCGTCCTCGGCTCGTGCGATCCGTCCGGCTTCGGCTGCCCGGACCGGGACGCGGGCAACGCCGTCGCGGACCTGATCGGTGCGCGCATGGACCAGACGCGGCACGGCGGGCTGCTGACCGCCGGACAGATACGGGAGCTGTTCGCGGTCGTCGGCGAGGACGCGACCGGGCGGGCCGGTCTGGGTCTGGAACTGGCGGGCCGGCGGCGCGAGAAGGTCGTGCCGGGCACCGCGTACGAGCAGGCGGAGGCGCTGGAGACGCTGCTGGCGCAGGTCGTGTATCCGGGCATCCGCCCGCGGTTCCGTCCAGTGCTGCACCACTCCCCCGTGGTCCAGTCGGTGCCGTTCCCGCTGTCGGCGCACGTGTCGGGCGGGCAGGCGGCCCGGCTCGCGGCCGTCCCGGAGCGGGTGCGGCAGCGGCTGGTGGAGCTGTGGCGCAGCGCCCGTGACCGCGACGGTCTGGCCGAGGCGGAGATCGCCGAGCTGACGGTTCTGTTCGGGCTGAAGGTGCTCGAACGGCTGGAGCTGCGCCGCCGGCCGGTGCCCGCCCTGCGGGAGCTGCTGCACCGCAGCGAGCGGCTGCTGGCCCCGAAGCTGCGGCGGCTGGAGGTGCTGACGGCCCGGGCCCGCGCGGGCGCCGTTCTCGACGGCGGGATCGCCTGGGAGGTCGCGCACACCTGGGGTCCGGTGTACGCGGCGGGGCTGCACCCCGACGAGCCGGAGCTGCGAGGCCCCGCGGCGGCCCTCGTCCAGGACCCGCGTCAGGCGCTGCCCGCGGTGCGGGTGGTCGACGCGGAGCGGGACGAGGAGTGGACGGCTCGGCGTGACCTGCTGGCGAGCGGGAAGCGGGACCGGCACTTCGTCGGGGAGCTGGAGGACGACGGCCGGATCGCGCTGCGGTTCGGCGACGGGCGGCACGGGGCGCGGCCGCGGCCGGGCGCCCGTCTGGAGCTGCACTACCGGCTCGGCGGCGGCACGGCGGGCAACGTGGGCGCGGAGGCCATCAACCACCTCGTACTGTGCCGGGATCCGCACGTGGCGGAGGCGGGCGAGGCGATGCCGGTGGCGGGGGTGCGCAATCCGCTTCCGGCGGTGGGAGGCACCGAGCCGGAGCCGCTGGAGCAGGTGCGTCAGCTCGCGCCGCTGGATCTTCGGCGTTCGCGGCTGCGCGCGGTGACCGCCGACGACTACGCCGCGCTGGCGTCGGCGCTGCCGGGTGTGCAGCGGGCGGCGGCGGAGATCCGCTGGACGGGAAGTGTGCAGGAGGCCCATGTGGCCGTGGACGCCCTGGGCGCGGGTGAGCCGTCGCAGCGGCTGCTCGACTCGGTGGCGTACGGGCTGGAGGCGTACCGGCGCATCGGGCACGACCTCGTGGTCGGCCCGGCGCGCAGGGTGCCGCTGGACATCGCGCTGTGGGTGTGCGCGGCTCCCGGCCACCAGCACGGGCAGATCCTCGCCGAGCTGCACCGGCTGCTGGGCAGCCGGCGGCTGCCCGGCGGACGGCTCGGCTTCTTCCACCCCGACGCGCTGTCGTTCGGCGAACCGGTGCGGCTGAGCCGCCTGGTGGCCGCGGCGGCGGCCGTGCGGGGCGTGGAGAGCGTGCGGGTGACCAGGCTGGCCCGGCTCTTCGACGCCGGGCCCGCGCAGGAGACGGACGACACGGCACTGGAGGCAGGCGTGCTGCGGCTCGGCCCGCTGGAGATCGCGCGTTGCGACAACGACCCCGACCGGCCCGAGAACGGGCTGCTGTCCATCGAGATCGGCGGAGGTGCGCGATGAGCGGCACGTGCGGCTGCGGCTGCGGCGGGCACGACGAGCGCCGCGCCCCGCGGGCCCTGTACAACCCTCCGGGCCGGGACGCGCTGGACTACCGCGTGGGCGAGTACGGCTCGTTCCTGGCGGCCATGCTGGACCGGCTGGCCTCGCCCGCCTATCCGGCGCTGCGCGGGCTGACGGTCCGTACGCCGGACGATCCGGCGATCGGACTCCTGGACGCGTGGGCGGTGGTCGGTGACCTGCTGACCTTCCATGCGGAGCGGATCGCGGACGAGGCGTATCTGCGCACCGCGAACGAGCACCGCTCGCTGGCGCTGCTGGGCAGGCTGGTGGGGCACCGGCCGCGGCCGGGCATCGCGGCGGACACGCATCTCGCGTACACCCTGGACCGGGATCCGCGGGAGCCGGATCTGTCCGTGCTGATACCGCGGGGTGCGCGGAGCAACAGCGTGCCCACCTCCTCCAACGAGCAGTCGCAGGTGTTCGAGACGAGCGAGGACATGGTGGCGCGGGCGGCGTGGAACGAGCTGGCGGTGCGCCGGCGCAGGCCCTCGCTGCTCACGCCCGACGATCTCGGGCGGCGGTCGGAGATCTTCGTCGCGGGTACGTCCACGGGGCTGAGCACGGGTGACCGGCTGCTGTTCGTGTTCGCCGGGGAGGAGGGCGGGCCGGCGGGGCAGCGGCTGCTGCTGCCGGTCGCGCGGACCCGGGTGGACCGCGACGACGACGTGACCGCGGTCGCGCTGCCGCGGTCCGCGCCGCCCACGCTCGGCGAGCTGGTGGACGAGCTGCGCCGGTGGATCACGGAGGACGACCGGGCGACCGAGGACGGCGAGCCCGCCCCGGACAACCCCAATCCGCGTCCCGTCAGCCGGTACATCGAGGAGTTCGACGCGCAGGTGCTCGCCCCGCTGCGGGCGGGCCTCGACACCGTCACCACGCCCGCCGCGTTCGCGTCCCTGCTCGCCGGTCCGCACGAACGGCTCGCCGAGGCGCAGGCGGTGGCCGCCGCGTACGAGGACGTGGCGGCCTGGTTCGAGCAGTTGGAGGCCGTGGTCGGCGATCTGCGCGAGCGGGCGGCCGATCTGGAGCCGTCCCGGCCGGCGCCCCGGCCGGAGGAGCAGGTGTCCGGCGGCGCCGCGGCCCTGCGGGCGCTGGGCGCGGTGCTGCCCGCGCTGCGGACCCGTGACGTGCGGCCGGGCGCGGGCGCCCGGGCGCTGCCCCAGGACCGGCTTCCGGCGGCGGGTTCGGAGCTGGGCGCGCAGTTGCTGTCCGCGCTCGACCCCCGGGTGGCCGACGGGATGTACGCGGCGTGGCGGCGGTCCGCCCCGACCGCACCCGCTCTGCTGACCGAGCTGCAGGCGATGCGGGTGACGGCGGCGCCGTTCGGTGCGACGGCTCCCCTGCGGCCGGTGCAGGACGAGCGCGGCCGGGTGGTCCGGCAGGCAGACTGGCCTCTGACGGGCGCGGCGCTGACGACGATGCGGATCGTGTACGACCCGTCGGGGCGGGTGCCGCAGCGTGCCGAGTTCCAGCACACCGAGACGGGCTCGTCGGTCCAGGTGGCCGAGAACCTGCCGGCGGACAAGTCGTTCGAGCTGGGGCCCGGCAGGATCACGCTGCGCACGCGGTCGGGCCAGGACCACGACCTGAGCTGGCTGAGCAGGCGGCCCGCGGACTCCCAGGAGCCGGGCGTGACGGCACAGCTGTCGGACGGCCTGCCGGAGCGGACGCTGTTCGTGTCCCGTCCCGGTGAGGACGGCCGCGTGCACGTGGCCGTGCAGAACGGCGAGCCGGTGAACTGGCGGCTCGCCCCGGGCGAGCGCCGCCAGGTCCGGCACGGGGGCATGGAGCTGACCGTGAGCTACACGGTGGGCAGCGAGCCGGCGAACGTCGTGGTCGGTATCGCGACGGTGCCGGAGCCGGCGAACCGTCATGTGCTGCCGCTGGACTCGGTGCAGGACTCGGTGACGGTCGGCAGCTGGGTGGCGATCGAGCGTCCCCGCAAGGGCGCGGAAGGGCCGGACGGGATCCCCGGCGACGCGCGGCTGGGCTTCGTCACCACTCGGGTGACGGCCGTGCGCACGGCCGTCTACACCAACTACGGCATCACCGGCCGGGGCACGGAGCTGACGCTGGCCGACCCGTGGCTCGACGAGCACGACGTGCTGTTGTCCAACATCCGCGACACCACGGTGCACGCGGGCGGTCAGACCCTGCGGCTCGCGGGTGAGCCGCTCGGCGAGGACGTGCACGGCGACGAGATCGAACTCGCGGAGCTGTACGACGGGTTGCGTCCGGGTCGCCACCTGGTGGTCTCCGGGGAACGGACGGACGTGCTGCCGCAGTCCCCGGCGGCGTCAGGGGTCATGGGCACGGAACTGGTGGTGATCGCGGATGTGGAGCAGGTCGTCGATCGGCGCCTGCCGGGCGATCATGTGCACACCCGGCTGTCGCTGACGTCGAAGCTGGCCTACCGCTACCGCCGTGACACGGTGCGCGTGCTGGGCAACGTGGTGCCGGCGACGCACGGCGAGAGCCGTGACGAGCCGATCGGCAGCGGGGACGCGAACCGGCCGAACCAGACGTTCGCCCTGTGGCAGTCGCCCCTGACATGGCTGCCCGCCGACACCCCTCTGGGGGCGACGCCCGTGCTGGAGGTCCGTGTCGACGGGCTGCTGTGGCACGAGGTGGACAGTCTCGCCGGGCGCGGCCCGACCGAGAGAGTGTACGTCACGGGCACGACGGCCGACGGCCGTACGACGGTGACGTTCGGCGACGGGGTGCACGGGGCGCGCCTGCCCAGCGGCAGCGAGAACGTCCGCGCCCGCTACCGCTTCGGCACCGGCCGTGCGGCCAACGTCAGGGCGAACCGCATCACCCAGGCCGTCACGCGGCCGCTGGGCGTCACAGGGGTCACCAATCCGCAGCCCGCCACGGGCGGCGCGGACGCGGACGGGCCTTCGCTGACCCGCCGCACGGTGCCGCTCGCGGTGTCCGCGCTCGACCGGCTCGTGTCGGTCGCGGACTACGAGGACTTCGCACGGTCGCGGGCCGGGATCGGCCGGGCGGTGGCACGGGAGGTCTTCGACGGCCGTCGGCAGGTGCTGCACGTGACGGTCGCCGGGGTGGACGACATCCCGGTCGCCGGGGACTCCGACGTGCTGCGCGCCCTGCGCTCCTCGCTGGCCGAGTACGGCGACTCGCGGCTGCCTGTGCGGGTGGACGTGCGGGAGCTGGTGCTCCTGCTGATCGCGGCGAAGGTGAAGGTCGCGCCGGACCACAGCTGGCGGGTGGTGGAGCCGAGGCTGCGGCAGGCGCTGCTACGGGAGTTCGGACCCGGTCGGCGCGAACTGGGCAGTCCCGCCCAGCTGTCCGACGTGCTGGCGACGGCGCACCGGGTGCCCGGCGTCGACTTCGTCGACGTGGACGTCTTCGGCGGGGTCCCGGCGTCGCTCACGCCCGACGGCCTGACCCGCCTCGCCGAGGGGCTCACCGAGGTGCGGCCGACGGTCCCGGCACGGCTCGCCGCGTACGACGAGGACGTGCACACGGTCACCGCCGACGAGGGCGAGACGCTGACCGGGGTGGCGGCCCGGTACGGGATCCCGCTGTCCGAACTGCTGCGCCTCAACCCGGACGTCACCGACACCCGGCGGCTGGCGAAGGGGCGCGCCGTGTGCGTCTTCCGCGGCGTCCGCCCGGCCCAGCTCGTCCTGCTGTCCCCCCACGTGGCGGACACGCTCATTCTCACGGAGGTCACCGCATGAACACGTATGAAAGGAGCGCCGCATGAGCAGGGAACCGGACGGGCTCGCGGAGCTGCTCCCCCAGTGGCACCGGCTCCGGGACGCCGAGGCCGGGGAACCCCTGCGGGCGCTGCTCGCGGTGATCGCCGAGCAGGCCGACCTGGTGCGCGACCGGGTGGAGCAGGGCTACGAGGACCTGTTCGTGGAGACGGCCGCGCCCTGGGTGCTGCCGTACATCGGCGACCTGGTGGGTTACAGGCCGCTCCCCGGTTACGAGAGGGTGCGCACCGACGGGCTCGGCGACGCGGGCCGGGACGCCTCTCGCGGCGCTCTCGCCGAGGCCCTCGCGCCGCGCCGGGACGTGGCGGCCACGGTCGCCAACCGGCGCCGCAAGGGCACACTGCACCTGCTGGAGGAGCTGGCGCAGGAGATCGGGGGATGGCCGGCGAGGGCCGTGGAGTTCTCGCGGCTCGTCTCCCACCACCAGCCGGTGAAGCTGTACGGGTCTGGGCCGGCGGCCGCCGATGTGCGCCGGGCCGGGCGCGGCCGGCTCGCCGACGTACGGGAGGGCGCCGAACTGGATCTGGCGGGCGGCCCGTTCGGGAACACCGCACGGTCGGTGGACGTGCGCAGGGCGGGCTCCGCACGACGCACGGGCGGGTACACGCCCGCGGGAGTGGGCCTGTTCGTGTGGCGGCTGAAGCCGTATCACCTCAACCGGGCCCCGGCGTACTGCATCGACCGTGCGCGCAGTCTCTACACGTTCTCGATCCTCGGCAACGACGCCCCGCTGGTGACGAATCCGGTGCCTGAGCCGTCGGCGACGCACATCGCCACGATCGACAACGTGCCCGCGTACATCCGGCGCCGCCAGCTCGCCGACCGGCTCGCGGACTACTACGGGCCGGGCAAGAGCTTCACGATCTGGCGGGACGGCCAGGACGAGCCGGTGCCGATGTCGGACATCGTGGTCGCGGACCTGTCCCAGTGGCGCTACCGGCCGCGGCGCGGCCAGGTGGCGGTCGACCCGGTGCTGGGACGGATCGCGTTCGGGTCGCGTTCGGCGCCGCGGCAGGGCGTGTGGGTGACGTACCACTACGCGTTCGGCGACGACATCGGCGGCGGCGAGTACCCCCGGGAGCGCGACACCTCGCCGGCGGCGAAGGTCTACCGGGTCGGCCCCGGCGGCGGCCATCAGAAGATCATGGACGCGTACGAGGAGTGGCGCGAGGACCGCAGGGCGGGCCGGTGCGGGCCCGAGGGCGTCATCGAGATCACGCACAGCGGCGCCTACCAGGAGCAGCTGGACTTCGACCTGGAGCGCGGCGACCGGCTGGAGCTGCGGGCGGCGGAGGGCTGCCGCCCGGTGATCCGCCTCCTCGACTGGTACAGCAACCGCCCCGACGCGCTCAACATCCGGGCGCGGGAGGAGGACTGCGGGGGCGAGGCGCCGCGCATCGTGCTGGACGGTCTGCTGGTCACCGGCCGCGGCCTGCATGTGAGCGGTCCGGTGGGCGCGGTGGTGCTGCGGCACTGCACGCTGGTGCCGGGATGGTCGCTGGAGCCCGAGTGCGACCCGCACTCCCCCGAGGAGCCGAGCCTGGTGCTGGAGCGGACGACGGCGTGCGTGCAGATCGAGCACAGCGTTCTGGGCACGATCGAGGTCATCGGGGACGAGGTGAACCACGAGCCGCTGCCGCTCCACATCCGGGACAGCATCCTGGACGCCACCGGCCACGACCGCGAGGCGCTGTCCGCTCCCGACTGCCGGCTCGCGCACGCGGTGCTGCACGCCCACCGCACCACGGTGATCGGGGAAGTGCACACGCATGCCGTGGAGATCGGCGAGAACAGCGTCTTCACCGGGCGGATGCGCGTCGCCCGGCGCGGCATCGGCTGCCTGCGGTACTCGTACGTGCCGCCGGGCTCCCGCACCCCGCGCCGGCACCGCTGCCGGCCCGACCTCGCGGGCGGTGAGCCGGTCCGTCCTCTCTTCGAGAGCGAGCGGTACGGCACGCCCGCCTACGGCCGGCTCGCCGGCGTGTGCCCGCCGGAGATCCGGCGCGGCGCCGACGACGGCTCCGAGATGGGCGTCTTCCACGACCTGTACGAACCGCAGCGCGAGGACAGCCTGCGGGCCCGGCTCGCCGAGTACACCCCGGCCGGTACGGACGCCGGGATCATCCCCGTCACCTGACACGACTTTCACGACTGCCTGAACTTCCCGAGGGGGACCCCAACTCATGCACGCAGACATCTCCCGCGTCACCTTCCGGCCGGAGAGGCACTACTCGGCGGTGATCGCCCAGCAGGGCCGGGTCCAGCTGGACGCGGACTCCAACGAGCAGACGGCGATCCAGCTGCACCGGGCCCGGACCGTCGCCCGCGACCTGATCGGGCAGCACGGCGGCCCGCAGGGCGCGACCGGTTTCGCGGTGCAGTTCCTGGGCGGCAGCCGGGAGCTGGACGATCTGGCGATCGGCGGCGGCCGCTACTACGTGGACGGCATCCTCCTCGACGCGACGCGTCCCGCCCCGGGCGTCCCGGTCACGGAGCCGGCCGCGGACGGCGAGGCCGCCGACAGTCCCGCGCCGCCGGCGACCTGGACGTACTGGGACCAGCCGGACGGCTACCGGGACCCGGAGCGGCCCGGTGACCGGCTGCCGACCCAGTTCCCGTACCTGGCGGCGCTGAAGGTGTGGGAGCGGGTCGTGACCGCCGCCGAGGACCCGCTGCTGCGGGAGGTCGCGCTCGGCTCGGCCATGCCGGACACCGCGGCGCGGGTGAAGGTGGTCTGGCAGGTGGTTCCGGTGCCGGGCTCGGAGCTGGAGCTGGCGGACGGGGCGACGAAGGACCAGGTGCGGGCCGCGTTCGACAAGTGGGCCGCGGCGCAGGCTCCGACGGCACGGATGGCGGCGCGCAGCGAGCGTCCGGACCGCGCGGACGAGGACCCGTGCCCGGTACCGCCCGACGCCCGCTACCGCGGACCGGAGAACCAGCTGTACCGGGTGGAGATCCACGAGGGCGGGGCGGCGAAGGACGCGACGTTCAAGTGGTCGAGGGAGAACGGGTCGGTGACCTTCCCGGTCGACGAACTCGACGGGACCTGGGTGGAGTTGGCGTCCCTCGGCGGCGACGACAAGCTCGACTTGAACGTCGGTGACTGGGTCGAGTTCACCGACACCGCGTACACCAGCCGCCGCGAGCCGCAACCGCTGCTGCGGGTCGAGGAACTGGACCTGCCCGGCCGCCGGGTGAGGCTGTCGGACGAGCCGCACCCCTCGGTGGGCCGGCGTCCCGAGCTGAACCCGTATCTGCGGCGCTGGGACCACCGGCCGCCCTCGGGCCGGGGCAAGGGCGGCGCGTCGAAGGCGCGCGGCGGGGCGCTGCGCATCGAGGAGGGTGTGTGGCTGCCCCTGGAGGACGGGGTGTTCGTGTACTTCGAGCCCGGACGTGCCTACCGGTCCGGGGATTTCTGGACCGTGGCGGCGCGTACGGCGACGGGCGACGTGGAGTGGCCGACGGACAGCGCGCGGCGTCCGCTGCTGCGCTCGCCGCAGGGTGTCGAGGTGCACTACGCGCCGCTGGCGTGGGTGCTCGGTGAGGGGTCGGTTGCCGATCTGCGGCAGTCCTTCGGCTCCTTGGCGGCGCCGATCCCCGCGGCCGACGCAAAGACGCTGGCGGCCGAGGCGAGCGCGGAGGAGGAGGCCGTGGCGGCGGAGCGTGCCGCGCAAGGCGGTTCGGCGGACGCGGAGACCGGGCAAATCGATCAGGGACGGCCGGAGAACTGACGGACTCCCGGGAAGGAGCACCACCATGGCGACACCCCTGTCGGCCGACAGACTGCTGAAGGCCCTTCGCAACGAGGGACTGCGCGTGGTCGAGCATCGCAGCTGGCGCACGCACAACCGCAATCACAAGGGTCCGTGGGGCCCGGTGAACGGCGTGATGATCCATCACACCGTGACGAAGGGCACCGAGAGCTCCGTCGAGCTGTGCTACAACGGCCACTCCAGTCTGCCCGGACCGCTGTGCCACGGTGTCATCGCGAAGGACGGCACGGTCTACCTCGTCGGCAACGGCCGCGCCAACCATGCCGGGCTGGGCGACGACGACGTCCTGCGCGCGGTCGTCAACGAGTCGGCGTCACTGCCCGCCGACAACGAGGCCAACACCGACGGCAACCGGCACTTCTACGGTTTCGAGTGCATCAACCTCGGGGACGGCAAGGACCCTTGGCCCGCGGCGCAGCTGGAGGCCGTCGAGAAGGCGGCCGCGGCGATCTGCCGGGCGCACGGCTGGTCGCACCGCTCGGTGATCGGGCACAAGGAGTGGCAGCCGGGGAAGGTCGATCCGCGCGGGTTCACGATGGACTCGATGCGCAGCCGGATAAGGGAGCGGCTGGGCGGCGCTCCGGACGGACCGGCGACGCCGCCGCCGGCTCCGCGCTACGAGCCGTTCCCGGGCGCGGCGTTCTTCCAGGCGGGCCGGCGCAGCCCGGTCATCACGGCGATGGGCAAGCGGCTGGTCGCCGAGGGCTGCGGCCGCTACGAGGTGGGCCCGGGTCCGGAGTGGACCGAGGCCGACCGCGCGTCGTACGCGGCCTGGCAGCGCAAGCTCGGCTACTCGGGGAGCGACGCGGACGGCATCCCGGGCAGGACGAGCTGGGACAAGCTGAAGGTGCCCAACGTCTGACGTGAGCGTGACGGCGGCCGCACACCCGGGGGTGTGCGGCCGCCGTCGTGTGTCAGGTACGGCTCGCGGTGCAGTCCGCGGGAGTGGGCCTGCCGGTGGGCCAGGCGAGTCCGACGAAGCGGATGCGGCCGGGGGCGTCGGCTGCGAGTTCCACGACGGAGACCGCCTTGTTGTAGGGGTTGCCGTAGTTGTCCAGGCAGATCCAGCCGCTAGCGCCGTCCACCTTGCCCATGCCGTGCAGCCGCAGCCAGGAGTCGCTGATGCGGCTGAGGGCGGGGATGACGGGGTCGCCGTCGTCGCGCATCCGGATGGCGGTGACGGCGGTGAGTCCCGCGTCGTAGAAGGTGATGGTCCGTGAGTCGGTGAGCTCCACCGCGCCGATGTCGCCGACCTCCTTGCTGCGCGCGAGCTCGGCGAGGGTGCGGTAGGCGGCCGCGGAGCCGCCGGTGGCGGGCGTCTGTGGGCCGGTCCAGGCGTCAGGGTGGGCGACGGCCGCGTACTGGAGGGTCACGCCCTTGCGGAAGGCGTCCCAGTCGAGGAGCTTGTCCGAGGAGAGCGTGGAGGCGCCGGATCCGGTGATGACGGTGTACTTCTTCTCGGTGCAGCCGCGGTTGCCGAGTTCGTTGACGAACTGCCGCAGCTGGACGGGGCGTCCGGCGAAGTAGATGACCTTGGCGGCCGAGGTGCAGATGGTGTCGACCATCTGGTCGAAGGCGTTGGCTGTGGTGCCTTCCTCGTGGAACTCGTCGGGTGCGCGGTACTGCTCGGGTGCGCGCGGCGATCCGAGGGTGCGTTCGGCGAAGGCCCGCTTGAGTGCGTCGACGTAGTTGTCGCCGGTGCGGACGTCCTCGACCACCAGGGTGTGCTCGGGGTCGATGTCCTTGTTGAAGTGGGACAGGGCCTTGGCCTGGTCGGTGGTGGTGGGCACGACCCGGGCGAGGCCGGGGTAGGCGTCGGGCCGTTCGGGACTGTTGCCGGAGTCGTCGGCGGTGATGGGGCCGCCGACGACGGGGATGCCGCGCTCCCGGGTGAGGTAGCCGATGGCCGCCTGGGTGGTGGCGGTGGAGACGTCGAAGCCGATCACGGCGCGGAGGTTGTCGGTCGTCGACTCGGACATCTCGCCGAGCTGTTCGGCGACGGGCCTCCAGTGGGTGTGACTGCGGCCCGGGTTGGCGAGCAGGAGCCGGATCGCGGGCTTCTTGCTGTTGGACTCGTGGTTGGCGCGGTACTGGGCGAGGTAGGCGCCCTGCACCTCGTGCAGGGTCTTCTCCTGCTCGAAGCCCTGGCTGGGCGCCATGGGCAGCATCACGGCGACGGAGACGTGCGGTTCGTCCGCGATCCGGTCGTTCTCCGCCTTGATGCGTGCGCTGACCTCCTTGAGGTTGGCGGCGAAGACGTAGCTGCCGTCGGTGACGCCCGTGCATTCCCCGGCGCCCTCGGGGCCGCGTTTCTCGATGCCCTTGCCGCAGGACGGGTCGGGTCCGAAGACGGCGATGCCGGCCCACACGGCGGCGCCGAGGACGGCGAGGGCGACGACGAGGGCGGCCGCCTTGGTGAGCGGTCCGCCGGGGAGTCTTCCGATGAACGACGTCATGACGCGGCACCTTCCTGGACGGGCAGGTCGGGGGCCTGAGTTCCGGCTCTCAGACGGGCCGGCCAGGCGGCGGACGCCTCGCGGTAGGGGGCGTGCGCGGCCTTGTTGCCGTACAGCGTCTCCAGCGCGATGCGGACGGTGGTCAGCTCGTCCTCGCGGGGAGCGAGGGTGAGCGGGTCGGACAGCCGCCACAGCAGGGGCACCAGCGAGGCGACGGCCTCGTGGTGCGGGCCGGGGACGTCGCTGCCGCAGGCCGTGCACGACAGGGCGGGGCTCCCGGCCGGGGGCTCGTAGCCCTCGCGGGGGTGGGGGGCGGCGCAGATCAGGTTGAGCGCGGCGAGCCATTCGGCGGGCCGGGTGACGGTGAACCGGTGGTGCAGCACGCACACGACCTCGTCCACGCGGCCGAGTGCGAGGGTGTGGTGCAGGTAGGTGTCGCCGCGCGGGTCGCACAGGGAGCGCAGGCGCAGCTGGGTGTCGCGCCAGCGCTCGTGGGTGGTGGTGGCGGCCAGCCGGTGCCGCAGCAGCAGGTCGAGGGCGCGGTCGCCGTCGAGGCAGGACCGGGTGCGGTAGTCGTCGGCCTCGCGGACACGGGCGGCGACCAGGTCGTCGGAGTGGTCCTCGGGGTGGGCGAAGGTCCACAGTCCGCGCCGGGTGCCCGCGTCGGCCGCGGCGGACAGCAGCACCAGACGGTCCCGCAGCACGGGGTCGGGCAGCAGTTTGGCGAGGAGTGCGGGTGCGGCGTCGTCGAGCAGTTCCCGGCTGCGCAGTGTGCCCGCCTCCTGGACGCGGCGGACGGCCGTGTCCGCGAGGATCCGGGCGGCGGCAGCGCGCCCCCCGCTGTAGCGGGCGACGACGCGGGGCAGGTGGTCGGGGTAGTCGACGCGGCTGAGCATCTCGGCGATGTGGGCGGGTTCGATGGCGGGGATGCCGAGGACGAGGGGCCGGTCCTGCGGGACGGCGTCGCCGCCGACCTCGCCGAGCGGCGGATGCCGCTCGCCCCTGCCGAGGACGGTGGCGAGGGTGACGGGCCGCGTCGGGTCCTTGCCGGGGGTGTCGTAGCCTGCGTCGAGCAGGTCGAGGAAGGTGCGTCCGACGTCGGAGTGGGCGTTGTCGAGGAGCAGCAGCGGCCGGGGCTTCTTGTTGAGCCGGCGCAGTCTGCCGTAGTTGGCGTCGACGTCGTCGAGGAGGGCGGCGACGAGGTGCTGCTCGGCGGTGCGCCGGCGGTCGTCCAGCCTGCGGAACCCGCGGACGAACTGGAACAGCCGTTGCAGGGAGTCGCCCTGGTAGCCCTGGGAGCCGTGCAGCCGGCCGCCCCACCAGGCGAGCGCGCCCTTGTCCGGTTCGCTCTTGACGAGCTGCTGGCGTGCGGTGTCGAGGACGATTCCGGCGATGGAGTCGAGGCCGGGGACGACGGACAGGACCTGCGGGAGGTTGTCGGTGACGACGTCGAACCAGCGGCCGAGGCTTTCCCTGCGGCGGCGTACGTCGGGGTCCTCGGCGGTGATGAAGGTGCGCAGGTCGGCCTCGGCCCGCCGCAGGTCGGGGGGCCGCACATCGGTCTCGTCGCTGTTCAGGGGGCGCCAGGCGGTGACGACGAGGAGACCGAGCGACAGCCTGGGGAAGCCCATGGGCCGGCCGAAGTGCCGGACGTCGAGGCCGAGTTTGTAGGCGAGGAGATACAGCAGGTGGGTGATGTGGGAGGCGTTGGGGACCTCCTCGTCGCTGAGCTCGGCGACACCCGGCTCGCCGAATCCGGGGGCTCCGAGGTCGACCCGCGCGAGCGGCACCCGGCCGTTGTACGCGTCATGGACGGCCCCGAGCAGCGCGGTCTTGCCGGTGCCGCGTCCGCCGACGATCCGCACCACGGGGGCGCCTTTGGGATAGGCGAAGGGGACCTGGTAGGCGTTCTGGTGGTGCAGTCCCACCAGCCGCGGGACGAAGTCCTCCTGCAGGGCCTGCTGACCGTACAGTCTCCCGCCCATGGCGCTCCCCCGCCTTCCCCCTGCCAGCTGCGCATCATGAGATCAACTCGCCGTGCACAGAGGGAATTTACCCGACGTAAGCCCACTCGGCAGGGGGTTGTGAGCGCCGGTGTCACCTGCGGCCCGAGCAGGACGCGGGCAGTGCGCGCGCCGACGCGCGGAGGTCAGAGCTCGCGGAGCGCCGGCAGCAGCTTCTTCCCGGCCCAGTCGAGGAACGGACCCTGCCGGTCCCCGCCGATCTGGACGAGGGCGACCTCGGTGAATCCGGCCTCCGCGTACGGGCGTACGGCGTCGACGAAGGCGTCCACGTCGTCGCCGCAGGGGATCTGTCCGGCGACGTCCTCGGGGGTGACGAGTGCGGTGGCCTGCTCGAAGGACTTCGGCCCGGGCAGTTCGGCGTTGACCCGCCAGCCGCTGAGCGCCCAGCGGAACTGGTCGTGGGCGCGGGCCACGGCCGCGTCCCGGTCGGTGTCGTAGCAGACCGGGAGCTGGCCGATGCGGGGTTTGCCGGCGCCGCCGTAGCGGTCGAAGGCGTCGAGCAGTTCCTTCTTCGGCTCGGTGGCGATCACCAGGTCGGCATTGTTCCCGGCGATCTCGCAGGAGCTGTCGCCGGAGACGGCGATGCCGATGGGCACGGGCTGTTCGGGCACGTCCCACAGTTTGGCGTCGACGACGTCGAAGTGGGGCCCGTGGTGGGTGACGTGCTCGCCGTCGAGGAGCCTGCGGATGATGTCCGTGGCCTCCTCCAGCTTCTCCAGGCGCTCGTGCGCGCTGGGCCAGCCGCCGCCCACCACGTGCTCGTTGAGGTTCTCGCCGGAGCCGAGGCCGAGGCGGAAACGACCTTCGGACAGCAACTGGACGGTGGCGGCCTTCTGGGCCACGACGGCGGGGTGGTACCGGGTCGTCGGGCAGGTCACGTACGTCATGAGCGGGATGGTCGAGGTGGCCTGGGCGGCTGCGCCGAGGACGCTCCAGGCGTACGGCGCGTGGCCCTGGGAGCCGAGCCAGGGGAAGTAGTGGTCGGAGATGACGGAGAAGTCGAAACCGGTCGCCTCGGCGCCGGCCACATGGCCGATGAGCTCACGCGGCCCGGCCTGCTCGGTCATCATCGTGTATCCGATGCGCAGCATGCTCTACGCCTCCTCGTCCTTGCCGTGCCACAGCGTGGTGACGTTGCAGAACTCCCGGATTCCGTGCCCGGACAGCTCGCGTCCGTAGCCGGACCGTTTGACGCCCCCGAACGGCAGGGCGGGATGGGAGGCGGTCATGCCGTTGAAGAAGACGCCGCCCGCTTCGAGGTCCCGCGAGAACCGCTCGATCTCGGCCTCGTCGCGGGTCCAGGCATTGGAACTGAGTCCGAACGGCGAGTCGTTGGCGAGGGCGACGGCCTCGTCGGCGCCGGCTACGCGGTAGAGCGTTGCCACCGGTCCGAACGCCTCCTCCCGGTGGATGCGCATCGCGTCGGTCACGCCGGTGAGCACGGTCGGCTCGTAGTACCAGCCGCGGTCGCGGCCGGGCGGGCGCCGTCCGCCGCACTGTGCGGTGGCGCCCCGGGCGAGCGCGTCGTCGACGAGCTGTTCGAGGTCCTCGCGGCCCTTCTCGGTGGCGAGCGGGCCGACGTCGGTGGACTCGTCCATCGGGTCGCCCACGGTCAGGTCACGCATCGCGGCGGTGAACCGCTCGCGGAAGGCGTCGTGGATGTCGGCGTGGACGATGAACCGTTTGGCCGCGATGCAGGACTGGCCGTTGTTCTGCACGCGGGCGGTGACCGCGGTGGCGACCGCGCGGTCCAGGTCGGCGGAGGGCATGACGATGAACGGGTCGCTGCCGCCGAGTTCCAGCACCGTCTTCTTGACCTCGTCGCCGGCGACGGAGGCGACGGAGCGTCCCGCCGGTTCGCTGCCGGTCAGGGTGGCGGCGGCCACGCGCGGGTCGCGCAGGACCTTCTCGACGGCGTCCGAACCCACCAGCAGCGTCTGGAAGCAGCCTTCCGGGTAGCCGGCCCGGCGGAACAGGTCCTCCAGGTACAGGGCGGTCCGCGGCACGTTGGACGCGTGCTTGAGCAGCCCCGTGTTGCCCGCCATCAGGGCGGGCGCGGCGAAGCGCACGACCTGCCAGAGCGGGAAGTTCCACGGCATGACGGCGAGGACGACGCCGAGGGGCCGGTAACGCACGGTGGCGCGGGCCGCTCCGGAGTCCGTCACGTCGGCCTCCGGCGGGTGCTCGTCGGCGAGGAGTTCCTCGGCCCGGGCGGCGTACCAGCGCATCGCCTTGGCGCACTTGGCCGCCTCGGCGCGGGCGGCGGCCAGTGGTTTGCCCATCTCGGTGGTCATCGTGCGGGCGATGCCCTGCTGGTCCTGCTCCAGCAGGTCGGCGGCGCGGTTCAGCAGGCCGGCCCGCTCGGCGAAGGAGGTCGTGCGATGCCTCGCGAAGGCGTCGGAGGCGAGCTGGACGCGCCGCTCGATCTCGTCGGGGCCGAAGGCGTCGAAGGTCTCGAGCGTCTCCCCGGTCGCGGGATTGACGGTGGCGATGGGCATGGTCAGTCCTCCTGGGCTCGGGTGCCTGGCGGGTCGCCGGTGTGTTCGGCCGAGCCGGTCACTGATGGATGCCGCTGGTCAGCCGCAGCTGCACGTCCTTCTCCTGGTCGCCGGCCGCCATGCCCTCCTCCTGGACCTGGAAGCTGGTCGCGAGCATCTCCTTCATGCGGTCCACGGCCCAGTAGCCGCCCTGCATCTCGATCGTCACGGGTGCCGCGAGCCGTACCGGCTCCGCCTTGCCGAGGGGGTGGGACACGTCGAACGTGGTCGTCCACACGGTCTCGTGGCCCTCTATGACGTGCCGGGGCACCTCGGACTCGTCGCGGTCCGAGGGGTACGCGCGGCCGAGGGCGCGGAAGACGGAGTCCGCGTCCTCGCTGGAGCAGCCGGTGACCGTGACGACGACCGACTCCGTGTGCTCCTGTGCAGTGTTCACCGTGATTCCCGCCTTCCGTTCCTGTCCCGTGGGGCCGGCCTGTCCGCGCCGGGCGGCGCGCCCTCCCCGTCTCCTCAAGCCTCGCCCCCCGGCCGCGGCGGTGCGAGCGGGCCGGGTCCGGGCGGTGGGCGGACGGCCGCCGGGGGCGTCGGGTACCCAGGCGGCGGGTGACGATGCCTGGCCGATGCTCGGCATGCTGGTCATCGAGATCGGCTACGGCGCCGGGATCGGCCGCTTCCACGGCCATGTGCGGGACGCCGAGGGCGCACCGGTGGCGTGTGCCCTTGTGACGCTGATCGACCGGTCGGGCCGCCGGGCGGGCCTGGCGGTGGCGGACGCACAGGGGCGTTACGCCCTCCCCGCGCCACCCGAGGGGAGCTATGTACCGGCGGTGACGGCGTCCGGGCACGCGCCGCGTGCGTTCACGGCGGTGTACGAGCGGGAGGGGGCCGGGACCGGGTACGAGATGACGCTGACGGCCCCCACCGCGCGGGGCCGACCGGGCGGTCCGCACCCCACGCGGGGCGACCGAACGGCCTGCCGGGCAGCACGGCCCCTGATGAGACGCCCCCCGTAACCCGGGCCGGCGGCCCGCCGGCCGCTTTGGCGTGCCCCCGGAACATGTCGACGCAAGGGCGTTGTCAGTGCCGCGCGAGATGCTTGACGGCCCGACACCTTCACGAGGGGAACCGCGAGATGAACGATCCCGAGCTCGCCGCCGCGCAGGCGTACGTACGGCTTCTGCAGACCACGAGGGCCCTGCTCGCCGATCCCCGCCGGGCCCCGACGGCGCTTCCGCTGCTGTCCGCACCGATGGCGGAGGCCGACGAGGCGCTCAGCGCGGTCGGACTGGCGGGCAACGAGGCCGGATTCTTCCGCCTGGTGGCGGACCTGCACACGACCGCCCGGCAGAACAGGAGCGCTGCCTGAGGCGGCTCCGATTCGCCCGGCGGCCGGTCCCGGGTACGAGACCCGGGCCGGCCGCACGGGCTGCCGGCAGGCCGGGGTCCGTCTCGCGGGACGTGGGTGTCGCCACAGAGGGCGCGTGTCGCGGAGTGACCGGCGTGACGGCCTTTTCGTGTCCGCTGGTCCCGCTGCCGAAGCGCGCGTGCACCGCACGCGCGCGCCTGAGGGACCGCGGACCTCTCACCGCACGGCATCCACCTCGAGGGCAGGCGCATCGGACGGATGCCCAGGCAGGGCCAGCGGCCTGAACTCGACGACGGGCCGCCTCGGGGCGCGGGGGCCGGTCAGGATCCGCTCGGCCTCCTTGACCCGTCTGCTGAACCAGATGACCTTGCCCTCCTCGGTGCCGCACGTGCCCCAGCTGTCGCTGAGCTTGGCGACCTTGGCGAGCCCTCCCCGCGACGGGGAGGAGCTCCGCACCGGTGGCAGGCACCGGTCCCGGTCGGAGACGGACGCGACCAGTCGGCGACCGGTCCAGCGCAGCTCGACCACACAGGTCTTGTCGCCGCTGACGTGCTGCACGACGTTGTCGACGAGTTCGTCGACGGCGCTGCAGACGGCATTCACATGGTGCTCAAGGCTCCAGTACCTCAGATGCGCCGCGAGAATGCGCCGGATCTGGGGAATGCGCTCTGACGATGCCGCCACTTCCATTCTGTAGTGGCAGGCAACCGGAACATTCATGACCGTGGCTCCTCACCGCGACGGCCCTTCATTTCGCAGGATGGACCCCCGAGTACGAAGAGTGAGCCCTTGTCGCTTCTGGGTCACCATCAGGGTGCCTGCACCCGGCGCACCCCGCAACACGCGCGGCGGGCGCCCGCTCGGCGCAAGCCCGTCCCGGGGCCTGCGGCGTTCGGTCCGACGACTGCGCCGACCGGGGGCGGAGCGCAGCGGTACCGCTTGCGAGAACCGCGTGGTCGTCGTCGCCCGGCGAGTGCAGGAGTCGCCGACCGCGTTCTTCAGGGCGGAGGCCGAGGCGCGGTTCGGCCGATCGGGGGCTGCCGGCACGGGAGTTGCCCCTCGTCTTCGACGGCGCGAGCGCACGCGTGGGCGCACGCGCCGAATCGCTCGGCGCCCTGACGCGGAGCCGCCGACGGCCATGACGACGGTGGCCGCCAGGACGTCGACGAAGGCGCCGTCGGGCAGGTCGGCCGCACCGGCCGCCCACAACCCGAGCGCGGCGGTGACGACCATGACCACGAGGCCGGCGAGAACGGCCAGGAGCGCGTGGGGCCGGCCGTGGGCACCGCGTACCGCACCGGCCGGCTTCGTCGTTGCTTGCTGACTCACGCTGCCACGCTAAGGAGGGCCGGATCGCCGCGCGCCCCGGGTGGGCCGACCGCGTGCCCGTGGCGGGATGCGTATCCGAGGGCCGTCCCGCGCCCCTCGGCAGCGGGGGCACGACTCCGTCATGGGCTCCCATAGCGCACAACTGCCTCCGCCGCAAGAGGCCGTGAGCCGCTGACTGGGAGCGCGGCTGTGGGCCGCCTCACCATTCCTGTCGCGTGTGCCGGTTCCTACTGTGACCGGGATCCACCGACCGTGGGAGGTCCGGATGTCGCAGCGCATGAGCCCCCGGCCGCGGGGACCGATGTCCGCCGGACGGCTGGTCGCGGTGCTCGCCCTGCTGTTCGGGTGCCTGTCGGCCGTCCCCGTTCCCGTCGCGTACGCGGCCGTCCCCCTGGAACGGGTCACCGCTTTCGGCAGCAACCCGGGCGATCTGGCCATGTACGTCCACCGGCCCGCGTCCCTTCCGGCCGAGCCCGCGGTCGTCGTCGCCCTGCACGGCTGTACGCAGAGCGCCCAGGTCTACGCCGACAACTCGGGGCTCGCGGCCTTCGCCGACCGCCACGGCTTCCTGCTGGTCCTCGCCCAGACGACGGCGTCGAACAATCCCAACAACTGCTTCAACTGGTTCCAGGCGGCGGACAACCGCCGCGGGCAGGGCGAGGCCGCCTCCGTCCGGCAGATGGTGGCGCACGCCGAGAGCGCCTACGGCGCCCACCCGTCCCGCACCTTCGTCACCGGGCTGTCGGCCGGCGGCGCGATGACCGCGGTCGTCCTCGCCGCCTACCCGGACGTGTTCGAGGCGGGCGCCGTGATCGCCGGCATCCCGTACGACTGCACGAGGGACACGGGGCCGTTCACCTGCATGAGCCCCGGCACCGACCGGACGCCCTCGGCGTGGGCGCAGCGGGTGCGCGACGCGTACCCGTCGTACACCGGGCCGTGGCCGCGGGTGGCGATCTGGCACGGGGACGACGACGCCACGGTCGCCCCGATGAACGCCGGTGAGCTCAGGGACCAGTGGACGGCCGTGCACGGGCTCGGCCAGGTCCCTGACCGGACCGGCCCCATCGGGCCGAACGGGACGCGGCGCGAGCAGTACCTGGCCGGCGGTGAGGTCGCCGTCGAGGTGGACCGGGTGCCGTCTATCGGGCACGGCACGCCGGTGGATCCGGGCAGCGGCCCCGAGCAGTGCGGGGCGACCGGCACGCCGCACTTCATCGACGCGATCTGCTCCAGCCTCTGGGTCAGCGAGTTCTTCGGCCTGGCGGGCGACGTCGACCCGGACCCCGGCGGTCTGCCCGCACCGGGCGGGCTCGCGGTCACGGGAGCGGACGACAGCTCGGTGTCCCTGCGCTGGGACGCGGTCGACGGGGCGGCCGGGTACGCCCTGTACCGCGACGGCGTCCGGATCACCGCCCCCGCCGGCACCTCGCACACCGACACCGGCCTGGCCCCCGGCACCTCGTACGCCTACAGCGTGGCCGCACGGGACGCGCAGGGCACCGAGGGCGTCCGCTCCGGTGCGGTCACGGCGTCGACCACCGGCCGGGCCGCGGCCTGCTGGACGAGCAGCAACTACGCGCACGTCCAGGCGGGCCGGGCGACCACCGCCGGCGGCTACGCCTACGCCAGGGGATCCGGCCAGTTCATGGGCCTCGACAACACGTTCGTCACCCACACGCTCAAGGAGTCGCCGGCCGGCTACTTCGTCGTCGCCGACGGCTCCTGTCCCTGACCCCGCTCCCCCGACCCCCAGGAGGCCCGTCCGTGCTGTCCGCCCTGCCGCCGCCACGCACCGCACCCGTCCGCTCGCGCCGCCGCGCGTACGCGCTGTCCCAGTGGACCGCCCGCGCGGCGGCCGTGACCGCCCTGCTCGTGGGGTCCGTCGCCGTCCCGGCCGCGGCCGCCCCGGACGCCGGCGGCGGGCACTGCGCCCGGATGGGCGCCCTGCGCGTGCCGGGCGCCGGGCACCAGGAGGTCTCGTGCGTCGGCGAGTTGACGACGGCCGGCACGATCGCCTCAGGCCACACCGACGAGGCGGACTGGGCCGGACTCACTCCTGCGGGCCTGGCCACGCCGAGCGGGGTGCCGGGCATCCAGATCGACGGCTGGTTCCCCGACGACTCGGCGGGCAACACCAATCACGGCTGGAACCACGACGCGCAGTTCGTCGTCCGGCTCCCCGACCGCTGGAACGGCGGTCTGGTCGTGGCCGGTTCGCCGGGTGTGCGGGAGCAGTACGCGAACGACCGGGCGATATCGGACTGGGTGCTGTCCCGCGGCTACGCGTTCGCCGCGACGGACAAGGGCAACACCGGCGCGGCGTTCCACCGCGACGGCGACCGGCCCGGCGAGGCGATCGCCGAGTGGAACGAGCGGGTCACCCAGCTCACCCGGGCCGCCCGCGCGGTCGTCGCCCAGCGCTACCACCGGCCGCCGGCGCGCACGCTGGCCACCGGCATGTCCAACGGCGGCTACCTGGTGCGCTGGCAGCTGGAGAACCATCCGGAGCTGTACGACGGCGGCGTGGACTGGGAGGGCAATCTGTGGCGCGCACAGGGCCCCAACCTGCTCACGTTCCTGCCCTCGGCGCTGCGCAGCTATCCCGTGTACGCGGCGGGCGGTGAGGGGTCCGAGCGGGCGCACCGCGAGATGGTGGCGGCCGGGTATCCGGCGGGCTCCGAGTTCCTGTGGGCCTTCCACCACCAGTACTACTGGGACCTGACACAGCGCATATACCGCGAGGAGCTCGACCCGGGCTTCGACGGCGCGACGGAGGCCGGGACCCCGTTCTGCGCACCCGGCACCCCCGCGTGCGACGCGGACTACGTGTACGGGGACCGGCCCCGCGAGGTGGCCGACGCGGTCGAACGGATCGCGCTGACGGGGCGGATCGGCAAGCCGCTGATCACGCTGCACGGCACACTCGACGTGCTCCTGCCCATCGGGAAGGACTCCGACGTGTACGCGGGGATGGTGCGCGACGCGGGCCGCGCGAAGCTGCTGCGGTACTACCGCATCGAGGGCGGCACGCATGTGGACTCGCTCTACGACGCCTTCCCGGACCGGCTGCGGCCCCTGACACCGTGTCACCGCTCGGCCTTCACCGCTCTCGAGGACTGGACCGGGAACGGCAGGGCGCCCGCGCCGAGCCGAACCGTTCCACTGCCGAGGGCGGGCGAGGGCGACGGACGCGATCTGCTCAGCCGCTGTTCGCTGGGCGGCTGAGGACGGTCCTCCACCCCGGCACTCCGAGATACCGCAGGGGCCTCTGTTCGGGGCGAGCTTCCAGTCGGCGGACACACCGGCCCGCCACCTCACGGCTCTCCAGGGAGCGTGAGGCGGCGGGCCGTGCGCGCGGCTGTCAGGCGCCGCGCGTCAGACGCAGCGTCACGAGCTCGAACGGGCGCAGGTTCAACCGCACCGCGCTGTCCCTGAGTTCGTGCCGCCGCGGGTCGGCGAGCGGGCGCTCCAGCAGGTCCGTCGTCGCGACCCCACTCGCCGTGAAGCCCGGGACGACCCGTGCCCTCGCGCGGCCACCCGCCGACTCGTAGACCCGCACCACGACGTCGCCGCTGCCGTCGTCGGCGAGCTTCACGGCACTGACGACGACCGCGTCGTTGTCGACGGTGACCAGCGGTGCGACCGCGGTGTCACCCGGGACGCGCCGCTCGGGCAGGTTGACGCGGTAGCCCTCGCGGACGGCGTCGCCGATCGAGGCGCCCGGCACGAGGGCGTGGCGGAAGCGGTGCACGCCCTGGTCCGTCTCCGGGTCGGGGAAGCGGGGCGCGCGCAGCAGGGACACCCGCAGCGTGGTCGTGGTGCCGGAGTCGGCCGTGCGGACGGTGCGGGTCACGTCGTGGCCGTACGTCGAGTCGTTGACGAGCGCGACGCCCCAGCCCGGCTCCTCCATGTGGACGAAGCGGTGGTTGCACGCCTCGAACTTGGCGGCCTCCCAGCTGGTGTTGGTGTGGGTGGCGCGGTGGAAGTGGCCGAATTGGGTCTCGGAGGCGTACCGCTCGGCGTGGATGTCGAGCGGGAAGGAGGCCTTGAGGAACTTCTCCGTCTCGTGCCAGTCGACCTCGGTGTCGATGTCGAGGCGCTTGACCCCGGGGGTGAGCGTGAGCACCTGCGTGACCTTGGACGCGCCGAAGCTGCGGACGACGCGCACGGCCGCGGACGAGCCGGCGTCGACCGGGGACACCTCGTCGGCGTCGGTCAGGTCGGTGACCGTGTTGCGGTAGAACGCGTCGACGTCCCAGGCGTCCCACATGTTCGGGAAGTCGGGGTGGAGCTGGAGCAGGTTGGCCGCCCGGCCTGGCGCGACCGTCTCGCGCTCGGCGGCGATGTCGTACGCGGACACGATCAGGCCGTCGGCGTCGACCTCCACCCGCAGCAGGCCGTTGTCGAGGACGAAACCCCCGCCGTCGCGCTCGGCCAGCCGGGCGCCGCCCGCTTCGGCGGGCACGGCGGCGCCGCCGGCCGCGACACCGTGCCGCTCGTGCGGGGCGGCGTTGAAGACGAGTTCGCCGCCGGCCTCCGGGTCTCCGGCGAGGGCCCGCTGGGCCTCGTCGATGATGCCGTTCAGCTCGTCGGC
This sequence comes from Streptomyces sp. PKU-EA00015, assembly GCF_013387495.1. GTDB lineage: Bacteria > Actinomycetota > Actinomycetes > Streptomycetales > Streptomycetaceae > Streptomyces. The sequence goes on along the minus strand of NZ_JABZEE010000006.1, from coordinate 30,931 downwards.
GACGGCCGCGTAGGTCTTCTCCGCCTCGCGGTGCACCCAGGCGATGGACGAGCCGGGCAGGATGTCGTGGAACTGGTGCAGGAGGACGGTCTTCCAGATGCGGTCCAACTGCTCGTACGGGTAGGCGGATCCGGTCCGCACGGCGGCGGTCGACGACCACAGCTCGGCCTCGCGCAGCAGGTGCTCGCTGCGCCGGTTGCCCTGTTTGGTCCTCGCCTGGCTCGTCAGGGTGGCGCGATGCAGCTCGAGGTAGAGCTCGCCCACCCACACAGGCGGAGCGGGATACTCCGCCTCGGCCTTGGCGAAGAACTCCGTGGGGGTCTCCCACGTCACGGTGGCCGAGCCTTCGAGGTCGCGCAGCCGGGCCGCCTTGGCGACCATCTCGCGGGTGGTGCCGCCGCCGCCGTCGCCCCAGCCGGTCGGCGCGAGCGAGTGCCTCGCTGCGCCCTTGTCCTTGAAGTTCTTCGCCGCGTGGGCGATCTCGCTGCCCTTCATCGAGCAGTTGTAGGTGTCGACGGGCGGGAAGTGCGTGAAGATGCGCGTGCCGTCGATGCCCTCCCACAGGAAGGTGTGGTGGGGAAAGGTGTTGGTCTGCGACCACGAGATCTTCTGGGTGAGCAGCCACTTGGAGCCCGCGGCCTTGATGATCTGGGGCAGCCCGGCCGCGAAGCCGAACGTGTCCGGCAGCCAGGCCTCGTCGTTCTCGATGCCGAACTCGTCGAGGAAGAACCGCTTGCCGTGCACGAACTGCCGTGCCATGGCCTCGGAGCCGGGCATGTTGGTGTCGGACTCGACCCACATGCCGCCGGCCGGTACGAACCGGCCCTCGGAGACCGCCTTCTTGACCTTGGCGTAGACCTCGGGCCGGTGCTCCTTGACCCAGGCGAACTGCTGCGCCTGCGACATGGCGAAGACGAAGTCCGGCTCGTCCTCCAGCAGGGCCGTCATGTTGGAGGTGGTACGGGCCACCTTGCGGACCGTCTCGCGCAGCGGCCACAGCCACGCCGAGTCGATGTGGGCGTGGCCCACGGCGCTGATGCGGTGCGCGGAGGGCTCGGCCGGGGTGGCGAGCACCCCGGCGAGCTCGTCGCGGGCGGCGGCGGCGCTGCCGTTCACGTCCTGGAGGTCGACGCGGTCCAGCGCGCGGCCCACGGCGCGCAGGATGTCGTGGCGGCGGGGGCCGTCCGCCGGAAGCTCGTGCATGAGCTCGCCGAGCACCTCCAGGTCGAGCACGAGCTGCCACACGGTCTCGTCGAAGACGGCGAGGTCCATGCGCGCGAGCCGGTACTGCGGTTCGCTGCCCGCGGTCTCCTTGTCGCCGAGCTGCGTCGGAATGAAGGGGTGGTAGTCCAGGATGACGGGGTTGGACGCGGCCTCGACGTGCAGCAGGACTTCTTCGCCGCCGGTGACCGGTGCGCCGATGCGGACCCACTGGTTGCGCGGGTTGAGGCCCTTCACCGGGGTGCCGTCGGGGCGGTAGACGAGCCCCTCGCACTGGAATCCGGGCATGTTCTCGTCGAAGCCGAGGTCGAGGATCGCCTCGACCGTACGGCCGGCCCACTCGGCCGGAACGGTCCCGGTGACGGTGAACCAGCTGGTGCCCCACGGAGCACCCCACCGGTCGCCGACGGCGATCGGCGCGGGCGTCGCGGCGAGCCCTTCGGCGACCGGGACGGGCTCGCCCGGCGCGTTCCACACCGCGACGTCGAGCGGCACGGACGCGGGGTGGACGGCGGGGCGGATGCGTTCGTCGAGGACGCGCTTCAGGCGCGCCTCGACGAGGGTGCGGTCGTCATGCATGAGGGGTGCTCCGGGGGTCGGTGGTGATTTACCAGGGGTGGTCGGTCGTCGCGGCGGTGGACACGCTGTACAGCTCCCCCACCGCGCGGACTTCGAACCGGGCCGCCCGCTCGCCCTGTTCGGGCTTCTGGCCGGGGACGAAGAAGGCCCGCTGGCAGGTGGCGCCGAGGAAGCGACGCGTCCCGTCGGGCAGGAGGCGGTGCAGGGTGTGGTGGCGCACGGCGCCGGGCGCGGGCTGCCAGGTGAGGCGCAGGCCCGCGGCCGACGCGTCGGTGACGCGCAGGGCCGTGGGGGCGGCGGGCCGGGGTACGGTCCCGGCGGCGCGTACGGCGAGGGCGCCGAGCCGCCAGGTCACCCGGCCGCCGCTGCCGGTGAGCCGTACGCCGAGGGCGTGCACGGTCCCGGTCAGGCCCGTGAGCCGTACGGTCCGTGTGGTCCAGCCCGGTCCGGCGGTGCCCACGGGGAGGTAGGTGTACGGGTGGGGCTCGCCGGGTCCGGCGGGTTCCGCCGTGGCGACGGCCAGTTCGACGGCGACCTCGCCCGCCTCGGCGCGGTGCGTGAGCTCCACGACGGTGTCCGCGGCGAGCGGCAGCCGCGTCGCGTACAGGTCGAGCGTGGCCGGTGCGTCGAGGGCTCCGTCGACCCGGAGGCTGCTGCCGCCGTGCCAGGCGTCGGCGAAGTCGAATCCGACCGCGGGCCGGGTCCCCTCGGTGCGCACGACCCACTGGCGCGACGGCATGCGGTCCTGGAGGCCGAGGTGGTTCCACGCGGTGTCCGAGACCGCCCTGCCCGCCTCGTACCAGCGCAGGCCGTGCCCGGTGTTGAACACGGTCGCGAACGGCCACGCGCCGACCGTCGAGCGATCGGCGACGGCGAGCGCCGGGGCGCGCCAGGTGTCGGAGGTGTCCGGCCGGGACGGGTCGAGCGAACGTCCGCTCCAGAAGCGGTCGTCGGCGGCGTGGAACTGGGCCGGGGTGCGGCCGGCCGGCAGATGGTTGCGGGTCCACTCGGGCCGGTAGAAGCTCAGCGAGACGACGTCGTCCGTGGCCTCGGGGAGGACGGCGTCCCAGTCGACGGTCTTGTTCCAGCCACTGGCCTCCACGTCGACGCCCGCCCACAGCGCGTACCGGCTGCGGCCCATCCGCTGCGCCAGCTGCCCGGAGGAGGTGAGGTCGGCGCGCGTCCAGTTGAAGTTGAGGAACATGGAGTCGGCGGCCTCGAAGAACGGCCGGTTGCGGTCGTTCAGGGCGTCCTGCCAGTCCACCGACCCGTCCACGGTCATCGAGTCGTACCAGGTGACGCGCAGGCCCTTCGCGGTGCCGAGGCTCTTCAGCTCGGCGAGAAAGCCCCGCATGTCGGTGGCGAGCGCCCGGTCGCCACCGCCGGTCTCGGCGTTGACGAACCACCCGTCGAAGCCGTACGCCACGGCCACCGCGACGAGCTGCGCGGCCAGCGGGTAGCGGCCGAAGGCGTCCTTCTGCACCAGGTCGCGGGTCCAGCGGAGCTGACCGCCGTAGGCGACGGGCGGCAGGAACACGTTACCCAGCACCGGCACTCCGTGGCGGTGGGCCGCGTCCACGACGGGCGCGTTGGGCGCGAGGATCAGGCCCTCGCCCGACGAGCCGCCCCAGAAGACCAGTTCGTCGACGTACGCCCAGTGCGTGGTGGCGTAGTAGTCAGCGGTGGGCGCGCCCTGGGAGGGGTTGGACGCCGTGGGCGCGAAGGAGACGAGGGACTGGACGCGGGCCTGGCCGGCGCGCGCGGTGCCGTTCACCGGGGTGGGGGTGAACCGGCGCGCGAGGGGGACGGCGGACTTGTTGAAGGGCAGGTCCGTGTCCTGCTCGGCCCGCCAGGACTTCAGGCTGCGCCAGGTGATGCCTTCCCCGGGGCTGCCGGAGGGCAGCGAGTCGGGGTACCAGTAGGAGGCGTACGGCGCGCCGAGCGCGTTCTTCTTCGCGGCGGCGGCCGTGCCCGGCACGAGGACCGGGGTGAGGGCGGCGGCCGCGGATGCCGCGAGGACGGCTCGTCTGCTCAGGCGGGGGGTCATGACGGTGCTCCGTATCGTGTCGTGGACGGCTTACGGTGCGGTGCGAGGGGGTTGTCCGGTGGATCAGGGCCGGACAACCCCCTAGGCCGGCTCGGGGGTGACGCCGGCCTGTTCGGGGGTGACGACCTCGGTGATGCCGCGGGCGGCGAGATGATCCCGGTCGCCGGCGCGGCTCGCCAGGACGGTGGTGGGTCGTGCCCCGTCGGCGGTCAGGCGCGCGAAGGCCTCGAAGACGGGGCCGCCGGGGGCGCACACCGAGCGCCGGGGCGCGGTGTCCTCGTCGCCGGCGTCGACGACGAGGGCGGTCGTGCGGGGCGCGGGGCGGTGCTCGCGTCCGCGCCACGCCTCGGTGATGCGGGCGATGGCCCGTCCGGCCGGTTTCACCTTCCGGTCGTTGGTCAGCAGGCCGAGGCTGTACTCGAGTTCGGGGAAGTCGGCCAGTGAGCGGGAGACGTCGTGGGAGCACCACCAGGTCACGCCCCATACGTCCGGGCAGTCCAGCGCGCCCGCGACGGTGGCCTCGGTGAAGGCGGCGGTGTGCTCGGCCGGGATGTGCGGTGCGGGCGCGCCGACCTCCTGGAGCCATACGGGCCGGCGGGCGTCCAGCGCCCATGCCTTGGACAGCTCGATGAGGTAGGCGGCGTGGTGCTCGGTGGCGGTGCCGGTGCGGCCGTGCCGCTGGGCCGTGCCGTTGAAGACCCAGGAGTGCACGGCGGTGACGGGGCCGATCCGGGCCGCGTGGGCGGGGGTGAAGGGCTGGTCGTCCTGGTACCAGGAGGCGTCGTACTCGGCGTGCAGGTGCATCCGGCCCGGCGCGCCCTCCTCGCAGGCCGCGAGCAGCCGCTCCAGCCAGCCACCGGCCTGCTCGGGGGTGACGCGGTCGGGGTCGGGGTGGGGTCCCGCGGCGAACTGGGCGATCTCGTTGCCGATGGTCATGCCGATGAAGTTGGGCCGGTCGGCGAGGGCTTCGGCGAGCGTGCGCAGGTACGCGGCCTGTCCGGCGACGACATCGGGGTCGGTGAAGATGTTGCGCCGGTGCCAGGTCTGGGTCCAGGCGGGCAGGAAGTCGAAGCTGGACAGGTGTCCCTGCAGTCCGTCGACGTTGACGTCGAGGCCGCGTTCGGCCGCGGCGTCGGCGAGTCGGACGAGCTGGTCGACGGCGCGCGGGCGGATGAGGGCGCGGTTGGGCTGGAAGAGCGGCCAGAGCGGGAAGACCCTGATGTGGTCGAGCCCGAGGCCGGCGACGGAGTCGAGGTCGGCGCGCACGGCGTCGATGTCGAAGTCCAGCCAGTGGTGGAACCAGCCCTCGCTGGGGGTGTAGTTGGCGCCGAAGCGCAGGGCGGAGCTCATGGAGAGGCGGTGTCCCAAGTCTCGTCGTGGTGTCGGTCAGCCCTTGACGGCGCCCTCGCCGACGCCGCGGAAGAAGAACCGCTGGAGGCAGGCGAAGAGGACGATCAGCGGCAGCACGGCGATGATCGTGCCCGCCGCGACGAGCCGTTCGTCGTTGGCGAAGGTGCCGTGCAGGTAGTTGAGGCCGATGGTGAGGGTGAAGTTCTCCGGGTCGCTGAGCACGATCAGGGGCCACAGGAAGTCGTCCCACGCGCCCATGAAGGCGAAGATGGCGACCACGGCGAGGGTGCCCCGGACCGAGGGCAGCGCGATGCGCACGAACCGCTGCCAGACGTCGGCGCCGTCGACGAAGGCGGCGTCCTCCACCTCCTGCGGGAGATTGAGGAAGGCGTTGCGCATCAGCAGGACGTTCAGCGCGGCGACCGACCCGGGCAGCAGTACACCGAGCAGGGTGTTGTTGAGGCCGAGGTCCCGCATGGTGGTGAACTGGGCGATGATGATGCCCTCGACGGGGACGAGCATGGCGAGGATGAACGCCAGGGTGGCGGCCCTGCGTCCGCGGTAGCTGAGCCGGGCGAGCGCGTAGCCCGCGAGGGCGGCGCCCACGCAGTTGGTGACGACGTTGGCGACGGCGACCTTGAGCGAGTTGAACGCGTAGTCCCACACCGGGATGGTCTCGGCGACGCGCGTGTAGTTGCCGATCGTCGGATCGCTCGGCAGGAACCGCGGCGGTGAGCTGAAGATGTCCTCGTGCGGACCCTTGAGCGAGGTGGACAGCTGCCAAAGGAAGGGCCCGACGGTCAGCGCGAGTACGGCGAGCAGCAGGACGTAGCGCAAGACGAGCTGGGTGGCGGGGATGCGCTTGCCCTCGGCGTCGGTGATGCCCCGGTTGCTCACGCGTCCTCCTTCCGGTCGGCGCGCAGCACGAGGAGCATGAGCGCGACGGTGACGACGAAGACGACGACGGAGATGGCGGAGGCGTAGCCGACGCGGCCGGACAGGCCCGTGCCGACGCGCTGGACGAGCATGACGAGCGTGGTGTCCTCGCCCGCCGGGCCGCCGCTGGGCCCGGCCATCAGGTAGACCTCGGAGAAGACCTTGAAGGCGGCGACGGCGGAGAGCGCCCCGACGAGGACCATGGTGGAGCGGACGGCCGGGACGGTGACGGAGAAGAAGCGGCGTACGGGTCCGGCTCCGTCGACGGCCGCGGCCTCGTGCAGCTCGCGCGGGACGTTGGCCAGCGCCGCCAGATAAATGATCATGTAGTAGCCGAGGCCCTTCCAGACCGTGACGGCCATCGCGCTCAGCAACAGGAGCCACTGGTCGCTGAGGAAGCCGATCCGGCCGACGCCCACCGCCTCCAGCACCGCGTTCACCAGGCCGCGGTCGTCCAGCATCCACACCCAGATGAGGCCGACCACGACGACGGAGGCGACGACCGGGGTGTAGAAGGCGGAGCGGAAGAAGGTGATGCCGGGGATGTGGCGCTGCACGAGCATCGCCAGGAGCAGCGGCAGGATCACCAGTGCGGGCACGACACCGAGGACGTAGAGGGTGCTGTTGCGCAGGCCGATCCAGAACATCTCGTCATCGAGCAGTTCGCGGAAGTTGGCGAGACCCACGAACCGGCCGGGGACGAGCGTGCGCCGGTCGGTGAACGCGTTGACCAGGGTGCTGAGGAACGGGTACAGGACGAACGCGCCGACGACGAGCAGGCCGGGCGCCGCGAACAGCCAGGGGCTGGAGGGCAGATGGCGGCGGACGGCGCCGCCGGCCCGGCGCTCGGGGGAGCCGGGGCTCCCGGGCGCCGGGCCGGACGCGGCCGGGCCGGACGAGATCGCCTCGGAGGCGGTGGAGGTCTTCATGGCGGTGTCGATCAGCTCGGTCGGTCAGCTCTGCTTCAGCAGCCGGTCACACGACTTGACAGCGTTGTCAAGCGCTTCCTCGGGGCTCTGCTTCCCTTGCAGGGCGCGGGCGACCGCGTTGCGCAGCTCGGTCTTCATCTGCTCGCTGAACAGCACCGGCGTGTAGTTGACCGCGCTCTTCAGGGACTTGGCCGCCGCGATGCGCACCCGGGTCTCGTCGGTGCCGTCCTCCTTGGTGAAGTACGGGTCGTCGAGGGAGCCGGCGGTGCTCGGGAAGATGGCGACCTGCTTCGCGAACTCCATCTGGCGGGTCGCGTCGGTCACGAAGTGCGCGAAGGCGACGGCGGCGGGCTTCCGCTCGGTCCGGGCGTTGACCATCACCCCCATGACGTACATGTTCGCCTTGCCGGTGCTGGTGATCTGGTCCGTGATGCCGATGTTCTCGTAGAGGCTCGGGGCCTCCTTCTTGAACTTGCCGAGGTCGAGCGCGCTGCCGGGGTTCATGGCGACGGACTCGGTGAGGAACTTGTGGCCGGCGGACTCGGGGGTCGCGGTCAGCGCCTGGGCGTCCAGGGCTCCCGCGTCGAACAACTCCTTGTAGCGGGTGAGCAGTTCGACACCCTTGGCGTCGTTGAACGCGAAGCCGGTGCCCTCCTCGTTCATCAGGGGGACGCCGTAGCGGCCGAAGTCCTCGATGGTGGGCACGTTCGCGAGGGTGGCGACTTTGCCCTTGCTCTTCTCGGCCGTCTTCAGGCCGTAGTCGAAGACCTCGCCGTAGGTGGTCGGGGGCTTCTCGGGGTCGAGCCCCGCCTCCTTCAGCAGGCGCTTGTTGTAGAAGAGCGGACCGGTGTTGAGGTACCACGGGAAGGCGTACGTGCCCTCGACGCCCGGCACCTCGTGGGCCTGCCAGGCACCCGGCAGGTACTCCTTCTTGTACTGCGGCGCCGCCTTGTCGAGGTCCAGCGCGAGGCCCGCCTTGGCGAGGGGGGCGACGAGGTCGGGCGAGACGTTGACGACGTCGGGCAGGGTGCCGCCGGCCGCGTCGGCGCTGATCTTGTCGGCATAGCCCTCGGCCGGCCGGTCGACCCACTTGACCTCGGTGCCCGGGTTCTGCTTCTCGAACTCGGCGATGAGGCCGTTGAAGTAGTCCTTGAAGTTGGCCTGGAGGTTCCAGGTCTGGAAGGTGATCTCGCCTTCGACCTTGCCCTCGATCTTGCCGGAGCCGTCGGCCGCGCCCGGACCGGAGCCGCCGCCACAGGCGCTCAGCGGCAGGACGACGGCGATGACGGCGATGACGGCGAAGGCCCTGCGGTTGATGCGCACGGTGAACGGCTCCTTTGCTCGGCACAGACGCATGAGGGATACGGCGGCCGGCTCGAAGAGGTGGCCGGCTGCGCACGCCCAGCAGACCTTGCACGGGGTCGGCGGAGAAAGTCAACAGATTCGTCGCACAAATTCCAGCCTGGCGACATCACAGCAGGTCAGAGGGCTAATGGATACTTCTTGCCGCGATCGACTAATGCGCTTTAGGCTGATGTGGCTCAAGCGCTTTAGTCATTGATCGGCGACTGTTTCGACCGGCCCAGCGCACAGGCCATAGGATGCCCGTGCACCGGCCCGCCCACGCGGGCACGGAGACTTGGGAAGGGGTCCGGGTGACTGCCAACACCCCGTCCGCCAGGGACACTTCGCAGCCGAGGCGCACTCCCGCCCGGCGGCCGACGATGAAGGACATCGCACAGCGGGCCGGTGTCTCGGAGAGCGCGGTGTCCTTCGCGCTCAACGACCGCCCGGGCGTCTCGGAGATCACCCGCGACCGCGTCCGCCGCGTCGCCGCGCAGCTCGGCTGGCGCCCCAGCACCGCCGCGCGTGCCCTGTCGGGGGAAGGCGCGGCGACCGTCGGCCTGGTCGTGGCCCGCCCGGCGACCACACTCGGCGTGGACTCGTTCTTCCTGCAGCTCATCTCCGGCATCCAGGAGGTCCTGGCCGAGCGACAGCTGGGCCTGCTCTTCCAGATGGTGGACGACGTGACCGCCGAGTGCGCGGTCCACCGCCGCTGGTGGGCCGAGCACCGGGTCGACGGCGTGCTGGTCGTCGACCCCCGGACGGACGACCCGCGGCCGGCCCTCCTCGACGAGCTGGGGCTGCCCGGCGTGGTCATCGGGGGGCTGCCCGACCGGCACCCCAACCTCTCGGAGGTGCGGGCCGACGACACCGGCGCCATGGCGCATGTCGTCGGCCGGCTGCACGAGCTCGGCCACCACCGCATCGTGCACATCGCGGGGCTGCCCTCGCTGGCCCACACCGACCGGCGCATCCGTTCGCTGCGCGACGAGGCGGAGCGGCGCGGGCTGACGGGGGTGCGGTCGGTGACCACGGACTACTCCGACACGGAAGGCGCCGCCGTCACCCGGCGCGTCCTGGCGTCGAAGGCCGCACCCACGGCGCTGGTCTACGACAACGACGTGATGGCCGCGGCCGGCGCCGCCGTCGTCGCGGGCCTGGGCCTGGCCGTGCCCGCGGACGTGTCGATCGTGTCGTGGGAGGACTCCGTGCTCTGCCGGATGGTGCACCCCTACCTCACCGCGCTCTCCCGCGATCCGGTCGCCTTCGGCCGTATCGCGGCCAAGGAGCTCACGGCGCTGCTCGACGGCGGCACGGCCCGCTCGGTCCAGGTGCCGCTGCCGGAGCTGATCGAACGGGAGAGCACGGCACCGGTCCACGGCTCCCGGCCCTGACTTCCCCGGGATCGCAGGCCCGCGCATGCTGGACGACGAAAGGGCTCCGGCCTGCGGCGTCCATTAGGGCGTCCGGGTCCATACTGGCTCTTAAGAGAGCCAGAATGGGTACGCGATAGTCATGGCCACTTACAGTCAAACGGCTCAGGACGCCGCCACGCTGCTCGCCGCGGGCGAGGGAGCACCGGCGGTCATCGTCTTCCTTCTCGTCGTGCTCGGCCTGCTGGTCCTGCTCGTGTGGGTCGTCTGGCAGGTGGGCGCGAGAAGGCGGCGCGACACACCCCCGACACGGGAGGAGCAACCTGTTCCGCCCGAGCACCAGACCCACTACGAGAGCCGTCTCGAGCCGGACGAGGTGGACCCCACCCAGGGCCACCAGGCCCCCGGACGCCTGACACCCCACGAACTGCACGGCTACGGGAACATGCCGTCCAGGCTCGCACCCGAGAAGGAGCCGCCGCGCGACTCCGACGAGAGCGGCGGAGCCTTCGGCAGCGGCGGCCACGGCGGCTGACCCGGTGCCGCACCGTCCGTACCTGTGCCCCGCCGCCGCCGCGGCGGGGCTGCTTCTGCTGAGCGGGTGCGCCTCGGTCACCGAGCGCGAGAGCGCCGCCTCCGGTGCCGTCGAACGGTTCGAGGCGGCGCTGCGCTCGGGACAGACCGGGCGCGCCTGCGCCGTTCTCGCCCCCGGGACCGTGGAGGAGCTCGAGGACTCCGCGAAGACGGCGTGTCCCGCCGCGCTGAATGATGCCGAGGTGCCCGCGGGCGGCGCGGTCGAACGCGTCGACGTCTACGGCCGTCAGGCCCGCGTGGTCCTGCGGCACGACACGCTCTTCCTGTCCGTCTTCCCCGACGGCTGGCGGATCACCGCGGCCGGCTGCCGACCGAGGACGGGCGGCCTGCCCTACAGCTGCGAAGTGAAGGGGGAATGAGCGGATGACACGGTTCCTGTTCGTCCTCTGCCTCGCCGTGGTGGGGCTGGGGCTCGCGTACTTCATCGCGTTGGGGGTGCTGCACCGTTGAGCGATCAGCAGTCCGCCTCGCGCGGCCCCCTCCTCAGGACCCTGCAGCAGAACGGTCTGACCCTGGTATTCGGCGCGGCGTTCCTGCTCACGCTCGTGGGGCAGGCGTTCGCCGGACACGCCAAGTTCAACAGCGAGCTCACCGCCGAGCACCTCCACGCGATCGGGTTCGGGCAGTACGTCACCTCGTCGCGGTTCGCGGTGGACGTGACGGAGAACTGGCAGTCGGAGTACCTGCAGTTCTTCCTCTTCATCTTCCTCACGGTCTGGCTGCTGCAGCTGGGGTCGCCGGAGTCCAAACAGCTCCACAAGGCGGGCACCGAATCGGACCGGGAACAACGGACGGGCCCCTTCGCGCGGCCAGACTCCCCCCGCTCGGCCTTCACCGGCGGGCTGCGTCAGACGCTGTACTCGCGCTCCCTCGGCCTCGTCATGGGCACGATCTTCCTCGCCTCGTGGGCCGCCCAGTCGATCACGGGCATGGTCGCCTTGAACGAGGAGCAGTTGCGGGGACTGCAGGCGCCTATGAGCTGGGGCCAGTACGTCCTGTCGGCCGACTTCTGGGACCGCACGCTGCAGAACTGGCAGTCGGAACTGCTGGCCGTGGCGTCGATGGTCATCCTGTCGGTCTATCTCCGCCAGCGGGGTTCACCGGAGTCGAAGCCGGTTGGCTCGTCCCACGATGCGACGGGCGTCGAGGGCTGACACCGACGGCCCGGAACCGTAGGGCTCCGGGCTCAGTCCTGCGCGTCGCCGTCGGGGCGGTCCGTGTCCGGTTGTCCGGCGGCAAGCCGCCGTGACCACCGGCAGACCAGCAGACCCAGTCCGCTCAGTGTGAGCACCCAGGTCGCGGCGAACGCCCAGATCAGGGCGGGCGACGAGGACGACGCGGCCATCACCAGCAGTACCGCCGTCATGGCGCCCGCGAGGCCGGTGCCGATGGCGAGCAGACGCCCGCGGAGCAGGCCAGGAGCTTCGGTGTACGGCAGTCCCGGGCGCATGGTCCTGAGGTGGCGGTCGAGCAGCAGGTCGGTCCGCAACTGCTCCTCGATCCCGGCCAGTATCGCGCGCTCCCTCTGCGACAGTCCGGCTCCGTCCATGGCCCGCGCCTCCCATTACGCAGTCAGGCGGTTCTCCCGGGGGATCAGTCCTCACCCCGGACGATGGTCAGGTCGGCACTGCTGTCGCCCTGCTCCGTTTCGGCGCCCTGCCGGACGACGGCGGGCAGACAGGTCCGCACCCGTTCGTGTTCGGGGATATCGCCGCTCATCGGTTCGGTGTCGGCGTGGGGGTCCACGGCTGACACCTCCTCTGGTCCCTCGGTACCGGCGACGTCGCCGGAACGTTGTCGTACATGTGAGCTGCGGGTACCCGGAATGCGGCGCGTCAGTCCCGGCGGACGGGACGAAAGGCCGCAGAAGTGATGCTTCGGTCGCGGTGGGCGGGGCACCCGCACGGCATGCCGAACGATTCCCGTACCCCGCCCGTGACCTCCCCGCCGCGCACCACCGAATCGCACTGGCTGCGCACCACGGACAGCACCTCGTATCCGCCGCTGGCCGGCGACACGACGGTCGACGCCGTCGTGGTCGGCGGCGGGATCGCGGGGCTGAGCACCGCCTGGGAGCTGACCCGGGCGGGACGCTCGGTCGCCGTCCTGGAGGTGGACCGCATCGCCTCCGGGGTCACCGGCTTCACGACCGCGAAGCTCACCGCACAGCACGGACTGCGCTACGACCGGCTGCGCCGCACGCGCGGCGCGGAGGGCGCCGAGCTGTACGCGCGCTCGCAGCAGGCGGCGGTCGAGCGCGTGGCCGAGATCTGCGCGGAACTGGACGTCGACTGCGAGCTGGAGCGCGTGCCCGCGTACGCCTACTCCCGCGACACCGCGCAGCGCCCGGCGCTGCGCGCCGAGGCCGAGGCCGCGCGTGCGGCCGGCCTGGACGCCTCGTACGTCGAGTCGACGGGTCTGCCGTTCACGCCGGCCGGTGCCGTGCGGATCGACGGCCAGGCGCAGTTCCACCCCCGCAAGTACCTTCTCGCGCTGGCCGCGGACCTCACGGCGTACGGGAACGCCATCCATGAGCGCACCCGGGTGACCGGGCTGCGGGAGGGCACGCCGTGCCAGGTCACCACGGAGAACGGGTACACCGTCACGGCACGCGACGTCGTGGTGGCGACCCACTTCCCCGTCTTCGACCGGGCGCTGCTGTTCACCCGGATGTCGCCGCGCCGGGAGCTGGTCGTCGCCGGTCCCCTGCCCGCCGACCGCGATCCGGAGGGCATGTACATCTGCGAAGAGGGAACCAAGCGGTCGGTGCGCACCGCGCCGCTCGACGACGGCAGTCGGCTGCTCATCGTGACCGGTGAGTCCTTCACGCCCGGCACCGCCGACGCGGGCGAGCGCTTCCGCCGTCTGGAGGAGTGGATGCACACCCATTTCCCGGTGACCGAGACGCGCTACCGCTGGGCCGCGCAGGACAACGACCCCAGTGACTCGGTCCCGCTCGTCGGCGCCTTCCACCCGGGCGCCCGCCACACGTTCGTGGCGACCGGCTTCGGCGGATGGGGCATGAGCAGCGGTGTCATGGCGGGGCGGCTGATCACCGATCTGATCTGCGCCGTCACTCCCCCGTGGACACGGCTGTACGACCCGCGCCGGCTGTGGAGCGCCCTGCGCGAGGCGCCGACCATGCTCTCCCAACAGGCCGAGGTCGCCCAGCACTTCGTCGGCGACCGGCTGCGCACGACCCATGTGGACTCGGCGGACGACATCCCGCCCGGCACGGGAGCGGTCGTCCGTCTTGCCGGGCGGCGCAGCGCCGTGTACCGGGACGAGGCGGGCGCGTGCCACGCCGTGTCGGCCCGCTGCACCCATCTGGGCTGTCTGGTGTCGTTCAACGCCGCCGAACGCACCTGGGAGTGCCCCTGTCACGGCTCCCGGTTCGGCGTCGACGGATCGGTGCTCCAGGGGCCGGCCGTACACCCGCTCGAACAGCACGACGTCGACGGCGTCGGCGGCCCGGACGCGGCGGGCTCGCCGGACCCGGAGGAGCCCTGAGCCCGACGGCACCGGAAGCGCGTGAATCGGCGCCGCTCGGCGAGCGCGACGGCGCGTTCCGCCACAGGCTGGAGGAGCCGCCGCCGGGCGGCCCGCGGTGCGGCGGACGCGACACGGAAAGGTGCCAGGCGTGGATCCGAGCAGGCCACAGGGGAGGGTGGGGACGGCCGGTGCGGCGGACACCCACAGCTCCGTCCTCACCCTCCATGTCAACGGCGTCGCGTACACGATCGCCCTCGACCACCGCACGACGCTGCTGGACGCGTTGCGCGAGCGGTTGGACGTGACCGGGCCGAAGAAGGGCTGCGACCACGGTCAGTGCGGGGCGTGCACGGTGCTGGTGGACGGCCGCCGGATGCTGCCGTGTCTGCTGCCCGCCGTGGCGTACGACGGTTCGCGGATCACCACGGCCGAGGGGCTGGCCGACGGTGAGCGGCTGCATCCGCTCCAGGAGGCGTTCGTGGCGCGCGACGCCCTGCAGTGCGGTTACTGCACGCCGGGCCAGATCTGCTCCGCGGTCGGCATGCTGGCCGAGGCCGCGGACGGTCATCCGTCCCATGTCACGGCCCGTGACCACGCCGGCGGCGCCGTCCCGCTGACGCGTGAGGAGATCCGCGAGCGGATGAGCGGCAATCTGTGCCGCTGCGGCGCGTACACCAACATCGTGGCCGCCGTCGAGGACGTCGCCGGGGAGGCGAAGCCGTGAAACCGTTCGCGTATGTCCGCGCCACGAGCCCCGAGGAAGCCGTCGAGGCGTACGCCGCCCGTCCCGGCGCCCAGTACCTCGCCGGCGGCACCAACCTGGTCGACCTGATGAAGCTCGGCGTCACGGCCCCCGACGTGCTGGTCGACGTCCGGCGGCTGCCGCTGGACACGGTCGACGACACGCCCGGCGGGGGCCTGCTGATCGGCGCGACGGTCCGCAACAGCGATCTCGCCGCCCACCGCGCCGTGCGCTCCCGCTACCCCGCCCTGTCCCAGGCCCTGCTCGCCGGTGCGTCGGGACAGCTGCGCAACGCGGCGACGACCGGCGGCAATCTGCTGCAGCGCACCCGGTGCACGTACTTCCAGGACGTGTCCAAGCCCTGCAACAAGCGGGTGCCGGGGACGGGGTGCCCGGCACGGGAGGGTGTGCACCGGGATCTGGCCGTCATCGGGCACTCGGAGCACTGTGTCGCCACGAACCCCTCCGACATGGCCGTCGCCCTCGCCGCGTTCGACGCCTTGGTCCGGCTGCGCGGTACGGGCGGCGAACGCGCCGTCCCCGTCACGGACTTCCACCGGCTGCCCGGCGACCGGCCCGACCGGGACACCGTGATGGAGGACGGCGAGCTGATCACCGGGGTGGAGCTGCCGCCCCCGCCGGTGGGTGCCCGCTCCGTGTACCGCAAAGTGCGCGACCGGGCCTCGTACGCCTTCGCGCTGGTCTCCGTGGCGGCGGTCCTCGCCGTCGAGGACGGCCGGATCCGGCATGCGGCGCTCGTCTTCGGCGGGCTCGCGCACCGGCCGTGGCGGGCCTGGACGGCCGAGGAACGGCTGCTGGGCGCGCAGGCCACCGCGGCGTCGTTCGAGCAGGCGGTGGAGGCGGAGCTCGACGCGGCCGAGCCGCTGCGCGACAACGCGTTCAAGGTGCGGCTCGCCGGCGACGTCGCCGTCGACGTGCTGTCAGGTCTCGTGCGGTCGCGGGAGGCGTCATGAAACTGTCCGCCCGCGCCCTCGGCGCGGACGCCGTCCGCCGGGAGGCCCACGACAAGGTGACCGGGCGGGCGCGCTACGCGGCCGAGGCCCGTCCGGCGGGGCGGGCGCACGCCTGGCCCGTGGCCGCCGGTGTGCCCCGCGGCCGCGTCACGGCGGTCGACGCCGGCGCCGCACTCGCGCTGCCCGGCGTCCTCGCCGTCCTGACCCACGAGAACGCGCCGCGGCTGGCGCCCTGCGACGACCCGACGCTCTCCCTCCTGCAGGACGCACGCGTCCCGCACCGCGGCTGGTACGTCGCCCTCGTCGTGGCGGACACACTGGAGAACGCCCGCGCGGGCGCCGCCGCCGTACACGTCACGTATGCGGCGGAGGACCACGACGTACGGCTCACCCGCGACCGTGCGGACCTGTACACGCCCGAGGAGGTCAACGGCGGCTATCCCGGCACGCGTGAACGCGGCGACGCGGAGGGCGCGTTCGCCGCGGCCGAGGTACGGGTGGATGCCGCGTACACGCTGACCGCGCTGCACAACCACCCCATGGAGCCGCACGCGTCGACCGCCGAGTGGCGCGACGGCAGGCTGATCGTGCACGACTCCAGCCAGGGCGCCGGCACCGTGCGGGACGTCCTGGCGAAGATGTTCGGGATGGACCGGCACGACATCACGGTCGTCTCCGAGCACGTGGGGGGCGGTTTCGGCTCCAAGGGCACGCCACGGCCCCAGGTGGTGCTCGCCGCGATGGCCGCGCGCCACACCGGACGGCCGGTCACCCTCGCCCTCCCGAGGCGGCAGCTGGCGGCCGTCGTCGGGCACCGCGCGCCCACGCTGCACCGGGTGCGGATCGGAGCCGGGGCCGACGGGGTGATCACCTCGCAGGACCACGACGTGGTCACGCACACCTCGCGGGTGCGGGAGTTCGTGGAGCAGGCCGCGGTGCCCGCCCGCGTCATGTACACCTCCCCCAACAGCCGTACGGTGCACCGGGTCGCCGCCCTCGACGTGCCCACCCCGTCCTGGATGCGGGCACCGGGAGAGGCGTCCGGGATGTACGCGCTGGAGTCCGCGATGGACGAGCTCGCGTCGGCCGCCGGGATCGATCCGGTGGAGCTGCGGGTGCGCAACGAGCCCGACACGGAGCCCGACAGCGGCCGCCCCTTCAGCAGCCGCGGTCTCGTCGCCTGCCTGCGCGAGGGGGCGCGCCGCTTCGGCTGGCAAAGCCGCGACCCACGGCCCGGGGTGCGGCGGGAGGGCGCTGTGCTGCTGGGCACGGGCGTCGCCTCGAGTACGTACCCCTTCTTCATCGGTCCCTCGCGCGCCACTGCGCACGCCGCCGCCGACGGCACGTACCGGATCGCCGTCAACGCGACCGACATCGGCACCGGCGCCCGGACCGTGCTGGCCCAGATCGCGGCCGACGCGCTGAATGCGCCGCTCGACTCGGTGCGGATCGACATCGGCAGCAGCGAACTGCCGGCGGCCATGCTCGCGGGCGGCTCGGCGGGTACGGCGTCGTGGGGATGGGCGGTGCACAAGGCCGCCTCGCAGCTCGCGGAGCGGCTGGCCGGACTGCCGGGCGGTGTGCCGGCCGAGGGACTGACAGCCGCTGCCGACACGCGGGCGGAGACGGCCGAGGAGTCGCCGTACGCGCGGCACGCGTTCGGGGCCGTGTTCGCCGAGGTCCAGGCCGACACGGTGACCGGCGAGGTACGGACGCGACGGCTGCTGGGTGTGTTCGCGGCCGGCCGCATCCTCAATCCCCGCACCGCGCGTTCGCAGTTCATCGGCGGCATGACGATGGGGCTGGGCATGGCGCTGACCGAGGGAAGCACCATGGACGACCGTTTCGGCGACTTCGCCGAGTGCGACCTCGCCACCTACCACGTGCCCGTCTGCGCCGACGTGCCGGAGGTCGAGGCGCACTGGATCGAGGAGCACGACCCCCATCTCAACCCCATGGGGAGCAAGGGCATCGGAGAGATCGGCATCGTCGGCACGGCGGCCGCGATCGGCAACGCGGTCCACCATGCCGTCGGCGCACGGCTGCGGGAGCCGCCCCTCACCCCGGACAAGGTCCTGGCGCATCTGCACCGGACGCCGGTGGCGCCGGGTCCAGGCCGGTGACGCGGGCCGCACGGCGGAACACCTCGACGAGCATGGGCAGGGTGACGCGCCCGGTGAACACGTTGCGCCGGCTGGGGTGGTAGCAGCCGAAGAGGTGGAGTTCGCCGGACCCGTCCCCGGCCGGCAGCGTCACATGGGCGCCGTGCCCGAACAGGGGGCGCGGGCGCGGCAGCCGGTATCCGGCGGCGGCGAGGACGGGCAGCACCGCCTGCCAGCCGAAGGCGCCGAGCACGACGACACCGCGCAGCCCGGTCAGCAGCCCGAATTCCGCGGCGAGCCACGGACGGCAGGTGTCCCGTTCCTCCGGCGTGGGCCGGTTCTGCGGCGGCGCGCAGTGGACGGGAGCGGTGACCCGCACGCCGCGCAGGCGGAGGCCGTCGCCACGATGGGTGGAGGTGGGCTGCGAGGCGAGTCCGGCCGCGTGCAGCGCGGCGAACAGGACGTCGCCGGAGTCGTCCCCGGTGAACATCCGGCCGGTGCGGTTGCCGCCGTGGGCGGCCGGGGCCAGGCCGACGACGGCGAGGACCGCGTCGTCGGGCCCGAACCCGGGGACGGGCCGCCCCCAGTACTCCCACTCCCGGAACGCGGCCCGCCGCTCCGCGGCGACGCCCTCCCGCCAGGCGACGAGACGCGGACAGGCCCGGCACCGGGCGACCTGCGCGTCCAGCTCCCCGAGGCCGGAGCAGTGCGGCGCGGTACGGGCGGGAAAGTCCGGGTCACCGGCGTCGTCGTCCCCCCGCACGGACCGCTCGTGCCGGGGAGTCACCGGGCGTCCCGGGCCGGCCGCGGGGACGTGTCCGACGGCTCGGACCAGCGGGCGGCGAGGAGCAGGGCGATGTCGTCGGGACGGTCGGCGTTGCGTCGCGCTTCGTTGATCAGGCGGTCCGCCGTCTCGGCGAGCGGGGACGAGCCCACGTCCGACAGGGCCTGGCGCAGGCTTTCGATGCCCTGGTCGATGTCGGATCCGGGCTGCTCGACGAGACCGTCGGTGAACAGGGCGAGGACGGCGCCGGGAGCGAGCCGCAGGGCGGTGACCGGGTACGCGACGTCCGCGTCGACCCCGAGGACCACGCCGCCGGGCAGGTCGAGCACGTCGGTGCGGCCGTCGGGGTGGCGCAGCAGGGGCTGGAGGTGGCCGGCCCGGACGGCCTGGGCGCTGCCCGTGGCCGGGTCGAGGACGATGTAGCAGCAGCTCGCGAACTGGCCGGAGTCGAGGTCGATGAGCAGCCGGTTGGTGCCGCTCATCACTTCCTCGGGGCTGTGGCCGCTGACGGCCAGGGCCCGCACGGCGCTGCGGAGCTGGCCCATGGTGGCAGCGGCCGAGACACCGTGCCCCTGGACGTCGCCGATGACGATGGCGAGTCCCTGGCCCGTCTCGACGACGTCGTACCAGTCGCCGCCGACCTCCATGCCCTGGGTGCCGGGGAGGTAGCGGCCGACGGTGTCGACGTGGTCGACCACGGGCAGTCGGCGGGGCAGCAGCCCGTCCTGGAGCCCGCGGGCGAGTGCCGCCTCGGAGTCGTAGCGCCGGGCGCGCTGGAGGGCCTGGGCGATGAGGCCGGCGAGGGCGGTGAGGACGGTGCGCTCCTCCGGGCTGAAGCCCCGGGGCTGGTCGAAGCCGAGGATGCAGGTGCCCACCGGCCGGCCGGAGGCGATCAGCGGCAGGAACGCGCGGGCCCCGACGTGGGCGTCGAGGGGGATGCCCGGATAGGCGGCGGCCAGGTGCTGCATGGATTCGAAGAACAGGGGGCGGCCCGAGGTCAGCGTCTCGACACCGGGGAGCTTGGTGTCGAGGCCGACGCCTTCGAACCGGCTGAGGAAGCCGCGGGGGAAACCGGTCTCCCAGGCGAGATGGAGGTGACGGTTGCTCAGCAGGTAGATGGCCAGCTGCCGGCCGCCGAAGGCCGGCAGCAGTTCCTCGGTGACGACGGCGGACACCTGACGGGCCGTGACCGCCTCGGTGAGCGCGATGGCGAGCGCGACCGGACGGTAGAGGGCGACGGCCCGGTCGGCCGGCGAGCCGAGTCCGGTGCCGGGGGCGACGACGGATTCCGGCGCGTAGGCGGGGTGTTCGCCGGGGCTGAGGGTCGCGGTCAGCCCGTCGACCCCGGGGAAGAGGGAGACCGAGAGCCAGTCCCCGTCCCGGTTCACCGCGAAGTGCACCGGATCGCTGGACAGCAGGGCTGCCCGGTAGTGGTCCTCGTAGGCGGCCTGCGCGAACCAGGGCACCGCCTCCCACAGCACGCGGCCGACGAGTTCGGTGCGCGGCAGGCCGAGCAGGGTCTCGGCCCGGTGGTTGAGGTAGGTGATGCGGCCGAGACGGTCGACGTTGCAGACACCGTGCGGGAGCCGGTCCGCGGCCTCGGCGACGACGGGTCCGGCGCCCAGGTCGATGAGGAAGCCGGTCAGGTGGGTGCTCGGCGGGCCGTCCCGCGGGCGTCCGCGCCGGCCGGTGATCTCCAGCAGATGCGGTCGTCCGTCGGATCCCTGCAGCCGCATCCGGCGGTTCACCGGCCGGTCGGACACGGCCGCCTGCCGGGCCAGGGCCCACAGTCCGTACGCGTCCTCCGGCTCGATCCGCGCGGCCAGCGCGTCGACGGTGGCCGGCAGGCGGTCGGGTGTGGTGCCGAGGATGGCGCACCAGCCCTCGTCGCCCGTGACCGTACCGGCCTCCAGGTCCCAGTCGAACGAGCCGATCCGTACCGGCGGCGCGGTGACGGAGGGCAGGGTGACCGCCATCGGCTCGTCGTCCCACTCGATGCGCGGTCCGTCCGCCGACATGGCGGCGAGCGTGCCGGCGAGGTTCGCGCCGACCTCGCTGAGGCGGCGGCGGTCGCCCTCGTCGACCCGGAGACCGGGTGTGGCCGGCCGGAGCACCGCGACCACTCCGAACGTCTCCCGCTCGTGGGTGACCGGCACGTACAGCGAGGCGAAGGGGAAAGGCAGGCCGGCCATGAGCTGCGGGTAGCAGCGCATGGCCTCCTCCGCGTCGTGGAGGTAGACGGGCCGGCCCGAACGGTAGACGTCGGAGTGCGGGAAGGGCCGGTTCACGTGCATCCGGCTCCAGTGCTGGAACAGTTTCGCGGGCAGTCCGGCGAGCACGGCGAGACGCAGCAGTTCCGGCGTGCCGGAGCGCAGGTAGAGACCGCCGGCGAAGCCGCCGACGGCCTCGATGGCGCTCACCTCCGCCTGGGCCAGCACCATGGGCAGCTCCCCCGGCGCCGGGCCGCCCTCGTCCGCCGCCGCGGGTTCCGCTCCGGCCCGGGCGGACGGGTGGCGCCTGCCCGCACCGTTCCCGGTCACCTTGCCAGGATGCTCCCCGACGGCCGTGCTCCGCATCTTCGGGACCGTCGCGCGGGCGGCGCCTGCGGCCGGTGACGAGACGGCTCTGGGTCTGGGCCCTTGAGCTAGATTTGAGCCCGATCCGGACGACAGGGAGGCACACGGTGTCATCAGGGCAGCAGGCACGTGCGCAGGCGGCGGCGATCACCCCGGGCCGGCAGTCGCCGGTGCCCGAGGCCGCGCCCGCGGACAGGCTCCGGGCCCTGTTCGGAAGCCACCGGCTGTCGCCGGGACAGCGCCGTATCGCCCAGTACATGATCGACCATCTGACCGAGGCCGCGTTCCTGTCGATCACGGACCTCGCCGAGCGGGTGGGCGTCAGCCAGCCTTCGGTGACCCGGTTCGCGACCTCCCTCGGCTACACCGGCTTCCCGGCACTGCGGGAGGCGCTGCAGCCGATCGCGCTGAGCGCCGTGGCGGGCGCCCAGGAGACGCGCGAGCAGATCCGCCACAACGAGCTCCAGGCGGCCGTCGACGCGGAGATCGCGAATCTGGAGAGCCTGCGCCGGGTCTTCGCCGACACCGACCGGGTCCTGGACTTGGGCCGGGAGCTGGCCCGCTCGATGCCGCTGACGGTGCTGGGCCTGCGGATCTCGGTGTCGCTCGCCGAGTACTTCGCGTACGCGGCACGCCGTATCCACCCCGACGTGCGGCTGGTGACCCGTGGCGGCAGCGTCGCCTACGACGCGCTGCTCCAGTCGCGCGAGGCGGGCGGGACCTGGGTGCTGGCGTACGCGATGCCGCGGCACGCCAACGAGACGCTCGCGGCGCTGCGAGCCGCGCGCAGCACGGGACTTCGCGTGGCGCTGATCACGGATCTGACGCTCGGGCCGCTCGTGGACGAGGCCGATGTGTCGCTGACGGCGGGGACCGGCTCACGGCTCGTCTTCGACTCGTACTCGGCGCCGGGCGTCCTGTCGGCCGCCGTGCTGCAGGCGATGGCGGACGCGGACCCGGAGCGCACGCAGTCCCGTCTCGAGGGGTACGAGCAGGTCGCCGAGCAGCACGACTTCTTCCTCGAGGACTGACGGTCGGCGCGGTCGACTTTCCCGTGTGACCTGTGTGTTTCCGGGACATTTTCACGTCCCGGGTTGCATGAAATTTTTCATACCCTTGATTACTCGACGGTATATATATTTACTGCTCGTGGCAGCGGGTCCTCGGCAACCACGAGCACGCCCCTGCCCCACGACCGAACATCCAGAGCCGGTGCTCCCTCCTCGCACCGGACTCCGGTGTTCAATCCGGGCAACCGCCGTACCGCGGATGCCCCTGGCGGTCCCGGTCAACCCCTGGGCCGGGACCGCCACAAGCCTCTCGATCAGAGCCCGTCGGCATGACCCGGAAGCGACGACGATGTCCCAGACCCTCACCACGCTCGGACCGGACTGGCCCTGTCAGGTCAAGGCCCCCGGAACGCGCGACTGGGAGCGTACGGCCGCCCGGTGGCTCCGTGACCTGCTGCCGGCCCGCTACGCGGGATACTCGCCGCTCACCCGCCATCCCGTCCTGCTCGCACGCCACGCCCGGCTCCAGTTGCAGCACGAGGTGCGCACCGTGCGCGTGGCGCTCCAGACCGCCCGCGTCGAGCTGCCGACCCTGGGCGTCGCGGAATCGGTCATCGAGAACAGCATCCGGATGTACGCGGTCGAGCTGGACCAGCTGAACCGGCTGGCACGCGGCGTCCGGCTCGTCACCGACGCGCTGCTCGCCGAGGGCACGCCCCCCGCGCCGCGCAGGCGCACCCCCGCTCAGCGCGTGTCGTAACCGCGGCGGGACCCCGGGCTGAGGACGCCTCGTACCACCGCGGGCCGGTCGGGACCGGGGTTCGCGCCGTGCCCGGCCCGGTCCCGGTCGGGCGCCCGCGCTTCCTCGGCCGTCAGGCCATCTGCCGTCGCACCAGCTCGTACAGCCGCCCGTTCGGGTCCGCGAGCAGATCCGCGGGGCGGCCCTCCTCCACGATCCGGCCGTCGGACATGACGAGCACCCGGTCGGCGTCCATGACCGTGGTGAGCCGGTGGGCGATCACCACGCGCGTGGCGCTCAGCTTGCGGGTGCTGTCCATCACCGTCCGCTGGGTCTCGTTGTCCAGCGCGCTGGTCGCCTCGTCGAAGAAGAGGATGCGCGGGCGGCGCACCAGGGCCTGCGCGATCATCAGCCGCTGGCGCTGCCCGCCGGAGATCGCACCACCGTTGGAGATCATCGTGTGCAGCCCCATGGGCATCCGCTTGATGTCCTCGGCGAGCCCGGCCATCTCGGCAGCCGCCCAGACCTCCTCCTGGGAGAAGCTCTCGGCTCCCGAGATGCACTCCAGGATCGAGCCGGTCAGCGGCTGGGCGTTCTGCAGGACGACGCCGCACTGGCGGCGCACCGCGGCACGGTCCAGGGCGGAGAGGTCCTGGCCGTCGTAGAGCACCGACCCGGCGGCCGGCCGGTCGAAGCCGATCAGCAGCCTCAGCAGGGTGGACTTCCCGCAGCCGCTCGGGCCGACGACGGCGACGAACTCCCCCGGCCGCACCTGGAGCGACACGTCGTCGAGGACGGCGGGGCCGTCGTCGGTGTAGCGGAACGAGAGCCTGCGTGCCTCGATCTCGCCGGACAGGACGCCCGGCTGGGCGCTCGCTCCCCGCACCTCCGGCGTCTCGTCGAGGATCGGGCGCACCTGCTCGAACATGGGCAGCACCGCGACCGCCGAGACCAGTACGCCGGTCAGCTGGGTGACCGAGGTCAGCAGCATCGTCACGGCGGCGTTGAAGGTGAGGAAATCACCGGCCGACATGCTGCCGCGGGCCGGGCCGGCCAGCAGCATGAACATGATGAGCGAGCACAGCGGCAGGTAGACCGCGTCCATCACGGTGGTGAGGTTCCTGATCCGGCCGACGCGCTGCTGGAGTTCGCGGGAGCGGGCGAACTCCCGTGCCCACGCCGCGTACGCGAAGCTCTCGGCCGCGGCCACGCGGAGTTTGGGCAGCCCGCGCAGCGTCTGGAACGCCTGGTTGTTGAGCTTGTTGCCGAGCTCCACCAGCCGCCGCTGCCAGCGCACCTGCCACAGCCCCATCCCGAGGAAGAAGAGACCGATCACCAGCAGCATGCCGATGGCCGCGAGGGCGAGCGGCACGCTGTACCACAGCAGCAGGGCCACGTTCATCGCGCCGACGGTGCCCGACTGCAACGCGACCGGGCCGATTCCGGACAGGACACGGCGGATCGAGCTGATGCCCATCGCCGCGCTCGCCAGCTCACCGGTGGAGCGCTCGGTGAAGAAGCGGGTCGGCAGCCTCAGCAGCCTGTCCCACACGGCGGGCTGGAGGGCGCTCTCGATCCGGCCCTCCATCCGCAGGATGGTGAGGTTCTGGAGGAGCATGAACGCCGCCGACACGATGCCGGCGGTCATCACCGCGAGCGCCATCTGCACGATCAGGCCGGTCTCGGCCCGCGGCACGTACTCGCCGAGCACCTTTCCGGTGGCCACCGGCACCAGGGCGCCGACGCCGACCGTCACGAGACCGGCGAGCAGCAGATTGCGCACGTCCATCCGGGTGCCGCGCAGGCTGAAGCGCGCCAGGCGCCGGAGGCTCGCGGGGCGTTCCGGCAGCGGCCGGTAGAACATGACCGCCCGCGGCTCGAAGTCGTCCGCGTTGTCCTTGCCGATGCGGGTGCGCGAGCCGGTGAGCGGGTTGACGGCCTCGTAGCGTCCCCGTCGCCACAGCAGGGCGACGGGTGCGCCGGACGCCGCGCGGTGCCCCACCAGCGGGCCGCTGTCCGTGCGCCACCAGCTGCCGGTGAGGCGTACGGGCCGGGTGCGGACGCGGGAGGCGATCGCGACGCGCTCGACGGGGCTGACGCGTTCCTCGTCGGCGGCGGTTCTCGGGGGCTCGGTGAGGGTGATCCCGGCGGCCTCGGCGACCCTGCGGCACACGGCGAACACGGCGTCGGCGCTGTCCGCCCCGGCGGTGCGGCGCGCGCCGCCACGCTTGCCGATGGAGGCGATCAGCGCCTCGTCGGCCCGTGCGCGGACGTCCTCGCCCGCCTTGATCCCGGCCGCCGCGCGGTCCTCGTGGGCGCGCTCCAGCTGTTCGATCCACTGGTCGACCGCGGACAGCAGCCGGTACTGCTGGTTGACCATCCGCTGCCACATCGCGCCCTCGACGAGCAGATCGGCCGCCGCCTCCGCACTGTAGGAGGCGCCGTAGCGGACGCTGCCCGGGTCGACGGGCATCCACAGGATGTCCTCGTCGGTCATGCCCGCGTCGGCGGGGCGGCCGTCGAGGGGCGCCTCGAACAGGACGCCGAGGCTGCGCCCGACTCCCAGGGCGAAGGCGTGCTCCAACGGGTTCCAGGCTCCGTGGCCGTACGGGTCCTGGGCGGCGAACGGATCCTGGGCGGCGTACGGGTCGGGTACGTGGATGCCCTGCGTCGCGTACGGGTCCTGCCCGTAGGGGTCCTGGTACAGCTCGCGCAGGGCGATGCGGCGCAGCACGCACTCCTGCGAGGGGCGCCCGACGAGTGTGTGGCGCGGGCCCTCCACCGGACCGAGCAGCAGGGTGCCGGGTTCGAGCCGGCCGAGGAAGTGCCAGTGGCCCTGCTCCGCGGCGTCCACGGCGAACAGGTCGAGGAAGCCGCCGAGCACCAGCCACAGCACCTGCGGACCTTCGAGGTGGAGGCTGCGCAGGCCGGTGCAGTCGACGGGCGCGCCGAGGCCCCCGAAGGCCTGGATCACCGCGTCGGTAGTCTCCGGCGTCCCCGCGGCCGCGGTGTGGCCTGCGTCCGGGTGTGCGGATGACACGTCAGTGCTCCTTGACCAGCTCGGCGTACGCGCCCTGGGCGGCGACGAGTTCCTCGTGACGGCCCCGTTCGACGACCGTGCCGTGGTCGAGCACCACGATCTCGTCGCTGTCGCGCACGGTGCTCAGCCGGTGCGCGATCACCACGCACGCGCAGCCGCGCCGGCGGATGTTGTCGATGATGACGCGCTCGGTCTCGGCGTCGAGGGCGCTGGTCACCTCGTCCAGCACGAGGATGCTCGGGCGGCGCACCAGGGCGCGGGCGATCTCCAGGCGCTGGCGCTGCCCGCCGGAGAAGTTGCGGCCGTCCTGTTCCACGCGGCTGTGGATGCCGTCCGGCCTGCGCCGGACGACGTCGAGGACGGCGGCGTCCTCCAGCGCGGCGAGGACCGCCTCATCGGTGATGGAGGGGTCCCACAGGGCGACGTTGTCCCGCACGGTGCCCTCGAAAAGGAAGATGTCCTGGTCGACGAAGGCGACGGAGGCGGCGACGGCGCTGCGGGAGATGTCCTCCAGTCGTTCGCCGTCGATCCGGATCGTCCCCTCCCACGGGGTGTACAGGCCCGAGATCAGGCGCGAGACCGTGGACTTGCCGCTGCCCGAGCCGCCGACGAGGGCGACCTGCCGGCCGGGCCCGACGGCGAGGGAGAAGCCGCTGAGCAGCGGTGCGTCGAGCGGGCTGTAGCCGAAGGTGATGTCCTCCAGCGTGACATGGCCCTTGAGCCTGCGGGTGCTCGGGTCGGGCTCGTCGCGCGAGTACAGCGGGTCGACGGGGAAGTTCTCGACGTCCTTGAGCCGGGCGACGTCCGCGGCGAAGTCCTGGATGCGCCCGGCCACGCCGTTGAGGCGCGTGATGGGGGCGGTGAAGCGGGCGACGAGCGCCTGGAACGCGACGAGCAGGCCGATGGTGATGTGGCCCTCGACGGCCCGCAGGCCGCCGATCCACAGGATCAGGGCGCTGTTGAGGGTGGCCAGGGTGGGCGCGACGACGGAGAGCACGGCGCTCGGCACCCCGAGGCGCTGCTGCACCTCCAGCGTGGTGGCGTGCTGACCGGCCCACCGGCGGAAGTAGCCGTCCTCGCCACCGGTCGCCTTCATGGTCTCGATCAGCTGGAGACCGGTGTAGGAGGTGTTGGTGAGCCGTGCGCTGTCGGCGCGCAGCTTCTGCGTGTGGGTGGCCCGCAGGCGGACGACGATCCGCATGGCCACCACGTTGAGGAGCGCGATGAGCACGCCGACGACCGTGAGCTGGGGGTCGTACGTCCACAGCAGCACCGCGTACAGCACGACCACGACGCCGTCGACGGCGGCGGCCGCGAGGTCGCGGGCCAGGGTCTCGGCCACCGCGTCGTTGGACTGCAGCCGTTGGACCAGGTCTGCCGGACTGCGCTGGGCGAAGAAGGTGACCGGCAGCCGCAGCAGATGTCTGAGGAAGCGGGCGCTGCCCAGCGTGGACGAGATGATGCGCCCGCGCAGCAGGTTGGCCTGTTGCAGGCCGGTCAGTACGGCGGTGAGCGCCACGAGGGTCGCCAGCGAGGCGAACAGGGGCCCCAGCAGCGAGGTCTGCCCGCCGATCAGGAACATGTCGATGTACGTGCGGCTCAGCGCGGGCACCGCCGCGCCGACGGCGACCAGCAGGAGGCTGGCGAGCAGCGCGGCCAGCAGGGTGCCGGTGGTGCCGCGCAGCCGGGCGGGCACGGCCTTCATGATCCCGGGCCGGCGGCCGCCCTTGGTGAACGTGCGGTCCGGCTCGAAGACCAGGGCGACGCCGGTGAAGCTCGTGTCGAAGTCCTCCACGGACACGAAACGACGCCCCTTGTCGGGGTCGTTGATGTGTACGCCGCGGCGTCCGAGGCGGCGGCCCGTGCCGTCGTAGACGACGTAGTGATTGAACTCCCAGAAGAGGATGGCCGGCGGCTGCACCTCGGCGAGAGCGGTGGCCTCCATCTGCATGCCCTTGGCCGTGAGTCCGTAACTGCGGGCGGCCTTGAGGATGTTGCTGGCGCGTGAGCCGTCGCGGGAGACGCCGCAGGCGATGCGGAGTTCTTCGAGCGGCACATTGCGACCGTAGTGCGCGAGCACCATGGCGAGCGCGGCGGCACCGCACTCGACGGCCTCCATCTGCAGGACGGTCGGCGTGCGGACGGGCTTGGGTTTCTGCTGCCGGCGGGGCGGCGGGGCGGCGCGGCGCGCGCCGCGGCGGCCGCTGGGGGCCGGCTCCGGGCGGTGTCTGCGGCGGCCCGCGGGCGGCAGCTGCCGCTGGGCGGGGACGGTGTCACGGTGTGCGGTCACGGCAGCAGCCAATCGATCGGATGCTGGGCGGCCAGGTGGACGGAGCCGCCGGCGAGGGTCATGGACTCGAGGGCGTAGGGAGGGCCCTGCGAGGAGGACCAGTCGTAGCCGGACTCGGTGCCGGGGGACTTCTTCAGCTCGACGAGCACCGACACGGGCTGGCCGTCCTCGGAGAACTGCTCGCCCAACTGGCTGCTGCCGAGAAAGGCGGTGATGCGCTGACGGGTCTCGGCGGTGCGGCCCACGGCCTTGACCCGGCCGCGCAGCACACCGTACTTCTGCGACGCGACGGACTGGACGGTGAGGTCGACGCGGGCGCCGACGGGCACGGCCGCGCCGTTCTCCGCGGGGACGTACAGCACGGCCATCAGCGGGTCGCCGGGCCTCTCGACGCGTTCCACGGCGGCGACGTCGCTGCCGGTGGTGACGACGGAGCCGATCGCGGCGACGAGGGTGGTGAGCCGTCCGGCCGCGATGGTGCGTACGACGGCGGTGCCCTGAGCGGTGCGGACCTTGAGCAGGGGTGCGTCGGCCCCGACGCGTTCGCCCTCCTTGGCCAGCACCTCGGTGATCTGTCCCGAGACCGGGCTCTGGAGGACGTAACTGCCCTGGCCGTGGGTGAGGATGCCGGGCGCGGAGACGGTGGAGGTCACGGTCCCGGCGACGGCCCAGACGGCGGCGGCGACCATGACGGCGACGGTCACGGCCAGGACGAGGAGGCCCTGCGGGCGGGCGAAGCGCACCGGAAGGTCGATCTCCTCCGGTGACTGCAGCTTGGAAAGGGCCTGTTGGCGGAACTGCACGACACTCTTCCCTCAACTGCCTGAACGGTACGGGTCCCCGGATTCGCCGGGGTCGGAAACTGCGCACGGCCGTGCGCCCCGGATCCTGGATCGGTCCGGGGCACACGGCTCGGCACGGCCGGCAGAGCGGGCCGGCGGGCCGCGGAGGTCTTACAGACCGGCGACGAGGCCGTTGACCGGGCCGGCGATCGCGGCGGCGTTGATGCCGGTGGCACCCTCGACGACGCCGGTGACGGTGGCAACGGTGCCGGAGACCGGGACGATGGTGTCAAGAGCGGCGGTGGCGTTGCTCACCGTGGCGCTGTGCAGACCGCCGGCCACGTTGTCCAGCTCGCTGTCGGAGATCTCCTGGGTGGGGACGAAGTTCATAAGAAGCTTCCCTTCGGATGGATATTTCGAAATGACAGCGCCCGGTCGCACGGAATGAGCGTGTTGCCGGCCGCCCAGCGGGGTGGGGAGATTCCCGGATCCGGGAACCCAATGAATCCCGCGGTGCGAAGGATCAAAGCACGTAAGCGTGTTGAGCGGCCAATCGCGCAGAGGGCGGGAAGCCGGGATCGCGCCGCGAGAGGTCGTCGTATTACCGCCGCGTGCACGCCCCTACATCAATTGGTGCCATCTTCTTCACGTGATCACCCCGCACGGCCCCGATGCGTGCACGCCACATCCCGACGACGAAGGGGACATTCCCCCACAGAGCCAGATAATCGCTGGTCAGAGCGGGGGCGGCAATGAGAGGACGGTGTGATGCCTGCGCATTCACTGTGCAGATTCGCAGGAGGTGAAGGCGGCTTGACGGGACGTCACAAGGCGTTCACGCGCCGAGGGGCACGGCGTGTACGCCGCACCCCTCGGGCCGTGAATTGTGTCACCGGGTAATTACCGACAGTAAATACCGGTTGCCTTGTCGGATATGCCGGACCGGCCCGCCCTGTGCCGGGAAAAGCGAAGGAAATCAGCCTCCAGTGGCTGCCTCGGCCGCAGGTGGGGTGATCCGGGCGTGAAGTGCGGCGGCGTACGCTTCGTCGGGATCGAGCCTGCGCAGTTCCTCCGCGATCAACTCGGCCGTGGTGCGCACTTTGAGTGCCAGCACACGGTTCGGCTGGCCGGGGATGGAGAGCCGGGCCACGGGACCTTCCGGACGGTCGATGTGGATCTCGCCGTCGGCGGTGCGCAGGCGCACGGCTGTGACGACCGGACCGGCGGTGACGACCTGTTCGACGGGCACGCCGAGGCGGTCGGCGAACCAGCGGGCGAGCAGTTCGGCACTCGGGTTCTCCGCCTCGCTCTCCACGACGGCCGAGACGACCTCCGCCCGCGCCTGGTCCAGCGCCGCCGCGAGCATGGAGCGCCACGGGGTGAGCCGCGTCCAGGCCAGGTCGGTGTCCCCCGGCTCGTAACCGGAGGCGCGGGCGTCCAGCTCCCGCAGCGGCTCCTCGACCGCGTACGCGTCGGTGATACGGCGCTGGGCGAGGGCGCCGAGGGGATCCTTGGCAGGGACCGGCGGCGCGTCGACGGGCCACCAGACGACGACGGGCGCGTCGGGCAGCAGCAGGGGGAGGACGACGGAGTCGGCGCGCTCGGCCAGTTCGCCGTGGAGCCGCAGCAGGACCGTCTCTCCCGCGCCCGCGTCGCCGCCGACGCGGACCTCGGCGTCGAGGCGCGTGTCGTGGCGGTCGCGCGGGGAGCGGGCATGGCGCTTGATGACGACGAGCGTGCGCGACGGGTGCTCGCGCGAGGCGTCGCCGGCGGCCTTGATGGAGTCGTAGGCGTTCTCCTCGTCGGTGACGATGACGAGGGTGAGCACCATGCCGACGGCGGGGGTGCCGATGGCCCGGCGCCCCTGGACCAGGGCCTTGTTGATCTTGCTGGACGTGGTGTCCGTGAGGTCGATCTTCATGGCCTGCGCCAGCTCCGTCCGTCTCGTGCGAGCATCTCGTCCGCTTCCTTCGGGCCCCAGGTGCCCGCGGGGTACTGGGCCGGGGAGCCGTTCGTGTCCCAGAACC
>NZ_JABZEE010000059.1 GCF_013387495.1 Streptomyces sp. PKU-EA00015 | reverse complement strand
CCGGCACGGACTCAACCGCCTCTGCCAAGCGCATGGCCATCAGGCGGTGGCAGATGGAGGGCCACGGCGAAGTCATGGGTTTTCGTGCCGACGACGTCCCGGCGGAGTTCCTGGACGTCATGCGGACGCAGCGCTACACGATTGCCTATCTCGTGTGGCTCGCACGCCTGGGCACGGCCTACGTCCCGACGTCATTCGTCGACCTGGAGGCGGAAGTCAACGCCTACGACCCGAACGTCTACGACGACAACGGCCCCATGCGGGACCTGTCGCCGACGGTGACGCCGGTCCAGGCGCCGCGCCCGGCTCAGGTCTACGGGCACTCGCGGAGCGCGCACCTGGACCTGTCGGGCCCGACTCCGCCGCGCCCGAAGGCGAACGCCACGGTTCCGGATGAGAAGCCGCAGACCTACTACCACTGACCCGAGAGGACCACAGATCAATGGAACCTGAGCAAGAGACCCCAGAGCAGCAGAGGGACGCCGCTCTCGTCGAACTCGCCCGACTCCGTGTCGCGATGGAGAAGGGGCTCACCCCCTCGCAGTCAGCACGACTGCGGGGAACGACGGAGGACGAACTCCGCGCCGACGCTGACGCCTTCGTCGCAGAGTTCGGCACGCCGGCCCCGACTCCGCCGGCTCAGCGCGTGGGCGGTCCGCGGGGCGTCGAAGTGGGGAGCGGCGGAGGTGCGGCCGACGGAGCTGCCCGCTACCGCGAAAAGCACGGCCTTGATGAGGACGGCCGTCGGCCGGAGCGCGAGGCATCGCAGGCCAACAATCGGAGCCCCGAACGCCGGCCCGTCGGCCTGGCGGAGACCCCGAATCGGGAGACGACCGCACAGCGTCCCGGTATGCGATCTCCTGAAATCAGTGCAGGTCAGACGGTAGACTACCGTTACACGCCGCCCTAGAATGGACCCATGAACACACCCACTTGCGCCCGGGAGGGCTGCGGCGAACGACTCGGCGCGAGGCATTCGCACCGTGCGCGCTTCTGCTCTACGCGCTGCAGGGTGGCGGCGCATCGTGCTGCGAAAAAGGACCCGCTCCCCGTGGAGCTGAAGACCCGCGACAGGTGGGTCCGACGAGCCGCGGACAAGCGCCCGTTGACGGTCGCCGGCAAGGCTGCCTCGTCGACGAACGCGCGCGCCTGGAGCACCTACGAGGAGGCGTCCGCCTCCTCCGTCGGCACCGGTCTGGGCTTCGTCCTCTCCGACGTCGACGACATCGTCTGTCTTGACCTGGACCACTGCTTGAACCCGCTCACCGGGCGACTTGCCCCGTGGGCCGCAGCCATCGTGCGCGACGCGGGCGCCACCTACGTAGAGGTGTCCCCGTCCGGCGACGGCTTGCACATCTGGGGCTACGCGAATGTCCGACAGGGACGCCGCATCCGACGCCCTGACGGTACGGCCGTGGAGATCTACGGGACCGGCCGATACATCGCAATGACGGGGCGCCGGCATGGCAACAGCCCGTCAGTGCTTGCGGGTTTGGAACCCCTCATTCGCCGTCTTCTGTAGTCGCCTCAGTCCCTGAGTCGTCGAGCGCCTGCCGCGCGGCGTCCGTGAAGGCCCAAAGCGCTTTCTCGAAGGACCGCGCGGCTTGCGTGCGCTGCTCGATCGCCTGGGACCTGTCTTCGGTCTCCAGGTGGCTCCGCGCAGCACGTGAAACGCCTGTCAACTCGTAAAGGCGTGAGCTGCGGCGTAGCTGCTCCAGGGGGCCAAGTAGAGAGACCGGGCCCTCCAGACTGACGCGAGTCGCAAGATTGTCGATCTCGCTGCACGTGGACTGCACGTCCTCGTCTCGCTGCCTGATCTGCTCCACAAGCTTTTGCGACGCTGCAATCAGTGCTGTGTACGCGGTTTGTCTGGTGGCGCGACGCTCCTTCGCGTGCTCGAAGACCTGCTGACGGCGAGCCTGCTTATCTTGGAACCGCAGTTGCTCAGAAGCGCTTCGGGAAGTCCACCACCCGCCTGCCCATGCAGCCGCAGCGGCGCCAGCCGCTCCAACACCACCAGCCACGATTGCCGCCAATCCCGCATCCATAGCGGCGATTGTGGCGCACCGCTTAGGCAACTGACCCAATCAGCCTGAAGGGAGGCGACATGGCCGGACGAGGTCCCGCCCCGAAGGATCCAACCAAGCGCCGCCGGCGCAACGCGAGCGAGCCCGAAACGGTCGTCACCCCTGACGACGAAATGCGCAGCCCGGAGCTGCAGCGACAGAGCTGACAACCGAACATCACCGACCACCTGAGAGGCCCGTAGCGGACGCGCTACGGGCCTCCGTCGTATGCCCAAGGAGGAGCAATGACGACAGCCCTTGACGACCGGTGCCCGCGCGACGGGTGCGATTTCTTCCCTCAGCTCGTGATGATCGACGGCAGTGCTCTGCCAGCCGTTCATTGCTCGGACGCCTGCGCCGACTTCGTGTGGCTGGAGCGCGCCATCGACGAGGCGCCACCTTCGCGGGACAAGGCGGCAGCGCTGGAGGCGCTGGGTGGCCTTCGACGGCTCCTGAACAGCCGCCAGCATCCATCCGACGTCGGCCCGCTGCTGGGTGACGTCTGATGGCCGCGGACATGGACGTCGTCGGAACTGCAGCCGTTGACGTCGTTCCCCTCGCCCCAACATTTCATCCCCGACTGAGGGCGATTGTTCTCCCCGCAGCCGATCGCGTTGGGGAGGACGCAGGACGCCGTTTGGGCGATGCGATGTCCCGCCACATCGTCGTTGCGCTCCCCAACGCCGTGACGCAGGGCGGAAACGCCGCGCAACGAGCCGCAACGAGGCAGGGCTCCGACACAGGAGGCGCCTTCGCCCGGTCGCTGCGCATGAAGCTCGAAGCCGCCTTCCGCGCGATGCCGAAGCTGGACGTCCGGCTCTCGGACACGGGAGTTGACGCTCAGCTAGCACGTCTCCGCGCACGTATGGAGACGCTGGCGGGTAAGACGTGGCTCGATGTGGAGCTCCGGCCGCCACACGGGTCTGGACTTCCCGGCAGCCGTCGGAACGATCATCAAGGCCGTGGCCGACGGTCGCGTCAGCATGGCCAAGGGCGGAGGCCCCTACGGCAACCACGTGATGATCAACCACGGTGGTGGCCTCTCCTCCCTGTACGCCCACATGTCCTCCATCGGCGCAGCCTCCGGGAAGCGGGTCCGTCAGGGCCAGTCGATCGGACGCGTCGGCGCGACGGGCAATGTCACCGGCCCCCACCTCCACCTGGAGGCGCGGAAGAACGGGCGAGCCGTCGACCCCATGCCGTACATGACGAGCGGCGGAGGCTTCAACGCGACGGCCGTCGGGGCGGCGCAGGCTTACGCGAAGAACATCCTCCCCAACTACGGATGGGGCCCGGACCAATTCGGGCCGCTGAAGAAGCTGTGGGAGGGGGAGTCCAACTGGCGCTGGAATGCCACGGCGTCCGCCGGCTCCGACTGGCGGACCAACGCCATGATGCAGATCAAGTGGGGTCTCTCGTACATCAAGGGGCGCCCCGACTACGGATCCCCGTCACGCGCCTATGCGAAGTGGCTGTCCCGCAGCCCGCATTGGTACGACGACGGCGGATTCCTGCAGCCTGGCCTCTCCCTCGTCGCCAACGGCACGGGGAAGCCAGAGCCGGTGTTCACGGCGCAGCAGTGGGACACCCTGCGCGCCAACGTGGGACGAGGCAGCGAGAGGCCAATCATCACGGTTGAGTCGCACACCTACCTTGACGGCCGCGAAGTCAGCGGCATCATCGACCAGCGCATTGACATCCGCGACGCTGAAACGGGCGCTGCCCTGGATAACGGCCGCTGGGTCTGACGCACACTCCGGGGCCGTCTCCCGCCATGGGAGGCGGTCCCACGCACACCCACCACGCCCCGCGCTCCGCCATGGACGCGGGGCTTCGTCGTTTCAGGAGGAATCATGGACGCCACTACTTCCGCGAAGAGCCAGCCAGTGAAGTGTCTGCAGTGCGGTGCCGACGTCAGGCAGACACCCGGGCCCGGACGCGTCAAGCAGTTCTGTACGCCGTGGCATGGGCGGCTCTTCCGTCGGGCCATGGGCTTCGAGAGGCTCTGACACTCGCACCCTTGACGGGTGCGCCCGCGAAGGTGATGGTCGTAGAACATTACGCAACTCGCGCGACCATGGAGGGGACCATGACGTTACGGTTCATTGCGAAGGACCCGAACACAAACGGCGACAACTGCCCGACGGTGTGGGTCGACGAGGAGAAGCAGGAGTTCGTGATCCAGGGATGGAAGGCCGACGAGGTGACTCAGGCTGAGTGCCTGGCCACCGGGCCTATCCCGGACACGGAGACCGTCCTTCGTCTGCCCATCCGGATGGCGGCTGCTCTTAGGGAGGCGTGCGATGCCGCTGAAGGTTCCGCCCTTCGCTGAGCTGCTGGCAGGCTGTCAGCGCTCTGCCCTCCACCTGGAGATGCGAGACGTCTACGGGGTGGCGGACGAGGACGAGGATTTCGCGGCATGGAAGGCGGGCCACAGGTACGACCTGAACGACCGGGCGTCGTGGTGGAACGGCTTCCACGACGTCGTGGCCGAAGCCGTCGGACGGGGCGTCGCTGTGCGTCGCGCACGCATCGTCTCGGAGCCCGTAACCGACTACATCAGGTACGAGTACGCATGTACGCCGCAGAACATTGCGGCCGGCGAAGAGGTTCGGTGGCTGCCCCGACGCCTGGCGTCGGACTTGATGCTGCCGGGCAATGACCTGTGGATCTTCGATGACCGGCTGATCAGGTTCGGTCTGTTCTCCGGTGACGGCGCCTTCGTGGCGCACGAGCTGGAGGAGGCTCCGGACGTCGTGAAGCAGTGCGTCGGAGCCTTCGAGGCTGTGTGGGACCGTGCGATCCCGCACGAGGAATTCCAGATCTGACCGCGTCCCATGACTTCGCTCCCGTCGTCCAGTGTCCAAGCTGCCCGCCACGCGCTAGCTTCGCGCCTACGGGATCTTCGGCTTGATGCTGGGCTGACGGGGCGGAGCCTGGCGTCCCTGGCGGACTGGCAGCCGTCGAAGGTGTCTCGGCTGGAGAACGCCAAAACGCCGCCGTCTGACGCAGACATCCGCACGTGGTGTCGCGTCTGTGGCGCGGACGATCAGGCTGCGGATCTGATCGCGGCCAGTCGGACCGCAGAGTCCATGTACGTCCAGTGGCGACGCCTTCAGCGCTCCGGCCTCCGCCGGCTCCAGGAGTCGCGCGTACCGCTCTATGAGCGCACCCGGGTGTTTCGCGTCTACTGTGCAAGCGTCGTCCCGGGGTTGCTGCAGACGGAGGAGTACGCCACAGCGCTCCTGACGAACGTCACGGAGTTTCACGGCACCCCTGACGACGTCGGGGAGGCGGTAGCAGCTCGCCTGGAGCGCTCCAGGGTCATCCGGGAGGGCGATCACCGATTTGCCTTCGTCCTGGAGGAATCCGTCCTCCGTCACGTCGTCGGCGGCGCGGAGGCGATGGCCGGCCAACTCGGCTACCTCCTCGCCTCCATGGCCTTTCCGGCAGTCTCCATCGGGATCATTCCCGCGGGCACGCCACGGAGGATGTGGACGGTGGAGACGTTCAACATCTTCGACGAGGACCGCGTCCACGTTGAGCTTCTGACGGCAGCAGTCACCGTCACGGCCCCGGGGGAAGTTGCGCAGTACGCCGGGGCATTCGCAGAGCTCTCGTCGCTCGCGGTTTACGGGGCACCCGCCAGAGCGCTGATCACTGCGGCGATCGATGCGCTCGGCTAAGTCGCGTGCAATTCCGTAGAACTTCGTAGAAGCCTCCGTGTGCCTTTTCCTAGCGTCGTCTCACAGACGACGAAATGAGGTGCACAGGGATGAGGCTCGCGACGAAGACCCTATGTGATCCCGTCCAACTGACGGATCCCTTTCGGGAACCGCCCTCCCCGGCTCCCGGGTGTGACGTCTGCGGCGCGCTCATGAAGCAGTGGACGCAAGCGACGGAGGAAGGCAGCCCGGCATTTGACCTGTCGCATGCAACGGACCTGGCTGTCGAGATGCGACGCCATCCTCACGCAAAGGGGCGCTCAAAGTGAGCCCGCGAACGATCATCCGGTCCGTGACGTGGACGGTGCGCTCCGACACTGAGCCAGGTGCGCCGAAGGCCCCGATCTACCACGTGGAGTGCACGACATGCGGCGAACCGTCGGAGGCTACGGAGGGGGACCAGGTGTCCCCGGAGCTGTGGACGCTGCAGCACGTAGGGCGGAATCCCTCCCATCGCTCCTACCGCGCACTCACCACGAACTTCTGGCGTGTCTACCCGTCGCCCGCCGACGACGTGGCGGACCCACCCGCGTAACCCCCTAGGCCCCGTGTGTCGGTCGACCTCGTTCGCCGGCATGCGGAAGGGGTGGGCAGGGCTTCGGCGCTGGTGAGGTCGGCAGTCCGAGCCCTGTCCGCTCAAACAGCCCCATCGTCGGCGGTGGCGATGGGTCGGGAAGCCCCGGTCATCTCTCGTCTACCCCCGTGGCGGATGACCGGGGCTTTCTCGTGCCGTCAACCTAGGGAGTTAATCTCGATCGCCAGGCAGCGGTCCATCACCATGTCGAGCCCCGCCTCGCGGGTGCGGGCGTACGCCTCCACGTCGATCACGCCCAGCTGGAACCACACAGCCTTCGCCCCGATCGCCACCGCCTCGTCGGCCACCTTCCCGGCGAGCGCGGAGTTCACGAACACGTCCACGACGTCGACCGGGAACGGGATCTCGGCCAGCGAGGCGTATCCCCGCTCCCCGTGGACCGTCTCCGCCCTCGGATGCACCGGCACGACGCGCTTGCCGAAGCGCTGGAGCACCCGGGCCACCCCGTAGGCCGCGCGCGACTCGTTGTTCGACAGGCCCACCACCGCCCAGGTGTCGCCCGTCGAGGTCAGGATTCTGCGGATCGTCTCAGCGTCTGCGTCCATGCACCGGACAACCGGCGGACCCGGCCCGATCATTCCCCGGTGGAAGGGACCCCTGCGGGCGCCGCATAGGGTGGCGGGATGCAGGACCAGTACCGGACGGTCGCCCGCGAGGGCGTCCACGAGAGCGAGATCAACCGCTCCCGCTTCCTCTGCTCGCTCGCGCCCGCCGCGACCGAGGAGGAGGCGCAGGCGTTCGTCGCGCGGATCCGCAAGGAGCATCCGACCGCCACGCACAACTGCTTCGCCTACGTCATCGGCGCCGACGCCGCCGTGCAGAAGGCGAGCGACGACGGCGAGCCGGGCGGCACCGCGGGGGTCCCCATGCTGCAGATGCTCATGCGGCGCGAGGTGCGCTACGTCGTCGCGGTCGTCACCCGGTACTACGGCGGCGTCAAGCTCGGCGCCGGCGGACTGATCAGGGCGTACGGAGGAGTGGTCGGCGAAGCCCTCGACGCGCTCGGCACGATCACCAGGCAGCGCTTCCGGCTGGCCGCCGTCACGGTCGACCACCAGCGCGCGGGCAAGCTGGAGAACGACCTGCGGGCCACCGGCCGCGCTGTCCGCGAGGTGACGTACGCCGACACCGTCACGATCGGGATCGGCCTGCCCGACTCCGACGTCGACGCCTTCCGGGCCTGGCTGGCCGATGCCACGGCGGGCACCGCCACGCTGGAACTGGGCGGGGAAGCGTACGGAGATGTGTGAACCCACCCGCATTGTCCGACCCCGCCGATACGCTCACCGATCATGAGACTCCTCCATACGTCGGACTGGCACCTGGGCCGCTCGCTGCACCGCGTGAGCATGCTCGACGCCCAGGCCGCCTTCCTCGACCACCTCGTGGCGACGGCCCGCGAGCGCGAGGTCGACGCGGTGCTGGTGGCGGGGGACGTGTACGACCGGGCCGTGCCCCCGCTCGCCGCCGTGGAGCTCTTCGACGACGCGCTGCACCGGCTCGCGGCGGCCGGCGTGCCGACCGTGATGATCTCCGGCAACCACGACTCGGCCCGCCGCCTCGGCGTCGGCGCCGGGCTCATCGACCGCGCGGGCATCCACCTGCGCACCGACCCCGCGGGCTGCGGCACCCCCGTCCTGCTCGCCGACGCACATGGGCCGGTGGCCTGCTACGGCCTGCCGTATCTCGAACCGGCCCTGGTCAAGGAGCAGTTGGGGGCCGCCAAGGCCGCGCACGAGCCGGTGCTGGCAGCGGCCATGCGGCGGGTGCGCGAGGACCTCGCCGCCCGGGAGCCCGGCACGCGCTCCGTCGTCCTCGCGCACGCCTTCGTCGCCGGCGGCGAGGAGAGCGACAGCGAGCGCGACATCACCGTCGGCGGAGTCGCGGCCGTGCCCTCGGCCGTCTTCCACGGCGTCGACTACGTGGCGCTCGGCCACCTGCACGGTTGCCAGAGTGTCACCGAGCGCGTCCGCTACTCGGGCTCCCCGCTGGCGTACTCGTTCTCCGAGGCGAACCACCGCAAGTCCATGTGGCTCGTCGACCTCGACGCCCGGGGCGACGTGAGCGCCGAGCGCATCGACTGCCCCGTGCCCCGCGCCCTCGCACGGCTGCGCGGCACGCTCGGCGAGCTGCTCGACGATCCCGCGCTCGCGCGCCACGAGGACTCCTTCGTCGAGGCGACCCTCACCGACGCGGTGCGTCCCGCCGATCCGATGGCCCGGCTCACCGAGCGGTTCCCGCACACCCTCAGCCTCGCCTTCGACCCGGAGGGCGCCGAGCAGCACGGCGCCGTCTCCTACGCCCAGCGGCTCAGGGGCCGCACCGACCAGCAGATCGCGGAGGACTTCGTGGCCCACGTGCGCGGCGGCAGTGCCCCCGACGACGAGGAACGCGCCGTGCTGCACGGGGCGTTCGACGACGTCCGGGTGGACGCGGGTGTGCGCGAGGTGGCCGGGTGAGGCTGCACCGGCTGACCGTCACGGCCTTCGGGCCGTTCGGCTCCACCCAGGAAGTCGACTTCGACACGCTCTCCGCCGCGGGGCTCTTCCTGCTCCACGGCCCGACCGGCGCGGGCAAGACCTCCGTCCTCGACGCGGTGTGCTTCGCGCTCTACGGAGCCGTGCCCGGCGCGCGGCAGAGTCCCGGCACCTCGTTGCGCAGCGACCACGCCGAGGTGGGCACGCCGACCGAGGTCCGGCTCGAACTGACCGTCGCGGGCCGGCGGCTGGAGGTCACCCGCCGGCCCGCACAGCCACGTCCCAAGGCGCGCGGCACCGGCTTCGTCACCGAGCGGGCGCAGAGCCTGCTGCGCGAGTACGACGCCGAGGCCCGTGAATGGCGCCCGCTGAGCAAGTCGCACCAGGAGATCGGCGAGGAGATCACCCAGCTCCTCGGCATGAGCCGCGACCAGTTCTGCCAGGTCGTCCTGCTGCCGCAGGGCGACTTCGCGCGTTTCCTGCGCGCCGACGCCGAGGCGCGCGGCAAGCTCCTCGGCCGCCTCTTCGACACCCGCCGCTTCGCCGCCGTCGAGGAACGCCTCGCCGAGCTGCGGCGCGCCGCCGAGGCGCAGGTGCGCGCCGGGGACGAGCGGCTGCTCGCGCTGGCCCACCGCATGGCACAGGCCGCGGGCGACGCGGCGGACGGCCGGCCCCTGCCCGAGCAGCAGCCCGGCGACCCCGGGCTCGCCGCGGCCGTCCTTCAGTGGGCGGCCGTGGCGCGGTCCGGAGCGCGGGAGCGGCTGGACATCGCAGGGCAGGCCGTCGCGGCGGCGGAGCGCCGGCAGGCCGCGGCCCGGCGCGTGCTCGACACGGAGCGGGACCTGTCCCGCCTCCAGCAGCGGTACGCCGATGCCCGGCGCCGGGCGGAGTCCTTGGAGGCCGCGCGGCCAGGGCACGAGGTGCTCGTCGCGGACCTGGAGCGGGCCCGCAAGGCGGACCTGGTCGGGCCCGCGCTGCGGCTGCGCGACGAGGCCGAGCGCGCGCACCGGGCGGCGGGCGCGGAGCGCGAGCGGACGCGGCGCGGCCTGCCCGCCGACCTGGCCGAGGCGGGCGCGGAGCAGCTCCTCGGACGCGAGCGCACGCTCCGCCAGGAGCTGGGAGGCCTGGAGTCGGCCCGCCGGGCGGAGCAGCGCAGCGCGGACATCGCCCGCGAACGCGCCGACCTGGACCGCCAGGCGCGCGCGGACGAGGAGATGCTCGAGGAGGCGACCGCGTGGCTCGCCGAGTGGGAGGGCCTGCGCCGCTCCCGCCTGGACCGGATCGCGGCGGCCCAGGAGGCCGCGACCCGCGCGGAGCAGCTGGCGGGCCGGCTTGGGCCGGCCCGCGACCGGCTGGGCGCGGCGTGCGAACGGGACGAGCTGACGGCCCGCGCCGAGCGCGCCGAGATCCGCCTGCGCACCCTCCACGAGGGCGCCAACCGGGCGAAGGCGGCCTGGCTGGACCTGAAGGAGCGCCGGCTGCTCGGGATCGCCGCGGAGCTGGCGTCCCAGCTGACGCCTGGTCAGCCGTGCGCGGTCTGCGGTTCGGAGTCCCATCCGGCCCCCGCCCGGGCGGCCTCGGGCCATGTGGACCGGGCCGCGGAGGAGGAGGCGTACGCGGCGAGCGCGCGGGCCGAGACGGCGAGGGCCGAGGCCGAACGAGACCTGGCGGTCCTCCACGAGGCCCGCACCACGGCGGCGTCCCGCGCCCGCACGACCACGCGCTCGCACGCGACGGGCGGAGCCGTCGCGACGGCCGTTCCCGGTGGGGCGGGGGAGTCGGTGCCGCCGGGCGCAGCGGCCGGCGCCGCCGTGGAGGCCGCCGAGCCCCGCGAGGCGGAAGCGGGGGGTGTCGCTGCCCTGGCGGCGGCTCGTGGTGGCGCGGTGGATGCCGTGGAGGCGGCCACGGGCACCACGCGCGCCCGGGACGGGGGCCGCGAGCGGAGCGCCGCCGTGGAGGCCGCGGCTCGCGGCAGCGCGGGCGATCCTGAGCGGTCCGGTGTTCCCGGCGGCGTCGGCGAGGCCGTCCCGGCGGCCTCGGCCGGCGCGCCGGAGGCCGTCGTTGCCGGAAGCGACGTGCAGGCCGTGGCGGAATGCGCGGAGGGCGCCACATCCGGCCCCGCCGACGTACCGCGCGGGCGCGTGCCCGGGCCCCGGGAGGAGATGGGGGATCCCTCCGTCGGTGAACTGCGCGCCGCTCTCGAGGAGTTGGAGCGCGAGCACGCCCAGGCGCATCGCCTCGCCTCCGGTGTCCACGCGGCGCAGGAAGCCCTGGAGCAGGCCGAGCGCGAGCACCGGGAGCGCGTCGACGCGCGGCAGCAGGCGGAACGGCGTATCTCCGCCCGGACATCGCGGCGGGAGGCCCTCGACCAGGAACAGGCGGCGCTGGAGGCCGAGTTGACCCGGGCGCGCGGCGACGCCGCGAGCGTGGCCGACCGCGCCGCGGTCCTCGAGCGCCGCGTCGGGCTGCTCGCCGCGGCCGCGGAGGCCGTACGGGCGCTCGACGCCGCCGAGCAGCGGCTGAAGGACGCCGACGACCGACTGGCCGACGCCGCGTTCCGCGCCGGGTTCGACACCCCGGCCGCCGCGGCGGCGGCCGTCGTCGCCGAGGGCGCCCAGCGCGACATGCAGCGGCGGATCGACGCCTGGCGCACCGAGGAGGCCGCGGTCGCCGAGCGGCTCGCCGAGGACGACGCGAGGAGCGCGGCCGAGCGCCCCGCCGCCGACCCCGCGTCGGCCGAGGCCGGCGCCCTGGCCGCCGACCGGACCCTGCGCGACGCCGCGTCCCGGCTCGCCGCGGCCCGGGACCGCTGCGCCGAACTGGACCGGCTCTCGCGCGAGTCCGAGCGGGAGGTCCTGCGGCTCGGCCCGCTGCGCGAGCGGTACGACCGCGTGGCCCGCCTCGCCGGCCTGACCGCGGGCACGTCCGCCGACAACGAACGCAGGATGCGCCTGGAGTCGTACGTCCTCGCCGCGCGGCTGGAGCAGGTCGCGGCGGCGGCCACCGTTCGGCTGCAGCGCATGTCGTCCGGGCGGTACACGCTCGTGCACTCCGACGCCCGCACCGGCGGCAAGCGCGCCGGGCTCGGTCTGCATGTGGTGGACGCGTGGACCGGCAGGGAGCGGGACACGGCGACCCTCTCGGGCGGTGAGACGTTCTTCGCCTCGCTGGCCCTCGCCCTCGGCCTCGCCGATGTCGTCACCGACGAGGCGGGCGGCATGCGGCTCGACACGCTGTTCATCGACGAGGGTTTCGGCAGTCTCGACGACCAGACGCTCGACGAGGTGCTGGACGTTCTGGACTCGCTGCGCGAGAGGGACCGCAGCGTCGGCATCGTCAGCCACGTCGGCGATCTGCGCCGGCGCGTCCCCGCCCAGCTGGAGGTCGTCAAGGAGCGCCACGGTTCCGCGGTGCGGCTGCGGACCGGCGGGTCCGGGGACTGAACAGGAGGCCGCGGGCCGGCCGGTCAGCGGCTGATCGGCCGGCCCGGCAGGGGCGACGAGTACACCACGCTCGTCGTCACCGATCCCAGCGCGCCGACCCTCCCGGAGACCTCCTCGAGGTGGCGCATGGAGCGGGCGGCGACCTTCAGGACGAAGCAGTCGTCGCCCGTGACGTGGTGTGCCTCGAGGATCTCCGGGGTCGTGTCCAGCAGGTCGTGGAACGGCTTGTAGTTCCCGTTCGGGTACCGCAGGCGGACGAACGCCAGGATGGGCAGCCCCAGCCGGTCCTGGTTGACTACTGCCGCGTATCCCTTGATGACGCCGGCCTCCTCCAGCCGGCGCACCCGCTCGGTGACGGCACTCGCCGACATGGAGACGGACCGGGCCAGCTCGGCGAAGCTGGCCCGGCCCTGCGTCTGGAGGGCCTGGAGGATGCGCCAGTCCGTGGCGTCCGGTGAATATCCGCTCATCCCCGAGAGATAGCAGGGAAATCACCGGCGGATCAAGGGATGTGCCGGGGATCTCCCCTTCAGGGAAGCGATCGGGGAGCCTAGATTTCTGATCATGACAACGACGCAGACCCATGCCCCGCAGACCGCAGCAGCCCACCCCGTCCTGCGAGTGCCGCCCGCCGCCCCGGCCGTCGCGGCCGCGTACTTCAGGGCGAGCCTCGCCTTCCACGCCGACGTCTCCGACGTCGCCGCCGCCCTGGCGGCGGGCGGCGATCCCGGCTTCGTGGTGCTCGACTCCCGGTCGACCGAGTCCTGGGACCAGGGCCATGTGCCCGGCGCGATCCACCTGCCGACCGCGCTGATCCCCGAGCAGGCGGAGACCCTGCTCGACAAGTCCGTCCCCGTCGTCACGTACTGCTGGGGCCCGGGCTGCAACGGCGCCACACGTGCCGCGCTCGCCCTCACCGAACTCGGCTTCCAGGTCAAGGAGATGCTCGGCGGCTTCGAGTACTGGGCGAGGGAGGGCTTCGCGTACGAGACGTGGCAGGGCAGTGCCACCCGCGACACCGACCCGCTCACGGCGCCCGTCGGCGCGGACGACTGCGGCTGCTGATCCGGCCGCTGGGGCATGCCCGACGACCCGGCGCGCCTCATCGCCTGGCCGGCGACGGACGAGGCGCAGTGGGTCACCGGTCAGGTGATCGACTCCGAGGGGGCTTCCGCCGGGGCTGACGGCCGGTGGCCCACCGGAGGACGGGCGTGACCGCTGCGCGCGGCACACCCGTGCCCTCACCCGGTCACAGCTTCGACAGCTCCTCCACCAGGTCGTCCAGCCCCAGCGGCCCCTGGGACAGGGCGGCCATGTGCCACGCCTTGGCGTCGAACGCGTCCCCGTGCGCGCGGCGCGCGTTCTCGCGGCCCAGCAACCAGGCCCGCTC
The DNA here is from genome assembly GCF_013387495.1 of Streptomyces sp. PKU-EA00015. Lineage (GTDB taxonomy): Bacteria > Actinomycetota > Actinomycetes > Streptomycetales > Streptomycetaceae > Streptomyces. Next base: position 48,947 of record NZ_JABZEE010000059.1, on the reverse strand, counting down.
GCCCAGCTTGTAGCCGATCGCCTGCCCCGGCATGGACAGGTAGCGGGTCAGCTCGCTCTCCACGAAGTCCGCCGGGCGGCCGCTGTGGTTCCCGAAGAACTCCTGCGCCAGATCCGGGGTCCACCGCTCTCCCGGGCGGAAGGGCGAGTCCGCCGGAATACGGAGTCCCAGGTGCATGCCGATGTCCACGATCACCCGACACGCCCGCATCATCTGGGCGTCGAGATAACCGAGCCGGCGCTCCGGATCGGGCAGGAAGCCCAGTTCGTCCATCAGCCGCTCCGCGTACAGCGCCCATCCCTCGGCATTGGCGCTCACCATGCCGATCGTCGCCTGGTAGCGGGAGAGGCGGTCGGCGACGTGCACCCACTGCGCCAGCTGGAGATGGTGGCCGGGCACGCCCTCGTGGTACCAGGTCGACACCAGGTCGTAGACGGGGAACCGGGTCTCGCCCCGCGTCGGCAGCCAGGTGCGGCCGGGGCGCGAGAAGTCCTCCGACGGCACGGTGTAGTACGGAGCCGCCGCGCCGCCGGGCGGGGCGATGCAGGACTCCACTCTCCGTACGCGCTCGGCCAGTTCGAAGTGGGTGCCGTCCAGTGCCGCGATCGCGTCGTCCATCAGCTTCTGCAGCCAGGCGCGGACCTTCTCCTCGCCCTCGATGTGCTCGCCGTGCGCATCGAGATGGGCCAGCGCCTCCCATGGGCCCGCACCGGGCAGGATCTTGTCCGCCTCCGCCTCCATCTCGCCCAGCAGACGGTGGTATTCGGACCAGCCGTAGGCGTACGCCTCGTCGAGGTCCAGGTCCGTGCCGTTGAAGTAGCGCGCCCAGCGGGCGTAGCGTTCGCGGCCGACGGTGTCCGGCGCGTCGGCGACGGCGGGGGCGTACACATTGCGCACCCAGTCGCGCAGTGCCACCAGGGACTCGGTCGCGGTGCGGGCCGCCACGTCCAGTTCGACGCGCAGCGACGAGGGGCCGTCCGCGACGAAGTCCTCGAACCAGCTGCGACCGCCGCCGATCCAGTCCGTCATCTGTCCGACGAACGTGCGGGTCGCCCGGGGCCCGCCGAACAGTTTCCGGTCGAGGCCGAGAGCGAGCGAGGCGCGGTAGCCCTCCAGGGCCCGTGGGACGGCGCGCAGCCGTTCGGCGACCGCGGCCCAGTCCTCCTCGGTCCGCGTCGGCGTCACGGTGAACACCTCCCGCACCGCGTGGGCCGGCGACCGCAGGTTGCTCACCGTCCGCAGGCCCTCGTCCGCCTCGTGCACGGCGAGCTCGGCGGTCAGCCGCTCGCGCAGCAGGCGGGCACAGCGCCGCTCGGCGTCGCTGTCGGCGCCCGGCAGCTTCTCGGCGGCGTCGAGGCCGGCGAGGGTGGCGCGGGCGAGGTTGGCGATCTCCTCCTGACCGGCCGGCGAGAAGTCGGGCAGGAGTCCGGAACTCCCCTTGACGCCCAGATACGTTCCGGCGATCGGATCGAGCTCGACGAGTGCGTCGACATAGGCGTCGGCGACCTGACGGGGCAGCGCGCTGCTGGAAGTGGGTGGCATGGGGCCATCCTCGTACGCGGAAGCCCTCCGCGTCACCATCATCCGGCTTCTGACGCCTGACGGCCCTGAGCGGGGGGCAGCAGTGGCCCGCACTCCCACTGCTGGAATATCAACCGGGTCTCCACACGGGCCACTTCGCGCTGCGAGGTGAACTCGTCCAGGACCAGCCGCTGGAGGTCCGACATGTCGGTGACGGCCACGTGCACCAGGTAGTCGTCCGGGCCGGTCAGGTGGAACAGCGCCAGCGACTCGGGCAGCGCCCGGATCCGCTCGACGAACGGTCCGATCAGTTCGCGCCGGTGCGGACGCACCTGGACCATCAGGAGGGCCTGCAGTCCGCGCCCGAGCCGGGCGGGGTCCAGGGAGAGACGGTGGCCGAGGATCACGCCGGAGCGGCGCAGCCTGGTGACCCGGTCCAGGCAGGTCGAGGGCGCCACACCGACCTCTGCCGCGAGCTCCCGGTAGGTGGTCCGGGCGTCGTTCTGCAGCAGGCGCAGGATGTGCAGGTCCACCGGGTCCAGTGCGACGGATTCAGCCATCTGCCGAACGTAACACGGAGAAGAATCGCTACTTCCCGGTAGGTGTTCACAGTGCCGCCATGGAGAACGCAGCAGCGGCCACGCCCGCACCCCGGGCCCTGGCCACCGAAGCCGTGCACGCCGGACGCGAGGACCTCGCGGAGCTGGGCGTGCACGCCCCGCCGCTCGATCTTTCGACCACCTACCCCTCCTTCGACGCCGCTGCCGAGGCCGCACGGATCGACGCCTTCGCCGAGACCGGGGCCCGCCTCGACGGCCCGCCCGTCTACGCGCGGCTGGACAATCCCACCACCGCGCGGTTCGAGACGGCCCTCGCCAAGCTGGAGGGCACGGAGTCCGCGGTCGCGTTCGCCAGCGGCATGGCGGCACTCACCGCCGTGCTGCTGGTCCGCGCGAGCATGGGCCTGCGGCACGTCGTCGCCGTCCGGCCGTTGTACGGCTGCAGCGACCATCTGCTGAACGGCGGACTGCTCGGCACCGAGGTCACGTGGACGGACCCGGCCGGGATCGCCGAGGCCCTGCGGCCCGACACCGGCCTCGTGATGGTGGAGACCCCGGCGAATCCGACCCTGGCCGAGGTCGACCTGCGCGCCGTGCGGCACGCCTGCGGTTCGGTCCCGCTGCTCGTCGACAACACCTTCGCCACCCCCGTGCTCCAGCGGCCCGCCGAGGAGGGCGCCCGGCTGGTGCTGCACAGCGCGACCAAGTACCTGGGCGGGCACGGCGACGTGATGGGCGGCGTCGTGGCCTGCGACGAGGAGTTCGCGCGCAAACTGCGTCAGGTGCGGTTCGCCACGGGCGGCGTCCTGCACCCGCTGGCCGGTTATCTGCTGCTGCGCGGGCTGTCGACCCTGCCCGTACGGGTCAGGGCCGCGTCGACCACTGCCGCCGACCTCGCCCGCCGCCTCGCCGCCGACCCGCGGGTCGCACGCGTGCACTACCCGAGCATCGGTGGCGCGATGGTCTCCTTCGAGGTGTACGGCGACCCGCACGGGGTGATCGCCGGTGTCCGGCTGATCACCCCGGCGGTGAGCCTCGGCAGCGTCGACACCCTGATCCAGCACCCGGCGTCCATCAGCCACCGGATCGTGGCCGAGGGCGACCGGCGCGCTCACGGGGTCAGCGACCGGCTGCTGCGGATGTCGGTCGGCCTGGAGGACGTCGAGGACCTGTGGCGGGACCTGACCGAGGCGCTCAGCGCCAGGCAGGACGACGCCCTGGCCGTCCGGCGCCCGGGCACTGCGGCCGAGGTCCTCAGCGCTCCGCCTGCTCGTAACGGATCGCAGGGCGCACCGGCACCGCATCCAGCCGTGCGGTGACGACCAGAGTGCCCTCCTCGATCTGGTAGTCCAGCGGCAGGCCGAGGCCGCGCATCGCCGCGACCATCCCCGTGTTCGACGCCTGCGTGACGGCGTAGACACTGTCGCAGCCGGCCTCGGCGGCCAGCGCCACCAGACGGCCGAGCAGCTCCGATCCGATGCCGCGGCGCTGCCACTCGTCCTCGACGAGCAGGGCGACCTCGGTCTCGTCGCCGTCCCACAGCAGATGGCCGAGGGCGACCAGCCGGCCCGAGGCCGTCTGCACCGCGAGCGTGCGGCCGAAGCGCGGGCTGAGCAGGTGGTTGAGGTAGCGGTTGGCGTCGCCGACGGGGCCGTGGTACCGCAGGCTCAGCGTCCGGTCCGAGCAGCGCTCGTGCATGGCGAGCGCCGCCTCCACGTCGCCCTGGTCGGCGCGGCGGACGGTGATCTCGTTGCCCTCGGGGAGGGTGAGCACGTCCTGGCTGCGCGGGATGCGCGGGCCGAGGCGTGCGTCGAGCTCGACGAGCGCGCGGGCGCGGGCGAACTCGGTGGGGGTGAAGGGCAGGTAGGGCCGTTCGACGGTGATCGCGCCGCCGTTCGGATCGCGCAGATGCATCACGGTCTCTTCCAGCACGCCCTCCACCGGCGGCATGTCGCCGGTGGGCCGGCCGCTCAGCGAGAGCGCCGGGCGCGAGCGGATCGTGCAGCGTCCGAGCAGCTGGCGCAGGGCGAGCGGCAGCTCCGCGGCGTCGAGAGCGGTGCGCGTGGCGAGGCCGAGCACGCGGGTCGGGGTGTCGACGAGGTCGTGCGCGTCGGCACGCTCGGTCCAGGTGCTCGTGCCGCCGGCCGCGGCGATCTCGCGGCTGAGCTGCTGAGCCTGGAGCGCGGCGGGGGCGCGGAGCAGGAACTCGTCCACTGTGCCGTCGCCCAGGGGGTGGGTCTGCAGGGTCAGGATGTCGACGTCGAGGTGGGCCAGGGCGGTGCAGAGAGCGGCCAGGCTGCCGGGGGCGTCCTTGACGGTCGTGCGCATCCGCCACAGCGCGGTCTCGCGCGGCTCGTCGCCGGACGGATCCGGGCCCACCCCCTCGGCGGGGGCCGTGGTGTCCCGTGCTGCCGTGGTGGGAGGCGCATGACTGTGGCGCCGTGCCCACCATGTGTGGAACGCCGCCGTGGCGATCAGCGCGACGGCGGAGGCGACGAGCAGGAACGGGCCGTCGGGGCTGTGTCCGATCAGGTTGGCGATCGCGTCGGCGACGGCGACGGCGGTGAACAGGGCGGCCAGTTCGACGAGGTCCCGCCGCCAGTGGTGCGGACGGCGGGCACTCTTCGCAGAAGTCACATCGGTCATGGCATCACTGTGACCGAAGGGTGTTGCGTGATCACGAACGCTTTGTGACTGATGGGTTAAGTGTCTATTTGGACTGCTATCGACTGGTTTTGGCCGTTTCTGGCCTGCGATGTTCGCTTCCCTGACGCAGTGCGGCCAGCAACCGTGACGCCTGGACCACGAGCCGGGACGAACCGCCCCGTCCCGCCTGCTCCGTCAGTCCCGGGACCAGGCCGGAGCCCGCGGTCCGCGACGCCGTGTCCGGACCGCAGCGCTCCACGCAGTCGGCGGCCACCTCCAGTATCTCTCCCAGACCGCGCGGAGCGGGCGCGACGGCAGGCAGCGCGGGCAGCGCGGCGGCAAGCAGCCCCCACACCGTCCTGTACGCCCCGGTCGCCGCGGCCGTACGGGCCGAGTCCGCAAGGCGGTTGAGCTTCACCGTGCCGTCCCGCACCAGCGCCGCGACCTCCCGGCCCACGAGCCCGGTGTCGAGCTGCCGCCGGGCGGCCAGCACGAGCAGCGCGTCCACCGCGGCCAGCCGGTCCTCGCCGTACCGCGCGCCGAGCCCGCAGGCCAGAGCGCGGTGCAGATACGGTCCCGGGCGGCCCTCCGCCTCGGCGAGCACCGGCAGACACCAGGCGTCGCCCCGGGCGTCGTCCTGGGCCGTCGCCCGCACGCCCGGCAGCAGCCACATCGCCAGCGCCTCACCGTCCTGAGGCAGCACCGCGGGCCAGTACCGCGCCCCGCCCTCCCAGTGGTAGCAGCGATGCGACGGTATGTCCTGGGTGTGACCGAGCCACTGGAGCGGACGCGGGAACTCCCGCTTGAACGCCGGCCTTTCGCGCGCCTCGGCGATGCGCCGGCCCAGCCCGGACGTCGCCGGGGCCTGCGCACCGCCGTCGTCGTCCGCGGTGGCCGTGCGCAGCACCGGGACCACGGGCTCCGGGTCGCCCAGCCACGCGGCCAGCCGGTCGCCCTCCTGCGTGCCGAGCCCGGCGGCGGCCTTCGCGGCGGCCTCGCCCCCCTCCCGCCGTACGCGCAACAGGGCCTGCGCGAAGTCCACCGGAGCCGGCCGCGCCCCCAGCCGTGCGTACTCCCGGAGCCGGTCGACGAGGACCTCGGCATCGAGCGTCCCCGTGTGCCAGGTGGGCGTCGCGAGCAGGAACGGCAGCGGCCGGGTGATCAGGAAGTAACACACCTCCCACAGGCGGGAGTCGACCGCGTGCGACAGACCGGCATGGGCGCAGAGCCCGGGCCGGACCGGACGGGAGCGGGCCCGGTCGAGCATGCGGGCCGAGACCCGGCCCGTCAGCGCCGCGGCCACCACTTCCAGGCCGCGCGTGTCCTGTGAGAAGCGATCGTCGGCCCACCCGACCGTGCCGTCCGTCCACCAACGGCCCGTCATCGCGGCACGCAACGCCTCGGCCAGCGCCTCCCGTTCCCGGTGCGCCACCCGGACCACACCGTCGAGGACACGCTCGAAGGCCACCACGTCCTCCGCACCGCGCAGGAGCACCAGCAGCTGCTCGACCACCTCCGCGACCGACTCGGGTGCCGGATCCAGTCGCCGCGGTGACGGTGCCGGCGGCAGGATCTCCTCGTAGTCCTCCGACACGGCCTCGCCGTCGCCGTCCCCGAGCGCACCGAACACCGTCTCCGCCTCGCCGCGGTGCGCCGGACCCAGCAGCACCGCCGAGGCGGCCAGCTCCTCCCGGACCCCGGCGTCCACGGCCGGCACGTACCGCGCGACGAGCTTCAGCGCGCGGGCCCGGACCTCGGAGTCCTCGTGGCCGAACGCCTCGGAGACGACCGGCAGCAGCTCCGGCGCGGCAGCGGGGTCACGGCGCAGCTCCTTGCCCAGCAGCGACAACTGGGCCCGCACCAGCTTCTTCTCGGTCCGGAACAGCACACCCGCCGACATCTCGGCCAGTGCCCGCGTGGACAGTTCACCGCGTGCGGCGACCCGTCCCAGCACCTGCTGGGCGTGCGCGGCGACCGTCGAGAGACCGTCGGCGGCCATCCCCGACCAGTCGGCCACCCGGGCGCTCTCCTCGGCCGGGGTGAGACCGAGGCCGCGCAGGACGTGCAGGAGGGAGCGCATCTCCCCGGGGCGTCCGCCGCGCAGCAACCGCAGAACACATCCGTCGACCAGCACCGCCCGGTCCAGCACGCCCTCCTCGGCCAGCCGGGCCAGCGTCGACGGCCAGTGCAGGGGATGGTCCGGATCGTCGTACGTCGTCAGGGCCGACGGCAGCGGCGTCGCCTCGAACATCCGGGGCACGAGGACCGGTGCGTGCCGGTCCTCGCGCAGGGCCACGGGGCCGACCCTGGCCGGGGTGACCGACAGCGCCCAGCCCTGGACGTACTCGTCCGTCGTCGGCGTCTCGCAGCCCGACATGCCGACCAGCTCCTGGATGAGCGGGGCGTCCTGCTGGGCGGTGGAGACGCGGGCGGCGAGCCGATGGGCGACGTCCGCCAGCCAGGTGGGGTCCCGGTCCTCGAGGACAGCGGCGACGACCCCGTACGGAACGACCGTCGCACTGCGCAGGTCGCGCGCGCCGATCCAGGCCGCCGCCGCGGCGGCTCCGGACAGGCAGCCCGCTCCGGCGACCAGCAGCGCGTCCTGGACGGCGCCGCGCTCGCGCCACCGGTCCCAGTCCCAGCCGCGGATCTCGGCACGGATCTCCTTCAGCACGGGCAGTGCCGCCTTGCGCTCCTCGCTCGTCATCGTCGCGAGGAGTCCGGACACATCGCGGACCCTGCCCGCGCCCGCCGCCGCCGCGAGGCCGTTCACCGGGTCGCTCCCCTCGTCGAGGAGACCGACTGCGTCGTGACCGCCGCACCGCGACGGGCCATCCGCACCGCCAGCGCGTGCTTGCACGGTCCGCGCCTGCCCCGATGGCCGGTCCACCACTGGCAGGTACAGCTCAGCGCCCCGCCCGAGTCCCTCACCTGGTAGCGCCGTTCGCCCGAGAACACCGCCGCCGGCTCACCGGAAAGGTCGACCGCGCCGGCGCAGACGAGGTCACGGGCGGCCGTCAGACGGGGGTTGTGCCGCTCGGCGCGGTCGGCGTCGTACGGCAGCTCGCGGTGGAAGTACGCGGCGTCGGCCAGGTCGTATCCGACCCGGCCCGCCGTGCCGAGCCGGGTCAGCGCCGCGCGCACCCGCTCGGGCGTCAGGCCGCTTCGGGCCGCGAGATCCGCGGGGTCGATCCGCGGCTCCCAGGCCAGCAGCACCGAGACGAGCTCCGCGTCCGCCGCGGCCTCCTCGGTGGCCAGGGCCTCCAGCACCCCTCCTTCTCCGGAGAAGCCGCGCGACGCGTCGGGGGAGAGGGTGAGGGTCAGCCGCATACCGGGCAGCACGACCTCCCACGCGCTCGCCGTCGGCAGCCCGTCGGCCACGGGGCCGTACACCCGCAGCGACCGGGCCTGGCGCAGCACCCGCTGCAGCGCGGCGAGGCGCTCGGGGCCCGGCAGGCACACCGCGCCGGGACCCGGTCGCGTGGTGGGCCGCAGCGTCCGGCCGGCGGGCACGACCCAGTGCGCGCCGCGCGCGGCACCGCCCGAGCCGCGCGGCAGCGACCGCAGGAAGCGCACCGCCTCGGCCGCGGGCAGCTCGGCCCGCAGGTCGAAGCCGACGGTCGCCACCTGGGCCTCGGCGAAGCCGCGCAGCCAGCGGTCCGGCAGCGGCACCTTCTTCTCCACCACCGCGCCCGCAAGAGTGGTGATCGCCAACTCGTCCGGGCCCACCCGCAGATGGAGCGGATCGTCGCCGGTCAGCCGGGAAAGCGCCTCCCGCAGAGGGTTGTTGACGTCCACGTTGGTCGTGCCGTGACCCGTGTCGGCACCGTCCAGACCCTCGGGCAGCACGTCCAGGCGGGCGTAGACCCCGTTGCAGCCGGAGAAGGACTCGAAGCGCAGCCGGTCGCCGTTGCCCGTGACGACCGGGTCCAGTATCGGCCGGACCCCGTGGTCGTGGTACCGCGCGGCGGCGACGTCGGCGACCGCGAGCAGGCCGCGAGCGGCGGCCTGCGGGGAGGCGAGGAAGCCGGAGAAGAAGTGCGGATGGGCCTCGGCGCCCCGGGGCGTGAGCCCGCTCGACGTCTCGAGACCGAGAAGCCGGCCGTCCTGCGCGGAGACGAGAGCGGACGCACGGGAATAGGCGAACGCCTGCAGTGATCGCGTCATGGAAGGACCGTAGAACGTGCCACTGACAACGGCCCTGCGCCTGGGCCCTGTCGGCGGTCCGGAGGCCACGTGGCACCCCGGACCCCTGGTCGCAGAAGCACCCATGGCGTGGGCGCGCACCCGCACCGGTGCGCGCCCACGCCATGGGGCAGGTGACCGCCGTCAGAAGGACGTGAGTCTGAGCAGACGCTCCTTGGTGCCGTCGCCGTCCTGCGAGGGCCAGATCCAGTCGAGGCTGCCGGCGCTCTGCAGAGCCGTCTTGACGCTCTGCGGCAGTGCGCCGGGGTGGGTGGCCCGGTACAGCGCTGCGCCGCCTGCGACGTGGGGCGCGGCCATCGAGGTGCCGGACAGCGTGGTGTAGCCGCCGGTGTTGGAGGTGGAGCGGATGCACACGCCGGGCGCGATCAGGTCGACGTCGGAGCCGTAGTTGGAGAAGTCGGCGAAGGTGTCGTCCTGGTCGTTGAGGCACGTCGGCCGGCCGAGACGCCCCGGCTTGCCGTCGAAGTCGGCCAAGGCGCTGACCGTGATCACTTCGTCGTACGCGGCGGGGATCATGTCCTTGGCGTCGGCGTGGTCGTTGCCGGCTGCCACGGTGTAGGTGACGCCCTTGGCGACGGAGTTGCAGATCGCCTGGTGCATCGCGTCGTTGTTGCTCTTGCCGCAGTTGCCGTCGTCGGTTCCCCCGCCGCCCAGGCTCATGTTGGCGACCTCGATCTCGTCGGCGTGCTGGGTGACGTAGTCGATGCCGCAGACGACCGCCGAGGTGGTGCCGCTGCCCAAGGGGTCGAGCACCTGCACCGGCCAGAGCCGGACGCCCGGCGCCGTACCGACCACCCCGGTGCCGTTGTCCAGGGCGCCGATGGTTCCGGCGACATGCGTGCCGTGACCGTGCCAGTCGGAGGGGGGCAGGATGGGCAGCCAGCAGTTCTTGCCGCCGGCCCGGTGCACATTGAGATCGGGGTGGCTCGGGTTGATCCCGGTGTCGATGACGGCGACGTCGGCGTTCACCCGGGTGTCGGCACCGTCGATGGCCGCTGTGGGGCTCTTGTCGGCCTCCACCCGGTCCACACCGGTCGGAACGGACTGCGCGGTGGCCTGTACCCGCCGGTCGGGCTCCACCGAACGCACCCGAGGGTCGTCGGCCAGCGTGGCCGCGACGCCCGGGCTCATGGACGCGGAGTAGCCCTGGAGTGCGTAGCGGTACACGTGCTGCACATCGGCACCCAGGGTGGTGGCCTGCTCGACAGCCGCGCTCACAGCCGCTTCCACGCCGGCGGCGTCGGCAGCGGCTGTGTCCTTCAGGGTCACGATGTAACGGCCGGGAACATGGTCGGACTGCGGAGGCGCCTTGGCCACCGCCGGGGTCAGCGGTGCGGCGGCAAGAGTGAGCGCGAGGAGGGCCACAGGGAAGATTTTGGGCATCCCAGACCTTTCTTGAGGACATTGAGCCCGGAGAGCAACGCGGTGTTTCCGGACAACTTGTCGTAGCGTGTACATTTCGCTACCGCGCTCACAGCTAGCAGGTTCGCCGCGGTGGCGGCAGGCCGACATCCGGCGTTCACCGGATCCGCTGACCCCCTGTCAACCATGTGGTCCTGTGGGGCCCGTGCTCCCGGCCGCAGCCCGCGCAGTCGCTGCCGGTGGAGGCGCAGCCACGCAGGGGCGCACTCCAAGGGGTTGCCGTGCTCGGATCATCGCTCCAGGCTCGGAGGGACGCCGAGTTGCCGGAGGCCGCGGCGGTCCGCAATGAGGTCGCCCCAGGCTGCTGTGCCCCCTTGAACGACCGTCGGCCGTGCCTTCCGGGAGCGGAAGAACACGGCCGACGGGCATGTCGGGCACCAAGGCGAGGCCGGCATCGTTGCGGCGCCCGCGCCGGTCCGGTGCACCACGAGGCGCGGACAGCCGGTGTCCCGACGCCCGCGGCTACTGCCCCACGCGCCCCGGCTGGAGCGTCTTGGTGAACAGGACCGTTCCGCCCTCGGCGCGCAGCCGTACCGTCAACTCCCCGCTGTCACCGTCGATGTCCACCTCGCCGAAGTACTGCGGTGACTCCATCGGTGACACGTTCGCCCGCTGCGGGGCGCGCACGAAGACCCGGTCGGGGCCGAACGTGGCGTCGAGCGCGTTCGCCGGGAAGCCGCCCGCGGCGAGCGGGCCCGAGACGAACTCCCAGAACGGCGCGAAGTCCTTGAACACCGCACGCTCCGGCGCGTAGTGCTGGGCCGACGTGTAGTGCACGTCGGCGGTCAGCCACACCGTGCCGGTGATGCGTCGGTGCTTGACGTACCACAGCAGGTCGGCGATCTGCAGTTCGCGTCCGAGCGGCGCGCCCGGGTCGCCCTGCGCCACGGCCTCGAAGTTCGCCGAGCCGTCCGGCACGATCAGGCCGAGCGGCATGTCGGAGGCGATCACCTTCCACACCGCGCGCGACCGGGACAGTTCGCGCTTGAGCCAGGCGAGCTGCTCCGCGCCGAGGATGCCCTGGGTGTCGTCGGCCTGCCGGCCCGGCGAGTTGGCGTTGCGGAAGCTGCGCATGTCGAGGACGAACACGTCCAGCAGCGGACCGTGGTGCACCACCCGGTGGATGCGGCCCTCGCTGCCGCTCGCGGAGAGCGTGCCGACGGGAAAGTACTCGGCGAACGCCCGCATCGAGCGCCGCGCGAGCACGTCGACGTTCTTCTCCGTGTACCGCGCGTCCTCGAGGATCTGGCCCGGGTACCAGTTGTTGCGCACCTCGTGGTCGTCCCACTGCACGATCGTCGGGACCTGCGCGTTGAACCGCCGCACGTTCTCGTCGAGCAGGTTGTAGCGGAAGTTGCCGCGGTACTCGTCCAGCGTCTCGGCGACCTTGGACTTCTCCTCGGTCATGAGGTTGCGCCACACCCGGCCGTCCGGCAGGGTCACGCTCGGCACGAGCGGTCCGTCCGCGTAGACGGTGTCGCCGCTGCACAGGAAGAAGTCCGGGTCGAGACGGCGCATCTCCTCGTACGCGCGGTAGCCGCCGATGTCCGGGTTGATGCCCCAGCCCTGCCCGGCGATGTCGCCCGACCACAGGAACCGCACGCCCTGCCGGCGCCGCGCGGGCGCGGTGCGGAAGGTGCCCTGGACCGTCTCGCCGGTGCGCCGGGGGTCGTCCGGGTCGGCGAGCGTGACGCGGTAGTGGACCTGCTCGCCGGGCGGCAGCCCGCGCAGCGCGGTCGTCCCGGTGAAGTCGGAGTCCGGCCCCAGCAGCGGACCGTGCCAGGTGCGCGGGTGGTGGAAGGACTCCGTCGCCGACGTCTCCACGATCATGCGGGCGGGCCGGTCGGAACGCACCCAGACGAGCCCTGACGTCGTCGTCACGTCACCGGTCTGCACTCCCCACGCCGCGCGCGGCCGGCCCGACAGAGCCAGGGCGGGGGCCGATCCCACGGCCGGCAGGGCCAGCGCCGCCGAGGCGGCGGCCGTTCCGCGCAGAACGGAACGGCGGGCGGGGGTGAATCTCCGGGGGCTCTGGGACATCGCTGCGCCTCCATACGGGGTCCGGACGGTGTGCCGCCATGCCTAACGCCCGGCCGCGGCCGGGACAAGAACCCCAAATGAACAGCCGGATGCGCTCGTTGTGTCACGGCCTGCCGGCCCACGCGCCCCGGGGCACGCGGGAGGCGTCAGCGGCTGCCGTCCAGCAGGACGCGGGCGACGAGCGCCGGGTCGTCGCTCATGGGCACGTGGCCGCAGCCCGGCAGCCGTACGAGCCGCGCGCCGGGGATCACGTGCTTGGCCCGCAGCCCCTGGCGGCGGAGCAGGAGCCGGTCCTTGCTGCCCCAGCCGATGGTGACGGGAATGTCGCGGATGTCGTGGGTGAACAGCACGTCCCGGCCGGCCGCGAGGGTCCGGTGGAAGCCGGTGGCCCTGCGCAGGGCGTACGTCTCGGCGACGGCGGCCTCGGGCGAACGGCGGGCGGGCCGGGCGTAGATGGTGCTCACGAGCGCCGTGCGGCCCACGGCGGAGCGGGACAGCCGCTCGATCAACGGCCCGGGCATCGAGGTGGCGCCCACTCGCATCGCGCGCAGCAGCCCGAAGGCGTAGATCCGCTCGCGCTCCGACCAGAAGCCGCCGGGGGACAGGGCGGTGACCGACCGGACGAGCTTCTCGCGGCCGAGTTCCAGGGCGAGCAGCCCGCCCAGCGAGTTGCCCGCGGCGTGGGGGCGCTCGATGCCGATGGCCTCGCAGAACGCGCCCAGCGCGGCGCCGACCGTACCGAGGCTGTAGGGCAGCCCGTCCGGCAGTGCGGGCGAGGCGCCGAAGCCGGGCAGGTCCACGGCGACGACGTCCCGTTCCGTGGCGAGGATGTCCATCACGGGCTCCCATGCCTGCCAGTGGTGGCCGATGCCGTGGAGCAGCAGCAGCGGTTCGCCGGCACCCCTGCGCTCGTAGTGCAGGGTCAGGGTGCGGCTGCCGTCGCCGGCCCGGACGGCGAACGTGATCTCTTCGGCCATGTACGCCAACTCCCTGAGCACCCGAAGAATGTAGACGGCTTGTCAGTAACAATTACCGCTCGGTAGTCGGCAGTTCAAGAACCGTGGCGCAAACGCCTGCAGATGTGCTGTGCGCCGCACTGATACCTCCTGGACACCCGGGGTCGCGTCGGCTGGGATGGAAGCGTGGCAGCAGACACCGTGACCGACGTCTTCGAAGAACACCGGCCCGTCCTGACCGGCGTGGCCTACCGCATGCTCGGGCGCGTCGCCGACGCCGAGGATGTGGTCCAGGAGGCGTGGCTGCGCTGGTCGGCGGACGCCCGTGACGACGTGCGTGAGCCGCGCGCTTTCCTCGTACGCATCACGACCCGCCTCTCCATCGACCGGCTGCGGCACGTCCAGTCGCGCCGTGAGTCCTACGTGGGGCCCTGGCTGCCCGAACCGATCGTCACCGACTTCGGCCCGTCGGTCCCCGACACCGCCGAGCAGGCCGTCCTCGCCGACTCCGTCTCGCTGGCCGTGCTCGTGGTCCTCGAATCCCTCTCGCCGCTGGAGCGCGCGGTGTTCGTGCTCCGGGAGGCCTTCGGCTTCCCGTACGCGGAGATCGCCGCCACCCTGGAGAGGTCCGAGGCGGCCGTGCGTCAGCTCGCCGGGCGCGCCCGCAAGCACGTCGACGAGCGCAGGCGCCGCTACGACGTCGACCCCGGCGAATGCCGCGCACTGACCGAACGGTTCCTCGCCGCGGCGTCCGGGGGCGACCTGTCGGGACTGCTCTCCCTGCTCGCCCCCGACGTGACTCTGGTCGGCGACAGCGGCGGCAAGTCCAAGGCGCCGCTGCGGGTCATGCACACCGCCGACAAGGTGGGCCGCTTCCTCTTCGCGGTGTCCCGGGAGCCGCTCGAGGAGATGGAGGTCCGTTTCGTCGAACTCAACGGCGCACCGGCGCTGCTGATCCTGTCGGGCGGGCGGCCGGACAGCGTCTTCCAGATGGAAGTCCTCGACGGGCGCATCAGCCGTGTCTACATCGTGCGAAACCCGGACAAACTCACCTCGCTGGCCGTCGCAGGCGCCGCCTGAAACCGCCTGCGCCGCACGTCAGACCCCGTGTCCGCTTTCGGATGCGGGGTCTTGTGCTGGGCGACGACACCTCGGTACGAACACCCTGTGAACGCTCTGCGAAGCGACCCGGTTCCGCTGCGTGACCGCCGCAGCATTGGTCTTGACCAAGGGTGAGGCCCGTCCTATGGTCGCAGGGATAGTGCAGGAACCTTTAATAAACAAGGGCACGGAAAGCCGCCGGGGACACGGCGATTGCGGAGGATCAGGGTGGGGACCACGCAGCTGGGCACGGTGCCGGAACCTAAGTACTGGCACCTCAAGACCGTGATCGGCGAAGCGCTCGACTCGGACTTCTCGGTGGGCGAGATCCTGCCCAACGAGCGTGATCTCGCCGCCCGTTTCGGAGTCGCCCGCGCCACGCTCCGGCAGGCGCTCGAACAACTGGAGCTGGAAGGCCGCCTCCATCGCCGCCGCGGCGTCGGCACCACCGTCGCCCCGCCCCGCATGGGCGTCGACGTCTCGCCGTCGCCGCACGACTGGCCGGGCGCCGGTGCGACCGAGGCATGGCAGGCCACCGAGTGCGGCTCCGCGGTACCGCCCGCGTCCGTCGCGCGCCTGCTGGACCTCGACGGCGACGAGGAGACGCACGTGGTGCGCCGCGTGCGGGCCGACCACGGTCAGCCCGTCGCCACGGAGCTCCTCTACGTGCCGGCCTCCGCCGTGCCCGAGCTGCCGGCCATCGACGCCCCGTCCGGCCCTGCGCTCGCCCGCGGCGTCCTGCGCGAACTGGCCCGCCTCGACCTGGAGGGCCAGGACCGCGCGGTGGAGCTGGGCTCCGCCGGCGCCGTCGACGCCAAGGAGCTGGACCGGCTGCCCGGCGCCCCCGTCCTGGTCGTCACCACGCGCTACTTCTCCGAAGGCCGCACGGCCGCCGTGTCCGTCGCGACCTACCGGGCCGACACCTGCCGGCTCACCTTCGGCGCCTACGGAGACCTGGAGATCAGCCACGGGGCCGAGGAGCGCCGCGCCTCCTGACGGAGGGTCCACCGCCTTCTCCCGCGGCCCGTCGCCCGAGCGCCCCGCTCGGCGGCGGGCCATTGTAAGCGACCGGGTGCGCATGCGTCGCACCGCCCGGTCCCGGACCCGCCGGTCCTCAACGGCGGGCCGTCACCGTGCCCTCCACGGCGAACAACTGCTCCTCCACGTGATCGAGCGCCAGCCGCAGCGCACCCGTCGCCACCGCGGCCTCGCCCAGCAGCGACAGGGTCACCCGCGGCGGCCGCAGACAGTAACGAGACAACTCGTCGCGCAGCGGCTCCAGTACGCCGTCGAGCCCCGCCGCCCAGCCGCCGATCACCACCAGCTCAGGATCGAGCGCCAGCACCAGCGCGGCGACGTCGTGCACGAGGCGCTGGTTGAAGCGGTCGACAGCCGCCCGCGCCCGCTCGTCCCCGCTCTTCGCGAGCGAGAACACGTCGGCGACCGCCTGTTCGTCCAGCGGATGCAGCGGCTCGTCCGTCGTCGACAGCAGTTTCTCCGGGGTCACCTCGCGGCCCAGCAGGTGCAGCGCCCCGATCTCGCCCGCCGCGCCGCCGTAGCCCCGGTGCAGCCTTCCGCCGATCAGCGATCCGGCACCCGGGCTCAGCCCGGCCAGGACGAACACGATGTCGTCCGATTCCGTGGCCGCGCCCTTCCAGTGCTCGGCGACCGCGGCCGCGTTGGCGTCGTTCTCCACCAGCACCGGACAGCGGAAGGACCGGCGCAGCCGGTCCCCGAGCGGCAGCCCCGTCCAGCCGGGCAGCGCCGTCGACAGCCGCACCGTGCCGTCGGTCTCCACGATCCCCGGCGAGCCCACGCCCACCGCCCGCAGACTGCTGCGCGCCACACCGGTCCTGCGGAGCACGTCCGCGACGACCGTGCGCACCTTCTCCAGCCTGTCGTCCGCGGACGCCGTCTCGGACACGTCCCGCGAGCCGGCGCCGATGATGCGCCCGTCGAGACCCGACATCAGCACCGCGACCCGGTGCGCCCCGATCTCGATGCCCAGCAGATGACCGGCCTCGGCGCGGAACCGGAAACGGCGGGCCGGGCGCCCCTGCCGGCGAGCCTCGCCCTCCTCGGGAACGCTCTCGACGACCAGACCGACCTCGATCAGCCCCTCGACCACGCCCTCGACCGTCGGCCTGGACAGCCCGGTGATCCGGGTCAGGTCCGTGAGCGTGGAGGAGTCGGCGCCGCGCAGGGAATGGAGTACCACTGCGGAGTTGATCCGCCGCAGCAGCGACGGGTCTCCGCCGGTCAGCCGCCCCACTGTGTGTCCTTCCAGCTCGAGCGCGTGTCTGCGGGATCGTACTCGCTGCCGCCGCTCGCCGCCCGCGGACCCCGAAGGACGGCGGACGTCCGCCTCCGGGCGCGGCGCGGGCCGCCCGGGCGCAGGGCCCCAGCGCCGTGGCCGAACGCCGCCTGACGGCATGCCAATTGTCAGTCGGGGCCGCTTTACTGGCGTCATGACCACTGCACAGCACCTCGCTGCGATCGACCTGCTGCGGAGCCGGGCGTTCCCGGCCGTGCGCGGCCGGTCGGAGCTCGGCGACAGTGGCCCCGGCTACCACCTCGCCCGCCTCCCCACGGCGGGGGCGGGCGGGCAGGAGTGCGGCGTGCGGCAGGAGGAGGCGGCCGAGCAGTGCCGCGCGGAGTGCGAGGCGCTGGCCGACGCGCTCAGCACCCGCTGGGGGCAGCCGCAGCGGGTCAGCCTGTGGTCGGTCTCGGTGAGGAGCATCGCGGGGGAGGAGATGCCGGACCCGTGGGAGGAGCTCGGTCAGGTCGCGGACGACCTCGATCTGTGGCGGGTGGACGGCCACTGGATAGCCGTCGGCGTCGCGCGCGCCGACGAGCACCGGTGGGAACTGCTCGCGGTCGTCACGGAGACGGACCCTCCCTGAGGCCGTTCCGGGCGGCCCGCTCACGCAGGAGCGTCGGCCGCCTCGGCGGCCTCGCGCAGCTCCCCGTACGCCGCCGCCATGGTCTGCGCCGTCCAGTGGGCGTTCAGCCCGCTCGGATTGGGCAGGACCCAGATCCGGGTGTCCCCGATCGTCCGCTCCTGCGGCCCGATCGCGGCCCCGCGCTCACCGAAGGCCGTGCGGTACGCGGTCACGCCGACCACCGCGAGCCAGCGCGGCCGCAGCCGCTCCACCTTCGTGGTGAGGATCCGTCCGCCCTCGCGGTACTCCTGCGTGGTCAGTTCGTCGGCGCGTGCGGTGGCCCGCGCCACCACGTTCGTGATCCCCAGCCCGAGCGCCGGCAGTTCGTGCTGCTCCGAGGGCTTCAGCAGCCGGGGTGTGAAGCCCGACAGGTGCAGCACGGGCCAGAACCGGTTGCCGGGACGGGCGAAATGGTGACCCGTGGCCGCCGTCATGAGCCCCGGGTTGATCCCGCAGAACAGCACGCGGAGGCCGTCCGCGACGACATCCGGCACGAGCCGGTCGCGGGCGGCCTCCAGCTCCGCCGGTCCCAGCCGGGTCAGAGGATCGCTCCCGGGGCGTACCCCGCGGCCTCGGGGTGCTGCTTGGCGATCTCCTCGATACGGGAGACGAGAACGGCCACCTGGTCGGCGGCTGCGCCGGTGAACGACAGCTTGTCCGCCATCAGTTCGTCCAGCTGCGCCCGGTCCAGCGGGATGCGCTCGTCGGCGGCCAGCTTGTCGAGCAGCTCGTTGCGCTCCGCGCCCTGCTCGCGCATCGCGAGCGCGGACGCCACCGCGTTCTCCTTGATGGCCTCGTGCGCGACCTCGCGGCCGACACCGGCGCGCACCGCGCCCATCAGCACCTTGGTCGTGGCGAGGAAGGGCAGGTAGCGGTCCAGCTCACGGGCGACCACGGCGGGGAACGCGCCGAACTCGTCGAGCACCGTCAGGAACGTCTCGACCAGGCCGTCGAACGCGAAGAACGCGTCCGGCAGCGCCACGCGGCGGACCACGGAGCAGGACACGTCGCCCTCGTTCCACTGGTCGCCGGCGAGCTCGCCGGTCATCGAGGCGTAGCCGCGCAGGATCACCATGAGCCCGTTGACGCGCTCGCAGGAGCGGGTGTTCATCTTGTGCGGCATGGCGGACGAACCGACCTGGCCCGGCTTGAAGCCCTCGGTCACCAGCTCGTGACCGGCCATCAGACGGATCGTCTTGGCCACGGAGGACGGGGCCGCCGCGAGCTGCACCAGCGCCGAGACGACGTCGTAGTCCAGCGAGCGCGGGTAGACCTGGCCCACGGAGGTGAAGGCGTGCGCGAAGCCGAGGTGGGCCGCGATGCGCTGCTCCAGCTCGGCCAGCTTGCCGGCGTCGCCGCCCAGCAGGTCGAGCATGTCCTGCGCGGTGCCGACCGGGCCCTTGATCCCGCGCAGCGGGTAGCGGCCGAGGAGGTCCTCGAGCCGGCTGTAGGCGACCAGCAGCTCGTCGGCGGCCGTCGCGAACCGCTTGCCGAGCGTCGTGGCCTGCGCGGCCACGTTGTGCGAGCGGCCCGCCATGACCAGCTCGGCGTACTCGCCGGACAGCTTGCCCAGCCGCGCGAGCACCGCCACGGTGCGGTCGCGCATCAGCTCCAGGGACAGCCGGATCTGCAGCTGCTCGACGTTCTCGGTGAGGTCGCGCGAGGTCATGCCCTTGTGGACGTGCTCGTGCCCCGCGAGGGCGTTGAACTCCTCGATGCGGGCCTTCACATCGTGGCGCGTGACCTTCTCGCGCTCGGCGATGGAGGCCAGGTCGACCTGGTCGAGCACGCGCTCGTAGTCGGCGATCGCCGCGTCCGGCACGTCGATTCCCAGGTCCTTCTGGGCGCGCAGCACCGCGAGCCAGAGCTGACGCTCCAGCTTGACCTTCTGCTCGGGGGACCAGAGGACGGCTAGCTCCGTGGAGGCGTAGCGGCCGGCCAGGACATTGGGGATGCGAGGCTTCGCAGACACAGCAGTCACGTGACCAGATTCTACTGGCGGTTTCTGCAGGCCAGCGCCACGGTCCCGGTTGTACCTTGCTACGAACCGGCGACACGGTCCGGTCGCAGGACCAGGTCCTGCGGCGCCGGCGGCTCGTACGGCAGGAGTTCGGGCCGCTTCGCCGGTCGGCCGTCACCCGACGAGCGCCCCGTCAGCCGCCGCCCGATCCACGGCCCCAGGTGCTCGCGGGCGAAGCGCAGGTCGGCCGCCCTGCGCGCCGCCCAGCCCGCCCGCGCCGGCGGCGGCAGCAGCGCCTGCCAGTCGGTCTCGGCGTCCAGGCCCAGCGTCTGCCACACGGCCTCGGCGACGCGTGCGTGCCCCTCGGCCGTCAGGTGCAGCCGGTCCACGTCCCACATCCGCTGGTCGCCCAGCGCCGGTGAGCCGTAGAGGTCGACCACCAGCGCGCCGTGCCGCGCCGCCAGCGCGTCGACGTGGGCGAACAGCTCCTCCATGCGCGGGCGGAACCGTTCCATCACGGGGCCGTTGCGGCCCGGGCTGCGCATCATGACCAGCGTCCTGCACGAGGGCGCGAGCCGCTCCACCGCCTCCTCCAGCAGACCGCGCACCCTGGCCATGTCGCACTTGGGGCGCAGGGTGTCGTTGAGCCCGCCGACGAGAGTGACCACATCGGCCTCCATCGCGGCCGCCACGTCGACCTGCTCGGAGACGATCTGGCCGATCAGCTTCCCGCGCACGGCGAGGTTCGCGTAGCGGAAGCCCGGCGTACGGGCCGCCAGGCGCGCCGCCAGCAGATCGGCCCACCCGCGGTAGGAGCCGTCGGGGAGCAGGTCCGACATCCCTTCGGTGAACGAGTCACCCACCGCGACAAAGCTCGTGTAATTGGCATGCGTCTCCATGGCGGAGCGATCCTACCGCGCGGTAAGGTCCGTCGGTTCCGTACCGGGAGGGGAGCATTCGTGAGCGACGCACTGCTCAACGCGCTGGCCGAAGCGCTGGCCGATGTGGTGATCTCGATCGACACCTGTGACGACGACGTACTCGACCCGGACACCGCGGTGAAGTGGCTGGAGACCACGGGATCCCTGCTCGACCGGCTCCCGCCGGCCGACCGGCGCGAGCTCGCCCGGCTCTTCCGGCGCACTGCCCGCAGGCGCCCCGAAGGGGCCCGGCGTGACGAGCTGCTGCGCATACCCGACGGCTTCGGCCTCGACGACGACCAGCACGAGCTGTACTGCGACGCCATCGAGCACATCGAGCGGCGCTTCGTGGCGACCGTACGGGACGCGGATCCCGCCGCGCCGGTGACCACCTGCCCGGGCTGGACCTTCGCCGACCTCGTACGCCACCACGGCACCACGCACCGCTGGATGGAGCATCTGGTGCGGACCCGGGCCTGCGAGCGCGTCCGGTCGCGCGAGATCCCCCTCGACCTGCCCGACGACCCGGCTGCCTTTCCGGACTGGCTCGCCCGCGGCGCGGACAGCGTGCTCGGCATGCTGCGCAAGGTCGACCCGGACACCCCGATGTGGTCCAACGGGGCGGACCAGCGAGTGGCCTACTTCCCGCGCCGGCTGCTGTTCGAGGCGCTGGTCCACCTCGCGGACGCGGAGCTGTCGCTGGGGCGCGAGCCGAGTGTCGATCCGGGCACGGCCGCGGACGGGATCGAGGAGTTCCTGGAGAACCTGCCGTACTTCTCATGGCTCGCCGAACCGGTGTCACGCCTTGCGAACGGCTCCGTCGTCCTGACGGCGACGGACACCGGAGCGTCCTGGACGGCCGGTTTCGGCGAGCGGGGTTTCCGCTGGTCGAAGTCCGCGACGGCCGCGCCGTCGGCGTGCGTCGAGGGCCCGGCCGGTGACCTGCTGCTCCTGACGTACGGCCGCCGCTCGGCGGACGATCCACGCTTCACGGTCACGGGAGACGTGTCCGTCCTGACGTCCTGGCTCGCCGCGACGGCGTTCTGAGCGACGCCGCCACGCAGCGGATCCCGCACGGACCGGGGCCGGGAGGGCACGTGCCCTCCCGGCCCCGGGACCGCCTGCGGACGTCGCGCGTCAGCCGGGGCGGCCCACCAGCTCGCGCAGGATGTCCTCCATCGTCACCAGCCCCTCCGGCCTGCCCTGCTCGTCGAGGACGGCCGCCAGGTGGGTGCGGCTGCGGCGCATCGCGGTGAGCACGTCGTCCAGCGGGGTCGTCGCCCGTACCCGGGCGATCGGGCGCATAGCGCTCACCGGGAACGGCACGTCACGCGGAGCGGCGTCCAGCGCGTCCTTCACATGGAGGTAGCCGAGGATGCGACGGCCCGCGTCCACGACCGGGAAGCGGGAGTACCCCGACTCCACCGACAGCTGCTCCAGCTGCTCCGGCGTCGTCCCGTCCTTCGCGTACACGACCTGCTCGACCGGCATCACCACATCGCGCACCGGCCGGCGTCCGAGCTCCAGCGCGTCCCGCAGCCGTTCCGCCGAGCGGTCGTCGAGCAGGCCCGCCTCGCCCGAGTCCTGCACGAGGCTCGCCAGCTCGTCGTCCGAGAACGTGGCGGACACCTCGTTCTTCGTCTCGACCCTGAGCAGCTTGAGCAGTCCGTTCGCGAGGGCGTTCACGGTGAAGATCACCGGGCGCAGCGCCCGCGCCAGCGCGACCAGCGGAGGCCCGAACAGCAGCGCGCTGCGCACGGGCTCCGACAGCGCGACGTTCTTCGGCACCATCTCGCCGAGGAGCATGTGCAGATACGTCGCGAGCGCCAGCGCGATCACGAACGAGATCGGGTGGACGGCGCCGTGCGGCACGCCCACCGCGTCGAAGACCGGTTCCAGCAGATGCGCGATGGCCGGCTCGGCGACGATGCCGAGCACCAGGGTGCACAGCGTGATGCCCAGCTGGGCCGCCGCCATCAGCGCCGAGACGTGTTCCAGACCCCACAGCACGCTGCGCGCCCGCCGGTTCCCGGCCTGCGCCTCCGGCTCGATCTGACTGCGCCGCACCGAGATCAGCGCGAACTCGGCACCGACGAAGAAGGCGTTGAGCACCAGGGTCAGCAGACCGATGAAGAGCTGGATCGCGGTCATCGTCCGGCCTCCTCGGCCACATCGCCTGCGGCGGCGTCGAGCGGTGCGTGCATCAGCACGCGCGCGGCGCGGCGCCCGGTGGCGTCGACCACGTCCATCTGCCATCCCCCGAGATCGATCCGGTCGCCCTTGGCGGGGATACGGCCCAGCTCGGTGGCGATGAGACCGGCGAGGGTCTCGTAGGGGCCGTCGGGGACCCGCAGCCCTATGGTCTCCAGCTGGTCGGTACGGGCGGCGCCGTCCGCGGACCACAGCCTGCGGCCGTCCGCGTCCTCACCGGCCCGCGCCAGGTCGGGCGTCTCGTGCGGGTCGTGCTCGTCGCGCACCTCGCCGACGACCTCCTCGACGATGTCCTCCATCGTCACCACGCCGGCCGTGCCGCCGTACTCGTCGATGACGACGGCCATCGTGGACTTGCCCGTCAGCTGGTCCAGCAGCCGGTCCACGGTCAGCGTCTCCGGCACCAGCACCGGCTCACGCAGCAGGTCCGAGACCGAGTGACGGGCCCGGAGCTCCGCCGGGACCGTAAGGATGTCCTTGATGTGCGCGATGCCGACGACGGTGTCCAGGCTGCCCCGGTAGACGGGGAAGCGGGACAGTCCGGTCGCGCGCGTGGCGTTGGCGACGTCCTCGGCGGTGGCGGACGCGTCGAGAGCCATGACCTGCACCCGCGGCGTCATGACGTTCTCCGCGGTCAGCTCCGCCAGGTTCAGTGAGCGCACGAACAGCTCGGCGGTGTCCGCCTCCAGTGCGCCCGCCTTGGCGGAGTGCCGGGCCAGGGCCACGAGTTCCTTGGGGCTGCGTGCGGAGGCGAGCTCCTCCGTGGGCTCCATGCCGAGGCGGGTCACGATGCGGTTGGCGGTGTTGTTGAGGTGGGCGATCAGCGGCCGGAAGGCGGCGGTGAAGATCCGCTGCGGTGTGGCCACCACCTTGGCGACGGCCAGCGGGGAGGAGATCGCCCAGTTCTTCGGGACCAGCTCGCCGACGACCATCAGCACCACCGTGGACAACGCGGTGCCGATGACCAGCGCCGCGGACGACGCGACGGAGGGGGACACGCCGAGCGCCTCGACCGGACCGCGGATGAGCGTGGCGACGGACGGCTCGGCGAGCATGCCGACCACCAGGTTCGTGACGGTGATGCCGAGCTGGGCGCCGGAGAGCTGGAACGTGAGGCTCCGTACGGCCTTGAGGGCGCCGGCAGCGCCCCGTTCGCCGCGCTCGGCGGCCCGTTCGAGCTCGCTGCGCTCGACCGTCGTGAGGGAGAACTCCGCCGCGACGAAGGCGCCACAGGCGAGCGAGAGCAGCACGGCCACGGCGAGCAGAAGCACTTCGGTCATCGGGTCACCTCCGTCCCATGGTCGGACAGAGGAGGCGGAATGCGCGATGTCGGCTACTGGGAGGCTCGCCCATGGGCGGACGCTCACACCTTTCGTACGGGAGTGGATGGTCCACTCATGGTAAAGGACCGGCAAAGCCGCCGGAGCGGCGGACGGGCGACCCGGGCGGACCGCGCGCCCCGGCGGATCGGGTGCCCGCGGACGCCGCGCTCAGACGAACGGCTTGACCCAGCGGCGCCAGTGGTCCTCGCGGTGGTAGCCGGCGGAGGCCCATGCCCGGTGGGCCCGCTCGTTCGCCTCCAGCACCATCGCGTCCCCGCGCCGCCCGCCCGCCGCGACGAACCGCTTCTCGGCCGCGTCCAGCAGGGCCGCCGAGATGCCGCGGCGCCGGTGCGAGGGAAGAACGGCGAGGCGGTACAGCGAGCACCGCCAACCGTCGTACCCGGCGATCACGGAGCCGACCAGCAGCCCGTCGGCCTCGGCCAGGATGAGGGCCTCCGGGTCGCGGGCGATGAGCCGGGTGACGCCGTCCACGTCGTCCGTGATGCTCGTGCCCTCCGCCGCCTCCTTCCAGAAGGCCAGCACGGACGCGGCGTCGTCGACGGCAGCGGTGCGTATGCGCAGGTTGGTCATGCCGGGAGCCAAGCACGCCCGCCGCGCCCCACGCCAGCGACTTCCGGCACCCGGGACGGGCCGCGCCCGGAGAGGACCTTGCCGTGCTAGCGTCCGCGCGCTAGCGTGAGGACGTGGCGAAAACTCAGTTGAACGTACGCGTGGACGAAGCCACCGCGGAGGCCGCCCGCCAGCGGGCGCTCCAGCGCGGGATGAGCGTGAACCGCTACATCGAGGAGCTCGTCAAGCAGGACGCAGGCGAGGTGGGCCGCGCCTTCGTGGACGCGGCGGCCGATTTCATGAAGCAGTACGAGTCGGTTTTCGCCGAGGAGTTCGGCGAGAAGCGTTGAACCTGACGATCGATCTCGCCTGGCTGCTCATGGTCGCCGAGCACAAGACCCCCGGCGACCCCCAGGTCACCGACTGGGGCGCGCTCGTCGCCGCCGTCAGCCGTCACGACGCGGAGATATTCGGCACGCCCGTCTACGCCGATCCGCATGCCCGCGCCGCGGCCCTGCTCCAACTGCTGCTGCACGTGCCCGCGTTGGAGCACTCCAACGCGATGTTCGCCTCCGCCGTCGCCTACGGCTACCTCGTCGCCAGCGGACTCAAGGTGGTCACCTCGCCCGAGCAGGTGCGGGACCTGGCCCGCCTGGTCAAGGAGGGCAAGGCGGACGTACGCGCTGTCGCGGACGAACTGCGCCAGTGGAGCGAGTGACCCCTTCCCGGGGCCGGCCTGCGGACCTCGGCCACCGCCCCAGGACTGTCGTCTAGGACGTGAACGGGCGGCGCGCCACCCCCAGAACGCACGGTGAGGTCGGCAGCCGCAGCCGGCCGTCCGGCACATTGAACCTGCGGTGCGTCCCGAGCTCGAAGCCCGCCGCCTCGATCGCGGCGAGCGTGTCCCTGGCCGTGTGGCAGCCGCCGAACAGACGGGGCCACACCGTGCGGTCCAGCGCGCGCTGCGTCCGCGCCAAGCCGGGGCTGCCGGCCAGGCCGTGCTCGAAGAACCGCAGCTCCCCGCCCGGCCGCAGCACCCGCCGGATCTCCGAGAGGGCCCGCGGCAGGTCCCGTACGGTGCACAGCACGAGGGAGGCCACCGCCGCGTCGAACGCCTCGCTCTTCACCGGCAGTGCCTCCGCCGCACCCGGCACGACGTCCACCGGGACCCCGGCGCGCAGCCCCGCCTCGACGGCCAACTTCCGCAGGGTGCGCTCCGGTTCGAGAGCGACGACCTCGGAGACGGCCGCCGGATAGTGGGCGAAGTTGAGACCGTTGCCCGCGCCGATCTCGATGACGCGGCCGGACAGGCCCGACAGGAGCTCGGCGCGGTAGGCGGCGATGCCGCCCTTCACATCCGCCGAGACGCTCATGCGCGCGTAGAAGCGGGCGAAGACCGGATGGTGGACGGCGTCCTGGGGCGCCTTCGTACTGCGCGGCGGCATCGCGGACCTCCTCGGACGGGGCGGACCGGTCAGGGCCATTCTCCCCCGATAAGTCTCCGCTCAGCCGTCGTTGCCCGCCACGAAGCAGAATTCGTTGCCCTCGGGGTCCCGCAGGACCTGGAAGCGGCCGTGGTCGTCGGGGACGACGGCGCCGACGCGCTCCGCGCCCAGCCGCACCGCCTCGTCGGCGGCGGCGTCCACATCGCCCGCGTACAGGTCCAGATGGAGCCGGTTCTTCGCCGTCTTGCCCTCGGGCACCAGCTGGAACGCCACGCGGGCGAACTCCGGCGGATCGACGTACGACCAGTCCTCGCTGCGGTCCACCGGCTCGCCGCCGAGGAGCGCCGCCCAGAACCGGACGAGGCGGGCGGGGTCGTGACAGTCGAAGACGATCTCGTCGATCCGTGCGCGCATGGACCTCAGCCTACGGCCGAGCCGAACGCCTCCGCGTCCCAGCCGCCGCCGAGTCGCGGGGCCAGCCACTGCCCGGCCCGCTCCCGGAACGCGGCGGGCGCGAGCGCCCCGGCGCCCTCCGGGACCGCCCCCAGCAGCGGAGCGCCCGCCGCCTCCGGCAGGTCCGCGAGATTGCAGCGGGCCGCGAGGTCGGGCCGGCCGGGCCAGCTTCCGACGACCACGCCCAGCTGGTCGAGCCCACGGGCGCGCAGGGCTTCGGCGGTCAGCGCGGTCGTGTTGAGAGTTCCCAGGCCGGCGGGCACGACGACCAGCACTGGAGCGCCCAGCAGACCCGCCACGTCGGCGAGCGTCGCGCCCGCGTCGTCGAACCGTACGAGGAGGCCGCCCGCCCCCTCGATGAGCACGAGGTCGTGCTCCGCGGCGAGCTTCCCGGCCTCCTCCGCCACTGCGTCGGGCGTGACGGGGGCGAGCCCGGCCCGCCGGGCGGCCGTCGCGGGCGCCAAGGGCTCGGGGAACCGGCCCAGTTCGACGCCCGTGACCGGCCCGGCGAGCCGCCGGACCTCGTCGACGTCGCCCGCTTCGTGCGGCCCGACACCGGTCTGCGCCGGTTTGACCACGGCGACCGACCGGCCCTCGGCCACGGCGAGCGCGGCGACGGCCGCCGTCACGACGGTCTTCCCGATCTCGGTTCCCGTCCCGGTTACGACGATCACTGGCATGTGCTTCCCTGTTCTGTCTCGCTCGTCTCTTCCGGACGCCGCATGCCCGCCGCGGCCCTGGCGTCAGCCCGCTGCCGCCGCCGCCCGGACCGCGCGGCACACCCGCGCCAGGTCCTCGTCGCCCGTCACGTACGGCGGCATCGTGTAGACGAGGTCCCGGAACGGGCGCAGCCACACGCCCTCCCGCACGGCGGCCGCCGTCGCCGAGGCCATGTCCACCGCGTGGTCCAGCTGTACGACACCGATACCGCCGAGCACCCGGACGTCCTTCACGCCCGGCAGGGCGGCGGCCTCGGCCAGCCCGGCCCGCAGGCCCGTCTCCAGGCGCTCCACCTCCCACTGCCAGTCCTGGCCGAGCAGCAGATCGATCGACGCGCACGCCACCGCCGAGGCAAGCGGGTTGCCCATGAACGTCGGGCCGTGGGCCAGCACGGGGACCTCGCCCCGCGAGATCCCGTCCGCCACCCGGGAGGTGCACAGCGTCGCAGCCAGCGACAGGTAGCCGCCGGTCAGCGCCTTGCCCAGGCACATCACGTCCGGGGCCACCCCGGCGTGACCGGCCGCGAACAGCGTGCCCGTGCGGCCGAAGCCGGTCGCGATCTCGTCGAAGACCAGCAGCACACCGTGCTCGTCGCACGCCTCGCGCAGCACCCGCAGGTATTCGGGGGAGTGGAAGCGCATGCCGCCCGCGCCCTGCACCACCGGCTCCACGATCACCGCGGCCAGCTCGTCCGCGTGCCGCCCGATCAGCTCGCGCAGCCCGTCCGCGTACACCTCGTCGTAGTCGGCCGGCGGGGCGGGCGCGAAGAGCTGCCGCGGCAGCACGCCCTGCCACAGGCCGTGCATGCCGCCCTCGGGGTCGCACACCGACATCGGCTGCCACGTGTCGCCGTGGTAGCCGCCGCGCCAGGTCAGCAGCCGCTGTTTGGCCGGACGGCCCACCGAGCGCCAGTACTGCAGGCACATCTTCACCGCGACCTCGACCGACACCGAGCCCGAGTCGGACAGGAAGACGTGCCGCAGGGGCTCCGGCGTGATCTCCACCAGCCGGGTCGCCAGCCGTACGGCGGGCTCGTGCGTGAGCCCGCCGAACATCACATGGCTCATGCGCCCCAGCTGCGCCGTCGCCGCCTCGTTGAGGACGGGGTGGTTGTAGCCGTGCACGGCCGACCACCACGACGACATGCCGTCGATCAACTCGCGCTGCCCGTGGATCTCTTCGGCCAGCCTGAGCCGTACCCCGGCCGCGGACTCGACGACCAGCGGCTCCTCCCGGCCGGGCATCGGACCGTACGGGTGCCAGACGTGGGCGCGGTCCAGGGCGCGCAGCTCGCCGGGCGTGAACTCACGCATTGGGCGCGAGGTCCGTCCCGGCGCCGCGGCGGCGCACGGCGACCAGGTCCGTACGGGCCGCCGGGACCTCCGACGGAGCGGCCTCCGCCTCCGCCGCGGCGGACGCGTCGTGGCAGCCGCCCGAGCCCTCGCCGTCGCCGCACACCGAACCGCAGCCGCCGACCGTCCCGCGGTGCTCGGGCAGGGTCGTCGTGTCGGTGCCCTCCACCTCGAAGCCGGCGTCCGCGATCATCTCCAGGTCGGCCTTGCCCGCCTGGCCCTCGCTGGTCAGGTAGTCGCCGAGGAAGATGGAGTTGGCCAGGTGCAGCGCGAGCGGCTGCAGCGTGCGCAGATGGACCTCGCGCCCGCCCGCGAGACGCACCTCGACGTCGGGGCAGACGAAGCGCACCATCGCCAGGATGCGCAGCGCCCGCTGCGGAGTCAGATTCCACTCCTTGGCGAGCGGGGTGCCCTCGAAGGGGATCAGGAAGTTCACCGGCACCGAGTCCGGGTCCAGCTCGCGCAGGGCGAAGACCACGTCCACCAGGTCCTCGTCGCTCTCGCCCATGCCGGCGATCAGACCGGAGCACGCGGACAGGCCCGCGGCGTGCGCCTTGTTCACCGTGTCCACGCGGTCCGCGTAGGTGTGCGTGGTCGTGATGTCCCCGTACGTCCCCTCGGACGTGTTCAGGTTGTGGTTGTACGCATCGGCGCCCGCCTCGCGGAGCCGTTCGGCCTGGCCGTCGGAGAGCAGACCGAGACACGCGCACACCTCGACGCCCTCGTTCTCCTCCTTGATCGCCTCGATCGTCTTCGACACCCGGTCGACGTCCCGGTCCGTCGGGCCGCGCCCGCTCGCCACCAGGCAGACGCGCTTGGCGCCGCCCGCGACACCGGCGGCCGCGGCCCGGGACGCCTCGTCCGGCTTCAGCCAGGTGTACTTGAGGATCTCCGCCTTCGACCCGAGCCGCTGCGAGCAGTACGAACAGTCCTCGGGGCACAGGCCGGACTTCAGGTTGACCAGATAGTTGAGCTTCACCCGCCGTCCGAACCACTGGCGGCGCACCTTGCCGGCAGCGGCCACCACATCGAGCAGATCGTCGTCGGAGGTCGCCAGTACGGCGAGCGCTTCTTCACGGGTCGGCAGCTCGCGCCGCAGCCCCTTCTCCACCAGCGTGTTCAGCAGGTCCATGGCGCTGATCCTTACCCACAGCAGCCGCCCCGGCCAAGGAGGAACCCCACAACAGCGACGGATTGAGGTGTGTGCATGGCCACATCCGCACCCCGCCCGCGCGCGGTTAAGGTCTGTGCGCTGCCTACAAAAGGACCGAACCCTCATGCCGCAGGCCACTCAGGATCCTTTCGGCTGGATCGACGACGAGGCGCGCCGCCGCGAGCGCGCGGGCCTCGTGCGCACGCTCCGGCCGCGCACCGCCGACTCGCCCCTGCTCGATCTGGCGAGCAACGACTACCTGGGACTGACCCGCCGGCCCGAGGTCACCGCGGGGGCCGCCGACGCCGCCCGCCGCTGGGGCGCGGGCGCCACCGGCTCCCGCCTGGTCACCGGCACCACCGCGCTCCACGCCGAGCTGGAACGCGAACTCGCCGCGTTCTGCGGTTTCGAGGCTGCCCTCGTCCTGTCCTCCGGCTACGCGGCCAATCTCGCCGCCGTCACCGCTCTCGGCGGACGCGACGCCCTCGTCGTGTCCGACGCGGGCAACCACGCCTCCATCGTCGACGGCTGCCGGCTCGCCCGCGCCGAGACCGCGGTCGTCCCGCACGCCGACCCCGACGCCGTACGCAAGACCCTCGGCGCCCACCCGGACCGCCGCGCCCTCGTCGTCACCGACTCGGTGTTCTCCGTCGACGGCGACGCCGCGCCGCTGCCCGCCCTCGCGGCAGCCTGTCGCGAACACGGCGCGGCCCTCCTCGTCGACGACGCCCACGGCCTCGGCGTCCTCGGCGACGGCGGCCGGGGTGCGCTCGACGCCGCCGGACTGGCCGGCGCGACCGGAGTCGTCGCCACCCTGACCCTCTCCAAGTCCCTCGGCAGCCAGGGCGGCGCGGTCCTCGGCCCGGCGCGGGTGATCGAGCACCTGGTCAACACGGCCAGGACCTTCATCTTCGACACCGGACTGGCACCGGCCGCGGCGGGCGGCGCGCTCGCCGCCCTCGGGGTGCTGCGCCGCGAACCGGAGCTCGCCGGCCGGGCACGGGAGGTAGCGGCCGTGCTGCACCGGCGGCTCACGGACGCGGGACTGACCGCCGCGCGGCCGGACGCGGCTGTCGTGTCCGTGCAGGCGCCTTCCCCGGAGGCGGCGTTGCGCTGGGCGGCGGACTGCCGGACGGCAGGTCTGGTCGTGGGCTGCTTCCGGCCTCCGTCGGTGCCGGACGGCATCTCGCGCATCCGGCTCACCGCCCGCGCCGATCTGACCGCCCGGCAGGTCGACACGGCCGCCGCGACGATCATCGCCTCCGCGCCGCGCGGCTGAGAACTGCCGGTCCGGAGAGTGCGGTCCGTCCCCAAATACGGTCTCTCGTCGCAGACTTCACCGCTTTGAGCGACAGATATGCACGTATCTCGGTGGATTGCCGCACCGGCCTGACGACAAGTGGCAGTCTGACGCCGAAGCGCAATCCGTGGCCGTCCTCGCGTGTCATCCGCTACGAGTCGGAGCCCGGCCCGGTGGGAAAGGGACAGCGTCGCCATGGCAGACCGTCAAGAAGCATCCGTCACTCTGCCCAGCGATCCGGCATCGGTCTCCGCCGCCCGGAGATATGTCACCGATGTCGTCTGCGGATGGGGTCTGCCGGACGGCACCGACGCCGTCGACACGCTGCGGCTGATCGTCTCCGAACTGGCGACCAACGCAGTCCAGCACACCTTCGGCCAGTCGCCCACCTTCACCGTCGACGTGCGCCTCGAACGGGACGAGCGACTGTGCGTCGGCGTCACCGACAGCCACCCGCGCTGGCCGCGCCGACTGCCCGCGGCCGTCCGCCAGGACAACGGCCGGGGGATGGTCATCATCCGCAGTCTCACCGCACAGTACGGCGGGCGGCTCTCCGTGACACCCACCGAGGAGGGCGGCAAGACCGTGTGGATCGCCCTGCCGTGGACCGTACCCGTGCAGGGCTGATCCGCGCCCAAGGTTCACCACACCCTGGCCGCAGTGCCCTGTTGACCCGCCCGTCCGAACGAACTCCGCAGGAGAGCCCGCAGCGACTGCGCCGCCGGCCCCGACTCCTCACCCCGGTGCGCCACAGAGATCGTCCGGCGGAAGGCCGCCGGCTCCAACTGCCTTATCTGCAGCGGTGTGGCGGACATCGTCGCCACCATCTCCGGCACCACCGCCACCCCGATCCCCGCGCTCACCAGGGCGCACACCAGCGCGTAACCGGGCGACTCGCACACCACGGCGGGCGTCGCCCCCGCCTCGGCCAGCGCACCCTCCACTCCCTTGCGCGGCGGATGCGCCGGAGCGCTGCTGATCAGCGGCTGCCCGGCGAGTGCGCTCACCGGCAGCCGTCCCGATCCGCCCGCCAGGGCGTGCCCGGGAGCGGTGATGAGCACCAGCTCCTCGACCAGCAGCGTTTCCACGACCACCCCCGGCGGGGGCGACGCCGGCTCGGCGGGCTCGTAGGCATGCGTCAGCGCGAGATCCACAGCGCCGCGCGCCACCGCCGTGACCCCGTCCGGAGGTTCGTACTCCGCGACGGTCAGTTCCACATCCGGATGGGCGCGGCGGAAGGCGCTCAGCACCGGGGGCAGCAGGTGGATGCCGACCGTGGTGAAGGTGGCCACCCGCAGCCGGCCGCCCGCGAGCCCCGACAGCCGGGCCAGCTCGTGCCGCGCCCGGTCCATCTCGTCCAGCACCCGGCGCGCCCGCTCCGCGAGCAGCTCACCCGCGGCTGTGAGCCGCGCCCCGCGGTGGTGGCGCACGAGCAGAGGCGCCCCGGCCTCGCGCTCCAGCTTGGCCAGCTGCTGGGAGAGCGCCGGGGCGGTGTAGCCGAGGCGGGCCGCGGCGCGGGTGATGGAACCGGCCTCCGCGACAGCGACCAGGGCGGCCAGCCGGGTCGGGTCGTACATCGCACCCCTTAAGCGTTGCTTTCAGCTGACCCAGGATATTCCCAGTACATGCTGAAGGCACTGAGGCGGCAGGCTGAAGGGCATGGACGCACAGCTGATCGCTTTCACCGCTGTCGCCGGGGGCATGGTCGCCATGCCGGGCGCCGACTTCACCGTGGTGGTCCGCAGTGCGCTCGCCTCGCGCCGCGCGGGCGTCGCCTGCGCGGTCGGTGTGGCGGGCGGGCTGCTGGTGCACACCGCACTGGCCGTGGCGGGACTCGCCGCGGTGCTGGTGGCGGTGCCCGTGCTCTACCGGACGTTGCAGATCGCCGGCGGGATCTACGTGCTGTGGCTGGGCCTGCGCGCCGTGCGCTCCGCGCTGCGCCCGCTCGAAGGGCCCGCCGCCCCCGACGGCGCCGCGCCCTCCCACGGCGTCGGGCGCGGCCTGCGGCAGGGCTTCCTCACCAACGTCCTCAACCCGAAGGCGCCGGTGCTGTTCCTGAGCCTGCTGCCGCAGTTCGTGCCCGACGGCGCGGCGGTGCTGCCGCGCACCCTGCTGCTCGCCACGATCGTCGTCGTCCTGGCGCTGATCTGGTTCCCGGCGGTGGCCCTCCTGGTGGACCGGCTGGGCCGGTGGCTGCGCAGGCCGCGCACCACGCGTGCCGTGGAAGGAGTCACGGGCGGCGCGCTCACCGCGCTCGGCGCGACCCTGCTGGTCCAGCCGCTGGCACACTGACCGGCGCCGGCCCGTCGCACCGTGGTCGGTGCGGACGATTCTCAGGCGCGGGGCCGCCGGGGAGCCGCAAAGCCGGGGCCTCAGCGCACCCGGCCGTACGAGACGCCCCTGGTCCAGATCTTGGCCAGCCGCACGACGTCGCCGGTCTTCGGCGAATGCCAGATCCGCCCTCTGCCGGCGTAGATGCCCACGTGGTAGACGTAGCCGCCGGAATGGAAGAAGACCAGGTCACCGCGTTTTCGTTGGGAGGCGGAGACATGGCGCGTACGGTTGTACTGCTGCTGAGCGGTGCGCGGCAGCTTCTTGCCGGCCTTCTTGTACGAGTACTGCGTCAGCCCGGAACAGTCGAAGCGGTGAGGGCCTACGGCGCCGAATCTGTACGGCGACCCCTTCTTCGACGCCGCGACCTCCAGTGCCCTGTTCGCGTGGCTGGTGATCGCGTGGGCCTCGGGGGCGGTGCCGGGAGCGAGGAGCGTGCCGCCGACGGCGGCGATGGTCAGTGCCGATACGGCGCCCGCACGTGTGAGCAGGAACGGGACATGCATCTGCGCAGTCATGCGCAACCCTTCGTCAGCCGCCTGTGAAGGGTGACCTGTCGGGTTCGGACTGGCGAAGACGCCCGGCCGCCGAAGCGGCTTCACCCCAAGGGGCCTACCGGGATCACCGGTCACCCCGTGCTGCTCGGGTCCTCCACTCCTGCCGATGCACTTCTGTCGACCAGTCGTCCGGTGCGGCGGCAGGATTCAGCGTCCGCCCGGACCGCCCCGTCAAGGTGACGGGGGCTTGTCGTCCCAGGGATCGTGACTCATGGATGTCCGATTTCCGAGTTGAAACGGCTTTTGTGAAGGCAATCACGACTGATCTGTTCGGGTGGACAGGGGTGTTGGCGGTCGTCTCGCCTGACGAGGAATCATGGTCGTACCAGCACGGAAGCCGTTCGACTCCGCCAAATCGGTGGTGCGCGTGGCGCAACTCCTGTGGCACGGAACAACGTCGCCGAAGCTCCACCGAACGGGGTACGAGAGCCGGGCCCCCTTGGCAGAGCAGCGGATCGACCGTCAACTCGTCGAAGCCGGGGGCATGGTCACCCGGTTCACCCTGCGTTCCCCGTCGAGAATCCGCAGCGCCTCGGCGAGCGTGTCCGCGTAGACCTCGTTCTCCCCGCGCAGGTGCATCAGCGTCAGGGCGTCCTTCAGGGCGGTCGCCCGCCCGACCAGCGCCTGGGCGGCGCGCAGCGCGCCGTAGGTGTGGGTGACGCGGGCCGGGTTGATCCGCCCCAGCAGATCGACCACTTCGAGATACCTGTCGATCAACTCCGCTTCCGCGCGGGTCAGCGCGGGGAGCGGCGGCAGCTCCGGGAGCAGCATCCCTCGCTCACCTCACCCCGGCCGGCGAGCCCTTGCGGCTCCCGATGACGTGGTCCACCAGGCCGTACGCCTTCGCTGCCTCGGCGTCGAAGATCCTGTCCCGCTCCAGATCGGCCGCGATGCGCTCGGCGCCCTGTCCGGTGTGGCGCACGAGCATGGCCGCCAGCTGCTCCCGCAGGCGCAGCAACTCGGCGGCGTGGATCTCAAGATCGGACGGCTGGCCGCGCAACGGCTCCTCGACGGCGGGCTGCTGGACCACGACCCGTGCGCCGGGCAGCGCCGACCGCTTGCCCGGGGTGCCCGCGGCGAGCAGCACGGCGGCGGTCGAAGCGGCCTGGCCCAGGCAGGTGGTGGCGATGTCGCAGGTGATGACCTGCAGGGTGTCGTAGATCGCGGTCATGGCGCTGACGGGGCCGCCGGGGGAGTTGATGTACAGGCAGATGTCCTGATCGGGGGCCGCGTACTCGAGGTGCAGCAGCTGGGCGACGACGTCGTTCGCGGCGGTGTCGTCGACGGCGGTGCCGAGAAAGACGATCCGCTCGTCGAGCAGCTTCGAGTACGGGTCGAGGGTGCGCGTGCCCGAGCTGGTGCGCTCGGTGAACTCGGGCAGGACATAGCGCGCGGCAGGACGGTTCATGGCATGCCTCTCGTCGGAGTCGAACGAAGCTGTGTTCCGTAAAAAATGTACAGGACGTACAGGCCGTTATGATGGGGAGCATGGCCTACGAGATTCCGGTGACGCAAGCCCGCGCAGAGCTCGCCGAACTGATCAACCGCGTCGTCTACGGCGGGGAGCGCGTCGTGGTGACCCGTCACGGGAAGCCGCTCGTGGCGCTGGTCTCCGCGGCTGACCTGGAGCGACTGGAGAGCGAACGGGGGGCGGCGGAGGAGCAGGTGATCCGCTCCGTCTCGTCGCTCGGCTCGTCGTCGTCCGCTGCCGGCGAACGCGGCCGGTTCGGCCTGGCGGCCGAGCACCACCGCCCGGGCGACGACCGCCGCGCCTGAGCACCCGGCGGCGGCTGCGCGCCGCGCTCGGTGGCGCTCTGCGTCGCATTCCCGCGACGCCTGCATCCCGTCCGGGCGCGGCCGCGTCCGCTCCTGGCGGAGTCCGTGCGGTGCCGAGGCGACCCACGCCGCACCCGCGCAGGCAAGAGGCCGCGTGCCTCCCCGTGTGCTGCAGCGGGGGCACGCGGCCGGCTCAGAGGGTGGGGGGTCAGACCGTCGTGGCCGGGGTGCGGCGGAGACGGGGGCCCACGACGACCGCGAGCAGACCCAGACCCGCCCACAGCGACAGCGTGAGCAGGGCCGATCCGATCCCGTTCCCGTCGAAGTAGGCAACCGAGCGCAGCAGCCACGCCCCCGCGCCCGGCGGCAGCCACTGGCCGATCGCGCCGGCCGGGTCCGGGAGCAGTTCGGGCGCGCTCGACGCACCCGAGAACGGGTTGCCGATCAGGATCATCAGCAGCGCGCCCACACCGATGCCCGGCACCCCCAGCAGCGCCCCGAGCCCGGCGACGGACGCGCCGACCGCGAGGACCGTCAGGCCCAGCGCCCCCGCCTCGGCCCACCAGTTGCCGTCCAGTACGCCCAGCCAACTGTGTGCGATCCCGGCCGCGGTCACACCGACCAGCAGCGCTGCACCCGTCAGCGCGGCGGCGCCGCGCAGCCCGCGCAGACCGAGCACGGTGACCAGCGCCCCGGCCGCGACCCCGGCCAGTGCGAGGGGGAGCACGCTCGCCGCGAGGGCGCTCCCGCGCGGGTCGCCGGAGGGGAGCGGGACCACGTCCGCCACCTGGACCCGCGTGCCGTCCGGCGCCGCCGCGGTCACGGCCTCCTTGAGTATCTGCGCCACGGCAGGGCTCCCGGCGGGCGCGGTCAGCACGGTCACGCCTTCGGGGGACGCGACGACCGCTCCGTATACGACCCGGTCCTCGACAGCGGCCCGTGCGGCCGTCTCGTCCTCGTACCGGTGCACCTCGAACGCGCCCGCGCGCTGCTCGAAGCCCCGCTCGATCCCCGCCGCCGCGGCGGCGGGACCGGCGACACCGACGGGAACGTCGCGGGGTGCGGTACGGGCCGCAGGCCATGCGAAGGCCCACAGGGCCAGGGCGACCACGACCGGGACCAGGACCGTCACCGCCACCATGCGGCGTGTGGGTGTGGCACTCATGAGAGGGCTCCTCTAAAGAGAAGGATCGTTCGTTTTGCTTTGTGGCCACTGTCGTCCTGGGGTTGTTCCTTGTCAAGAAGGAACGTTCGTTTTAAGTTGGTCCTCATGGCACGCGTATCCCAGGAACACCTCGATGCCCGCCGCCGGCAGATCCTCGACGGCGCTGCGCGGTGCTTCGCCCGCAACGGCTTCCACGCGACGTCGATGCAGGACATCCTCCGCGAGGCGGGCCTCTCGGCAGGCGCGGTCTACCGCTACTTCCGCAGCAAGGAGGAGCTGATCGAGGTCATCGCCGACGAGGCGTTCGGCGGTATCCGGGCCGCCTTCGACGACGCCGCCCGCACGACCCCACCGCCCATGCCGGACGTGCTCCTCGGGCGGGTGCTGCGCAGGCTGCTGAGCGACGAGGCTCCCGGCGGCGACGCGAGGGCTTTCGCCCGGCTCGTCGTCCAGGTGTGGACGGAGACCCTGCGCAACGAGACGCTGGCCGCCACGCTCGCCGAGGGATACCGCGGCATGCGCCTGGCGTGGGCCGAGCTGGTGGTCGCCTACCGCGCGGCCGGCCTGATGGAGAAGGAGGTGGACGCCGACCACGTCGCGCGCACGCTCATCGCGACCGCCCAGGGCTTCATCGCCCAGCAGGCGCTCTTCGGCGATGTGCGCGTCGAGGTGCTGGAGGAGGGGCTGCGCGCCCTGATGTCCATGCAGGAGCCCCGGATCAGTTAACGCGCCGGAAAAACTTGCGTCCTAACGTTCACCCCCTGGTCGTGAGATGCCCGTGCCCAGGTCGACACCGCGGTGGCCTGGGCCAGGGTCCACACGCCCCCGGGCCGGACGACAGTGAGGTGGACGCGTGCAACTCTCCCCGCACGAGCAGGAACGACTTCTCATCCACGTGGCCGCCGACGTGGCCGAGAAGCGCAGGGCGCGCGGGGTGAAGCTGAACCACCCCGAATCCGTCGCCCTCATCACCTCGCACATCCTCGAAGGCGCGCGTGACGGACGCACCGTCGGTGAACTCATGGCCTCGGGGCGCAAGGTGCTCACCCGCGCCGACGTCATGGAAGGCGTCCCCGAGATGATCCACGACGTCCAGGTCGAGGCCACCTTCCCGGACGGCACCAAGCTCGTCACCGTCCACGACCCGATCGTCTGAGGGGCGGAGCCGATGATTCCCGGAGAGATCCTCTTCGACGACGAGCCCGTCGTGCTCAACGAAGGCCGCGAGACCACCCGCCTCACCGTCGTCAACGCCGCCGACCGGCCCGTCCAGGTCGGCTCCCACTACCACTTCGCCGAGGCGAACCCGGGCCTGGAGTTCGACCGGGCGGCCGCCCGCGGCAAGCGGCTCGCGATCGCGGCCGGCACCGCCGTACGGTTCGAGCCGGGCATCCCCGTCGACGTCGAACTCGTCCCGCTGGCCGGCCGCCGCATCGTCGCCGGACTGCGCGGGGAAACCGGAGGTCACCTCGATGGCTGAGCTGGACCGCGCCGTGTACGCGGATCTCTTCGGGCCCACCACGGGCGACCGCATCCGCCTCGCCGACACCGATCTGCTGGTCGAGATCGAGGACGACCGCTCCGGCGGCCCCGGCCGGGCGGGCGACGAGGCCGTGTTCGGCGGCGGCAAGGTGATCCGGGAGTCGATGGGCCAGTCCCGTGCGACACGGGCCGACGGGGCCCCCGACACCGTCGTCACCGGCGCCGTCGTCATCGACCACTGGGGCGTCGTCAAGGCCGACATCGGCATCCGGGACGGGCGTATCACCGGCATCGGCAAGGCCGGCAACCCCGACACCATGGACGGCGTCCATCCCGACCTCGTCATCGGGCCCGAGACCGAGATCATCTCGGGCAACGGGAAGATCCTGACGGCCGGGGCGGTCGACGCCCACGTCCACTTCATCTCGCCGACCCTCGTCGACCAGGCACTCGCCACCGGAGTGACGACCCTCGTCGGGGGCGGCACCGGACCGGCCGAGGGCACCAAGGCCACCACCGTCACGCCCGGCTCCTGGCACCTCGCCCGGATGTTCGAGGCCCTGGACACGTACCCGGTCAACATCGGCCTGCTCGGCAAGGGCAACACGATGTCGCGCGAGGCCATGCACGCGCAGCTGCGCGGCGGAGCACTCGGGTTCAAGATCCACGAGGACTGGGGCGCCACCCCTGCCGTCATCGACGCCTGCCTGACCGTGTGCGACGAGACCGGCGCCCAACTCGCCATCCACACCGACACGTTGAACGAGGCCGGATTCGTCGGCGACACGCTCGCCGCCATCGCCGGCCGCACGGTCCACGCGTACCACACCGAGGGCGCGGGCGGCGGCCACGCGCCCGACATCATCACCGTGGTGTCCGAGCCGCACGTGCTGCCGAGCTCCACCAACCCGACCAGGCCGCACACCGTCAACACCATCGAGGAACACCTCGACATGCTGATGGTCTGCCACCACCTCAACCCCGCCGTGCCGGAGGATCTCGCCTTCGCCGAGTCCCGCATCCGGCCCTCCACCATCGCGGCCGAGGACGTCCTGCACGACCTCGGCGCCATCTCGATCGTCTCCTCCGACTCGCAGGCCATGGGCCGCATCGGCGAGGTGGTCATGCGCACCTGGCAGACAGCGCACGTGATGAAGAAGCGGCGCGGCGCCCTGCCCGGCGACGGACGCGCCGACAACCACCGGGTCCGTCGCTATGTCGCCAAATACACGATCAACCCGGCGGTCGCGCAGGGACTCGCCCACGAGATCGGCTCGGTCGAGACGGGGAAACTGGCGGACCTGGTGCTGTGGGATCCGGCGTTCTTCGGCGTGAAGCCCCAACTCGTCATCAAGGGCGGGCAGATCGCGTACGCGCAGATGGGCGACGCCAACGCCTCCATCCCCACGCCGCAGCCGGTGATGCCGCGGCCGATGTTCGGCGCGCTGGGGCGCGCGGCGGCGCACGGGTCGTTCAACTTCGTCGCCCGGGCGGCGATCGAGGACGACCTCCCGGAACGGCTGGGGCTGGCGAAGACGTTCGTACCCATCACGAGCACGCGGCGGATCACGAAGGCGGACATGCGGGAGAACGACGCACTGCCGCGGGTCGAGGTCGACGCGGACACGTTCACGGTGACGATCGACGGCGAGCCGGTCGAGCCCGCGCCCGCCACGGAACTGCCCATGGCGCAACGGTACTTCCTGTTCTGATGCTCCCACCGAACACACCACGGGTGCCCACCGCTGCGCCCGCGACGCCACGTCCGGCTCCGACGGCTGCGCCCCCGTGCGCCGGCGCCCGCCCTGCGGCGTGCCCGCGTCCCCGGGACGGCGGGCAGGGCCGGCCCCCGACCGCTTCCCCGCCCCGGCCCGGCACCGGTGCCCCGTCGTGCGCCGGGTTCGTCGGGAGCCCGGTGCGCGGCTCGCGCCCCGGGCGCGGGACGGCCCGTCACGCAGCCATGGCGGGTGGCGCATGAGCCGCGCCGCGCTGCTCGTGCTGGCCGACGGGCGGTTCCCCGCCGGAGGGCATGCGCACTCCGGCGGCGCCGAGCCGGCCGTGCGGGAAGGGCGGATCCGGGACGCCGCAGGACTCGCGGACTTCTGTCGCGGGCGTCTGCACACCACCGGCCTCACCTCCGCCGCGCTCGCCGCCGCTGCCGCCCTCGGGCACGACTCCACCGAGCTCGACCGCGCCGCCGACGCGCGTACGCCCTCACCCGCCCTGCGGGGAGCCGCACGCAAGCTCGGGCGCCAGATGATGCGCGCCGCCCGCGCCGCCTGGCCGGGCCCCGAACTCGACGCCCTGGCCGCCGCGTTCCCCCGCGGAACGCACCAGCCCATCGTGCTCGGCACCGCCGCCCGCGCCGCCGGTCTCGGACCGTACGACGCCGCCCACTGCATCGTCTACGAGACGGTCAGCGGCCCGGCGACCGCCGCCGTACGGCTCCTCAGCCTCGACCCCTTCCAGGCCACGGCGGTCCTCGCCCGCCTCGCGCCCGAAATGGACGAGGTCGCCGCCCGGGCCGCCGGGGCCGCCCACGAAGGAGTGGACGCCCTTCCCGCCGCGTCCGCCCCGCTGCTCGACATCACTGCCGAGCAGCACGCGACCTGGCCCGTACGCCTCTTCGCGTCCTAGACGCCCGCACCAAGGAGCCGCACCCCATGCATCTCGATCACAGCCATGACGAGGCCGGCGCATCCGCCGTCGGCGCTGATGCCGTGCGTCCCGACGGCACACGGCGGGCCCTGCGGATCGGGCTCGGCGGGCCGGTCGGCTCCGGCAAGACCGCCACCGTCGCCGCGCTGTGCACCGCCCTGCGCGACCAGTTCTCCATCGCGGTCGTCACCAACGACATCTACACGCGCGAGGACGCCGAGTTCCTGCTGCGCAACGCCGTGCTGCCGCCCGAACGCATCCAGGCCGTCGAGACAGGAGCCTGCCCGCACACCGCGATCCGCGACGACATCTCCGCCAACCTCGAAGCGGTCGAGGACCTGGAGGACAGCGTCGGCCCGCTCGACCTCGTCCTCGTCGAGTCCGGCGGCGACAATCTCACCGCCACCTTCTCCAAAGGGCTCGTCGACGCCCAGATCTTCGTGATCGACGTCGCCGGGGGTGACGACATCCCGCGCAAGGGCGGCCCCGGCGTCACCACCGCCGACCTGCTCGTCGTCAACAAGACCGACCTCGCGCCGTACGTCGGCTCCGACC
Source organism: Streptomyces sp. PKU-EA00015 (assembly GCF_013387495.1). Lineage (GTDB taxonomy): Bacteria > Actinomycetota > Actinomycetes > Streptomycetales > Streptomycetaceae > Streptomyces. The sequence goes on along the minus strand of NZ_JABZEE010000059.1, from coordinate 7,623 downwards.
TCGCGCGCATGGCCCGCGACGCCAAGGAGCAGCGCGGCGAACTGCCCGTCGCGTTCACCTCGTTGCGCGAGGGCGACGGCGTCCGCCCGGTCGCCGACTGGGTGCGGGCGCGGCTGGCCGCCTGGACCGCCTGAGCACGCCGGATGAGTATCGAGGCCAGAGCCCGTATCGTCGCCGACCGTACCGGTCTGCCCGTCCTCGTCAGCGACGGGCCGCTCGCCCTGCGCCGTACCCGCGCCACCGGTCCGGGCAGCAAGGTCACCGTCGTCGGCGCGATGAGCGCGCCGCTCGGCGGGGACCGGCTCGCCATCGAGGCCGAGGTGCGCGAGGGGGCCCGGCTCACCGTGGACTCCGCCGCCGCGACCATCGCGCTGCCCGGACCCACCGGCGAGCACGCCCGCTACGACGTGACCCTGAAGGCGGGGGAGGACGCCGTACTGCACTGGATGCCCGAGCAGCTCGTCGCGGCCAGGGGGAGCATCCTGCACCAGCGCACCCGCGTCGAACTCGCCCCCGGCGCACGGCTGGTGCTGCGCGAGGAGCAGATCCTCGGCCGCCACGGCGAGGAGCCGGGCACGCTCGTGACGCGTCTCACCGTCCACCGCTCCGGCCGCCTCCTGCTCGACACGGAACTCGCCTGCGGTCCCGGCGCGCCCGGCGGCTGGGACGGCCCGGCCGTTCTCGCCGGGCACCGGGCCGTCGGCCAACTCCTCGTCGTGGACCCGGCATACGCCGACAAACCGCGTGAACCGCTTCTGCTCGGACCGACCGCCGCACTCGCACCCCTGGCCGGACCCGCCGTTCTCGTCACGGCCGTTGCCGACGACGGGCGCGCCCTGAGGCGGCTGCTCGACGACGGTCTGGCCGTGGCCGCCCCGGATCTGCACCGCTGAGCGGAAACCGTTCACCGGTTATTGGTTCGGTAAAGAACACCTGTACGGACTGTCCCCGCTGCCCCGTTGGCGAAAGGATCCCCCGGAGCCTTACGACAACAGCAGCAGGGGGAGGTTTCCACGTGAGACGCACAGCAGTGCTCGGCTCGGCCGGCACTCTGATAGCGGGCACGCTCATGGCCGGTGCCATCGCGGCACCGGCGGCGAACGCCGACAGCCGTGACCACGGTTGGTCCGAGGCCCGCGGCGCGCGGATCGCCGCCGAGCGGGCGGCGGAGCGAGGAATCGACTGGGCGGACTGTCCCGAGGACTGGGGGCTCGCCAAGCCCATCCAGTGCGGATGGGTGACCGTACCCCTCGACTACAGCCGGCCCGACGGCAGGCAGATCAGGCTGGCCGTCGACCGTATCGGCAACACCGGCGCCAAGGACGAGCGCCAGGGCGCACTCGTCTACAACCCGGGCGGTCCCGGCGGCTCGGGCATGCGCTTCCCGGTCCGCGTCACCGGCAAGAACCCGTTGTGGGCCAAGACCGCGAAGGCGTACGACTTCGTCGGCTTCGACCCGCGCGGCGTCGGCCACTCCACGCCCATCTCGTGCGTCGACCCGCAGGAGTTCGTCAAGGCGCCCAAGCCCGACCCGGTGCCCGACAGCGAGGCCGACAAGCTCGCCCAGCGCAAGCTCGCCGCCGAGTACGCGGACGGCTGCGCCGAGCGCAGCGGCTGGATGCTGCCGCACATGACCACGCCGAACACCGCGCGCGACCTGGACGTCATCCGGGCCGCACTCGGTGAGAAGAAGCTCAACTACCTGGGCGTCTCCTACGGCACCTACCTGGGCGCGGTGTACGCCACCCTGTTCCCCGGCCACGTCCGCCGGATGGTCGTCGACAGCGTCGTCAACCCGTCCCGGGAGAAGATCTGGTACCAGGCCAACCTGGACCAGGACGTCGCGTTCCAGACGCGCTGGGACGACTGGAAGGCCTGGGTCGCGAAGAACGACGCCGCCTTCCACATCGGCGAAACCCCCGAGAAGGTCGAGGCCCAGTGGGTGAAGCTGCGGGCCGCCGCGAAGGCGAACCCGATCGGCGGGGTCGTCGGCCCGGCCGAACTCATCGGCTTCTTCCAGAGCGCCCCGTACTACGACTCCGCCTGGGTGCCCGTCGCCCGCACGTGGAGCAAGTACCTCGCCGGTGACACCCAGGCACTGGTCGACGCCGCCGCGCCCGACCTGTCGGACACCGCGGGCAACATCAGCTCGGAGAACGGCAACGCGGTCTACACCGCCGTGGAGTGCGCGGACGCCAAGTGGCCCACCAGCTGGAAGAAGTGGGACCGCGACAACACCCGGCTCCACCGGGACCACCCCTTCATGACGTGGGCCAACGCCTGGATGAACCTGCCGTGCGCGACCTGGTCCGTCAAGCAGCAGACCCCGGTCGAGGTGCGCACCCGCAAGGGCCTGCCGCCCGTGCTCATCGTGCAGGCCACCCGTGACGCCGCGACGCCCTTCGAAGGCGCCGTCGAGCTGCACGAGCGGCTCAAGGGCTCGCGCCTGATCGTCGAGAAGGACGCCGGGTCCCACGGTGTGACCAGCCTGGTCAACCCGTGCGTCAACAACCGGGTCGACGCGTACCTGCTCAGCGGCGAGCTGGACAGCAGCGACGTGACGTGCGAGCCGCACGCCACGCCGAAGCCGTAGCAAGGACACGGACGAACGGGAGGGGCGGCCGGACACCGGCCGCCCCTCCTGCCGCACGGCCCGGAGCGGGTCTAGGTGTGCTGTCCCGGGACGTTGGTGACACGCCTGCTGGGTGCTTGAACAGGTGAGGGCCTTCTGGGTTCGGTGTGGATTGCGACATCTACGCCCGACCGCAGGAGGCCCTCGTGTCCCACCGTAATGCCCCGCTGACGCCGACCGGCAGGCTGCGTCTGGCCCGGTGTGTCGTGGACGACGGCTGGCCTTTGCGACGGGCCGCGGAACGCTTCCAGGTCAGTCACACCACCGCCGCCCGATGGGCCGGCCGTTACCGGCAGTGGGGCGCCGAGGGCCTGCACGACCGCTCCAGCCGCCCGCACCACCAGCCACGCCGCACCCCGCCCGCGATCGAGACCCAGGTAGTGCGCCTGCGCCGCGAACACCGGATCGGACCGGTCCGTCTGGCCGCTCGATGCGGCATCGCCGCCTCCACCGCGCAACGCATCCTGGCCCGGCACCAGCTGCCCGTTCTGGCCGCGTGCGACCGGGCCACCGGCGAACCCGTACGCCGCTACGAACGCTCCCGGCCCGGCGAACTGGTGCACATCGACGTCAAGAAGCTCGGCCGCATCCCCGACGGCGGCGGGCACCGCACCCAGGGCCGTGCCGAAGGCCGCCGCAACCGGACCGGGACCGGCTACGCCTACCTGCACACCGCCCTGGACGACCACTCCCGCCTGGCCTACACCGAAGACCTGCCCGACGAGACCGCCCCGACCTGCGCCGGCTTCCTCACCCGTGCCACCGCCTGGTTCGCCGCCCAGGGCATCACCGTCGAACGGGTCCTGACCGACAACGCCTGGGCCTACTCCAAGAACACCTGGCGGCAGACCTGCCACCAGCTGGGCATCAGCCCTCGCTGGACACGGCCCTGGAGGCCTCAGACGAACGGCAAGGTCGAACGCTTCCACCGCACCCTGCTCGAGGAATGGGCCTACCAGCGGCCCTACACCACAGATGCCGAGCGGCAGGCAGCGTTTCCCGACTGGCTGGACTGGTACAACTACCACCGACCCCACACCGGCATCAGCGGCCAAACACCAGCCAGCCGCGTCACCAACCTGTCCGGTCAGCACATCTAGGGCCTCTCGTTTGGATCATGCCGGGCTCGCGGGCCCTGGCACGCACGCTCGCCGCGTTGTCGTCGGTCGCCATGGCTCCGCCATTGTCTCCCTCCTCCGCCTTGCGATCGCACGCACCAGACCCTCCCCCTACGCCCTGCGGGCGTGGGGGGACCCCCACTCACTGATCCGGCCTGATCCAAACGAAAGACCCTAGCGCTTGCGCCGCGCCGGGAACCGTTTCGGCTGCTCCTGCTGCTCCGCCTTGACCTCGGCCGCGTACCGGTCCACGTACTCCTGGCCGGACAGTTCGAGGATGGCGTACATGATCTCGTCGGTGACCGCCCGGATCGCCGCCTTCTCACTCTCCATGCCCGCGTACCGCGAGAAGTCCAGCGGCTCGCCGAACCGGACCGTGACCCGCTTGATCTTCGGGAGCACCTGGCCCGGCGGCTGGATCTCGAACGTGCCCACCATCGCGCACGGCACCACCGGCACACCGGCCTTGAGCGCCATGACCGCGACACCCACCTTGCCCTTGTAGAGCCTGCCGTCGTGCGAACGGGTGCCCTCCGGGTAGATGCCCAGCAACTCACCCTTGCTCAACACCCCGAGGCCCTCACGGATGGCCGCCTGCCCGGCCTCCTTGCCGGATCGGTCCACCGGGATCTGGCCGGCGCTGCGGAAGAACGTGGCGGTCAGCCGGCCCTTGAGGCCCGGCCCGGTGAAGTACTCGGCCTTCGCCAGGAAGGTGATGCGCCGCTTGAGGATCGCGGGCATCAGGAAGTGGTCGGAGAACGACAGATGGTTCCCGGCGACGATCGCCGCACCCTCGGCGGGGATGTGCTCAAGTCCCTCGATCCTGGGGCGGAACAGCAGCCGCAGCAGCGGCCCCAGAAGGACGTACTTGAGCACGTAGTAGAACACGGTGGCTCTCTCCCATCTCGGCGCGTCCGCGGCGATCGATCGTAGCCCGACCAGGTCGGGAGGCTCACCGGCTCTGCATCAGGTGCTCATGGTGAGCCTGACGCACAGGCATGTCGCGTACCGCCCCTTCCTGTCCGGTGCCTGCCGGCACGTCTGACGAAGGGTGGGAACCCCCTCAGGGGAATGCTCTTCCACTTCCTCCCAATTGGCCAGGGACGTGGAGCAATGACCATCAGTCCTCTGTGCGGGCGGGGGACAAGGACGCCAGGGCGCCGAGCGCGGAGCCTCAGCGCCCCTCGGCGGTTTCCCAACACGTCGAGCCGCGACGCCGAGGCGCCCGCTGCCTCACCGCCCGGGGTACAGGTTCCGGTGGACGGCCTTCGCCACGCCCTCGATCGTGTCCATGCCGTAGGCCCACCCCGCATCCGGGTCCTCGGGGACCCGGTTGTTCTCGGTCAGGACCACCAGGCCGTAGTCGTAGGCCCGCCCGGTGAGCGCGCTCATGCTGTTGACCTTCCAGTCCCCGCGGTCCCGGGGGTCCTTGAGGTTCTTGTCGGAACGCTGAAGCCATCCGTTCTTGACCTGGACGGCAGCGTCCGCGGGCGCCCCGGCGGGCGCTCCCCAGCGCTGATCCTCCTGCACATCGTGCATGAGTCCGAGGATGTAGGCGCGCTCCTCCTCGCCCAGGACCGCATCGTCCTCGCCGGTGAGCAGTTCGAGCAGGGTGGCCTGGTCCCGGGCGGTGACCTGCGTCAGGCCCATGAAACCGGCTTCGTCGATGATGGTGTTCGTCATTCCGGCGGCGTCCAGAAAATCCTGGATGTTTTCGGGGCCCACGATGTCCCACAACACATACGTCGATGCGTTGTCCGAATGCACAATCATTTTCCTGGCGAGATCCTGCTCCTCTGCGGACAGTTCCCCGCCTGTGGCGTGAAGCAGCGCTCCCAGGACGATCGGTTTGACAATGCTCGCCGAGTCGTAGTGTTCGTCGGCGCGGTACATGCAGGAAGTGCGCGTGGTCCGGTCGTACAGCACTATCGAGACCCGGCTGTCGCGACTGGCCAGGGACCGGGTTATGTCGCGGGTCAGGGCCTGGGCGAGCCGGGGTTTCGTGGAAGCGCACTGGATGGGCTCGCCCTCGAGCCGTTGCACGGCGGTTCCCGCATTTCCCGTCCCGCGGGAGGCTGCGGGAGCGTGGGCCGGTGGCGAGGCGGGAACGGAAGGAACAGCCGAAGCCGGACGTGGGGCGGAATTCTGGGAAGGGGCCGAAGCGGCTATGGCGAAGGCAAGGGCGGCCGCGACGGAAATCGTTCCCGAGGTCACCTTCGACGTCGTCTCACTGAACATCAGCCCCGCTGCCCTTTCGATTGTCGGCCCGCCTCCGTGAATGTGGCGAGCGTCGATGCGGCGCCGTCCGGCGCCCGTGAATGCGACGCTACAAGTGGGTAATCCGTCCGGCCCGTTCTGTCGGCCGATAGGCCTAGGCGGGCAGGTGCGGGTCGGATCGCGGCGCGAGTAGCCACAAGATCGACAACGTGCGGTCCCGACCGGGCCGTGATGTCGGGAGCCGGTATGTCCCGGACGGGGGAGCACGGGAAGCGCGGCGCGTGAGGAGAGACTGAGGACGTCCACGCCCCCGCGAGCCGAGGAGAGCCGTGCCCGTCCCCCTCATCATCGACTGCGACCCCGGCCACGACGACGCCATCGCCCTCATGCTCGCCGCAGCCGACCCGGCGGTCGACCTGCTCGCCGTCACCACCGTCGCCGGCAACCAGACCGTCGAGAAGACCACGCTGAACGCCCGCAGGGTCTTCACCGTCGCCGGCATCACCGGCGTCCCCCTCGCGGCCGGCTGCGCCAGGCCCCTGGTGCAGCCCCTGACGGTCGCGGACGACGTGCACGGTGCCTCCGGACTGGACGGCCCGCGGTTCCCCGCCCCCGCCGTGGACGTCGTTCCGGAACACGCCGTGGAGCTGATGCACCGCGTCCTGACCGGGCATCCGGAACCGGTCACCCTCGTCCCCACCGGGCCCCTGACCAATGTGGCGCTGCTGCTCACCCGGTACCCGGACGTCGCCGCGCACATCCGCGAGATCGTGTTCATGGGCGGCTCCACCGAGCGCGGCAACCGGACACCCGCCGCCGAGTTCAACGTCCACGTGGACCCCGAGGCCGCCGACATCGTCCTCACCAGCGGTGTGCCGGTCACCATGTGCGGGCTGAACGTGACCCACCAGGCCCTCGCCACCCCGGCCGTACTGGCCCGCCTGGAGGCCCTGGACACCGAACTGGCGCGGACCTGCGTCGAGTTGCTGACCTATTTCGCGTCCACGTACCGGCGGCTGTGGGGCTTCCCCGCGCCGCCGGTGCACGACCCCGTGGCCGTGGCCCGCGTCATCGACCCCGCGACGGTGCGCTGCGTGGACGCGCATGTGGCCGTCGAGCTGTGCGGGCGGTACACGCGGGGGGCGACCGTGGTGGACCTGCACCGCTACACCGGCCGGCCCGTGAACGCGCAGGTGGCGGTCGGTCTGGACGCCGACAGATTCTGGGACCGGGTGATCGCCGCGGTGGACGCTCTGGGGCGGCGCGCGACGTGAGGAAAGCGGCGGGACGTCGGCATTTGAGCCGTGACGCCAAGCCAAACCTGGTCTCGGCGTGGCGTGCAGTCCCCCGGGTGAATTTCGCGCCGAGGGTCACTCTTCGGGCCCATGGTGTCGCCCGGATGCCAGGCTCTCCAGTGGTGGCCGACCGCGAATGGGCTGACGGTGAATCACGTCGCCACTGCGATGAGACGAGCCGACGACGTGTCGGCCCTCGCAGTCGCGGCGAAAGGAAAGGCTCACCATGCGCTCTGCCCGCATCCTGCTCGCCTCGGCCGTTGCCACGGCGGCCCTCGCGATCTCCGGTCCGGCCTACGCCGTGATCACCGCCGACGACTGGGATGACTCCTCCTCCTCGAGCAGTGAGAAGAAGGACGAT
>NZ_JABZEE010000058.1 GCF_013387495.1 Streptomyces sp. PKU-EA00015 | reverse complement strand
ATTACTCGGACAAGAAGGACGACCACTCCGAGAAGAAGGACGACCACTCCGAGAAGAAGTGGGACAAGAAGGACTACGACAAGAAGGACGACTACGACAAGAAGGACGACTACGACAAGAAGGACGACTACGACAAGAAGGACGACTACGAGAAGAAGGACCACGACAAGCCGCACGGCGGTGTCCACACCGGTGGCGGTGCGCTGGCGCGCGTGGCTGCCGACGAGGACAAGGACGACTACTCGTCGGACAGCGACAAGAAGGACGACTACTCGTCGGACAGT
>NZ_JABZEE010000057.1 GCF_013387495.1 Streptomyces sp. PKU-EA00015 | reverse complement strand
CCGCCCCGGCTCCGGCCGCTCCGGCCAAGGCCGCGGCCCCTGCGCCGAAGGCCGCGCCGGCCCCCGCGCCCGCCGCGAAGCCCGCGGCCAAGCCCGAGACCGAGGCGCCCGCCGGTCCCGAGTTCGTGACGCTGCGCGGCCCGGCCGCCGCGGTCGCGAAGAACATGAACGCCTCGCTGGAGCTGCCCACGGCCACGTCCGTGCGCGCGGTCCCGGTGAAGCTGCTGTTCGACAACCGCATCGTCATCAACAACCACCTCAAGCGGGCCCGTGGCGGGAAGATCTCCTTCACGCACCTCATCGGCTACGCGATGGTGCAGGCCATCAAGGCCATGCCGTCGATGAACTGGTCCTTCGCGGAGAAGGACGGCAAGCCGACCCTGGTCAAGCCGGACCACGTCAACTTCGGTCTGGCCATCGACCTGGTGAAGCCCAACGGCGACCGCCAGCTGGTCGTCGCGGGCATCAAGAAGGCCGAGACGCTGAACTTCTTCGAGTTCTGGCAGGCCTACGAGGACATCGTCCGCCGCGCCCGCAACAACAAGCTGACGATGGACGACTTCACCGGCGTCACCGTCTCGCTGACCAACCCCGGCGGCCTCGGCACCGTCCACTCCGTGCCGCGTCTGATGCCCGGACAGTCGGTCATCATGGGCGTCGGTTCCATGGACTACCCCGCCGAGTTCCAGGGCACCTCGCAGGACACCCTGAACAAGCTGGGCATCTCCAAGGTGATGACCCTCACGAGCACGTACGACCACCGCGTCATCCAGGGCGCCGCGTCGGGCGAGTTCCTGCGGATCGTCGCGGGCCTGCTCCTGGGCGAGGAGAACTTCTACGACGAGATCTTCGAGTCGCTGCGCATCCCCTACGAGCCGGTCCGCTGGCTCAAGGACATCGACGCCTCGCACGACGACGACGTCACCAAGGCCGCGCGCGTCTTCGAGCTGATCCACTCCTACCGGGTCCGCGGCCATGTCATGGCCGACACCGACCCGCTGGAGTACCGCCAGCGCAAGCACCCCGACCTGGACATCACCGAGCACGGCCTCACCCTGTGGGACCTGGAGCGGGAGTTCGCGGTCGGCGGGTTCGCCGGCAAGTCGATGATGAAGCTGCGTGACATCCTGGGCGTGCTGCGCGAGTCGTACTGCCGCACCACCGGCATCGAGTTCATGCACATCCAGGACCCGAAGCAGCGCAAGTGGCTGCAGGACCGGGTGGAGCGCCCGCACCACAAGCCGGAGCGCGAGGAGCAGCTGCGCATCCTGCGCCGGCTGAACGCGGCGGAGGCCTTCGAGACCTTCCTGCAGACCAAGTACGTCGGCCAGAAGCGGTTCTCGCTGGAGGGCGGCGAGTCCGTCATCCCGCTGCTCGACGCGGTCATCGACTCCGCGGCGGAGTCGCGCCTCGACGAGGTCGTCATCGGTATGGCCCACCGCGGCCGCCTGAACGTGCTGGCGAACATCGTCGGCAAGTCGTACGCGCAGATCTTCCGCGAGTTCGAGGGCAACCTCGACCCGAAGTCGATGCACGGCTCGGGCGACGTGAAGTACCACCTGGGCGCCGAGGGCACGTTCACCGGCCTCGACGGCGAGCAGATCAAGGTCTCGCTGGTCGCCAACCCCTCCCACCTGGAGGCCGTCGACCCGGTACTCGAGGGTGTCTCCCGCGCCAAGCAGGACGTCATCAACAAGGGCGGCACGGACTTCACCGTCCTGCCGGTCGCCCTGCACGGCGACGCCGCCTTCGCCGGCCAGGGTGTCGTGGCCGAGACGCTGAACATGTCGCAGCTGCGCGGCTACCGCACCGGCGGCACGGTCCACATCGTCATCAACAACCAGGTCGGCTTCACCGCCGCCCCGGAGTCGTCGCGTTCGTCGATGTACGCGACCGACGTGGCCCGCATGATCGAGGCGCCGATCTTCCACGTGAACGGTGACGACCCGGAGGCCGTGGTCCGCGTCGCGCGGCTCGCCTTCGAGTTCCGCCAGGCGTTCAACAAGGACGTCGTGATCGACCTCATCTGCTACCGCCGCCGCGGTCACAACGAGGGCGACAACCCGCAGTTCACCAACCCGCAGATGTACAACCTGATCGACAAGAAGCGCTCGGTGCGCAAGCTCTACACCGAGTCGCTGATCGGTCGCGGCGACATCACGCTGGAAGAGGCCGAGCAGGCGCTCCAGGACTTCCAGGGCCAGCTGGAGAAGGTGTTCGCGGAGGTCCGCGAGGCCACCTCCGCCCCGGCGCCGGTGCATGTCCCGGACACTCAGGCCGAGTTCCCGGTCGCGGTGAGCACGGCGGTCTCCCAGGAGGTCGTCAAGCGGATCGCCGAGTCCCAGGTCAACATCCCGGACCACATCAAGGTGCACCCGCGGCTCATGCCGCAGATGCAGCGCCGCGCCGCCTCCGTCGAGGACGGCACGATCGACTGGGGCATGGGCGAGACGCTGGCCATCGGCTCGCTGCTGATGGAGGGCACCCCGGTCCGGCTGTCCGGCCAGGACACCCGCCGCGGCACGTTCGGCCAGCGCCACGCGGTGCTGGTCGACCAGGAGACCGGCGAGGACTACACCCCGCTGCTCTACCTGACCGAGGACCAGGCCCGCTACAACGTCTACGACTCGCTGCTCAGCGAGTACGCGGCGATGGGCTTCGAGTACGGCTACTCGCTGGCCCGCCCGGACGCGCTGGTCATGTGGGAGGCCCAGTTCGGTGACTTCGTCAACGGCGCGCAGACCGTCGTCGACGAGTTCATCTCCTCCGCCGAGCAGAAGTGGGGCCAGCACTCCGGCGTCACGCTGCTGCTGCCGCACGGCTACGAGGGCCAGGGCCCGGACCACAGCTCCGCGCGCCCCGAGCGCTTCCTGCAGCTGTGCGCGCAGAACAACATGACGGTCGCGATGCCGACCCTGCCGTCGAACTACTTCCACCTGCTTCGCTGGCAGGTCCACAACCCGCACCACAAGCCGCTCATCGTCTTCACCCCGAAGTCGATGCTGCGTCTGAAGGCTGCGGCGTCGAAGGCGGAGGAGTTCACCACCGGCGGCTTCCGCCCGGTGATCGGCGACACCGGGGTCGATTCAGGCGTGGTCGACCCGGCCGCGGTCCGCAAGGTCGTCTTCACGTCCGGCAAGGTCTACTACGACCTCGACGCCGAGCGTAAGAAGCGCGGCACGACGGACACGGCGATCATCCGCCTGGAGCGCCTGTACCCGCTGCCGGGTGCGGAGCTGCAGGCCGAGATCGCCAAGTTCCCGAACGCCGAGAAGTACCTGTGGGCCCAGGAGGAGCCGGCGAACCAGGGTGCCTGGCCGTTCATCGCGCTCAACCTGATCGACCACCTGGACCTGGCGGTCGGCGCGGACATCCCGCACGGCGAGCGCCTGCGCCGCATCTCGCGGCCGCACTCCTCGTCCCCGGCCGTGGGCTCGAAGAAGCGCCACGAGCAGGAGCAGGAGCAGCTGGTCAACGAGGTGTTCGACGCCTGAGGCGGCTGCGCCGCCGAGTGAGGTAGTACCCGGCCCGGCCCCGCGATCAGTTCGCGGGGCCGGGCCCCTCCGTGTCCGGGCGGAGAACCGCGCCGAGGCCGTACCGACCGCGCACCAGGTCCAGCAACCGCCAGGCCGCCTCCCGGTGCGCGACAGGGACCGTGCGGTCGTCCAGCAGCCCTGATGCCAGCCGGACGCCTTCGTCGGCGTTCTCCACACTGCCGGTCAGCATGCTGCGCACGAGCAGCGCCTCGGCCAGCAGCAAGAAGCGCTCCGCCCCGGTGTCGGGGCCGGTGGCCGGTCCGCGCATGCCCTTCAGTGCCTGTACGGCGATGTCGAGGGCGGTCACCTCTGCACTGGCCCGTCCGTAGCGCACCAGCGCCTCGGCCTGCCGAGTGCGCAGGTCGTCGTGCTCGGCAGGGTCGGGCGCGGGCTCCTGCGCCGCGGCGGCGAACGCCTGGAGGGCCTGCGTCAGATATCCGATGTCGCCCTGCTGGTCGAAACGGCGGCGGCAGGCCGTGCCCAGCGCGCGCAGACAACTGCGCCGCAGTTGGGGGTCATCCGAACGCTCGGCGTGGCGGGCGGCCTCGGACCAGGCCCGAAGCTCCTCGTCCTCGTGGTGCGGGGCATCGCCGGGGGCGGTGGCGAGGATGGAACTGAGCCGGGCGCGCCGCGTCCAGAGGTCGACCAGCACCCGAGGATCGGCGTCCTCCGTGCCCGCCAGCGCGTCCATGCCACGGCGGAGCAGGACCACTGCCTGCGCAGCGGCGGCGCGGCCCCGTTCCGGCCGCACATGCCCCCGCAAGGGACCCTGTCCCATGTGGTGCCGGGCCCGCTCGCTCAGCCCGGCCCCGGCGGCCAGGTCACCTTGCTCGTCGCCGACCCGGAGTCCGGTCGCGGTCCCCACGTGCGCCGCGTACAGCTCGATGTTGAGCGGCTCCGCGAACTCACGGGGGACATCCGGCCCACGCACCCCTTCGGCTTTGCGCGTGCCCTCCACCAGGAGGTCGCCGAGAAGGACATGGGTCTGGGTTCTGGCCGCCTGGTGACGCGCGTACTCGTCCTGCTCCGGGTGGTCCGCGACCGTCCGGTACGCGTTCGCCGCCCGGGCCGACAGGCGGTAGGCGGCCAGTTCCGCACCGAGCGGTCCCGGGCTCCACGGGGAGAGTTCGGCCAGCAGCAGTTCCGGCAACTGCTGGAGGAGCATCCCGCCGGGGCGGGTGAGTTCCCGGGCCAGGGTCGTCAGGGCCTCGCCGAGAGCGCCGGTGGTGACGAAGTCCCCGGGGACGGACGGGCGTTCACCCCGCAGACGGTCGCCGTGCAGCGCCGTCGTGGCCGCCTCCACCAGGTCCTCGACCAGTCCGCCGGCCTTCCAGCGGCGCATCAGCGCACCCGACAGCAGGCCGTACAGCCAGCTGCCGCGCCACTCGTCCGAACCGGTCGCGATCAGTGTCCGCAGCAGCCGGACGGCCTCCTCGAGGTCTCGTACGGCTCCTGTCTCGTCGTAGCGCTGCAGATGCCGGTCGGCGCGACGGTGCAGCGCGAACCACTCCGTCTCGCGCAGTGACGCCGGCTCCGGCGCGGGAGGCCCGGCAGGGATGCCGCGCTGCGGATAGTAGCGACGCAGCACTGTCTGTGAGACCTCGGCGAAGTGCCCGGGCATGGCTTCTGCCGCGTCGTCCTCGCCGGTCCGGGTGTCCTCCGTCGTGCCGGTGAGATAGGCGGCCGCCAGAGCCGGGAAGTTGCGTGCCGCGCGTCCGAACCTGCGCTCCACGTACTGGGAGACCGCGCTGAGCACGAGCCGGGCCGCGCCCTGGTCGACGCCCTGCAACAGGAGTTCGCGTACGCCGTTCCGGAAGGCGAACGCAGGCCCGTCGGGCGGGTACGCCGCTGTCGACGGCTGGGACTCGCGGACGAGCAGCCCGCTGAGGAGCACCTCGGCGAGCTCGGACGGGCCGCTGTGCGGGAGCATGACCCGCTGGACGAGCTGCATCACCGGCAGCGTCAGCGGCGCCGCGGCCAGGTATCCGGCCAGGAGGACGGCATCGGGTGAGGCGGTGGTGCGAAAGGCCCGCACCAAGGTCAAGGGATCATGGGCCGTACCTGCCCGGGGGGACGAGGACGCCAGGTGGTCCGGCAGCACCCATGCGGCCGCGCCGTCCGTCCAGGGCAGGTCCCCGGACAGCAGCCGGGCCCATGACCCGAGTGCCGCGGCGTTCGGTGCCAGCACCGGCACCGCGAGAGCCCGTAGCGCCGGGTGGGGCTCCGGGCCGTGCACCGGTCGGAACACCCAGCGGCCGCCCCCGACCTGACGGCGCAGCTCTCCTCCTGCGGGGGGCAGATGAGTACGCCGCCACATGCGTTGCGGCAGCGGCTGGAGTACGGCGACGGGCGCCGTCTGCGCCCACTGGTGGAGTTGCCGCTGCATCCGGCCACTGCGCCACAAAGGCCCGGCGCAGTCGGAGAGCACCAGGGTGATCCGCCGCCCGGCGAGGTCCTGGAGCCGGTCGGGTGGGCCGAGGGCCGGCAGTTCGGGCACGAGTGAGTCCGCCACGGCCGGTGCTCCCGTGGCCGGGTGCTCATGGAGATAGTGCACGGACAGCGAGCGGAAGATGCCCGAGCGCTCGCACATGCGCCGCAGTTCGCGCAGCAGCTCGTGCCATGGGGCCATGGACGTCGAGACGTCCATGGCGAGCTGGATGTGGGCGGCCTGGCGGCGTCGTTCACGCAGCACGGGAACGAACACCCCGGTCGCCGCGGCACGTTCGGCGGACGCCTGCTCGTCGATGACACTCTCCGAGACCGTATGCGCCGAGGGCTGGTACCGGCGCAGGGCGCGCAGGGCCTGCTGCGAGCTGCCGGCATCGGGCAGGACGTCGGCCGCCGGTGCGGCCACAGGGCGGCGGGAGCTCAGTCCGCTCTCCTCCTCGGAGGCGACGGGGTCGAGCCGGAACGAACCGGGGCCGGGCGGCCCGCAGGCGTCCTCGTCCGGGATGTCGGCGGGTGCCGGGTCGGCAGGGACGGTTGGGGGCTGCTCCGGGGCGGGCCGTTCATCAGGGCCCCCAGGCTCGGCGACCGGAGCTGTGGCCACGGCGCCGGCGGCGGGCGAGACATGGCGGGCGAGCCACAGCACGTCCGCGAGCTCCTGTACGCCGGGCCGGAGTCCCGCCTCTTCGAGTCGCCGCACCAGTGCCGCCAGTGCCGTTGTCGCCCCTCCGCCCTGCCGGGCCCCGCGCTTCACCGCTGGCCCGGCCCCAGCGGCCTCATGAGCAGCTCGGCCAGGCGTCCGCGGTCCTCCGGGTCGCCCCCGTCGCTGACCTGCGTCAGATAGACGGCGTTGAGGAGCTGGTCGGCCGCCCGGAACTCGCCGGGCGCCTGCGACAGAAAGCGGTCGATCATGTCCACGTGTTCGTCGGTCAGATCCGGTCCGAGGTGTGCCGCCACCATGGCCGCGAGCCGCTGCGGGCCCGGCCTGCCGAGGTTCAGATGCAGGCAGCGACGCAGCAGCGCCGCGGGGAAGTCGCGCTGGTCGTTGCTGGTCATC
>NZ_JABZEE010000056.1 GCF_013387495.1 Streptomyces sp. PKU-EA00015 | reverse complement strand
CAGCGACGCAGCAGCGCCGCGGGGAAGTCGCGCTGGTCGTTGCTGGTCATCACCACGACGGGAAACGCGCGGCAGCGGACGCGGCCGCCCCGCACCGGGACCGCGGTCCCGTCGTCGGTGCGCACCTCGACCTCGTCCCGGTCGGTGAGGCGCTCCAGCTCGGGGAGGGCGAACTCGCCCTCCTCCAAGGCGTTCAACAGGTCGTTGGGCAGGTCCATGTCCCCCTTGTCGAGTTCGTCGATGAGCAGGACGCGAGGCAGCACGGTGGGCAGCAGCGCCGTGCCCAGAGGGCCCAGCCTGAGGTAGCGCCCGATGTCGTGGCTGTCGCTTCCGGGCAGCTGGGCGTCGCTTCCGGGCAGCTGGGCGTCGTGCAGGCGGCCGATGGCGTCGTACTGGTAGAGGCCGTCCCGCAGGGTGCTCCTGCTGTGCACGGGCCATCGCAGCACCCGGCCCAGCTGCAGCTCATGGGCGATGGAATGGGCCAGGGTGCTCTTGCCGATGCCGGGTTCACCGGTGACGAGCAGCGGACGCCGCAGGAACAGGGCCGCGTTGATCAGCTCCAGTTCCTCCCGTGACCTGGCGACGTCGACGACGTGGCCGTAACTGCCGAGGCGCCGGAAGGAGGCGCTTTCCAGGTCCGGCCGCCAATCGGGCAAGGGCGGCCCGCCGTCGAAGTCGCGCCACGGCGGCGGCGGAGGCAGGGTCTCGATCCCCCTGTGCGGTTCGCCCGTCCCGCGGTAGACAAGCCAATCGGTCACGTCGGTTCTCCTGGTTCGGTCGCTGTCACGGCGAGTCCAACGGGCTGTTCAGCGCGGGCAGCGGCCTGCTCGCGTCGTCGTACACCAGGGCGAGCGGCTCGGCCCAACCGGTGCGGGGCTCGCGTCGGTGGACGCGTTCCCTCAGTACGCGCAGCTGTTCCGGCAGATCGGCGGCGGATCCCATGCCCGCCAGCAGCCCTGCGACCTCCTCCCGGAACTCGTGGCAGGTCGTGTCGCAACCGGTGGCCGGATGCCCCTGGGCGCGCCACAGGACGATGCCGTGTCCGCTGCCCAGGGCCATCTCCATCGCCTCACGCCCCAGTTCGGCACCTGCCGGCGTACAGACGACCGGCACCTGACCGGGCTCGGCGTCGGCGAGCGCGGCCCTGCGCAGCACGCCACCGGGCGCCGGGGTGTGCAGGGCCTGCAACGCGGGGGCCCCGGCGGTTCCGATCCACCGCTGCGCCCACACCGGGTCGGGCGGTCCGCGCCGCGAGGAGTCCCTGACGAAGACCTGACGCCGTACACCCAGCGGCCAGGACGCCGGGTCGGAGGAGCCGAGCTCGGAGACTGCGGCCTGGGGCAGCCAGCGCTGCACGGCGAGGTCGAAGTGGTCGGCGGGCAGCGCGACTTCGAGCGGTGCGAACCGGTCGGCCGTGTCCAGCTGCAGAAAGACCCTGGCGAGCGGGCGCTGCAGGCGCAGCGGGAGTTCGTCCGGCCCGACGCCGTCGCCGGACTCCTCTGCGTCGACGAGTGCGTCGTCCTCGGAACGCTGTCCCAGGACGCGTAACCGCCAGTAGAACGCGAGGGGGTAACGCCAGAGCACCGGCTCCAGTTCCAGCAGCACGCTGGGCCCGTCACCCGGCCGCGCGGGTGCTGCCGGGCGGGGCACTGCCGTGGCGACGCACCCCGCTCCGTCGGCGGCCACCGCGCCCGGCCCGTCACCGGGTGCTCCGTGCGAGGCCGCGGGGGCGTGCGGTGCGGGCGTCGGCACGTTGCCCAGGCCGGCCGCGACCACCTCGACGCGGGGCAGGGCCACACCGTCGATGCTGGCCGCGATCTCCAGGCCGAGCCGGCGTTTTCGCCGCCGGACCCAGCGAGCCAGGTCGCGGCCGGCGGTCTCCTCGCCCGCCGCCAGGGCGACGAGTCGCGCGAACCGCAGATAGGGCAGCGCCTCGACCTGGAACCGCATGCGGTACGGGTGGATCTCGCCGTGGCCGTCCCGCCAGTGCCGCGGCCCGGCCACCGCGGAAAAGCTCACGCGTTGGTAGAACGTCTCCGCGAGCAGGGCGCGCACCAGGCCGGGGTCGTCGGGTGGCGGCAGCACGGCGAAGAGTTCCAGCAGCTCCACCCGGTCGCCCGGCGACCAGGAGACCGGGCTGTCGGGGATGCCGTTGCCCGGCAAGGCGCCCTGCAGGTCGGGCCAGCCCTCTCGAAGGTCGCTCTCGGCGTGCCAGAGGTCATGGTCCCGGATCAGCGCGTGGTACGGGTCGGATCCGAGAACCTCCTCGGGGTCGACCGGCTCCGGATCGCTGAACTCCCGGAGCAGGCTGGTGCGTACGGCTCGGCCGCCGTCCCTGATGCCGCCTTCCCCCGACCGTCTGGCCTTGGTCACACCGACCACCGCACCCTGCGCCAGGTCGACGACCGGCCCGCCCGACACCCCCTTCGGGATCTCGGACTGGGGCCCAAGACGGAAGCTGGCGAGCCCGTCGCCGCCCGCCACCTCACAGTTGCCGGTCCAGTCGAGCAACCCGGGCCCTCCCTGGTACCAGCCGTAAGCCCGGACGGCGCCCGAAGGCGGGTCGCCCCGATCGGTCATCCAGACGCAGTCGTGGTCGAGGCCGTCCGCCAGCAGCCGTACCAGCGCCAGGTCGCAGTGGGCGGGCACAGGGCCGTGATCCGGTACGCCGACCGGCCGGTAGCCGGTCAGCGCCGGCACCCGGCTGCCGTCCGGCATGGTGACGGTATAGCTCTCGCCGCCCGCGGCGCGGACGACGTGCGCGGCGGTGAGCACCCAACCAGGCGCGACGAGTCCGCCGGAGCCCCAGTGTGTGCCGTCGTCGGCGCCCAACGCAACGGTCGCGGCCCGGACCAGCCGGTCCAGGCGGGACGTCTGCTCAGGCATGCCCCTGCGTACCCTGGCCGCCGCCGTCACGGTTGTCGCCGGGACGCCAGGTGAGCGTGACGGACAGCGACGCCTTGGCCTCGCCGTCCGCGAGGAACGCGACGACCTTGCCCGACTTCGCCGCCAGCTCCACGCCGAAGCTCACGCTCACCTCGTCGGGCCTCGCCGCCTCCCGTGCGGCGTCGAGCACCGAGGTGCCGACGGTACGGATCACCCGCTGCACGCCGTCCACCCGGTCGAGGAGGGTGTCCAGCGCGCCGACCTCCTCCTCGTCGCCGTACTCGGTGGGACGTCCACGCAGGTCGAGGTCCTCGGGGTCGAGCGTCTCGACCCGGGCGAGCACGGTCTCCCCGCCGATCTCGACCTCGCGCACCCGGTATGCCATCAACGCCCCCGTGTTCGTCCAACTCGTCGCCCCGGCCGTCGGTTCGGGCTCGCACAGGCTACTGCAGCCCATGGCCGCCGGCAGGCGGTTCGCCGACACCGCCGGCACGCGGCATACGCTGGGGGAAGGCACCGGCCCGCATCACCCGAAGGAGCGCTCTCTTGTACTTCACCGACCGCGGCATCGAGGAGCTGGAGAAGCGGCGCGGCGAGGAGGAAGTCACCTTCGAGTGGCTCGCAGAGCAGCTGCGCACGTTCGTCGACCTCAACCCCGACTTCGAGGTCCCCGTCGAACGCCTCGCCACCTGGCTGGCCCGCCTCGACGACGAGGACGACGACGAGTAAGCCGCTGCCCGTGCGCCCGCTGCGACGCCGGGGCGTGCGCCCCGAGTGGGCCCCCGGGGCCTCCGGAGTGGGCATCCGGGCCCTTTCCGCCTGCGGGATCGTCCCGGTACCTCACGACGCGTTACGTCCGGGCAGCTCTGTCCCCCGCCTCGGTGGAGAGACGCCCAAGGCCGCCCCGGAGGACGTGGGCCCCTCGGCACGAAACTGCTGCGGGGCCCGTCCCGTACGGGAAGGCACGGGGCCGACGAAGGCTGCGGCGCGCAGCTGCCGCGTCCGGGGTTGGGGGCATCAGCCCGTGATCCCCTCCCTCAGGATCTGAGGACGGAGCCAAAGCCCGCAAAAGCGCCCGGCGGCGCGGTAATGCCGCCGCCGCAGCGCGGCACGCAGTGCCGCCCCAAGGGCGTGGACACAACGCCGCGCGCGCCCCGCACGCTCTTGGGAGGGACGAAGCCCAGGCCGCCGACGCAGCGCGGCTTCCCCGTGCCGCCCCAAGGATGTGGACGCAACCCAGCGTGCCGTCCCCCGCACGTCTGGCGTCGGAATTCCCAGGCCAGGAAATGACCCTGCGGCGCGAAGCTGCCGCAACCGGACGAAGGCGGCCGTCTCCGCCCCTCCACGGAGGGGTCTGGAGCCCCCAGTGTCGGCAAGGGCGGGGTGGGGGAGCCTCCGCAGCGCGAAGCCGCGCGTCCGCGTCCCCCCGTAGGGGCCGAGAGCCGAGGCCCCGGTTTCGCGAAGGAGCGGGGTCGGGGAAGGCCCCGAGCCTTCGGACGGGGGCGCAACCCCCTGATGAACCCCGTTCCCGCGGGCCCGGGGAATCGCGGCCCTTGACAACCCGTAACCGCGATATATCGTGTCACCAGGAGACGCGATATGTTGCGTCGCGCCCCTTGGGACCGGGAGGTCATCGCCATGGCAGAGACGACATGGGACGTCGCCGAGCCGAAGAAGCTCACCTTCGACGAACCGGTCACGACGGTCAACGTGCGCATCGTCAACGGAACCGTCAACGTCGTCGGGACCGACGAAGGTTCCACCCGGCTGGAGGTCTCCGAGATCGAGGGCCCCCCGCTCGTCGTCACCCGGAACGGGGCCACGCTCACCGTCGCCTACCCGGACCTGCCCTGGCAGGGCTTCCTCACGTGGCTCGACCGCAAGGGCCGCCGCCGCAGCGCGGTCGTCTCCCTCGCCGTCCCCGCCGAGGCCACCGTCGAGGTCGGCGTCGTCGGGGCGAACGCGGTCGTCTCCGGCGTCCGGGGCCCCGCCGTCGTACGCGGCGTCACCGGTGACACCACCCTCGTCGGGCTCTCCGGTGCCGTCCGCGCCGAGACCGTCTCCGGCGACCTCGAGGCGCAGTCGCTCAGCGGCGACCTGCGCTACCACTCCGTCTCCGGCGACCTCACCGTCATCGCGGGCTCCGGCCGCTCCGTGCGGGCCGACTCCGTCAGCGGCGACATGGTCGTCGACATCGACACGGCCGGCGGCCCGACCGACATCGCGCTGAGCACCGTCTCCGGCGAGGTGGCCATCCGGCTGCCCCATCCCGCCGACGCCCGCGTCGAGGCGAACACCGCGAGCGGCGCCGTCTCCAACGCCTTCGAGGACCTGCGGGTCGCGGGCCGGTGGGGGGCCAAGCAGATCACCGGCACCCTGGGCGCGGGCACCGGCAGACTCAAGGCCACCACCGTCTCCGGCTCGATCGCGCTGCTGCGCAGGCCACCGGCCGAGGAGGACGAGGCGTACGCCGACGCCCCGACCGGGAAGGTTCTCTGACATGCCCCCCGTATTCGCCCACGGCCGCCTGCGGCTCTACCTGTTGAAGCTGCTGGACGAGGCTCCGCGCCACGGCTACGAGGTCATCCGTCTCCTGGAGGAGCGTTTCCACGGCCTGTACGCGCCGAGCGCCGGCACCGTCTACCCGCGGCTGGCCAAGCTGGAGGCCGAGGGCCTGGTCACGCACGCCACCGAGGGCGGCCGCAAGGTGTACTCGATCACCGACGCGGGCCGCGCCGAGCTCGCCGGACGCAGCGGGGAACTGGCCGATCTGGAGCTGGAGATCCGCGAGTCCGTCTCCGAACTCGCCGCGGAGATCCGCGACGACGTGCGGGGCGCGGCGGGCAAGCTGCGCAGCGAGATGCGGACCGCGGCGAGCGAGACCCGCCGGGAGTCGGCGGGCCCGCGCAGCGGCGGGGGCGACTTCGCCGACAAGGAGTCCTGGCGGGCGGCGAAGGAGGAGCTGCGCCGCGCGAAGCAGGAGTGGAAGGAGCAGGCGCAGCGCGCCAAGGACGAGTCGCGCCGGGCGCGTGAGGACGCCAAGCAGGCGCGCCGCCAGGCGCAGGAGGCGGCCGACGCCGCCCGAGCGGAGATGCAGCGCATCGCCCAGCAGGTGCAGGACCAGGTCCAGGACCACTTCGCGCGCGGCGACTGGCCGACCGGCGTGCGCGAGGGCCTGTCGGAGCTGGCCGGTCAGCTCGGCGGTCTGGCGCGGGGCACCGCCTGGCCGCCGTGTCCGAAACCGGACGCGGCCGGCACCGGCCCCGACTGGGCGAAGGACACCGTGGACGTCAAGGATTCGGCCGACCCGGCACGTGATCTCGAACGGCTCCTGGACCGCTTCCGGGACGACGTACGGGACGCGGCGCGCGACCACGGCGTGACACAGGAGCAGCTGGGCGAGGCCTGTCGGCACCTGTCGACGGCGGCCGCGCACATCGTGGCCCTGCTGCGCGGCCCCAAGGAGTAGCGCGGCAGGCGGGGCCGGACGACCGTCCGGCCCCGCGCGCGGTCACGGGCAGGGATGCCGCTCCGGTCCCCAGGTCCGGCGTACGTCACCACGCCCGACCGTCCCGCACAGCAGCACTGTCTGCGCCCCTTTCGGGCCGCCCCGCTCGACCGCTATGAGCTTCTTCTCGCTGACCCGGCCGCCGCCCGCCGCCCCGTGCGCGTCGATCCGCCCGGTGGCGCCGTCGAAGCCCCCGCCGCCGAGCCCCTGGTAGAGCACCGCCTGGAGCAGCCTGCGGTCGAGACGCTCGTCGTGGCCGCCGGTGCCCCGCCACGCCTGGTCCACGCCCTCCGCGAGGTAGCGCATCGCGTCCCAGGCGAGCGCCACATGAGCGTCCTGCCGCATCGCGCCCGTACGAGTGCCGTGGTCCTCGGCGTACGTGCGGTCGTACGCCGAGAGGAAGGCCGCCGCCTCGCCGCTGACCTCAGCCAGTGCCGGGGCGCGGCCGTGCGAGACGTAGAAGAGGGTCAGTCCGGCGAAGACCTCCCAGGGGCGCCGCTCCTCCGTGAGGGCGTTGGTGACGTCGTCGCCGCCGAGCACGCTTATTTTCGGGCAGTCGCGCGCGGCACGGCTCAACTCGCCGAGGAACAGCTGGAAGTGGCTGCCCCGGCCGGCCCACACCACGGCCGTGCGCGGCTCCTCGGCCACCGCCCGGCACACCTCGCGCGCCAGGTCCTCCACCGCCGCGATCGGGGTCCCCGCCGGGGCCCCGGGCAGCGGCGTGGGTTCGGGGGCGTCCGTCGGCGTGTACAGGAGCGACTCGGTCCGCTTCTCGTCGTACGCCGCCCGGAACGCCGCCGCGAGGCTCGCGCTGTAGGCGTCCGAGGGGTCGGCGATCAGCCGTACCCGCACGGCGGGTTTCCCGTCCACCATGGGTGCGTGCTCGGCGAAGGCCGCCATCACCTGCCCGGCTCGCGTGTCGGTCGGCGCGGTCTGGTAGTAGTGCCCGCCCTGGCGCAGCAGTTCGTCGGCGGTGCCCGAGGTGCCGACCATCGGCAGGCCGGCCTCGTCGAAGATGCGCATCGCCTCGTACGTACGGCGGCGGCTCTGGCCGAAGCCGACGACGCCGACGATCGAGCGGTCCTTGTCGGCGAGTTCGACGATCCGGTGGGCGACGGCCGGGGCGTCCTTGAAGCGGTCGCCGGCGTTCGCGGCGAGGACGCGCAGCGGGACACGCTCCCCGGAGCGCAGTGCCTGCCCGTTGGCGTACGCCTGGGCGAGGGCGAGACCGCGCAGTTCGGCGAGGGTGCCGCCGCGGACGGGGTCCTCGGCGTCCTTGCCACCGCTGAGCGGGCCGAAGTAGACGACGGTGCGGGCGTCCGGCCGCGGGTCGTCGGCACGCCGACCCGTGAGTTCCTTCTCGACCTCCTTGTTCTGCCGCTCGATGCGCTGCAGGACGTCCCGTACGGCCCGCTCGCTGTCCCCCGTGCCGAAGGACGCCGCGCCTTCCGCGACGCCGACGCACTGCCCGTCCGTACCGAGGAACGTGGAGCCGAGACACGGGTCGGGACCGATCCTGGTGAAGGGGACGCCGGCGACGAGACCGGCGACGACCGCGAGGGCGATCACACCCCCGGTGGCGGCCACCGCCACGTCGGTGCCGGGCCCCCAGCGCGTCGCGGGCGGGGCGAGGGTGGGCCAGCGACCCAGCCAGTACGTCGCGGCCTGGTCGTCCGCGGGCCCTTCGGAGACCGGAACCACCATTCCGGAGGGCCGCCCCGGCGGGGTGCCGCGCTGGGCGATGTTGGCCAGCTCGGCGCCGGCGGCGGACAGGCCGGGGACCTCGATGTCGGGGATACGGCTGGCGAGCGTGCGCACGCCTGCGGCGACGGCGACCACGGAGGTGCACCGCAGGTCCTCCATGGCGGCGCGCAGTTCGCGCAGGAAGCGCTGGACGCGCGACTCGGCGGGGCCCGCCTCCTCCACCAGGAGCACGAAGCGGCTGACGCGCCGGCGCCGCCAGGGGTTGAACATCCGCTTGCGGGCCGCGCCTTCCAGGTCGGCGAGCAGAGCGTGCACCAGGATCCGGTCGAGCTGTTCGGGGTCGCCGTCCGGGCCGCCGCCCACGAGGTCGAGGGCCGAGCGGAAGAAGTCGGTGGGCGGCGTGCCCTGCTGCTGGCGCACCCACTCGGCGTACCAGCGGCGTCCTCCGTGCCGGCTCCTGCCCAGCATCGTGCGGCCCGCCCGCCTGCCGTACAGGGCGCGTGGCAGCCGCTGGAAGAGCGGCCCCGCGACGAAGTTCCACAGCAGTTCGAGCAGGGTGCCGCCGTTGGCCTGGTCCCGGCCGCCCAGCCACCACAGCCCCCGGGCGAGCGCGGAGACCTCCCGGTGCTCGGCGTAGCAGTGGTCGCGCAGTTCGCCGGGGCGGCGCTCCATGAGGCCGCCGACGGCGGGCGCGGTGACGACGGCGCGCAGCAGCCGGTAGGACGGCAGGCGCAGCCGTCCCGTGCCCGGCGGCATCGTCGCGTCCAGTTGGAAGGCGATCTGCTCGAAGAGGTCGAGCGGCGGCGCGGCCGGGTCCGCCGTGGCCCCGTCCAGGCAGGCGTGCGGGGCGAGCCGGCCCTCCCGCCCGCGCAGCCGCGACCGTAAGCCGGCGACGATCCGGCGGCCGGCCTGTCCGTCCCCCGGTTCGCTCAGCAGCACCACCGGGACGCGGCTGCGGCTGCGGCGCGGCTGCACCACGAGTTTGTCGAAGGCGTCCACGAATTTCTCGACGCCCGGATAGGCCGGGACACGGCTCTGCTGATCCCCCGTCGACATGTTCTCCTCCCCCTTCACGCGCGATCACGTGAGTGTCAAGGCTCGTGCCCCGCACGGCTGGTGCGCAATCGTCGCCCGGCGCACCCGACCGGCGCGGGGATTCATCGTGGGGCGCGTGGAGTGACCAGAGCCGTGACGTGCGCGCCGGGCCGTGCGTGCACGCGCGCGGTCGCCGCGCGGTCCGCGGGCAGCACGGGCGTGGCGGTCCGGGCGGGTCCGGTCAGCTCGATGCGCCAGCCGCCGGGCCGGGGCGGCACGGAGATCTCGGTGACGCCGCCCGCGGCCCGGTACGCGAGCCGGTAGGCCGCGGTGTCCGGCTCGAACGCCTCGGCGGTGATCCGGCCGGCGACCGCGGGGGCGTACGGGGCCGCGGTCTGCTCCTTGTTGGTGCGGAACCGCCCCTCGGCGTCGACGGCGCAGTATCCGCCGCCGTAGCACCAGACGTAGCCCGCCCAGCCGGAACCGTAGCGGTTCAGGGACCGCAGGGCGTCGCGGTAGAAACGGCCCATGTTCGGCAGCGCGTTGTTGAGCGGGCCCCACTCCCCCACGACGACCGGGACGCGGTACTGCCGCGGGTAGACGGTCACGGCCGACTCGTACGCCTCGATCCAGCCGGCCGAGGGGTCGTAGTCGGCGCCCGCCTCCATGGCCGTGTTGTAGAAGTGGGGTGCGTAGACGGCCCTGGGGTCGTCGATACGGCCGAGGCCGGTGGGGACGCCCTCCCCCACGATGGGAGTCGGCTCGAAGAAGACCCAGGTGTCGTCGTCGGCGGACCGGACGGCGTCCGCGAGGCGGTTGTACATGGGGGTGAGCTGCTCGCGCTCGATACGGCGGGCGGCCGCCGGAAGGTCCTCGCCCTGCGCGATCTCGCCCATGGGCTCGTTGATCAGGTCGTAGCCGACGACGGCAGGGTGGTCCGCGAGACGGCCGGCGAGCACCCGCCACATGTCCGCCTGGGCGCGCCGCAGGTCCGGGTCCTCGTAGAGATGGGTGAACGCGCGCTGCACGGCCGGTTCGAAGTACTCGGCGAACCAGTCGTCGGGGTGCGGGGTGAACGGCAGCCCGTCGGTCCTCGTCGCCCACTCCGGGATGCCGCGGTGACCGAAAGCGGGCCCGAAGACGTCCTGGTGGGCGTCGACCAGGACCTGGACACGGTGCTTGTGCGCCCAGCCGAGGACACGCTCGATCCTGCGGAGGTACGCCTCGCTGTAGCGGCCCCGCTCGGGCTCCAGGTCGTCCCAGAAGACGAGCAGCCGCGCGAAGCCGAAGCCCTGGGCGCGCAGGTCGCGGAAGTGGCGCTCGGTGATCGCGGACAGGGCGGCCTCGCCGCGATGGGTCTTGTCCTCGACGTTCCAGCCGCGCAGGGTGAGGACGCGGCCCCTCTCGTCCGTGAGGCGGGGTATGTCCGGAGGTGTCTCCCGGCCGTCGGCGCTCTTCGCGTGAGCGGCTGACGTGGACAGGACGGCGGCGCAGACGAGGGCGACGAGCAGACGGCGGTACATGGGGCCTCCGGCACGGTCGGTCGACAGTGCCGGAGATCCCATCAGCAGAACTGACGGCCCATCAAGAGTCCGTCACGGATTGGTCAGGACGATCTTTCCGAACAGGTCGCCGGAGGCCAGCTTCTCGAAGCCCTCCCGGGCCCGGTCGAGCGGCAGCACCTGGTCGATCACCGGCCGCACACCGGTGGCCGCGCAGAACGACAGCAGGTCCTCCAGCTCGTCCTTGGACCCCATCGTCGAGCCCACGACCTTCAGCTCCAGGAAGAAGATGCGGGTCAGCTCGGCGTGCGAGGGCCGGTCGCCACTCGTCGCGCCCGAGATCACCAGCGTGCCGCCGGGCCGCAGCGACTTGACCGAGTGGGACCAGGTGGCCGCGCCGACCGTCTCGATGACGGCGTCGACGCGCCGGGGCAGCCGCGCGCCCGGCTCGTACGCCTCCTCGGCGCCGAGCTCGACCGCCCGCTTGCGCTTGGCCTCGTCCCGGCTTGTGGCGTACACCCGCAGTCCGGCCGCCCTGCCGAGCACGATCGCGGCGGTGGCGACGCCACCGCCCGCGCCCTGCACGAGGACGGAGTCACCGGGCCGGACGCCCGCGTTGGTGAACAGCATCCGGTACGCGGTCAGCCAGGCGGTCGGCAGGCAGGCGGCCTCCTCGAAGGTGAGCTCCTTCGGCTTGGGCAGCACGTTCCAGGACGGCACCGTGACCTGCTCGGCGAAGGTGCCCTGGTAGCGCTCGGTGAGGATGGAGCGGGGCTCGTCGGGGCCGACGCCGTGGCCGCTCTGGCCGATGACGGAGTGGAGGACCACTTCGTTGCCGTCCTGGTCGACGCCGGCGGCGTCGCAGCCGAGGATCATCGGCAGCTTGTCCTCGCCGAGGCCCACGCCGCGCAGCGACCACAGGTCGTGGTGGTTGAGGGAGGCGGCCTTGACGTTCACGGTCGTCCAGCCGGGACGGACCTCAGGAGCGGGGCGCTCGCCCAGTTCGAGTCCGTTCAGCGGCTGGTCGCGGTCGATGCGGGCGGCGTAGGCGGCGAACATGACCTTGAGACTAGGACGGCCCGGTGCGTGGCGGAACCACACATCGGTGTGACGCGCGCTGCTTTCTTCGGGCTCAGCTCGCCCCTGTGCGGTACGCGGCCGGAGCGGCAGTCCCCGCACCACCACCCGTTCGGCCCTGCGCGCCCCCAAAAATGCGCGACGGGCCGCGGCCCACCCCCGCACGGGGTGACCGCGGCCCGTCGCGGCGCGTCAGCGCCGGGCGACACCCTCCGCGCGCGCGGCGGCGGCGACCGCCGCCGTGACCGCGGGGGCGACCCGCTCGTCGAACGGGGACGGGATCACGTAGTCGGCCGACAGTGCGTCACCGACCACGTCCGCCAGCGCGTTCGCAGCGGCGATCTTCATGCCCTCGGTGATGCGGGAGGCCCGCACCTGGAGCGCGCCCGCGAAGATGCCCGGGAACGCGAGGACGTTGTTGATCTGGTTCGGGTAGTCCGAACGGCCGGTGGCCACGACCGCCGCGTACTTGTGCGCGACGTCCGGGTGGACCTCCGGGTTGGGGTTGGCCATGGCGAACACGAACGCGTTCGGGGCCATCGACGCGACCGCTTCCTCCGGCACCGTGCCGCCCGAGACGCCGATGAAGACGTCCGCGCCGGCGAGCGCGCTCTCCAGGGAGCCCGACAGGCCCGCCCGGTTGGTGAGCTCGGCGAGCTCGCGCTTGACCGGGGTCAGGTCCTCGCGGTCACGGCTGACGATGCCCTTGCGGTCGGCGACCGCCACGTCCCCGAGTCCCGCCTCCAGCAGGAACTTCGCGATGGCCACACCGGCAGCGCCTGCGCCCGAGATGACCGCGCGCAGGTCACCGAGCCCGCGCTCGGTCAGCTTGGCCGCGTTGCGCAGGGCCGCGAGGGTGACCACCGCGGTGCCGTGCTGGTCGTCGTGGAAGACGGGGATGTCGAGGCGCTCCTGGAGCTTGCGCTCGATCTCGAAGCACCGCGGCGCCGAGATGTCCTCGAGATTCACTCCGCCGAAGGACGGCGCGAGGCGCACGACGGTCTCGACGATCTCGTCCGTGTCCGTGGTGGCGAGGGCGATCGGAACCGCGTCCACGCCGCCGAACTGCTTGAAGAGGATCGCTTTGCCCTCCATGACCGGGAGGGACGCCTCCGGGCCGATGTCGCCGAGGCCGAGCACCGCGGTCCCGTCCGTCACGACGGCGACGACCTGGGACTTCCAGGTGTAGTCGTGAACGAGCTCGGGCTTCTCGGCGATAGCCGTGCACACCTTGGCGACACCAGGCGTGTACGCGAGGGACAGGTCGTCCTTGTTCCGCACCGGCACGGTGGCCTGGATGGCCATCTTGCCGCCGCGGTGCAGCGCGAACGCCGGATCGAAGGGCTCGTCGGAACTCTCCGTGCCGGTGTTGTCGCTGCGAGGATTGACGATCTCCGCTGCCATTGTGGTTGACCCCTTAAGTCTTCATCAGTTGAGGGTGGCCGCTCCTGGTTGAGGAGGGGTGGGCGGGCACCGCGTCCGTCCGCTGCACCGGGCGGTTGGCCCGCCCCGGCAGAGGGTTCTCACGCACGCGCGGGCGCGCCGCACAACGCGCCCGTAGCCCCGGATGAGGGGTGTAAGGATCCTTCATACCGGACAGACCGCACCGCGGACGAGTCTGTATCGGCGCGGTGACGTGGCTCATAGCGCCAAAACGGACAACTCAACCCTCTGTTATGTACCTGACCAGATCATGGGGCGACGGGAGATCTTCCGGCCGGAGGGCGGTATTCCAGCGAATGGTCCGGCCTTGATGTACCGGCCCGCTGAGGTTCGGGGGTTTCCCGTTATCCGATTTTGACATGCGCGTCCCCCTGAATGGGGCAGTCCGAATGGCAAGATGCCGAAAACACACAAGCTGGCGACACTCGAAGGTGAGTGCACAGCTGCTCGTAACGCCCCTCTACACATGCCGGAGGACCCCGATCATGACCGCAAGCTTCACCCGTCGTACGACTGCCGCCAGGTCCCGGATCGCCGCAGTCAGTGCGCTCGCGGTCGCCGGCGCGCTGGCGCTCACCGCCTGCGGTGACCAGACGAACTCCGGATCCGAGACCGCCCAGACCGAGGGCACCAAGTCCACGAGCGCCCCGCTCTTCGACAAGCTTCCGAAGAAGTACCAGGACTCCGGCGTGATCAAGGTCGGCACGGACGCCGCCTACGCCCCGATGGAGTACGAGGAGGGCGGCAAGATCGTCGGCATCGACCCCGACATCGCCGCCGCCATGGGCAAGGAGCTCGGCGTCCGGTTCGAGTTCACCAGCGGTACCTTCGACGGCCTGATCTCCTCGCTCAACACCGGCCGCCAGGACATCGTCATGTCCGCCATGAGCGACACGAAGGCCCGCCAGGAGGGTCTGGACGACAAGGGCAAGAAGACCGGCGAGGGCGTCGACTTCGTCGACTACTTCAACTCCGGTGTCTCACTGCTCGTCAAGAAGGGCAACCCGGAGAACATCAAGTCCCTCGACGACCTGTGCGGCAAGAAGGTGGCCGTCCAGCGCGGCACGACCTACCACGACACGTTCAAGAAGCAGGCCACCAAGTGTGAGCAGGACGGCAAGGGCAAGCTCACCATCGAGGCGTTCGACACCGACGCCGAGGCCCAGACCCGTGTGAAGTCCGGTGGCGCCGTGGCCGACCTCAACGACTACCCCGTCGCCGCGCACATCGCGAAGACCGCGGGCGGCGGCAACGACTTCGAGGTCACGGGCGACCAGACCGAGGCCGGCCCCTTCGGCATCGCCGTCGACAAGGACAACACCCAGCTGCGCGACGCACTCAAGGACGCCCTGAACGCGATCATCGAGAACGGCGAGTACGCGAAGGTCCTGGAGAAGTGGGACGTCAAGGACAGCGCCGTGACCGAGGCGACCATCAACGCCGGCCAGTGATCCGACGTACCAGCCTCAAGCGTTCCACTGAAGGGCAGTCACTGTGACTGACAAGTTCGACAAGACACCCGCCGACGGGCCACCGGCGACGACGGCGGTCGACAAGGGGGCCTACACGCCCCCTGAGCAGATCAAGGCCATCCCGGTCAGGCACTGGGGCCGCTGGATCAGCGGTGTGGTCGTCGTGGCCCTGCTGGGCACGCTCGCCTACTCGTTCTCCCAGGGCGACGTCACCTGGGGGACGGTCGGCGACCTCATCTTCGACGACCGGATCGTCACCGGCATGGGCCGCACGCTGCTGATCAGCGTGCTGTCGATGCTGATCGGTCTGTTCCTGGGCATCCTCTTCGCCGTCATGCGGCTGTCGAAGAACCCGGTGACCGGTGCGGTGTCCTGGCTGTACATCTGGTTCTTCCGCGGCACGCCCGTGTATGTACAGCTCCTCCTGTGGTTCAACCTCGCGCTGATCTTCCCCGTCCTCAACCTTGGGTTCTACAAGGACGAGATGGTCGACGTGATGACCCCGTTCATGGTCGCGCTGCTCGGCCTGGGCCTGAACGAGGGCGCGTACATGGCCGAGATCGTCCGGGCCGGCATCCAGTCGGTCGACGAGGGCCAGACCGAGGCCTCGCACGCGCTCGGCATGTCCAGCGGCAAGACCATGCGGCGCATCGTTCTCCCCCAGGCGATGCGGGTGATCGTGCCGCCGACCGGCAACGAGTTCATCAACCTGCTGAAGACCTCGTCCCTGGTCTCCGCGGTCCAGTACACGGAGCTGCTGCGCGCCGCGCAGAACATCGGCTCCACGTCGTTCGCCATCATGGAGACCCTGCTGGTGGCCTCCGTCTGGTACCTGGCCCTGACCAGCGTGTTCAGCGTCGGTCAGTACTACGTCGAGCGGTACTACGCACGCGGCTCGCTGCGGCAGCTGCCGCCGACACCCTGGCAGAGGGTCAAGGCCAATCTGCTGTCCCGCAACAGCCCCAGGGGGGTGTGACACATGACCCCCATGGTGAAGGCCGAGGGCGTCCACAAGTCCTACGGTTCCGCCCACATCCTGCGCGGCATCGATCTCGAGGTCGCACCGCGTGAGGTGTTCTGCCTGGTCGGCCCGTCCGGCTCCGGCAAGTCCACCTTCCTGCGGTGCATCAACCACCTGGAGAAGATCAACGCCGGCCGGCTGTCGGTCGACGGCCACCTGGTCGGCTACCGGCAGAAGGGCGACAAGCTCTACGAGCTGAAGGACAGCGAGGTCGCGGCCCAGCGCCGGGACATCGGCATGGTCTTCCAGCGCTTCAACCTGTTCCCCCACATGACGGCGCTCGCCAACGTCATGGAGGCGCCGATCCAGGTCAAGGGCGAGACCAAGGCCGTCGCCCGGGAGCGGGCCGAGCGGCTGCTCGACCGTGTCGGGCTCGCCGACAAGGCCGGGAACTACCCCTCGCAGCTCTCCGGCGGTCAGCAGCAGCGCGTCGCCATCGCCCGTGCGCTGGCGATGGAGCCGAAGCTGATGCTCTTCGACGAGCCGACCTCGGCCCTCGACCCGGAGCTGGTGGGTGACGTCCTCGACGTCATGCGCGGCCTCGCCGAGGACGGCATGACGATGATCGTCGTGACGCACGAGATGGGCTTCGCGCGCGAGGTCGGCGACTCGCTGGTCTTCATGGACGGCGGCGTGGTGGTCGAGTCCGGCCACCCGCGCGACGTCCTGACGAACCCGCAGCACGACCGCACGAAGTCGTTCCTGTCGAAGGTCCTGTAGGGCGCGAAGGCTCTGGAGAGCTTGAGTGGGGCGGTACGGACGCGAGGTCCGTACCGCCCCTTTCTCCGTGCCGG
This sequence comes from Streptomyces sp. PKU-EA00015, assembly GCF_013387495.1. Lineage (GTDB taxonomy): Bacteria > Actinomycetota > Actinomycetes > Streptomycetales > Streptomycetaceae > Streptomyces. The sequence goes on along the minus strand of NZ_JABZEE010000056.1, from coordinate 42,013 downwards.
CGGGCCTGCTGAGCGCGAGCACCGTTGATGCGGGGCGTCGACTCGTCCTTCTGTGGTCGCCGAACCGGATCCCTCTCGTCCGTAATACCCTCGAAGCGACAGCAGCTGTTACGCCGACACCGGACCGCCGCGTAAGGACTACAAGTGGAACTGGCCTATTACTCGGACTACGCCGTACGCCTGGTCAACACCGAGGAGCCGGGCCGCAACAAGGACTCCCTCACCTCCGTCGAGGCCGTCAGGGATCTGTTCGGCCCCTCGACGCAGGCCGCGCGCCGCGCCACGGACTCGGACGTCACCCGCTTCCGGTCGGTACGCGCCCGGCTGCGCGCCGTCTTCACCGCGGCGGACGCGGGCGAGGAGACCCAGGCGGTCGACCTGCTCAACTCGCTGCTGCTGGAGTTCCCGGTCAGCCCGCAGATCTCCGGACACGACCACCGGGACGAGGACGGCCGGCCCAAGTGGCACATGCACCTCGCCGACCACCCGTCGAACGCGACTGCGGGATACGCGGCCATCGCGGCGATGGGCCTCGCCTTCCACCTGACCGAGTACGGCGTGGACCGCCTCGGCCTGTGCCAGGCCGCCCCCTGCCGCAACGCCTACCTGGACACCTCGACCAACCGCTCGCGCCGCTACTGCTCCGACCGCTGCGCCACCCGCGCCAACGTGGCGGCCTACCGCGCCCGCAAGCGCCTGGAGACCGAGCGGTCGGCGAGCACGAGCCTCAGCGCGGAGACGGCCCAGGACCCCACGTAGAAGGGGGTGCGCCGACGCCCGGGCAGCATGGGCCGGTACCGGGCGTACACCCGCGCGAGAACCAGCTCGTCCGGCACGGTGCCGAACGCGCGGCTGTCCACGACCTCGGCGTCCGGATTGTCCCCGAGGACCCACCAGCCGCCGTCACGCCGCTCGATCAGCCGCTTCACGATGAGCAGGTCCTGCTGCAGGGGATGACGCAGTACGGCCACGTGCCCCGGGCGCACCTCGGCGCCGTTGTGCACGAGCAGCTGGTCGCCGTGCCACAGCGTCGGATACATCGAACGGCCGGTCACCTCGGCGATGCCGAACGGCGCTCTCGCCTCATGCCCCTGCTCACTCATCGGCCACCTCCGGCTCCACCGTACGTTCCGCCACCGGTCCCATGGTGGCCCCGGACTTTTGTCCTAAGCCCCTGGGGGCACTCGCGAAAACCCGACGGTCACGGAGTAATCTCCCACCTGAGAAGACGATCACGAGGAAGGACAGCTCCATGCTCTCCCGCCTGTTTGCCCCCAAGGTGAAGGTCAGCGCCCACTGCGACCTGCCCTGCGGTGTCTACGACCCGGCCCAGGCCCGCATCGAGGCGGAGTCGGTCAAGGCCGTCCAGGAGAAGTACCAGGCCAACGAGGACCCGCACTTCCGCGCCCGCGCCACGGTCATCAAGGAGCAGCGCGCGGAGCTCGCCAAGCACCACGTGTCGGTGCTGTGGAGCGACTACTTCAAGCCCCCGCACTTCGAGAAGTACCCGGAGCTGCACCAGCTGGTGAACGACGCGCTGAAGGCCCTGTCGGCCGCGAAGGCGTCGACCGACCCGGCGACGGGCCAGAAGGCCCTGGACTACATCGCCCAGATCGACAAGATCTTCTGGGAGACCAAGAAGGCCTGACGTCTGGCCCGGGCTGCCCGACCCGTCCGTCCGCGGGTCCCCTCGCCCAACCGACCGCACCCGGTCCGCAGGCCGCCGAGCACGGCGTCCATGCCGGACCCGGTGCGGTCGTTTTCCTCGCACCGTCGCGGTGATCGCGGAAGGCCCTGAGGCGGGCGACCCGCTGCGTTCCCTTCGGAAGTGGCTGGCCGACGTCGAGGAGCTGAGGGGCCGCGGCGACGGCGTTCGCCACCGGGCTCAGCGCCTGGCTGCCCACCCACCGGGGAGACGTCCACATCGAGGTGAAAGGCCTGTCCGGCGCTCAGGCCTGGGCCGGCTCGCGGCTGCCGAGCGCGGTGCCCGGCGGCAACTGGCCCCGGATCCGCCCGAGCGCATCGTCGAAATCGCCGTCCGCGACGCACGCTTCGTACGCGGCGCCGCCGCAGTGGAGCGTCAGGTTGAGCTCCGCCCGGTGGGGCCCGGCCCCGTCCCGCGCGGGCTCCCCCAGGGTCAGCAGGCAGCTCAGCGTCGCCTGCTGCACGCCCCCGTCGACGTGGACGGGCAGCGGCATGTCCCATTCCAGTACGCAGGAGGACAGCACGCCGCCCCCGCCCTCCGCCTGCAGTGCGGCGAACGTCGCGCCCTCGTACTCAACACCTCTGATGCGCGTGCGCACTTGGCCGCCGGCCGCGGTTATCGTGACCGCTTCCGCGCCGGCCCGGTCGCGGTACCAGCCCGCGCAGACCTCAGTCGACTCCGATGACATGCGCGGACTGTAGCGCTAGGCCGTCCTCCGGCGCGCAGGAGGTGCCGCTTCACGCCCTGGGCGTGCGCCGTGGATGGCGCGGCTCAGGTCTGACCGACCTCTTCGCCGGATGCGCCGTCTCCGGATGCGCCGCCGTCCTTCTCGACGCTCAGGGGACAGTCGGGGTTGCGGCAGGGCCCGGGCTCCCAGACCGGTACGAACGCCCCGAGCGTCTTGTGCCGTTTGACGACCGTGCCGACAGGCCGGCCACAGGCAGGGCAGACATGCTCGTCCTGCGGACGCCTCGGGACGCGGTGCGAACCATGTCCTTCACTGTCCATATGGCCAGAATATTCCGCTACGGGCACCTGGGACAGCGGGACCGAGCCGCCCGGAACTCCCTCGCACACGGGACCGGCCCCTCCACCTTGCGCCCAGTCACGATCCCCGGCCCCGGCATGGTCAAGGGGCGGTCCCTTCCTCGGGGAGCGGTCGGCTGTGCGGGCCGGGGGCGCGGCGGGCGTGCCCCCGGTGCGGCACAAGGTCAGCGCCAGCGGCTCACCTCGACGTTCTCCAGGACTCCGAGGGCGTCGGGGACGAGGACGGCTGCGGAGTAGTAGGCCGTGACCAGGTACGAGATGATCGCCTGTTCGTCGATGCCCATGAAGCGCACGGACAGGCTGGGCTCGATCTCGTCCGGGATGCCGGTCTGGTGCAGCCCGATGACGCCCTGGTCGGCCTCGCCCGTACGCATGCAGATGATGGACGTCGTGCGGGCGTCCGAGATCGGGATCTTGTTGCACGGGAAGATCGGCACACCGCGCCAGGCCGGCACCTGGTGACCGCCGATCTCGACGCTGTCGGGGACCAGCCCCCGCTTGTTGCACTCGCGGCCGAAGGCGGCGATCGCGCGCGGGTGGGCGAGGAACAGCTTCGAACCGCGCCGCCGCGACAGCAGCTCGTCCATGTCGTCCGGGCTCGGCACACCGTCGTGCGGCTGCAATCGCTGACCGTAGTCGCAGTTGTTCAGGAGGCCGAACTCGCGGTTGTTGACGAGCTCGTGCTCCTGGCGCTCGCGCAGCGCCTCGACAGTCAGCCGCAACTGCTGCTCGGTCTGGTTCATCGGCTGGTTGTAGAGGTCGGCGACGCGGCTGTGCACCTTCAGCACGGTCTGCGCGACGCTCAGTTCGTACTCGCGCGGGGCCGCGTCGTAGTCGACGTAGGTGTGCGGGACGACGGCCTCGCCGACATGTCCGGCGGACAGGTCGATCGCCGCCTCGCCGTACTTGTTGGTCCGCTGCCGTGGCAGTGCGGCGAGGCTCGCCAGGTGCGTGCGCAGCGACTCCGCGCGGTCGGCGAGGTTGAGCACGTCGTACCTGGACAGCACGAGCACGGTGCAGGCCGTGGCCGCGCGCGCCGTGTACCGCCAGACGGCCTCGCGGTCCGTGAGGGAGTGATCGCCGAAGTACGCCCCGTCAGCGAGGACTTCGACCACGGCCTCGTCCCCGTAGGGGCCCTCGCCGATCTGCTCGACCCGGCCGTGCGCCAGCAGGTAGACCCGGTCCGCGGCCTCCCCGCCGGTGGCCAGCACCTCTCCGGGCGCGAACTCCTGCTGCTCGCACCGCCGCGCCAGCTCCGTGAGGGCGGTCTCGTCGCCGAAGTCGCGCAGCGCCGGCAGCTCGCCCAGCTCGGCGGGGATGACCGTGACCTGGCCGCCGGTCTGCACGAACGTCACCCTGCCGTCGCCGACCGAGTAGCTCAAGCGGCGGTTCACGCGGTACGTGCCGCCCTGCACCTGCACCCAGGGCAGCATGCGCAGCAGCCACCGCGAGGTGATCTCCTGCATCTGCGGGGCGGACTTGGTGGTGGTCGCGAGATTCCGCGCGGCGGCGGTGCCGAGACTCTGCTGGGGCCCCTGCTCACGCACGTCCTCGCCGACGGAACCTGCCGAACCGACCGTCATGTGACTCCCTCCCGATCATGTCTCTGACCTGCGAGGCAAGCCTTTCAGCACAGTGCGTCGTCGCACCATTACACAAATGAGTGGGACTGCATCACCGCGACCGGGGCAGTGGCCGGATCGCCTCGTACACCGGGCGACAATCAAGAGGTGAACAGGGAGACGTCCGACCTCGCCGCCGCGCTGCGGCCCCGGCTGCCCTCACCGCTGCAGCCCGTCGCGGACGAGCGTTTCGAGAGGCACGGAGTGCGGCTGCTGCTCAAGCGCGACGACCTGATCCACCCCGACCTGCCGGGCAACAAGTGGCGCAAGCTCGCTCCGAATCTGCGCGCCGCCGCCGGCCGGCCGGTGCTCACCTTCGGCGGCGCGTACTCCAACCACCTGCGGGCCACGGCCGCGGCGGGACGCCTGCTCGGCTTCCCCACGATCGGCGTCGTACGGGGTGACGAACTGGCCAGGCGCCCGCTGAACGGGTCCCTCAGCCGCTGCGCGGCCGACGGCATGCGCCTGCTGTTCGCCGACCGCGCCGCCTATCGCGCCAAGGGCGACCCCGACGTGCTCGCGCGGTTCCTCCGCGCCGCCGGCGTAGGGGCCGACGACGTGTACGTGGTCCCCGAGGGCGGCAGCAACGCCCTCGCCGCGCAGGGCTGCACGGAACTCGGCCGCGAACTGCGCGACGAGGACGTCGATGTCGTGGCCGTCGCCTGCGGGACGGGAGGCACGCTCGCCGGTCTCGCCGCCGGCCTCGGGCAGGGCAGGCGCGCCATCGGCTTCCCCGTCCTGCGCGGCGGCTTCCTCGGCGAGGCGATACGCGCCCTGCAGCAGGAGGCGTTCGGCGGCCCGGCCGGTGACTGGTCGCTCGACGACCGCTTCCACTTCGGCGGGTACGCCCGCACGCACCCCGTACTCGACGCGTTCGCCCGGGACTTCGGGGAGCGGCACGGGCTGCCCGTGGAACGTGTCTACGTCGCCAAGGCTCTCTACGGACTGAGCGTGCTCGCCGCCGAGGGCGCCCTCCCGGCCGGCAGCACGGTCGTCGCCGTGGTCACCGGCCGGGAGGACGGGTCGGATCAGGCCTCCTCGCGGTAGGCCGCGGCCTCCTCCAGATCCAGCCGGCGCAGCAGCGTGCGCATCATCTCGTCGTCGATCCGGCGACGGTTGCGCAGCTCGACGAAGACGTCCCGCTCCGCGGCGATCATCTCCCGCGCGAGGCGGCGGTAGGTGTCGTCGGCCGACTCCCCGGTGATCTCGTTGACCGTGCCGAGCCGCTCCCACACGGCGTTGCGCCGGCGCTCCAGCACCGTGCGCAGCCGGTCGGCCAGCGGCTGGGGCAGCGCGTTGCGCTCGTCGGCCAGCAGCTCCTCCAGTCGCCGTTCGGCCGCCGCGGACGCCTCGCTCTGCGCCTGGGCCTCGGCCAGCGTCTCGGCGTACGTGTCCCGTCCGGGCAGCTTCACCGCGCGGATCAGCGTGGGGAGGGTCAGGCCCTGCACCACGAGGGTGCCGATGACGGTGGTGAAGGTGAGGAACAGGACGAGGTTGCGGGCGGGGAACGCCTCGCCGTCCGCGGTCGTCAGCGGGATGGAGAACGCGATGGCGAGCGACACCACGCCCCGCATGCCGGCCCAGCCGACGATCAGCGGCGCGGTCCAGGTGGTGTCCGGCTCCCGCTCCCTGATCCGCCTGGACGCCATGCGGGGCAGGAAGGTCGCCGGGTAGACCCAGACGAACCGCACGACCACGACGGTGACGAACACCCCGGCGGCGTACCAGAGCGCCTCCCCGACGCCGTATTCGCCGAGGTCCTCCACCACGATCGCCAGTTGCAGCCCGATCAGCGCGAAGACGACGGACTCCAGGACGAAGGAGACCATCTTCCACACCGCCTCCTCCTGGAGCCTGGTCGCGAAGTCGACCTGCGAGGAGTGGTGCCCCAGGTAGAGCGCGACGACGACCACCGCGAGCACCCCGGAGGCGTGGACCTGCTCGGCGGCGGCGTAGGCGATGAACGGGATGAGCAGCGACAGCGTGTTCTGGAGGAGCGCCTCCCTGAGGTGCGTGCGCAGCCAGTGGATGGGGATCATCAGGACCAGTCCCACGCCGATGCCGCCGAGCGAGGCGACCGCGAACTCTCCCAGGCCCCCGGCCCAGCTCGCGCCCTCGCCGATCGCGGCCGCGAGGGCCACTTTGTACGCGGTGATCGCGGTCGCGTCGTTCACCAGGGACTCCCCCTGGAGGATCGTGGTGATGCGGCTGGGCAGTCCGAGTCTGCGGGCGATGGCGGTGGCGGCGACCGCGTCCGGCGGTGCGACGACCGCGCCGAGCACGAGCGCGGCGGTCAGCGGCAGGTCGGGCACGAAGAGGTAGGCGAGGTAGCCCACGGCCAGCGTCGCGAAGAGGACGTAGCCGACGGAGAGCAGCGCGACCGGGCGGATGTTGGCGCGCAGGTCGAGGTAGGAGCTGTCCAGGGCGGCGGTGTGCAGCAGCGGGGGCAGCAGCAGCGGCAGCACGATGTCCGGGTCGAGGTGGAAGTCGGGGACGCCCGGCACGTACGAGGCGATCAGTCCCACCGCGACCAGCAGCAGCGGTGCCGCGACCGGTGTCCGGCGGGCGGCGCCCGCGACCGCGGCGCTCACCGCGATGAGTCCCACCAGTGGCAATGCGTCCATCACACCGACCTCGTATCGTCGCCTGCGTCGTAACCTGGCAATCATGAGCGAGTGTCCCCATGTAGCAGAACTGCCACGGCCCGAGCCGGTGCCGCTGAGCGAGACCTGCCCGGAGTGCCTGGCGGTGGGCAGCCACCCGGTCCAGCTGCGACTGTGCCTGGTGTGCGGCCACGTGGGCTGCTGCGATTCCTCGCCGCTGAAACACGCGAGCTCGCACTTCCGCGAGACGGCGCACGCGGTGATGCGCAGCTTCGAGCCGGGGCAGGCGTGGCGGTGGTGTTTTGTCGACGGTTCGATCGTCTGACGCCTGGGTACGTCAACCATCCCCCGGTTCTGCGCAATTGGGCGGCGCAGACCTCTAGCCACTGTCCGTACTCATGTGCTTACCATGAGTGACAGTTATCAGCTCGGGGGTCCCGGCGACACGGCACCATGGATCGCGATAGCGTCGCCAGGCCAGTACCGGCTGCGTAATCGACTACGTACCGCATGGCCGCGGGTGCTTTCACCCACGGCCCAGAAAGAGCTTGTGCCACCTTGGAGGTGAGGGTGTCCCAGATCGCAGGCGAGCCCGGGACTCAGGACTTCGTGGAAGTCCGGCTGCCGGCTGCGGGTGCCTACCTGTCCGTGTTGCGTACGGCCACGGCCGGTCTCGCAGCGCGCTTGGACTTCACCCTCGACGAGATCGAGGATCTGCGGATCGCGGTCGACGAGGCGTGCGCGATCCTGCTCCAGCAGGCCGTTCCCGGGTCAGTCCTGAGCTGCGTGTTCCGGCTCGTCGACGACTCGCTGGAGGTGACGGTCTCGGCGCCCACGACCGACGGCCGCGCCCCGGAGCGCGACACGTTCGCCTGGACGGTGCTCTCGGCACTGGCCGGCAAGGTCGACTCCTCGGTCGCCGACGACCGTACTGTCTCCATCAGCCTGTACAAACAGCGCGGCGCGGGACCCGGGCCGGCGTGAGCAACGGAAACGGGGATGGTCCGATGCGGGAGGACGAGGAGCGTGCCCCCCGGGTGCTGAGCGCGTCGGCCGGCATCCCGGAGCAGCACGCACGGCCGCACCCGGTGGTGGACGAGCCCGACGGCCGGACGGCCTCGGCGGAGCAGGCGCGGGCAGATCAGGCGGACCGTATGAGCGAGCACGAGCACGGCCACGAGCGGCATCACCACGACGCCCACGACCGCAGCGGGGCACGGGCGATGTTCGTAGAGCTGCGCAAACTGCCCGAGGGAGCCCCCGAGCGGGCGGAGCTGCGCAACCAGCTCGTGCGGATGCACCTGCCGCTCGTCGAGCATCTCGCGCGGCGCTTCCGCAACCGCGGCGAGCCGCTGGACGACCTCACGCAGGTCGCCACGATCGGGCTGATCAAGTCGGTGGACCGGTTCGACCCGGAGCGCGGCGTCGAGTTCTCGACGTACGCGACCCCGACGGTGGTGGGCGAGATCAAGCGCCACTTCCGCGACAAGGGCTGGGCGGTGCGGGTGCCGCGCCGGCTCCAGGAGCTGCGGCTCGCCCTGACCACGGCGACGGCGGAGCTCTCCCAGCAGCACGGCCGCTCTCCGACGGTCCACGAGCTGGCCGAGCGCCTGGGCATCTCGGAGGAGGAGGTCCTGGAGGGCCTGGAGTCCGCGAACGCGTACTCCACGCTGTCCCTGGACGTCCCCGACACGGACGACGAGTCGCCCGCGGTGGCGGACACGCTCGGCGCGGAGGACGAGGCGCTGGAGGGCGTCGAGTACCGCGAGTCGCTGAAGCCGCTGCTGGAGGACCTTCCGCCGCGGGAGAAGCGCATCCTGCTGCTCCGCTTCTTCGGCAACATGACGCAGTCGCAGATCGCACAGGAGGTCGGCATCTCGCAGATGCACGTCTCGCGGCTGCTGGCCCGGACGCTGGCGCAGCTGCGGGAGAAACTGCTCGTCGAGGAGTAGCGGAGCGGGCCGTGCCCACGGGGCGCGGCCCGCCGCGGTACGCGTCAGTCGCGGGCCACGCCGATGCCCAGCGCCCGGGCCGTGGTCGGGTGGACCAGCAGCACCAGGCCCGTCACGGCCACCGCCGCCAGCACGATGCCCAGCGGGATCAGGGCGCCTGAGGCGCGCAGCAGGGTCCAGGCCGGGATGAGGGCGATCAGCTGGGTGATGATCGCGGGCCCGCGGCTCCACGAGCGTCGGCGCAGCAGCCCGCGGGCCGCCAGCAGCGGGATCACGGCGAGTGCGATCAGTGTCACACCGCCCGTCTGAGCCTGCGAGGGGCTGTCGGGCCGGCCCAGCAGGCCCATCACGAGCATGTAGACGCCTCCGGCGGCGAGCGCCAGACCCTCGGCGGCGCACACGGCGGCCGCGGCCGTCAGGCGGGCGGGGCGGGGGGTGGTGTCGTCGCTGCTCACCCCTGCAGGGTAGCCGTCGCCCGGCACCCGGGACTGGGCCAGGTACCCCCCGGTAGGTACGCTGCATCGCATGCGCGCACTTCTCGTGGTCAATCCGGCAGCAACCACCACCAGTGCCCGCACACGCGACGTGCTGATCCACGCGCTCGCGAGCGAGATGAAGCTCGAGGCGGTGTCCACCGAGTACCGCGGGCACGCCCGTGACCTCGGTCGCCGGGCCGCGGAGTCCGACGACATCGATCTCGTCGTGGCGCTCGGCGGCGACGGCACGGTCAACGAGGTCGTGAACGGTCTGCTGCACAACGGCCCCCATCCCGAGGGCCTGCCCCGCCTCGCCGTCGTGCCCGGCGGCTCCACGAACGTCTTCGCCCGGGCCCTCGGCCTGCCGAACGACGCGGTCGAGGCGACGGGCGCGATCCTGGACGCCCTGCGCGACCGGACCGAGCGGACGGTCGGTCTGGGCCTGGCCGCCGGCACGCCGGGGACCGAGGACGAGGGGGTGCCGCAGCGCTGGTTCACCTTCTGCGCCGGGTTCGGGTTCGACGCGGGTGTCGTCGGCCGGGTCGAACAGCAGAGGGAACGCGGCAGACGCTCCACGCACGCGCTCTACGTCCGCCAGGTGCTGCGCCAGTTCCTCGACGAGCCGCACCGCCGGCACGGCACGATCACGCTGGAGCAGCCCGGCGCGGACCCGGTGAGGGACCTGGTGCTGTCCATAGTCTGCAACACCTCCCCCTGGACCTACCTGGGCAATCGTCCGGTGTACGCGTCCCCGAAGGCCTCCTTCGACACCGCTCTGGACGTGCTCGGGCTCTCGAAGCTCTCGACGCCGGCCGTGGCCCGTTATGCGACCCAGCTGCTGACGTCGAGTCCCGAGCGCGGCCCGCACGGCAAGCACGCCGTCACACTCCATGATCAAACCGACTTCACCTTGCATTCCAAGGTCCCGCTGCCCTTCCAGATGGACGGCGACCACCTGGGGCTGCGCACGAGCGTGACGTTCACAGGCGTACGCCGTGCACTGCGTGTGATTGTGTGAGCGGAACGCGCAAAAGTCCTTTATCTCGAACGTATGGGCTGCCATCCACCCCATAGAAGTACGGCTGTGACCTAGTCGACACCGAGGAATCAAAAAAAACTTTCCGGAAGGGGTTGTATCCGCCGCCGAGGTTTGCGAATCTCTACATGGCGATCGGGACGGCCCGCAACAACGGCCCCACAGACCGCCGGAACCCCTCCACGAATCCAGGACCCAACGCCGGGCAACTGGCGATCGGCCCTTCCCTTGCGGGGGGATTCGTGAAAGCGTTCACATTCACAAGCAACCCGCATGTCATATCAAGGAGAGGTAGCAGCCATGGACTGGCGTCACAACGCCGTTTGCCGCGAGGAAGACCCCGAGCTCTTCTTCCCCATCGGCAACACCGGTCCTGCGCTGCTGCAGATCGAGGAAGCCAAGGCCGTCTGCCGCCGCTGCCCCGTCATGGAGCAGTGTCTGCAGTGGGCGCTCGAGTCCGGCCAGGACTCCGGCGTCTGGGGTGGCCTCAGCGAGGACGAGCGTCGCGCCATGAAGCGCCGTGCCGCTCGCAACCGGGCGCGTAACGCCAGCGCCTGACGCCCCCTGCTACGAGCCTGAGCCGGCGGCGCGTGCAGCGAGCACGCACTTCACCGCCTTCGAGCCGCAGCGCGCAGTACCCCCGATGCGCATCGCGAATGCGAGCAACGAGCTTCGAGCCCCGGACCGTGTGACACGGTCCGGGGCTCTTCGCTGTGTACAGCGCTAGCGCTTGTCGGATACGGGGATGTCGAGGACGACGCGGGTGCCGCGCGACGGCTCGGGGACCGGCACCATGTCGAAGCTGCCGCCCAGCTCGCCCTCGACCAGGGTCCGCACGATCTGCAGCCCCAGGTTGCCCGCGCTCTTGGGATCGAAGCCCTCGGGCAGACCCCGGCCGTCGTCCTGGACGGTGATCAGCAGTCGGGCCTTCTCCGCGCGGCTGTCGCCGCGGACCGCCGACACCTCGACCGAGCCGTGCTCGCCCGGTGCGAAGGCGTGTTCCAGGGCGTTCTGCAGGACCTCGGTGAGCACCATGGACAGCGGGGTCGCGGTCTCGGCGTCGAGGATGCCGAAGCGGCCGGTGCGCCGGCAGTCGACCTTGCCCGGGGAGATCTCGGCGACCATCGCGATCACCCGGTCGGCGATCTCGTCGAACTGGACGCGCTCATCCAGGTTCTGGGACAGCGTCTCATGGACGATGGCGATCGAACCGACGCGCCGGACCGCCTCGTTGAGCGCCTCGCGGCCCCGCACGGAGTCCATGCGCCGGGCCTGGAGGCGCAACAGTGCGGCCACCGTCTGGAGGTTGTTCTTCACCCGGTGGTGGATCTCCCGGATGGTCGCGTCCTTGGTGATCAACTCCCGCTCCCGGCGCCGCAGTTCCGTGACGTCCCGCAGGAGGACCAGGGAACCGATGCGTACGCCCTTGGGCTTGAGCGGGATGGCGCGCAGCTGGATGACGCCGCCGTTGCCCTCGACCTCGAACTCGCGGGGCGCGTACCCGCTCGCCAGTTTGACCAGCGCCTCGTCGACGGGGCCGCGGGAGGGGGCCAGTTCGGCGGTGACCTGGCCGAGGTGCTGCCCGACGAGGTCGGAGGCGAGACCGAGCCGGTGGTAGGCGGACAGGCCGTTGGGGCTCGCGTACTGGACGACTCCGTCGGCGTCGAGGCGGATCAGACCGTCGCCCACGCGCGGCGAGGCGTCCATCTCGACCTGCTCGCCGGGGTAGGGGAAGGCGCCGGCCGCGATCATCTGGGCGAGGTCGGAGGCGGACTGGAGGTAGGTGAGCTCCAGCCGTGAGGGCGTGCGCACGGTGAGCAGGTTGGTGTTGCGGGCGATGACGCCGAGGACGCGGCCCTCCCGGCGCACCGGGATCGACTCGACCCGTACGGGCACCTCCTCGCGCCACTCCGGGTCGCCCTCGCGCACGATCCGGCCCTCGTCGAGCGCGGCGTCGAGCAGGGGCCTGCGGCCGCGGGGCACGAGGTGGCCGACCATGTCGTCCTGGTAGGAGGTCGGGCCCGTGTTGGGCCGCATCTGGGCGACGGACACGTAGCGGGTGCCGTCGCGGGTGGGGACCCACAGGACGAGGTCGGCGAAGGACAGGTCGGAGAGCAGCTGCCACTCCGAGACCAGCAGGTGGAGCCACTCGAGGTCGGACTCACTCAGAGCGGTGTGCTGGTGGACGAGATCGTTCATGGAGGGCACGTCTGCGAGGGTACCCGCGGGCCGCGGCGCCGTGACGGGACCCTCAACCCGTCCGGCACCGCAGCCCGGAGTTGCCCGGCCGGCAGGTGTGCGGTCCCGCTCGGCCGTGTGGAGGTCTCGGCGCAGTCAGGGCAGAGAGCGCCGGGGACCTCGTTCCACCCTCCTGTGCGGGGAGGGCGGACGCTTGTGTTCAGTTTCATTCTGGACTAGACCACTAGGGCTGTCCATGCATCAGCCGAGTTTAGTTCCCGCGCCATACTTATGCACCGGTCAAAAGGGACGGCCTGCGGATCAGCGCGTTTCCGTGACCTTCGCCGGCGCCCGGGGATGCGCCGCAGGACCGCGGGCTGCTGTGCCGTCTCGCCGGACATGATCCGGCCCGGGTGCTCGTGCTCGCTGTGCTCGGCCGGAGTCGTGGCGGACATTGCCGGGCGCCTCCATCAGGGCGGTCCAGGCGCCGGGCGCCGGAGCTCCCGGCGCTCGCCGGCACAGCACTGTCGCGCTGCGGTCAGATCCCGGCGACCTTGCCGGTGATGACCTCAGCGGCGGCGCGTCCGCAGACGCGGGCCGCGCCGTGGGTCGCGATGTGCACGGCCCCCCTCGGCGGTGCCGCGTCGACGCCCATCTCGACCACGACCGTGTCGGGGCGGGCCTCGATCAGGGCGTCGAGGGCGGCAGCCATCCAGGGATGGCGGTGGACGTCACGCACCACAGCGACGATCCTACGGTCCGCCGCAGCGGCCAGCACATCTGCCACCAAAGCGGATGTTCCGGCCTCGCTCGTGCAGATACCGGTCGTGGTGCCGGGCAGCAGCGCGGACAGTTCGGCCGCGACGCCCCAGGGCGTGTCGTCACCGACGGCGATGTTGGCGACCGGCGCGAAGGCGGCGATGTGGGGGGCGGCGGTGACCGGCCCGCAGGGCCGCTCCCCGACGGTGACCCGCACCGCGCGCCGCGCGGCGACGAGGCCGATCTCGGTGCCGGAGCCGGGCGCGGTCCCCTCCTGTGAAGCCGCGCCCGGCTCTGCTGCAGCCCCCCTGGCCCGGCGCGTCCAGTCGGCGAGGGCGCGCACGCGCGCCGCCGCGTCGGCCAGCCGCTCCTCGGGCAGGTCGCCGTCCCGTACCGCCGTGACGAGCGCGTCGCGCAGTCGCAGTACGGTCTCCTCGTCGGCCAGGCCGCCGCCGACGCAGATCGCGTCGGCTCCGGCGGCGATCGCGAGGACCGAGCCGCGCTCGATGCCGTACGTGGACGAGATGGCCTGCATCTCCATGCCGTCCGTGACGATCAGGCCCTGATAGCCCAGCTCTTCGCGCAGCAGACCGGTGAGGATCTGCGGGCTCAGGGTCGCGGGACGGTCGGGGTCGAGCGCGGGCAGCAGGATATGCGCGCTCATCACCGCTTTGGAACCCGCCGCGATCGCCGCGCGGAAAGGCACCAGCTCACGGGTGTGCAGTGTGGCGAGGTCCACATCGATCCGGGGCAGCGCGTGGTGCGAATCGACGCTGGTGTCGCCGTGTCCGGGGAAGTGTTTCGCGCACGCGGCGACTCCGGCGGACTGGAGTCCCTCGATGTACGCCACGGTGTGCCGGGCGGCGAGCTCCGTCCCGGCGCCGAAGGACCGTACACCGATGACCGGGTTGTCCGGGTTCGAGTTGATGTCGGCGGACGGCGCCCAGTTGAGGTCGACGCCGCACTCGGCGAGCCGCCGGCCCAGCTCACGGGCCACGGCCCGGGTGAGGTCCACGTCGTCCACCGAGCCGAGCGCGTAGTTGCCGGGGAAGGAGGAACCGGTGCGGACCTCCAGCCGGGTGACGTCACCGCCCTCCTCGTCGATGGCGACGAGCACGTCGTCGCGTTCGGCCCGCAACCGGGCGGTGAGGGCGGCCAGCTGTCCGGGCGTCGCGATGTTGCGGCCGAAGAGTCCGACGGAGGACAAGCCTTCGCCGATCCGGCGCAGCAGCCAGTCCGGCGCGGTGGTGCCGGTGAAGCCCGGCTGGAGGACGGTGAGGGCGTCGCGGGTGAGGGTGTCGGATGATCCCCGTACGAGAGTCGTCATGAGGCGGCGTTATCCCTTCACTGCGCCCGAGGTGAGTCCCGCCGCCATCTTCTTCTGGATGACCATGAAGAAGGCCACGACGGGAATGGCGATGAGCGTCGAGGCGGCCATCAGCGCGCCGTAGTCCACACCGCGCGAGGTGGTGAAGTTCGCCAGCCACACGTTGAGGGTGTACTTCTCGTTGTCCTGCAGCACGATGTAGGCGAGCAGGTACTCGTTCCAGGCATTGATCAGCGAGTAGATGGACGCGGCGGCCAGTCCCGGCGCGAGCAGCGGGAAGACGACGCGCCAGAAGGCGCCCATCTGGCTGCAGCCGTCGACCATCGCGGACTCCTCCAGCTCCTTCGGGATGTTGATCACGAAGCCGCGGATCATCCAGGTCGCGAACGGCAGGGTGGAGACGAGGTAGATGACGATGACGCCCCAGTACTCGTTCAGCGCGCCCAGGTCGTTGAGCTGGAGGTAGATCGGGATGAGCATGGCCGTCGGCGGCAGCAGCTGGACCAGGATCAGCACGATCATGAAGAGTTTGCGGCCGGCGAACCGGAAGCGGCCGATCGCGTACGCCGCGATGGTCGCCATCACCATCGCGCCGACGACCGCGGTGACACAGATGATGAGGCTGGACTGGACGGCGGTGCCGAAGTTGGCCTGGTCCATGGCACGGCCGAAGTTGTCGAACGTGACCGACGACGGCCACAGGGTCTGGTCGTAGCTGCGGATCTCGGCGTTCGGGCGCAGGGCACTGATGATCAGCCAGTACACCGGGAAGATCATGACCACGAAGGTCAGCAGCCCGACGACGTTGTAGACGTGCCTGCTCTTCTTCCTGCGGTCGGGGCGGATGGCCTTCGGGGCGGAGCTGAGGGCGCTCACTCGACCTCTCCGATCTTGAGCAGCTGGCGCAGGTAGTAGACGGCCACGCCGGACAGCAGGAGCACCGTGATCAGAGAGATCGCGGCGCCCTGGCTGAAGGAGTTGGACTCGAAGGCTTTGTTGAAGGCGTAGAGGCCGAGCACCTCGTACTCGGGCTCGGGCTTGGTGCCGCGCATCAGCCAGACCTGGCCGAGGACGTTGAAGTCCCAGATGACGGACAGCGTGGCCACCATCTGGAACACCGGCTTGATGACCGGGAAGATCACGTAGCGGAAGTTCCCGAACGCGCCCACGCCGTCGATGGCCGCGGCCTCCTCCAGTTCCTTGGGGACCTGGGTGAGCGCGGCGTACAGCGTGATGGCGACGAAGGGGATCGCGCCCCAGACCACCACGGCGCCGATGACGAGGAAGCCCTGCCTGTGGTCGAGGAACCAGTTGTGCCCCTGGAAGTCCAGCCCCAGGTACTTCGACAGGACCATGTTGGCGACGCCGTAGTCCGAGTCGGCGAACCAGCGGAAGATCGAGGCCGCCACCATCAGCGGG
Organism: Streptomyces sp. PKU-EA00015; assembly: GCF_013387495.1. Classification (GTDB taxonomy): domain Bacteria; phylum Actinomycetota; class Actinomycetes; order Streptomycetales; family Streptomycetaceae; genus Streptomyces. The sequence goes on along the minus strand of NZ_JABZEE010000056.1, from coordinate 25,889 downwards.
ATGGACCAGGCGGCGATCAGCGCCGCGGTCAGCAGCAGCCGCGCCCAGGTGGACATGCGCTGCATCATCAGCGAGATCGCGAGGCCGGCCGCGAGCGTGGTGACGACACAGGCGGCCATGAACACGACGGTGAGGACGACCGAGTCCCAGAAGGCGCCGTCCCGGAAGATGTCGGTGAACTGCTGGAAGCCGACCCAGGGGGCCGGTTCGCCGGTCCACAGCTCCTTGCGGCCGACGTCCTGGAAGGACATGACCGCCGTCTTGACCAGCGGCCACACGAAGACCGCGGCGATCGCGAGGATGGTCGGGCCGATGAGCAGGTACGGCAGCAGCGCACCGGCCTTGCGTGGCCCGGGCGCCTGCCCCTTCGGCTGCTGGGTGACAGGCCCCTCGGGGTGCCGCGCTACGGGCACCACCGGGTCGGCTGCTTTCATGTCGGCGGCACTCATGGGTGCTGAGCCTTCCGTTCGGACGTACGGGCCGGGAGGTACCGGAGTGCGGGGGCGGCGCCCCGTGCCGAGGCACGGGGCGCCGCCCCCGCCGCCGGTCGACGCGGTGAGAAGTCCGGTGTCAGGACTGCTCGTTGATCAGCTTGTCGATCTCCTCGTCGGCCTTCTTGGTGGCTTCCTCGACCGGCGTGCCCTTGATGATGTCCAGCAGCATCAGCTCCAGGACCTCCTTCTTCTCGATCGCGGCCCAGCCCGGCGCGATCGGGGTGAACCAGGCGTCCGGCACCGCGGCCGCGATCGCCGCCGTCTCCGGCTTGGCCTTCAGCGGCTCCAACTGCTTGGTGTTGTTCGGCAGGATGTTCTTGGAGGCCAGCACCTCCTGCGACTTGGCGCTGGTGAACATCGAGATCCATTCCTCGCCGAGGTCCTGGACCTTGGACTTGGAGATGGTGGCGAGGTCGGAGCCGCCGATGAAGGAGGGGAGCGCCTTGCCGTTCGGGCCGGGCATGCCCGCGGTGAGGATCTTGTCCTTGAGCTCGGCGTTGCCGTTGCCCGCCGGGTCGGTGATGCTGCCGGCCTCCCAGCCGTTGCCGTAGAGCAGCGCGGCCTTCTCGTTGGCCATGACGTTGGCGTGGTCCTGCTCGTCCTTCGTCTTGTCGCCGTGGTTGTACTTCTCGACCAGGTCGACGAAGTGCTTGATGCCCTTCTGCGCCTCGGGCGTGGACAGAGCGGCCTTCCACTCCTTCCTGCCCTCGTCATAGGTGGCGATCTCGCCCCCGTACGCGGCGACGTAGGACATGGCGGCGTACCAGTAGCGGCCGGGCAGGTAGAGCGGCGAGAACGCCTTGTCCTTGCCGTACTTCTCCTGGACCTTGTCGAGGGCGGCGGTCAGCTCGGCCTCGGTGCTGGGCAGCGTCTCGGCGCCCGCGCCCGCCTTGAACATGTCCTTGTTGTAGATGGCCACGCGCGCACCGGCGTAGTACGGCACGCAGTACTGCTTGCCCTCGTAGGAGCAGGTGTCCTTGAGGCCGCCGATCCAGGTGTCCGAGTTCTCGTACTTCTTCGGGTCGATCTCGCCGAGCGCCCCGTTGAGGATGTACGTCATGGTCTCGGTGTTGCCGAGCTCGACGACGTCCGGGAACTTGTCGCCGGACAGCGCCGCGTCGAGCTTCTTGGTCTTGTCCGCCCACTGCTGGTACTGGACGTTGACCTTCACGCCCGGGTACTTGGCGTTGAACCGGTCGTTGACGTCCTTCACCAGCTCGGGCCACGTGGACTGCGCGTCGACCATCAGCCAGACGGTCAGCGTCTCCTTGCGGTCCTTCGGGTTCTTGGCCGCCTCGCCGCCGCCGTCCGAACCGCACGCCGCGACCGAGGCCATCATGGCCGCCACACCCACCGCTGCTACGAGATTGCGCTTCACGCCACCCTCCTCAAGGGATGCAAGAGTCCCCCCCACCACCCGGGAGTCGCGCAGCACTTGACAATGGCGCGCCGGATTCTGCCCTGGGGCCGGGATCTGGTCTTTAATGGTTTAGACCAGTACCGGGAGCTTGGCCTAGACCTTTAGGGGTGTCAAGGGTGTATAAGAAGGGCAGTCGCGTCCGTTATCGGACCGACACCTGAGGGAGGGCGACGACCCGCGAGCGGTCCGTGCCACCATGTGAGCCGCTAGGTCCCGTCCGGTCGACAGGCCGGATCAGTGAGCGGGGTCTGGTGCGTGCGATCGCAAGGCGGAGGATTGAGTCGACGCGGAGCGTCGGCGATTGACGACAACGCAGCGAGCGTGCGTGCCAGGGCACGCGAGCCCGGCAGGATCGGCCGGACAGGGCCTGGAGACGGAGGAGCCGGTGACGGCAGGAGCGCAGCAGTCGGGAAGGCGGGGCATGACCACGGACGGGGCCGGCACCGAAGCCGAGAGCGGGGCAGCAGGCGCCCGTACCGCGCGCGTGCCCAAGTACTACCGGCTGAAGCGGCACTTGCTCGACATGACCGAGACACTGCCGCCCGGGACTCCGGTGCCGCCGGAGCGCACGCTCGCCGCCGAGTTCGACACCTCGCGCACGACCGTGCGGCAGGCGCTCCAGGAGCTCGTCGTGGAGGGCCGGCTGGAGCGCATCCAGGGCAAGGGCACGTTCGTCGCCAAGCCCAAGGTCTCCCAGGCGCTGCAGCTCACCTCGTACACCGAGGACATGCGGGCACAGGGCCTGGAGCCCACGTCCCAGCTGCTGGACATCGGATACGTCACAGCCGACGACAGGCTGGCGGAGCTGCTCGACATCTCGACGGGCGGGCGGGTCCTGCGGATCGAGCGCCTGCGGCTGGCCAGCGGCGAGCCCATGGCCATCGAGACCACGCACCTCTCGGCCAAGCGCTTCCCCGCGTTGCGGCGCTCGCTCGTCAAGTACACCTCGCTCTACACCGCCCTCGCGGAGGTGTACGACGTCCATCTCGCCGAGGCCGAGGAGACGATCGAGACGTCTCTCGCCACCCCGCGCGAGGCGGGGCTGCTCGGCACGGACGTCGGCCTGCCGATGCTGATGCTCTCGCGCCACTCGCTCGACGCCCAGGGCGAACCGGTGGAGTGGGTCCGCTCGGTGTACCGCGGGGACCGCTACAAGTTCGTCGCTCGGCTCCAGCGGCCGAAGGACTGAGACACGCGGCCCCGGGCCGCACGTCCCCCACCTGACAGGGTGTCCGGCATGGCGTCGCAGCGTGTTGCGACGCCATGTCATGTTTTGCGCAGCCGTGGCGCGAAGTCGTTGCCGTACCGATATGCGGACGGGGGGTGACGGGACTCGAACGGCTCGCCTAGATTTCCTGCGCATTACAACAGGTGACCAGTGAGGGGACGGAGCCGCATGTCAGCAGTGCCCGAGGCGCCGGACGCGCCTGAAGCGCCCGAAGCGAAACAACCGGTCGTCACACCGGTGCGCGTGATCATCGCCCTCTGTCTCTTCGCACCCTTCGTGGCGATGCTCTGGGTCGGTTCCTACGCGAAGGCCGAACCGACGTTCATCGGCATGCCGTTCTTCTACTGGTACCAGATGCTCTGGGTCCTGGTGTCGACGGCGCTGACGATGATCGCCTACATGCTGTGGCAGCGTGACCAGCGCGCCCGCAAGGGAGGTGCCTCCCGATGAAGGACGGCGTGAACGGCGTCGCACTCGGCGTCTTCATCTTCTTCTTCCTGGCCGTGACGGTCATGGGCTTCCTGGCCGCCCGCTGGCGCAAGGCCGAGAACGAGCACAGCCTCGACGAATGGGGCCTGGGCGGCAGATCGTTCGGCACCTGGGTGACCTGGTTCCTGCTGGGCGGCGACCTGTACACCGCGTACACCTTCGTCGCCGTCCCGGCGGCGATCTACGCGGCGGGCGCGGCCGGTTTCTTCGCCGTGCCGTACACGATCCTCGTCTACCCGCTCATCTTCACCTTCCTGCCGCGCCTGTGGTCGGTGTCGCACAAGCACGGGTACGTGACGACTGCCGACTTCGTCCGCGGACGTTTCGGCTCCAAGGGCCTGTCCCTGGCGGTCGCGTTCACCGGCCTCCTCGCCACGATGCCGTACATCGCGCTCCAACTGGTCGGCATCCAGGCCGTGCTCGACGTCATGGGCGTCGGCGGTGGCGAGAACACCAACTGGTTCATCAAGGACCTGCCGCTGCTGATCGCCTTCGGTGTGCTCGCGGCCTACACGTACTCCTCGGGACTGCGTGCGCCGGCGCTGATCGCCTTCGTCAAGGACACCCTGATCTACATCGTCATCGCGGTGGCGATCATCTACATCCCGATCAAGCTCGGCGGCTTCGACGCGATCTTCTCCGCCGCCGGCGAGAAGTTCTCGCAGATCAACCCGGCCACGGACAAGCCCGTCGGCGCCCTGGTACCCGGCGAGATGGGCCAGTGGGGCTACGCCACCCTCGCCCTCGGCTCGGCGCTCGCGCTCTTCATGTACCCGCACTCCATCACGGCGACGCTGTCCTCGCGCAGCCGTGAGGTGATCCGCCGCAACACCACGATCCTGCCGCTGTACTCGCTGATGCTGGGACTGCTGGCCCTGCTCGGCTTCATGGCCATCGCGGCGGGCGTGAAGGTCACCAACGGTCAGCTGGCCATCCCGCAGCTGTTCGAGAACATGTTCCCGGACTGGTTCGCGGGCGTCGCCTTCGCCGCGATCGGCATCGGCGCGCTGGTCCCCGCGGCCATCATGTCCATCGCCGCGGCCAACCTGTTCACCCGGAACATCTACAAGGACTTCCTCAAGCCCGACGCTACCCCGGCGCAGGAGACCAAGGTCTCCAAGCTGGTCTCGCTGCTGGTGAAGGTCGGCGCCCTGGTCTTCGTCCTCACCATGGACAAGACCGTGGCGATCAACTTCCAGCTGCTGGGCGGCATCTGGATCCTGCAGACGTTCCCGGCCCTGGTGGGCGGCCTGTTCACCCGCTGGTTCCACCGCTGGGCGCTCATCGCCGGCTGGGCGGTCGGCATGATCTACGGCACGGTGGCCGCCTACGGCGTGGCGAGCCCGACGCAGAAGCACTTCGGCGGCTCGTCGGCCGAGATCCCCGGCATCGGCGAGATCGGCTACATCGGCCTCACCGCGTTCGTGCTGAACGTCGTCGTCACCGTGGTGCTCACCTTCGTCCTGAGGGCGGCCAAGGCCCCCGACGGCGTCGACGAGACCAGCCCGTCGGACTACACGGCGGACGCGGGCGACCCGGGCGTCAAGGTGGAACTCCCGCCGGCCACGGCGGGCGCCCCCGGCGGCCACTGACGGATAGCGTACGCAAGGGCCGTCGCATCTCCCCAGGGAAATGCGGCGGCCCTTCGTCGTGCTCTGATGCACACTGCCGGGCATGGACATCACGATCAGGCGGATCGAACCCGGGGAGCACGGGGCGCTGGGGGAGCTGACCGCACAGGCGTATCTGCGCGGCGGAATGCTCGACTTCGGCGAGGAGGACCCGTATCTGGAGGTGCTGCGGGACGTCGCGGGACGCGCCGCGCACACGGAGGTGTACGTCGCCGTGGACGGGCGGGGAACCGTGCTCGGCGGGGTGGCCTTCGTTCCCGCCGGCGGCCCGTACGCCGACCTCGCGGGGCCGGGCGAGGCCGAGTTCCGGACGCTGGCCGTGGCCGAGGAGGCTCGGGGGCGCGGGGTGGGCGAGGCGCTGGTGCGGACCTGTGTCGACCGGGCCCGGGCGGTGCCCGGGTGCGTGCGCGTGGTGCTGTCGACACAGCCGATGATGCACGCGGCGCACCGGATATACGCCCGCCTGGGCTTCGTACGCACCCCCGAGCGGGACTGGGCGCCGGTCGAGAACGTTCCCCTGCTGACGTACGCCCTGGAGCTCTGAGCCCGCGGGAGACACAACATGTGGGGGCATGCGTAGCACCCCGCCCCCACATGTATGCTCATGTGGCTGTCGCCGCAGGGGAATCCGGTGCGAATCCGGAACTGTCCCGCAACGGTGTGATCCGGTGCGCTGTGCGTACCCGACGAGTCCGAGGACCTGCCGACGGTGCATCCGGCTCGACCGAACCGGGTGCCGAGACGTCCGGGCCTCGCGGTAGGGCCGGTGGACGCCGTGCCTCGTGCTGCCCGTCCGCGGGCCCGCGCCGGCATGGTCCCCGCCTCCCCCGCCGGCCCAGAGCCGAGCGAGGGAGAGCATCACATGACCATCGCGCCAGCCGATCCGGCTTCAGGCACCGCGGAGCAGACCACGGCCGGTCCCGGGACCAGCCTGCTGCGGACCCTCACGGACCTGACGGCCGATCTGCCCGACGCCGACCCCGGCAGGGTCGCCGCCGCCGCGCTGCGCGGGCGGCACGCCGGGTCGGACGAGGCCGAACTGCGCTCCCTCGCCACCGATGCCGCCGCCGGTCTGATCTCCGAGGACCCGGCCTACTCCCGTCTCGCCGCCCGGCTGCTGACCCGCACGATCGCGGACGAGGCCGCAGGCCAGGGCGCGGTGTCGTTCTCGGCCTCCGTCGCGGTCGGGCACCGCGAGGGCCTGATCGCGGACCGCACCGCCGCGTTCGTGGCGCTGCACGCGGCCCGGCTCGACGCGCTCGTCGACCCGGCCGCCGACGACCGCTTCGGCTACTTCGGCCTGCGCACGCTCTACAGCCGCTACCTGCTGCGTCACCCCATCAGCCGTCACGTCGTCGAGACGCCGCAGCACTTCATGCTGCGCGTCGCCTGCGGTCTCGCCGAGGACGACAGCGTCCGCTCGGTGGACGAGGTCGCCGACCTGTACGGCCTGATGAGCCGGCTCGACTACCTCCCCTCCTCCCCCACGCTCTTCAACTCCGGCACCCGCCACCCGCAGATGTCGTCCTGCTACCTGCTGGACTCGCCGCTCGACGAGCTCGACTCGATCTACGACCGCTACCACCAGGTCGCGCGCCTGTCGAAGCACGCGGGCGGCATCGGGCTCTCGTACTCGCGCGTCCGCGCCCGCGGTTCGCTGATCCGCGGCACCAACGGACACTCCAACGGCATCGTCCCGTTCCTGAAGACACTCGACGCCTCGGTCGCCGCCGTGAATCAGGGCGGCCGGCGCAAGGGTGCCGCCGCGATCTACCTGGAGACCTGGCACGCGGATGTCGAGGAGTTCCTGGAGCTGCGCGACAACACCGGCGAGGACGCCCGGCGTACGCACAACCTCAACCTCGCGCACTGGATCCCCGACGAGTTCATGCGGCGCGTCGAGGCGGGCTCCGACTGGTCGCTGTTCTCGCCGGCCGACGTGCCCGAGCTCGTCGACCTGTGGGGCGAGGAGTTCGACGCGGCGTACCGCGCCGCCGAGGCCAGGGGCCTGGCCCGCAAGACCATCCCGGCGCGCGACCTGTACGGCCGCATGATGCGCACGCTCGCGCAGACCGGCAACGGCTGGATGACCTTCAAGGACGCCTCCAACCGCACCGCCAACCAGACCGCCGAGCCCGGCCACACGGTCCACTCCTCCAACCTGTGCACCGAGATCCTGGAGGTCACCGACGACGGCGAGACGGCCGTCTGCAACCTCGGCTCGGTGAACCTTGGAGCCTTCGTCGAGCAGGGAGCCGACGGCGGCGGGATCGCCTGGGAGCGGCTTGACGCCACCGTCCGCACCGCGGTCACCTTCCTCGACCGGGTCGTCGACATCAACTTCTACCCGACCGAGCAGGCCGGGCGCTCCAACGCCAAGTGGCGGCCCGTGGGGCTGGGCGCGATGGGCCTCCAGGACGTCTTCTTCAAGCTGCGGCTGCCCTTCGACTCGCCCGAGGCACGCGCCCTGTCCACCCGCATCGCCGAGCGCATCATGCTCGCCGCGTTCGAGGCGTCCGCCGACCTCGCCGAGCGCAGCGGCCCGCTGCCGGCCTGGGACAGGACGCGCACCGCGCGCGGCGTTCTGCACCCGGATCACTACGGCGTGGAGCTGAACTGGCCCGAGCGCTGGGCCGCCCTGCGCGAGCGGATCGCCGCCGTCGGCATGCGCAACTCGCTGCTCCTCGCCATCGCGCCGACGGCGACGATCGCCTCGATCGCGGGCGTCTACGAGTGCATCGAGCCGCAGGTCTCCAACCTCTTCAAGCGCGAGACCCTCTCCGGCGAGTTCCTCCAGGTCAACTCCTACCTGGTGGACGAGCTGAAGAAGCTCGGCGTGTGGGACGCGCAGACCCGCGAGGCGCTGCGCGAGTCCAGCGGCTCGGTGCAGGGCTTCACCTGGATCCCGGCCGAGGTGCGCGAGCTGTACCGGACGGCCTGGGAGATCCCGCAGCGCGGCCTGATCGACATGGCGGCGGCCCGTACGCCGTTCCTCGACCAGTCGCAGTCGCTGAACCTGTTCCTGGAGACGCCGACCATCGGCAAGCTGTCGTCGATGTACGCGTACGCCTGGAAGCAGGGCCTGAAGACGACGTACTACCTGCGCTCGCGCCCGGCGACGAGGATCGCCCGCGCCGCCCAGGCGACGATCCTCCCCCAGCCTTCGGCGGAGGTGCCCCCGGTCCAGGCGGCGGCCGACCCCGACGCCGTCGCCTGTTCCCTCGAAAACCCCGAGTCCTGCGAGGCCTGCCAGTAATGACCGTGGAGAACAAGAACCTGCTCGACCCGGGCTTCGAACTGACCCTGCGTCCCATGCGCTACCCGGACTTCTACGAGCGCTACCGGGACGCCATCAAGAACACCTGGACGGTGGAGGAGGTCGACCTCCACTCCGACGTCACCGACCTCGCCAAGCTGACGCCGGGCGAGCAGCACATGATCGGCCGGCTGGTCGCGTTCTTCGCGACGGGCGACTCCATCGTGGCCAACAACCTGGTGCTGACGCTCTACAAGCACATCAACTCCCCCGAGGCGCGGCTGTACCTGAGCCGCCAGCTCTTCGAGGAAGCCGTGCACGTCCAGTTCTATCTGACGCTGCTGGACACCTACCTGCCCGACCCGGACGACCGCGCCGCCGCGTTCGCCGCCGTCGAGAACATCCCCTCCATCCGCGAGAAGGCGCAGTTCTGCTTCACGTGGATGGACTCGGTCGAGAAGATCGACCGCCTGGAGACGCGGGCCGACCGCCGCCGTTTCCTGCTCAACCTGATCTGCTTCGCCGCCTGCATCGAGGGGCTGTTCTTCTACGGCGCCTTCGCCTACGTCTACTGGTTCCGCTCGCGCGGCCTGCTGCACGGACTGGCGACAGGCACCAACTGGGTGTTCCGCGACGAGACGATGCACATGAACTTCGCCTTCGAGGTCGTGGACACCGTCCGCAAGGAGGAGCCTGAGCTGTTCGACGACGAGCTGCGGCAGCAGGTCACGGACATGCTCCACGAGGCCGTCGAGGCGGAGCTCCAGTTCGGCCGTGATCTGTGCGGCGACGGGCTGCCGGGCATGAACACCGAGTCGATGCGCGAGTACCTGCAGTGCGTCGCCGACCAGCGCCTGACACGACTGGGCTTCGCCCCGGTGTACGGCTCCCAGAACCCGTTCTCCTTCATGGAGTTGCAGGGCGTCCAGGAGCTGACGAACTTCTTCGAGCGGCGCCCGTCGGCGTACCAGGTCGCGGTGGAGGGCTCGGTCTCCTTCGACGACGACTTCTGATCCGCACGGACACAGGCCGCGGCCCGCACCTCGCACGGGGGAGGTGCGGGCCGCTTGGGTGGTGTCAGATGCCGCAGCTGGGTGCCGACCAGTAGCGGCTGCTGCGGTGGTCGACGTGCGTGTGGTCGTTGTGGCCCGGGTAGCCGGGGCCGAGGATGCCGTTGAAGCCGTGGTAACGGGCCTGCTGGGCCAGCTTGCACAGGGAGTGCGGTCCCGCGCCCAGGTCCGCGGCGTCGCCGTAGAGGTGGCGGCTGCTCGACGCGCCGCCGACCGCCTCGTTGCAGGCGTACGACCGGAAGCCGCTGGTCACGGTGATGGGCTGGTCGCCGAGCGCGTGTCGCATGGCCTCCAGCTTCCACATGGTGCGCAGGGCGTTGGACTTGGCGGTCGCGGCGCTCACCGCGCCGCCGGACCAGGTGGAGTTGCAGTCGTTGAGTTCGGCGTAGCTGAAGTGGGCAGGGGTGCAGTCGCTGTCCTGGAGCGCGTAGATCTTGCTGTACGTCGCGGGTCCGGCGACACCGTCGGCGGCGAGGCCGTAGGCGGACTGGAAGCGCTTGACGGCGGCGGTGGTCGCCGGGCCGTAGTCGCCGTCGACGGCGAGGACGCCGCCGTAGCCGGGGTAGCCCGCCACCCTGATCTGGAGCTGGGTGACGTCCGCGCCGGACGCGCCCTGCGAGAGGGTGCGCGACCAGGTGTAGCAGTCGTCGGCCTGGGCGGTGCCGGCGGTGGCGACGACCCCCGCCAACCCGGCAACCATGAGCATGACAATGGACAGCAGAAGCCGTGCTGTACGTCTCAGCATGAAGTCTCCCTGCGATGAGAGCCGTGAGAGCGGTCCACAGCAGAGACTGGCGGGAGGGTCGACGCGCGTCAACAGCCCCCGGGCTGCCGCCATTTGTCGGTCCAATGACGGGCGGGTGACGCACGAGGGCCCCGCTCGCACGGAGCGGGGCCGGCCGTGGGTCGTGCGGATCAGTCGTTGGCGACGACGGGGTAGCGCGGGGTGCCCTCCGCCATCTGCCGCAGTGCGTCCTTGCGCTCGCGCTTGGAGAGCCGGTCGATGTAGAGGTACCCGTACAGGTGGTCCGTCTCGTGCTGGAGGCACCGGGCGAAGTAGCCCGTGCCGCGCACCCGGATCGGGTTGCCCTGGGCGTCCTGCCCGCGCACCACCGCGTAGTCGGGGCGGGCCAGCGAGGCGTACGCCGTCGGAACGGAGAGGCAGCCCTCGTTGGAGTCGTCGAGGTTGCGCAGCTCCGGGGGAAGCTCCTCCAGCACCGGGTTGCACACGACGCCGACGTGGCGCACGCCCTCGTCGTCGGGGCAGTCGTAGACGAAGACCTTCAGGTCCACGCCGATCTGGTTCGCGGCGAGGCCGACGCCCTCCGCAGTGCGCTGGCTGGCGAACATGTCGTCGATGAGGGCGGCGAGCTTGTCGTCGAACTCGGTGACGTCCTTGCACTCCTTGTGCAGCACGGGGTTGCCCACGACCGTGATCGGGCGGGAGGTGCCGCGCTCGCGGTACGCGCGCTCGCGCTCCTCACAGTTCTCCGTGTCCACGACGAAACCGTCGTCGACCTGCTGGTCCGTCTCGTGCTGCGACGCCATGTCAGCCGTACGCCCTTCTCAGTACCCGTCCCCGGCCCGATGCCCGGTCACCTGCGTGTCCGTACAGCGTACGGGCAGGCGTCAGCAGACTTCCTCGAGATCCCGCCATTCCCGGCTGTCCGGACTGTCCGCGACCCAGCCGTCCAGCAGTCCGCGCACGAGCCCGGCCGGCGCGGCGATTCCGCATTCGCGCTCCGGCGACCACAGGTCGCCCGCCGTGCGGTGGCCCAGCGGGCCCGGGTGGCCCGGTTCGCTGTGGTCGTGCGGGTCCAGGTGCTCGCCCTCGCCCTCGGCGCTCGGCATCCGGCCCTCCGAACAGGCCCGGCACAGCAGCCGCACCGAGGACGACCAGTCCTCGGCGGCGAACCCCGCGTCGGCCGCCAGCTTCTCCAGCGCGTCCCGGTCGGCCTCGGTCGCCGCCTCCAGCAGCACCACCCAGGTCGGCACGGGCGAGGGCGCCCACAGCTCGATCTCGTCGAAGACGGGGTAGGAGGGCCCCGCGCTGGTCGTGCGCTCGCCGTGCGGCACACCGTCGTGCAGGACCACCTCGCCCCAGCGCCGCCCGGACGAGGGCAGCGGGATGGAGAGCACTTCTATCCGGGCCGGGTCGAGCCTGCGGCCCCAGACCACCTCGGCCTCGCCCTCGGGCGACAGCCGTACGGCGGCGCTGCCGAGATCCATGCCGACGGGCTCACCGTTCGGCGCGGCGGCTCCGGGCACCTTCAGCCCGTACGCCTGCCAGGCGCGGCGGGCCAGGGGCCAGTCCTGCAGGGCGGTGGCGGCGATGCCGACGTTCCACCAGTCCGGGGCGCCGGTCTCCTTGTCCAGCAGGGCGACGGCCCGCAGCCCCGCGGCCCGCGCCTGCTCCCAGTCGTGCCGGAACTTGTGCAGCAGCGCCAGGTTGAACCAGGACTCCGAGAGCCAGGGCTCGAGATCCGCCGCCCTGGTCAGCAACGCCCCCGCGTCCTCGTACCGGCCGTCGCCGATCAGCGTGAACGCGCGGTCGGTGGCCTGCCGCCACGAGGCGGACGGCCGATGCCGTACCTTCCCGAAGATCCTCACGATTCCCGCCTGCCGGTCGCTCGGGTGTCTGTCCCGGACGCATGCCTGAGTGCCCGCTTCTGTGCCTTCTTTCGCATCCAACCATGCCCGGTCGCAGGCTCGCTCATTACCCATGGGTTACCCAGGTGGGACCGGGCCGAGACCGCCTCGGGCAAGGACTCTGGCAAGGGATTCCACGACCTCGGGCTCGTAGTCGTGGCCCGTGCCGAGGCGCAGCCGCTCCAGTGCCGCGAGCGCTCCGCCCGCACTTCCTCCGCTTCCCTGTGCCAGGTCCTCGTACGCGTTCACGGTGCGGACTATCCGCGCGGGCAGGGACTGCTCCCGGTAGGGATCGGCCTGCTGCTCCACCACGGCCGCGACGGCGGTCGGCACCCCGGTCCGGCGCACGACCGCACCGCCGAGCAGCGCGATACGGCGCTGTTCGGCAGCCGGGAGCACGGCGGTGGCCCCGTCGGGGACGGGGTCGACCAGGGACAGCTGGCCGATGTCGTGCATCAGGGCCGCGTACTCCAGCACCGTCAGCTCGGGGCCCGACAGCCGCATCTCCCGGCCCACGGCCGTGCTGAGCGCGGCGACCCGCCGGGCGTGGCCGGGCGGGGTGTAGCCGGCGATCTCGGTGGCACGGGCGAGGGAGGCGATGGTCTGGCGGTAGGTCGTGCGGACCGCGGCGTACCGGCGGAACGACAACTGGGTCAGCAGCAGCGGCACGCAGAAGACGGGCAGCGCCCACAGGCCCGCGACCGCGACCGCGAGGGCCATCACGGCACCGGTCGCGCACACGGCGGACCCTATGCCGGGCAGCGCGCGCAGCTCGTCGCGCAGCATCGGCCCGTACGGGTACCCGGGACGGGCCGCCAGGAGGGCCGACAGCACCGCGTCGCACAGGAGGGTGAGCACGAGGAGCACCAGCAGGAAGAGGGCGTAGAAGGGACCGTGTCCGATGCGGTGCTCCAACGCGCCGGAGTTGTACAGCGGCTGGAAGCACACCGCGGCGAACCCGACGGTCAGCACCCGCCGGGCCACATGGTCCGGCCCGGGTCCGCGTCCGCGTGCGACGTGCGGCACGGCCCCGGCGAGCGTGCCCGCGACGACGACGGCGACGACCTGGAGGGGGCCGTGGACCGTCGACCGGCCGGCGCACTCGCCGAGGAGGGCGTACGCGAGGGCGCCGGCGGCCGCGAGCGGGGCCGGCTCCCTGCCCCACGCCCCCTCCGGTGCAGGCGGCGCTCCCCTCCCCGGCACGTCCACCCAGCGCGCGAGCTCCCCCACAGCGATGAAGATTCCGAAGCCGAGCGCGTTCGCGGGCTCTGCCAGGCCGTTCCAGGCGACCCCGCCGAGGGCTGCGGCGGCGAGACAGGCGGCGGCCGCGTACACGGCGACAGCGGCCCGGTCCGGCAGGGCCGCCGTCATCCGGGCCGCACCCGGTGCGGCCCGCTCGGCGCCTCCTGCCGCGGCGGACCCACCGGTGCCGCCTCGTCCGAGGTGACGGCCGTCTCCCAGCCCTCGCGTTCCAGCGCCCGCACCAGCGCGGCCACCATCCGCGGGTCGAACTGCGTCCCCGCGCAGCGCTCCAACTCCTCGAGCGCCACTGACACCGGGCGGGCCCGCCGGTAGGAGCGGGTCGAGGTCATCGCGTCGAACGCGTCCGCGACCGCCACCACCCGCGCGAACTCGGGGATCTGCTCACCCGCGAGCCCGTACGGGTAGCCGCTGCCGTCCAGCCGCTCGTGGTGGTGCAGGATCGCCGCCCGCGCCTCGCCCAGGAAGCCGATGCCGCGCACCATCTCGTGCCCGTACTCCGGATGCAGCTCGATCACGCGCCGCTCCTCGGGCGTCAGCGGCCCGTCCTTGCGCAGGACGCGCGTGGGCACCCCGAGCTTGCCCACGTCGTGCAGGATCCCGGCGAACCGGAGCAGTTCCAGCCGCTCGTCCGCCATGCGCAGCTCGCGCGCGATCAGTACGGAGGCCCGGCCGACCCGCTCGCTGTGACCGCGGGTGTAGCGGTCCTTGAGGTCGACGGCCTGGACGAGCGCGCGGATGGTCGCCTGGTGGGCCGCCCGCTCGCGGTGGTACTGGGCGTACATCCAGCTGGAGACGTACATGGGCAGCAGGACGAACAGCGCGGACACCGGCCCGTAGGGGCTGCGCCACAGGACGGCCGTCATCAGCCCGGCGAGGCCGTGCACGCAGTACGGGGCGGGTGACACGGACAGCAGCGCCCGCCCGGCCCGGCGCAGTGGCAGGTGCTCGGCCGCCGCGCGGATGGCGCCGTCGAGGACGGAGAGCACCAGGCAGAAGGCGAGCGCTCCGGCGAGCGCGTGCACCAGGACGGGAGGGAAGTCGGGGGCGGTCAGGCCGCGTTCGCCGCCGGCGAGGCGGTACGCCCGCGCCGCGGCCCAGGTCGACAGCGCCAGCTGAGCGGCGCGCCAGACGCGGCGGGCCCCCGGCGCGGGCCGGCCGGCCCGGCCGACGAGGGCGCCCGGGACGGGGACGAGCGCGGCGGCCGCGGCCGGCAGCAGGAAGGCGGCCGCCAGCAGCACGGGGAAGAACGGACAGGCCCCGACCAGCGGCGAGTGGCCGGGACGGAAGCGGGCGGGCATCTCGCACAGCGCGTAGAGCCCGGCGAGCAGCGCGACCGCGGTCCAGGGCACATCGGCGGCCGTCACGGCCGGGGCCGCACAGACCGCGGCGCCGAGGACGGCACCCGCGATGAAGGCGTGTGCCGCCTTCGGTATGGCCGTCACTGCCCCGCCCCCTCCTCGATCCAGCGCACACGCTAGCGAGATGAGGGGTGAGGGGCGGCCGTACGGGACCCGTTCGCACGTACGGGTGAACATCACGGCATCACGTGAGGCGCGCCACGAGTCGTGACGCGCCTCAGGGTCCTGCGTATGTCTGCGGCGGAGCTACTCCTGTGCCGTCGCCACGTCCTGGTCGGGAACGGCCTGGCCCGAACGGATCAGGTCGATACGGCCCATGACCTTGGCCCGCAGGTCGCTGGGCACGTCGTCATGCCCGCAGCACCGCTTGACCAGCTTCTTCACCGCCTGCTCCAGACCGTACTTCTCCAGGCACGGGGAGCACTCCTCGAAGTGCACCTCGAACTTGGTGCAGTCACTGTCGGGCATCTCGTGATCGAGGAACTCGTAGAGATGGTCCAGGACTTCAGAGCAGTCCGTCTCGTGCGGCTCTCCGCAGCTCATGAGCCCGAGCCTTTCGCGTCGTTCGACTCCCCCGCACCGGCCGGGACGAGCCCCCGCTCGCGGGCGTAGTCCTCGAGCATGCCGCGCAACTGACGGCGGCCCCGGTGCAGGCGGGACATCACCGTACCGATGGGTGTTCCCATGATGTCCGCGATCTCCTTGTACGCAAAGCCCTCTACGTCGGCGAGATAGACCGCGATCCGGAACTCCTCGGGGATCGCCTGAAGAGCTTCCTTGACGTCCGAATCCGGCAGATGGTCGAGGGCCTGCGACTCCGCGGAACGCAGCCCCGTCGACATGTGCGACTCGGCGCGCGCGAGCTGCCAGTCCTCGATCTCCTCCGCTGCGCTGCGCTGGGGCTCGCGCTGCTTCTTGCGGTAGGAGTTGATAAAGGTGTTCGTGAGGATCCGGTACATCCACGCCTTGAGGTTGGTGCCCTCGCGGAACTGGTGGAACGAGCCGTACGCCTTGGCGTACGTCTCCTGTACGAGGTCTTCGGCATCGGCGGGGTTGCGCGTCATGCGCAGCGCGGCCGAGTACATCTGGTCGAGGTAGCCGAGGGCGTCCCGCTCGAAACGGGCATTGCGCTCGGCGGCCGTCTCCTCGGACTGCTCCGCCCGGCCGTCGTCGGTCCCTGCGTCGGTCCCAGTGACCGCACCCACCTCCTCCAACGCTGTGACGGACCCCAGAGCGGACCCGCTCGAATCGGAGAATAGTCGACCATGCTGCGACGGGGCCTGCCGATTCCCACCGCCCACCGCCGGAACCGGCCCGCTCTTGCCCTGCGAGAGCACCGTCCACTCCAGCCCGGTGGAGCGCTCGGCTGTCGGGCAGAAGGTCGTACCCATGCGGTGGACTCCCTACTCATGCTCTGTACTGACATCCGCCACAACAGTGCGCACCCGTGTCTCATTCCCGGAGCGCGGCTGTCCAACGGGTCACAGCATCGGTGATCGTTCCGAGGGTCTCGGCCTCCGGGATCCCGGCCTTCCTGGGCACGGCGAACCCGTGATCCCCGAGCGGCACTTCGACGAGTTCGTAGGGCCCGTCGGGGAACTCCTCGGGCCTGCCGAAGGGGTCGCTCCCGCCCTGCACGACGAGGGCGGGCACGCCCGCGCCCAGCAGTTCGTCCGCGCGGGACTTCTCGGGGCGGCCGGGCGGATGCAGCGGGAAGCTCAGCGCGAGCACGCCGGCGGCGCCGAGCTCGACGGCCGTGCGGCAGGCGACGCGCGCCCCGGCGCTGCGGCCGCCGGCGACGACGGGCGGCCCCGCCTTCGCCAGGGCGGGCCACACACCGCGCCATCCGGTGTCGAGCGTCTTCGGCGCGGGGGCGACCTTCTTGCCCGCGACGCGCCAGGGCTGCTCGACGAGGGCGACGGTGACGCCGTGCGCGGGCAGGGCACCGGCGATCGCCTTCAGGTCGCGCGCCTCGATCCCGCCCCCGGCGCCGTGCCCGAGTGCCAGCACGAGGCGCGCCCGCCTCGCGGGGAACCAGGTGATCCGGGCGTCACCGCCGGAGACCTCGACGATCTCTTTCCGCTCCATGCGGCCATTGTGACGCGGAGCACGCCGAGGGCGGCGTCAGAACAGCACCGGCTCCTCGGGGCCCGCGAGTTCCTCCAGCAGTTCCGGCCCGTTGTTGCGCACGTTGCTGACCGCCGTCGTGACCGGGTACGCCCTCATCAGTCCCTCCGGCGGCGGCGCGAGCAGGGAACGGACCTCGTCGGGGTCGGTCGTCGACGGGTCGAGCCAGGCGTCCCAGCGGTCGGGCACGAGCATCAGGGGCATCCGGGGGTGGATGTCGGACAGTGACCGCGGCCCCTCGGCCGGCGCCACGCCGAGCGGCCCCTTCTCCGCATCCGTGGTGATCACCGAGCAGGTAACCCACCAGGCCTGGGGATGACCGTCCGGAAGCGTGCGGTCGCGCCAGAACTCGTACAGGCCCGCCATCGCGAACACCGAGCCGTCCGCGGGGGTGACGAAATACGGCTGCTTCCGCGGGCGCTTCTTCTTCCCCTCGACCTCCAGCTCCCGCTCCCCGGTCCCGGTCACCCACTCGTAATAGCCGTCGGCCGGCAGGATGCAGCGGCGGGTCAGGAAGGGCCTGCGGAACGACGGCTTCTCGTGCACCGTCTCGGCGCGCGCGTTGATCATCCGGGCCGCGCCCTCGGGCGTCTTGGCGAACGACGGCACGAGGCCCCACTTCAGCGTCCGCATCTGCCGAACCGGACGCTTGTCCGCCGCGTCCTTCACAGGACGCTCGAGAATCGCGTAGACCTCCTTGGTCGGGGCCACGTTCCAGTCGGGGGCCAGGGTCTCCTCCGGCTCCCACTTCTCGACCCGGAACACCCCGACCAGATCCTCGGGCCTACGACTTGCCGCATACCGTCCGCACATAGGTGCCACACTGCCACTTCCGTACGCCGTCCGAGGGAGCCGCCCGCGAAATGCTCACGACACACACCGCCACGCTCCTCGCCGGGGCCTCCGCGCAGAACCTGTGGGAACGGCTCACCGGCACCCAGGACGCCCCCGAGCCCTGGCTCGTCGTCGTCACCGGCCTCGTAGCCCTCGCCGCCGTCATACCGACCGCCCTGTGGCGGGTGACCCGCAACGCGGTCACCATCGCGCACGAGGGGGGCCACGGCCTGATCGCCCTCGTCACCGGCCGCTCGCTCCAGGGCATCAGGCTGCACTCGGACACCAGCGGCCTCACCGTCAGCCGCGGTAAACCCACCGGGCTCGGCATGGTCCTGACCGCGGCCGCCGGATACACCGCCACCCCGCTGCTCGGCCTCGGCGGCGCCTGGCTGCTGGCCGCGCACCACATCACGCTGCTGCTGTGGGTGGCCACGGCGCTGCTGCTGGCGCTGCTGGTCATGGTCCGCAACGCGTACGGCGCCCTCACGGTGACCGTGACCGGCGCCGCGTTCGTCCTCGTGTCCTGGCTGACAGAACCCGGCGTGCAGTCCCTCTTCGCCTACACGGCCGTGTGGTTCATGCTGCTCGGCGGCGTGCGGCCGGTGTTCGAGCTGCAGTCCAAGCGCCGCCACGGAGGGGCGCCGGACTCGGACGCGGACCAGCTCGGGCGGCTCACCCATGTGCCGCCCGTCGTGTGGCTGGCGTTCTTCCATCTGGTGGCCTTCTGTTCGCTGATCGGCGGAGGCCGGTGGCTGCTCGGGCTCTGACCTCGAAGGCGGTGGGCGCCGAGCCACTAAAGTGATGGCCATGACCGACAGCACCGTGCACCCCGCCCTCTGGCCCGCCCCCTACGCGACCGGAGCCGTCGAAGCGACCGTCACCGTGCCCGGATCGAAATCGGTCACGAACCGCGCGCTCGTGCTGGCCGCCCTCGCCGCCGAGCCGGGCTGGCTGCGCCGCCCGCTGCGCTCCCGCGACACCCTCCTGATGTCGGCCGCGCTCCAGGCGATGGGCGTCGGCATCGAGGAGACCGTCTCCTCCAGCACGACGGGCGGCGCCGGCGAGGCGTGGCGCGTCATCCCCTCGGGTCTGCACGGCCCGGCCACGGTCGACGTCGGCAACGCGGGCACGGTCATGCGGTTCCTGCCGCCCGTCGCCGCGCTCGCCGACGGCCCGATCCGCTTCGACGGCGACCCGCGTTCCTACGAGCGCCCCCTCGGCGGCGTGATCGGTGCGCTGCGCACCCTCGGCGCCCGTATCGACGACGACGACCGCGGGGCGCTGCCCATGACGGTGCACGGCGGCGGTGCGCTGGACGGCGGTCCGGTGCGGATCGACGCCTCGTCGTCGTCCCAGTTCGTCTCCGCGCTGCTGCTCTCGGCACCGCGTTTCAACCAGGGCGTCGAGGTACGCCACGTGGGCGGCCGGCTGCCCTCGATGCCGCACATCCGGATGACCGTCGACATGCTCCGCGCGGTCGGCGCCCAGGTCGACGAGCCGGAGACCGGCGGCGAGCCGGACGTCTGGCGTGTCTCGCACAGCGCCCTGCTGGGCCGCGACCTGACGATCGAGCCGGACCTGTCCAACGCCCAGCCGTTCCTGGCGGCCGCGCTGGTCACCGGCGGCCGGGTCACGATCCCGGACTGGCCCGAGCGCACCACCCAGCCCGGTGACGCGCTGCGCGAGATCTTCACCCAGATGGGCGGCTCCTGCGAGCTGACGACGACGCCGGACGGTACGGCGCTGGTGTTCACCGGCAGCGGCCGCATCCACGGCATCGACGTGGACCTGGGCGAGGTCGGCGAGCTCACGCCGGGCATCGCGGCGGTGGCGGCGTTGGCCGACTCCCCCTCGACGCTGCGCGGTGTGGCGCACCTGCGGCTCCACGAGACGGACCGGCTGGCCGCGCTCACCAAGGAGATCAACGAGCTCGGCGGCGATGTCACCGAGACCGAGGACGGCCTGCACATCCGCCCGCGCCCGCTGCACGGCGGCGTGTTCCACACCTACGACGACCACCGGATGGCGACGGCCGGATCGATCATCGGTCTCGCCGTGAAGGACGTGCAGATCGAGAACGTGGCGACCACGGCCAAGACCTTGCCCGACTTCCCGCGGATGTGGTCCGAAATGCTCGGGGCCTGAGGTCATGCGCCGCTACGGCAAGAACACCGACGAGGACGACATCCGCTCGCGCCCCAACCGCAAGGGGAACCGCCCGCGCACCAGCATTCGGCCCAAGCACGAGGACGCGGCGGAGGGGATGGTCCTCACCGTCGACCGGGGCCGGTTGACGTGTCTGGTCGAGGACCGGGTCGTGATGGCGATGAAGGCCCGTGAGCTGGGCCGCAAGGCGGCGGTCGTCGGCGACCGGGTCGGCATCGTCGGAGACCTGTCGGGCGCCAAGGACACCCTGGCCCGGATCGTACGGATCGAGCAGCGCAGCTCGGTGCTGCGGCGTACGGCCGACGACGACGATCCCTTCGAGCGCGTGGTCGTCGCCAACGCGGACCAGCTCGCGATCGTGACCGCGCTCGCCGACCCCGAGCCTCGCCCCCGGCTGATCGACCGCTGCCTGGTCGCGGCGTACGACGGCGGTCTGGAGCCGCTGCTCGTGCTGACCAAGTCGGACCTCGCCCCGCCGGACGAACTGCTGGGGATGTACGGCGCGCTCGGTGTGCCCCATGTGGTCACCACACGCGAGGAGTTCGTGGACGGCCTCGCGGCGGAGCGCGTCCGCGAGTACCTGGTGGGCCGGACGACGGCGTTCGTCGGGCACTCGGGTGTCGGAAAGACGACCCTGGTGAACGCGCTGGTGCCGCAGGAGCGGCGGCGCAGCACCGGGCTTGTCAACGCGGTCACGGGCCGGGGCCGGCACACGACCACGTCGGCGCTCGCCCTGCCGCTCGCGGGCGAGAAGGGTGGCTGGGTGATCGACACGCCCGGCGTGCGGTCTTTCGGGCTGCACCATGTCGATCCGTCCCGCGTCATCAACGCCTTCCCCGATCTGGAGCCCGGTACGGAAGGCTGCCCGCGGGCCTGTTCGCACGACGAGCAGGACTGCGCGCTGGACGCCTGGGTGGCCGAGGGCCACGCGGATCCCGCCCGGCTGTACTCGCTGCGGCGCCTGCTGGCGACGCGGGAGCGACGCGAAGGTGACTGAGTCGTCCGCGTTTGCGATCCGCGACATTCGGTAAGTGCATAATCGCACCAAGTCGGACCAAGCAGTCCCGGACCGAGCAGTCACCGAATGACGCGGGAGGCGCAAGACCGATGGCGTGGCTGCTGGTGGTGGTCGCCGGGTTGCTGGAGACGGGCTTCGCCGTCTGCCTCAAGCTGTCGCACGGGTTCACCCGGTTGTGGCCGACGATCGCCTTCGCGGCGTTCGCCCTCGGCAGTTTCGGCCTGCTGACCCTCGCGCTGAAGAAGCTCGACGTCGGACCCGCGTACGCGGTGTGGACCGGGATCGGCGCGGCCGGCACGGCCGTCTACGGCATGCTCTTCCTCGGCGACCTGGTCTCCACCCTCAAGATCGTCTCGATCACGATGGTGATCGTCGGCGTCATCGGTCTGCAGCTCTCGGGCTCGACGCACTGACCGCGCCCCCGACCCCGCCGACACAGGCCCGCACCAGCTGGGCGACGCCCTCTCCCACGGGCGCGATCACATAGGACAGCGCGAGGCGTACGGCGAGTTCGCAGCGCTGCGGCAGATCCGCCGGGTCGTCGGTGGCGCGCCCCTCCCGCGACCGCCGCGCCTGCCTGACCGCGGTACGCGACCGGTCCCGTACGGCCGCGAGCAGCTCGGCCGGTGCGGGAAGCCCGGCGTCCGCGCGGCGCTGGGCCGGCACGCCGGGCAGGGTCGCGCCCTCGCGCACCGGGCGCGGGACGGGCAGCCTCTCGCCCCAGCAGCCGGTGAGCAGGGCGCGCAGCAGCGGCCGGGTGCGGGCCTCTTTGACGGTCCACTCGGCGAGGGAGACGAGCCGTTCGCAGGGTTCGGTCCGCTGGGCCAGCAGCCGTTCCACGCCGCGCAGGTAGCGGTCGGCCTCGCGCCGCACCAGAGCGCGGGCGAGGCCGTCCTTGCTGCCGAACTCGTTGTAGAGCGTCTGGCGGGAGACACCCGCGGCTCCGGCGACATCGGCCATCCGCACCCGGGACCAGGGAAGGTCGCCGAGCGCCACGAGCGCGGCGTTCAGCAGGGACTCTCGAGCTGCGGGCATCGTCGCCTCCCCGAGCGGGCATGTGTGGGCACAGGGTTGACGGGCCGACCGGGGCTGTCAAGGGACACGGCAGCGTGCTCGGCAGCCGCCCCGGCCACCGGGAACACCCCGTTCCTGCACCGATAGAGTGGCGACCATGCCGGACTACCACGATGATCTGCGCCTCGCCCATGTCCTCGCGGACGCCGCCGATGCCACGACGATGGAGCGGTTCAAGGCACTGGACCTCAAGGTCGAGACCAAGCCGGACATGACGCCGGTGAGCGAGGCCGACAAGGCAGCCGAGGAGCTGATCCGCGGGCATCTCCAGCGGGCACGGCCGCGCGACGCGATCCTCGGCGAGGAGTTCGGCATCGAGGGCACGGGCCCGCGGCGCTGGGTCGTCGACCCGATCGACGGCACCAAGAACTACGTGCGCGGCGTTCCGGTGTGGGCGACGCTCATCTCGCTGATGGAGGCAGGAGTCGACGGTGCCGCCGGCTTCCAGCCCGTGGTGGGCGTGGTGTCCGCCCCGGCGCTGGGCCGCCGTTGGTGGGCGGCGAAGGGCGCGGGCGCGTACACCGGCCGCAGTCTGACGTCGGCGACGCGGCTCCAGGTCTCGAAGGTGGAGCGGATGCAGGACGCGTCGTTCGCGTACTCCTCGCTGAGCGGCTGGGAGGAGCAGGGGCGCCTCGACGGGTTCCTGGACCTGACGCGGGCCTGCTGGCGCACCCGGGGCTACGGCGATTTCTGGTCGTACATGATGGTCGCCGAGGGGGCCGTGGACGTCTGCGCCGAGCCCGAGCTGTCGCTGTGGGACATGGCGGCCCCCGCGATCGTGGTGCAGGAGGCGGGCGGGTCGTTCACCGGCCTCGACGGCACTCCGGGCCCGCACAGCGGCAACGCCGCCGCGTCGAACGGTCTGCTCCACCGCGAACTCCTGGGCTATCTGAACCAGCGCTACTGACCCGCTCGGCGCACGCCCGCGCCATCGGAGGCTTTCGTGCGCGGCCCAACACGCCGCGCATGCCCCCTTGCTGCCCGGGTGGGGGCCTGCGACTCTGAGAGTCCCCCCGCTTGTGAACTTGTGAATCGGTTCTCTAGCGACCGGTACACCAAGGAGGTGGCTCCGTCCATGCTCGTTCGTGACGCCATGAGCACGGTGGTCCTCACCATCGGACCTGCACACACACTCCGCCAGGCGGCCAGTCTGATGGCCGCACGACGTGTCGGCGCGGCGGTCGTCCTCGACGGCGACCTCGGCCTCGGGATCCTCACCGAGCGCGACATCCTGAACTCGGTCGGCTCGGGTCAGAACCCCGACCTGGAGACCGCCGGAACCCACACCACCACCGACGTCGTGTTCGCCGCACCTTCCTGGACCCTGGAGGAGGCGGCCGGGGCGATGGCGCACGGCGGCTTCCGCCATCTGATCGTGACGGACGACGGCGGCCCGGTGGGCATCGTCTCCGTCCGCGACATCATCCGCTGCTGGGCTCCGGCCAGGCGGCACGCGGGATCGGTCGCGAGCTGACCGGAGTTCACCCGCACGAGCGAACGGGCGCATCCGCACGCAGACACCGAAAGGGCCGGATCCCCGTCCGGGGATCCGGCCCTCCGGGCCACGACAAACGGGTCAGCCGCGCAGGGCCTGGACCGCGGCGTCGAGCCGCTTGCCGAAGTCGCCGTCCGCCTGGCGGAAGTTGTTGATCGCGCGCTCGGCGATGTCGTCGCGCGACACCTTGGCGATGAAGCCGGCGAGGTTGTCGATCAGACGGCCCTTCTCGTCCTCGGACATCAGGCGGTAGAGGTTGCCCGCCTGCACGAAGTCGTTGTCCTCGGCGTGGACGGGCGCCGGGTGGTCGCCGGTCGCACCGGCCACCGGGACCGGCTGCCACAGCGGGCGGTCGATCTGGTGCGGGCCGCCGAAGCTGTTGGGCTCGTAGTTCTTCGCGCCCTTGTGACGGCCGTCGTACAGGAAGCCGTCACGGCTGTTCGTGCGCGCCTCGGTGGCGTGCGGGCGGTTCACCGGCAGGTGGTCGGCGTTGATGCCGACGCGGTAGCGGTGGGCGTCGCCGTACGCGAACAGGCGGCCCTGGAGCATCTTGTCCGGCGAGGGACCGATGCCCGGCACGAAGTGGGCGGGGCTGAAGACGGACTGCTCGACCTCGGCGAAGATGTTCTCCGGGTTGCGGTTGAGCTCCAGCTTGCCGATCTCGATCGGCGGGTAGTCCTCGTGCGGCCACACCTTGGTGAGGTCGAACGGGTTGAAGCGGTAGGTCGCCGCCTCGGCCGCCGGCATGATCTGCACCTGCACGGTCCAGGTCGGGAAGTCACCGCGCTCGATGGCCTCGCGCAGGTCGCGCTGGTGGGAGTCCGGGTCCTCACCGGCGAGCCTGTTGGCCTCGTCCTGGGTGAGGTTCTTGATGCCCTGGTCGGTCTTGAAGTGGTACTTGACCCAGAAGACCTCGCCGGCCTCGTTGTTCCACTGGTAGGTGTGGGAGCCGTAGCCGTTCATGTGGCGGTACGAGGCGGGGATGCCGCGGTCACCGAACAGCCAGGTCACCTGGTGGGTGGACTCGGGCGACAGGCCCCAGAAGTCCCAGACGTTGTCCGCCTCCTGGCTGCCCGTGTACGGGTCGCGCTTCTGGGTGTGGATGAAGTCGGGGAACTTGATGGCGTCCTTGATGAAGAACACCGGGGTGTTGTTGCCGACGAGGTCGTAGTTGCCCTCCTCGGTGTAGAACTTGAGCGCCCAGCCGCGCGGGTCTCGGACCGCGTCCGCCGCGCCCAGGTTGCCCGCGACGGTCGAGAAGCGCAGGAACGTCTCCGTCTGCTTGCCGACCTCGGACAGGAACTTCGCGCGCGTCCACTGCGAGACGTCACGGGTGAGCGTGAAGGTGCCGTACGCGCCGGCGCCGCGGGCGTGGACCACTCGCTCCGGGATGCGCTCACGGTTGAAGTGCGCGAGCTTCTCCAGCAGCAGCTGGTCCTGGACCAGAACGGGACCGCCGACACCCGCCGTCTCGCTGTTCTGGTTGTCGGCGACCGGTGCCCCGGCCTCCGTGGTGAGCGGTCCCTGCGTCACGTGCGCCTCCTGCGTCGTTCTGCCCATTGATCGAATCAGCACTGCCTGCCCTTGGCGTGCGCTGGTCTCGATCCTACGATGGACTTTGTCTAAGTCAAGTGAACGTCCAAAGTCACACCCGTTCGGGACCTGGGTCCCTTCACTGTTAGGCTGGCCCCATGAGTGACCTGTTGGAACGACTCCGCGGCCGCGGCTGGCGCATGACCGCCCAGCGGCGCGTCGTGGCCGAGGTCCTCGACGGCGACCATGTCCACCTGACGGCCGACGAGGTCCACGCGCGCGCGGTGGAGCGCCTGCCCGAGATCTCCCGGGCCACCGTCTACAACACGTTGGGTGAGCTGGTCAGCCTCGGCGAGGTGCTCGAGGTGTCGACCGACCGCCGTGCCAAGCGCTACGACCCCAATGCCCACCGGCCCCACCAGCACCTGGTGTGCGCCCGGTGCGGCGCGATCCGTGACGTCCACCCGTCGGGCAACCCCCTGGCCGACCTCCCCGACTCGGAGCGCTTCGGCTTCACGATCTCGGACGTCGAGGTGACCTACCGCGGCACCTGCCCGAACTGCGCTGCCGCATAGCACGAAACCACTGAGAAGGGCCCCGACGGAAACGTCGGGGCCCTTCTTCGTCAGGTCTCGGGCCGGGCCGGTCACCAGGTCGGATCCCGGGTGATCGGCGGTCCGGTGAGACTGTCGACCGGCCCGACATGCGGCCGGACATGACCGAAGGCCCGGATCTCAAGGATCCGGGCCTTCGTTTCAGTAGCGGGGACAGGATTTGAACC
>NZ_JABZEE010000055.1 GCF_013387495.1 Streptomyces sp. PKU-EA00015 | reverse complement strand
ACTGTTCCGGGGCTTTCCTGCGTTCCGCGGTTGCATGAAGGCGAGGTCCCACCCCTGTGCTCGGTGCCGGAGCGACTGCCGGTAAGGTCAGGGGGCATCGTTGGCACGTTTCCCACAGGAGGCCCCCGGGTGGAGGTCCAGGAGACCCGCGTCCAGACGGAGCGGGTGCTCACCATCCCCAACATCCTCAGCATGGCGCGGCTGGTCGGGGTGCCGCTCTTCCTGTGGCTGATTCTTCGCCCCGAGTTCGGCGGGCCCAAGAGCGACGGCTGGGCATTGCTCGTTCTGATGCTGAGCGGAGTGAGCGACTATCTCGACGGGAAGCTCGCCCGCCGGTGGAACCAGGTCAGCAGCCTCGGCCGCATCCTCGACCCCGCCGCGGACCGGCTCTACATCCTCTCCACTCTCGTGGGACTGACCTGGCGCGAGATTCTCCCGGTCTGGTTGACCGCTGCACTTCTCGCCCGGGAACTGATGCTGCTGGTGATGGTGTACATCCTCCGAAGGCACGGTTATCCACCGCCGCAGGTGAACTTCCTGGGCAAGGCGGCCACCTTCAACCTCATGTATGCCTTCCCCTTGCTGCTCCTGAGTGACGGAACGGGATGGCTTGCGTCACTGGCCGCGATTTTCGGATGGGCGTTCGCCGGATGGGGTACAACTCTGTATTGGTGGGCAGGGATCCTCTATGTGGTTCAGGTCCGCCGACTCGTCAAGGCGGACGCAGAGGCCGATTGACCCCGAAGACACGGTGACCGGCAGTGTCGCCGGCCGTGGATGCACCTGAGGGTTTGTTGAAGTCGGCTGGACCGTCATCTCTTCAAGGAGGACGCTTCCGACATGAAGGCCGTCGTGATGGCTGGTGGCGAAGGAACGCGACTTCGCCCCATGACCTCGAGCATGCCCAAGCCGCTCCTGCCGGTGGCGAACCGGCCGATCATGGAGCATGTACTGCGGCTGCTCAAGCGGCACGGGCTCACCGAGACCGTCGTTACCGTGCAGTTTCTCGCCTCACTCGTCAGGAACTACTTCGGTGACGGCGAAGAGCTCGGAATGGAGCTCACCTATGCCAACGAGGAGAAGCCACTCGGCACTGCGGGGAGTGTGAAGAATGCCGAGGAAGCGCTGAAGGACGACGCGTTCCTCGTCATTTCCGGGGATGCCCTCACCGATTTCGACCTCACCGACCTGATCTCCTTCCACAAGGAGAAGGGCGCCCTTGTCACCGTCTGTCTGACACGGGTGCCCAACCCTCTGGAATTCGGCATCACCATCGTCGACGAGGAGGGAAAGGTCGAGCGGTTCCTCGAGAAGCCGACCTGGGGGCAGGTCTTCTCGGACACCGTGAACACGGGCATTTACGTCATGGAGCCCGAGGTCTTCGACTACGTCGAGGCCGATGTGCCCGTCGACTGGTCGGGGGACGTCTTCCCGCAGCTCATGAAGGAAGGCAAGCCGATCTACGGCTATGTCGCCGAGGGCTACTGGGAGGACGTCGGCACGCACGAGAGCTATGTGAAGGCGCAGGCCGACGTTCTGGAGCGGAAGGTCGACGTCGAGCTCGACGGGTTCGAGATCTCTCCCGGCGTGTGGGTCGCCGAAGGGGCCGAGGTGCATCCCGACGCGGTGCTACGGGGGCCTCTGTACATCGGGGACTATGCCAAGGTCGAAGCCGGCGCCGAGATCCGCGAGCACACGGTCGTGGGCTCCAACGTCGTCGTGAAGTCCGGGGCGTTCCTCCACAAGGCCGTGGTCCACGACAACGTCTACATCGGGCAGCAGGCCAACCTGCGAGGCTGCGTCATCGGCAAGAACACCGACATCATGCGCGCCGCGCGCATCGAGGACGGCGCGGTGATCGGTGACGAATGCCTGGTCGGTGAGGAATCGATTGTTCAGGGCAATGTGCGGGTCTATCCGTTCAAGACCATCGAGGCCGGCGCGTTCGTCAACACCTCGGTCATCTGGGAGTCCCGTGGGCAGGCGCATCTGTTCGGCGCCAGGGGTGTCACCGGCATCCTGAACGTGGAGATCACCCCCGAGCTCGCGGTGCGCCTCGCCGGGGCGTACGCGACGACGCTCAAGAAGGGTGCCACCGTCACCACGGCCCGTGACCACTCCCGTGGTGCACGTGCCCTGAAGCGGGCGGTCATCTCCGCGCTCCAGGCCAGTGCCATCGACGTCCGGGACCTCGAGAACGTGCCGTTGCCCGTGGCGCGGCAGCAGACGGCCAGGGGCAGCGCGGGCGGCATCATGATCCGCACGTCCCCGGGCGTGCCGGACTCCGTCGACATCATGTTCTTCGACGAACGCGGTGCCGACCTGTCCCAGGGCGGCCAGCGGAAGCTGGACCGGGTGTACGCGCGCCAGGAATACCGTCGTGCGTTCCCCGGCGAGATCGGTGACCTGCACTTCCCGTCGAGTGTGTTCGACTCGTACACGGGCTCCCTGCTGCGCAACGTGGACACGTCGGGGATCGCCGAGTCCGGGCTCAAGGTGGTCATCGACGCGTCCAACGGCAGCGCCGGCCTCGTTCTGCCGAGCCTCCTCGGCCGCCTCGGTGTCGACGCGCTGACGATCAACCCGGGTCTGGACGAGTCCCGGCCGACCGAGTCCGCGGACACGCGCAGGTCGGGGCTCGTGCGGCTCGGTGAGATCGTCGCCTCCGCGAGGGCCGCGTTCGGTGTCCGCTTCGACCCCGTCGGTGAGCGGCTGTCCCTCGTCGACGAGCGCGGGCGGATCGTCGAGGACGACCGGGCACTGCTGGTCCTGCTGGACCTCGTGGCCGCCGAGCGGCGCAGCGGCCGGGTCGCCCTGCCGGTGACCACGACGAGGATCGCCGAGCAGGTCGCGGCGTACCACGGGACCCAGGTGGAGTGGACGACGACGTCGCCGGACGACCTGACCCGTGTGGGCCGGGAGGAGAGCACGATCTTCGGCGGTGACGGCCGCGGCGGCTTCATCGTGCCGGAGTTCAGCAGCGTCTTCGACGGCACCGCCGCGTTCGTGCGGCTCGTGGGGCTGGTGGCCCGTACGCAGCTCACGCTGAGCCAGATCGACGCCCGGATTCCGCGGGCGCATGTGCTCAAGCGGGATCTGGCCACGCCGTGGGCCGTCAAGGGTCTGGTGATGCGCCGGGTCGTCGAGGCGGCGGGCGATCGACATGTCGACACCACGGACGGGGTGCGGGTCGTGGAGGCCGACGGGCGCTGGGTGATGGTCCTGCCCGACCCGGCCGAGGCGGTCACCCATCTGTGGGCGGAGGGACCCGACGACGCCTCCGCGCAGGCCCTGCTCGACGAATGGGCGTCGGTCGTGGACAGCGCGGGTCGGTGAGGCGCCCGCCGGTGTGCCGCCCGCCTTTCCGGGGCGGTGTCCGGCACACCGGTGGGGCCATTCGGCGGTAGCGGCTGCGACATGCGACGATGTGCGGCATGTCGCAGCAGCCCCCCGTTCGGAGCACAGGTTCTCCGCCCGCGCGTCCCGATGCGTCGATGTCGCTGCTGACGAACGTGATGGAGCACAGCCTCGACGACGGGTACGCGGAAGCGGCCGCGCGCCGGGCCGAGCGCGGGGGACTGCCCCGGACGCTGCGCGCCAAGCTCGGGCTCGCCGCCGGCCTGGTGCTGGCGGCCGTCATCGTCACCGTGGGTGCCGCCGAGGCGCGGGTATCGGCACCGGTGCTGGCGAAGGAGCGCGAGGAGCTGATCGACCGCGTCCAGGCGCAGACCGAGTCCGTGGACGATCTGGAGGAGAGCGTCGACGCGCTCCGCGACGACGTCCAGGAGCGCCAGCGCAGGGCCCTCAACACCCAGGGCGGCGACCAGGGCGCGCTCGTGGGCCTGCTGGCCGGTGCCACGGAGGTGTCCGGGCCGGGCGTGAAACTCGTCGTGGACGACGCCAAGGGCACCGACCAGGGCGGAGACGGGCCGCGTGAGAGCAGCGGGTTCTCCGACACGGGCCGGGTCCGCGACCGCGACATGCAGCGCGTCGTCAACGGGCTGTGGGAGTCGGGAGCCGAGGCCGTCGCCATCAACGGTCAGCGACTGACGGCCCTGTCGGCGATCCGCGCCGCGGGCGACGCCATACTGGTCGACAACAGGCCGCTGGTACCGCCGTACACGGTGCTCGCGGTGGGGGACGGGAACAAGCTGAGCACCGCGTTCCAGGACAGCGCCGACGGGCAGTATCTGCACGCGTTGAAGGAGAACTTCGGTATCCGCTCCAGCATTTCCGACGAGCAGACGGTGCGGTTGCCCGCGGCCCCCAGCTTGATCGTACGTACAGCAGTGCCGATGACCGCCGACGCCGACCGGGGCAGCGGGCCGGGGACGGCAGACACAGGGAAGGGCACATCGTGATCGCCGTACTGGGCCTCGTCGTCGGAGTCGTGGTCGGACTGTTGATCCGGCCCGAGGTGCCGGCGGTGGTCGAGCCTTACCTCCCGATCGCGGTCGTCGCCGCCCTGGACGCGGTGTTCGGCGGTCTGCGGGCCATGCTCGACGGGATCTTCGTCGACAAGGTCTTCGTCGTCTCCTTCCTGTCGAACGTGGTCGTGGCCGCGCTGATCGTCTTTCTCGGCGACAAGCTCGGCGTCGGTGCGCAGTTGTCGACCGGCGTCGTCGTCGTCCTCGGTATCCGGATCTTCTCCAACGCCGCCGCGATCCGTCGGCATGTCTTCCGGGCGTGACGAACATGAACAGCGAAGAGAAGCCCCACCACAGTTCGCCGGAGCCCCGGCGCGAGCCGCTGCCGCCGCTCGCCCCGCCGCCGGCGCAGCAGCCCGATCCCCCCGCGGACGAGAGTCCCTCGCAGACAGGACGGCAGCGGCTGCGTGCCGCCGTGTGGCCGCCTCGGGTGACGCGCGCCCAACTCATCGTCGCGCTGCTGCTGTTCGTACTCGGTCTGGGTCTGGCCATCCAGGTGCGTTCGAACAGCGACGAGAGCGCGTTGCGGGGGGCGCGCCAGGAGGACCTGGTGCGCATCCTCGACGAGCTCGACAACCGATCGCAGCGCCTGGAGGACGAGAAGCAGCGCCTGGAGGACCAGCGCACCGAGCTGGAGAACAGTTCCGACCAGGCCGAGGAGGCGCGCAAGCAGACGCTCCAGAAGGAGCAGCAGCTCGGGATCCTCGCCGGCACGGTGGCCGCGCAGGGTCCCGGCATCACGCTGACCATCGGGGACCCGTCGGGCACGGTGGAGCCCGACATGCTCCTCGACGCGATCCAGGAGCTGCGGGCCGCCGGCGCGGAGGCGATCCAGGTCAACGGGGTCAGGGTCGTCGCGGACACGTTCTTCTCCGGTACGGCGGGCGACATAGAGGTCGACGGGAAGCGCGTCAGCGCGCCGTACACCTTCAAGGTCATCGGCAAGCCGCAGGACCTGGAGCCCGCGCTGAACATCCCCGGCGGTGTGGTGCAGACACTGGAGAAGGAGCAGGCCACGGCGACCGTGGAGCGTTCGGAGAAGATCATCGTCGACGCCTTGCGACCGGCGGAGCGGCCTGACTACGCTCGGTCGTCATCCCAGTGAAACGGGGGAGCATGGAGTCTGCCGGGCCAGGGCGGAAGATTGCAGGGGGGCGACGCACCGGATCGGTGGTGCGTGGTGGAAACTGTCCGGTGGTTACGGACGTTGTGAAGATGTCCGGGTCGGCAGGTGTGTTCGTTCAGGATTCGTCCTGCCCCACGGGCGGGTCTATTTCGGTCAAGGGGAAACGCCCGTGAAGTTGTTTGGGAAGTTGTTCGGCAAGAGTGCACGCGAGGACGGCAACGCCCGCCATCGCGCGCCGCGCCACGGCCAGGGCGAGGAGCAGGGCGCCGAGCGGCCGCTGTTCCGCGACGAGGTCGCCGGTGGCGACAATTCGGGCGGACAGGGCGCGTCGTCTGTTGACCCTGCCGGTGCCGGGCGCATAGGTTTCGGGGAACCATCAACCTCAAGTGCGGGTGGAGGGTTTGCCCCCGATCCGTATGCGACCAATCCCCACGCGGGACAACCGCGGCAGGAGGATCCCTCCATGGCGGGTCTGCCGGTTTGTACGAGGTGCGGCCACCGGAACACCGAGGCCGGTCGGTTCTGCTCCAACTGCGGTGCGCCGCTTCGCGGTGGTGCTCCGGCCGAGCGCGCCTCCGAGACGACGTCGACCATCTCGATCTCCGGGATCGAGGCGTACGACTCCGAGGTCACCGGGCAGACCGCCCTGCCCTCGCTGTCGCCCGAGGCTCAGGCGGCGGTCGACGCCCTGCCGCTCGGCTCCGCCCTCCTGGTGGTGCGCCGCGGCCCGAACTCGGGCAGCCGCTTCCTGTTGGACGGTGACCTGACGACCGCGGGCCGCCACCCGCAGAGCGACATCTTCCTCGACGACGTGACGGTCTCGCGCCGCCACGTGGAGTTCCGCCGAGGCCCGGACGGCAGCTTCAGCGTCTCCGACGTCGGCAGCCTCAACGGCACGTATGTGAACCGCGAGCGGATCGATGCGGTGGTCCTGGCGAACGGTGACGAGGTCCAGATCGGCAAGTACCGGCTGGTGTTCTACGCGAGCCAGCGGGGCGTGTGACCGTTTCCCCAGACTCCGTCCGGGGGGACTCCCACAGGGAAGGTACATGCTGCGTACACCGACGGGCGGTGCCGGACACGGCACCGCCGGCCCGGGCGACCGGCTGATGAGCATCGGCGCGGTGCTGGCCCGGCTGCGCGACGAGTTCCCCGAGGTGACGATCTCCAAGATCCGTTTCCTGGAGGCCGAGGGGCTCGTCGAGCCGCGCCGGTCCCCGTCGGGGTACCGCAAGTTCAGTGTCCAGGACGTCGAGCGCCTGGCCCTCGTCCTGCGCATGCAGCGCGACCACTACCTTCCCCTCAAGGTCATCCGTGAGCAGCTGGACGCCCTCGAGCGAGGCGAGCAGATCCAGCTGCCCGTCCAGGGGGCCCAGCGCGAGCTGTTCGAGGGCGGTGACGGGGCCGAGAGCGATCGCCGTACCGCCCGGCGGCTCGGCCGGGCCGAGCTCCTGGCCGCCGCCGAGGTGGGCGAGGAGGACCTGGCCGAGTGGGAGTCGTACGGGCTGCTCACGGCCGATGCGAGCGGCGGTTACGACGCCGGGTCGGTGACGGTTGCCCGGCTCGTCTGCGAGCTCGGCAGATTCGGACTCGAGCCACGGCACCTGCGGGCGATGAAGGCGTCCGCCGACCGGGACGCCGGGCTGGTCGAGCAGATCGTGACGCCGCTGCGCAGACACCGTAATCCGCAGACCAGAGCGCATGCGGAGGCCACCACGAGAGAGCTGGCCGCGCTGTCCGTGAGACTGCACGCGGCCCTGGTCCAGAGCGCCCTCGGAGTGCGGCTGCACTGATCTTGGCCCAGCCCGACTACCCAAACCTCATCCGCACGTCCTAGGGTTGCTGTGTGAACGAGCTCGACGTTGTGGGTGTCCGGGTCGAAATGCCCTCGAACCAACCGATCGTGCTCCTGCGTGAAGTGGGAGGCGATCGGTACCTCCCCATTTGGATCGGACCGGGGGAGGCGACCGCGATCGCCTTCGCGCAGCAGGGGATGGCCCCCGCCAGGCCCTTGACGCACGACCTGTTCAAGGACGTCCTCGACGCGGTGGGCCAGGAGCTCACCGAGGTCCGCATCACCGACCTGCGCGAGGGCGTGTTCTACGCGGAGCTGGTCTTCGCCAGCGGTGTCGAGGTGAGCGCCAGGCCGTCCGACGCCATAGCGCTCGCCCTGCGCACCGGGACCCCGATCTACGGCAGTGACGGTGTGCTCGACGACGCGGGGATCGCCATCCCGGACGAGCAGGAGGACGAGGTGGAGAAGTTCCGCGAGTTCCTCGACCAGATCTCGCCGGAGGACTTCGGTTCCAGCAGCCAGTGAGGCCGTCGCGGGGGTGAGCACCCGACCGGCGGCATCGGTGCATTCGAGTAGCCTTTCCCCGGATCGGGGCACGAGAAACCACTCTCAGGGTGATTATCACTCGGCGTGCCGAGTGTGGCGATCGTTGACGCACCCCTGGTGACTCCCTACCTTCGAGGTGGCAGGTCAAGGACGGAGGTCGGCGTGAGAAGCAGCGGCGACAGTACGGCTGGGGGCGGCCCCGGAATCAGTCCGGTGGAAGGCGGGCCGTATCCGCTGCGCGACAGCGCGGCCGACCCCTCCACGGACACCATCGGATACCGCGGTCCGACCGCGTGCGCGGCAGCGGGGATCACCTACCGGCAGCTCGACTACTGGGCCCGTACGGGCCTCGTGGAGCCGAGCGTGCGGCCGGCGTACGGATCGGGCACGCAGCGGCTCTACAGCTTCCGGGACGTGGTCGTCCTCAAGATCGTCAAGCGGTTCCTGGACACCGGCGTCGCGCTGCAGAACATCCGCGCCGCCGTCCAGCATCTGCGTGCCCGGGGCTTTCGCGACCTCGAGCGGATGACGCTGATGAGCGACGGGGCGACGGTGTACGAGTGCTCGTCGCCCGACGAGGTCGTCGACCTGCTCCAGGGCGGTCAGGGCGTCTTCGGGATCGCGGTGGGCGTCGTGTGGCGCGACGTCGAGGCGGCCCTTTCGCAGCTGCACGGAGAACGGGTCGACACGGGCGAGACCCTGATCGGCAACAACCCCGCCGACGAACTGGCGAGGCGCAGGCGCGACCGCGCGGGGTGATCCCGGGTGCCGCGCCCCGGCGGCACCAGCCGGACGGGCGTCGCCGCGCCGTTCGCGCGGCGACGTTGTCAGTGGTGTAGGGCAGCATCGATGGTGTGAGATCCGCGCCGACGATCCTGCATCTGGACATGGATGCCTTCTACGCCGCTGCCGAGCAGGCGGCGAAGCCTTCGTTGCGCGGGAAGGCCGTGGTGGTCGGGGGGCTCGGGCCGCGTGGAGTGGTCGCCACCGCGTCGTACGAGGCGAGGCGTTTCGGCGTGCACTCGGCGATGCCGATGGCGCAGGCCAGACGGCTCGCGCCGAACGCGGCGTACCTGGTGCCGCGGTTCTCGCTCTACCGCTCGGTCAGCGAGCAGGTCATGGAGCTGCTGGGGCGGCTGTCGCCGCTCGTGGAGCCGCTCAGTCTGGACGAGGCCTTCGTCGACCTGGAGGCGGGCGGTGCCGCCGACGACTCGGCCTCGGCCCGTGCGACGGGAGAGCGGCTGCGGGCCGACATCAGGGCGATGACGGGGCTGACCGGGTCCGTCGGCCTGGCCGGCTCCAAGATGCTGGCGAAGATCGCCTCCGAGCAGGCGAAGCCGGACGGTCTCGTCCTGATAGAGCCCGGCACCGAAAGAGAGCTGCTCGGGCCCCTGTCCGTGCGGACACTGCCCGGCGTGGGCCCAGCGACGGGCGAGCATCTGCGCCGCGCGGGGATGACCACGGTCGCCGACCTCGCGGAGGCAGGCGAGGACGAGCTCGTACGCCTGCTGGGCAGGGCCCACGGCACCGCGCTGTTCCGTATGGCGCTCGGGCACGACGACCGGCCGGTGGTCGCCGAGCGGGACGCGAAGTCGGTGTCGGTGGAGGACACCTTCGACGTGGACCTGCACGACCGGGTGCGGGTGCGGATCGAGGTGGAGCGGCTCGCCGAGCGCTGCGTGCAGCGGCTGCGGGCGGGCGGGCACTCCGGCCGGACGATCGTCCTCAAGGTCCGGCGCTACGACTTCTCGACGCTCACACGCTCGGAGACGCTCAGGGGGCCGACCGACGACCCGGCCGTGGTGCGGGAGGCCGCAGGCCGGCTGCTGGAGTCCGTGGACACCACGGGCGGTGTACGGCTGCTCGGGGTCGGGGTCACGGGGCTGGCCGACTACACGCAGGAGGACCTTTTCGCGCAGGCCGCGGCCGAGGAGGCTGCGGCCTCGGCCGTGTCGTCGGTCGAAGCCGGTGAGCCGCCGGAGGGGGCCGAGCGCGAGGAGGCGCCGGTGGAGCCCGGGCCGGCCGGGCCCATCGCGCGGCACTGGTCCGCGGGGCAGGACGTCCGGCATGCCGTGTACGGGGCGGGCTGGGTGCAGGGGAGCGGCGTGGGGCGCGTGACCGTGCGCTTCGAGGAGCCGGGATCGGCGCCGGGACGCGTGCGCACGTTCCGGGTGGACGACGACGACCTCCAGCCGTCGGACCCGCTGCCGCTGGTGCCGGCGGACTCTCCGCGGACCGATGCGTCCGGGGAGGAGGCGGTCGCCTCGAGTGGGCCGGCGGCGGGGGCCGATGGGGCCGTGCCGGAGACGGTTGCCTCGGGGGAGCCGGCACGCGGGGCCGATGGGCCCGGCAGGGACGCGGCCGCGTCGGATGGGGCGGCCACAGGGTCCTCTCAGGCGATCGCTCGGCCGGGGCCCGAGGCGCCGGGATCCCCTCCGCCCGGGCCGGCGGAGGGGAGCGCGTCCGTAACGGCCGGCGACGAACACCCGGTGGCGCCGAGTACGTGACGGCCGGGGGAGCCCACAGACCGCGGGGGCTCGTCGGGAGCGGACGGGTATTCACCGGGCAGGACGGTCGGAGGGCCCGCGTCCGGATGCCACGGCTCGCGGGCCCAGCCGGGGGCTGAGGGGAGGGACCTGCGTCAGTGCTCCTGACGGGGCCACGAAGCATGGCGTTCGATGCGGGATGTTCGATGCGGGACATGAGGCCCCGGCGGGGGGCTGAGGCGGGAGGGGCCGGCGTCAGTCCTCCTGGCCCGTGACCTTGCCGAAGGAGCGGTCGCCGGCGGACGGGGCAGGCGTCGGGGGAGCCGAGAGGTCGAGGCCGTAGTGGTGATAGAGCTGAAGCTCCTGCTCGGGGGAGAGATGGCGGCCGACACCGAAGTCGGGTGCGTCCTTGATCAGGGCGCGCTCGTAGGGGACGTGGAGTGCGTTGTCGACGAGTTCGCTCGGCTCCAGGGGCACGAAGGCGTCCCGGCTGAACAGTCCCGTGCGTACGGCGGCCCACTCGGGCTCGCCCGTGGCGTCGTCCAGGTAGACCTCGTCGACGGTGCCGATCTTGTGGCCGTCGCGGTCGAACGCCTTGCGGCCTATCAGGCTGCGCGGATCGATATCGGTCTGCACGGTCCCTCCAATGGGTCGCAACTGCTCACTGTCACTACAAAAGGGCACATCCCGGGTGACGGCCACTTGAAGGTTCTTCATAGGAACGCGCTGGTACCCTGGCAATCGGCTGTTGACCCTGTGCGGGAGAGTCCACCGGTGATCCCACCGGCGGCGCCGAAGGAGCAAATCCTCCCCGGAATCTCTCAGGCCCCTGTACCGCACGGACGAGGTCACTCTGGAAAGCAGGGCGGGCGTCGGACGGCATCCGCTCTCACCGACGGTGAAAGCCGGCGCGTCGCTCCATGGCGCCCGGTGAAGCTCTCAGGTTCGAGATGACAGAGGGGGAGGCCGTCCGGGCATCCGCGCCGCGATGCCCCTCGTAGGTCGCATAAGACCAGGAGGCCTCCCACATGACCGCCAACCGCATTCCGCTCTCCCAGCTGGAGCGAGGCACACCCTTCGAGCAGCGACACATCGGCCCCGACGCCGCTGCCCAGGCGAAGATGCTCGCGCAGGTGGGGTACGGATCGCTCGACGAGCTGACCGCCGCCGCGGTGCCGGATGTGATCAAGAGCGCCGAGGCGCTGAACCTCCCCGACGCCCGCACCGAGGCCGATGTCCTCGCCGAGCTGCGTTCGCTCGCGGACCGCAACCAGGTGCTCGCGCCCATGATCGGCCTCGGGTACTACGGCACCTTCACGCCGCCGGTCATCCTGCGCAACGTCATGGAGAACCCGGCCTGGTACACCGCGTACACGCCGTACCAGCCGGAGATCTCCCAGGGGCGGCTCGAGGCCCTCCTGAACTTCCAGACCGTCGTCGCCGATCTCACCGGCCTGCCCACTTCCGGCGCCTCCCTGCTGGACGAGGGCACCGCGGCCGCCGAGGCCATGTCACTCGCCCGCCGGGTCGGCAAGGTCAAGGACGGGGTCTTCCTGATCGACGCCGACGCCCTGCCGCAGACCATCGCCGTGATCGAGACCCGCGCCGAGCCCACCGGCGTCGAGGTCGTCACCGCCGACCTCAGCGAGGGCATCCCCGCCGAGATCGCCGAGCGCGGCGTCTTCGGCGTGCTGCTCCAGTACCCGGGCGCCTCCGGCGCCGTACGGGACCTGAAGCCGGTCATCGAGCAGGCGCACGAGCTCGGCGCGATCGTCACCGTCGCCGCCGACCTGCTGGCCCTCACCCTGCTGACCTCGCCCGGCGAGCTCGGCGCGGACATCGCCGTCGGCACGACCCAGCGCTTCGGCGTCCCCATGGGCTTCGGCGGCCCGCACGCGGGCTACATGGCGGTGCGCGACACGTTCGCCCGCAGCCTGCCCGGCCGCCTCGTCGGCGTCTCCGTGGACGCGGACGGCAACAAGGCCTACCGGCTCGCGCTCCAGACCCGTGAGCAGCACATCCGCCGCGAGAAGGCCACCAGCAACATCTGCACCGCGCAGGTGCTGCTCGCCGTCATGGCGGGCATGTACGCCGTCTACCACGGCCCCGACGGTCTGCGCGGCATCGCGGAGCGCACCCACCGCTACGCCACCGTCCTCGCCGACGGGCTGCGGGCCGGCGGCGTCGAGGTCGTGCACGGCGCGTTCTTCGACACGCTCACGCTGCGCGTGCCCGGCAAGGCCGCCGACGTCGTCGCCGCCGCGCGCGAGGGCGGGGTCAACCTGCACCTCGTGGACGCCGACCACGTCTCCGTCGCCTGCGACGAGACCACCGGCCGCGACCAGCTGACGGCCGTGTGGTCCGCCTTCGGAGTCCAGGGCGACGTCGAGGCGCTGGACGCGGCGAGCACCGACGGCCTGCCGGCCGCGCTGCTGCGCTCCGACGAGTACCTCACCCACCCGGTCTTCCACCAGCACCGCTCCGAGACCGCGATGCTGCGCTACCTGCGCAGGCTCGCCGACCGGGACTACGCGCTGGACCGCGGCATGATCCCGCTCGGCTCCTGCACGATGAAGCTGAACGCGACGACGGAGATGGAGCCGGTCACCTGGCCGGAGTTCGGCCAGATCCACCCCTTCGCGCCCGTCGAGCAGGCCGAGGGCTACCTGACGCTCATCCACGAGCTGGAGGACCGTCTCGCCGAGGTCACCGGCTACGACAAGGTCTCGATCCAGCCCAACGCCGGGTCCCAGGGCGAGCTGGCCGGTCTGCTCGCCGTGCGCGCGTACCACCGTGCAGGCGGCGACGAGCAGCGCACCGTGTGCCTGATCCCGTCCTCCGCGCACGGCACCAACGCCGCCAGCGCCGTGATGGCCGGCATGAAGGTCGTCGTCGTGAAGACCGCCGACGACGGCGAGGTGGACATCGAGGACCTGCGCGCCAAGATCGAGCAGTACCGCGACGAGCTCGCCGTGCTGATGATCACCTACCCCTCGACGCACGGCGTGTTCGAGGAGCACGTGGCCGACATCTGCGCCCAGGTGCACGACGCGGGCGGCCAGGTCTACGTGGACGGCGCCAACCTCAACGCACTGGTCGGTCTCGCCAAGCCGGGCAGGTTCGGCGGCGACGTCTCGCACCTGAACCTGCACAAGACCTTCTGCATCCCGCACGGCGGCGGCGGTCCCGGCGTCGGCCCGGTCGGCGTGCGCGCGCACCTCGCGCCCTACCTGCCGAACCACCCGCTGCAGCCGGCCGCGGGCCCCGAGACGGGCGTCGGCCCGATCTCGGCCGCCCCGTGGGGCTCGGCGGGCATCCTGCCGATCTCCTGGGCGTACGTCCGTCTCATGGGCGGCGAGGGTCTCAAGCGGGCCACGCAGGTGGCCGTTCTCGCGGCGAACTACATCGCCAAGCGCCTGGAGCCGCACTACCCGGTCCTGTACACCGGGCCGGCGGGTCTGGTCGCCCACGAGTGCATCGTCGACCTGCGGCCGCTGTCGAAGGCGACCGGTGTGAGCGTCGACGACATCGCCAAGCGCCTGATCGACTACGGCTTCCACGCGCCGACCATGTCGTTCCCGGTGGCCGGCACGCTGATGATCGAGCCGACGGAGAGCGAGGACCTGACCGAACTCGACCGCTTCTGCGACACGATGATCGCGATCCGTGCCGAGATCGAGAAGGTGGCGTCGGGCGCATGGCCCGCGGACGACAACCCGCTGCGCAACGCCCCGCACACC
Source organism: Streptomyces sp. PKU-EA00015 (assembly GCF_013387495.1). Lineage (GTDB taxonomy): Bacteria > Actinomycetota > Actinomycetes > Streptomycetales > Streptomycetaceae > Streptomyces. The sequence continues at coordinate 60,464 of NZ_JABZEE010000055.1, read as the reverse complement.
GCGGCCGCCCTCGGCGGCGAGTGGAATCACGCCTACAGCCGTGACGAGGCCGTCTTCCCGGCGGGTGTGAGCGCTGCGGACAAGTACTGGCCGCCGGTCCGCCGTATCGACGGCGCCTTCGGCGACCGCAACCTGGTCTGCTCCTGCCCGCCGCTGGACGAGTACGACAACTGACGCCCGGCGCGCGGCGCGCATGGGTCGGGGCCGGTACGGAGAACTCTCCGGCCGGCCCCCGGTCGTCTCGGCGACCGCTCTACGCGGCGGTCATCACCTGGCCGGTCTCACGCGGCCGGTGCGGGGCGATGATCTGCCCGTCGGGCAGCAGTTCGCCGGTGTCCTCGAAGAGGAGCACACCGTTGCACAGGAGGCTCCAGCCCTGCTCCGGGTGGTGTGCCACCAGACGCGCCGCCTCCCGGTCGGCTGAGTCGGGCGTGGGACAGGCTGGCTGGTGCTGGCACATGGATGGGTTCTTTCCCTGCGATGTGGTGAGTGTCCTGCGGCTCGATGAGCTGTTCATGGCCGCCCCCCGTCTGTGTCGGTCCGGTCCCAGTGTTCCCCCACGGGCGTCGATCCGCAGGGATTTCACAGCAGCTCTTCCTACTGATTCATGACGCATCACCCGCGCGAGCGGTTCAGCGCAACCGGCCTGTCCTTTCGGGTGGTTCGAAGTGGCCCGGCAGGGCTAGTCCGGCCGGGCCATACGCTGCTCGCCAGTACGCCCCGCGACCGTCCGGTCGCGGGGCGTACTGGCGGGTGCGAGGTCAGGCGGCCGGTGAGTCGAACAGGGGCTGCGGTGTCAGCCGCAGGGTCAGCACGGGCAGCAGATCGGCGACCTGGTGCGGCCGGTGAGCCGCGATGCCGGGCGGGGCCGGTGCCAGCGGCACCAGAACGTCGGTCGGCTGAAGAGTGCCGGCGGACGCGTCGGCCTCGATGTCGCGGTGCAGCCAGAGCGTGAGCATGTACAGCTCCGGTACGGACAGCAGGCGCGGCTGGAAAGGTGCTCCCATCGCCTCTGCCTGGCGCAGCGCACGTTCCGTGGAACCGAGATAGGGCCCTTCGAAGAAGTGGGAGAAGGCCCAGCCGTCAGGCGTCAGTCTCGTGTCCGCCGCGGCCACGGCACGATCGCCGTTGCGGATCAGGAAGCGCCAGCCGGCGAGCCGGGTGTACGGGGCGCCTGCGGTCGGGACGACACGGTCCAGGACATGGACCGGAAGGGGCAGTTCGGGGCTCAGAGGTCCCTGGACGGACCTGAGAGCGGGTGTCGGAGCCTCACGGACGGCCGTGGGGGAACCGAGTGCTGCGAGAACGCTGCGCAGGGCGGGCACGGGGGCCGGGGGAACATGCAGCGGCATGATGGGTCGCCTCTCACTCAAGAGACACGGTGATGCGGGGAGATGCAGACGGCACTGTCGGCGTACGGGCCGCGCGGGGCCGGAAAGACCACCTGGCGCCGAATCCCGGCCCATCCGCAGAGTTTATACGACCCGTGTTCAGTGATTGTTTCCGCTAGCTTGCGTGGTGATTTTTCGCAAGGCGAATACCGGACCCGCCGAGCCTGGCTTTCCGGCGTGTTTTCCGGGGAGGTGAGGGCCTGGCCTGCAGTTTCTTCCGCGGAGTGGTAGGCCGAATCCGTACGGCGTTTCCGCTCCGGCCGGATCCGGAAAGTGACCGTCGCATCACACGGCGGGAAGTGCCTGGCGAATGTGCCCCGTGCGTACTGACTCCAGACTATCGGGAGCGGACCTGCCGCGCGGGCGTTACGGATCAGAGAGTCTGGGCATTATCGTCCGTGACGCGAGCGGCCCACGCTGCGTGGCTGCCCACTCGAGGAGGGACGCTTCGATGGGGGAGAAGGTCGTGGCAGGCGGGTTCGACCTGTCCGATCGTCAACGGTACCGGCGCAAGCTTCAGCAGTGCCTGGCAGGACTGGGGCGGCTGCTGGCGGAGAAGAGGTTCGACCGGCCCAGGAATCTCATGGGGCTGGAGATAGAGCTGAATCTCGCGGATGCGGACGGGACGCCGAGGATGATGAATGCGGAAGTACTCTCCCGCATCGCGAGTCCTGATTTCCAGACCGAACTGGGAATGTTCAACCTGGAAGTAAACATCGTTCCGCACCGGCTGGACGGGCACGTTTTCGATCAATTGGCGGAGGAGTTGCGGACCGGTCTGGGATATGCCGACCGCAGGGCCGCCGAAGTGGGCTCCGGGCTCGTGATGATCGGAATTCTGCCCACCCTGCGGCAGCACGACCTCGTCTCCTCCAATCTCTCCGACGTCGACCGCTACATGCTGCTCAACGATCAGATCGTGGCCGCGCGCGGCGAGGAGTTCACACTCGACATCGAGGGCGTCGAGAGGCTGACCTGCACCTCGTCGTCGATAGCCCCGGAATCGGCCTGCACGTCGGTCCAGCTGCACCTGCAGGTGACACCCGCCCGGTTCGCCGACGTGTGGAACGCGGCGCAGGCGGTGGCGGCCGTCCAGGTCGCCGTCGGCGCCAACTCGCCCTTCCTGTTCGGCAGGGAGTTGTGGCGCGAGTCGCGCCCGCCGCTGTTCCAGCAGGCCACCGACACCCGCCCGCCCGAGCTCCAGGCGCAGGGAGTGCGGCCGCGCACCTGGTTCGGCGAGCGCTGGGTGAACTCCGCGTACGACCTCTTCGAGGAGAACCTGCGCTATTTCCCCGCGTTGCTGCCGATCTGCGACGAGGAGGACCCCCTGCGGGTGCTCGACGACGGCGGGGTGCCCCGGCTGAAGGAGCTCGTCCTGCACAACGGCACCGTGTACCGGTGGAACAGGCCGGTGTACGCCGTCGTCGACGGCGTGCCGCATCTGCGGGTGGAGAACCGCGTCCTGCCCGCCGGCCCCACGGTCGCCGACGTCGTCGCGAACGCGGCCTTCTACTACGGACTGGTGCGGGCGCTGGCCGAGGAGACGCGGCCGGTGTGGACCCGGCTGCCCTTCGCCGCCGCCCACGAGAACTTCGAGGCCGCCTGCCGTCACGGCATCGACGCCGAACTGCTGTGGCCGCGCCCCGGCCGCGGCGGCGGCGTCACCCGCGTCCCCGTCGCCAAGCTCGTGCGCGACGAACTGCTCCCGCTCGCAGCGGCCGGTCTCGACGCGTGGAACATCGAGCCCGCCGACCGCGACCGGTACCTCGGCATCATCGAGGAGCGGTGCAGGCGGCGCACGAACGGCGCCTCCTGGCAGGCGGACACCTTCCACCGGGCACTGGAGGCCGGTCTCGAACGGGACGCGGCGCTCGCGGCGACCACCCGGCGCTACTGCGAGCTGATGCGCGAAGGGGAGCCGGTGCACACCTGGCCCGTGGGATTCCCCGGCGCGGCGTCGTGAGCCGGCCCGGCGTCAGCCGGCCGCGCCGCCCTTCTGCCCCACGGCCATGATCGCCTTGAGGATCACCGACGTGATCTCCGCGGGGTCACTGACCTCGTAGCCCACTCCGCCCGTCGCCCCGGCGATCTCGTCCACCTCCTGCAGGTCCGCCTCCGGACCGATGGCGATGGCGATGATGGGCACCGGGGTGTTGGGATTGCTCAGCTGGTTCAGCTCGGAGATCAGATTGCTGCGCGTGATGCTGAACCGGTCCTGGTTCGAGCCGTCGGTGAGCACCACCAGCGCGTTGAACTTGTCCTTCACATACGTGTCCTGGGCCTTCTTGTAGACCGCGAGCGTGGTGTCGTACAGGCCGGTCGCGCCGTTGGGGACGGCGGCGAGGCCGTCGAAGGCCTCGGAGAGGCGGGCGCGCTGGGTGCCGGGCCTGCCCCCCGGACCGAGCGGGTCCGTGGGCACGACCTCGCGGTAGTCGTTCGGGCCGTCGAGCCCCGTCGCGAACTCCCACAGTCCGATCTCGTCCTCCGGTGTGAACTGGTCCAGCGCCTTCTGCAGCGCCTCCCTGGTGACGTCGAGCCGGGTCCGGGTGCCCCGCCCCGGCACCGGTGTCTGCATCGACCCCGAGACGTCGACGACCGTCGTGAGCCGGGCGCTCTGCACGGTGATGGTCCACATGCCGAGCGTCTGCTGGATCGCGTCGGCCGGGAGCGGATCGGCCGCCGCGCCCTCGGCCGCGAACGGCTGAGGAGCCCGGCCGCCCGCCGCGCGGACCAGCCGCGCGTCCACGGGCTTGTCCGGCACCCGGAACCCCTGCCGTGCGAGCGCCGTGCGCGAGCGCGGCTCGTCCAGCAGCGCCATGAAGCGGGTGGCCGCCCGGCTCTCGTCGGTGGACAGGTCGGTCTCGTCCACCAGCTCGTACGGGTAGTCCAGCATCGGGCTGCCGTCCTCGGGATAGAACAGCCGCAGGTCGGGGACGCCTTCGCCGGCCGACGCGTTGTACGCGAACGCGGCCTGCTCCGTCAGGAACACGGCCTGGTTGCGGGCCGGGTCACCGGCGGCCTCGCCCGCGTCCGCGCGTGCCAGGGTGCTCGCGGCCTCCGTGTCCGTGTCCGACATCCGCTGGGAGAGCAGTTTGGCCGTCGCCGCCACGCCGGTGTCCGCGTCCGGGTCCGTCCGTTGCGCGGAGCGGGAGACGCTCGTGAGCGCGAGCAGCCCGGTGGCGCTGCGGGCCGGATCGGCCGAGCCGAGGCGCACGTCGTCCGTCGCCGTGGCGGCGGCGGTGAGTTCCGCCCAGGTGTACGTCCTGCGGGGCCAGCCCAGCTGTGCGCCGGCCGACGGCACGGCGGCCAGGGTCACGGGCGTGCGGGCGACGTTGCCGGCGGGCGTGAGCGGCACGCCGTCGCCCGTGCTGCGGACGCGTTCGGCCCAGACCTCGGAATCCGGCAGCCAGACCTCGTAGTCGGGGCTGTTCGACCCCGTCGCGAGCAGGTCCGCCACCTCGTGGTTCTCACGGGAGACGACGTGCACGTCCATGCACTGGCCGTCGGACCTGACGCCCTCCTCACGGGCCCGTTCGGCGATCTCCTCGAGGGCGGGGGCGATGTCGGGGGACGCGGCCAGATCGATCCTGACGGCGGAGTCCCGGCAGGAACCCGCGAAGGAGAGCAGCCCGCTCTGCACGGCCGCCCCCGCCCCGGCGGCGACGCCGATCACGAGAGCGGTGGCGATGACGGTCGTGCGACGGCGCGCGCTTGGACGGGACCTGCCTCCCTCCGTCGCCTCGGCGTCGGGCAAGCTGTGACGTCCCATGCGGTGGTGCCCCTCCTTGTGCGGTGTGCAAGGAAAAAGGGGACCGCGTCATCGTGATGACGTGTGTCCCCCCGGCCTGTCGCGTGATCTTCGTACCTGCATTCGAGACCCTAGCGGGACGAGGATGAGGACGAGACGGGATTGGCGAACTGGAGGCAGTTGTGCAGGCGGAGCCGGGAGGCATGGCCGGATCTCTTCCCCGGGAGGACGTGCCGCAGAAGATCTTGCGGTCCGAGACGTGGCTCGTCCTCGCGCTGTCGCTGGGCGCGAGCGCGGTCTCGTCCCTGATCAGCTTTGTCGGGTCGCTGACGAAGCCAGGGGGGCTCAAGGACCAGGCCGCGATGCTGAACTCGTCGGCGGCCCCGGGGCGGCCGTGGCTCGATCTCGCCTGGCAGCTCTTCGGGATCACCACCGCTCTGGTGCCCGTGCTGCTCGTCGCGCACTTCCTGGTCCGGGAACGCGCCGGGCTCGGGGCGATCGGCTTCGACCGGAGCCGCCCGTGGTCGGACCTGGGCAGGGGCGCACTCGTGGCGGCGGGCATCGGAAGCGCCGGGCTGGCCTTCTACCTCATCGCGCGCGCCGCCGGCTTCAATCTCACCGTCGTGCCGGAAGCCCTGCCGGACGTGTGGTGGAAGTACCCGGTGCTGATCCTCTCGGCGATCCAGAACTCCGTGCTGGAGGAAGTGATCGTCGTCGGCTATCTGCTGCGCAGGCTGGGGCAGTTGGGGTGGTCGCCCACGGCCGCGCTGGCCGCGAGTTCGCTGCTGCGCGGCTCCTACCACCTCTACCAGGGGGTCGGCGGATTCGTCGGCAACATGGTGATGGGCGTGGTCTTCGTGCTCCTCTACCGCCGCTGGGGCCGAGTCGGTCCCTTGGTGGCGGCCCACGCGCTCCTCGACATCGTGGCCTTCGTCGGCTACGGGCTGCTGGCCGGTCATGTGTGCTGGCTGCCCACGCCGACGGGGCGCGAGAGCTGCTGACCCGGGGCGTACGGCACCGGCCGTACGCCCCGCGCCGTGTCAGGGCGCCGTCAGCAGCTCCCCGTCGATGACGGTCACGGCGCGGCCGGTGAGCAGTGTGCGCCGGCCGCGCAGCGCGGTGCGGACCAGGCCGGAGCGGGCGGACGCCTGGAGTCCGGTCAGCTCGTCGCGGCCCTGGCGTGCGGACCAGAACGGTGCGAGCGCGGTGTGCGCGCTGCCCGTGACCGGGTCCTCGTCGATGCCGAGGCGGGGGAAGAAGCCGCGTGACACGAAGTCGTACCCCGCCGACGGGTCGGCGGCCGCCGCGGTCGCGATGACGCCCCGCCCGGAGTGCGCCACCAGGGCCGCGAAGTCCGGGGTCAGGGAGCGGACCGTCGCCTCGTCGGTCAGCTCCACCAGCAGGTCGCCGACGTGCTCGCCGGTGTCGTGGGCGGAGAGGACCTCGGCGCCGAGTGCCTTGGCGATGCCGTCGGGAACGGGGACGGGGGTGAGCGGCGCGGTGGGGAAGTCGAGCGTGACGGCCGCGTCGTCGTGGGCGGTCGCGGTCAGGACGCCGCAGCGTGCGCTGAAGCGCACGGTGCCGCTCGCGGCGCCGGTGCTGTGCAGGACGTGGGCGGTGGCGAGGGTGGCGTGCCCGCACATGTCGACCTCGGCGACCGGCGTGAACCAGCGCAGCGCCCAGTCCGCCTCGCCCCCGCCGGGCAGCGGGTGGGCGAAGGCGGTCTCGGAGAGATTCACCTCCTTGGCCACGTTCTGGAGCCATGCGTCGTCGGGGAACGCGCCGGAGTCGAGCAGCAGGACTCCGGCGGGGTTGCCGGCGAAGGGGCGGTCGGTGAAGGCGTCGACGATTCGAATCCGCATGCCGTGACCGTAGGGCCCGCGTAAAGCCGCAGGCCAAGGCCAATCCGGGAGAGCTGGACCTGCCGGGCATTGTCATGCGACAGATTCCGATATATCGTTGACGCATCGCGACAGATCAACGATGGAAGGAGCGTAGCGATGCGTTCACATGGAAACGGTCAGGAAGGCGAACACGACCGAGGTCGTGGGCACTGCGGGCCCGGCCATCAGGGTCGGGGTGAACGGGAGGGCCGGCGCGCGGCGTTCGGGCCCTGGGGGCCTCCGTTCGGCGGGCCCTTCGGCGGCGGACGCGGGCGCGGCGGGGGCCGGGGGAGGGCGCGGCGCGGTGATGTGCGCGCCTCGATCCTGGCCCTGCTCAAGGACAGGCCGATGCACGGCTACGAGATGATCCAGGAGATCGGCGAGCGCAGCGGCGGGGCCTGGAAGCCCAGCCCCGGCTCGGTCTACCCGACGCTCCAGCTGCTCGAGGACGAGGGGCTGATCGTCTCCGAGAGCGAGGGCGGCAAGAAGCTGTTCACGCTCACGGACTCCGGTCGCGCCGAGGCCGAGACGGGGCCCGAGGCTCCGTGGGAGGAGGCCGGGCGCGGCGTCGACTGGGACACGGTCAACGAGATCCGCCAGGCCGGCTTCGGACTGATGGAGGCATTCGGCCAGGTCTGGAAGACGGGCAGCACCGAGCAGCGGCAGAAGGCCGTGGCCGTGATCAACGAGGCCCGCAAGAAGCTCTACCTGATCCTCGCCGACGAGCACTGAACCGCCCGCCGACGCCGTGGGGCCCCGCGCGAGGCCCCACGCGCGTGGTCAGGTGACCAGTCCGCCCAGCTTGCGCAGCGACTCGTTGAGCGCCGCCGTGGCCGAGTCCTTGAGCTTGCCGGCCATGAGGGAGACCGCCGCGCCCGTGAACTCGCCGTCGATGCGCACCGTCGTCGCCGAGCCGTCCGGGACGAGTTCGTAGCGCGTGCCGACGTCGACGGACATCGGCCCCTTGCCCCTGATGGCGAGCACCCGTTCCGTCTCCAACTCCTCGACGGTCCAGGTCACCTCGGCGGGGAAGCCCATCAGCTTCATGTTCTCCGCGAACGTGGCCCCCCTCTCCAGCGGCTCGGGGCCGCCCCTGGGGAAACTGGTGTGCGTGGCGTTCCAGCGGCCGTACGAGGCGAAGTCCGTCAGCTGGGCCCAGACCTTCGCCGCCGGCGCCTCGATGCGTGCCTCCGCGCTGACCTCGGCCATGCGGCCACCCCTTCCAGTCGGGTTACGGTGCCGCGGAACGTAGCTCCGGCTGCGCGAACATTCAATACTGACGACTCGTCAGATACGGCTGCCGGACCGGGACAAAGCGGCGCGCCGCCCGGAGGGGGAGTTGTCGCGATCTCATCCGTGAGGAGGAGAAACCGGCCAGGTGTGCCCAACCTCCGTGGGATGCGCAAATGCTCCCCGGCGGGGACGCTGCGGCCGTCGGCGCCTGATGAGGTGGGACCCGTGCAGAACCCCATGCCGCGGATTCCCCGGCAGCCCGCCCCCGTCCGTGCCGGGATCGAGGACTCGCTCACCGTCGAGCTGGCCTCGGTGGTCGCAGGTGCGCGCCGCAGGGCGCTGCGTGACGGTGACCGGCAGATCGACACGGCCCATCTGCTGCACTCGCTCCTGGAGTCGGACGCGCAGGTGCGGGCGGTGGTCGGCGACGCGGCACAGGTCGCCCGCGTCCTGGGCTACCTCGTGCAGCGCAGCATCGGATACGGACTGCGCTGGCAGAAATCGGTCGAGGGCTCCGGGGTGCTCCCGCTGGTGCGGGCGGCCGCCGTGCCCGGCTGGTCTCCGCCGGCCGCCGCCGCGATGACGGGCGCTCTGGACCGGGCGCAGATGCGCGGCGATCTGCGGGCGCGGGGCATCGACGTGCTCGCCTGCATCGTCATCGATCCCGAGTGCCGTGCCGCCGACGTCCTGCGCCGTGCGGGTGTCGACACGGCGCTGGTCGCCCAGCGGACCGCGGCAGCGTCTCGACATGTGTCACAGGGATGACGGTGCTGACGCACGCTGACATGATGGCCCGATGCGCACGTCTTCGGGAAGAAGCGCCGGCCTGGGAATCGCCCTCGGGTCGGCCTTCGCTTTCGGTGGGTCAGGAGTCGCGGCCAAGCCGCTGATCGAGGCGGGGCTCGACCCGCTCCATGTGGTGTGGCTGCGGGTGGCGGGCTCCGCCCTCGTCATGCTGCCGCTGGCCTGGCGTCATCGCGCCCTCGTACTGCGCAGGCCCGCGCTGCTCGCCGGCTTCGGCCTGCTGGCCGTCGCGGGCGTGCAGGCCTGTTACTTCGCGGCGATCTCCCGCATCCCCGTCGGTGTCGCGCTCCTCATCGAGTACCTGGCGCCGGCCCTCGTGCTCGGCTGGGTCCGCTTCGTGCAGCGGCGTCCGGTGACCCGCGCCGCGGTCGTGGGCGTCGTCCTCGCGGCCGCGGGACTCGCCTGTGTCGTCGAGGTGTGGGCCGGGCTGAGCTTCGACGTCCTCGGCCTGCTCCTCGCGCTCGGCGCCGCGTGCTGCCAGGTCGGCTACTTCGTGCTGTCCGACCAGGGGGGCGACAGCGACGACGCGCCCGACCCGCTCGGCGTCATCGCGTACGGCCTCCTCATCGGCGCGGCCGTGCTCACCCTCGTGGCCAGGCCCTGGGGCATGGACTGGTCACTGCTGGCGGACAGCGCCGGTATGAGCGGCACCCAGGTGCCCGCGGCACTGCTGCTCGGCTGGATCGTGCTGATCGCGACCGTGCTCGCGTACGTCACCGGCGTCGTCTCGGTGCGCATGCTCTCCCCGCAGGTGGCCGGTGTCGTGGCCTGCCTCGAGGCGGTCATCGCGACCGTGCTCGCCTGGGTGCTGCTCGGCCAGCACCTGTCCGCCCCGCAGATCGCCGGCGGCGCCGTGGTGCTGATCGGCGCGTTCATCGCCCAGTCGCAGGCGCCCAAGGCGCCGTCGGGACCGGTCGCCGAGGGGGGACGGGAAGCCGCCCGCGGCGCGGGGAGAGCCGGGGAGTTGTCCGCCGGACAGCCCGCGCCGTAGTGTGGCGATCATGCATTCGACCGTACTTCCGCCGCCTGCCGCCTAGCGCGGGCGGCCGTTTCCCGACGAGGACCGGGCTCGGGGTGTTCCCGAGCGGTTCGCCGCTGCCCGCGTGACGGAGCCGAGCGACCTTTCATCCCCTGTCCTCCACACGGAGAAGTCACGTGTCGAATTCCTCTGCAGCTCCTGTCGGCGTCCCCGTCGGACGGAGCCTCGTCTATCTCGTCTTCGCCGGCGTCGCCTGGGGCACCGCCGGTGCGGCGGCCTCCCTCGTCTTCGCGGTGAGCGACCTCGGTCCCCTCTCGCTGTCCTTCTGGCGCTGTGCGGGCGGACTCCTCCTGCTGCTCGGCGTCCTGGCCGTACGCGCCCGCAGGCGTGCGGCGGCTCCCGCCCCCTGCGCCGTCGCCGAGTCCCGCGGGCGCACATATCTGCGCATCGTCGGCACCGGCGTCGGGCTGACCCTCTTCCAGAGCGCGTACTTCGCGGCCGTCGAGGCGACCGGTCTCGCTGTGGGCACGGTCGTCACGCTCGGCGCGGGACCCGTTCTCATCGCCGTCGGCGCCCGGCTCACCATGGGCGAGCGCCTCGGGCGCGGCGGCACGCTCGCGGTGGCCGGAGCGCTCACCGGGCTCGGCGTCCTGGTGCTCGGCGGCGAGGGAGGCACCGTACGGCCCGTGGGCGTCCTGCTCGCCGTGCTGTCCGCCGCCGGGTACGCGGCGATCACCCTGCTGACGCGATGGCTGGGCCGGGAGGGCGGAGGCGGCGACTCGCTGTCGACGACGGCGTGGGCGTTCGCGGTCGGCGCCGTCGGCCTGCTGCCCATGGCGTTCGCCGAGGGGCTGTTGCCGCACACCGCGGACCCCGTCCGGGTGGTGTGGCTGCTCGTCTACGTCGCGGCCGTGCCCACGGCGCTCGCGTACGCGCTGTACTTCGCGGGCGCGGCCGTGGTCCGCGCCGCCACCGTCTCCGTGATCATGCTGCTGGAGCCGGTCAGCGCGGCCGTCATCGCGGTGACGCTGCTCGGCGAGCACCTGACGGTGGCGACGGTCGTCGGCACCCTGCTCCTGCTGACCGCCGTGGCCGGGCTCGCGGTGGCCGAGGCACGCGTCGCCGCCGTCCGCAGGCGGGCGATGGCCACGGTGTGAGCGACGGGGGCGGGGCGGCGCGGCCCCGCCTCCGGTCGCCGCACCCATACGTGTCAGCCGAGGGCGGCCAGGTAGTCCGGCAGGGCCACCGACTCCGCGAGGTCCGCCGACGGGACGGGGACGCCGTACACCGGAGCCACCGGGACGACACCGGCCCAGTGCGGGAGCGCCATGTCCTCGGGCTCGTCGTTCGGGCCGCCCGCGCGGGACTTGGCGGAGACCTCGGCGAGGTCGATACGGATCACGGCCGTCGCCGCCAGTTCCTTGGCGTTCGCCGGCCGTGAGTCCGCGGAGCGGCCCGTGACCGCGTGGTCGACCAGGGCGTCGAGGGCCATGCGCTTCTCGTCCTCGTCGGTGACCTGGTACGCCTTTCCGTGGATGACCGCCGAGCGGTAGTTGACGGAGTGGTGGAAGGCCGAGCGCGCCAGCACCAGGCCGTCGACGTGGGTGACCGTCAGGCACACGTCCAGGCCCGGGTCCTCCTGGCCCGCCATCCGCAGTGGCCGCGAACCGGTCGAACCGTGGACGTACAGGGTCTCGCCGACGCGCGCGTACAGGGTCGGGAGCACGACCGGCGCACCGTCCCGGACGAAGCCGAGGTGGCAGACGTAGGCGCTGTCGAGTATCGAGTGGACGAGCTCGCGGTCGTACGAGGCCCGGTCCCTGCCCCGGGTCGGAACCGTGCGGCCGGTCGGCTCGTACGCGGGGGCGGTGTCCGGCTGGGCGGTGTGCGGCATTGCGGGACTCCATTGCACTAGTGCATAATCGATTTTGTGCTAGAAGAGTATCGGATCACTGGACGGCGTGCATCGGAGATTGCCGCGAGCGTCGAGCGCGCGGTGGGCTCGGGCGACCTCGAACCGGGTCAACTGCTGCCTCCCATGCGGGAGTTGGCGACCGACCTCGGGGTCAATCCCAATACCGTGGCCGCCGCCTACCGCACCCTGCGCGAGCGCGGCGTCATCGAGACCGCTGGCCGGCGGGGGAGCCGAGTGCGCCCGCGCCCCGCGAGCACGCCCCGCAACGCCATCCGGGTCGAGGCGCCGCCCGGCGTGCGCGACCTCGGCGCGGGCAATCCCGACACCGCCCTCCTGCCGCCGCTCGACGAGGCGTTGGCCGTCGCCGCCCGTCACCACGCGGAGCACCCGACGCTCTACGGCCAGGGGCCGCTCGACGCCGAGTTCGCGCGCCTGGCCAGGGCCTCCCTCGACGCCGACGGCGTTCCCCACGGGCCGCTCGCCGCCACCTTCGGCGCGCTGGACGCCATCGAGCGCGTGCTGGCCGCCCACCTGAGGGCCGGAGACGCGGTGGCGGTCGAGGATCCGGGGTGGGGGAGTCTGCTCGACCTGGTCTCCGCCCTCGGACTCAAGGCACTGCCGGTCGGCCTGGACGACGACGGGCCGCTCCCCGCCGACGTCGAACGGGCCCTCGCGGCCGGGGCCCGCGCCGTCGTCGTCACCGACAGGGCGCAGAATCCCACCGGCGCGGTCCTGACGGCCGCACGAGCGGCGGAACTGCGGTCCGTGCTCGGCCGGTTCCCGCAGGTCCTCGTCGTCGAGGACGACCACGGGCACGCCATCGTCGACCAGCCGCTCCACCCCCTCGCCGGCGCCACCGCGCACTGGGCCTTCGTGCGCTCGGCGGCCAAGGCGTACGGGCCGGATCTGCGCGTCGCGGTCCTCACTGGTGACACCATCACCGTCGACCGGGTGCTGGGGCGCCTGGGGCTCGGCCCGGGCTGGGTCAGCACGCTGCTGCAGCGCGCGGTCGCCCACCTGTGGGCGTCGGGGGCGGTCGACGCCCGGGCCGTGGCCCGCGCGTACGGCGAACGGCGGGATGCGCTCATCGGGGCGCTGGCGCGCCGTGGTGTCCCGGCGAACGGGCGCAGCGGGATGAACGTGTGGGTGCCCGTGCCCGACGAGACCGGCACGGTGGCGCGGCTGCTGCACGCCGGGTGGGCCGTGGCCCCCGGGGCCCGGTTCCGGATGTCCGCGTCGCCGGGCGTGCGCATCACGGTCTCCTCGCTCACGCAGGCGGACATCGAGCCGATCGCGGCGGCGGTGGCCGCGGCGATCGGCCCGGTGCCGACGCGCAGTTACGGCTGAGCGGCGCAAGCCGGGGTGACGGCGGGCGAGGCCGCTTCCGGTGCGACGCCGGCCGGGGCCGGTGGGGCCGCTTCCGGGCTCGGTGCCGGCTCCGCGGCCGTGGCCGTACGCGCGCTCCTGGCGCGGCTCTGCGTGAGTGCTGCCCCCGCCAGCACGATCAGCGCGCCGACGGGCGTGTTCCAGGCGAGTTGTTCGCCCAGCAGTGTCACACCGGCCGCGGTGGCGATGACCGGGATGAAGTACGTGACCATCTGCGCCGTCGTCGGACCGACCTCGGCGACCAGCCCGTACTGCATCAGCAGCGCCAGTCCCGTCCCCAGCGCGCCGAGCGCGACGACGGCGAGCAGCGGCACGAGGGGGAACGAGGTCGGCACGCTGGTGAACAGCGGGGTGACGACACCCAGTTGGACGGTGGCGAGCCCGAGCTGAGCGCCGGTGAGCGACAGATGGGAGTGGCTCGACCCCGCGAGCGTACGGCGCACGTAGATCCAGCCGACCGGGTAGCTGAGGGAGGCGAGCAGCGCCATCGCCGTGCCGCGGACGTCGAGACCCGAGAAGCCCTGCCAGACGCCGAGGACCGTCAGCACACCGAGGAACCCGATCCCCAGTCCCGCCACCCGCCGCCGGGTCGGCCGGTCCTCGGACAGCGCGACCAGGGACAGCGCCATGCCCCACAGCGGCGACGTGGCGTTGCAGATGCCCGCGAGCGTCGAGGGGATCGTCAGCTCGGAGTAGGCGAAGAGGGAGAAGGGCAGCGCGTTGAGCAGGAATGCCGCGACGGCGAGATGGCCCCAGGTGCGCAGCCCGCGCGGCAGCCGCTCCCGCCGGAACGCCATGGCCGCGGCCAGGACGGCGGCGCCGAAGAAGAGCCGGCCGAAGGTGACCTGGAACGGCGCGTAGGCCCCCGTGCCGACCTTGATCAGAAGGAAGCTGAAGCCCCAGACCGTCGAGAGCACCGCGAACCGGATGCGCCAGTCGACGGCGTGGCGGCGGGAGGCAGGGGAGGGAAGGGACGGGCGGGCGCGGCCGGACGAGGCAGGCGCCGGGGCGGCGGTGGTCATGTACTCAACGATCCCGGCTTCGATCACTTAGGACAAGCGAGAAAACTTGGACCTATTCGCTTAGTATCGCTTACATGTTGAACCTGGAGCGCCTGCGCACCCTCGACGCCCTCGCCCGGCACGGTTCCGTGAGCGGCGCCGCCGACGGACTGCACGTGACGACCTCGGCCGTCTCCCAGCAGATGGCGAAGCTGGAGCGGGAGGTCGGTCAGCAACTGCTCGCCAAGAACGGGCGCGGGGTGCGCCTGACCGACGCCGGCAGGCTCCTCGCCGACCACGCCGCGCGCATCCTGTCCCAGGTGGAGCTGGCGCAGTCCGACATCGAGGCGCAGCGCGGACAGGTCGTGGGGGAGGTGCGGCTCGGCGCCTTCCCCACCGCTGCCCGCGGCCTGTTCCCCGCCGCCGTCGCCGCGCTGCGCGGCGACCACCCCGACCTGCGGGTGCAGACCCGCGAGCTGGAGCCCGAACTGGGCATCCGGGCGGTCATCCGCGGCGACCTCGATCTCGCGGTGGTCCTCGACTGGAGCAACAAGCGCCTGCCCGTGCCCGGCGGTCTCAGCCAGGCCCGGCTTCTCGACGACGTGCCCGATGTCGCCATGCCGGCCGGCCATCCCCTCGCGGACCGCGACGAGGTGGACCTGGAGGAGTTCGCGGACGACGAGTGGGTCTCCTGGCCCGAGGGGGAGTTCTGCCACGACTGGCTGGTGTTCACCCTGCGCGCCAAGGGGTTCGAGCCCCGGATCGCGCACCTCGCGGGCGAACACCACACCCAGCTGGCGCTCATCGCGGCCGGTCTCGGTGTGTGCGTCGCCCCCCGGCTCGGCCGGGGACCCGTGCCCGAGGGCGTCGCGCTCGTCCCCGTACGGCAGCGGATGCGCCGCCATGTGTACGCGGTGTGGCGCACCGACGCCGACCGCAGGCCGTCCATCAGGGCGGCCGTCGACGCGCTGCGCACGGCCGCGGGGTCAGAGGGCTGACAGTTTCCTGAAGTCCCAGGAGGCGATCGCATCGGGCGTCAGCCGCAGCCAGGCGTGCCGGCCGTCGTGCGGCATCGCCTCCAGGCCGAAGTTCTTGCGGGCGAACAAGGCCTCGGGCGCCGCCAGTTCGGGGCAGTCCGCGCCCGTTCGCGGGGCCTCGCCGACGAACACGGCGGTGCCCGCGAGTTCGACGCCCCTGAGCTCCCCGTACTCCTCGCCGTCGTCGACCACCACGGCGATGCGCGCGTCGCGGCGCAGATCGGCCCAGCGGCGGCTGCGGATCAGCGAGTACAACCACAGCGACGTGCCGTCCCAGGCGAACCACAGCGCGCTCACGTGCGGGCGGCCGTCCGCCGAGACGGTGGCCACCCGGCAGGTGCGCCGCTCGGCGAGGAAGGCGTCCAGCTCCTCGGGGGTCATCATGATGCGCCGGCCGCGGCGCTGGGTGACGGTCATCGGCATACCCCTCCCATGTTCTGACGGTGTGTCAGAAATCATGGCGCCGCTTCCTGCCTCGCGCAATGGCGGCTATTCTCGCGCGCCCCGGCACAGCGAGGAAGGGACACGCCATGGCGTCCAGGGACGAGCTCGCCGAACAGCTGGATCCCGCCACCACCGTGCTGCTCACCGTCGAGTGCCAGGAGGGCGTCGTCGGAGCCGGGAGCGCACTGCCCGAACTCGCGGCCCAGGCCCGTTCCTCCGGCGTGCTCCGCAACATCGCCCGTTTGGTGGGCGCGGCGCACGAGGCGGACGTTCAGGTGATGCACGCCGTCGCGGAGCGGCGGCCCGACGGGCGCGGAGCGAACGGCAACGCCCGGCTGTTCCGGTCCGCGGCCCGGCTCCCGGTGCAGCAGCACTGCGGCTCGGCCGCGGTCCGCGTCGCGTCGCCGATCACCGTGGCGGACGAGGACATCGTGGTCCGCAGGCTGCACGGCCTGTCTCCGGTGGCGGGCACCGGGGTCGATCCGGTGCTGCGCAACCTCGGCTGCCGCACCCTGGTCGTCACCGGCGTCTCGGCGAACATCGCCGTCCCGGCCGCCGTCTTCGACGCCGTCAACCTCGGCTACACCGTCGTCGTGGTGGCGGACGCCATCGCGGGGGTGCCCGCCGAGTACACCCCCGCGATGATCCGCAACACGCTGTCCCTGGTGGCGACGATCGCGACCACCGACACCGTGCTGTGTTGCTGGAAGCGGCCGCGCCGGGCCCTGCGCGCCTGACCTCGCGCACACCCCTGACCCGGCGGCGGCCGCCTCCCACGCGTGACCCCCGAGGCGGTTCCGGCGCCTGACCCCGTGCGCCGGAACCGGCCGAGTCACGCGAGCTTGATGGAGTCGCCTTCCACGGTGATCTCCGCCGGGGGCAGCGGCGCGGTCGCGGGACCCGCCTTGACGCTGCCGTCCGACGCGTCGAACGCGCTGTTGTGGCAGGGGCATGTGATGACCCCGTCCGCCACGTCCTTGACCGCGCAGCCCTGATGCGTGCACTTGGACGAGAACGCCTTGAACTCGCCCGCCCGGGGCTGCGTGATCACCACGTCCCCGACGACCTTGCCGCCGCCCTCCGGGATCTCGGTGGTCCGTGCGACGACCGAGCCGCCGCCCGTCCCGCCTGTGCCGCCCGTCGCCCCGGCGCTCTGGTCGGCGGGCTTGTCGGACACCGACCCGGCCGAGTCGTCCGAACCGCCGCAGGCGGTCAGGGCGACGGCGAGACCGGCGCCGCCCGCCGCGGCGACGACGGTACGACGCGCCACGGTCCGTGCGGTCCCCTGCGATCCGGTCATGTTGGCTCCCTCTCCACGGCCGGCCCTCTGTCGGCCGGTTCGTGATGGTGTACGGGCCATCCGCCGTCGATGTTCACCCCTTCCCCGGATTGTTGCGGGCCCATGCTCTGCGCGGTCAGCCTGCGGCGGTACGTCACGCTCCGGCGCGGGCGGTCCGGCCCGGGACGCGCCCTCGTCCGCCCAGCGCCATCGACGCCACGGACTCCACGTACACCTCGGGCCGCCTCGGCATCAACACCTTCAACGGCACCAGCGAATTCCAGGACGTCGACGTCTTCATCGAGTGACGAGCCGCGAGGCGCCCAGGAGTGCTCCTGAAGGCCTCTCCGGACGCGTTGCAGCTGCCCGGCCGTCATGCGACGGCCGGCAGCTGCGGTTCCGCTAGCTCGGAGTTGCCACCATGAAGTGGTTGGTCGTGAAGGCATCGAGCTGCGCGGTGGTGGCGCTGTGGAGCACCCTCGTAGCCGTGGTGCTCGCGTCGAGGACGACCTTGGCCGCCACGTTGCTGGTGATGTGGTTCGACGCCAGGTAGTTGTTGTCGCCGCTCTTGACCAGCACGATGGTCGGGGCCTGGCCCGCGGGCGTGATGTTCTGCGACGGGACGTCGAAGGAGAACTGATTGCCCGTCACAGTGTTCTTGTTCCCGGCGATGTGCACCATGCCGAACTTGTCGTCGAAGCGGGTGCTGGTGCCGTCTCCGTAGACCCGTCGGAAATGGTTGGCGGAGATCAGGTTCTCGGAGCTGTTGCCGAGCAGTGCGATCTGGCTGGGGAAGTTGCTGAGCAGTTTGTTGCCGGTGATGGAGGCGCGGTTCCCGCTGGACAGTGTGATGTTGCAGGCCCACAGGATGGTGTTGCCGGAAATGTGAAGCCCCTCGGCGTTCTCCGCGAAGACGGAGTAGCCGGCCCAGGCGCTGATCAGGAAGTTGTTGGTGATCTTGGCGACCTGTGACGCTCCCGTCAGTTCGATGCAGGAGCCGCACTCCGCGATGAAGTTGTTGGTGATGTTGGGGGCGTCCGCCCCCTTGATGACGAGGGCGTGTGCGAGGTACACGAAGCCCATGCCCTCGATGCGGACCGCGTCGTTGTCGGACTGGAACGAGATGCCGGTCTTGCCGTTGCCCGGAAGATAGGGCTTGGCGGCGTTCACCCCGTCGAGACAGAAGTCCTGGAAGACGATGCTGTTCAGCCGCCCGACCGT
Source organism: Streptomyces sp. PKU-EA00015 (assembly GCF_013387495.1). Classification (GTDB taxonomy): domain Bacteria; phylum Actinomycetota; class Actinomycetes; order Streptomycetales; family Streptomycetaceae; genus Streptomyces. The sequence continues at coordinate 42,143 of NZ_JABZEE010000055.1, read as the reverse complement.
GGCGGGGGCCCCGGTTCGGCTGACCAGGAACGCTTCGTTGTGACCGTCGTTGTTCCTGACCCGGATGTGACTGGCGCCCGGAAGCGTCTCGACCCAGGACCCGGTCTGCGACTCGTCACGGATGGCCTCGGACAGGAACCCGTGGCCGGCCCCCTTGATCTGCAGGAAGCTGACATCGACGACCACCCGCGTCAGGAGGTCGTAGTGGCCGGGCGGGATGTAGATGACCGCGCCGGGTCTGGTGGTCTGCGTCGTCTGCTTCGACTTGATGTCGGCGATGATCTGGTTGATCACGGCGCCGATGTCCACGTACGGGGAGACCGTCGCTCCGGCCCATGTCGTGACGTCGTAGACAGTGTCTGCCATGTTCGTCCTTTCTTCAGCGGTCTGGTGCGGGTGTTGTGTGTGCGGGGTGCTCAGAGAAGGCCGACGATGGAGTGGTACGACGGGTGCGGGGGAGGCGGTGCGGACGGCTCGGCCGTTGCGGCCCGAGCGGTGCTGCGCTGTGCGGTGTTGAGGGACACCGCCGCTGTCAGAGCTCCCGTGAGCCCTGCGAGCACACTGCGACGTGAGATCCGCGGCTTTTCCTGATGCATGGCGGCTCCTGGACGAGGGATCGGGGTGTCCGTGTGTCCCGGTGCGGGCACCGACGCCCGCACCGGACGGAGCACACGGTCGTGCGGATCGGCTCCTTTCGACGGCTCAGCGGATCCCGCCGGCTCAGCGGATCGCGCCGGCGGTCATGCCCGAGATGACCTGACGCTGGAAGACCGCGTAGATGATCAGCTGAGGGACGAGCACGAGGGTCGCGGACGCCATCATCGCGCCGTAGTTGACGCTGTAGACGCCCTGGAACTGGGAGATCCCGAGCGAGACCGTCGTCAGCTCCGGCTTGTTGATCAACGTCACCGCGAAGGGGAACTCGTTCCACACGTAGATGACGTTGAGGATGGCGAGGGTGGCGACGACCGGGCGCATCAGCGGGAACACGACCTTCCACGCCATCGACCACAGCCCCACCCCGTCGATGACCGCCGCCTGCTCGATCTCCTCGGGGAACTCGCGAAGGAACCCGGTGAGGAGAAGGATGTTGAAGGGGATCGAGACGGCGATGTACGGCAGGATCAGCGCGGCATGCGTACCGAACAGACCCAGTGCGATGTCGAGCCGGTACACCGGGAAGAGCAGAATGTATACGGGTACGGCCAGGCCGGCCAGGAGGTAGTACCTCGTCGCGTTCTGGACGCCGCGTCGTCCGCTGCGGAAGACCATCCGCGTCAGAGCGAAGGCGGCCATGTAGGAGATGACCAGGCCGATGGTCACGGAGAACACCGCCAGGATCAGCGTGTTCTTGTACATGACCATCAGGTCGAGCGTTTCGAGGGCCTGTCGGTAGTTGGCGAGGCTGAGATCCGACAGGGAGAACGGGTGCGCCAGGATGTTCTCGTTGGTCTGGAACGACAGGAGCATGATCCAGAGCAGCGGCAGAAGGATCACGAAGGTGATCAGATAGGCGAGGGCCGACGCGATGATGCGGCCGCGGCGCGGGCGCCGGCCCGGCAGGGTCTTGGCGGGCAGGGTATTGGCGTGCGATGCGGTGCGTCGGGTGCTCGTCGTTGCGGTGCGCGGGGTGCTCGTCGTCTTCACGCCGCAGCCCTCCTCTTGAGGCCGAACAGGGTGGCGACGGCGGCGACGACGCCGATGACGAACACCACGACTGCCAGCGCCATGCCGTAGCTGTACTGCAGTGTGGTGAAGGTGACGTGGTACATGTAGCTCACCATGACCTCGGACAGATGGACCGGGCCGCCGCCGGTCAGGGCGTAGACCAGCTCGAAGATCTTGAAGACGCCGGTCACGACGAGGGCCGTGCAGATTCCGAACGACTCGCGCAGCATCGGCACCGTGATGTACCGGAGTTGCTGGAAGCGCGTCGCCCCGTCGAGGGTGCTGGCCTCCATCACGTCACGCGGCAGCATGCGGATGGCGGCGTAGAGGATGGTGACGATGAAGCCGATCTGCTGCCACAGATAGACGAACGCGACGGAGTAGGGGCTGAGGGTGCTCCCTCCGATCCACTGCGGCTGGACGGCTGCGCCGACCGCCTGCAGCACCGCGTTGACCAGGCCGATCTCGGGGTCGAGGATGAAGATCCAGATCAGCCCGACGAGAATCGGCGCCACGATCGCCGGCGCGAAGACGAGTGGTCTGAGGATCGCGCTTCCCTTGACGTTGCCGCTGAGCAGGACCGCCAGGAGGAACGCCAGGGGGACCAGGAGCGTCACCGCGACGCCGAGGATGATCCCGGTGTTCTGGACCGAGGTCCGGAACACGGTGTCCTGCGCCATCTCGCGGTAGTTGTCGAGTCCGGTGAACGTCGCCGGTGAGACGCCGTCGTAGCTGGTGAAGCTGTAATAGACCGAGTACAGGATCGGGTACACCATGTACACGGTGTAGAGGAGCAACGCCGGCGCGATCATGAGGGTGAAAGTCCGGCGTGTGGTGAGCCAGTTCATGCTGTCCTTGCCATTCGGACCAGGGTGGGCGGCCCTGGTCGTCTCCGGACGGCGTTCGCCGTCGGCTGCCTTGTGCCGTCGGCTACTTGAGGGTTCGCTGAACGAGCTGCACGGCGTCCTTCGGACTCATCGCACCGGACATCACGCCGTAGAGGCTGTCGTACATGGCGTTGGCGGTCTCGGCCGAGACGACCAGGTCCGGCTGTGCCTTGGGGCTCGACAGATCCTGCCGGGCGGCCTCCTCGAGCACGGCCCAGAACACGGAGGACTTGGCCTTGTCCACGATCGGCACGTAAGTGGTGACAGGCGGCTGCGCATTCTCGACCAGGATCTGCTGACCCTCGTCGCTGTAGTAGAACTGGAGGAACTTCTTGACGGCCGCGTACTTCTTCGGGTCCTTCTTGACCTTGGCGCTGGCGACGAGCGGCGCCGACGGGGCGTTCATCACCAGGTTCTGGTTGCCGACGCCGTCGGAGAAGGTGGGACCTGCCCAGAACCCGACGTTCTTGCCGACCGGGCTCTCCTGGATCTTCGCGGCGTCCCACACCCCGGAGTCGAGGAAGGCGGCCTGTCCGGAGGTGAACGAGGCGACCGCCTGGGTGTAGGTCTGCGTCGTCATGTTCGGCGGAAAGGCGCCGGCCTCGGCCAGGTCTTCGATGTGCTCGTAGAGGCGCAGGAAGTCGGGGTTGTCGTAGCTCTGCTTCTTGTCGAGGATCGCTTGGTACTTGTCCTCGTAGCCGAAGCGGTCGAGCATCGTGAGGAAGGCCCACACACTGAACGAGGAGTTGTTCGCGCCCTGGGCGATCGGCACGACGCCCTTGGCCTTCAGCTTCTTCACGGCGGCGAGCAGGTCGTCGTAGGTCCTGGGGACGGCGATGCCGTGCTCGTCCAGGATGGCCTTGTTGTAGTAGAAGCCGGTGACGAGCGCCTGGTAGGGGACGCCGTACTGGACGTTCCCCTGCTTGAAGCCCGAGAGCATATGGGGGGCGAACTTGGCGTCCAGCTCCTTCTCGGCGAGGACCGGCTGCAGATCGAGCAGGTCGCCGTTCTTCGCCATGTTCTTCGCCAGCGCGTTGTAGACCCAGAAGACCTCGGGCAGGGTGTCGCTCTGCGCCGCGATCGTCATCTGCTGCTGGTGCTGCTCCATCGGCCGGCCGACGAGCTTGACCTTCATCGTCGGGTTCTTCGCGTTGAACGCCTGGACGAGTTCGTATGTCGCGGGGTCCTGCTGCTGGATGTTCGGGTTGTGCATCGCCAGGGTGATCGCCCCGTCGGCGGAGGCGCCGGAGTCCGAGCCGCATGCCGTCACCATCGCGGCGGCCAGCGCCGTCGCCGTGACACCGCTTGCGAGCCGACGTATCCGCGGGGAGCGAGATCTGTCGGTCTCGCATGTCATCGTTGACATAGTGCTGCACCTTTCACTGACATCTTCTGAGGCGGGGTCTGCTGACTGCACCGAGACGGGCAGCCCGGATCGGCTGCTGGAGATGGCTTGGTGACGGCCGGCGCGGGGCTCCTGTGAGCGAGGCTCGCCGGGCGGGGCAAACGTTTCGATGAAAGATACTCAGCCGGATTCGCGTGTCAAGACTGTGTACCAACGGGATTTCCCGCACTGCGGGGAATACGGCTCACCGCCGCCGCGCGGGATCCCGTCGGGCGCTGACCAACGGGATCCCGCGCCCGTTGACGGCGCTGTCGCGGCGTGCCATCTTTTGCGTAAACGTTTCGATTACGTAAGGCGGAGATGGGCGAGTGGCAACGATCGTCGACGTCGCGCAGCTGGCGGGCGTCTCCACGTCCACCGTGTCTCACGTCCTCAACGCGACGCGCCCCGTCCGGGAGGACACCCGAGCACGCGTCGAGGCGGCGATCCGGGCCACGGGATACCGGCGCGACAGCGTGGCCCGGGCCATGCGCCGGTCACGGACCGACTCGATCGGCCTCGTCGTGTCGGACGTGACCCAACCCGCCTTCGCCGAAATGGTCCGGGGCGTCGAACACGAGGCGACTGCCGCCGGCCTCACGCTGCTGCTCGCGAACTCGGGCGAGGACCCCGCGCGCGAGCGGCGTGCGCTGGAAGTGCTGACCGAGCGCCGGGTGGACGGCCTGATCATCGCCCCGGTCGGCCGTTCACACCGCAAGGAGATGGCGGACATCCAGCAGCGGGGCACCCCTTTGGTCCTCATGGACCGGCTGGGGGGCCTCCGCGCCGATCAGGTGGGGGTCGAGAACACCGCCCCCATGCGCGACGTGGTCCTGCACCTCGTCGAGCACGGTCACCGGCGTATCGCGCTGGCGGCCGGCGACGCCTCGGTCCCGACCATCGCCGAACGGCGGCAGGGCTACCTGGACGCCCTCGACGAGGCGGGCATCGAGGCCGACGACTCGCTGATCCTCATGGGCAGCGGTCTCGCGCCCGACACCCGGCACAGCATGACCGGGCTCTTCCAGGCACCGGACCGTCCGACGGCCGTGGTGGCGGTGAGCACCGAATCCGCCGTCGGCGTGCTCGAGGCGGCACGGGCGCTGGATCTGCACGCCCCGCGCGACTTCGCGTTCGCCGCCTTCGACGGCTTTCCGAACGCGGACCTCTTCCGGCCTCGGATCAGCACCATCACGCAGCCCGCGTACGAAATCGGCAGCACAGCCATGCAGCTCCTGCTCGGCCGCCTGGAGGACGACACCAACAGCTACCGCTCCGTCCGGCTGGCGCCCGAGATCACGTACCGGGAGTCGTGCGGCTGCCCGGACTGACCCGGCGCCACCGGTCGGACGCCGCATGTCCGGTGCGCGAGACGTACCGGTGGCGGTGCGGAGCGTCAGGCGGCGGGGGAGGCCAGTCCCCCGCCGCCTGCAATCAGCGACTGACATATCACTGAAAGGCAGATGGTAATGCCCTCCCCTCCGGTCACCCCTGCGCCTCTTGCCGATCCGGCGCATCTCGCAGGTCCGACGCACCTCGGCGATCCGGCGCACCGGACCTCGCCCTGCGGGTGCTTGCCACCAGGCGGCACCAGATGACACGGGCCGTGTCCCTGCGCGGCGTCAGCAAGACGTACGCTCGCGCCGCCACTGCCGTCGACCGGTTCTCGCTCGACATCGCACCGGGAGAGTTCCTGGTCCTGCTCGGCCCCTCGGGCTGCGGCAAGTCCACCGTCCTGCGCATGATCGCGGGCCTGGAGGACATCACCGAGGGCGAGCTGCTGCTGGACGGCGCGTACGCCAACGACGTGCCACCGCGTGAACGCGGCATGGCCATGGTGTTCCAGAACTTCGCGCTCTACCCGAACATGACGAACCGGCACAACATCGGTTTCCCCCTCAAGCTGCAGCATCCGCACGAGGACCACAGCGCGCGCATCGAGGCAACCGCCCGGATGCTCGGGATCGACGACACCCTGGACTCCTACCCGAGTCAGTTGTCCGGCGGCGAGCGCCAGCGCGTCGCGATGGGCCGGGCCATCTCCCGGCGGCCGTCCGTCTTCCTGATGGACGAGCCGCTGTCCAACCTGGATGCCAAGCTCCGCAACCACCTGCGCGCCGAAATAGCCAAGCTGACCGCTGATCTGGGGGTCACCACGGTCTATGTGACGCATGATCAGGCCGAGGCGATGTCGCTCGGCGACCGGGTCGCGGTGATGCGCGCCGGTGTGCTCCAGCAGGTGAGCACTCCGCGCGAGACCTATGCGCTGCCCGCGAACGTGTTCGTCGCCGCCTTCATCGGCACCCCTCGCATCAATCTGCTCCAGGCCGTCGTTCACGCGCCGCTGGGGGAACGGATGTGTGTCGAACTCGGCCGGCAGAGACTGCCGCTGGCCGAACCGCTCAATAGCGACCACCAGTTGCTGCGCATCCAGCAAGGGCGGCCGGTCGTCGTCGGACTGCGTCCCGAGGCCGCCCGCATCGCCCCGCCCAGCCATGCCCGGCCCGGCGAGGTCCCGCTGACCGGCGTCGTCGAGCACACGGAGTACCAGGGCCACGAGGCCCTGGTGCATCTGAACACGGGCTCGCGCCGTGCGGTGGTGCCCGATCTGGAGTCGGCGCGGCCCGGTCCCGGCCGTCGGGGCCGTACGCCAGGCCGTCTCGGACGGATCAAGGAGCGAGCCAGGTCGCACGGAAAGCCCCAGGCGTCCGCTCCGGACGGGCCGAAGGGCCAGGCGCCGGGCGCGCACGCCCCGGATCGGGACATGATCACGGCCGGCGACCTGGTGCTGCGTACGGGACCGGACGTACGGCTGCGGGCGGGCGCCCAGGTGCCGCTGCTCGTGGACCTCGGGCAGCTGTACGTCTTCGACCGCCGCGGCCGGCGCATCTGCCCCGCTCCGACCGAGACTCCGGGGCTGTACGAGTAGGACGCGACGCGGTGCGTTCCGGGCGCCCTCCTGTGCCCGGAGGGGTGCGGCACCCCGTTGCCGGGGAACACGGGGACGGTCCCCGCGCCGGGTGCTGGGTGCGCGGGAACACCTCCCACGCAGGAAGCCGCGGGGAGTGCCGAGGCACGCGTTGCTTCCGGCGCTCGAGGCACAGGGGCCCGGGGCCTGCGACGGCAGACCACGGCCCCGTGGAAGGGCTCACCCGGAGTGAAGCGACCACCGGCAGCAACCACCAACGGCTCCTGCCCTGGTGAGCCACGGCCCCGTGGAAGGGCTCACCCGGAGTGAAGCGACCACCGGCAGCAACCACCAACGGCTCCTGCCCTGGTGAGCCACGGCCCCGTGGAAGGGCTCACCCGGAGTGAAGCGACCACCGGCAGCAACCACCAACGGCTCCTGCCCTGGTGAGCCACGGCCCCGTGGAAGGGCTCACCCGGAGTGAAGCGACCACCGGCAGCAACCACCAACGGCCCCTGCCCTGGTGAGCCACGACCCCGTAAGGGTCCACGACGGACAAGGGAGTTGAGGCATCCGACGCCTTGACACCCGTCGCGGCACGCGACAACAATCGGCGCAAACGTTTCGCGCAAACGTTTCGATAAGGAGGTGACGTGGCGACCATCGTCGATGTGGCGCAGTTCGCCGGGGTGTCCATCTCGACCGTCTCGCACGTCGTGAACGGCACCCGGCCGGTGGCGGAACGGACCCGCAGGCGGGTGCTGAAGGCCATCGAGCAGACCGGGTACCGCCAGGACACGCTCGCCCGTTCCCTGCGCCGCGCACGCAGCGACTCCATCGGACTCGTCGTCTCCGACGCCGGCCAGCCCACGTTCGCCGACATGGTCCGGGGCGTCGAGCACGAGGCGGCCCAGGCGGGATACACACTGCTCCTCGCGCACTCGGGGGAGGATCCCGCCCAGGAGGCCCGATCGGTCCAGGCGCTGGCGGCCCGGCGGGTGGACGGCCTCATCGTCGCCCCGGCAGCACAGTCGACGGGCGAGGAGACCGAGGCCGTGCGCCGCGGCGGGACGCCGGTGGTGATCCTCGACCGGATCGGCGAGTCCGGGACCGGCGACCAGGTCGGCGTGGACAACACCACGCCGATGCGCGAACTCGTGGAGCACCTGCTCGGGCACGGCCACCGCGGCATCGCCCTGGCCGCCGGAGACCTCGCGGTCTCCACCATGGCGGAGCGCCACCGCGGCTATACGCAGGCGCTTCGGGCAGCAGGCATCGAGCCGGACCCCGAGTTGGTGATCACCGGGTCGGGGCTGGCAGGGGAAACCCGCCTTTCGGCCCTCCGCATGCTCGGCGGCGAAGGGAGGCCGGACGCAGTGGCCTGTGCCAGTACCGAAACAGCGGTCGGAGTCATGGAGGCCGCCGCGGAGATCGGCCTGCGCATCCCGCGCGACCTCAAGCTCGCGGTGTTCGACGGCTTCCCGCAGTCCGACCTCTTCGAACCCCGTATCACCACCGTTGTGCAGCCGGCCTTCGACGTGGGAGTCACCGCGATGACCCTGCTGCTGCGACGGGTGAACGGCGACACCAGCGACGCGGGCGAGACGATCCGCCTCACGCCGCGTGTCATCTACCGCACCTCGTGCGGCTGCACCACGGGATAGCCCCTCAGCGGGCGGTGGCGGAGGCCAGTCCCCACCGTCCGAACGATCCGACATCAGCGACTGACATCACGAAAGGCATTCCCCATGTCTACTTCCCTTGGCGATCTGACCCGCCGGAAGGCGGCGCGCAGCGCCCGTACGTCGAGCTGGGACCAGCGCGGCCGCAACCAGGACTACTGGACGACCCCCGCGCACTCCAGCCGGGTCCTCGCCGACCTGGAAGGCCCGGGCCAGATCACGCACATCTGGATGACGCAGTTCTGCCGGAAGACGCTCGGACCCGGTCTGATCGACCCACTGGAGGCGGACACCGTCGCGCCGGTCATGGAGATCCACAACGCGCTCGGCGTCAACTGGGAGGAGCCGGACCCCGACTACTACCGCAAGGTCCTGATCCGCATCACCTGGGACGACGAGGAGGAGCCGGCCGTCCTCGTGCCGCTCGGCGACTTCTTCGGCGTGGGCCACTGCATGCCCAACAGCTACCAGTCAGCGCTCTTCACCGTCTCGGCCAAGCCCGAGGAGTCCCTGATCTTCGGCGGCAGCGCGGCGCTGAACTGCTGGGCGCCGATGCCGTTCAACAAGCGGGCCCGCATCGAGCTGGTCAACGAGAACGACCTGCCGATCCAGCAGTACTTCTACATCGACTACGAGCTGTTCCCCGAGGAACTGCCCGAGGACACCCTCTATTTCCACGCCCGCTGGAACCGCAGCAACCCGTGCAACGGCTGGGCCCCGGACATCCAGACCAACAGCCCCGAGGTGAACATCGTCGATGTGACCGGCGAGGACAACTACGTCATCCTCGACACCGAGGGCAGCGGCCACTACGTCGGCTGCAACCTCTCCGTCCACCACCGGCAGGGCAGTTGGTGGGGCGAGGGCAACGACATGATCTGGATCGACGACGACTTCCTGCCCGACGGATCCACCGTCTGGCCGCCTTCCCTGCACGGCACCGGCACCGAGGACTACTTCAACCACGCCTGGGGCATGCAGAAGAACGCCTACCTCTACCACGGCGCGATCCTCCACGAGGCCGACGTCCCGGGCTACTCCGTCAACTACCGTTTCCATGTGACCGATCCGGTCCGCTTCGAGGAACGCATCAAGGTCTCCATCGAGCACGGCCACGGCAACCATCTGAGCGACGACTGGGCCTCGACCGCCTACTGGTACCAGACGCTCCCCTCGCCGAAGGCCTCCATACTGCCGCTCGAGCAGCGTCTGCCGGTACGCCCCGCCGGCCTGCCCATGCCCACCCCGGCCCCCCGCGCCGGCGCCGTCGCCGAGGAGATCGCCCAGATGCGGGAACGCTACCGGGCCCGTTTCGAACGGCACATGGAGCACCTCGCCGAGCGCACCCGCCTGCGCGGGGAGCGTTCGCTGCAGGAGTCCGAGGCCAACACCAAGCAGGCCGCGGACGTGCGGCACCGCTACGACGAGCGCACCCGTGGCTGACCCCGTGGACGCCGTCGAACGGCCCCCTGCCGTGTCCGGTCCGCCGGGGGACCCGCACTTTCCGGCGCTGCACCTGCGCCCGCCGCACAACTGGCTGAACGACCCCAACGGGCTGGTCTTCCACGACGGCCACTACCACGTCTTCTTCCAGTACAACCCGGGAAGCGCCCGGCACGCCGACATGCACTGGGGGCACTTCCGCAGTGCCGACCTCCTCACCTGGGAGCTGCTGCCCATCGCCCTGGCCCCCACCCCCGGCGGGGAGGATGCGGGGGGAGTGTGGTCGGGCAATGCCGTCGAGGCGGACGGCGAGCTCGTCGCCTTCTACTCGGCCCGGCACGCCGACCGCTGGTACCAGCCGGTCGCCCGGGCGGTGTCCCGGGACGGCGGTCTGACCTTCGCCAAGCACGAGCGGCTGCTCGTCGCCGAGCCGCCCGCCGGGACCACCATGTTCCGCGACCCCTTCGTGTGGCGGGACGGCGAGCGCTGGCGCATGCTCGTCGGCGCCGCCCTGGAGGACGGTCGCGGCGCGGCCGTGCAGTACTCCTCCACCGACCTGGTCGAGTGGGAGGACCAGGGCGTCTTCCTGACCCGGGAGCCCGAGCCGCTGCCCGGCGGTGGCAACACCGAGGAGGGCTGGGAGTGCGCCCAGTACGCGTACTTCCCCGACGGCCGCGGGGCGGTGCTGGTCAGTGCCTGGGACCCGGCCGAAGGGGCGCTGTGCACGGCGGCCTGGCCGGGGCACGAGGAGAACGGGGCGTTCGTCGCCGGCTCCCCCCGCCGTCTCGACCACGGACCGGACTTCTACGCGCCGGCGCTGCTGCCCGCCCCCGACGGCCGCCGGCTGATGTGGGCCTGGATCTGGGAGGCACGGGACGAGGAACGGGTCGGCGCCCCCAGCACGTGGACGGACGAGGTGGGCTGGGCCGGAATGCTGTCCCTGCCGCGTGAGGTGACGCTCGGCGACGACGGGGAAATCCTGCAGCGCCCCGCCCGGGAGGTCGACCGGCTGCGCCGGGACCGCCGCGTCGACGCGACGGGTGAGGCGCGCGCCGATCGGCCTGCCGACCTGGGTGGGATCGGTCCCGCCTGCGACATCGTCGCCCGCCTCTCAGCCGCAGGAGGCCTGCGGCTGATCACCGACGCGGCCGGCGGCGAGTACCTGGACATCGTCCGCGACCCCGACACCGGTGAGGTGGTCGTCGACCGGTCCCATGCCTCGCTCGAACCGCGTGCCAAAGGCGGCAGTTGGCGGCTGCCCGCGCAGCCGGGGCCGGTGGACCTCCGTGTCGTCCTCGACCACTCCGTCGTCGAGGTGTTCACGGCCGACGGACAGGCGCTCAGCCTCCGCTTCTACCCCGTCGGCGGCGCCCCCTGGCGCCTGCAGGCGACGGCGACGGGCTCGGGTCCGGCCCACTACGCCGTCGAGGCATGGGATCTCGCCGGCGTGCAGATCCACGACAAGCGGCCGGAGTACGACAAGCGGCCGGAAGGCGACAGGCGGCTGGAATCGGAGCGGGCGTCATGACCGCCGTCGTCATCGGCGAATCGCTGGTCGATCTCGTGTGGCGCAGCGGGGGCACAACGATCGTCCCCATCCCCGGCGGCAGTCCCGCCAATGTCGCGGTCGGCCTGCACCGCCTGGAGCGTCCCGTCCGCCTCACCTCCTGCTGGGGCGACGATCCGCCCGGCGTGCTGGTGCGTGACCACCTGTACGCCACCGGTGTGCCCATCGACCGTGCGGAATCCGCCTCGGGCCGCACCACGCTGGCCCTGGCCTACGTCGACGACGCCACCGGTGCCGCCACGTACGACTTCCTGGCCACCTGGGATCCGCTGCTGCCGGAGTTGCCATCCGATGCCACGCTCCTCCACACCGGTTCCCTGGCCATCGTGGTGGAGCCGGGTGCCGACCGCGTCGTGCAGGCCTGTCGCGCGATCCGGTCCCGGCCCGGCGGAGCAGTCGCCGTGGATCTGAACGTACGTCCCCGTGTCCAGCCGGACCGGGCCGCCTACCGGCGTGCGGTCGAGCGGATCGTGGCGACCGCCGATGTGGTCAAGGCGAGCGACGAGGATCTGGCCTGGCTGTATCCGGACCGGCAGCCGGTCGACGCCGCCCGCGAGCTGATCGGCATGGGCCCCCGCCTGGTGGTGACCACGATCGGCGCCGAGGGCGCCCGTGGTCTCCTCGCCGGCGCGGAGGTCACGGTGGCGGCGCCGCCGGTGAAGGTCGTCGACACCATCGGTGCGGGCGACGCCTTCCAGGCGGCGCTGCTCGCGGGGCTGCTCCTCCCCCGCGAGGACGGCACCCACCGGGTGCACCTGCCCGAGGACCGGGACGCCCTGGAGCATCTGCTGCGCCAGGCCGTGTCCGCCGGCGCGCTCGCCTGCGAACGGGCCGGCGCCCAGCCGCCCACCCGGGCACAGCTGGACGCCGCCCTCGGCGTCGCTCCGTAGCGCCGGCAGCGTGCGGCCCTTCCGTGCGGCGGGCCGTCCTCGGCGGACGGCCCGCCGCACGGGGGTGAACCGTCCCTCGGAGGTGTTCGGCGGACCGGGGTCACGACGCCTGGCCCCGGTCCGCGGAACACCCCTCGCCTTCCCACCACTTCACCGGGAGACGCATGCCCATGTCCGTTCCCTCCTTCTCCCTCGGAGACGACCTGCTCGGCCGGGCCGCCAAGCACCGCCGGGCCCGCTCGGCGCGCGTGGCCAGCTGGGACCACACCGGCCTGAACGAGGACGCGTTCGTCGTCATGCCGGGCGAGACCGCGGTCCTGGCCGACCTCGAAGGTCCCGGGGCCATCACCCACCTCTGGTTCGTCCAGGGCTGCCGGCTCGTTCTCGGCCCCGGCCCGTTCGACGCCCGGCAGGCCGGCACCGCGATGGTCGAGTTCAACAACGCCCTCGGCTATCAGCTCCCGCTGGCACTTGGCCGACCCCCTCCGCTTCGAGGAGCGCATCAAGGTCACCATGGAGCACGGCCACGCCAACCATCTGTCGGACGACTGGGCCTCGACCGCGTACTGGTACCAGACCCTCCCCGGACCCCGCTTCGACGTCCCACCGGTCGGTCTGCGTCTCCCGCGCCGCCCGGACACCCCGTCGATGAAGGACCTCCCGGCCCCCGACCGTGGCCGTCTCGACGCGCTGCGCAAGGCGATGTACGAGCAACGCGACGCCCGGATGGCCGACTTCGCGGCGCAGCGTCAGGAATGGCTTGGAGCGCCGCGCGGAGGAGTCGCGGCAACGGTCGGCGAGCAACGCGCAGTACGCACGCGAGGTACGGCGCCGGTTCCTCAGCCGAGCGGGGTCAGGAACGTGAGCACGGACTCCTTCTCGTTGATCAACGGCTGGAGCTCCTTGTTGAACGGCGGGCCGTAGGGTGCTGCCAGATGGGCCCGGAAGGCGGCCTCGTCCTCGTACACCTCGAAGATCCAGTACGCCAGGGGATCGGATTCCTTGGTGTACACCTCGAACGCCAGGTTCCCTGGCTCCTCACGGACGCGGACGGCGTAGTCCTTGACCAGCTCGGCGACGCGTTCCTCGTTTCCGGGGCGCACGGTGAACTCGGCCAGCAGAGTCTTCTTCATGCCCTGTTTCCTGTCTCTCGCCGGCGCACCGGCATGGCGGAACGGTGCGGGGCGGGCGCCGGTTCCGGCACTCCGCCCCGCACCGTCAACGTACCTGCCGGGGCGTTCGGCCGGAGTACGACTGCACCTGCCAGGCCGTGACGCTGTCCAGGCGGGCGGAGCGCCCGGAACGGGCAGCCGGCACAACGCAGACGCCCGAACCGCGCCGTGTTGATCCTCGGGCGGTTCGGGCGGTCGGCTTCCGTGGCCGCATCGACTCAGTGCGCCGCTGCGGCTCTGTGGGTCTCGGCCCCGGCGTTTGCCTCACCGGGGCGCTGCGGAACGAGCAGCCGTTCCACGAGGTGACCGAAGACCAGTCCGAATCCGGCCCAGAGGGAGAGCTGGACGGCGAGGGACGCGAGGCGGAACTGCCAGAGGACAGCAGCCGGGAAGCCCTCCGGCGCCTCGTTGAACGACGGCAGGAAGGCGTAGGCGAGACCAATGGCGACGACGAATCCGGCCACGGCAGCGACGGTCGCGTTCCAGTTGCCCAGCCGGGGTGCCAGCCGCTTGCCGAAAATGACCGCGGCGACGGCGAGCAGCACGCTGAGCGCGATCAACAGGAAGTACAGGGCCGTGCGCCGGCCGATCGTGCCGGGATCACCGACGGCCGGCGGATTGGCCGGGTACTTCAGGAAGGGGACGACGCAGACGGTCAGCGCCGCGCCCAACGAGATCAAGCCCGCGGTCGCGCGTGGGCCGATGCGGCCGAAGCGGCCGAGCGCGACGCAGAACGCCAGGGCGGCGATACCCCCCAGGGCGACGCCGGTCAGCAGGATGCCGGTGGCGAGTCCGGCCGTGGACTGTACGGCACGGCTGACCAGTTCCTCCTCGCCATGGCTGTGGCTGCCCTGTTCCTCGAAGGCGATGGCCGCGTCCACAGGAGGCTCGCCGAGCAGATAGGCGACGGCGAAGGCGAGCACGCCGGCGAGGAGACCGGCGAGCATGCCGCGTACGAGCAGGGCTCTGACGGGTACGGAGTTCATGAGTGGCTACCTCTGACTTCAGCGGTTGTCAGTGGCAGGGGAAGCCGAGCAGATGACGGCCGTCGTGGACCCACTCGTGGACGTTCTCGCCGGAGAGGAGTGCGACGGCGCCCTGTTCCGCGCCGACGAAGTACAGGACGACGAGCATGAGGACGCCGACGAACAGCGCCCAAGGGGCGATCGCCTTCAGCGAGATGGGGGTGATGGCCGGTGCGGCGGGGGTGGCCGGCGCGGGGGCAGCGGAGAGTGCCATGGCAGAACCTCCTGGGGAACACGCGTCCCGATCGTTGGTGCCTTGGACGACGGTTGCGGGTCTGACTCGCCTGTCCCGATCTCGTACGTGAGGGCAGGCTTCACAGTGGCGCGACCGTGCCGGATTCTCACCGGACTTCCGTCACACCGTCGTCATGTCCACGTGAAAGTACCGCGTCGCGACCTGCAGCGCTACGGCGCACGGGCCCGTACTCGTGTGCCCTTAGTCTCTATGCGACACGGAAGGGGAGAGGGAGAGATGCCGGTACGCGTGATGCTGGTGGCACCCGCCGTCAATGAGGGTTTGCGCCAAGCGCGTTTCGGTGGGGACAGTCCCCTGGACGAGGTCGGGAAGCAGCAGGCGCGCGCGGCCGCAGCCGGGCTTCCCCAGTCGACCATGCAGACGTCTTCCCCCTCGCTCCGCTGCCGTCAGACGGCCACCGTGCTCGGTCTGAACGCCCAGCCCCTGACGGAGTTGGACGATCTGGACATGGGGCGCTGGCACGGGAGGTCGCTGGAAGAAGTGACCGAGTCGGAGCCGCAGGCAGTTGCCGCCTGGCTCTCGGACCCCGATGCGGCGCCTCACGGGGGTGAGTCGTTGACCAGGCTCGTCGGTCGCGTCGGTGCCTGGCTGAACGACCGTGCCGAGGGCACGGAAAGAGTGCTGGCCGTGGTGGAACCGGCGGTGATCCGCGCGGCCCTCGTCCACGCGCTGGGCCTTCCGCCGCAGGTGTTCTGGCGGCTCGATGTACGGCCGCTGTCACTGACCGAGATCACCGGCCGGGCCGGGCGCTGGAACCTGCACTGCGGAAGGCCGTTGGCTCCGGTCGCAGCGACCACCGGGCCGTGAGGATGTCCCTGCGGACGCGCTCACGTCGCACCCGACGAGCTGCTGCCTCCATGCCCTGACCGCAGACGGCTCCCTGCCCTCCGAAGCTGCGGTCCGCCGACTCGTCACGGTCACTCCGGCCGGGCTCCGCCCCGCGCGTTGAACCCTCGGTCCGTGATGCCCGGGACGGTGCTGTCGGCGACGGTGAAGGAGCCCGATTACGATGCGGGGCATGACTCAGCAGGCGTGGCGCGTGAACCGGCCCAGTGGGGTCCGGGCGTACGTGCTGCTCGTGCTGGCTGTGCTGGCCGGTGTGGTGGCCATGCACGGACTGGGGCCCACCGTCCCGTCGGCGCCCTCCCGTGCCGCCCACAGCGCGCATCCGACGGCCACGGCCGGGGTCCTGGAGCACACCGACGCTTCACGCTGTGACGAGTGCCTTCACGTCGATCACGGCAACGGCGATGCGGGCGGACACACCGAGCATGCCGACGCCACCTGTGCGGCCGGCGGCACGGCCGGAGCACCCGCGCTTCCTGCCCTGGCCCTGGCCGGATCCGTCGCCTGCCCGACCTCGGACACACCCACAGCCGTTTCCGCGGCGACGCTCGGCGGTCGCGCTCCGCCGTCGTTGAGCGAACTGCAACTCCTGCGCATATAGGCCGTCTTGGCGTGCCCGGTCACTGTGACCGGCGCCGTCTCCGACAGCCATGCCTGACCCCGTGAAGACACAGGAGTCGCACCACCATGACCGCACACCGTTCCATGATCCGCCGAGCCGCCGCCGTGGCGGCCGCAGGCGCAGCCGCCGTCGTACTCGCCGCCTGCGGCGGGGGAGACGACAACTCGTCCGGCCACAGCGGCCACGACAAGTCCCCGCCGCCGACCGCGTCGGCCTCCGCCCGCCAGGGCGACCACAACGCGGCGGACGTCTCCTTCGCGAAGGGCATGATCCCTCACCACCGGCAAGCGATCGAGATGGCCGACCTGGCGGAGTCCCGCGCAGGGTCCGCGGAGGTCAAGACGCTGGCCGCAGAGATCAGGAAGGCGCAGGACCCGGAGATCAAGACGCTGTCCGGGTGGCTCACCTCCTGGGGTGAGGAAGTCCCCGAGGAGGGCGAGGGCGGCGAGCACGCCGGGCACTCCATGTCCGGGATGATGACCGCCGAGGAGATGGCCGAGCTGGAGAAGGCGTCCGGCGAGGCCTTCGACACCGCATTCCTCGAGATGATGGTCGAGCACCACGAAGGTGCCGTCGAGATGGCCAGGACGGAACAGTCCGACGGCTCGTACCAGCCCGCCAAGGACATGGCCGGCGACATCATCGCGTCCCAGAGCGCCGAGATCACGCGCATGAACGAGCTGCTCCGCAAGAACTGACCGCCGAAGCGTCGCGCAGCGGGGACGGCCCACCCGTCCCCGCTGCCTCGCGCCCCGGCGACCACCGACTTCCACGGTCGGCGAAGACCCCTCACGTGGTTCCGCCATGGATCACACCGCCCTGGACGGTCGTGCGGGCTCACCGGTCCGTGGATTTCCAGGCGGCCGGGCCCGATAGCCTGGGGCAATGCTCTCCGAAGTCACAGCGACCCGCTACGTCACGCCTTTGCGTGAGGGCGGTTCGCTCCCCGGGATCGTCGAGGCCGACGATCTCGGCACCTACGTCATGAAGTTCACGGGCGCGGGGCAAGGCCGCAAGACGCTGGTCGCCGAGGTCGTCTGCGGGCAGCTCGGGCGGCGGCTGGGGCTGCGCGTGCCCGATCTCGTCGCCATCCAGCTCGACCCCGTCATCGGACTCTCCGAGCCCGACCAGGAGGTGCAGGAGCTGCTCAAGGCCAGCGGCGGCCTCAACCTCGGCATGGACTACCTGCCCGGATCGCTCGGCTTCGACCCGCTCGCCTACGAGGTCGACGCGCGGGAGGCGGGCAGGATCGTCTGGTTCGACGCCCTGATCAACAACGTCGACCGCTCCTGGCGCAACCCCAACATGCTCGTGTGGCACGGGGATCTGTGGCTCATCGACCACGGCGCCACCATGATCTGGCACCACAACTGGCCGGGCGCCGCCGCCTCCGCCGACAAGCCGTACGACGCCTCCGACCACGCGCTGGCCCGCTTCGGTCCCGACATCGCCGCGGCCGCCGCCGAGCTCGCTCCCCGCGTCACCGAGGAGCTGCTGACCGAGGTCGCGGCCGACGTGCCCGACGAGTGGCTGGTCGACGAGCCCGGCTTCGACTCCACGGACGCCCTGCGCCGCGCCTACGTCGAGGCGCTGCTGCCGCGTGCGGCGAGCATCCACGAGCGCATCACCCTGGACGCCCCCGCGAAGCCCAGGCAGCCGCAGCCGCCCGGCTGGCTGACCGAGCACCTGACGGAGTGGCCGCACCCGGCCAAGAAGAGCAAGGACACCGACCGGTGAGCGAGAGGGACGTCTTCGAGTACGCGCTGCTGCGTGTGGTGCCCCGGGTCGAGCGCGGGGAGTGCTTCAACGCGGGTGTCGTCGTGTACTGCCGGGCGAGGACCTTCGTGGCCGCCCGTACCCATCTGGACGTGGCCAAGCTGAAGGCACTCGACCCCGAGGCGGACGTCACCGGCGTGCGCGCCGCGCTGCACGCCGTCGAGGGTGTCTGCCGCGGCGGGGAGGACGCGGGTCAGGCGGGGCGCGACGACGCCGGGCGGCGCTTCCGCTGGCTGATCGCCCCCCGGTCCACCGTCGTCCAGCCGGGCCCCGTGCACACCGGTCTGACGCTCGACCCCGAGGCGGAGGTGGAGCGGCTGCTGGACCTGCTGGTGCGCTGAGAACCCGTCCGAGCCGGTGTGATGTCCGACGCCGCGCCCTGGTGCCGTTGACACCGGGTGCCAGGGCTTCTAGCGTCCTTTCTGCCGAGGTACTAAGCGGTCGCTCAGCGCATGAGCCGGGAGCGGCCGCCCCGGGGACCCGGCTCAGGCATTGACGGGCTTCAAGGGCGAGGAGAACCAGAATGTCCACCACCGAGCAGCGCGTGGCTGTCGTGACCGGAGCCGCGCGCGGCATTGGCGCCGCCACCGCCGTCAGGCTGGCGGCCGAGGGCCGCGCCGTGGCCGTACTCGACCTCGACGAGGCCGCGTGCAAGGACACGGTCGAGAAGATCACCGCGGCCGGCGGCAAGGCCGTCGCCATCGGCTGCGACGTCTCCGACGCCGCACAGGTGGGGGCCGCCGTCGCCCGCGTCGCCGAGGAGCTCGGCGCGCCCACGATCCTGGTCAACAACGCCGGCGTGCTCCGCGACAACCTGCTGTTCAAGATGAGCGAGTCCGACTGGGACACGGTGATGAACGTGCACCTCAAGGGCGCGTTCCTGATGGCCAAGGCGTGCCAGAAGCACATGGTGGACGCCGGCTTCGGCCGTATCGTCTCGCTTTCGTCGTCCTCCGCCCTGGGCAACCGGGGCCAGGCCAACTACTCCGCTGTCAAGGCGGGTCTGCAGGGCTTCACCAAGACCCTGGCCAAGGAACTCGGCAAGTTCGGCATCACGGCCAACGCCGTTGCGCCGGGCTTCATCGTCACCGAGATGACCGCCCAGACCGCGGCCCGGATGGGCATGGGCTTCGAGGAGTTCCAGGCCGCGGCGGCGAGCCAGATCCCCGTCGCGCGGGTCGGCCGCCCCGAGGACATCGCGAATGCGATCGCCTTCTTCACAGGCGACGACGCCGGCTTCGTCTCCGGCCAGGTCATGTACGTGGCCGGCGGCCCGCTCAACTGATGCGGGGGACGACGGACATGGCAGAGGTACACGGAGCAGGGGAGCGGCACGTGCCGGACAGCGGAAAGGTCGCACTGGTCACGGGTGCGAGCCGGGGCATCGGATACGGCATCGCCGAGGCGTTCGTCGCCCGCGGCGACCGGGTGTGCATCACCGGGCGCGGTGAGGAGGCGCTCAAGGAGGCCGTCGAGCGGCTCGGCGCCGACCGGGTCATCGCGGTGGCGGGCAAGGCCCACGACGAGGCGCACCAGGCGGCCGCGGTCGAGCGCACCATGGAGGCGTTCGGCCGGGTGGACTTCCTGGTGAACAACGCGGGTACGAATCCGGTCTACGGTCCCATCGCCGAGCTCGACCTGAACGTGGCGCGCAAGGTCTACGAGACCAACGTGATCTCGGCGCTCGGCTTCGCCCAGCAGACCTGGAAGGCCTGGCAGAAGGAGAACGGCGGTGCGATCGTGAACATCGCCTCCATCGCCGGCGTCTCCGCTTCCCCGTTCATCGGCGCCTACGGCATGAGCAAGGCGGCCATGGTCAACCTGACCCTCCAACTGGCGCACGAGTTCGCGCCGGCCGTACGGGTCAACGCGATCGCCCCCGCGGTGATCAAGACCAAGTTCGCCGAGGCTCTGTACGAAGGCCGCGAGGCCGAGGCGGCCGCCGCGTACCCCATGGGCAGGCTCGGGGCGCCCGAGGACATCGGCGGCGCGGCCGCGTTCCTCACCTCCGACCAGGCGGGGTGGATCACGGGACAGACACTCGTCGTGGACGGCGGTATGTTCCTCAACGCGGGTGTGCACTGACGCCCACCGGCCCAGCCTGAGCGGTTTTGTGCCGCAATGATCCAAGTGCCCCGCCGGACCACCAGCTTGCTCCGGCGGGGCGCTGCGGTATGGTCTGCCGACCCATGGCTGAACGAGGAGCGTGCACGTGTTCTACCGGACCTGTCTGCAGGCCGCTGCAGCCCTAGCGTCCATATCTCTGCTGGCGGGATGCGGCCTTTTCTCCGACGAGGACTCCGGCGGTGAGCGGAAGGTGGCGGTCGGCACGACGAGTGAGCCCAGCACACTCGACCCGGCCGCGGCCTGGGACGGCTCGTGGGAGCTGTACCGGAACGTCTTCCAGACGCTGGTCAGCTTCCCGACGGGCTCCACGACCCCGCAGCCGGACGCGGCGGAGGGCTGCCGCTTCTCCGACGCCGCCAACAAGGTCCTCGAGTGCAAGCTCCGCTCCGGTCTGACCTTCACCAACGGTGAGAAGCTGGACGCGGCGGCGGTCAAGCACTCCATCGACCGGATCAGGACGATCGACGCACAGGGCGGTCCCGTCGGACTGCTCGGCTCCCTCGACAGGATCGAGGCGACCGACGACCGCACGGTGACCTTCCGGCTCAAGACGTCGGACGCCACGTTCCCGTTCATCCTCGCCACCCCGGCCATGTCGATCGTCCCGCCGTCGGAGTACCCCGCCGACAAGCTCCGCGAGGACGGGAAGCTGACCGGTTCCGGCCCGTACGCCCTGGACTCCTACGCCAAGGGCGAGCATGCCGAGCTGAGCCGGTTCAGCAAGTACAAGGGCTTCGCCAAGATCCAGAACGACGCCGTCACGATCCGGTACTACCAGGACTCGGACGTGATGATGCAGGCCCTCAAGGACCGGAAGATCGACGCGATCAACCGTGGTCTGACCGCCGAGGAGGTCGTCGAGCTCCAGGAGAAGAAGCCGGAGAACGACCACCTCCAGCTCGTCGAGACCGTCGGCGCCGACATCCGCTACCTGGTCTTCAACCCGAAGGACCCCTACGCGGGCAAGCTCGCCGTACGCCAGGCGATCGCCCAGGTCATCGACCGCGGGGCGCTGGTCGAGAAGGTCTACCACGGCACGGCCGAGCCGCTGTACTCGATGGTCCCCAAGGGCATCGCCGGCCACACCACCGGGTTCTTCGACCGCTTCGGCGAGCCCAATGTGACCAAGGCCAGGGAGATCCTCGAGGACGCCGGGATCACTGAGCCGGTGCCGCTGTCCTTCTGGTACACCACGGACCGCTACGGCTCCTCCACGGCGCCCGAGTTCGCCGAGCTCAAGCGGCAGCTCGACGAGACGGGCCTGTTCAAGATCACGGTCCAGGGCAAGCCCTGGTCGGAGTTCCAGGCGGGCTACCAGGCAGGCGAGTACCCGGTCTTCGGCCGAGGCTGGTTCCCCGACTTCCCGGACCCCGACAACTTCATCGCTCCCTTCGTCGGCCCCAAGAACGTGCTCGGCACCCCGTACAACAGCCCCGAGATCACCGACCAGCTGCTGCCCCAGTCCCGGCGCGAGAGCGACCGCGGAGCGGTCACCACCCAGTTCGAGCGGGCCCAGGAGATCCTGGTCCAGGACGTGCGGCTGCTGCCCCTGTGGCAGGGCAAGCTGTACGTGGCGGCGAACGAGGAGATCGGCGGCGGCGAGCGTGCCCTCGACCCGCAGACCGTCATGCAGATGTGGGAGCTGTACCGCAAGAAGAGCTGGTAAGCGGATTGTCAGTGGCGGCAGGTAGGTTCTGGGATCTCGGCTCCGAGATCTCGGAACCGCCTGCTGTCTACCGGAGGTTGTTGACGTGACCGACACCGACATGCTGCCCGAGTCCTGGCGCGGCGTCCTCGGCGAAGAGCTCCAGAAGCCGTACTTCAGGGAGCTCACCGAATTCGTCGAGAAGGAGCGGGCGAACGGTCCGGTGTACCCGCCGCGCGACGAGGTGTTCGCCGCACTGGAGGCCACGCCGTACGACCGGGTCAAGGTGCTCGTCCTCGGGCAGGACCCGTACCACGGCGAGGGCCAGGGCCACGGGCTGTGCTTCTCGGTCCGCCCGGGTGTGAAGACCCCGCCCTCCCTGCGGAACATCTACAAGGAGATGCAGGCCGAGCTAGGCCACCCCGTCCCGGACAACGGCTACCTGATGCCCTGGGCCGAGCAGGGCGTCCTCCTGCTCAACGCGGTGCTGACCGTCCGCGCCGGCGAGCCGAACTCCCACAAGGGCAAGGGCTGGGAGAAGGTCACCGACGCCGTGATCAGCGCCGTCGCCTCGCGGCCGGACCCGGCGGTCTTCGTCCTGTGGGGCGCCTACGCCCAGAAGAAGCTGCCGCTGATCGACGAGACGCGCCACGTGGTCGTCAAGGGCGCGCACCCCTCGCCCCTGTCGGCGAAGAAGTTCTTCGGCTCCCGGCCCTTCACGCAGATCAACGAGGCGATCGCGGCACAGGGCCACGACCCGATCGACTGGCGGATCCCCGACCTCGGCTGACCGTTCACACTCCGGGCTGACGGGCTCGGGCGATGCGCCCGAGCCTGTGCCGGATTGCCCGGGACGGCGGCTAGCGTCGGTACGTCGTAAGCGAGCCAGCGAGCCGTTCGGACGTGGGAGAGCACCGTGGTGGACGAGCAGGAGACGTCAGGGGACGCCGTCATGACCCGGATCGGGCAGGCGGTCATGCTGCTCCACGGCGGCGACCGCGAGGAGGCGCGGCTGCGGTTCGCCTCGATCTGGGCGGAGATCTCGGACGCCGGCGACGCCCTGCACCAGTGCACCCTGGCCCACTACATGGCCGACGCCCAGGACGACCCGGCCGACGAACTGGCCTGGGACCTGCGCGCCCTGGCCGCGGCGGAGGGACCGAGCGAGGAGCGGACGGCCCGGCACGAGCAGTCGCTCGCCGTGCGGGCCTTCTACCCCTCGCTGTACCTGAATCTCGCCGCCGACTACATCAAACTGCGCCACCCGGAGGCCGCACGGGTCCACCTGGACCGGGCGCGCGCGGCGACGGATGCCCTGGCGGACGACGGGTACGGGAACGGGGTACGGGCCGCGATCGACCGCCTGGAGCGCGCACTGGGCGCGGACTGAGGGTCAATTGCCGTATGCCTGACGGCAGATGCGGGCCTCGGGGCTGTCGGCGCGCCACCCGCCGTAGTTCTGACCGAGGTCGCAGACGTCGCCCCGGTCCACGGGGATCTCGGGCAGCGGCGGCAGCTTCGGCCGGGGCACGGCAGGAGCCTGCGGCGCGCGGCTGTGCGGACGGGGCGGCGGGGCCTGCGGGGGCCGTGCGGGCATGGCGGCCTTCTCGCGAAGACGGGCCGGGGGTGATGTCGCTGCCTCGGTCCGCTTCGGCAGGGCGGCCTCCAGGGCGTCGCGGGCGGGTCCCTGGACGATCTGGGGTTCCACCACCTTGTCCGGCTGTCCGGCTGGGGAACCGGTCGGTCCGGGAGCGCGCTGCGCCTCCACGGAGACGCAGCCGGTCGCGGCGCACGCCGCCACCCCGACCAGGACCATTGCTGTGATCGATGTTCGCTGCACCCGCGCAACTCTGCTGTGCGGAAGGGCGTTTGCCGGGGAGTACAGGCCGTAAATGGCCCGCACGGGTGAAGCGGCTTTCAGCCGGACTGCCGGGAGTGGCTCATTCGCCGGTGGCGCCGTCGATGCGCTCGCGCAGCAGGTCGGCATGGCCGTTGTGCCGGGCGTACTCCTCGATCATGTGCGTGATGATCCAGCGCAGGTTGTAGCTGCGTTCCCCGGACGTCCTGCCCGCGCTGAGGTCGTCGAGCCCCAGCCCTGCGGCCGCCTGGCGGGCGGCGGCCACCTCGCAACGCCAGTCGGCGAGCGTCCGGTCCCAGGTGACCTCCTCGGTGACACGGAAGTCCCCGTCCGGGTCCTCCTCGCTGTAGTAGAGGGCGCCGATGTCCTCGCCGGCCATGACCTGGCGGAACCACCAGCGCTCGACGTCCGCGAGGTGGCGTACGAGGCCCATCAGGGTCAGGGACGACGGCTCGGCCGATGCCGTCCTCAGCTGTTCGTCGCTCAGGCCGGCGCACTTGGAGATCAGGGTTTCGCGGTGGTAGTCCAACCAGCCCTCCAGCATGTCGCGTTCGGCTGCGGTGGTGGACGGTTCGGTGCGCTCGACTGTGGTCATGGCGGCCATCCTCGTGCAGGAGGGGCCTTCCCGGCCAAGGGTTATCCCCGTTCGCGGTCTCGGTTCGCCTCGGAGGCGGCCGGGCCGAGCATGCCGCGCAGCAGCTCGTCGAAACCGGTGCGCAGTTCCTCCTCGCCGGGCACCGCCCGGTGGTAGGAACCGGCCGCGCAGGAGAACATCAGGCCCTCGCACCAGGCGACCAGGGACAGCGCGTGCCGCTCCGGCTCGGGGGAGCCCGCGGCGGCCATCATCGCGTTCAGCGGTTCCCGGAAGCGGGCGCCGGCGTTGTCGTAGAACGCCCGGAGCTCCGGGCGGCGGACCGCCTCCAGGGCCAGCTCGTACCGGGCGACCAACAGCTCCCGGTGCCGGGTCAGATAGCGGTGGAGTGCGCGTGCGAGGCCGTCGAGCAGCGCCTCGCGGCCGTCGCCGGGGGCGGGCATCTCCTCCGGGGCGAGGACGGCCGCCTCACGTTCGGCCAGCCGGCGCACCGCCGTCTCCAGCAGGGCCTGCCGGGTGCGGGCGAGATTGGACGTGGAGCCCTGGGGGAGTCCCGCCGCCTCGTCGACCGCGCGGTGGGTCAGACCGCGCATCCCGCGCTCGAAGAGAAGGGCCAGCGCCGTGTCACCGATGATCCCGGCGCGCGAGCCGGCGGCCGATGGGGGCGCTCCGGGAGAGCCGGTGAGGGCGCCGGTGCCCGAGGTCCGGGACGTGTGCGGGGTGCTGCGTGCGGCCATGGCACCAAACCTACCGCGTCGACTACAGCTGTAGTACCGTGTGCCTGTCACTACAGGTGTAGTCATCGTGTCGAGGAGCAGTCATGCCCGAAGCCCGTGCAACCGCCCGTGCCGTCGTCGTCGGCAGCGGCATCGGCGGACTCACCGCGGCCGTCGCCCTCGGTCGGCGGGGCTGGCACGTCACCGTCCTGGAACGGGCCGCGTCCCTGGAGCCGGTCGGCGCCGGCATCGGACTCGCCCCCAACTCCCAGCGCGCCCTGGACGTCATCGGCCTCGGCGACGAGATCCGCGACCTCGCCGCCTGGCAGGGCGCCGGCGGCATGCGCAACCCCGCGGGCCGCTGGCTCGCCCGTACGGACGCGGCCGCCGCGGCCGAGCGGTTCGGCGGCCCCCTCGTCCTCGTCCACCGCGCCACGCTCGTCGACCGCCTCGCACGCCGCCTGCCCGAGGGGGCCGTACGCACCGGATGCCCCGGCGAACTGGCCGACCCCGGAGTCGCCGGCGGCCGCCGCGCGCGCGTCACCACGCCCGACGGCGAGATCGAGGCCGACCTCGTGATCGGGGCCGACGGCATCCACTCCGCACTGCGCCGCAGCCTGTTCCCCCGGCACCCCGGCCCCGCGTACTCCGGGTTCACCACCTGGCGTCTGGTCGTCCCCGCGCCCGACGCCCCCTTCGCGCCCCACGAGACCTGGGGGCCCGGCTCTCTGTGGGGCACCCAGCCCCTCAAGGACGGCCGGATCTACGCGTACGCCGCCGCCACCGCACCCGCCGGGGCCGCCACGGGCGACCAGAAGGCCGAACTGCTGCGCCGCTTCGGCCAGTGGCACGACCCGATCCCGGCCGTCATCGCCGCCGCCGACCCCGCCGAGGTGCTGCGCAACGACGTGCACCACATCCTCGAACCGCTGCCGGCCTTCCACCGCGGGCGCACCGCCCTCGTCGGCGACGCCGCCCACGCCATGGCCCCCACCCTCGGACAGGGCGGCAACCAGGCCATCGAGGACGCGATCGTCCTCGCCCACCACGCCCCGCCCACCGGCGACCTCGGCACCGGCCTCGCCTCCTACAGCGCCGAGCGGCTGCCGCGCACCATGGCCGTCGTCCGCAAGTCCGCCCGCGTCGCCCGGCTCATGGCGCTGTCCGGCACGCCCGCCGTCGCCGTCCGCGAGACCCTGATGTCCGCGGTCTCCCGCCTCGGCCCCGGCCTCGTACTGCGCACCTTCGACGGCATCGCCGACTGGCGACCGCCGCAGCGCACGTATGCTGCCGGAGCACAGGACGTGCACGAAGAACAGCCGGCGGCGCGCCGCTGACGCCGGTACGGCATCGAGGGAGACCCCTGTGAAGGTCGGCTGCATCGGGCTCGGTGACATCGCGCAGAAGGCGTATCTGCCGGTCCTCACCACTCTGCCCGGCGTCGAGCTGCACCTGCAGACCCGCACGCCCGCCACGCTGACCCGCGTCGCCGACGCCCACCATGTCCCCGCCCGGCGCCGCCACACCGAGCTCGACACGCTCCTCGCCGAGGGCATCGACGCCGCCTTCGTCCACGCGCCGACCTCGGCGCACGCCGAGATCGTCACACGGCTGCTCGAAGCGGGCGTGGCCACCTACGTCGACAAGCCGCTCTCCTACGAACTCGCCGAGTCCGAGCGGCTCGTCGCCCTCGCCGAGGAGCGCGGCACGAGCCTCGCCGTCGGCTTCAACCGCAGGTTCGCGCCCGGCTACGCGCAGTGCCTGGAGCACCCGCGCGAACTGATCCTCATGCAGAAGAACCGCGTCGGGCTCCCCGAGGACCCGCGCACCCTCGTGCTCGACGACTTCATCCATGTCGTGGACACCCTGCGGTTCCTGGCACCCGGGCCCGTCCAGCACACCGATGTGAGGGCCCGGATCGTCGACGGACTCATGCACCACGTCGTCCTCCAGCTGTCCGGCGACGGCTTCACCGCCATCGGCGTCATGAACCGGATGAGCGGCTCCACGGAGGAGATCCTGGAGGTCTCCGGCCAGGACTCCAAGCGCGAGGTCCGCAACCTGGCCGAGATCGTGGACCACAAGGGGCAGCCGAGCGTCAGGCGTCGCGGCGACTGGGTGCCGGTCGCCCGCCAGCGCGGGATCGAACAGGCCGTGCACGCCTTTCTCGACGCCGTCCGTGCCGGGAAGCACCTCAGCGCACAGGACGCGCTGCGGACCCATGAGCTGTGCGAACGGGTCGTACTGAGGGCCCTGGAACAGGCCGTCGGATAGCCCGCGAGCCCTCGGCCGCCGCCAGCGCGGCCAGCACGGCGAGCGCTCCGTACACCGCCCAGTCGCCGAACCGGACGTACAGCGTCGTGCCCGTCGCCCGTGGCATCTCGTACACCGCAGCGCCGCTGGTCTCCGTGGAGAGCGGGCCGCCGACCGGCTGCCCGTGCGCACCGAACACGGCGCTCACGCCGGTGAGCGTCGCGTGCACCATCGGGCGGCCGGTCTCGGCCGCCCGCAGCGCTGCCAGCGACGCGTGCTGCTCGGGTGCCCAGCTCTCCTGGAACGTCGACGTGGCGGACTGGGCCACCAGAAGCTGGGCGCCGTCCCGCACCAGGTGCCTGCTCATGTCGGGGAACGCCGACTCGAAGCAGACCAGTGGGCCCACGCGCAGGCCCGCGCCCTGGCCGGCGGGCAGGGTCATCACGACCGGCGCGGTGCCGCGGATCCTGTCCTCGCCCGCCGCCTTGCCCACCGAGGTCGCCCAGCCGAGCACCGACCGGGCCGGGACGTACTCGCCGAACGGCACCAGGCGCATCTTGTCGTAGCGGTCGCCGGTCGGACCGGTGGGTCCGACGAGCACGGAGCTCTTGTAGATGCCGGCGGGGCCCGACGCCGTCTCGCTGCGCGCGTCCACGTTCACGAGCACGGGCGCGCCGACGTCCTTGGACAGGGCGGCGAGGCGGTCCGCGAGATCGGGCTGCATGCGCAGGTCGGCGCCCACGCTGCTCTCGCCCCACACCACCAGGTCCAGCGCCTTCTCCCGGCGCGCCAGGTCACGCGTCAGCTCCTCGCCCCGGTCGAACCGGCGCTGCACGCTGTCCGCGCCCGTCACGACGCCCGGCTGGACCACCGCGATCCGCATCGGCGCCGACTCGCGGGGCTCCGGTGCCCACGCCCAGGCGGACCCCGCCGCCGTCGCGCACGCCACGACGCCCGCGACGGCGGGCGCACGGGCCCGCTCGACGGCGACGAGCAGGGCGACGGCGGTGTTCACCGCGAGGACCAGGAGGCTCACCAGCCATACGCCGCCGACCGAGGCGAGCCGCAGGGCGGGCGGCACGTCCCACTGGCTGGCACCGAGCAGGCCCCACGGTCCGCCGAGGCCTTCCCAGGACCGGACCAGCTCGATCATGAGCCAGCCCGACGGGATCACCGCGAAGGAGGCCGCGGCCCGTGCCGCGGAGGGGCTGCCGCCGGTCATGAACCGCACGAGCAGGCCCCACGGCGCCCACAGAAGCCCCAGCAGCGCGGCGAGCACCAGCAGGAAGACATGCAGGCTGGGCAGCAGCCAGTGGTGCACCGCGATCACGAACCCGATGCCGCCGAGCCAGCCCTCCACGAGCGCGCGACGGCCGGTCGGCGCGCTGCGCAGGAGCAGCAGCCACGGCACCAGGGCGACGTAGGCGAACCACCACAGCGAGGGCTCGGGCAGGGCGAGCGCGGGCAGCGCCCCGGCGACGACGGCAGCGGCCGCGCGCGACACGCGCCCTCCACGCCGGCTGTCCCGCTGCTGCCCTGCCCGGCCGCCCGGAATCCGCATACCGCGCCTCCTCACGACCAGTGTGGGCCACGGAGACGGGGGACGACAGGGCGCGGTGCAGGCCCGGGGCGGGCTGATCCCCCACCCCGCCCCTTCCCGGAACCGGGGGCGCTGCCCCCGGCCCCGCCTGTCCGTCCCCGGGGCTTCGCCCCGGATCCTCCCCCTGCGGCCTGGCGGCCGTGGGAGGTACGCCCCATCCGCGCAACCGGGACTCCGCCCCGCCGCCCTCCCCGTACGCCTCTGCGGGCGTGGGCGACCGCAGGGCCTCAGTCACCGGCGGGCTGCTTGTGGGCGACGCACCCGTTGGGGCTTCGCCCCAAGGCGCCCGCGCCGCGAACGCCGGTGAGGCTGCAAGGCAGCCCGTCCGGGGCACCCTGGATTCGCCCCGGGCCGCGACGGTCCGCTCGGGTACAGGCTCCTCCGGGGGCTGGCCCCGGTCAGCCGAAGGGGCCGTCTGGGGGAAGCGCCCGCCTCAGCCCCCCGCCGGCACACCGCCCGCGCGGCGCCACCTCTCCTCCGTCACCACCGTGCGCAGCCGCCACCCCGCGTCCCCGCGCGCCAGGGCGAAGCGGTAGCGGCCGCCCGAGACGAAGTCCTCGCCGGACGCCGGGAGCATCGGGTTGATGTAGTCGGCCCGGACCTCGGCGCTGTCACCCGGGTATCCGCCGAGGTCCTTCAGGCCGACGCGGCGGTTGACGATCAGGTGCTGGCGGACCGGGAACAGCCGCATCGTCTCCGCCAGCCAGCCGGCGACCTCGTCCGCCGTTCCCTCGATGCCGCCGGACCCCCGGTAGTCGGCGCGCCCGTCGTGGGTGAACAGGGCCCGGTAGGCGTTCCAGTCGCCGTCGTCCACGGCGACGGCGTAGCCGGTGATCAGTTCGTCGATGGCAAGGCGGTCCATCACGGTCGCGAGATCCACGCGCTGCGTCATCGGCTCAGTGTCGGGCAGTGCCGGGCAGGACGCCAGAGCCGTGCGGCGCGCGTCGTCCCTGGAGACGCCGGGCGCGACACCCCACGGCGCGTCCGCCGTCGACGAACTAGCGGCGCTTTACCGCGCGCAGGACGACGAACTTCGGGTCGCTCGCGACGACGTCGCAGTTCCCGAACAGACGCCTCAGCCGCACGTGGTAGCCCAGGTGACGGTTGCCGACGACCCACAGTTCACCGCCGGGCCGCAGCACGCGCCGCGCGTCCGCGAACATCCGGCGCGCGGCGGTGTCCGTCGTCGCCCGGTGGGAGTGGAACGGCGGGTTGTTCAGCACGAGGTCCGCCGAGCCGTCGCCCAGCGCCGAGAGACCGTCGCCGACGACGAACTCCGCCTTCCCTGCGGGCACGTTGGCGTGGAACGTCGCCTCCGCCGAGGCGACCGCCGAGAACGACTCGTCCGTGAACGTCACCAGCGCCTGTGGGGCGGCGAGCGCCGCCGCCGTACCGACGACGCCGTTGCCGCAGCCCAGGTCCACGACGTGTTCGGCACCGTGTCCGGTCGGCAGATGGCGCAGGAAGAACCGGGTGCCGATGTCGAGGCGCTCCGCGCAGAAGATGCCGGCGTGGTTGGTGACGGTGCGGCCCGCGAGCGCGCCCGTGTCGGCCGGCAGGTCGTACCGCAGGGGCCACGGGCTCGGCACCCGCGGCAGGTCCGGGTCGGGTGTGCAGAAGATCAGCCGGGCCTTCTTGGCCGCGAGGGAGGTCCGCGTCGGGCCGATGATCCGCTCGAAGAGCTTCAGCGTGGAGGTGTGGATCTCGCTCACCATGCCGGTGCCGACGACGACCGTGTCCGCGTGGACGGCGGGCGCCAGCCGGTGCAGCTGGTCCTCCAGGAGCGCGAGGCTCTTGGGTACGCGCACCAGCAGCACGTCGACGCGTTCCGGCGGGGTGTCCCTGGCCGACAGCAGCCGTACCGCGCCCGAGTCGGTCCCGGCCCGCGCGAGGTTCGCCCGGGTCGCCTGCTGCCCGAGGTAGGAGTCGGTGATCTGCACCACCGGGTGGTGGCCCGCGAGCGAGGTGACCAGCGCGCCCCAGCGGTCGCCGACGACGGCCACGGTGCCGGTCAGCGGTACGGGGGCGGCGTCGTCGATGCCGTGCAGATGCCGCAGCAGGTACTCGTCGGCGGCGTCCCAGGCACGGAGCGTGTCGCGGGGGTCCTCGGGAAAGCGGGCGAGTTCGAACGCGCCCCATGACGTGGTCAAACGGTTCATCGTGCCCTCAGGCTAGCCGAGCGCGGGGCGCCCGCCGGTCTCAGGCCGCGTAGCCCTCGTGGGCCGCGCCACCGCGCCACTCCACCAGATGCGGGTCGTCGAGGATCATGTCCGCGTCGTCGAGCCCCGCCCTGCGCAGGAACTCCACGAGGTCCTTGTCGCTGCGGGCCAGCCCCACGATCTCGCCGCGCACGGTGACACGCCGCCCGCCGCCGGGCGAGGGCGGGTGCACGACGATGGGTGCCTGCCAGGCCATGACTCCAGGGTGCGCCGGGCGGGCCGGGCGCGCAGCCCGGCGTCAGGCCGCCGGGCGCACGTCCTCGCGTGCCGCGGCGGCCCACTCCACGACGAGCGCCTCGTACTCCGGCCGCCGGTCGTCGGGAAGCTCCCCGTCGGCCCACAGGTCACGGATGCGGGCGTTCAGCTCGGTGGCGGACAGGGCGGCTTCGCGGTCGGTGCGAATGGGGGACATGGCATCAGATTACGGCCTCGCAACGGTCACCGTCCCCCACCGCAGAGTGACCGTCAGCCCGCCGACTCACCCGCTTGCGGGCTCAGCACATCCGTTCCGACCAGGATGAACAGCAGGATCCCGAGCAGGATCCGGTAGATCACGAAGGGCATGAAGCTCTTCGTAGTGATGAATTTCATGAACCACGCGATCACCGCGTAGCCCACACCGAACGCGATGAACGTGGCGAAGATCGTCGGGCCCCATGAGACATGTCCCTCACCGGCGTCCTTCAGTTCGAACAGGCCGGACGCCAGCACCGCGGGGATCGCGAGCAGGAACGAGTACCGGGCCGCCGCCTCGCGGGTGTAGCCCATCAGCAGACCGCCGCTGATGGTCGCGCCGGAGCGCGAGACGCCCGGGATCAGCGCCATCGCCTGGCACAGGCCGTAGATCAGACCGTCACGGACGCTCAGCTGCTCCAGCGTCTTGCGTTCCCGGATCACCCGGTGGCGGCCGCCGATCTCGTCGCGGGCGGCCAGCCGGTCGGCGACGCCGAGGACGATGCCCATGACGATCAGCGTCGTCGCGATCAGTCGCAGATCACGGAACGGGCCCTCGATCTGGTCCTTGAGGGTGACGCCGAGCACTCCGATCGGGATCGAGCCGACGATGACGAGCCAGCCCATCTGGGCGTCGTGGTGCCGGCGCATCGCCTTGTCGGTGAGCGAACGGAACCAGGCCGTCACGATCCGCGCGATGTCCTTGCGGAAGTAGATCAGCACTGCCGTCTCCGTGCCGATCTGGGTGATCGCGGTGAACGCCGCGCCCGGGTCGTGCCAGCCGGCGAACGCGGCCGTGAGCCGCAGATGCGCGCTGGAGGAGATCGGCAGGAACTCCGTCAGTCCCTGGACGAGTCCCAGGATGAATGATTCGAACCAAGACATTGAAAGCTACGCCACCCAAGAAATGATCACGGTCCGACCGGCACACGCACGGGCCGGCGCTGAGATATCGGTTGCCGGCCGGGACACCGGCCGGCTCATGGGCAGGCGTGTTCAATCGTCGTCATGCGGACCCTTTGCTGACTTGACTGACGGACTGTCAGGCGCCCATGGGACTGACGGCCCGTGAGACGCGCGGGTGCGCGTACGTCTCGGGCCGGCGCCGATCGTGAGGCAGCGTAGCGCCCCGAAACGACGGCACTTCGCCCAGGCCCCGTCCCGCTCCCGGTCGCGCCCGGTTCCGGGGCTCGCCCGGTCACGGAGAATTCGGTCACCGGGGCCGCAGCCGGTGCCGCTTGGTCCAGGCGACCACCGCCGCCGCCACGCCCGTCACCACGATGAACCCGGCCGCGATCAGGAACGCGGGCGAGGTCGGCGACCCCGCCCGGCTGCCCGCGATCACGTACGCCGCCGTGTTGGGGATGGACCCGAGGCCCGTGGCGAGGAGGAACGGCAGGTAGCCCATCCGCGATACCGCCGCACAGTAGTTGGCCGCGGCGAACGGCACGCCGGGGAACAGCCGGATCGCCAGCATCGACCGGAAGCCGTGCCGGCTGAGCTGCCCGTCCGCCGCCTTCAGCCAGCGTCCGCGCACCAGCGGCCGCAGCGCGTCCTGGCCCAGCAACCGGCCGAGCGTGAACGCGATGCCCGCGCCCAGCACCGTGCCGCCGATCGCCGCGACGAGCCCGGCCTGCGAACCGAAGAGGGCTCCCGCCGCCAGATTGAGGATCGGCCGTGGCACGAAAGCCGCCGTGCACACCCCGTACCCCACGCCGAACAGCACCACCGCCGCGGCCCCGCTCAGCTGGGGCGGCCAGCCCGCCGAGAGCAGCCGCTGCGGCTCGTAGAGCAGCACCGCCGACGCGGCGGACGCGAGCAGGACGAGGAGCAGCGACAGCCGCGACCACGGCGAGAACAGGGCCTTGGTGCAGCGGACGGCGAGACCGGATGCCGGCCGGGGGACGGGGTCGAGCATCCGGGGAGACTAACCGACGAACATGTCCGAACGCCGTAGCGCGGCACACATCGTCCCGCCGGGCGCCACCGCGCCGGCCGGCCGTCCCGGGGGCGGCCGGGCCGTGCGGTCCCGTCCAACTGCGGCCCCGGGAAAACCATTCGACGCGGCGGGTGCCCTGCACGATCATCGACGACATGGTCCGGTACGCCTTCCCCGCAGCGCCGTCCGCAGTCGCGGACGCGCCGAAGGCTGCCGCTTTCCCGGCTGCCGCGGTCGTGGCAGCAGCCGCATCCCACGCCGCCGCAGTCGCGGCCGACGTCGCCGTGGCTCCCGGCGGCGCCCGAAGCTGACCCTTCCCGGATCGTCCGGCGGACCCCGCAGGGGGAGGGTCGGCGAGGTCCAGGGGTCCTGATCACGCTTCGAGTTCCGGGAAGGAACGAACCCAGTCATGCCCAAGACGGCATACGTGCGCACCAAGCCGCACCTCAACATCGGGACCATGGGCCATGTCGACCACGGCAAGACCACCCTGACCGCCGCCATCACCAAGGTGCTCAGCGAGCGCTCCGGCGGCGGCACGTCGTACGTCTCCTTCGACCGCATCGACCGGGCGCCGGAGGAGGCCGCGCGGGGCATCACGATCAACATCGCGCACGTCGAGTACGAGACGGACACCCGGCACTACGCCCACGTCGACATGCCGGGCCACGCCGACTACGTCAAGAACATGGTCACCGGGGCGGCCCAGCTCGACGGCGCCATCCTCGTCGTCTCGGCCCTCGACGGCGTCATGCCGCAGACCGCCGAGCATGTGCTCCTCGCCCGCCAGGTGGGCGTCGACCACATCGTCGTCGCGCTCAACAAGGCGGACGCCGGTGACGACGAGCTCACCGACCTCGTGGAGCTGGAGGTCCGCGACCTCCTCACCGTCCACGGTTACGGCGGCGACGCGGCGCCCGTCGTCCGCGTGTCCGGACTCGGGGCGCTGCAGGGCGACCCTCGCTGGACGGCCGCCGTCGAGGCGCTGCTCGACGCCGTCGACACCTATGTGCCGATGCCGGTCAGGTACACGGACGCGCCGTTCCTGCTGCCGGTGGAGAACGTCCTCACCATCACCGGACGCGGCACGGTCGTCACGGGAGCCGTCGAGCGCGGCACCGTACGCATGGGGGACCGGGTGCAGATCCTCGGGGCGACTGCGTCATGGCAAGAGGGCGGCACCGTCGTCACGGGGCTGGAGACCTTCGGCAAGCCGATGGAGTCGGCCGAGGCCGGCGACAACGTCGCGCTGCTGCTGCGCGGGGTGCCGCGCGACGCGGTGCGCCGCGGCCATGTGGTCGCGGCGCCGGGCAGTGTCGTGCCCAGCCGCCGCTTCACCGCGCAGGTCTACGTCCTGTCGGCGCGCGAGGGCGGCCGCAGCACGCCGGTGGCCACCGGGTACCGGCCGCAGTTCTACATCCGTACCGCGGACGTCGTCGGGGACGTCGACCTCGGCGCGGGCGGGGTCGCCCGTCCCGGTGAGACGGTCACCATGACCGTCGAACTGGGCCGGGAGGTGCCCCTGGAGTCCGGCCTCGGCTTCGCGATCCGCGAGGGCGGCCGCACGGTCGGGGCCGGGACCGTGACCGCGGTCGGGTGACCGCGGGCCGGGGTGGTCCTCCGCAAGGGGGCCGCCCCGGTCCGCCCGGCACAATGGAGCGGTGAACGAGCAGATCCCCGTCCTGCGCGACGTCGACGGCGGCACCGCCAAGCTCATGCCCGACGTCGACCGGGACCGGGCCTGGCTGCTGACCGTCGACGACGCGCCCCAGTCGTACGTCGACCTCGACGAGCCGACGCACCTCGAGTTCGAGTACGCGCGCCGGCTCGCCCATGTCGTCGACCGTGCGACGGACGGTGCCGCGGCACCGTCCGTCGTGCACCTCGGCGGCGGCGCGCTCGCCCTGCCGCGCCGGATGGCGGCGGTCCGGCCGGACGCCCGCCAGCACGTGGTGGAGGCCGACCGGGGCCTCGTCGCGCTCGTCGCCGAACACCTGCCCCTGCCGCCCGGCAGCGGGATCACGGTCCACGCCGCGGACGCGCGGACCTGGCTGGAGGAGGCGCCGGCAGGCAGCGCCGACGTGGTGATCGGCGACGTGTTCGGCGGCTCGCGCGTCCCCGCGCATCTGACGTCCCTGGAGTACGCCCGGGCCGTGGAGCGGGTGCTGCGCGCGGACGGCACGTACGCGGCGAACCTGGCTGACGGTGCGCCCTTCGCCTTCCTGCGCTCCCAACTCGCCACATACGCGGAGGTGTTCACGGAGCTGGCACTGATCGCGGAACCAGCTGTGCTGCGGGGCCGCCGCTTCGGCAACGCGGTGCTCGTCGCCTCCCACGAGCCGATCGACGTCGCCCGCCTCACCCGCCTGGTCGCGGCCGACGCGTTCCCGGCCCGCGTCGAGTACGGCGAGGCCCTGGCGCGTTTCACCGGGGACGCACGCCCGGTCCACGACACGGACGCGGTCGCCTCGCCTCCGCCGCCCGACGGCGCGTTCAGCGTGGGCTGAACCCGCCTGCTGCCGGAGCCCGCGGCGGCCCGGCCGTGACGGGCGCTGCCGTCACGGCCGGGGAAGGAGTCAGGAGTCCGACTCCGTCGGCTCGACCAGACGCACGGTGCTGAGGATCTTCTGGATGGTCGCGTTGTCGACCTCGTCCTTGACGCCGGTGTTGGCGTAGAGCACCCAGCTCTTGAAGTCACCCTTGGTGTTCTTGAAGGAGAAGGCGATCGACTTGCCGTCGGTCTCGCACTTGTTCTCCTTCTTCACTCCCAGCGCCGTGGCCGTGGCCACGCTGCCCTTCAGACCGGACGTGGTCGTGTAGTCCTTGGCCTTGGTGATCTTGACCGTGCCCTTGGGCTCGGTCTGCGCGTAGCCGGCCCACACCCAGTTGCCGGCCTCGTTGTAGGCGGCCTCGGCAGCGGTCTTGGCGCCCTTGCCGCCCTTGGTGCCGACGGTGCTCAGGCCCCACGTCTCGAGGCTGCCGTCCTTGTCGGTGTCGAACTCGCACCACTTGCTCTTGTAGTGAGCAGGAGCGCCCATCACCACCGCGGGCGAACCGTCGCCCTTCTTCTCGTCCTCGAAGAAGGTGCTCACGCCCGAGCCCGCCACCTCCCACTCGGGCGGGACGTCGAACTGGGTGCCGTGCTTGGGGTTGGTGACGACCTTCCAGCCCGCGATGGTGGGCTTGGCGTCACTGCCGTCGCGCGGGTTGTCCACCGACGGCGACGGCGTCGGCTCCGACGAGGTGTCGCCGCCGGGCGTCTTGGAGGCCGTGGTGCCGCCGCCCTTGTCGGACGTGCCCTGGTCGTCGTCCTTCAGCACGACGAAGCCGGTGACCGCGGCGGCCACGACCACGGCGGTCGCGGCGACGACGGCGACGATCGTCGTCTTCTTCTTGTCGTCCTGCGGCGGCATGGGCGCACCCGGCATCTGGCCGGGCACGGCGTACTGCGGCGCGGTCGGCTGCTGGTACGGGTTCGGCTGCTGGTACCCCGGCTGCTGATAGGGGTTCGGCTGCTGGTACCCCGGCTGCTGGTACGGGTTCTGGTCCTGCGGGTTCTGCTCGCCCCCGGGCGGCTGCTGTCCTGGCCACATGGCGAGTAACCATAGAGGGGCCGCGACGGCGGATCCACGTCCGCCCCCGGGCCGGCGCCCCGCAGGGGATGGCCAAGCGCCCCTACTCGTGGGTAACATCCGGCCCATGAGCGCAGACCAGACATCCATCGGCGAGATGCTCGCCGCCACCGTTCCCATGGTCCGGACCCTCAACCTCGAGTTCCTGGAGACGACCGCGGAGCGGGCGGTCCTGCGGATGCCGGACCAGGCCGACTTCCACAACCACGTCGGCGGTCCGCACGCCGGTGCCATGTTCACGCTTGCCGAGTCCGCGAGCGGCGCGATCGTCCTCAGCGCCTTCGGCGACCAGCTGAGCCGTGCCGTGCCCCTCGCGGTCAAGGCGGAGATCGGGTACAAGAAGCTCGCCATGGGCGTCGTCACGGCCACCGCCACACTCGCCCGCCCGGTGGCGGACGTCGTCAAGGAGCTCGACGCCGGAGAGCGCCCCGAGTTCCCGGTGCACATCAGCATCCAGCGCGAGGACGGCGCCGTCACCGGCGAAATGACCATCGTCTGGACCCTGCGCCCCAGCAGCTGACGCCGTCGCACCGGGTAGGCTGCCCCGGCGTGCGCCGACGGGGGTGCACGCCGGGCAGCGGCCCGGTGGTACGGAAGGAACCGGCGTTGCACGTCCAGGAGTGGCTCGAGACCATCCCTCCGCTCAGCATCTACCTCCTGGTGGGTGTGGTCATCGGACTCGAAAGCCTCGGCATCCCGTTGCCGGGGGAGATCGTCCTCGTCAGCTCGGCGCTGCTCGCGTCCCAGCACGGCGAGATCAACCCCTACGTCCTCGGCGCCTGCGCCACCGCCGGCGCCATCATCGGGGACTCCATCGGATACGCCATCGGCCGCAAGGGCGGCCGGCCGCTGCTGGCCTGGCTCGGTGGAAAGTTCCCCAAGCACTGCGGCGAAGCCCAGATCGCGATGGCGGAGCGCTCGTTCGAGAAGTGGGGCATGTGGGCCGTCTTCTTCGGCCGCTTCGTCGCCCTGCTGCGCATCTTCGCCGGACCGCTGGCCGGCGTGCTGCGCATGCCGTACTGGAAGTTCCTGATCGCCAACGTCTTCGGCGGCATCCTCTGGGCGGGCGGCACGACGGCCGTCGTCTACTCGGTCGGCGTGGTCGCCGAGGCGTGGCTGAAGCGGTTCTCCTGGCTGGGCCTGGTTCTCGCGGTGCTGATCGGCGTCACGTCGATGCTCGTTCTGAAGAACCGCGCCAAGAAGGCCGCGGCCGAGGCGCCCGCGGTCCGCGAGCCGGAGCCCGTTCCCGCCGCCGACTGACGACGCGACGAGTACACTGCCGTGAGCCCCGGCCCCGCTCCCCGTCGAGGGGCGGGGCCGCGCGGTTCAACCGCCCCCACGCGCGGCCACCTTCCGTGCGCCGTACCGGGCCCGGCGGTCACCCGCCGTGTGCCGCGCGGTGCTCCTTCGCCAGGTCCACGTACACCGCCGCGTTCACCTTGATGCCCTCGCGCTCCTCGTCCGTCAGCTCCCGGCGGACCTTCGCAGGGACGCCCGCGACCAGCGAACCCGGCGGCACCCGCATGCCCTGCGGAACCAGAGCCTGGGCCGCGATCAGCGAACCCGCCCCGATGTGCGCGCCGTTCAGGACCGTCGCACCCATGCCGACCAGGACGTCGTCCTCCACCGTGCAGCCGTGCAGCACCGCGTTGTGGCCGACCGACACCCGCTCGCCCACGGTCACCGGGAAACCGGGGTCGACGTGGACGGTGCAGTTGTCCTGGATGTTGCTCTGCGCGCCGATCACGATCGGACCGCCGTCCCCGCGCAGCACGCTCTGGTACCAGACGCTCGCACCGGCGGCCAGCGTCACCTCGCCCATGACCACCGACGTGGGCGCGGTGAAGGCGTCCGGGTCGACGTTCGGTTCCTTGCCACCCACACCCGCGATCAGTGCCCGCTCCGCCATGCCGTCTCTCCTCGGTGATCCGTGCCGCGCCTGCTTGCACCGTAAGCGACCTCGCTGCGGGCCGAACGGCCAGGGTGCACCGACCCGGTTGGGGCGAACGTCACAGCACGGTGCGCGGATCGGGCCACAGGCGGCCGACTACCGTGTGCGGGTGCCGAAGAACAGAAACACGTTCTCATCGCTGACCGCCTGGCGGCGGCGTGTTCTCGCGCGTGCCGTCCACCGCGGCTGGCGCTGGGTGCAGGAGGCGGGTTCCGTCACCGCCGAACACCCCGGCCGGCTGCGCTTCAGGCGGCTGGGCCACGGCACCCGGCTGGCCTTCCCGCAGGGGACCGTCTTCGGTGAGGGCTGGATCGAACTGGGCGACCACTGCATCATCGCCGAGCAGGTCACGCTCACGGCCGGCATGATGCCGGACCTGGACCTCGGCCCCGACCCGGTCCTGACCCTCGGCGACGGCGTCGTCCTCGGACGCGGCAGCCACGTCATCGCCGACACGCGCGTCACCATCGGCTCGGACACCTACTGCGGGCCGTACGTCTACATCACGTCGACCAACCACAGTTACGACGACCCCGGACAGCCGGTCGGCAAGCAGTGGCCGCGCACGGAGCCGGTCGAGATCGGACGGGGCTGCTGGCTGGGCACGGGCGCCGTGATCCTGCCCGGCGCCCGGCTCGGCCGCAACGTCGTGGTCGCCGCGGGCGCGGTCGTACGGGGGGAGGTGCCCGACCACGCGGTGGTGGCGGGGGCGCCCGCACGCGTCGTGCGCCGCTGGGACCCGGTGGACGGCTGGCAGCCGCCGCTGCGGACGCCCGCCCCCGTGCCGATCCCGGAAGGCGTCACGCCCGAGCAACTGCTCGCGCTCGCCGAGTTGGAGGAAGGCTGACAGGCACGTCCCCCGGCCATGCACACCGGGGGTGATCAGCCCGTCGCCAGAAGCACCGTGCCGACGAGGGCGAGTCCCGCGCCCGCCGCCTGCACCGCGCGCAGCCGTTCCTTGAGTACGGCCAGCGCGGCGAGCACGGTCACCACCGGATAGAGGTTGGCCAGGACGGCCGCGACCGTGACGGGCCCCGTCTGCGCCGCGACGGAGTACGTGCCGTTCGCCGCCACGTCGGCCAGCCCCACGAACGCGAGCGCCGGGAGCGACGCCAGGACGACGCGCATGCCGCCGTCCTCGGGAAGCGCCCGCCCGCCGCGCCTGACCGAGACGTACAGCGCGGCGCCGCCCACCGCCACGTTGGTCACCCGCTGCACGAACAGGGCGAGGAAGAGGCCGGTGACCGTGGTGGACGCCTCGGCGATCAGCGCCATGACGGCGCCGAAGCCGAACGCCGCCGTCAGGGTCAGCAGGACCGCCTGCCGCTGCACCGGTGCGCCGCGAAGTTCAGGTCCGCCCGCGAGGACGATGCCGACGACGGCCACGCCGATGCCCGCGAACTGCAGCAGGCCCGGCCGCTCGCCCAGCACGAGGCCGACGCCCACGGGCACGGCCACACCCAGGGAGCCCAGCGGCGACACGACGCCCATCGGTCCGAGGGCCAGCGCCTTGTAGAACGAGAGCATCGCGACCGGCCCGACCACGCCCGCCGCGGCCGCGTACCACAGCCGCGGTCCGGCCTCGGCGAAGCCGCCGGTGGCCACCACGATCGCGCCGAGCACCACGACTGCGACCGACTGCGAGGCGACCACGACGGTCAGAGCCGGCATCCGTCGGGTGAGCACTCCGCCGCCGAAGTCGGCCAGCCCCCACAGGAGGCTGGTGGCCAGGGCGAACAGTGCGGTCATGACAGCCTCGCAGTACAGTGCGGTGAACGATGGGGTGCACCACACGGTAGTTCATTCCATTGAACTCCACTATTGAAAATATTGGACGGAACGTGTCGGATCTCGACCAGCTCACGCAGTCGCTCGCCCGCAACCTCAAGCACTGGCGCGGTGAGCGGGGATTCACCCTGGACGCCCTCGCCGCCCGCTCCGGCGTGAGCCGGGGCATGATCATCCAGATCGAGCAGGCGCGCACCAACCCCAGCATCGGCACCACGGTGAAGCTCGCCGACGCCCTCGGCGTCAGCATCACCACGCTCCTCGACTACGGGCAGGGCCCCCAGGTGCGGATCGTCCCGCCCGAGCAGGCCGTACGCATGTGGTCCACCCCGGCGGGCAGTTCCACCACCCTGCTGGTCGGCAACGAACGCGGCGGCCCGCTCGAACTGTGGGCCTGGCGGCTGGTGCCCGGCGACGAAAGCGTCTCCGACCCCCACCCCGAGGGCACCACCGAACTGCTGCACGTCACCGCCGGCGAGCTCACCCTCGTCGTCGACGGACGGCCCCACGCCGTGCCGGCGGGCACCTCCGCCAGTTTCGACGCGAACGTCCCGCACGCCTACCGCAACGACGGCGACGAGACCGTCGAACTGACCATGGCCGTCTCCGTGCCGCCTGTGCGCTGAGACACCCGGACACGTCCCCGCGGTGCGCTGTTAGCGTGCGGTACATGCGCGCACCCATCGGAAACTTCGACAACGCCAGGCCCGCCCCCGACTGCCTCGACGAGCTCACCGCACCGGTCGCCCAGGCCGTGCGCGCCTGGCACGGGGACGTCCCCGCCGACCAGCTGATCTACGTCGACACCGACCCCGAGATCGCCGACACCGCCGTGTTCGCGAAGCACTACGGCCAGGAGCTGCTGGACGAGTCGGCCAACTGCGTCATCGTCGCGGGCAAGCGCTCGGGCGAGACCACCCTCGCCGGCTGTGTCGTCCTCTCCGCCACCCGCGTCGACGTCAACGGCGCCGTGCGCAAGCAACTGGGCGCCCGCAAGGCCTCGTTCGCGTCCATGGACACGGCGACCGGCGAGAGCGGCATGGAGTACGGCGGGATCACCCCCATCGGCCTGCCCGGCGACTGGCCGCTGCTGGTGGACTCCCGGGTCGTCGACACCGAATGGGTCCTCATCGGCAGCGGCCGCCGCCGCGGCAAGCTGATCGTTCCGGGC
Organism: Streptomyces sp. PKU-EA00015; assembly: GCF_013387495.1. GTDB lineage: Bacteria > Actinomycetota > Actinomycetes > Streptomycetales > Streptomycetaceae > Streptomyces. The sequence goes on along the minus strand of NZ_JABZEE010000055.1, from coordinate 73 downwards.
AAGGCACTGGCCGCACTGCCGGGCGCGGTGGTCATCGAAGGGCTCGGGATCTAGGTGTATTGAGCACGAGCGT
>NZ_JABZEE010000054.1 GCF_013387495.1 Streptomyces sp. PKU-EA00015 | reverse complement strand
GCCGCGCATCCGCAGCGAATCTCCCGCGTTCGACCTGCACCACCCGGAGATCGCGGCTCTCGACCAGCTCGAGCACGGCGGCATCCCGGCCGGCGTGACGGCCGGTGGCAAGGAGGAGAGCAAGTGAAGATCCAGGGCAAGATGTTCCTCTGGCTGAGCGTCTTCATCCTGGCCATGGCCGTCCTGTACGGCGTGTGGTCGAAGGAGCCTGCCGGAACCACCGCGCTCTTCCTGGCCTTCGGCCTGAGCGTCATGATCGGCTACTACCTGGCCTTCACGGCCAGGCGAGTGGACGCCATGGCCCAGGACAACAAGGAAGCCGATGTGGCGGACGAGGCCGGCGAGGTGGGCTTCTTCTCCCCGCACAGCTGGCAGCCGCTCTCGCTGGCGATCGGCGGTGCGCTCGCCTTCCTGGGCGTCGCCATCGGCTGGTGGCTCCTGTACTTCTCCCTGCCGCTGATCCTGATCGGCGTCTTCGGCTGGGTGTTCGAGTACTACCGCGGCGAGAGTCAGAACCAGTAACGCCGCGTCAAGCGCGACACGTCGGGCCCGGATCCCCTTCACTCCAAAGGAGGCGGATCCGGGCCCCTCTTTTGGAGTCATCCAGCGCGCCGCTGGTGACAAGCGTTCATAGCGTGTGCTCATGAACCACACGCCGCACTTCCGCACCGTTCTCAGCTGCACTCTCGTGGTCGTGACCCTCGGGGCGGTCGCGACCGCGTGCGGCGAGCCCGACGGCCATCCCCTCGCCGCACAGCCCTACGACGCGGCGCGGCAGGTGAGCTTCAACGCCGACGCCGGGGACCACAAGGTGGACCCCGACAAGCCCCTCGAGGTCACCACCAAGAGCCGCTCCGGCCGCATCACCGACGTCACCGTCATCGACGACGCCGGGCGCTACCTCGCCGGGGAACTCTCCGCCGACGGCCTGCGCTGGCGCTCCACCGCACCCCTCGCCGCCGGCGCCCGCTACACGATGAGGGTCGCCACGGAGGACGAGGACGGCGCGCCCGGCCTGCGTGTGCTCACCTTCGAGACGAAGCCCGCCACACGCTTCCTGACCGCCGAGTTCGGCCCGAAGTCGGGCACGTACGGCGTGGGCCAGCCGGTCACCGCCAAGCTCAGCACGGCCGTCAAGGACAAGGAGGGGAGGCGGGTCGTCGAACGCGCCCTGAGGGTCAGCTCCAAGCCCGGCGTGGAGGGCTCCTGGTACTGGGTGGACGACAAGACGCTCCACTACCGCCCGAAGGATTACTGGCCCACAGGAACGGTCGTCAACGCGACCAGCAACCTCGCGGGGGTGAAGGTCGGGAACAAGCTCTACGGCGGCCGCTCCGAGCCGCTGAGGCTCACCATCGGCGACCGCATCGAGGCCATAACCGACGCCGCGTCGCACTCCATGGTGGTCAAGCGCAACGGAGAAGTGATCAACACCATTCCGGTGACCACCGGCAAGCCCGGCTTCGCCACGCGCAACGGCATCAAGGTCGTGCTCGGCAAGGAGTCGTTCGTCCGGATGCGCAGCACCAGCATCGGCATCGCCGAGGGCAGCTCGGAGTCGTACGACCTGCCCGTCTACTGGGCGACCCGCGTCACCTGGAGTGGTGAATACGTCCACGCGGCGCCCTGGTCCGTCGGATCACAAGGCTTCGCCAACGTCAGCCACGGCTGCACCGGGATGTCCACCGCCGACGCCGCCTGGTTCTTCAAGACGGTCAAGGAGGGCGACATCGTCGAGGTCGTCAACAGCTACGGCGACATAATGGACACCTTCGGGAACGGCTTCGGCGACTGGAACCTGTCCTGGGACAAGTGGCGCGAGGGCAGCGCCCTGACCGGCGGCACGCCCCAGGAGACCGGCGGCGCCGCCGTGGCCGCCCGCCTCAGGCCGGCTGTCTAGAAGAAGGCGGGCCCGGATCCCTGTGGCCTCGCCGGGGAGACCCCACGGCGCTCGGGCGGCGTCGACGGCCCGCTCAGGCGGCGTGGTGGGAGAGCCGGCGACGCAGCAGCGAGGCCAGCGCCTCGGCGAACTCCACGGGCTCCACCGGGAGCGTCACCGCCGCCTCCGCGCGGCTCCAGGTCGCCAGCCAGGCGTCCTGCGGGCGGCCGATGAGCAGCAGCACGGGCGGGCAGTCGAAGATCTCGTCCTTGATCTGCCGGCACACGCCCATGCCGCCCGCGGGAACGGTCTCGCCGTCCAGCACACACACGTCGATGCCGCCCTCGTCGAGCGCCTTGAGCACGGCGGGCATGGTCGCGCACTCGACGAACCGCACCGGCGGCACGTCGGCGGCCGGCCTGCGACCCGTTGCCAACCTGACCTGCTCGCGGGTATTGGCATCGTCGCTGTAGACCAGGACCGTGGCACTCGACTGCATGGTTCCTCCGCCTCGTACGAACAGAGCTTGTGGCGCGGATGCTACTCCTCCCGACTGGCTGTCAACACCGGTTCGGACATGCCTTCGATGGGCCGTTCGGGCTGGACAAGTGCCACTGACACACCGAACGGCACCCCCCGGAGTGAGGGCGGGATAAGCGACCGACATAATGTCGGCGTGGCGACAGCAACGACAGTAGAAACCGGGCACGCGCACCCGTCGGTCAATCGGCCGAACCTCACCAGCGTCGGAACCATCATCTGGCTGAGTTCCGAGCTGATGTTCTTCGCGGCCCTCTTCGCGATGTACTTCACCCTGCGATCGGTGACGGGTGCCGAGTTCTGGGCAGAGAAAGCCGATGCGCTGAACTTCCCGTTCTCGGCGACGAACACCACGATCCTGGTGCTCTCCTCCCTCACGTGCCAGCTCGGCGTCTTCGCCGCCGAGCGCGGCGACGTGAAGAAGCTCCGCACCTGGTTCGTGATCACCTTCGTGATGGGTGCGATCTTCATCGGCGGTCAGGTCTTCGAGTACACGGAGCTGGTCAAGCACGAGGGGCTCTCCCTCTCGTCCGACCCGTACGGCTCCGTGTTCTACCTGACCACCGGCTTCCACGGCCTCCACGTGACGGGCGGTCTCATCGCCTTCCTGCTGGTTCTCGGCAGGACGTACGCGGCCAGGAGATTCACCCACGAGCAGGCAACCGCCGCCATCGTCGTGTCCTACTACTGGCACTTCGTCGATGTCGTCTGGATCGGCCTCTTCGCCACGATCTACATGATCAAGTAATCGGCGCGGGCGGCCCGCACCGAGCGGAAGCCGCCTGAAGCAGACATAGTCCAGAAGCATCGACGCAGAAGATCCTGACACCGGGGTAATCCGTGAAAAAGCTCTCCGCACGACGACGCCATCCGCTGGCGGCGGTCGTCGTCCTACTCCTCGCGCTGGCGGCCACTGGGGGGCTGTACGCCGCGTTCGCACCCGCGGACAAGGCGCAGGCCGATGAAACCGCCCAGTCCCTCGCCATCAAGGAGGGCCACAAGCTCTACACCGTCGGCTGCGCCAGCTGCCACGGAACCGGCGGTCAGGGCACCTCCGACGGCCCGTCCCTGGTCGGCGTCGGCTCCGCCGCCGTCGACTTCCAGGTCGGCACCGGACGCATGCCCGCCCAGCAGCCCGGCGCGCAGGTGCCGAAGAAGAAGGTCATCTACACCCAGAAGGAGATCGACCAGCTCGCTGCATACGTCGCCTCCCTGGGTGCCGGCCCGATCACGCCGGCCGAGAAGGACTACAGCCCCGAGGGCGCGGACATCGCCAAGGGTGGCGATCTGTTCCGCACCAACTGTGCGCAGTGCCACAACTTCACCGGTGAGGGCGGCGCCCTGACCGACGGCAAGTACGCCCCGAGCCTCGAAGGCGTCAGCGCGAAGCATCTCTACGAGGCCATGCAGACCGGCCCGCAGAACATGCCGTCCTTCCCCGACACCACGATGCCCCAGCAGCAGAAGCGGGACATCATCGCGTACGTCAACTCCGTGAACGGTGACGAGACCCCGACCCCCGGCGGCTTCGCCCTCGGTGGCCTCGGCCCCGTGAGCGAGGGTCTGTTCGGCTGGATCTTCGGTCTGGGTTCGCTGATCGCTGTTGCCGTCTGGGTTGCGGCCCACACCGCTAAGGCCAAGAAGTCATGAGTAGCCAAGAGAATTCAGAAGAGAACCTGCCGGCAGGGCAGGGCACCGCGCACGACGCGGCTCACGGTGGCGGCACGGCCGTCGCACAGCGTGACGAGGACCCGTTCGCCGATCCCGGACTGCCGGCCCACAAGCCGCGCGTCCAGGACATCGACGAGCGTGCGGCCAAGCGCTCCGAGCGCACCGTCGCCTTCCTGTTCACGCTGTCGATGCTCTCCACGATCGGCTTCATCGCCTCGTTCGTGATCTTCGACGTCAAGACGATCGTCTACATCTGGCCGCTCGGTCACATCAGCGCGCTGAACTTCGCGCTGGGCGTGACCCTGGGTCTCGCGCTCTTCTGCATCGGCGCCGGTGCCGTGCACTGGGCGCGCACCCTGATGTCCGACGTCGAGGTCGCCGACGACCGGCACGCGATCGAGGCCGCGCCCGAGGTCAAGGCCAAGGTCATGTCGGACTTCGCCGACGGTGCGCGTGAGTCCGCGATCGGCCGCCGCAAGCTGATCCGCAACACCATGTTCGGCGCGCTGGCCATGGTGCCGCTCTCCGGTGTGGTGCTGCTGCGCGAGCTCGGCCCGCTGCCCGAGGACAAGCTCCGCCACACGCTGTGGGCCAAGGGCAAGACCCTCATCAACATGAACACGAACGAGCCGCTCCGTCCCGAGGACGTCGCGGTCGGGTCGCTGACCTTCGCCATGCCCGAGGGCCTGGAGGAGAGCGACCACGAGTTCAACAACGAGATCGCCAAGGCCGCCCTGATGCTCGTCCGCATTCAGCCGGAGGACATCAAGGACAAGCGCGAGCTCGAGTGGTCGCACGACGGCATCGTCGCCTACTCGAAGATCTGCACCCACGTCGGCTGCCCGGTCAGCCTGTACGAGCAGCAGACGCACCACGTCCTCTGCCCGTGCCACCAGTCCACCTTCGACCTCTCCGACGGCGCCCGCGTCATCTTCGGCCCGGCCGGTCACCCCCTTCCGCAGCTGCGGATCGGTGTGAACGCCGAGGGCAACCTCGAGGCGCTCGGCGACTTCGAAGAGCCTGTCGGTCCTGCCTTCTGGGAGCGCGGATGAGTACACAGACGGATACGCAGAAGAAGGCGCCCGCAGGCGAGCGGGTGGCCGACTGGGCGGACGGCCGGCTCGGGATCTACTCCCTGGCCAAGGCCAACATGCGGAAGATCTTCCCGGACCACTGGTCCTTCATGCTGGGTGAGATCGCGCTCTACAGCTTCATCATCATCATCCTCACGGGTGTGTACCTGACGCTGTTCTTCCAGCCGAGCATGGCCGAGATCGAGTACCACGGCTCGTACGTGCCGATGCAGGGCATCCGCATGACCGAGGCGTACGCCTCGACCCTGGACATCAGCTTCGACGTCCGCGGTGGTCTGCTCATCCGGCAGATCCACCACTGGGCCGCGCTGATCTTCCTCGCCGCCATGTTCGTGCACATGATGCGCGTGTTCTTCACCGGCGCGTTCCGCAAGCCGCGTGAGATCAACTGGCTGTTCGGCTTCCTGCTGTTCGTCCTCGGCATGTTCACCGGCTTCACCGGTTACTCGCTCCCGGACGACCTGCTCTCCGGCACCGGTGTCCGCTTCACGCAGGGCGCGATCCTGTCCACGCCGATCGTCGGCACGTACATCTCGATGTTCCTGTTCGGCGGCGAGTTCCCCGGCCACGACATGGTGGCCCGGTTCTACTCGATCCACATCCTGCTGCTGCCGGGCATCATGCTCGGCCTCGTGGTGGCGCACCTGATCCTGGTCTTCTACCACAAGCACACGCAGTTCGCGGGCCCCGGCCGTACGAACAAGAACGTCGTCGGCATGCCCCTGCTGCCGGTGTACATGGCCAAGGCCGGAGGCTTCTTCTTCCTGGTCTTCGGTGTCATCGCGATCATCGCCGGCCTGTTCACGATCAACCCGGTGTGGGCGCTCGGCCCGTACCGCCCGGACCAGGTGTCCACCGGCGCGCAGCCCGACTGGTACATGGGCTTCGCCGAGGGTCTGATCCGTGTGATGCCGGGCTGGGAGATCAACCTGTGGGGCCACACGCTCGTCCTGGGCGTGTTCATCCCGCTGGTCCTCTTCGGTCTGGTGCTCGGGGCGATCGCCGTCTACCCGTTCATCGAGTCCTGGATCACCGGCGACAAGCGCGAGCACCACATCCTGGACCGCCCGCGCAACGCGCCGACCCGTACCGCCCTGGGCGTCGCCTGGGTCACCGGCTACGTGATCATGCTGCTCGGTGGTGGAAACGACATCTTCGCCACGCACTTCCACCTGTCGATCAACTCGATCACCTGGTTCGTCCGGATCACCTACTTCGTCGGACCGGTTCTCGCCTTCATCATCACGAAGCGGATCTGCCTGGGTCTGCAGCGGCGTGACAAGGAGAAGGTGCTGCACGGGCGCGAGTCCGGCATCATCAAGCGCCTGCCGCACGGTGAGTTCGTCGAGATCCACGAGCCGCTGTCGCAGGCCGACCGGTACAAGCTGACCGCTCACGAGCAGTACAAGCCCGCCGAGATCGGCCCGGCGGTCGACGAGAACGGTGTGCGCCGCAAGATCGGCCGTATGGAGAAGCTGCGCGCCAAGCTCAGCAAGGGCTACTACGGCGGCGACAACCAGGTCGCCAAGCCCACGGTCGACGAGTACAAGGAGATCACCAGCGGCCACGGCCACCACTGATCACCTGACCTGAAGGTCGCCACAGCGCGGGCCCCGTCCATCGAATGGACGGGGCCCTTCGCTGTGCCCCGGGGCTGGATAGGGTGGGACCCATCCTTATCGGCTTGTGGACCCAGGAGTGGACCATGAACGTTGTGACCCCGGTTGGCGGCGACAGCGTGGCGGCCCACTCCTGGCCGAGCGTGCTGAACGCCCTCCTCGACAACCGCGACCAGAGCGCCGACGCCACCGCGTGGGCCATGGACCGCATCCTCAGCGGCGAGGCCACCGACGCGCAGATCGCCGGCTTTGCGGTGGCCCTGCGGGCCAAGGGCGAGACCGTCGAGGAGATCTCGGGCCTCGTACGGACCATGTACGAGCACGCCAACCTCATCGACGTCCCCGGCCCCAGTGTCGACATCGTCGGCACCGGCGGCGACGGCGCGAAGACGGTCAACATCTCCACCATGTCCGCGATCGTCGTCGCCGGTACGGGCGCGAAGGTGGTCAAGCACGGCAACCGGGCCGCCTCGTCGGCGAGCGGCGCCTCGGACGTCCTGGAGAAGCTCGGCGTCAACCTGGAGCTGACCCCGCAGCGCGTGGCCGAGGTCGCCGAGGAAGCCGGGATCACCTTCTGCTTCGCGGTGAAGTTCCACCCGGCGCTGCGGCATGTCGCCAAGGCGCGCAAGGAGCTCGGCATCCGCACCGTGTTCAACATCCTCGGCCCGCTCACCAACCCGGCCCGGGTCAGGGCGCAGGCCGCCGGTGTCGCCGACGCCCGGATGGCGCCCATCGTCGCCGGCGTCCTCGCCGAGCGCGGCTCCTCCGCGCTGGTGTTCCGCGGCGACGACGGGCTGGACGAGCTCACCACGACCGCGACGTCCCGCGTGTGGAGGGTCCGGGACGGCGAGGTGACCGAGGAGGCGTTCGACCCCCGGGACCTCGGTATCGAACTGGTGCCCGTGGAGGCCCTGCGCGGCGCCGACGCCTCGTACAACGCCGACGTGGCGCGCCGCCTGCTCGGCGGCGAGACCGGCCCGGTGCGGGACGCCGTCCTGCTCAACTCGGCGGCAGCGCTGGTTGCGCTGGAGCCGACCGACGGCACGCTGAACGAACAGCTTGCGGCCGGGATCGCGCGGGCGGCGCAGTCGATCGACTCGGGCGCGGCGCGGGCGGTGCTGGAGCGCTGGGTGACGGCGAGCAACGCGTGACGTCCGGCGCAATGACGCACCACGGGTGAGTCCGGCAAGGGCGCGGTCCACTATGCGGACCGCGCCCTTGCACCATCCGAGACCTATGGCAGGATGCTCTCCAAGGTCATGAGTGACAGCGATTACGGCCCCGGCCCGCTGTCCGGCAACCCTCCGTCCGTGGCGGGGTGCCCCGGGTGAAGACCAGGCCGCAGGCAGCGAGGTCTGTGGCAAGCGCGGACCCCTTCCAGCCCTGGGGTCCTGGTCCTCGAGGAGCTGTCTCGTGAGCAAGCGAATGCGATAGGGCCTTCCGCCCCTTCTTCACCACACCTCCGTGCGGGATGTCCGTGCGTCGAGGTCTTTCCCCGTACGCCGTTGCACAGCTGCGCTGTTGCGCCGTCACGGGGTCTGTCGAAGCCAACTCGCCTTTTCCTGCCGGGAGATACCGTCATGTCCGCACGCCCTGTCGCCGCCACCGCCACCGCCGTTGCCGCCTCCGCCGACTCCGACCCCTGCTGCGCCGCGCCGCTTCCCGTCCTCGGCCGGGACGTCACCGTCCCGCTCGTGACCGGCGGCGAGGTCACGTACGCCGCTCTCGACTACGCGGCGAGCGCCCCGGCGCTCCAGCGGGTGTGGGACGACGTCGCCGCGTACGCCCCCTACTACGGCAGCGTGCACCGGGGCGCCGGATACCTCTCGCAGCTGTCCACCGACCTGTTCGAGAACAGCCGGGCCACCGTCCACTCCTTCCTCGACTGCCGGGACGGCGACCAGGTCGTCTTCACCCGCTCCACGACGGACTCGCTGAACCTGCTCGCCGCCGTGCTCCCCGCCGACTGCCAGGTCTTCGTCTTCGAGACCGAGCACCATGCGTCGCTGCTGCCGTGGAGCGATGCCCGCGTGACGTACCTGAACGCGCCGCGCACCCCGGAAGAGGCGGTACGGACGCTGGAGCACGCGCTCGCCGAGCGTGACCCCTACGGTCCGGCGCTGGTGTGCGTGACCGGTGCGTCGAACGTGACCGGTGAGCTGTGGCCCGTGAAGGAACTCGCCGCCGCTGCCCATGCGCACGGTGCGCGCATCGTGCTGGACGCCGCCCAGCTCGCGCCCCACCACCCCGTGTCGGTAAAGGAGTCGGACGTCGACTGGGTCGCCTTCTCGGGGCACAAGCTGTACGCGCCGTTCGGTTCCGGCGTGCTCGCCGGCCGCGCGGACTGGCTCCAGGACGCGGAGCCGTACCTGGCGGGCGGCGGCGCGTCGCGCAAGGTGTCCCGGCGCGCGGACGGGGGCGTGGACGTCGAGTGGCACACGACGGCCGCGCGCCACGAGGCCGGTTCGCCGAACGTGATCGGCGTCTACGCGATCGCGTCCGCCTGCAAGGCGCTCACGGAGGCCGGGTTCGACGCGCTGGTCGAGCGCGAGCGGCACCTGATCGCGAAGGTGCGCGAGGGGCTGGCGGAGGTGCCGCAGGTCCGCGTCCTGTCGCTCTTCGGCGACGAAGCTCCGCGCGTCGGCGTCATCTCGTTCGTGGTGGACGGCTGGAACAGCTCGCACTTCGCGGCGGCGCTGTCGGCGGAGTACGGGATCGGCGTCCGGGACGGCCTGTTCTGTGCCCACCCGCTGGTGCGCACGCTGCTCGGCAGCGACCCGCAGGAGGTCGGCGAGTGCGGTGCGCCGGAGGCGGAGCCGGGTGAGAGGTCGCTGAACGCGATCCGCGTGAGCTTCGGCGCGGGCACGCCGGACGAGCATGTGGAGCGCTTCGTGGGGGCGGTGCGGGAGCTGGTGCGCGAGGGCGCGAAGTGGACGTACCACACGGAGGACGGCCGCTGCGTCCCTGCGGTCTGAGTCGAGGGCGTCCCGCCCCCGGGGCGGCGCAACCCGGTGCGCCGCCCTCCCCCATGGCCTTTCGGGCAGGGGAGGTACCCCAAGGGCTACGCGTCGAGGCCGATCGCGAACGCGGCCTCCAGGTCGTGCTGCGAGTACGTGCGGAACGCCACGTGCGTGTCCGTCGCCTCGACGCCCGGGATCTTGCTGATGCGGCCCGGAATCACGTCCGCCAGGTCGTCGTGCTTCGCCACGCGCACCATGGCGATCAGGTCGTGCGTGCCGGTCACGGAGAAGACCTCGCTGACGCTGTCCAGCGCCGCGATCGACTCGGCGATCTCGGGGATGCGGTCCACGCTGGTCTTGATGAGCACGATCGCGGTGATCACGGTTGGCTTTCTCCCTCGGTGGCCGCTGCAGATGTCCTCACTCTAGTCCCACCCCGGAATCGGCCCCACGCGTAGAGGAAGCCCGCCGAGAACCCCGCGAGGTGCGCCAGGTACGCGACCCCCGGGCCGCTGCCCGCCTTCTGGGCCGCCAGCCACTGAAGGACGAACCAGAAGATCAGCACCGCCCATGCCGGGAAGCGCAGCGGCAGGAAGAAGAGGAACGGGTACAGGCTCGTCACCCGTGCCTTCGGGAACAGGAACAGGAACGCGCCCAGCACCGCGGAGATCGCCCCGGACGCGCCCACCAGCGTCTGCGAGGATTCCGCGTTGGCCACCGCGTACGCGAGCAGGGCCACGTAGCCGGCGCCCAGGTAGAAGAGGGCGAACTCCGCACGCCCCATGCGTTCTTCGGCCATCGTGCCGAAGACGTAGAGGAAGAGCATGTTCCCCAGCAGGTGCAGCCAGCTGCCGTGGATGAACAGGGCGGTGAAGGGCGTCAGGAGTGCGCGGGGCGATCCGGTCAGGAGGTCCGCCGGGATCACGCCCCAGCGTTCGAAGTACGCCTCCTGGGCCGCGAGCAGGGCGTCGCCGAGCCCGTGGGAGGGGTCGAGTCCGGAGACCGGGCTGACGACGAAGATCGCGCAGCACAGTGCGATCAGGCCGTAGATGACGACCGGCCCCTTCGCCGCCTCCCGGATCGTGTCCCGTGCCCTGCCCCACCTACTGATCATGGACAGAGCATGGCGTAGCGGGACCGACCGGTACAGAGCGGCTCGCCGCGACCACGAGCACCCTCCCCGAGCTCCGCTCCGCGTGAGCAGGGGGTGCCCCCATGCCCGTAGGGTTACAGGCAGTACATCCGCAGTTCGAAGGCGCACCGCGGCACAGGACCCGCACGACGGAAGAGGACGGCACGATGACGACGGTTCCCTGGCCTACCGCCGAGACCAGGTGGCGCTGCACACTCTGCGGCAACCTCACACGCTTCGACGTGACGCGCTCGTCCAAGGTCGTCGAGTACGTCCATCTGGACCTTGCCGGCGAGCCGACCGTGGAGGAGCGCGAGGTCGTCAGTGAGACCATCGAGTCGGTGCGCTGCCGCTGGTGCAACGCGGTGGACCAGATCGAGCTGGTGGACAGGCCGGGCGCCGCTTCCTGAGGGAAGGCGGCCCGCAAGGGTGGTAGGGGTGACGGATCGTGGAGCAGCCCGCGAGTGGCGCGGAGCCGGCCGGTGCGGCCGGTGACGCCGCCGAGGCGCTCGACCGCCCGCTGCCCGAAGGGGTGCGGCGCCGTGTCGTCGCGCTCGTCTCGGACGCGTTCGGCGGCCTGACCGTCGCCGAGCTGCCGTCGCAGCTGAGGCAGTACGCCCGGTTCACCCCCACCCGCCGGGGGAAGTTCGCCGGCAACGCGATGGCCGCCGCGCTGGAGAGCGACACGCTCTTCCGGCAGCGGATCGCCGAGCGGCTGGCCAAGGCGGAGCCCGAGCTCGCCCGGGCGCTGGAGTCCGGAGCCCCGCCCGCCGCCGCCGATCCGGTCGACGTGGCCGCCGCCGCGTACGTGCTGCGCCCCACCGGATGGGTGAAACTCGTCGCCGCGGCCGGCGAGGAGGCCCAGCGCGCGGACGCCGAGCGCGCCGACGAGGCCGGCCGGCGTGAGCTGGAGCGGCTGCGCGAGGAACTGGCGGCGGCGCGCGGCCAGATCAGGGCCGAGACCGAGCGGCTGCGCGCCGAGCTCGACGGCGCCCGCAAGGAGAACGACTCCCTGGGGCGCAAGCTGCGCAGCGCGCAGGCCGATGTGAAGCGCGGCGAGGCGGCCCTGCGCCGTACGGTCGCCGAGATCGACGCGATCAGGGCGCAGGCCGCGGCCCAGGTGTCGGCGGCGGAGAGCGAGAGCCGCCGGCTCAAGGCCCGCCTGGCCGAGGCCGAGGCGGCGGTGGAGGCCGGGCGGCGGGCCGCCCGCGAGGGGCGTTCCATCGAGGACATGCGGCTGCGGCTGCTGCTCGACACCGTGCTGGACGCGGCCCAGGGGCTGCGCCGCGAGCTGGCGCTGCCGCCCGCCGGGGTGCATCCCGCCGACACGGTCGACGCCGTCGAGCCGGGGCGGATGTCGCCCAAGGACATCGCGGCCCGTGCCCTCTCGGAGACCGACCCCGCGCTGCTGGACCAATTGCTGGCGCTGCCCCAGGCGCACGTCGTCGTCGACGGCTACAACGTCACCAAGACCGGCTATCCGACGATGCCCCTGGAGAAGCAGCGGCTGCGGCTGCTCGGCGGGCTGTCGGTGCTCGCCGCGCAGACCGGCGCCGAGGTCACGTGTGTGTTCGACGGCGCCGAACTGGCCGCGCCGGTGCTGCTGGCGCCGCCGCGCGGGGTGCGGGTGCTGTTCTCCAAGCCGGGGGTCACCGCGGACGAGCTGATCCGTCAGCTGGTGCGGGCGGAGCCGCCGGGCCGGCCGGTGGTGGTCGTGTCGACCGACCGCGAGGTCGCCGACGGCGTGGCCAAGGCGGGTGCCCGCCCGGTCCCGTCCGTCTTGTTGCTGAAGCGGCTTTCGCGGCTGTCGTAACTCCCGTCACAAATGACCGAATTGACTCGGTATCGCTGGAACGGTGTGTCAAGTGGCCATTACTACGCGTGTGATGTGAGTAAAGAATGCGCGCGGCGGCAGAGTTTTTCCGATGAGGATTTGAACTGATCACAAGAAGGTCACTAGGGTCGGGCCTCGAACCTTCGCGCGGTTGATCGTCCACCCGGGACGACAGCGAAGGAACCGCCGAGTTCGCACAGTTCGCCCCTTTTCCCCCAGGGATCCGATGTGCGGACGCCGGGGATTAAACCCCCCACAGCCCGGTAGGCGGCTGAGGAAGAAGGAGCTCGCCCCCGTGGCGTCCCACCGTCGTCCCAAGCAGCCGAGCCGCACCCGTGTGACCGTGCTCACCGCGACCGCCGCTGCCGCTGTCGCGCTGACCGCCCAGACCGCCCAGGCCGACCCGAAGCCGAGCAAGAGCGAGGTCAAGGCGAAGGTCGACAAGCTCTACGAAGAGGCGGAGCACGCCACCGAGCAGTACAACGGGGCCAAGGAGAAGCAGGACAAGCTCGACGACCAGATCGACGCGCTGCAGGACAAGGTGGCGCGCGGTCAGGAAGAGCTGAACACCCTGCGGGACAGCCTGGGTTCGGTCGCGAGCGCCCAGTACCGCTCCGGCGGCATCGACCCCTCCGTGCAGCTCTTCCTCTCCGGCGACCCGGACACCTACCTCGAGAAGGCATCCGCGCTGGACCAGCTCGGCGCCAAGCAGACCGAGGCGATCCAGGAGATCCAGGCCAAGCAGCGCACGCTCGCGCAGCAGCGCCAGGAGGCCCAGGGCAAGCTCAAGGACCTGGCCGAGACCCGCCAGGAGCTCGGTGCCAAGAAGAAGGAAGTCCAGGGCAAGCTCGCCGCCGCGCAGAAGCTGCTCAACACCCTCACCGCCGCCGAGCGCGCCGCGCTCGCCGCCGACGAGACCCGCGCCAACCGCGCCAGTGCGCGCGCCGACCTCGGCAACGCCGTCCCCGCATCGCAGCGTGCCGCCGCCGCGTTCTCGGCCGCCCAGTCCAAGATCGGCTCGCCGTACGTCTACGGCGCCTCCGGCCCGAGCTCCTTCGACTGCTCCGGCCTCACCTCCTGGGCGTACGCGCAGGCGGGCGTCTCCATACCGCGCACCTCGCAGGCCCAGGCCAACGCCGGTACGCGCATCTACTCGCAGAGCCAGCTCCAGCAGGGCGACCTGGTCATCTTCTACGGCGACATGCACCACGTCGGCTTCTACGCCGGCAATGGGCAGGTGCTGCACGCGCCCAAGCCGGGCGCCAGCGTGCGGTACGAGTCCATCAACAACATGCCCTACATGTTCGGCGTGCGGATCTGAGCCCGCGCGCAACCATGACGAATCGTTCGCCGGGCTTTCACACCCGACCGAACGGGGGAATTCCGTCATAACCCGCTGACGCTCCGCCCCGCCGGTGACCTGTGCTCTCCGGCGGGGCGTCACTGTGTGTGCCCGCAGCCGACGTTGGCCGCCTCGTGGCCGCACGGCTACTCTCTGCCGCGCAAGATTCCCAGTCCTTCGAGCTCTGCGAAGTGTGCGGAAGGGAGCGCGGCACGTGGTGTCCCACCGCCGACCCTCACAGACCGGTCTCACCGCGAGTGCCCGGATCACCGTCCTGTCCGCCGCGGCGGCGACGGCGGCCGCGGCCTTCGGAGCGGCGCCCGCGGGCGCCGAGCCCCAGGAGTCCCCCCAGGCCACCCGGGCCGAGGTCGACCAGCTCTACGAGGAGGCCGAGAAAGCCACCGAGCGTTTCAACAAGGCGGACGAGACCGTAGAACGGCTGCGCGAGCGCGTGGCGCGCGCCCAGGACAGCGTCGCCCGCGGCCAGGAGCGCATCAACCGCATGCGCGAGGCGCTCGGCTCCGTGGCAGGCGCCCAGTACCGCTCCGGCGGGCTCGACCCGGCTGTGGAGCTGTTCCTGTCCGCCGACCCGGACACCTACCTCGAACACGCCGCCGTCCTGGACCGCGTCGGCGAACGCCAGTCGGCCGCCCTGGAGGACCTGCGCGGCGAGCAGCGCGACCTGGGGCAGCAACGGGCCGAGGCCGCCAGGGACCTCGCCGAACTGGAACGCAGCCGCTCCGCCGTGGCCCGCCACAAACGCGTCGTCGAGCACAAGCTCTCCGAGGCACGCAAGCTGCTGAACGCCCTGCCGGACGAGGAGCGCGCCGACTTCGACCGCGCCTCGCGCGCGGGCCGCGACGGCGCCCTGCCGGAGCTGACGGGCCTCGCACCCGCCTCGGCGCATGCGGCCCTCGCCGCGCTCGCCGCCCGCGGCGCGGTCGGCCGGCCCTATGTGTGGGGCGCCAACGGCCCTGCGGGATTCGACTGTTCGGGCCTCGTGCAGTGGTCGTACGCGCAGGCCGGGGTCGGCCTGCCGCGCACCTCGCAGGCGCAGGCGAACGCGGGCCGCCGCGTCCCGCTGTCCGAGGCGCGGCCCGGCGACATCGTCACCTACCGCGGCGACGCCAGCCACGTCGGGATGTACATGGGAAACGGCCAGGTCGTCCACGCCCCCTACCCGGGCGCGGCGGTGCGCTACGACCCGGTCGGCATGATGCCCGTGCACGCGGTCACGCGGGTCTGAGACCGCACTCCCCGTACCGTTCCGCCCTGCGTTCCGTACGATCGGCAGGGTGGCAGGTCAGGGGCGCGCACAGCGCACACCGGCAGAGCGCACGGCGGGCCTCGGGCTCGCCGTGCTCGTGCTCGCGTCCGCCTGCACGATCGCCCAGAGGCCGGTGGACCCGACCGTGGACGCGATCCAGCAGACCCTGGACGACAGGGGTGAAGCCGTCGTCGAGGGGGACCGCACCGGCTATCTGGCGACGCTGGACCCCGGCGCGACGGCCCTGCGCGAGCGGCAGGGCAGGGAGTTCGCCAACATGGCCGACATCCCCTTCCACTCCTGGGAGTACCGCATCAAGGGCGTACGCCACCAGGGGGACCGTGCCGTCGCCGACACCGAGCTGCGCTACCGCGTCGACGACTACGACAGCGCCTCCGTCGCGGCCGACCGCGTCCTGGAGCTGATCGAGCGCGACGGCCGCTGGTACGTGGTCGCGGACGAGCCGGGCACGGGCGCCCCCCAGCAGCTGTGGCAGCAGGGCGATGTGCGCGTCGTGCGGGGCAGCCACAGCCTGGTCCTCGGCGTCGGCCAGGACGACAAGCGGCTGCGGGAGCTCGCGGCGGCCGCCGACCGGGCCGTGCCCGCCGTCAGGAACGCCTGGCCGTCGAAGTGGACCGGCCGGGTGGTCGTCCTCGTCCCGTCGTCCGTCGAGGCCATGGGCCGGCTGCTGGGCGCCCCGGCCGCCGGATACCGGGGCATCGCCGCGGTCACCACGGGCGAGACGGGCCGCAAGGACGGCTCGGCAGCCGACCGGGTGATCGTCAACCCGGAGGCGTACGGCCTGCTGGGCGACTTCGGGCGGCGCATCGTCCTCACCCACGAGACCACCCATGTGGCGACCCGCGCCGACACCTCGGCCGCCACCCCGATGTGGCTCTCCGAGGGCTTCGCCGACTGGGTCGCCTACCGGGGAACGGGCCGCACGGCCGAGGAGACCGCGCCCGAGCTGCGGGACGCGGTGCGCGGCGGCAACGTTCCCGGGACCCTGCCCGACGACGAGGGCTTCGCGTTCGGCGGGGAGGCCGACGCCCTGGCACGGGCCTACGAGGGCGGCTGGCTGGCCTGCGACCTGATCGCGGACCGCTGGGGCGAGGACGAGCTCAGGGAGTTCTACCGGACCGTCGGGGAGGCGGAGCACCGGGAGGGCGCGGTCGAACGGGCCCTGGGCGAGGTGCTGGGCGTCACGGCGGACGAGTTCACCGCGCGGTGGCAGAACCATCTGCGCGAGCGCCTGGGCTGACGGCGACGCCCCTCGCCTGCCGGGCCGGGACGGTGGCCCGCCACAGGCGCCGGCAGGCGACGAGCGTCGCGGCCACCAGCAGTCCGTTGCGCAGGAGGAGCAGCGCGATGCCGAGGCCGTCACTCGCCACGACATGCGCGAACCACACGGGGAACTCCAGCACCGTGACCGCGGTCGCGGCCAGCGTGAGCAGCGCGGGCCGCACCATCCGGGTCTCGCGCCGCACCAGGCACACCGCGGCGAGGCCCACCAGCCACACCAGGTACTGCGGGCTGATCACCCGGCTCGTGACGGTGAACAGCAGCACGGCCGCGAACGCGGCGTCGCAGGGCGTCGCCGGGTCCCACTCCCTGGCCCGCAGGCGCCACACCACCAGCCAGCCGAGGGCGAGGACGCTCAGCGCCAGCGAGAGCCCGCTGACCAGCGGGACATGGGGGCCGACGAACTCGACCGAGCCGTAGTTCAGCAGCACCTGTCCCTGCCAGCCGAAGTGCCGGGCGACATGGAAGACGAGCGCGCCCAGGGACTCGACCTCGGTGCCCCGGTCGCGCTGGTACGTCAGGAAGTCCAAGGCGCCCGGCAGGGCGGCGGTGAACGCCAGCGCCAGGCCCGCGCCCGTCGCCGCCGCCGTGCCCCAGGCGAGCCGCGCCGCGCGCCCGCGCGGCACGCCCACGAGCAGCAGCACCGGCCACACCTTCAGCAGCGCGCCGAACCCTGCGAGCGCCCCCAGAGCGCACGGCCGGCTGCGGCCTGCCCCCAGAGCCTTCGGCCTCGGTGGGGGTCCCCCTGGGGGCGCCTCCCGGACGGAGTCCGGGGGAGAAGCCAGGGGGAGTGTCCCCAGCAGAGCGGCGACGGCGACGGCGGTGACCATCAGGTCGTAGCGGGCGTAGGCGGTCGGCCCGAGCAGGGGCACGCCGACCACCCACATCCAGGTGCCGCGCCGCTCGGTCCCGCCCCTCTCCGCGTACCGCAGCAGCCCGAGGACCAGCAGGTCGCACACCAGGACGAGGACGAAGAAGGCGGTGGCGTAGCCGAGGCCCGGCACGAGACCGGGCGCGAGGATCGCGAGCGCGGCGGCGGGCGGGTACTGCCAGGTGACGTCGTCCAGCGGAAACGTCCCGGTGCGCAGTACCTCGTGCCAGCCCTGGTAGATCACCGAGACGTCGCTCGTGACATCGGGCCCGGGCAACGTGACCACCTTGAGGACGCACAGCAGCAGCGCCGTACGGGTCAGGACCCACACCGCGAGCGGGGCGCCCGAGCCCCGTGCCGCCTCCTTCGGCATTGCGTCCCCTTCGTCGGCAGTGGCTGCCCATCATGCCGCGCGGGGCCGTGCGGGACGCGGAGGAGACCGTTCGGTACTGTCGGCGGCGATGCACAAGACGCTGATCGTGACGAACGACTTCCCGCCGCGGCCCGGCGGCATCCAGGCATTCCTGCACAACATGGCACTGCGGCTCGACCCCGGGCAGCTCGTCGTCTACGCCTCCACCTGGAAGCGCGGGCGGGAGGGCGCGGAGGCGACCGCCGCCTTCGACGCGGAGCAGCCGTTCACCGTCGTACGCGACCGCACGACGATGCTCCTGCCCACGCCGCGGGTCACCCGGCGGGCCGTCGAACTGCTGCGGGAGCACGGCTGCGAGTCGGTGTGGTTCGGCGCCGCGGCCCCGCTCGGCCTGATGGCGCCGGCCCTGCGCAGGGCCGGCGCGCGACGGATCGTGGCCACCACGCACGGACACGAGGCGGGCTGGGCGCAGCTGCCCGCGTCGCGGCAGCTGCTGCGCCGGATCGGCGAGGGCACGGACACGATCACCTATCTGGGCGAGTACACCCGCTCGCGGATCGCCCGGGCGCTGACGGCCGAGGCCGCCGGGCGCATGGTCCAACTGCCGCCCGGTGTGGACGAGAAGACCTTCCACCCCGGCTCGGGCGGCGACGAGATCCGCGGCCGGCTCGGTCTGAGCGACCGGCCCGTGGTCGTCTGCGTCTCGCGTCTGGTGCCCCGCAAGGGACAGGACACGCTGATCCTCGCGATGCCCGCGATCCTGGCGAAGGTCCCGGACGCGGTGCTGCTGATCGTGGGCGGCGGCCCGTACGAGAAGGACCTTCGCAAGCTGGCCGCCGAGACGGGGGCCGCCGGCTCGGTGCGCTTCACCGGCGCCGTGCCGTGGTCGGAACTGCCGGCGCACTACGGGGCGGGCGACGTGTTCGCCATGCCGTGCCGTACGCGCAGGGGCGGGCTCGACGTGGAGGGTCTCGGGATCGTCTACCTGGAGGCGTCGGCGACCGGTCTGCCGGTGGTGGCCGGGGACTCCGGCGGCGCGCCGGACGCGGTCCTCGACGGCGAGACGGGCTGGGTGGTGCGCGGCGGCTCACCCGAGGACGCGGCGGATCGGATCGCGACGCTGCTCGACGACGCGGAGCTGCGGAGGCGGATGGGGGAGCGGGGCCGTGCGTGGGTGGAGGAGCGGTGGCGCTGGGACCTGCTGGCGGAGAGGCTGAGGGCGCTGCTCTGAGGCGCGGGCGGTTCGCTTTCCCCTACCCCGCCCCGTCCCGACCCGGGCTCCGCCCGGACCCGTACCGGCTCGGCGCGGCGTCCTCGATCTCCCCCACGGCCCCGCTGCCCAGCACTGCGGGCTGCGCAGGCCCCAACCGGCCCCGCTCTGGCACTCCCCTTGGCTTCGCCGGGCGGAGCCCACACCCACGGCCGCCAGGCCGTAGGGGGGCGTGGCGCGGGGCTTGGGGTGGAGCCCCAACGATCGGGCCGCACAAGGTGATTGACGCGCGAAGCGGGGCGTCGGATACGCAACGGCTGCGCCGGCAAACCCAACCTCGCCGCTGTCTGAGGCGCGTGGTCAGGCGCGGAGCCCCAATGGCGCGCCGGGCAATTCAGCCCGTTGGGGGCACTTCCCACGGCCGCCAGGCCGTAGGGGGTTCGAGGCGCGGGGCCCGGGGCGGAGCCCCGACAAGCGCGCCCCCGGGCGGGGGGCCCGGGGGCAAGGCGCCCCCGGTCAGGAGGCGTAGATCGCTTCGATTTCGTCCGCGAAGTCCTTCGCCACCACATTCCGCTTCAGCTTCAGCGACGGCGTGATGTGCCCCGCCTCCTCCGTGAACTGCGTGGCCAGCACGCGGAACTTCCGTACCGACTCCGCCTTCGACACCGCCGCGTTGCCGTCGTCCACCGCCCTCTGGAGCTCCGCCAGCAGGTCCGTGTCGTCCCGCAGCGAAGCCGCCGTCGAACCGGCCGGCTTGCCGTGGTCGGCGGCCCAGCGGGCCAGGAACTCCTCGTCGATCGTGACAAGCGCGCCCACGAACGGACGGCCGTCGCCGACGACCATGCACTCCGCGACCAGCGCGTGCCCGCGGATACGGTCCTCTATCACCGCCGGGGCGACGTTCTTGCCGCCCGCGGTGACCAGGATCTCCTTCTTGCGGCCCGTGATCGCGAGGTAGCCGTCCTCGTCGAGGGTGCCGATGTCGCCCGTGTGGAACCAGCCGTCCGCCAGCGCCTCCGCCGTGGCCGCCTCGTTGTTCCAGTAGCCCGAGAAGACGTGCTCGCCGTGCAGCAGCACCTCGCCGTCGTCCGCGATCCGGACCACGGAACCGGGCAGTGGCTGACCCACCGTGCCGATCTTCTGCCGGTCCCACGGGTTGAACGCGGTCGCCGCGCACGACTCGGTCAGGCCGTAGCCCTCGAGCACCGTGAAGCCGATGCCGCGGAAGAAGTGTCCGAGCCGCTCGCCCAGCGGCGCGCCGCCGGAGATCGCGTACTCGCCGCGGCCGCCCAGCACCGCGCGCAGCTTGCTGAAGACGAGCTTGTCGAAGACCTTGTGCTTGATCCGCAGGCCGATCGAGGGGCCCGAGGGCGTCGCCAGCGCGCGGCTGTACGCGATCGCCGTCTGCGACGCCTTGTCGAAGATCTTGCCCTTGCCGTCGGCCTGCGCCTTGGCGCGCGCCGAGTTGTACACCTTCTCGAACACGCGCGGCACGCCGAGGATCAGCGTCGGCCGGAAGGAGGCCAGTTCGTCGGTGAGGTTCTTGATGTCCGGCACGCAGCCGAGCTTGATCGGAGCCATCACGGAGGCCACCTCGACCAGCCGGCCGAAGACGTGCGCTGCGGGCAGGAACAGCAGCACCGAGCACTCACCCGTACGGAACAGCGGTTTCAGGCGCTCCACCACGTTGCCGCACTCCGCGAAGAACGCGCGGTGCGTGAGCACACAGCCCTTGGGGCGGCCGGTGGTGCCCGAGGTGTAGACGATGGTCGCCGGGTCGTCCGCCTTCGCGGTCGCGCTGCGCTCCACGACCAGGTCGTCGGAGACGTCCGCGCCGGCCGCGGTCAGCTCGTCGACCGCGCCCTTCTCGATCTGCCAGACGTGCCGCAGCTCCGGCAGCGATCCCCGTACCGACTCGACGGCGGCGGCGTGCGCGTCGCTCTCGACGACGACCGCGACCGCACCGGAGTCGCCGAGGATCCACTGGACCTGCTCGGGCGAGCTGGTCTCGTACACGGGCACGGTGACCGCGCCCGCACTCCAGATCGCGAAGTCCAGCTGCACCCACTCGTACCGGGTGCGGGACATCAGCGCCACGCGGTCGCCGGGCCGGATGCCGGCGGCGATCAGGCCCTTGGCGGCGGCCACCACCTCGGCCAGGAACCGGGTGGCGGTGACGTCCGTCCACGTACCTGCGACCTTGCGGCCCATGACCGCGACATCGGGGTGCTGCGCGGCATTGCGGCGGATGAGATCCGTCAGATTGCCGTCCGTGGGGACCTCGTACAGGGCCGGAAGGCTGAACTCGCGCAAGACTGCTGCTCCTCATCGGGCGCCGGTGCCACGGCTCTGTGTGATGCACCGGTTGCGGTCCAAGATCGGGCAGGTGCTCGTGGGGGGCGAGCACGACTGGACTGCCCGGACGTTACCCATCAGTACGCAGTTCCCGATAGGGGTTCCCGGCCAATGTTCCCTGCGTCACACGTCAATGGCTGGACACCGGGCAGACTATTCCACTTCGCCCATGCCCTGAAAGCAACCACAGCTCCGCCCCCCTCTACCCGCGTCCCACAGGGCGCTCTAGGGTGACCGCCATGCGAGGCATGCGAATCAACGTGGTCAGCGACGTGCACGGCAATGCCGAAGATCTCGCCATCGCGGGAGACGGAGCCGACGCCCTCCTCTGCCTCGGCGATCTCGTGCTCTTCCTCGACTACGCCGACCACTCGCGCGGCATCTTCCCCGACCTCTTCGGCGTCGAGAACGCCGACCTCATCGTCGAACTGCGCACCGCCCGCCGCTTCGACGAGGCCCGCGACCTGGGCCGCAGGCTCTGGGCCGAGCTCGGCGTCGACCGCGAGAGCGCCATCGAGTCCGCGGTGCGCCGCCAGTACGCCGACATCTTCGCGGCCTTCCCCACGCCGACGTACGCCACGTACGGAAATGTCGACATCCCCGCTCTGTGGCCGGAGTTCGCCCGGCCAGGCACCATCGTCCTCGACGGCGAGCGGGTCGAGATCGGTGGCCGCGTCTTCGGCTTCGTCGGCGGGGGACTGCGCTCCCCGATGCGCACCCCGTACGAGATCTCCGACGAGGACTACGCCGCCAAGGTCGAGGCCCTCGGCGAGGTGGACGTCCTCTGCTCCCACATCCCGCCCGACGTCCCCGAGCTGACGTACGACACCGTCGCCCGCCGCTTCGAACGCGGCAGCCGGGCCCTGCTCGCGGCGATCAGGCGCACCCGGCCCCGCTACGCGCTCTTCGGCCACGTCCACCAGCCGCTCGCCCGCCGGATGCGGATCGGCGCGACCGAGTGCGTGAACGTCGGGCACTTCGCGTCCACCGGCCGGCCCTGGTCGCTGACCTGGTGAGCGGCCGGCGAGCCGGTGCGCCCGCACCGCGCGGCATGACCGGCGCCGTCGGCCGGGCCCGGCGCCGCCGGGCGTTCCGCTCGCGATAGCCTGCTCACCACCACACCACCCCGGTCATCACCGCACTGTTGAGGAGCCGCAGCGATGGCGGAACACACCAGCTCGAGCATCACGATCGATGCGGCGCCGGCCGATGTCATGGGCGTGATCTCCGACTTCGCGCGCTACCCCGAGTGGACCGGCGAGGTGAAGGAGGCCGAGGTGCTCGCGACCGACGCCGACGGCCGTGCCGAGCAGGTCCGCCTGGTCCTCGACGCGGGCGCGATCAAGGACGACCACACTCTGGCGTACACCTGGCACGGCGAGAACGAGGTCAGCTGGACCCTGGTGAAGTCGCAGATGCTGCGCTCCATCGACGGCTCGTACAGCCTCGCCCCCGTCGGCGGCGGCGACCGCACCGAGGTCACCTACCAGCTCACCGTCGACGTCAAGATCCCCATGCTCGGCATGATCAAGCGCAAGGCCGAGAAGGTCATCATCGACCGGGCCCTGGCCGGCCTGAAGAAGCGCGTCGAGAGCGGCGCGGGAGCCTGATGCGCCGGGTCCTCGTCACCGGGCTCGGCGGCGCGGGCCGCACCACCGTCGCGGCGGCCACGGCCCTCGCCGCGGCCGCGACGGGCCGCCGCACGCTCCTGCTGTCCGCGGAGGCGGACGCCGTCCTCGGCGTCCCGGTCACCGGCACGCCCGCCCGTCCGGCGCGGATCGCCGACGGACTGTGGGCCGGCCTCGTCGACGCCGGCGCCGACTTCCGCGCCGAGTTCCTCGACCTCCAGGAGCGCGCCTCGGCCGGACTCGACCTGCTCGGAGCGGCACGGCTCGAGGACGAGGAGCTCACCGAACTTCCCGGCAGCGACCAGTTCGCACTGCTGCGGGCCCTGACCGTCGCCTCCCGTGGCGACTGGGACGTCCTCGTCGTCGACATGCCGCCGCTGCGCGAGACCATCGCGCTGCTCGCCCTGCCCGAGCAGCTGCGCCGCTACCTGCGCCGCCTGCTGCCCGCCGAACGGCAGGCCGCCCGCGCGCTGCGCCCCATGCTCGCCCAGCTCGCCGGCGTGCCCATGCCCGCACAGTGGCTGTACGAGACCGCCGAGCGCTGGGACACGGAACTGGCCGGCGTCCAGTCCGTGATCGAGTCCGGGAGCACCGCCCTCACCCTCGTCGCCGAGCCGGGCCCCGCGGCCGCGGACGCCCTGCGCGCCGCCCGCGCCGGACTGGGCCTGTTCGGCCACCGTGTCGAGACGGTCGTGGCCAACCGCTGCGTCCCCGAAGGCTCCGAGGATCCGTTCGTGGCCTCGCTCGCCGCCCAGCAGGAGCGGTGCCGGCAGGAATGGGTGGCCACCTGGATACCGGCCGGCTCGGTCTGCCTGCTGCCGCACCTGGGCCGGGACCCCCGCGGCCTCGACGACCTCGCACGACTGCAGAAGGAGGCGAACCGCTGCTCCTTCGCGCACGCGTTCGCCGAGGACCCGGAGGGCTACGACCTCGACGGACTGGTGGCGGCCCCGCACGGGGACCTGGAGGGACCCCGGCCGGGCCCGGGGCGGGGGCGCCGGCAGGAGTGGATCACCCCGCTCGCGGACACCGACACCGTCCGGCACGACCGGGACGGCGAGATCCCGACTGAGCCGGAGCCCGACGGCGACGGCACGCTGGTCTGGCACCTCGGCCTGCCCGGCGCCGTCAAGGAGCAGCTCACCCTCGTACGCCGGGGGGATGAACTCCTGATCACCGTCGGACCGTTCCGCCGGATCCTCCCGCTGCCGTCCGCGCTGCGCCGCTGCACGGTCGCGGGCGCGGGACTCAAGGACGACACGCTGAGCGTGCGGTTCACGCCGGACCCCGCCCTGTGGCCGCGCGCACGGTGAACGCGGTACCGCCGTTCGGGTAACGTCGAGTACACGAACCCCTCAGCCCTGCCGCAGGAGTACGCCATGAGCGATGCCACCGAGCGTCCCCAGACCGACGCCGACGCAGACGCCTGGGCAACGGCGTGCGAGGAGGACCTCAAGGCCGAGCAGGCCCGTCGCAGCGCGCAGTACGGGGCGCCGCCCGGTTCCGCGGCCGAGGAACTCCGCAAACTCTTCGACGTCGTCGCCGACAAGGTCACCGCCTTCCAGACGTCGCTGCCCGGCATGGCCGCACAGAACGCCGTGCAGCAGTTCGTGAACCAGGCGAAGGCCGCCGTCGAGCCCGTCATCGAGCGAAACCCGCAGGTCTTCGACCATCTCGCGGCCGCCGGGGGCGAGCTCCTTGCCGCCTACCGCTCCGCCGTGGAGAACCAGGAGCGCCGCTGGACCCAGCGCTCCCACACCGCCAAGGACACCGACGACCCGCGCGACGACGGGCCCGGGCCGAGCGAGCACATCGACCTGGACTGACCAGCGTGTGCCCGCCCTCGGGTACGGTTGGCCGTAGCGGGGCTCGACCGAATACTGAGGGACACATGGGACTCACCATCGGCGTCGACATCGGCGGCACGAAGATCGCGGCGGGCGTGGTCGACGAAGAGGGCGCCATTCTCGAGACGCACACCGTGCCCACCCCGTCGACTCCCGAGGGCATCGTGGACGCGATCTGCGCGGCCGTCGCGGGAGCCGGCCAGGGGCACGACATCGAGGCCGTCGGCATCGGTGCGGCCGGATACGTCGACGACAAGCGCGCCACCGTCCTGTTCGCGCCCAACATCGACTGGCGCCACGAACCGCTGAAGGACAAGGTCGAACAGCGCGTCGGCCTCCCCGTCGTCGTCGAGAACGACGCCAACGCGGCGGCCTGGGGCGAGTACCGCTTCGGCGCCGGCCAGGGCCACGAGGACGTCATCTGCATCACCCTCGGCACCGGCCTCGGCGGCGGCATCATCATCGGCAACAAGCTGCGCCGCGGGCGCTTCGGCGTCGCCGCGGAGTTCGGCCACATCCGCGTCGTCCCCGACGGTCTGCTGTGCGGCTGCGGCAGCCAGGGCTGCTGGGAGCAGTACGCGTCGGGCCGCGCCCTCGTGCGCTACGCGAAGCAGCGCGCCAATGCCACCCCGGAGAACGCGACCGTCCTGCTCGGTCTCGGCGACGGCACGATCGCGGGCATCGAGGGCAAGCACATCAGCCAGGCCGCGCGGCAGGGCTGCCCGGTCGCCGTCGACTCCTTCCGTGAGCTGGCGCGCTGGGCGGGCGCGGGTCTGGCCGACCTGGCCTCGCTGTTCGACCCGTCGGCCTTCATCGTCGGCGGCGGTGTGTCGGACGAGGGCGACCTGGTGCTCGACCCGATCCGCAAGTCCTTCCGCCGCTGGCTCATCGGCGGCCAGTGGCGTCCGCACGCCCAGGTCCTCGCCGCCCAACTGGGCGGCAAGGCGGGCCTGGTGGGCGCGGCCGACCTGGCCCGCCAGGGCTGAGCCCGTACGGCCATGTGCCCGTCGCGTCCTCGTGGGATTGCGGCGGGCACCGTCGTATCTTGAGCCACATGGCCATCAGCATGCTGCCCGCCCTTCCCAACTCCCGTACCGAACCGGACGGTTCGGCCGTGATCCGGGTGCTGAGCTACAACATCCGGTCGATGCGCGACGACGAGGAGGCACTGGCCCGGGTCATCCGGGCCTGCGAGCCGGACCTCGTCCTCGTCCAGGAGGCCCCGCGCTTCTTCCGCTGGCGCAAGCACGCGGCGCGGCTCGCCGCCAGGACGGATCTGGTGATGCTGTCCGGTGGCGCGACGGCCGCCGGGCCGCTGCTGCTGTGCTCGCTGCGGGCGACCGTGGAACGCACCGAGGACGTCCTGCTGCCGCTGACCCCGGGCCTGCACCGGCGCGGCTTCGCCACGGCGGTCGTCCGGTTCGCGGGGGCCCGGCTGGGGGTGGTCAGCTGCCATCTGAGCCTGCAGACGGACGAGCGCTACGCCCAGGCGGGGATGCTGCTGGATCGGCTGGCCGCGATGGGCACGCCGCACGCGGTCGCCGCGGGCGACATCAACGAAAGCCCCGGCGGCCGGAGCTTCGGCCGCCTCGCCGGCTCGCTGCAGGACTGCTGGGCGGTGCGCCCCTGGGGCGACGAACACACCTCGACGCCGGCGGATCCGCACCAGCGGATCGACGCGATCTTCGCGACGCGGGGGGTGGAGGTGCTGGGCTGCGGCGTCCCCCGGGGCCTTCCCGGCGTGACGGACCCGGACCTCCGAGCGGCCTCGGACCACCTCCCGGTCCTGGCGGCCCTGCGGGTGCCGGCGTCGTAGGTCCCAGGGTGCGGTGCCCTGGCGTGCGCGTGCTGCCTGCGGCCGTTTCCCCACCCCGCCCTCCCCCTACGGCCGCCAGGCCGTAGGGGGAGGGCGGGGTGGGGAACAAGCCCGCCGCAGGCGCCGCGCACCCGCCCAGGCCCACGGCCGCCGGGCCGAGCCCCGGGCCTCCGAGCGCCTCACCGCGCGCAGCGCGGTACCGGGTCCGGGCGGAGCCCGTTACGGGACGGGGTACCGCGCGGCCGCCAGGCCACAACGCCCCCCGTCACACCACCGCGCCCCGCCCCGGGTCGTCCTGGTCGTCGTCGTCGCCCGACGACATCCGCGCCACCAGCGTCGCGAACCCGCCCAGAAAGCCTCCGATGCACAGCGTCGTCAGCCACCACGTCATGTCCCACTGCAGCAGGACCGCGACGAGCATCAGCACCGGGCCGCCCACCACCGCCAGCCACGCGAACTTCGCCGTGACGTCCGCCTCCGGAAGCGGCGGCGGCTCCGGCGGGACGAAGTGGCCTTCGTCGCTCTCGTCGAAGTCGTCGTCGCTCGGCTCGGCGGCCTGGTAGTCGCGGGGGCCGCCGCCCCCGACCCCCGGCGCGAACGTGACCGAGCTGCCCAGCGCGGGCTTGTCGTCGGCAGGGTCCTCCGGGGGCCGTGACGACGGCGACTCGTTCACCCCGCTCTCCAGGCCCGCCAGATCCTCGACGGACTTGAAGGGCTTGGCGCCCGGCGGGTCCGCCGGCTCCTCGCCGTACCCCGCGACGATGGCCGCCCACGCGGCCTCCTCGTCTATCGGCTGCGGCTCGCGGTCCGCATCGTGCTGCTCAGCCACCGGTCGTGCTCCCTCCCAGGGACTCCGTCGCGGGGGACCCCGTGGTCCCGGCCTCCGGAGCGAGCCGGCCGATGAACGCGTAACTCTCCTCGAAGATCCGCTCCGCGTCATGGTCCAACGTCGCCACGTGGTAGCTCTGTTCCAGCAGGATCTCCGTGACGTCCGTCGAGGAGACGCGGCTGAGGATCCGCGCCGAGTCCGCGGCCGGAACCACATGGTCGTCGGGGCTGTGCATCAGCAGCATCGGCTGGGTGACCTGCGGCAGCTCGCCGTCCACGAGCCGGAAGAACTGCCGCACCGAGTGCGCGGCGTGCATCGGCACCCGGTCGTACCCCAGCTCCTGCACGCCCGGCTTGGCGATGTCGCTGGTCAGGCCCTTCGTGGACGGCACGAGGTGGCGCACCACGGGCAGCAGCGACGCCATCGCGCCGTGCACCTTGTTCGCCGGGTTCACAAGCGCGATGCCGCGGACCGCGTCCCCGTGCTTGGCGGCCAGGCGCAGGGTGAGCGCGCCGCCCATGGAGAGGCCGAAGACGAAGACGCGGCCGCACCGCTCCAGCAGGGAGCGCAGCTCGCGGTCCACCTCCGCGTACCAGTCCTGCCAGCCGGTCACCTGCATGTCCTGCCAGCGTGTGCCGTGTCCCGGCAGCAGCGGCAGGGACACCGTGAGTCCGCGCTCCGCCAGGTACTCGGCCCAGGGGCGCAGCGACTGCGGGCAACCGGTGAATCCATGACAGAGAAGGACGCCGACCTCGCCGCCTTCATGGCGGAAAGGCTCGGCTCCAGGAAGGACCGGCACCGGGGTCTCCTGTTCGTGAGGTGTGCACGTGAGTTGGACGAGGGGCGCGTGTGAGGCCCGCAGGTGTACTTCACGGTACGCGACCGGACCGACACCGACCAGGGCCGTCACCGCGCGAGCGGCACCGGAACGGGGGACGGGAGGTCACCAGGGGTTAAGGTCTGTTCGAGAACACACGGGAGGATTTCGAGTTGATCTACGGTGCCATGAAGTTCTCCATCGGGGGATCGCTGAAGCTCGCCTTCAGGCCCTGGGTGGAGGGCCTGGAGAACATTCCGGCCGAGGGCCCCGCGATCCTCGCGAGCAACCACCTGTCCTTCTCGGACTCGTTCTTCCTCCCCGCCGTGCTCGACCGCAAGGTCACCTTCATCGCCAAGGCGGAGTACTTCACCTCCCCCGGCGTCAAGGGCAGGCTGACCGCCGCCTTCTTCAAGGGCGTGGGCCAGCTCCCCGTCGACCGCTCCGGCGCCCGCGGCGCGGGCGAGGCGGCGATCAAGGCCGGGATCGACGTCATCGAGTCCGGCGGTCTGTTCGGCATCTACCCGGAGGGCACCCGCTCCCCGGACGGCCGGCTCTACCGCGGCAAGCCGGGCGGGCTCGCGCGCGTGGCGCTGGCGACCGGCGCGCCCGTGATCCCCGTCGCGATGATCGACACGGAGAAGATCCAGCCGCCCGGCAAGATCGTCCCCAAGCTGATGCGCCCGGGCATCCGGATCGGCAGGCCGCTGGACTTCAGCCGGTATTACGGCATGGAGGGCGACCGCTTCATCCTGCGCTCGGTGACCGACGAGGTCATGTACGAGATCATGAAGCTGTCCGGCCAGGAGTACGTCGACATCTACGCGGCGGCCGCCAAGCGGCAGATCGCCGACGCGGAGAAGGCAGAGAAGGCCGCCAGGGCCGAGGCGGAGAAGGCGAAGAAGGCGCAGCGTCCGGCGGCCTAGCCGACCGGTACACGGCTTCAGGGGTGGGGGAGATGGCCAGGCGCGAGCGCGTCGTACGGATGTCGGTCGAGCTGCCGCTGTGGCGTGCGCTGGCCGGCTACCGCGTCCTGACGATGGTCTACGCGGTGCTGCTGTTCGTGTTCCGGCCGGACAAGTTCGAGCGCCCCGCCGTCGCGGTCGGCTTCCTCGCCGTGATGGTCGTCTGGACCCTCGCCACGCTGCCCAAGGTGTCGAACGCGGCGCGCTGCACGCGTGGATTCCTGATCGCGGATCTCACCGTCGCGCTGACCGGCATCCTGCTCACCCCGCTGGCCGACGCCCAGGCGCAGACGCAGGACGGCCCCACGCTGCCGTCGATATGGACGGCGGGCTCCGTGCTCGCCTTCGCCATCAAGGGCGGCTGGCGCTGGGCCGGTTTCGCCTCCTCGCTGGTCGCCGTGGCCAACATCATCGAGCGCGGCCAGCCCAGCCGGGACACCTTCCACAACGTGCTGCTCGTCTGGGTCGCCTCCATCGCCATCGGCTACGTCGTCGAGGTCGCCCGCGCCTCCGAGCGCACCCTCGCCCGCGCCCTGGAGATCGAGGCCGCGACCCGCGAGCGCGAGCGGCTGGCACGCGACATCCATGACAGCGTGCTCCAGGTGCTGGCGATGGTGCAGCGGCGCGGCACCGCGCTCGGCGGCGAGGCCGCCGAGCTGGGCCGGATGGCGGGCGAGCAGGAGGTCGCCCTGCGCAGCCTGGTCGCGGGCGGGCTGCTCCCGCCGCCGCGTTCCGTGGCGGACGGTGTCCCGTCGAAGGGCAGCGCCGGTGCCGCGGACGACGCGGCGCCGGCCGGTGGCGGCGCCCGCACCGCCCTGGCCGGCCGCCTCCCCGAGGACCCGGACGAGCCGTGCGACGTGCGGACGCTGCTCGCTTCCTTCGTGAGCTCGCGCGTGACGCTCTCGGAGCCGGGCGCCCCGGTGCTCCTTCCCGCCCGTGCGGCGGCGGAGGTCGCGGCCGCCGCCGGCGCAGCTCTGGACAATGTGCGCCGGCACGCCGGCGCGGACGCCCAGGCGTGGATCCTGGTCGAGGACTGGCCGGACGAGGTCATCGTCACGGTCCGGGACGACGGCCCCGGCATCCCGGAGGGCAGGCTCGCGCAGGCCGAGGGGGAGGGGCGGATGGGAGTGGCCCTGTCCATCCGCGGCCGGCTGCGGGACCTGGGCGGCACGGCCGAGCTGGTCTCGGTCCCGGGGCAGGGCACGGAAGTCGAGTTGAGAGTCCCACGGGGGAAGGCGGAGAAATGACCGGAGAACAGCCGATCAAGGTGATGGTCGTCGACGACCATCCGATGTGGCGGGACGCGGTCGCGCGCGATCTGGCGGCGGCCGGGTTCGACGTGGTCGCCACGGCCGGGGACGGCGCGCAGGCCGTGCGCCGCGCCAAGGCAGCCGCTCCCGACGTCCTCGTCCTCGACCTCAACCTGCCCGAGCTGCCCGGCGTCCAGGTGTGCAAGGAGCTCGTCGCGGCCCTGCCCGGGCTGCGGGTGCTGGTGCTGTCCGCGAGCGGAGAGCACGCCGACGTCCTCGAGGCGGTCAAGTCCGGTGCCACCGGCTACCTGCTGAAGTCGGCGAGCACCGAGGAGCTGACGGACGCCGTGGGCCGCACCGCCGCGGGCGACCCCGTCTTCACACCGGGCCTCGCCGGTCTCGTCCTCGGCGAGTACCGCCGCCTCGCCTCCGACCCCGCCCCCTCACCGGGCGCCGACGCCCCGAAGGCCCCGCAGCTGACCGACCGGGAGACCGAGGTGCTCAGGCTGGTCGCCAAGGGGCTGTCGTACAAGCAGATCGCCGAACGCCTCGTCATCTCGCACCGCACCGTGCAGAACCACGTGCAGAACACCCTCGGCAAGCTGCAGCTGCACAACCGCGTGGAGCTCGTGCGGTACGCGATCGAGGCCGGTCTCGACGACGCCTGAGTCACCGTCAGCCCCGCCGTGCTACCCGTACGAGTGAATGCCCGCCCTCAACCTCCCCGAGAAGCAGAGGAATTGACCGTTCGCCCCATCCCTGAGTGACCTGGATCACCATTAGCGTGACGGTCCTAGGTCCCATCCCAGGCGAAGGGAAGTTCCATGCGTGTCGGAGTACTGACCGGGGGCGGCGACTGCCCCGGCCTCAACGCGGTCATCCGCGGCCTCGTCCGCAAGGGCGTCCAGGAGTACGCGTACGAGTTCGTCGGCTACCGCGACGGCTGGCGCGGACCGCTCGACGGCGACCACGTCCCGCTCGACATCCCCTCCGTCCGGGGCATCCTGCCCCGCGGCGGCACCATCCTCGGCTCTTCGCGCACCAACCCGCTCAAGGAAGAGACCGGCATCCGCCGCATCAAGGAGAACCTCGCCAAGCAGGAGGTCGACGCGCTCGTCGCGATCGGCGGCGAGGACACGCTCGGCGTCGCGGCCCGGCTGTACGAGGAGTACGGCGTCAAGTGCGTCGGCGTGCCCAAGACCATCGACAACGACCTGTCCGCCACCGACTACACCTTCGGGTTCGACACGGCCGTCGGCATCGCCACCGAGGCCATCGACCGGCTGCACACCACGGCCGAGTCCCACATGCGCGTCCTGGTGGTCGAGGTGATGGGACGGCACGCAGGCTGGATCGCCCTGCACTCCGGTCTCGCGGGCGGGGCGAACGTCATCCTCATCCCCGAGCAGCGCTTCGACGTCGACCAGGTCTGCGCCTGGGTCACCTCGCGCTTCCGGGCCAGCTACGCCCCCATCGTGGTCGTCGCCGAGGGAGCCATGCCCAAGGACGGCGACGCGGTCCTCAAGGACGGCTCCCTCGACTCCTTCGGCCACGTCCGGCTCTCCGGTGTGGGGGAGTGGCTGGCGAAGGAGATCGAGCGCCGTACGGGCAAGGAGGCCCGCACCACGGTCCTCGGCCACGTCCAGCGCGGCGGCACGCCGAGCGCCTTCGACCGCTGGCTCGCCACCCGGTTCGGGCTGCACGCCATCGACGCGGTGCGGGACGGCGACTACGGAAAGATGGTCGCGCTGCGCGGCACCGACATCGTGCGGGTGCCGATCGCCGAGGCGACCGCCAAGCTCAAGACGGTCGACCCGGCCCTCTACGAGGAGGTCGGCGTCTTCTTCGGCTGAGCCCCGACCGGACCGGCGCCGCGAGGACGGGCACGTCCCCGCGGCGCCGCCGGCCGCTCAGGCCAGGCGGGCCGGGACCGCCGAGAGCAGTTCGGTCACGAGGGAGGCACCGTCGAGCGTCAGCACCGACTCCGGGTGGAACTGCACCGACGCGAACCGCGGTGCCCGCAGGGCGTGCACGTCCCCCGTCGCCGCGTCCCTGGCGACCTCCACCCCGCGGTCCGCGAGCAGGGCCGCCGCGCCCGCCTCGTCGCAGCGGGCGGTGAAGCTGTTGTAGAAGCCGACCGTCTCCTCCCGTCCGAAGAAGTCGATCCGCTCCTGAGCGCCCTGGTACGGCTCGTCCTTGCGGACGATGTCCAGACCCAGCTCGGCCGCGATCAGCTCGTGCCCGAGGCACACCCCCAGCAGGCCCTCCCGGTGCCCGCGCAGCAGATCGGCGGCGAGCTGCCGCATCAGCCGCATCTTCGGGTCGCCCGCGTCGGCGGGATCACCGGGGCCCGGCCCCAGCAC
Source organism: Streptomyces sp. PKU-EA00015 (assembly GCF_013387495.1). Classification (GTDB taxonomy): domain Bacteria; phylum Actinomycetota; class Actinomycetes; order Streptomycetales; family Streptomycetaceae; genus Streptomyces. The sequence continues at coordinate 43,370 of NZ_JABZEE010000054.1, read as the reverse complement.
CACCGGCCCCCGGTGACCGAGCACCCGCTCCCGCAGGCCCGGCTCGTCGTACCGGCGCACCGACACCTCCAGGCCCGAGGAACGCAGCAGGTGCGCCAGCATCGACGTGAACGTGTCCTCGCCGTCGACGACCAGGGCATGGCCGGACAGCCGCCCGGACGGCTCCTGCATCCGCAGCCAGAACGGCGCCAGGTCCGCCCGCCGGGCGTCCAGGGCCGCCCGTACGCGCGGGTCGTCTGCGAGCCGGGGCCGCGCGGCCGGCTCCTCGGCGCGCCCCGGCACCGCCCCCAGGGCGGCCAGCACGGCCGCCGCCTTGGCGTGCGTCTCGGCCACCTCGCCCAGCGGGTCCGAGTGCCGCACGAGCGTGGCCCCGACCGGGACCCGCAGAGCTCCTCCCGGGTCGATGTCGGCGGTGCGGATCAGGATCGGCGAGTCGAGGGTCTGCGCGCCCGTCCCGTCCCGGCCGATCAGCGCCAGCGCGCCCGCGTAGTACCCTCGGCCGCCCACTTCGTGGCGCTCGATGACCCGGCACGCGTTCTGCACCGGCGAACCCGTGACCGTCGCCGCGAACATCGTCTCCTTCAGCACCTCGCGCACATCGAGGGACGAACGCCCCCGCAACTCGTACTCGGTGTGCGCGAGATGAGCCATCTCCTTGAGCCGCGGCCCCACGACGACACCGCCCATGTCGCCGACGGTGCACATCATCTTCAGCTCCTCGTCGACGACCATGGACAGCTCCTCGCGCTCCTTGCGGTCGTCGAGGAAGCCGAGCAGCGCCTCGGCGCTCGGGCCCTCGGGCGGATACCGGAACGTGCCGCTGATCGGATTCATCACGACCGTCCCGCCCGCCCGTCTCCCACCACCACCCTCACACGAGAGCGCTTCGCGCTCGCCCCCCTCGCCGGTCATCCGCACATGCACCTCGGGGCTCGCGCCCACCAGGGTCCGGGTGCCCGTGTGGACGACGAAGGTCCAGTACGCGCCCCGCTCACCGGCCAGCAGACGCCGGAACAGGGCCAGGGCGTCGGCGCGCGAGAAGCCGGGGATCCGTCCGGTGTAGGTGCGGCGGATCACGAAGTTCGCGCCCTCGCCCTGCCCGATCTCGTCCTCGATCACCCGGCGCACGATGTCCGCGTACTCCTCGTCGCCGACGTCGAACGCCCCGCCCTCGACGCGTACGGAGTGCGCCGGGAGCTGCGCGAGGACTTCGTCCAGCGCGAGCTCGTGGCTCTCGTCGGCGACCAGCACGGTGAGCGGAGTCCCGTCGTCGCGTACGTCGAAGCCGCGCTCCGCGATCTGCCGGAAGGGGACCAGCGCGAGTGCGGGGCGCTCGCCCCCGGGGAGAGCGGCGAGGCGTTCGACGTCGTGGACGTCCCCGATCAGCACCTCGACGGTGCCGTGGTCACGGCCGGGAGTACGGCGGTGCAGCAGGGCGAACGGCGGGCAGTCGTCGTCCAGGAGCCGGCTGATGAGGCTGTCGGTCATGCGAGGGTTCCTTCCGGGTGGGAGAGGAACGGCCGCTGGTCCGCAAACGCCGAAGGCCGCCCCTCGGGCGGCCTTCTCGATCCGGTGCTGCGCGCGATCAGGAGGTGGGCCGCCGATGTGCGGTCCACCACCAGTTCTGGATCTGCTGCGCGAACATGACGCCGACCCTAACGCATCCGCCCGCGGCGCCGCGGCACGTCCCACGATGAGGACGGCCGCCGCGCCGCGGGCGGGGTGCCTGCGGATGCCGTACGGGTCAGATCAGCAGGTTGTAGATCTGCCAGCCGTCGCCGATCTTCGTCCGCGCGGCGAACGGGGCGGCCGGGTCGCCGGTGCCCTTGTACAGGTACAGGGCGCCCGCCGACTCGCGGGCGATCATGTCGGCCTTGCCGTCACCGGTGAGGTCCCCGGTGCCCGCGAGGGTGTTGAACCGTCCCCAGCCGTCGCCGATCTTCGTCCGTGCGGCGAACGGGACCGTCGCGCTGCCCGTGCCCTTGTACAGGTACAGCGCACCGGCGCCGTCGCGCGCGACGATGTCCTTCTTGCCGTCGGCGTTCAGGTCGCCCGTGCCGACCAGGGTGTTGAACTTGCCCCAGCCGTCGCCGACCTTGAGCTTCGTCAGGAACGGAACCGCCGGGTCGCCCGTGCCCCGGTACAGGTACAGGCTGCCGGTCGAGCTCTGACGGGCGATCATGTCGGCCTTGCCGTCACCGGTCAGGTCACCGGTGCCGACGAGCAGGTTGAACTGCCCCCAGCCCGTCCCGACCTTGAGCTTCGTCAGGAACGGAGCGTTCTTGTTGCCGCTGCCCCGGTAGTACCAGAGCGTGCCGGAGGAGTCGCGGGCCACCATGTCGCCGGTCCCGTCGGCACGCAGGGTGTCGAGGTTGGTGAGGGCGTTGAACTGCTGCCAGCCACCGCCCACGCGGTACCGGGCGTAGAACGGCGCCGAGGCGCTGCCGGTGCCCTGGTACTGGTACAGGTTTCCACCGGAGTCACGCGCGAGGACGTTGCGCCGGGTGGCGCCGGCGTCGGGAGCGGTGGGCGTGGCCTCGGTGACCTGGGTCGACTTCACCCAGGCCAGGCGGTGGTTGTAGCGGATCGGGATGTAGACGTCCGTCTTGCCGACGACCCGGACCTGCGAGGAACCGAAGTAGTCGTCACCGAGGACCGCGTCGCCGGCCTTCGCGTAGGCCTGACCGGTCGCGACCGTGTACTTCGACAGGTAGTCCGGGTTGTCCGTGGGGGCCGCCTGACCGGTGCCGGTGTAGGCCGACGCCTCCGGGAAGGACCGCCCGTACAGCTTGGCTCCGGTGATGGGCTTCACGAGCGTTCCACCGGTGACAGGCGCCGTGTACTGGCCGCCGGGGTTGCGGAACCACGCCTTCTTTCCGGCGTACCAGATCGCGGTCCAGTCCCTCTGCGCCTCGGCGACGACGTAGGTGCCGCCGGCGACGACCTTGTTCCCCCAGTTCGGTCCTTCGGACCACAGGTACGAGGGGAAGTAGGGGTCGGTGATCGTGGCCGACGACGTGGACGGCGACGTGTAGAGGTAGAGGAAGTTCGACGGACGGGGGTCGACCGGCTTGGTCGCGCCGCCGTAGGTCAGCGTGGGCTGGTTCGCCGTGGTGAACGGCGGCACGACACGCACCAGCTGGCCGGCCTTGAGCGGTCCGCCCGCGCCGCCGGCACCGGTGGGCGCGCCCATCAGCGACATGTAGTGGTTCCAGTCCCAGTACGGACCGGCGTCCCAGTGCATGCCGGCGACCTTGGCGTCCAGCTGTCCCGGCACCTCGTCGTGGCCGATGATGTGCTCACGGTCGATCGGGACGCCGTACTTGGCCGCCAGGAACTTCACCAGGGCCGCGGAGGACTCGTACTGGGGCTCCGTGTACCAGCTGCCCGCCTTGATGGCGTAGCCCTCGTGCTCGATGCCGATGTCGTGCATGTTCGCGGTCCAGTTGCCCGCGTGCCAGGCGACGTTCTTGTTCTCGACCATCTGGGTGACCAGACCGTCGGAGGCGCGGATCAGGTAGTGCGCACTGCCCCGGGCCGTGGAGCTCTGGAAGGCGCTGATGGTGCCGGCGTAGCTGCCCTCGGTGTCGTGGACGACGATCCGGCGGACGTCGAAGCCGTTCGCCGGGCGGCTCGCCAGCGTGTAGTTGCGCTGGCCGGTGCTCGGGACCTCGGCAGGGATGTAGTTGCAGTTCAGGCCGGCCGGGCACTCGGGCGTCGGAGTCGCCGTCGTGCTCACGGTCGTCGCCAGCGGCAGTTTCGACGGCTTGACCGGGTTCACGGTCGGGTCGGCGGGCAGGGTGACCTGCTGGCCGTCCGTCGTGAGCCTCTGCTCACCCTGGCGGATCGACTCGAAGACGCGCTTCGCGAACAGGTCGGCGCCCTTCTTGTCGGGCGACTGGCTGTAGCGCGCCACAGCCGCGTACCACTCGTCGGCCTCTTCGGGCAGGTCGCCCGTGGCCTCCTGCTGGTACTCGGCGAGCAGCGCGGCGCCCGCGCGGATGCTTGTCCCGGCGTCCGCCTTCACGGACTCCTCGGAGCTGTCGATCAGCTCGGCGGCCTCGTCCAGCGTGTGCAGACGGGGGTCGTCGGTGTCGACCGTCTCCTTCGGCAGGGCCGCCAGCGCCTTCTCGGCGTCGAAGGTCTTCTCGATCTCCGGGTTGCCGCTCGCGTTCAGGTGCGCCAGGCGCTCCTTGGCCTCGTGCTGCTCCACGTCCTCCGGCTGGACACTGGTGAGCCCCATGACGTTGTACGCGCCGGTGACGCTCGGCTCGCCGCGGTGCGACTCCCAGCGCGTCTGCCGGTACGAGACCGCCATCAGCACGCTCTGCGGAACGTCGAACTCCTCGGCGGCCTGTGCGAACTCCGCCTGGAGCCGAGCCCCCGGCGCCACCGCCGCCGTGTCGCCGTCCCCGCCCAGCAGATCCGGCGACGCGACGGCGACCGTGCCGGCGACGGCCGACGCCACGACGGCGGCGGCCACTCCGTACAGGATCGATCGTTTCTTACGGTTTCTCCGATGTCTCGGATTCACGCCCCACCCCTGATCAAGGCCCACCCCTGCAGGCTCCGAAGTGATGGCGACCGCGGCTCCCCGCCCGGTCGCAAGCGCCTGAGGCTAACACCAGGGCATGACAACGATGGGCCCCGGGGCGTCTCATCTGCTGAGCGGCGACATGGACAGCGCTCTCGACCCCGTACTGTTGACGACGTGACCGTGAACGCTAAGACCACCGCTACCGGTGGCAACACCTGGCGAAACCTGCCCGCGGCGCAGCAGCCCGAGTACCCCGATGCCGAGGCTCTGCGCGATGTGATCGCGGACCTCGAGTCGTATCCGCCGCTCGTCTTCGCGGGCGAGTGCGACCAGCTGCGCGCCCGGATGGGAGCTGTCGCCAAGGGCGAGGCGTTCCTGCTCCAGGGCGGCGACTGCGCCGAGGCCTTCGACGCCGTGTCCGCCGACCACATCCGCAACAAGCTCAAGACCCTGCTCCAGATGGGCGCCGTGCTGACGTACGCCGCCTCCGTTCCGGTCGTCAAGGTCGGCCGGATCGCCGGCCAGTACTCCAAGCCGCGCTCGAAGCCGACCGAGACCCGCGACGGTGTCACCCTGCCCACCTACCGGGGCGACTCCGTCAACGGCTTCGACTTCACCGAGGCGGCCCGGATCCCGGACCCGGAGCGGCTCAAGCGCATGTACCAGGCGTCCGCGTCGACGCTGAACCTGGTGCGCGCCTTCACCACCGGCGGCTACGCCGACCTGCGCCAGGTGCACGCCTGGAACCAGGACTTCGTGAAGTCGTCGCCGTCGGGCCAGCGCTACGAGCAGCTCGCCCGCGAGATCGACAACGCGCTGAACTTCATGAAGGCCTGTGGCACCGACCCGGCGGAATTCCGCACGGTCGAGTTCTACGCCTCCCACGAGGCGCTGCTGCTGGACTACGAGTCGGCGCTGACCAGGGTCGACTCCCGGACCGGGCACCTGTACGACACCTCGGGCCACATGGTCTGGATCGGTGAGCGCACCCGCCAGCTGGACGGGGCGCACATCGAGTTCGCGTCGAGGATCCGCAACCCGATCGGCATCAAGCTCGGCCCCACGACGACGGTCGACGAGGCGCTGACGTACGTCGACCGCCTGGACCCGGAGCGCGAGCCCGGCCGGCTGACGTTCATCGTCCGCATGGGCGCCGACAAGGTCCGCGACAAGCTTCCCGAGCTGGTCGAGAAGGTCACCGCGTCGGGCGCGACCGTGGCCTGGGTGACCGACCCGATGCACGGCAACACCTTCGAGGCGGCGTCCGGTCACAAGACCCGGCGCTTCGACGACGTGCTCGACGAGGTCAAGGGCTTCTTCGAGGTCCACAAGGCGCTCGGCACCCACCCGGGCGGCATCCACGTCGAGCTCACCGGCGACGACGTCACCGAGTGCGTGGGCGGCGGCGACGAGATCTTCGTCGACGACCTGCACCAGCGCTACGAGACGGCGTGCGACCCGCGGCTCAACCGCAGCCAGTCCCTGGACCTGGCGTTCCTGGTGGCGGAGATGTACCGCGACCAGTAGTGACGGCTCGACGACGGTGGGGCGCGGATCGATGTGATCCGCGCCCCACGGTCGTATCCCGGGCTTTTGCGACCCGCGGGCGACGGGTAAGGTTAGGTTAGCCTCACCGATCAATCGGGACGGCGCCCCTTATCGATCCCGTTCGATCCCCGGGAGGTGAACCGCGTGTACGTCTGCTCGTGCTTCGGCATCACGGAGAAGCAGGTCAAGGAACACGCGGAAGCCGGTGCCTGCACCCCCCGCCAGATAGCGTCCGTGTCCAAGGCCGGAACGGACTGCGGTTCGTGCGTGCGCCGGATACAAGGGCTCCTCGGCCGTGGGGCGTGCCCCCGCCGCGAACTGCTGGAGAACGGCAGCAGCGCCGCCGTGCTGGCCGCCGATCCGACGTCCGGGACCCGTCCCGCTCTCGACGAGGCCGCCTGAGTCTGCCGGGCCCGCGCGCGGGTGTGCGCGGACGCCGTCCTCAGCTGTCCGGCTGCTCGATCAGCTGGGCGATGTAGAGCGCCTCACCGAGCTTCTCGACCAGCTCCAGCTGGGTGTCGAGGTAGTCGATGTGGTGCTCCTCGTCCGCGAGGATCGACTCGAAGATGTTCGCCGAGGTGATGTCGCCCTTGGTGCGCATGACCTCGATGCCCCGCCTCAGGCGGTCGATCGCCTCGACCTCGATCTGCCGGTCGGCCTGGAACATCTCGGTGACCGACTGCCCGATCCGTACGTGGAACAGGCGCTGGTAATTCGGCAGGCCCTCCAGGAAGAGGATGCGGTCGGTGAGGACCTCGGCGTGCTTCATCTCGTCGAAGGACTCGGCCCGGGTGTACTTGGCGAGCTTCGTCCAGCCGAAGTTCTCCTGCATCTTCGCGTGCAGGAAGTACTGGTTGATCGCGGTCAATTCGGCAGTCAGCTGCTCGTTGAGAAACTCGATGACCTCGGGGTCGCCCTGCATCGCAGAGGCTCCTTCCGCGCGTATGACTGGGCAGGTGCGCGCATCCTCGCATCGCGGCAAGGGGTCGTCCAGTAAGTGCCTCCTTAGTAGGAGTTGCCCGAATCCGCCCAGACCTGGTCATGACCACCCCTCCCGGTCTGTCACCATTGGAGGCATGGGTCAGCCGGAGAGCCGGGAATACCGCGCACCAGAGGAGTCCGAGCTTCCGCCGGGACAGCGACTGCAGCGCGGCTGGCCGGTCACCCACTACGGCCCCGTCCCCAAGTTCAAGCCGGACCGCTGGGAGTTCAGGGTCTTCGGCGCCACCGCGGACGGCGACAAGCGCTGCTGGAACCACGAGGAGTTCTCGGCGCTGCCCTTCTGCACCGTCGTGGGCGATCTGCACTGCGTGACGAAGTTCAGCATGCTGGCGGCCGAATGGGGGGGTGTGTCCGCCCGTACGATCGTGGAGCTCGCCCCGCCGGCGCCCGCCGTCACCCATGTCATGGTCTGGGCCGAGTACGGCTTCAGCGCGAATCTGCGGCTGTCCGACTTCGTCGCGGAACGCACGATCTTCGCCACGCACAAGGACGGTGAGCTCCTCACCGCCGAACACGGATTCCCGCTGCGGCTCGTCGTGCCGCACCTGTACGCCTGGAAGGGGCCCAAATGGGTCCGTGGCGTGGAGTACATGACCGCCGACCGCCGCGGCTTCTGGGAGGAGCGCGGCTATCACAACGTCGGCGACCCCTGGAAGGAGCAGCGCTACTCCTACCAGGAGGAACCGGGAGACGGCCCCGAGTTCTGAGGGCTCCTGGCCGTCCCGGACGCCGCGGGACGGCGGCGTCAGTGGTGGTACTGGTGGACCACCGCGTGGCCCTTTCCGCGGCCGATCATCCACTTGTTCACGGGGGTCGTGACCAGGAAGGCGATCAGGAACGCGAAGGCGAGCGCGCCCCAGAACAGTCCGTCCGCCAGGTGGGCGTCCATCGCGCCGGGCACCAGCAGCAGGACGCCGTTGTCGACGATCTCCATGACGGTGATGGACAGCGTGTCGGCGGCCAGGGCCACACCGATCGCGGTCTTCAGGCCCACACCCGCGCGCACGACGGCCCACAGGGTGAGCGAGTAGCCGAAGAAGAAGGCCAGGGCGATGGCCAGCGCCATGGTGGGGGCGTTCCCCCAGCCCAGGGACGTACCGATGATCATGCCGAGGACCTCGCCGATGGCGCACCCCGTGAGGCAGTGCAGCGTGGCCTTGGCCGCCATGGACCAGCTGACCTTGCCACCGCCGTGGTGTGCGTGAGCGGACTGGTCGTGCCCCTGCTGGGCGGTGTGGTCCTGGTGGCCGCCGTGTGAGTCCTGGGCGGCCTGGTCGTGGGCCGCGTGGTCGTGCCCGGTGTGGTGCGCGTGCGTCTCGTGCTGCATGGCGATGCCCCCAACGTCAGGTAGCGGTTCCTGCCGACAGCAACAACCGTATACCCCCCAGGGGTATTCCTCAACGGCTCGCCGAAAGCCGTCAGCGAAGTTTCTTCAGCAGCGCCACGTCCGCCGCGTGCCCCTCCTTGCCGCCGGGTGTCTCGATGATCAGCGGCACACCGTCGGTGGCCGGATGGGCCATGAGCTCGCGGAACGGCTCCTCGCCGATGTGTCCCGCGCCAATGTTCGCGTGACGGTCCTTGTGTGCCCCCACCACATCCTTGGAATCGTTGGCGTGGATCAGCTTCAGCCGGCCCTCCCCGACCGTTGCCACGAGCTCGTCCAGCGTCCGCGCCACACCCTGCGGAGCTGCCAGATCATGCCCCGCCGCGAAGATGTGGCAGGTGTCCAGGCAGATCCCGAGCCTGGGGTGTGCGTCGAGCGCCTCGAAGTAGGGTCCGAAGTCCGAGGCCAGGTAGCACAGCGACGAGCCCTGGCCCGCCGTGGACTCCAGCAGCAGATACGGGTCGTCCTCGTGCGTCAGCTCGTCCAGCAGCGGCAGCATCCGCTCCCGCACCTGCGCCAGGGCCACCTCGCGGCTGCGGCCTCCGGTCGCCGAACCCGTGTGCACGACCACGCCCGGAGCGCCGATCTGACGAGCCCGGCGCAGCGAGTGACGCAGCGAGATCACCGACTGTTCGACGGTGGCCTCGGTGTGCGAGCCGAAATTGATCAGATACGGGGCGTGCACCCAGGCCGAGAGCCCGTCGTCAGCGCACTCCGCGCGGAACTTCTCGTCCTGCGCGGGATTCCCGCCGGGCGTGGCCCAGCCCCGCGGATTGGCCACGAAGACCTGCACGGCCTCCGCCTCCAGTTCCCGCGCGTAGGCCAGGCCGGTCGTGGCCAGGCCGCCGGCCACGGGGACGTGGCCGCCGACGGGGTTGCGCATGAGCACTCAAAGTCCCTTGATCTTGATGGTGACCGTGCTGCCCTCAGGGGCCTCGTCGCCGCCCGCCACCGACTGGCTCTCGACCGTCTCGCCGAGGAACGGGAAGCTCTTCTCCACGTCCACCACGAAGCCCGCCGCCTCCAGGTCCGCGGTGGCGTCGTCGATGCTGTCGCCCACCACGTCCGGGACCTCGATCATCCGCGGTCCCTTGGACACCGTGAGCGTGACCGTGTCACCGGCGGCGAGCCGAGTGCCCTCGGCGGCGGACTGCCGCGCGACCGCACCGGCCTCGTGGGGCGAGTTGATCCGCCTGGCGGCCACCTTCACCTTCAGGCCGGCCTCTTCGAGCTCGGCGGTGGCGTCCTCCACGAAGTCCCCGGTGACGTCCGGGACGTCGATCGGCGCGCCCTTGCTGACCACGAGCGACACCGCGCTGTCCGGGCTGCGGCTGCTGCCCGGCTCCGGATCGGTGCTGATCACCGAGCCCTGGGCGACGGTGTCGTCGAACTCCCGGGTCACCATGCCCGGCGCCAGGCCCACCCTGCGCAGCTCGCGCTCCGCCTCGGCGAGCGGCCTGCCGGCGACCTCCGGCACCTTCACGATCTTCGGGCCGCGCGAGACGATCAGCGTGACCGAGCCGTTGCCGCGGATGCGCTCGCCCGCGGCGGGATCGCTGTTGATCACCGAGCCGCGGGGAACCGTCTCACTGAAGTCGTGGCGGACCTTGCCCGCTTCGAGACCGGCCCGGTCGAGCTGTCGGCGGGCGTCCTTCTCCGTCTTGCCGATCACCGCCGGGACACGGGTGAACTGGCCGGAGTTGATGTACCAGACGCCCGCGCCGATGCCGAGGAACGCGACGACCGCGACCACCAGGGCGAGCACGCCGCGGCGGGCGAGCGGGCCCCGGGCGGGACCGGGCCTCTCGGGCGGCCGTGAGGAGGGCGGCGGCATGGTCAGCCGCGCGGTGTGGTGGACCTCGGGCTCCCCGCGGGGCAGCGCGCGGAGGATCACGTCCGTAGGCGCGTCGTCCGGGGCGGCGTCCGCGGGGGCGCCCTCGCCGCGGGCCTGTGGCGGCACCGCGTCCAGCTGCTCGTCACCGAGCGCGGCACGCGCCTGACGGGCCTGCGCCAGCAGCGCGACAGCGTCGTGCGGCCGGATGTCGGGGTTGCGGGCGGTCGCACTCGCCACGAGGTCGTCGAGCTCGACGGCGAGGCCAGGCACGAGGGCGGAGGGAGCGGGGACGTCCTCGTTCAGGTGCTGGTAGAGCACCTGGGCAGGGGTGTCGCCGGAGTGCGGCTTGCCGCCCGTGAGCATCTCGTACAGCACGACACCGCACGCGTACACGTCGGCGCGGGTGTCGGCGGTGCCGTACTCGATCTGCTCGGGCGCGAGATACGAGACGGTGCCCAGCACGGTGCCGGAGGTGTTCGTGACCGAGCCGACCGCGCGGACCAGTCCGAAGTCGGCGACCTTGACCCGGCCGTCGTCCCCTATCAGGACGTTCTCGGGCTTCATGTCCCTGTGCACGAAACCGGCCCGGTGCGCGGCGCCGAGCGCGGCGAGCACGGGCTCCAGGATGTCGAGCGCGGCCCGCGGCTGGAGCGCGCCGCGCTCGCGCAGGACGTCGCGCAGGGTGCAGCCGGCGACGTACTCCATCGCCAGATAGACGTACGCGCCCTCGGCTCCCTGGTCGAAGACCCCGACGACATTGGGGTGCGCCAGCCGGGCCACGGACTTGGCCTCGCGGATGAACCGCTCCACGAACGTCGCGTCGGTGGCGAGCTCGGGGTGCATCACCTTGAGCGCGAGGACCCGGTCGAGCCGGGTGTCGACGGCCCGGTAGACCGTGGCCATGCCGCCGACGGCGATACGCGCGTCGACGCGATAGCGGCCGTCGAGCACCTGCCCGACGAGGGGGTCTGAAAGGGTCGTGTCCACCCGGCGATTCTACGAGGCGGGACCGTTCGCCCTGTCCGCCCCGGAACCGCTTGCAGCGCACCTGTGACGGTTGTCGTGAACCTGCCGGGGCTTTCCCCACCCGGCCTCCCCTACGGCCTGGCGGCCGCGGGCGGCATCCCATCCCGAACTGCGGGCAGGCCCGAGGCCCCCACACGCCTGCGGCCGTGCCCTCGCTCTGCCCTACGGCCTGGGGCCCGTGGGGGTACCCCTGCCCTGTATCGAGGCCAGGAGGCCCCCGACCGGCCAAGCCGGCCCCGGACGGTCGACGACCGTGCCCGCAACTCCACCTGCGGCCTGCGGCCTGGCGGCCGGGGAGTGCGCCCGGACGGGCTGGCTTCGCGCGGCGAAATCCAGCCTCGCCGAGGCCTGAGGCGCGGGGCCCGGGCGGAGCACCGGTTCGGGACGGGCGGGGCGGAGCCGGAGACCCTGCGGCCTGCGGCCGTGGGCTACCCCGTCCTGCATGGGGCAGCCCTCATGCCCGTGCGGCCTGGCGGCCGGGGGAGTACACCTGGACGGGCTGGCTTCGCGCGGCGAAATCCAGCCTCGCCGAGGCCTGAGGCGCGGGGCCCGGGCGGAGCACCGGTTCGGGACGGGCGGGGCGGAGCCGGAGACCCTGCGGCCTGCGGCCGTGGGCTACCCCGTCCTGCATGGGGCAGCCCTCATGCCCGTGCGGCCTGGCGGCCGGGGGAGTACACCTGGACGGGCTGGCTTCGCGCGGCGAAATCCAGCCTCGCCGAGGCCTGAGGCGCGGGGCCCGGGCGGAGCACCGGTTCGGGACGGGCGGGGCGGAGCCGGAGACCCTGCGGCCTGCGGCCGTGGGCTACCCCGTCCTGCATCCTGGACGGGCTGGCTCCGCGCGGCGAAATCCAGCCTCGCCGGCGCTTGAGGCGCGGGGTCCGGGGCGGGGCCCCGGTTCGGGAAGGGGCGGGGTGGGGAACATGCCCGCGCAGCGGACCACGCCCCCGTCGGCGTCCGAGGCGCAGGGCCGGGACGGACCCGAGAAGGCGGCACCCCCGAACCCCGCCGGACTCAGAACGCCGGGCGTTCCGGGTCCAGGGACGCCCGGCCCTCCGTCGGCGACGACGCCTCCGCGAAGTGGCGGCGGGGAATGCGGCCCGCCCGGTGCGCCAGGCGGCCCGCCTCCACCGCGTGCCGCATCGCCTCCGCCATGAGCACCGGCTCCTGCGCCCGCGTCACCGCCGACGCCAGCATCACCGCCGCACAGCCCAGCTCCATCGCCAGCGCCGCGTCCGACGCCGTGCCCGCGCCCGCGTCCAGGATCACCGGGACGCCCGCCTGCTCGATGATCAGCTGGAAGTTGTGCGGGTTGCGGATGCCGAGCCCGGACCCGATCGGCGAGCCCAGCGGCATGATCGCCGCGCAGCCCACGTCCTCCAGCTTCCGCGCCAGCACCGGGTCGTCATTGGTGTAGGGCAGGACCGTGAAACCGTCGTCGACCAGCGTCTCGGCCGCCTCCAGCAGTTCCACGCCGTCCGGCAGCAGCGTGCGCTCGTCCGCGACGACCTCCAGCTTGATCCAGTCCGTGCCCAGCGCCTCCCGCGCGAGCCGCGCCGTCAGAACCGCCTCGCCGGCGGTGAAACAGCCGGCCGTGTTCGGCAGGACCCGGATGCCCAGCCTGGTCAGGACGGACAGGACGGAGCCCTGCACCGTCGGGTCGAGACGCCGCATCGCGACCGTGGTGAGTTCCGTGCCGCTCGCGATCAGCGAGCGTTCCAGGACGTCGAGGCTCGGCGCCCCGCCCGTACCCATGATCAGTCGCGAGGTGAGGGTGGTGCCGCCGATGGTGAGACGGTCGTCGGCCACGGCGCTCAGCCTCCCTGCACGGCGGTGAGGATCTCGACACGGTCGCCGTCGCCGAGCCGGGTGCCCGCCCACTGGCTGCGCGGGACGACGGTCTCGTTGACGGCGGCGGCCACACCCGAGGGGGCCGCCGTGAGGGCCGCCACCACGGTGTCCAGGGTGGTGCGGTCGGCGAGCTCGCGGGTCTCGCCGTTGACGGAGACGTTCATGCGGGCTGCTCCTGTCGTACGCGTGCGCCGACGGGGGCGAACCGGCGGGGGCTGAACGGGCCGGCGAGGTCCGGCAGCCGCCCGCTGGTGAGCGCGTCGGCGAGCACGTCGCCGGTCACGGGCGTGAGCAGCACGCCGTTGCGGTAGTGGCCGGTCGCGAGCAACAGCCCCGGCAGCTCGGTGAATCCGAGCATCGGAGCGTTGTCGGGGGAGCCGGGCCGCAGCCCGGAGCGCGTCTCGGTCAGCGGCAGTTCGGTGATGCCGGGCACCAGCTCGTGCGCGTCCCGCAGCAGTTCGTACACGCCGCCGGCGGTGACGGTCGTGTCCCAGCCCAGCTCCTCGGTGGTCGCGCCGACCACGAGCTCGCCGTTCTCGCGCGGCACCAGGTAGACGTGGCTGCCGCGCACCACCGCGCGCACCGTGCGGGACAGGAACGGCGCGTACGAGCCGGGTACCTTCAGCCGCAGGACCTGGCCCTTCACCGGCCGCACGGGAGGCAGGACGTCGTCCGGCACCCCGCCGAGGCGGCCGCTCAGGCTGCCGCCCGCCAGCACCACCTGGCCGGCGGCGGCTTCCGTTCCGTCGTCCAGGACCGCACCCGCGGCGCGGTCGTGCACGACGAGCAGCCTCTCCGCCCAGGCGCGGCGGAATTCGACACCGGCGCGCTCGCAGGCGACGACCAGCGCTGTGGCGAGCCGCCGCGGATCCACCTGGTGGTCCCCGTCGACGCGCAGACCGCCGCGGACCCCCGGCGCGAGCATGGGCTCCAGGCGGCGGCACTCGCGACCGGTCAGCCACTCCGACTCCAGGTCCGAACGGCGTTGCAGGGCGTGCAGTTCGCGCAGGTGCGCGCGGTCGTCGGCGTCGAGGGCGACGGCGAGGGTGCCGCACGCGCGGTAGCCCACCGACCGCCCGCTCGCCGCCTCCAGCTCGGCGGCGAACGCCGGGTAGCGCCGGGCCGATTCGAGGTTCAGGCCGAGCAGCGTCTGCTCGCCGTAGTGGAGTTCGGTGACGGCGGCCAGCATGCCCGCCGCGACCCGCGCGGCCCCGCCGCCGGGCTCCGGATCGGCGACGGCCACGCGCAGCCCGCGCTGCGCCGCGCGCCAGGCCGTGGCCAGGCCGATGATCCCGCCCCCGACGACGAGGACGTCGGGTGCGTCTGGTGTACGAGACATGGGCGTCCAGCCCCTCCCTTCGCCGGCATGACCCGGATCAGGTTCGTACGGTCGGAGGCCGGCCAGCCTCCCTCTCAGCCCGGTGCGTCCGGGCTCCCGCGAGTGCCTTACGGTGGCCACCCTAACCCCACGCCCAGGCGCGCAGTAAGGGAGCCGCCGTCACCCGGCGCGGGTGCGCAGGAGGTGGACGCAGTGGCGGTATCGCTCGACGGACTGGTGCTCGCGCCGGTGGCCGACCAGGCCCCGGGTCAGGTCGGCACGCGCACCCGGTTCCTCTACCACGAGGAGCAGGGGCGGATCTGGGCCGAGTACCAGGGCGGCGACGTGGTGCGAGGCCACCTCGTGGGCACGCGCGAGGGGGACCGGCTGGACTTCCGTTATGTCCAGTTGAAGACGGACGGCGGGACGTCCAGCGGCCACTGCCTGTCCACCGTCGTCGAACTCCCCGACGGGCGGGTGCGCCTGGAGGAGACCTGGGAGTGGGAGTCGCAGGAGGGCAGCGGGACCAGCGTCGTCGAGCAACTGCTGCCTGATGATTCGTCAGAAGCTTAAGCTGGCCCGGTGAGCGAGCACACGCACGAGCAGGCCGGGGACGGGCGACGGGTCGTCGTGGTCGGCGCGGGCATGGCCGGGGTGCAGACCGCGGTCGCCCTGCGCGAACAGGGCTTCACCGGACCGGTCACCCTCATCGGCGCCGAACCGCACCAGCCGTACGACCGGCCGCCGCTCTCCAAGGCGATCCTCCTCGGCACGGCGGAGGGTTCCGCGTTCGACATCGACTTCGACGCGCTCGGCGTCGACCTGAGACTCGGCTGTGAGGTGACCGGCGTACGCCCCGGGTCGCACGAGGTCGACACCGCCGCCGGACCCGTCCCGTACGACGTCCTCGTCCTCGCCACCGGCGCCGAACCCGTCGCCCTGCCCGGGGCCGCGGGCGTCCCGGGCGTCCATCTGCTGCGCACGCTCGACGACGCGGACCGGCTGCGGCCCGTGCTCGCCCGGCAGCACGACATCGTGGTGGTCGGGGCCGGCTGGATCGGCGCGGAGTTCGCGACCGCCGCGCGCGGGGCGGGCTGCGCGGTGACCGTCGTCGAGGCGGCCGACCGTCCGCTGGCCGGGTCCCTGCCCGCCGAGGTCGCGGCGCCCATGGCCCGCTGGTACGCCGAGGCGGGTGCCGAGCTGCTCACCGGCGAGTGGGTGGCCGCTGTCGAGCCGGGCACGGTGGTGCTGGCCGGATCGGGGCGCAGGATCGCGGCCGGCGCCGTCGTCGTCGGCATCGGCGCCAGGCCCGCGACCGCCGCCCTCGTCGGCAGCGGCATCGAGCTGGGCCCGGACGGCGCAGTCGTCGCCGACCGGCATCTGCGCACCTCCGCGCCCGACGTGTACGCCGTGGGGGACTGCGCCTCCTACCCCTCGGGCCGCTACGGCACCCGGCTGCTCGTCCACCACTGGGACAACGCCCTGCAGGGTCCGCGCACGGTCGCGGCCAACATCCTCGGAGCCGCCCCGGAGCCGCAGGTGTACGACCCGGTGCCGTACTTCTGGTCGGAGCAGTTCGGGCGTTTCGTGCAGTACGCGGGGCACCACCCGGCGGGCGACACGCTGCTGTGGCGCGGTGACCCGGCCGTGGACGCCGACTGGTCGGTGCTGTGGCTGCGCGAGGGCGTGCTGGTCGCGCTGCTCGCCGTCGACAGGCCGCGTGACCTGGCACAGGGCCGCAGGCTCGTGGCGTCGGGCGCGCGGCTGGACCCGGGCCGGGCCGCCGATCCGTCCGTCCCCCTGAAGGCGGCGACCGCGTAGGCATCGGCTACCGGCTGTCAGTCCAAGATGGCAGGCTTGTTCCTGTGACCGAGATTGACGCAAAAATTGATGCTCTCGTCCCCGCCTGGCTCCACCTGCCCGACATCGCGGAAATGCTCGATGTCGAGGTGACGCGTGTGCGGCAGCTGGTCAAGGAGGGCCAGCTGATCGCCGTCCGCCGTGGTGAGAACAGGACACTGCAGGTGCCTGCCGCCTTCATCGACGGCAACAAGGTGGTCAAGGGCCTCTCCGGGACCCTGACGCTGCTGCGGGACGACGGCTTCACCGACGAAGAAATGCTGGAGTGGCTGTTCACTCCCGACCCGACCCTGCCGGGGACCCCGGCGCAGGCCCTGAGCGAGAATCGCGGCACGGAGGTGAAGCGCCGGGCTCAGGCGCTCGCCGTCTGACGTCCGTCCCGACGTCCCCGTCCTGACAGGACGGCCTCGTCCCGAACCATCGGAGCGCGCGGTGCGGGCGGGAGCCGCACGGCCCCGCCCGCACCCGCGCGCCGCTCAACACCCATCCAGCGGGGGGAAGCACCATGTCCACGGCTCGCGAACTGCTCGGCGACGCCCGCCTGTATCTGTGCACGGACGCCCGGAAGCGCCAGGGCGACCTGGCGGAGTTCCTGGACGCCGTGCTCGCCGGCGGCGTCGACATCGTCCAGCTGCGCGACAAGGGCATGGAGGCGGGCGAGGAGCTGGAGCACCTCCAGGTCTTCGCCGACGCCTGCCGGCGCCACGGCAAGCTCCTCGCGGTCAACGACCGGGCGGACGTGGCCCACGCCATCGGGTCGGACGTGCTGCACCTGGGCCAGGGCGACCTGCCCGTCCCCGCCGCGCGGGCGATCCTCGGCGACCGGGTGCTCATCGGCCGCTCGACGCACGCCGAGGCCGAGGTGGACGCGGCCGCCGCCGAGCCCGGCGTCGACTACTTCTGCACCGGCCCCTGCTGGCCCACCCCCACCAAGCCCGGCCGCTTCGCCCCGGGCCTCGGTCTCGTGCGCTACGCGGCCTCGCTCAGGAGCGACCGGCCCTGGTTCGCGATCGGCGGCATCGACGCGTCGAACCTCGACGAGGTGCTGGACGCGGGGGCGCGCAGGGTCGTGGTCGTACGGGCGATCACGGAGGCCGACGATCCTGCCGCGGCGGCCGCCGGTCTGGCGAAGCGGATCAGGGAGCGCAGCGCCTGACCGGGCGGGCTCGGGCTGCGGAGGCCGTCGGCACCGCCGAGGTGTCTCACGAGTGTCCAGAGTGTGGACACGAGACGGACAAAAGGCGACAAAATCCCCTGATCTGGTTGGGTGACCCCCTGGGCCTGGCTAACCTGCCCGTATGGCCCTCGGCACTGCTTCCACCAGGACGGATCGCGCACGCACCGTGCGCGACATGCTCGCGACAGGCGAGACGACGTACTCCTTCGAGTTCCTCTCGCCCAAGACGGACAAGGGCGAGAAGAACCTCTGGAACTCGCTGCGCAGGGTCGAGGCGGTCGCGCCCGACTTCGTCTCCGTCACCTACGGCGCCGGCGGCTCCACCCGCGCCGGCACCGTGAAGGCGACGCAGAAGATCGCCGCCGACTCCACCCTCACCCCCGTCGCCCACCTCACCGCCGTCGGCCACTCCGTCGCCGAACTGCGCAACATGGTCGGCCAGTTCGCCGACGCGGGCATCCGCAACATCCTCGCGCTGCGCGGCGACCCGCCCGGCGACCCGATGGGCGAGTGGGGCAAGCATCCCGAGGGCGTGACATACGCCGCCGAGCTGGTCCGGCTCATCAAGGAGTCCGGCGACTTCTGCGTCGGCGTCGCGGCCTTCCCGGAGATGCACCCGCGTTCCCCCGACTGGGACACGGACATCCGGCACTTCGTCGACAAGTGCCGCGCGGGCGCCGACTACGCCATCACACAGATGTTCTTCGAGCCCGAAAACTATTTCCGGCTCCGCGACCGCCTCGCCGCGGCGGGCTGCGAGACCCCGATCATCCCCGAGGTCATGCCCGTGACCAGCGTGAAGATGCTGGAGCGGCTCCCACAGCTGAGCACCGCCGCCTTCCCCGAATCACTCCGGGACCGGATCCTCTCGGTCAAGGACGATCCGGCCGCTGTACGCTCCACTGGCATCGAGTTCGCGACGGAGTTCTGCGCACGGCTGCTGTCCGAGGGTGTCCCGGGACTGCACTTCATCACGCTCAACAACTCCACGGCGACGCTCGAGATCCACGAGAATCTCGGACTGCACCCGCAGTCGTGACCGGCCACACCCGCCACAACCACGGGCGGCGGCCGCAGGAGAGGGGCGGGCATGGGCTGGACGGTCCTCTACATCGCGTTCGGCATCGTCGCGCTGTGGCTGCTCGGTGAGGTGCTGCTGCAGTACAAGGCGCGACTGCGCTGGCGTGTCCTGGCCTTCGCAGGGTTCCTCGGCGTCGTCGTGGGCGTGCTGCTGCCCTCCGTCGTGGTGATCGCGCTCGGTGCGGCCGCCTTCGCCGTCGGCCAGACGTACGTCACCCTCTCCTTCCGGCGCGGCTTCTCCACGGGCTGGGCGCTGGGCGGCAGTCCGGGGGTGAGCAGGCGCCGCAGGTCCGCCCCGGCGGGGGCCGAACGCGAGCCGACGCTGGAGGTCTCGGACCTCTCCTACGAGTCCTCCGAGCCGCCGCACGCCCCCGAGGGGCCCGAGGTCTACGAGCCCCAGCCGCTGCCCGACGAAACCGGTCAGTACGGCATCTACACCGAAGAGGCCTACGCGGCACGGCAGCAGGAACAGGAACTGCATCAGCCCTACGCCCCGTACGGCGTCGCCCCCACCGGCTACGGCGCGTACGACGCATACGGCGACCACGGTCTGCCCCAGCAGCCCGCCGACGGCAGCCACTACGACTACGGATCCGGCCAGCAGTACCCGGCCTACTCCGACCCGTACGCCGGCGCACAGCAGTACGCGGCCTCCTACGGCGGCTACGACGCCTACGGCGCGCAGCAGCCCTACGCCGACCCGTACGCGCAGCAGTACGGCGAAACGCCGCCGGGCGGGGTCTGGGTCCCCCAGCAGCGCGACGGCGACCAGCAGATCCCCCCGATGCCTCAGGAACAGCCGTCGCCGTACGGCTACGACGCGGGATCCGGCCGCAACGAGCAGCAGTACCGCTACTGAGTCGCCCGTGCTGCCACGGGCCGGCGGTCACTCCGGCCCTGTCGCACGCTCCGCGCTCACTGCGAGCCGCGGAATCCCGCGCCCTCCACGATCAGCCCGGCCACCAGCGCCCCCGACATCCCCGCATGCGCCAGCCCGCCGCCCGGGTGCGCCCAGCCCCCGGCGACGTACAGGCCCGGCAGGTCCCCGGCGTTCGCCGCGGGCAGGAAGGCGCCGGACGCGCCCGCGAGAGCCGGGGCCGGGACCCGGTCCGTGCCCGTGGCGTGCCGGGTGTCCTCGGGGCTGCGCACCTCGCGCCACAGGATCCGCTCGCGCAGGTCCGGCACCGCGGTCCCGGCCGCCTCCACCATCCGGTCGGCGGCCTGCTCGGCGGCCTCCGCCCAGGTCTGCCCGCCGTGCAGGCCGTTCGGCACGGTGGAGACCAGCGTGACGCTCTCGTGGTCGCCGTCCGGCCGCAGCTGCGGGTCGTCGGGCCGCAGGACCGTCACCGTCGGGTGGGGGGCAGTGCGCCCGGCGGCGATCGCGTCCCACTCGGCCGCCGGGTCCGGCGCGTGCACGACGGTGCGGTGCACGGCAGCGGCCTCCCGGCCGCCCCGCAGGGCCAGATGCACGCTCACCCGCCCGGTCCGCACCCGTGGCTGCCGGTGCGGCCACTCCTCCCGGCGGCTCGGCTGCCCGATGTGCCCCTCGAACAGGGACGGCAGCAGAGCGCCGCAGACCACCACGTCCGCCTCGCCGGGGCCGCCGGAAGCGAGCTCCAGGCCCGCCGCCCGGCCGTCCTTCTCCAGCACGCCGGTCACCGCCGCCCCGAAGACGAACTCCACCTTCCGGGCCAGGCACCGCTCGTACACCGCGTCGGCGAGCGCGCGCAGGCCGCCCATCACGTACCACGAGCCGAAGGTCTGCTCCATGTACGGCAGGACGGCGGCCGACGCCGGCGCGGTGCGCGGGTCCAGCCCGTACGCCACCGCATGGCTGCCCAGCAGAGCCGCCAGGCGCGGATCGCGCAGCTCCCGCTCGCCGATCTCGCCGAGCGTGCGGGCCGGACGCCGGAACAGGCCGCGGCGCAGTGCCGGATAGGGGTCCCGGGCGAGGGGCGAGCGGTCGGCGGGCAGCGGCTCCTCGAGCAGCGGCCGCCGCGAACGCTCCCATGTCTCGCGGGCCCGCCCGAGGAACTCGCCCCAGCGCTCACCCGCACCGGACCCCAGGGCCGCGTCGAGCGCGGAGACGATGCCGGACCGCGAGGCGTTCGGCAACGACACGTCCGTGCCGTCGGGGAAGACGTGCCGGCTCGCCGGATCGACCTGGACCAGCTCGACGCACCGCTCCAGCGGCTCCTTGCCCGTCTTGACGAACAGATCGCGCCACACGGCGGGCAGGTGGAGCAGACCGGGCCCGGTGTCGAAGGCGAAGCCGTCGCGCTCGAGGCGGCCCACCGAACCTCCGTGGGTCGCCGACCGCTCGTACACCGTCACCCGGTGGCCGGCCGTGGCCAGCCGGGCGGCAGCCGCCATCGCGCCCATGCCGGCGCCGATCACCGCAATTCGTGCCATGCGGCCGACTTTATCGACCGCCGCCGACACTCATTCCCGTGGCCTGTGGACCACGCCCGCGGCCGCCCTGCGCTTCCGCCACCGTGACGATGCCCGGCACTGATCCTGCCGGTCCAGCCGCTGGTGAGGACGAGGGGGAGTACGGACACGGACGTGATCGTGACCAGGCCGAGGCGGTGTGGGGTGGGGATGAGCACACAGGGCTGAGTATCCGTACTTAGGTGCTGAGATGAGTACCCGCGCGGATGGGCTCCCACCTGCGCGGACGGAAGAGTGGGGACCACGGGAGGGGCGCGGCGCCGGCACCGACGACACGGGGCTTCGGAACGGCGCGGCACCCCTGCCGGAACGGGGAGAACGCCGGAGAGCCCACGACCACGGGGGAACGACGGGGGACGGGCTCTCCGGACCACGGGGGGAGCGGGGGACAGGGGAACCGGGGGAGGAACGGGGGACACGGGGGACGTACGCGGGGGCCCGGGCCGGAACAACCGGCCCGGGCCCCCGCGCTCAGTCGCGTCGGCCGCTCACCCGTCCGTGCAGCAGCAGCGACAGCGCCCCGTGCACGTCGTCGAGCGACCGCTCCCGCTGGAACGCCTGCCAGTCGAGCGCCGCCACCAGCACCATCCCGACCAGAGCGGCGGCCGTGAGCGGGACGTCGATCTCCTCGCTCAGCTCGCCCGCCTCGACGCCCTCCCGCAGCACCTTCTCCACGACGGCCACCGCCTCCTGCCGGACGACGAGCAGTGTGGACTGCCAGGCCCGGTTGGTGCGCCACAGCTCGGCCACGTACAGCTGAGTGAAGGCCGGGTAGCGGTCGATGAACACCAGACCGGCCCTGATCATCGCGTCCAGTGCCTCGACCTTGGTGCCGCCGCGCTCGGCCGTCTCGTCCGCCGCCCGCTGAAGCGAGGTGGTCAGCAGGCCGACACCGAAGCGGAGCAGCTCCTCGAAGAGCTCGGTCTTGCTCTTGAAGTTGTAGTACACCGTGCCCTTGGCGACCCCGGCGCGCTCGGCGATCTCGTCCACCGTGGTGGCGGAGAACCCCTGTTCGGCGATGAGGGTCACGGCGGCCTCGTAGAGCTTGGCACGCGTCGCCCGGCGTCTGGTGCTCGTGCTGTCCATGGCGTCGATTGTCACAGGTCGGACCGCTGTCACAGGTCGCACCGCCGTCACAGACTCAGCTCCGGGTGCAGCCGGTCCAGTGTCCACACCTGCTTGCGCCGAGCGGAGACCGCGGTGAGCGCGAGGGCGCCCGCCGTGAAGGCGGCGAGCACGACGCTCGCCTGCCAGACCGGGCCGAGCCCGCCGCCCGTGATGAGCCGGCGCAGCGCCTCCACGACGTGAGTCATGGGCAGGAAGGGGTGGATGGCGCCGAAGAACGCCGGGCTCGTCTGGACCGGGTAGGTGCCGCCCGCGCTGGTCAGCTGGAGCATCAGCACCGCGAGGACGAGGATCCGGCCCGCCGCGCCGAAGCGGGCGTTGAGCCACTGGATGATCGCGGCGAAGCAGCAGGTGACCAGTGCCAGGAAGGCGACGGTGCCCGCTGCCCGCGCGGCACGCAGCCCGATTCCCCAGTGCAGTACGGACATCAGGGCGGCGACCTGGAGCAGACCGATGGCGGCCACCGGCAGCCAGCCGGCCAGCGCGATCCGCCAGGCGGAGGCGCCCGCGGCGAGGGCCCGCCGGTTCAGCGGCTGGATGATCATGTACGCGACCATCGACCCCACCCAGAGGGACAGGGGGATGAAGTAGGGCGCGAAGCCGGTGCCGTAGTTGGGCGCCTTGTGCAGCGACTGGGCGGCCAGCTGGACCGGGTCGGCCATGACCTCCGTTCGCCGGTCGCGGTCCTTCTCGTCGTAGTCCGGAATCCTGCCGACGCCGTCGTGCAGCCCGCCCGCCAGATCCTTGGAACCTCCGGACAGCCGGAACAGCCCGCCGTCCAGTTCGCCCGCGCCCTTCTTGAGCCGGCCGACGCCCGCGTCGAGATCCGTGGAACCGGTCTTCGCGCTGGTGAGGCCGGTGTGCAGCCGGTCCGCTCCGCGGGCCACCTTGTGCGCGCCCTTGTTGAGCTCGTTGATCTTGCCGACGGCGTACTCCAGGTCCTCGTCCAGCCCCGGGGAGCGGGCGGCGAGGTCGTCCGCCTGCTTCTCGAGCTTCTTGAGGTGACCGGTCATCGCCTTCAGGTCGCCGTTGTTGTCGGCGACGAGCGCGTTCACGTCGTCGGCGATCGCCGCCACGTCGGCCGCGGTGACCTCGGCGCGCTTCAGGGCGGGGCAGAAGCTGGGGTCGGGGAGCGGGTTCTCCTCGCAGCGCGTGCGGTACATCTCGCTCAGCTCGTCGGCCGACTCGTGGGCCAGCCGGGCCGTGGCCGGGGCGCGCTTCGCGAGGATGTCCAGGTTGTGGCGCACCGCGCGGGAGGAGTCCGCCACGAGGCGGGCGGTGTCGCCGATCGTCCTGCCGTTGTCCTTGAGGTACGGACGGACGTCGGCGGCGATGCCGTTGACCTTGTCGGCCAGCTGCTGGGTGCCCGCCGCCACCTGCCGGGAACCGGTCTCCAGCTCGCCGGCGCCCTTGTCCAGTCTGGTGATGCCTCCGGCGAGCTTCCCGCTGCCGGCCTTCGCGTCATCGAGGCCGTCGGCGAGGTCCTTCGAGCCCTTCTTCGCCTTGCCGACACCGTCCTTCAGCTTGTCGGCGCCCTTGGCCGCCTCGGCGGTGGCGTCGTGGATGTCGGAGAACGAGATGAAGATGCGGTCCAGGAAGCCGCGCGAGGTGTTCGTCGACGCGGCCGTGCGGACCTCGGAGAACACCGTGCGGGAGATCTGCCCGACGATGTAGTTGTTGGCGTCGTTCGTACGGACCCGGAGCGCGCCCGTCTCGGGGGAGTCGCCCGAGCTGGAGGCGATCCGCCGGCTGAAGTCCTCGGGCATGGTGAGCGAGAGGTAGTACGTGCCGTCCTCGACGCCCTTGCGGGCCGCGGCGTCGCTCACCTCGTGCCACTCGAAGACCTTGCTGTCGCGCAGGCCCTCCGTTATCTCGTCACCGGCACGGACCTTCTTGCCGCCGGCGGTTGCGCCCCTGTCGTCGTTGACGAGGGCGACGGGGATCTTGTCGAGACGGCTGTACGGGTCCCAGAAGGACCACAGGTACAGCGCTCCGTACAGCAGCGGCAGCAGCAGTACGGCGACGAGAGCGGCGCGCGGCAGCTTTCCCCTGCCGAAGCGCCTCAGCTCAAGCGCGGCCAGTTTCGGCGAGCGCATCGGCCGCCCCCTCCTCGGTCGTGTCCTCGTGATCGCCGCGAGGCATGGCCTCGGCGGCGTGAGTGGCCGTCCGGTCCTCGTCTGCGTGAGTGGCCTCGGCGGGCTCGCCGGCGTCGCCGGCCTGGGCCCGGTCGGACGGCTCGCCGGCGTGGGCCTGTGCGTCTCCGTCGGCGGCCGGCGACGCGTCGGCGCCCGGCGTGTCCGCTGCGGCCTCGGCGGAGCCGTCGGCAGCGGCCGCGCGGGTGGTGACGGGCGTGGGCGAGGGCTTCTCGGCCGGGGACCCCGCTGCGCCCGACCCGTCCCCGGCCTGCGCCGGGGTCGTGCGGACGACGGTCGCGTCCTGGGGGGCCTGACTGCACACCGCCAGCACCGTGGTGCCGCCACCGGCGACCGAACGCAGCAGCGCCCACGCCTCCGCGCGGTCGGCGTCCGAGAGCTTCAGGTCCATGTCGTCGACGGCGAGCAGCCGAGGGCGGCCGATCAGCGCGAGCGCGACGGACAGGCGCAGCTCCTCCAGCCGTTCCAGGTCGCGCACGGCCGTCCGCTCCTGCTTGGGGAGCGCGGCCAGATCCAGCCCCGCCATTTCCAGGGCGCGGTCGACACGGCCGCGCGCCTCGGCGGCCCGCTCGGCGCGCGGACGCAGCAGCGCGCGCAGCGAGCCGTCGAAGCGGCGCTGCAGCAGAGCACGCTCACGGATGTGCTCGGCGACGGTCAGCGCGGGATCGAGATCGCTGACCCCCTGCACGGGTCCGAGCGCGCTGATCCGCCGCACGGCGGCCATCCTGCGCGGCAGCTCCAGCCCGCCGACCTCGGCACGGCCCTCGGTGGGGCGCATCCGGCCGGTGAGCGCGAGCAGCAGGCACGTGCGCCCCGACCCGGACGGGCCTTCGATCACGACGAGCGACCCGGGCGCGGCCTCGATGCCGACCGCGCGGAAGGCCCAGCCGCGCGGCCCCTTGAGTCCGAACCCGTCGACGGCCACCGCCGCCCCGTGCGGGCTCTCCACGGCCCCCACCCCCTGTTCGCCCACTGCCGCCCATTCTTTGAACTGACTGGTCAGTACAGAAGTTACCGCGAACCTGTGATCGAGGCAAAGTCCCAGGTCACGCCGATTGTCAGTGGGGACCCTCACGATGGACACATACGGCCACAGTGCCGTCACACGACGACAGGAGGCTCGTCATGGCCAGCCACTCCGCAGCTGCCGCGTCCCGGCGCCGCGCCACCGGCCCTGCCCCCTCACTGACCGGTTCCGCCCACGACGTCCACCCCGTCCTGCGACGGGCCTCGGCGCCGCCCGCCGCCCTCGATCTGCTCGCCCAGGCGCGCGCAGGTCTCGAGGAGGCCGCCGTCCTGGACGTGCCGAACGAGCGCTATGCCACAGCCCATCTCGCCGCGCTGCGCACCGCCGCCGCCGTGCTCGCCGCCCGTGGCCGGCCGGAGACCAACCCCCGCCGCCGGCAGCGCATCCGCAGCGCCTGGGAGGTCCTGCCCGAGATAGCGCCCGAGCTGGCGGAGTGGAGCCTGCTCTTCGCCTCGGGGGCGGAGCGCCGGGCCCGGGCCGAGGCGGGGATACGGGGCGCGGCGAGCGCCCGTGACGCCGACGACCTGCTGCGCGACGCCGCGATGTTCCTGCGCCTCGTCGAGCGGCTGCTGGTGCTGCAGCCGGTGCTGCCCCAGCCGAGGGCGGAGCACCCGCATCAGCGGTCACAGGCGGCGCAGCGGCCCGGTGCGACCGGCGGTACCGACGGCACCGGTCGGGAGGGAGGAGCCATGAGCCGGGAAGAGACATGAGCCGGGAGGAGCCGTGAGTCGGGACGGAGCGCTGCCGGACCGGTGGAGGCAATAGGGTGGACGGCGTCTCACCAGCACATCGCCCGAGGAGTCAACTGCCGTGCCGGACCCTTCCCCTGCCTCCGGTGGGGAGACCCCACCGCGACCCTCCCGCGCCTCGCTCCGCACCGCCGTGGTGTGGGAAGTCCTCAGGGACGCCATCGACCGCCGGGTCAAGGCGGTCGGTACGGACTCCCTGGACGTCCTCGACACCGGTGGCGGCACCGGTAAGTTCGCGGTGCCCCTCGCCCGCCTCGGCCACCGCGTCACCGTCGTCGATCCCAGCCCGAACGCGCTGTTCGCCCTGGAGCGCAGGGCGGCCGAGGCCGGGGTTGCGGACCGGGTACGCGGCGTCCAGGGAGACGTCCACGGCGTGTTCGACGTGGTCGAGCGCGGCAGCTTCGACGCCGTGCTGTGCCACGGCGTCCTGGAGTACGTGGACGACCCGGCCGAGGGCGTGCGCAACGCCGTGGACGCCCTGCGTCCGGGTGGTGCGATCAGCCTGCTCGCCGCCGGGCTCGGCGGGGCGGTCCTGGCCCGGGCGCTGGCCGGTCACTTCACCGAGGCGCGCCAGGCGCTGAGCGACCCCGACGGGCGCTGGGGTGCGGGCGACCCGGTGCCGCGCCGGTTCACCGCCGACCAGCTCACCGAGCTGGTCGCCGGTGCCGGAGCGGAGGTCTCCGCCGTCCACGGCGTGCGGATCTTCGCCGACCTGGTCCCGGGCGTCCTGGTCGACACGGAGCCCGGGGCCCTGGAAGCGCTCCTGAAGCTGGAGGAGGCGGCCGCCGAACTCGCCGCCTTCCATTCCGTGGCCACCCAGCTGCACGTCCTGGGAGAGAAGCACGGCTGATCAGCGGCGCAGCCGCAGATGGACTACGGCTTAGACCCCCCGATCGTGGGCTTCGCCCCGTATGATCGGGGGACACCGTCCGGCATGACGGATCGGAGGTTGGGGAATCAACGCCTCAGTAACTTCGATCGGGCATGGCGGCCCGGACTGGTTTGGTGAGAGGGCGGGTTTCACGGGGGCGAATCCCTGCCTATCCTGAAAGGGCCGCATACCGGTCGCCCCCGCGACCGACGACGAGGAGGACTCCGTGCCGCTCTCGGAGCACGAGCAGCGAATGCTCGAGCAGATGGAGCGAGCGCTGTACGCCGAAGATCCCAAGTTCGCTACAGCGCTCGAGGGAAGCGGGCTGCGTACGTACACCCGGCGACGGGTCTACCAGGCAGTCGCAGGCTTCCTGGTGGGTATCGCGCTCCTCATGGCCGGAATGGTCGCGCAGCAGATCTGGGTCAGCGTCGTGGGCTTCCTCGTGATGCTCGGCTGCGCGGTTCTCGCGGTCACCGGGTGGCGCAAGGCGCCGAAGCCGGGCGAGCAGCAGGCTCCCGGAGGTTCGGCCGGGCGCCGGCAGTCCCACCCGCGAAGGTCGATGATGGACAGGATCGAACAGCGGTGGCAGCGCCGCCGGGACGAGCAACAGGGCCAGTGATCCGGCGGCTGCCGGACCGACACGCAGGGTTGAGGGGCGACGCGTAGAGCGTCGCCCCTCAACCGTGCGTGCATCGTGTTCCGCGCCGGGCCGGCCGCCCCTGGCATGTGCGCCGCCTTCGGGGACCTGCCGCCCGAACGCCGCTGCGGCGTGGTGCGCACGGGCCCCGGCCGCGTTGGGCCGTTCCACCCCGGATTCAGCGGGCTTCTGTACGGCAGCATCCCTGCGTGGCCGGCAGGCCGGCGGGGGCCAGAGGCCCGGACTGAGTCGACGCCCCGCCCGGCCTGGCCCTTGCGGGGCCGAAGCCCGCGCCGGCCCCCGGCCTGAGCCGAGGCCTGCGGGAGGGCGTGGGCGCCAACGAATCCAGGGCCCAGGCCTCCGTCTCGTCCGGGAGGCGACGGCTCAGCCCCGTTGGCGCGTCGGGCGGGGGAAGCGCGTCAGCCAGTCGGGGAGGGTGAAGCGGGGACGCAGGGACTCCCAGCGGGACGACAGCGCCCAGATCACGCGTACCGACGACCGGGGCAGCAGCAGCGCCCGCAGCCGGGTCCGCCGGTTCACGCCCTCCCGCAGGCCGGCCCGGATGAGGTGGGCGTCGTCCGCCAGCCCCGTGGCAGGGCGCGGAACCGGGGCGTACAGGACCTGTTCGAGCGCCCGGGCCGTGCGGTGCATCGCCGCCGCCGGCTCATCCGTCAGCTTGCCCAGCCGGACGATGCGGGCCGCGGCCTTCCGCGGCGTCTGCGACTCGTCGGGCAGGATGCCGAGGTCCCAGGCCGTGTCCGTGATCTCCTGCCAGACCGCCAGCGTCCCGGCCGGATCGTCCACCGGCGCCACGGAACCGGCGCCTGCGGGAGCCGGAGCACCGTCACCGACGGGATCGACGGCCCCGGAGCCCTTCCGCCCCGACTTCGCGCCCGACTTCGGCGGCACCTGGCCCACCGCGCTCAGCCGCCGCGTCCGCGTGGTGATCCGCCACAGCAGCGGCAGCAGAAGCAGGACCAGCACCGCGACCACGCCCAGGCCGGTGAAGAGCACGGCCTGCCACGGGAAGCCCGCGTCCGTCTCCTGCTCGATGTCGCGCGGCGCGGCCGCCCCGCACTCGCCGAGGCGGCGCTCGTGCTCCGGGCAGGCGTCCGGGGCGACCGGCTGCGCCGACGGCTCGGCCGTGTCGCCGGCCTCCGGCCGCGCCGGGTCGGAGGCACCGCCCGACGGCGCCTGCTCCTGCGCGTACTCCGGCACCGAGCCGCGGGTCGGGGTCGGCTCGAACCTGGTCCAGCCCACGCCCTCGAAGTACAGCTCGGGCCAGGCGTGCGCGTCGCGCAGACCGACCGACATCGTGCCGTCGGACTGCGGGCTGCCCGGCGTGAAGCCCACCGCGACCCGCGCCGGGATGCCCAGCGTCCGGGCCATCGCGGCCATCGAGAACGAGAAGTGGACGCAGAAACCCTTCTTCTGCTTCAGGAAGCGGCTGATCGCGGCGACGCCGGTGCCCGAGCGGACCTGCGTGTTGTACGTGAAGCCGCCGTCCTCGGCGAACCACTCCTGAAGCTTCGTCGCCCGCTCGAAGTCGTTGGCGGAGCCCCTGGTCACTCGCAGCGCGGTCTCCTCGACCGACTCCGGAAGGACGTCGGGCACCTGGGTGTACTCGCGCTTCAGCTCCGACGGCGGCGCCATCGCCTGCGCGAGCTGCTCCCGGGTGGGACGTATGACCAGGCTGTTCACCGAGTACTGCACGCCGCCCGTCGTCTGGCCGCGGTCGCCGACCAGGGTCCGCCCGGCCGGCTCGTAACGCCAGCGCCCGCCGATGGCCACCTTCGTCGCCGGGTAGGGCATCGGCAGCCAGCTCTGCTTGTACGAACCCGCGGCCGACAGGTTCGTCTTGATCTCGGTGACACCGACCGCCGGACTCAGCCCGTCCGGCTCCGGCAGCCGATCCGGCACGCCCTGCACCTTGCGCTCGGAGGAGCGCCACGCGGTGCCGTCGAAGCGGTCGAGGGCGACGATGCGCAGGTACATGCCCTGGGTGTCGGGCGCGTTGGTGCGGTAGCGCAGGACCTCGCGGTCCTGCGGCTGGTTGAGGCTGTTCTGAAGCGAGACCAGCGGGTTGACCGCGGAGATCGTGCCACCCCCGCTCCCGCCCCGGCCCGGTCCGCTGCCCGTCCCGTCGAACAGGCCGCCGTCCAGAGCGGGCAGCGCGGCCGGTACGACGAGGGCCACGCCCAGGGCGACCACGCCGATGCGCCGGCCGGTGCGGACCGGGGCGTGGGCCGCCCCGCCGGACTCGAACGGGCCGCCCGGCCGCGCCCGGTTCGGCGGGGGTCCGCCGAACACACGTCCCCACTGGGAGAGCCTGTCGCGGCCCTCGGCCAGCAGGAGCAGCAGATAGCCGGAGGCCCCCAGCAGGAACCAGAGCCAGCCCGCACCGCCGTCGGACAGACCCGCCGCGACCGTGTAGAGCGCGAGCAGCGGCAGACCGGCCGGGGCCGCGCTGCGGTACGTGACGGCCAGCGCGTCGACCGCGAGACCGATCACCAGCACCCCGCCGACGAGCATCAGCCGGATGCCGTCGGTGGCCGGCGCGGGGATCGCATACCGGCTCACGTCGTCGTAGCCCGCGGCGAACAGGTCGCCGAACCGGGCGAACGCCTCCGGGCCCGGAAGCAGCCAGAGGATCGCCGCCTCGCGGACGAACACCACGGTGAGCGCCAGCAGGGTGACCAGCGCCTGCACGCCGATCGTCAGCGCTCCGGCCAGCGGCACCCGCCGGGCCAGCGCGCCGACGCCGCTCTGCAGCGCCAGCAGGAACGCCGCCTGCAGCATCCAGCCGGCCGGATCGACCAGCGGCAGCAGCGCTCCCGCCGCCATCAGCGTGGCGGCGTAGGAGCACAGGGCGAGCCGCGCCCGACCGCTCATGACCAACCCCCCGAGAACCCGTTCGTACCACCGGGAGCCTGGGTGCGCTCCCGTCCCGCCTGCTGCCACAGATCGGTCAGCGCTGTGCCCGGTCGCACGGGCAGCGCCGTCCAGCCCGCCTCGCGCAGCTGCCGCAGCCGCTCGTCGACCGCACCCGTCACCGCGCCGCCGGTCACCCACGTCCCTGCGTCCAGGACGAAGGCGACCGCGGCGCCGCTGCGCTGCCGCATCCGGGCGGCGAGCGCCGCCTGTTCCTCGTCGAGGTCGCCGAAGAAGGCGACGAGCAGTCCTTCGTCGCCTCCGCCGTCGCCGCCGCGCAGGGCGTCGATCGCGCGGGACAGGCCCGCCCCGTCGGAGTGGTCGACGACCGCGAGCGTGTCGAGCATCAGACCGGCGGAGTCCACGGACTCGTGGGAGCCGGCGAAGCCGTCGGCTCCTGCGCCCGGCACCGAGCTGCCCGTGTCCGTCAGCAGCCGGACCGCGAAGCCGCGCTCCATGAGGTGCACCAGCGCGGACGCGGCTGACGAGACAGCCCACTCGAAGGCAGAATCCGGGCCCGCGCCCTGGTAGGCGATCCGGCGGGTGTCCAGCAGGACCGTGCACCTGGCGCGCTGCGGCTGCTCCTCGCGCCGGACCATCAGCTCGCCGTAGCGCGCGGTCGAGCGCCAGTGGACCCGGCGCAGGTCGTCCCCGTAGCGGTAGGCGCGCGGGATGATGTCGTCGTCACCGGCCAGCGCCAGGGTGCGCTGGCGGCCGTCGCCGTAGCCGGACGCCTCGCCGGCCAGCCGCACGGCGGGCAGCACCTCGGTGCGCGGGATGACGGTGAGCGTGTCGAACGCGCTGAAGGAACGCGTCAGTTCGCACATGCCGAAGGGGTCGCTCAGGCGCAGCTGGAGCGGGCCGAGTGGATAGCGGCCCCGCAGGTCGGACCGCACGCGGTAGGACACCTCGCGGCGGCCGCCCGCCTCGACCCGGTCCAGCACGAACCGGGGCCGGGGGCCGAGCACGTACGGCACGTGGTCCTGGAGCATCAGCAGACCCGTCGGCATCCGCGAGACGTTGTCCATGCGCAGATGCACGCGCGCCTCCGCGCCGGCCGGCACCCGTGAGGGGGACAGCCGGCGGCTCGCCGCGACCCGGTAGCGGGTGCGGTAGAGCACGGCGACGCAGATCAGCGGGAGGGAGGCCAGGAGCAGCCCGACCCGCAGCAGATCGCTCTGGCCCAGCACGTACGCGCAGGCCGCGGCGGCCACTCCGGCGGCGAGGAAGGAGCGGCCGCGCGTGGTGAGCCCGCCGAGCGCGGCCCGTACTCCGCCCTTGTCCTTGTCCTCGCCCTCCGGGCCCGGGGGAGCGGCGGGCCGTGCGGCGGACATCACAGCCGCCGGGCGCCGGGCTGCTGCCCGTACAGCGGCGGCTGACCCGCCGGGCCCGTCACGTAGGCGCCGTCGGCGCTGCCGGTCGTGGGCACGGGGGTGCGCTGCACGATGTCCAGGACCACCTGCTCGGCGGTGCGCCGGTTGAGCTGGGCCTGGGCGGTGGGCAGCAGTCGGTGGGCCAGCACCTGCACGGCCAGCGCCTGGACGTCGTCCGGCAGGGCGTACTCCCGGCCGCTGAGAGCGGCGGACGCCTTGGCGGCGCGCAGCAGGTGCAGCGTGGCGCGCGGGGACGCGCCCAGTCTCAGGTCGGGGTGGCTGCGGGTCGCCGCGACGAGGTCCACCGCGTACCTGCGGACGGACTCGGCGACATGCACCGCGCGCACGGCCTCGATCAGCTTCACGATGTCGTGGGCGTGCGCCACCGGCTGGAGGTCGTCCAGCGGCGACACGCCGCCGTGCACGTCGAGCATCTGCAGCTCGGCGGCCGCGCTCGGGTACCCGATGGACACGCGCGCCATGAAGCGGTCGCGCTGGGCCTCCGGCAGCGGATACGTGCCCTCCATCTCCACCGGGTTCTGCGTGGCGACCACCATGAACGGGTCGGGCAGCTCGTAGCTGTGCCCGTCGATGGTGACCTGGCGCTCCTCCATGGACTCCAGCAGCGCGGACTGGGTCTTGGGCGAGGCGCGGTTGATCTCGTCGCCGATCACGATCTGCGCGAAGATCGCGCCCGGCTTGAACTCGAACTCGCGCCGCTGCTGGTCGAAGATCGACACACCGGTGATGTCCGAGGGCAGCAGGTCGGGCGTGAACTGGATGCGTCGCACCGAGCAGTCGATGGACCGCGCCAGCGCCTTGGCCAGCATCGTCTTGCCCACGCCGGGGACATCCTCGATGAGCAGATGTCCCTCGGCGAGCAGCACTGTCAGAGAAAGCCGTACGACCTCAGGCTTGCCCTCGATCACGCTCTCCACCGACCTGCGGACACGCTCCGCCGTCGTGGTCAGATCCGTGAGGCTCGCTCGATCGTCATAGGTCGTCACCCGGCCCTCCTCGGCCCGTTCATAGGGCCTGTGCGCACGACACGGCACGGCCCACCCCGAAACACGGACACCGTCTCCGGAAAGTTCCGGACGGTGTCACACCCGCATTCTTGTTGGCGTCACCGTGTCGTGTCACTCGCCTGTGGACAACTGAGAGGGATATGCCGGGGTTGACCCATTTATCGGGTGGCCGACCGGTCACGCAGCAGGGTCGATCTCCCTGAGCAGACCCGTCGTGACGTCGAAGACGAAGCCGCGGACGTCGTCCGTGTGCAGCAGGAACGGGGACGTGCGCACCCGCTGCATCGACTGCCGCACGTCCTGGTCGACGTCGCGGAACGACTCGACCGCCCATGCCGGCCGCTGGCCGACCTCCTCCTCCAGCTCGATCCGGAAGTCCTCGGTGAGGCTCTCCAGACCGCAGCCGGTGTGGTGGACGAGTATCACGCTGCGGGTGCCGAGGGCGCGCTGGCTGATGGTGAGCGAGCGGATGACGTCGTCGGTGACCACGCCGCCCGCGTTGCGGATGGTGTGACAGTCGCCGAGTTCCAGGCCGAGTGCGGCGTGCAGGTCGAGCCGGGCGTCCATGCAGGCCACCACCGCGACCTGGAGGACCGGACGGGCGTCCATTCCGGGGTCGCGGAAGTCGGCGGCGTAGCGCTGGTTCGCCTCGACGAGGCGGTCGGTGACGGTTTCGCCGGTGCGGACGGCCTCGGCGGGGGACTGCTGTGCAGAAGTCGACATGGCTCGAAGGTAACGGTCACATGGGGTGCGGGCCCGCTGTGAGGCCGGACAAAGAACGTCAACGAGCCTTGTTGTGAGGTAACCCACAAGCGTGGCATCGGGGCAGGTGCGACGCGCTGGCCGGTTGATTGACCGGCCGTACCAGTGGACTAAAGTGACGCGCAGTTCACGGACGTCACCAGCACATTCGGTGGCTTCCCGCACATTTCCCCACACTTCCCCGCGTGCGCGGCGTACGCACGGCCCGGCCCTGACCCGCCCGCGCCGGACCTGAGAGGGCGCATGAGCCAGACCCGACACGTCCCGGTGATGCTCCAGCGGTGCCTGGACCTGTTGGCCCCGGCCCTGCAGAGGCCCGGTGCGGTCGTCGTCGACTGCACCCTCGGCCTCGGCGGACACAGCGAGGCCCTGCTGACGCAGTTTCCCGAGGTACGGCTGATCGCCCTGGACCGGGACACGGAGGCGCTGCGGCTGTCCGGCGAGCGGCTCGCCCGATTCGGTGACCGCGCCACCCTCGTCCACGCCGTCTACGACGAGCTGCCCGGCGTCCTCGACCGTCTCGGCGTCCCACGCGTCGACGGCGTCCTCTTCGACCTCGGCGTCTCCTCCATGCAGCTGGACGAGGCCGACCGCGGCTTCGCGTACGCCCAGGACGCCCCGCTCGACATGCGCATGGACCAGACGACCGGGATGAGCGCCGCGGAGGTGCTCAACACCTACCCGGCCGGCGAGCTGGTGCGGATCCTGCGCGCGTACGGCGAGGAGAAGCAGGCCAAGCGGATCGTGTCCGCGATCGTGCGCGAGCGGGAGAAGGAGCCGTTCAGCAACAGCGCCCGGCTCGTGGAGCTCATCCGCGACGCGCTGCCGCAGGCCGCCAAGCGGACCGGCGGCAATCCGGCCAAGCGCACCTTCCAGGCGCTGCGCATCGAGGTCAACGGGGAGCTCAGCGTGCTGGAGCGCGCCGTTCCCGCAGCCGTCGCCGCGCTCGGCGTCGGCGGGCGCATCGCGGTCCTGTCGTACCACTCGCTCGAGGACCGGCTGGTCAAGCAGGTGTTGGCGGCCGGTGCCGCGAACACCGCGCCCCCCGGGCTGCCCGTCGTCCCGGAGGAGTACCAGCCACGGCTGAAGCTGCTGACCCGCGGCGCCGAGCTGCCCACCGACGAAGAGGTCGCCCAGAACCGTCGCGCGGCGCCGGCGCGTCTGAGAGCGGCGGAGCGCATCCGCGAGGACGTCGCGTGAGCGGGGCCCACAGGCGCGGTTGAGCGGCACACGCGGGTGAACGGCGGCACGGAAGCGATGCGGAGGACACCTTGAGCACAGCGGCCAAGCAGTTGAAAGGGAGGGCCGCACGGCTCGCGCGGCTGATGCCGTCGGGGCCGAGCACCGCCGCCCGCACCCCCTTCGTCCTGCTGGTCGTACTGCTCCTGTCCGGCGGGCTGATCACCCTGCTGATGCTCAACTCCTCCCTCAGCCAGGGCTCCTTCGAGCTGAGCGAGCTGAAGAAGAAGACCACCGAGCTCACCGACCAGCAGCAGGCGCTCCAGCGCGACGTCGACAGCTACTCCGCCCCCGACGCCCTCGAGCGCCGCGCCCGCGAGCTGGGCATGGTCCCCGGCGGCAGCCCCGCCTTCCTCGGCCCGGACGGCAAGGTCCGCGGCGTTCCCGGCAAGGCCACCGCCCTGCCCTCGCCCGACCCCAAACCGCAGCAGGTCCCCGGGACGGCGGGCCCCTCCGTCACGCCCTCGTCGTCCCCCACGGCCGCGCCTCCGGCGTCCCCGGCCCCCTCCGCCCCGACCGTGCCGGCCCCGGCCGCGTCGTCCCCCGCGCCGCCCTCGCCACAGGGCGTCCCCCAGGGGACCGACCCCGCCACCGGCCCGTCCCGCACGTCCCCGCAGCCGACTCCGACGACCACCGGCAGGTGACGCAGTGCCCTCCAAGCAGCCCCCGCGGCGGCGCGTGCCGGGCCCCGCCCGGCGTCCCTCCGCTCCGCCCCCCGGCCGGCCCGCCCGGCGCCCCGCGCCCCGCGGCGTACGCCCCGCCCCGCGCACCATCACGCTGGGCAACCCCCGCCCCCGCCTGCGACTGGTCAGCCTGGGCCTCACGCTCGTGATGCTCGCCTTCGTCGTACGGCTGCTCCAGGTGCAGGCCGTCGACGCCAGCGCCTACGCGGCCAAGGCCGAGAAGAACCGCTATTTCAGCCACACACTCGCCGCCGAGCGCGGCGAGATCACCGACCGGGCCGGGATCGCGCTCGCCACCTCCGTCGACGCGCACGACATCACCGCGGACCCCAAGATGTTCACGCCGAAGGAGAGCAAGGCCCCCGACGCGCCCGAACAGGCGGCCGCGCTGCTCGCCCCCATCCTCCAGACCGACGCCGCCACGCTGGCCGAGAAGCTCAGGAAGCCGGGGTCCCGCTACGCCGTCCTGGCCCGCCGCCAGACCCCTCAGGTGTGGAACCAGATCAAGGACCTCAAGAGCGTCTACGCACAGAAGGCCGCCGCCGACAAGCGCAGGGGCGGCCGCGGCGCCAATGTCCTGGCGGGCGTCTTCCAGGAGCCCAGCAGCAAGCGCGTGTACCCGAACGGCGATCTCGCCGCCGGGATACTGGGTTACGTCAACGCAGAGGGACGCGGCGGCGGTGGCATCGAGTCCATGCTCGACAAGACGCTCGCGGGCAAGAACGGCACGGTCACCTACGCCCAGTCAGGCGGCCGGCGCGTGCCGACCGCCGGCTCCCGCGAGGTGCCCGCCGTCCCCGGCTCCGACATCGAGCTCACGATCGACCGGGACATCCAGTGGGCCGCCCAGAAGGCCATCGAGGACCAGGTCGGCAAGTCCCGGGCGGACCGCGGCTATGTGATCGTGCAGAACACCCGCACCGGCGAGATCCTCGCCATGGCCAACGCCCCCGGCTTCGACCCGAACGACCTCGGTCAGGCCAACGCCGCCGCCATGGGCAACGCCGCCCTCCAGGACGCGTACGAGCCGGGCTCCACCGCCAAGGTCATGTCCATGGCCGCCGTGCTGGAGGAGAAGAAGGCCACCCCGGGCACCCATGTCGTCGTCCCCAACCGCCTGCACCGCGGCGACCGGCTCTTCAAGGACGACATCGACCACCCCACCTGGTACCTCACGCTCAACGGCGTCCTCGCGAAGTCCAGCAACATCGGCACCATCCTCGCGACCGGACAGCTGGGGAAGACCCAGCGCGAGGCCAACCAGGTGCTCCACTCCTACCTGCGCAAGTTCGGCATCGGCAGCACCAGCGGCCTCGGCTACCCCGGAGAGACCGCCGGCATCCTCGCCGAGCCCGCCGACTGGTCCACCTCGCAGCAGTACACGATCCCCTTCGGCCAGGGCCTGTCCATCAACGCGATGCAGGCCGCCTCTGTCTACTCGACCATCGCCAACGGCGGCGTACGCATCGAGCCCACGCTCGTCCGCGGCACCAGGGGTCCCGACGGGCACTTCACCGCGGCGCCCGAGCCGGGGAAGACCCGCGTGGTCGGCGAGAAGACCGCGAAGACGCTCGCCACCATGCTCGAATCCGTCGTCGACGACCGGGAGGGCACCGGCACCAAGGCACGCATCCCCGGATACCGCGTCGCCGGAAAGACCGGAACGGCCAACCGCGTCGACCCCGAACTCGGCCGTTACAAGGGCTACACCGCCTCCTTCGCCGGTTTCGCGCCCGCCGACGACCCGGAGATCACCGTCTACTGCGCCATCCAGAACCCCACCAGGGGCAGCTACTTCGGAGGCCAGATCTGCGGCCCCGTCTACCAAGAGGTCATGGAGTTCGCGCTGAAGACCCTGCAGGTCGCACCGACCGGCAAGGCACCCGCGCGACTGCCCGTGACCTTCGACCCCGGCGAGTGACCGGAGGAACCACCAGTGACAACGATCACCCCGCGACCCGGGAACCGAGCCGGGGACGCCCCCTCTTTTTCCCCCGGGCCGCCCGGGCCCGGTACGCTCACCGCCGTGCCACACGCTGATCAGTACCGAACCACGCAGCAGGACGACCCCGCGAAACACCAGCCGGGGGCGCCCCGCCCGACGCGGCCCCACCCGACAGACCTCGGGGACCTGGCCGCCCGGCTCGGGGTGCATACGCAGGCCCGGGGAGAGATCACCGGCATCACCCACGACTCGCGGGCGGTACGCCCCGGTGACGTGTACGCGGCTCTGCCCGGCGCCCGGTTCCACGGAGCCGACTTCGCGGCGCAGGCCGCAGACCTCGGGGCCGCCGCGATCCTCACCGACGAGGCGGGCGCCGAAGGCGCCGCGGCCACCGGACTGCCGGTCCTGGTCACCGACAACCCGCGCGGCCGGATGGGCGAACTCGCCGCCGAGATCTACGGCCGGCCCGGCGAGAGCCTGCTCCAGATCGGCATCACCGGCACCTCCGGCAAGACCACCACGGCCTACCTAGTCGAAGGCGGCCTGCGCGCGGCCGGCCGCGCCACCGGGCTGATCGGCACGGTCGAGATGCGCATCGGCGACGAGCGCATCAAGTCCGAGCGCACCACCCCGGAGGCCACCGACCTCCAGGCCCTGTTCGCCGTCATGCGGGAACGCGGCGTGGACTCGGTCGCCATGGAGGTCTCCAGCCACGCCCTCGTGCTCGGCCGGGTCGACGGCTGCGTCTTCGACGTCGCCGTCTTCAACAACCTCAGCCCCGAGCACATGGAGTTCCACTCCGGCATGGAGGACTACTTCCAGGCCAAGGCGCAGCTGTTCACGCCGCGCCGCAGCCGGGAAGGCGTCGTCAACCTCGACGACGAGTACGGCCGCAGGCTGGCCGGGGAGGCGACCGTGCCGGTCACCACCTTCTCCGCCGAGGGGCACCCGGACGCCGACTGGCGCGCCGAGGACGTCGAAGTCAGCGCCGTCGGCTCGACGTTCACCGCCGTCGGCCCCAAGGGCGAGCGGGTGCGCGCCGAGGCGCCGCTGCCCGGCCCGTTCAACGTCGCCAACACGCTTGCCGCGATCGTCACGCTGGCCGTGGCCGGAATCGAACCCCAGACCGCCGCCGACGGCATCGCCGCCGTCCCCGGTGTGCCCGGCCGGCTCGAGCGCGTCGACGCGGGCCAGCCGTACCTCGCCGTCGTCGACTACGCCCACAAGACGGACGCCGTCGAATCCGTCCTGCGCTCCCTGCGCAAGGTCACCGAGGGCCGGCTGCACGTCGTCCTCGGCTGCGGCGGCGACCGGGACGTGACCAAGCGCGGACCGATGGGCGCCGCTGCCGCGCGCCTGGCCGACACCGCCGTACTGACCTCCGACAACCCGCGCTCCGAGGACCCCCTCGCGATCCTCGCCGCCATGCTCGCCGGCGCCGCCGAGGTGCCGATCCACGAGCGCGGCGACGTCCTGGTCGAGGCCGACCGCGCCGCGGCCATCGCGGCCGCCGTCGCCCGTGCCCGGCCGGGCGACACCGTCCTCGTCGCCGGCAAGGGCCACGAGCAGGGCCAGGACATCGCCGGAGTGGTCCGCCCGTTCGACGACCGCCAGGTACTGCGCGAAGCAATCCAGAACAGTCAGGGATGAAGTAGTGATCGCCCTCTCCCTCGCCGAGATCGCCGAAATCGTCGGCGGGCAGACGTACGACATACCGGATCCGGCCGTCCAGGTCACCGGCCCCGTCGTCCGGGACTCCCGTGAGATCGAACCAGGCAGCCTCTTCGTCGCCTTCGTGGGCGAACGCGTCGACGGACACGACTACGCGCGCCAGGTCGTCGACGCGGGCGCGGTGGCCGTCCTCGCCACCCGCCCGGTCCAGGCGCCCGCCATCGTCGTGGACGACGTCCAAAGGGCCCTCGGCGCGCTCGCCCGCGCCGTCGTCGAACGGCTCGGCGCCCACGTCGTCGCGCTGACCGGCTCCGCCGGCAAGACGAGCACCAAGGACCTGATCGCCCAGGTGCTCCAGCGCAAGGGGCCCACGGTCTGGACCCCGGGCTCCCTCAACAACGAGATCGGCCTGCCCCTCACCGCCCTGACCGCCACCGAGGAGACCCAGCACCTCGTGCTGGAGATGGGGGCGCGCGGAATCGGCCACATCCGGTACCTCGCCGGGCTCACCCCGCCCCGGATCGGTCTCGTCCTCAACGTGGGGACCGCGCACATCGGCGAGTTCGGCGGCCGCGAGCAGATCGCCCAGGCCAAGGGCGAACTCGTCGAGTCCCTGCCGAAGGACGGCGTCGCCGTCCTCAACGCCGACGACCCGCTGGTCCGCGCCATGGCGTCGCGCACCGAGGCCCGTGTGCTGCTCTTCGGAGAGGCCGCCGACGCCGCCGTACGTGCCGAGAATGTCCGGCTCACGGAGCACGGGCAGCCCTCCTTCACGCTCCACACACCCACCGGGTGCAGTGACGTGACCATGCGGCTGTACGGTGAGCACCACGTGTCGAACGCGCTCGCCGCGGCCGCCGTCGCCCATGAGCTGGGCATGCCTGTGGACGAGATCGCCCTTGCGCTCTCCGAGGCGGGCACCCTCTCCCGCTGGCGGATGGAGGTCACCGAGCGTCCGGACGGCGTGACGGTCGTCAACGACGCCTACAACGCGAACCCCGAGTCCATGCGTGCCGCGCTTCGGGCACTGGCCGCCATGGGCGAGGCCGCACGGGCAAAGGGAGGTCGCACGTGGGCGGTGCTCGGGCAGATGGCCGAGCTCGGGG
The DNA here is from genome assembly GCF_013387495.1 of Streptomyces sp. PKU-EA00015. Taxonomy (GTDB): domain Bacteria; phylum Actinomycetota; class Actinomycetes; order Streptomycetales; family Streptomycetaceae; genus Streptomyces. Next base: position 3,002 of record NZ_JABZEE010000054.1, on the reverse strand, counting down.
ACGAGGCGCTCGCCGAGCACGACGCGGTCGGACGGCTCGCCGTCCGGCTCAATGTCGGCAGGCTCGTCGCGGTCGGGGGCAGGGAAGCGTCCTGGTTGCAACTGGGCGCATACAACGAGGGTTCGTGGGGTGAGGAGTCGGTGCACGTGTCCGACGCGCAGGCGGCGGTCGACCTGTTGCGCAAAGAGTTGCGCCCGGGAGACGTCGTGCTGGTGAAGGCTTCCAGGTCGGTCGGTCTGGAGCGGATCGCACAGGCTCTGCTCGAGGGCTTCGGCAGCTCCGAGGGTGAGGGTGCCGTCCGATGAGGCAGATCCTGTTCGCGGGAGCCATCGGTCTCTTCCTGACCCTGATCGGTACCCCGCTGCTGATCAAGCTGCTGGCCCGCAAGGGATACGGGCAGTTCATCCGCGACGACGGCCCCCGTACGCACGGCAGCAAGAAGGGCACGCCCACCATGGGCGGCATCTCCTTCATCATGGCGACGCTCATCGCGTACGCGCTCGCCAAGGTCATCACCGGTGAGGACCCGACCTTCTCGGGTGTCCTGGTCCTCTTCCTGATGGCCGGCATGGGCCTCGTCGGCTTCCTCGACGACTACATCAAGATCGTCAAGCAGCGGTCGCTCGGTCTGCGGGCCAAGGCGAAGATGGCGGGACAGCTGATCGTCGGCATCGCCTTCGCGGTGCTGTCCCTCCAGTTCGCCGACAAGCGCGGCAACACGCCGGCCTCCACCAAGCTGTCGTTCATCACCGACTTCGGGTGGTCCATCGGACCCGTGCTGTTCGTGGTCTGGGCGCTGTTCATGATCCTCGCGATGTCGAACGGCGTGAACCTGACCGACGGCCTCGACGGCCTCGCCACGGGCGCGTCGGTGATGGTCTTCGGCGCGTACACCTTCATCGGCCTGTGGCAGTTCCAGGAGTCCTGCGCCAACGCGGAGACTCTGACCAATCCCAACGCCTGTTTCGAGGTACGAGATCCGCTCGACCTCGCGGTCGTGGCCTCCGCCCTCATGGGAGCCTGCTTCGGCTTCCTGTGGTGGAACACCTCGCCCGCCAAGATCTTCATGGGCGACACCGGGTCGCTCGCGCTCGGCGGCGCGCTCGCGGGTCTCGCGATCTGCTCGCGCACCGAGTTCCTGCTCGCCCTCCTCGGCGGACTGTTCGTCCTCATCACCATGTCCGTGGTGATCCAGGTCGGCTCGTTCCGGATGACCGGCAAGCGGGTCTTCCGGATGGCGCCGCTGCAGCACCACTTCGAACTCAAGGGGTGGTCCGAAGTCCTTGTGGTGGTCCGCTTCTGGATCATCCAGGGCATGTGCGTCATCGTGGGTCTGGGCCTCTTCTACGCCGGATGGGCAGCCGACAAGTGAGCGAGTGGCAGGGCAGGAACATCACCGTCGCCGGCCTCGGGGTGAGCGGCATCAGCGCCGCCCGCGCCCTGGCCCGCCTCGGCGCGGCCGTCACCGTCGTGGACGGCGGCGACAGCGACGCGCACCGGGCGCGCGCCGCGGAACTGGCCGAGCTGGGAATCATGGTGCGCCTCGGCACAGCGGCGATCAGCGGCTCCGCTGCGGGGTCGCCGCTGCCCGAGGGCACCGATCTGGTGGTCACCTCGCCCGGCTGGAAACCCTCCAGCCCGCTCTTCGAGGCGGCGGCCGAGGCGGGCGTCGACGTCGTCGGCGACGTCGAGATCGCCTGGCGGCTGCGCGGCCCCGACGCGCCGCCGTGGCTCGCCGTCACCGGCACCAACGGCAAGACGACCACGACGCGGATGCTCGCCTCCATCCTGTCGGCCGCCGGTCTGCGGACCGCCGCCATCGGGAACATCGGCACCCCGATCATCGACGTCGTGACCGGCGACGAGCAGTACGACGTGCTCGCCGTCGAACTCTCCAGCTACCAGCTCCACTGGGCGCCCTCGCTGCGCGCCCACTCCGCCGTGGTCCTCAACCTCGCGCCGGACCACCTCGACTGGCACGGCTCCATGAAGGCGTACGCCGCCGACAAGGGCCGGATCTACGAGGGCAACACGGTCGCCTGCGTCTACAACGTGGCCGACCCGGCGACCGAGGACCTGGTGCGCGAGGCGGACGTGGAGGAGGGCTGCCGCGCCATCGGCTTCACGCTGGGCACGCCGGGGCCGTCCCAACTCGGCGTCGTCGACGGCATTCTGGTGGACCGGGCGTTCGTCGAGAACCGGCAGAAGCAGGCTCAGGAGCTCGCCGAGGTCTCCGACGTCAACCCGCCCGCGCCGCACAACATCGCCAACGCGCTGGCGGCCGCGGCACTCGCCCGCGCCTTCGGCGTGGCCCCGGCGGCCGTACGCGACGGGCTGCGGGCCTTCCGCCCCGACGCGCACCGCATCGAGCACGTGGCCGACGTCGCCGGCGTCGCGTACGTCGACGACTCCAAGGCCACCAACACCCATGCCACGGAAGCGTCTCTGGCCGCCTACGAGCCGATCGTGTGGATCGCGGGGGGACTTGCGAAGGGCGCCACGTTCGACGAGCTGGTCGCCAGGTCCGCGGCTCGCCTCCGCGGTGTCGTACTGATCGGCGCCGACCGTGCCCTGATCCGTGACGCCCTCGCGCGACACGCCCCGCAGGTCCCGGTCGTCGACCTCGACCGGACCGACACTGGGGCGATGTCCGCGGCGGTGGCGGAGGCGGCCTCGCTCGCCCGGCCCGGCGACACGGTCCTGCTGGCCCCCGCCTGCGCCTCGATGGACATGTTCACCAACTACAACGAGCGAGGCGAGGCCTTCGCGGAAGCGGTCCGCGCACTCGCCGCCGAGCACGGCTGACAGCCGCCAGGTCCGGCTGCCGCCGGACACGACTGGAGGGGACAGCGACGATGCCGCCCAGCACGACCGGGTCCGTACCCCCGCGGGGGAGCGCCCCGCGCCCTCCCGGCGCCCGCCCCGCGGCCGTCGGCCGCGTCTCGGCGGCGACCGGCCGTCGGGGAGCCGGCGCCCACCCCACGGGCGCGCCGCTGGAGCGG
>NZ_JABZEE010000053.1 GCF_013387495.1 Streptomyces sp. PKU-EA00015 | reverse complement strand
ATCTCCCGCAACAACCTCGCCTACGCCATCGCCTTGCGCGATGGCAGCAGGCGCAGGCGAAAATGATGCTCCATCTCATGAGCAGGGCTGTGAGACAGGCGGCAACTGGCGCCGCGGCGATCAGTCCGCCGAAGTGGCCAACTGGGTCGAAGTCCCCGCGCGTTCCTGCGCATTGCAGACGGCATTCCGGATCAGGCCATCCAGCTGTGGCTGCAGGCCGCCGTGGGCGAATGCCGGCCGACCAGCCCGCAGACCTTCGATAACTGTGATGCGTGGCGACCTGCGCTGAGGACCCGTCAGCCGTCGTGCGGATCGATGCTCACGGCTATCCGTCTCAGACAGGGTTGAGCGGCCCGAACGAACGCACGACCGATGCAGGGCGCGTTTTCAAGCCGACAGGCAGTGGTCAACTTCCAGCTCCGTACGCAGACGCGCGATGAGCTCTTCACGTGCGCTTTTCGCAGCATCTACGAGCCGTGTGTACTCAGGGTCCTGGCTCGTCTCGGGAATGATGACCCTGTCGTAAAACTGCTCATAGTGACCTCCCTCGAAGGTTTCCGCGGCGAGGTGCAGTGCCGCATCCGCGGCCTTGCCCCAAAGGTCACGGGTCTCTCGTGAGGCGAATAGGGCAACGCGGGCGTGAAGCTGGTTACGCAGCTGGTAGTCCTCCGCGGTCTTCGGCCCGTATCCGATGAGGAACTGATCGGAACCGGCCGCGAAGGACACTCGGCCGCCCAGGTGGGTCAGCAAGTCGAGGTAGAGACTGGCCCGTCGGTCCCAAAGGTCCTTGGCGCGGGTTTGTTTGCGTTGGTGCCGCGCCTGCAGAGAGGCGGCCCCGAAGCTACCCACGAGTGTAAGTACACCGCCAAGCAGCACTCCGAGCAACTGATTCATACCGCGCCTCCCGAGGATTCCTGCCAGCGAATGTAGCGGGGCAGGCGTGAAGGCTGTCCTGTGTCAACGAACGAGCACGCCGGTGCTCCCACCGATCTGGGGTCTGGCTGTTGTCTGGGCGCCGAAGTCAGCCGGGTACGGTTCTGCCGTTGGTCAAGTCGTGCCCGCCGGCGGCGGGACGGATGGAGGGGGACGCGGTGCAGATGAGTCCAAAGGGCTGTCTCTACCTGCTGATTGCGGTGGTCGTGGTCGGTGTCCTGATCGGTCTCGGCGCCGAGGGCCCCACTCCGTAAGGCAACTGTCAGCCGCGGCGGGCGGTGTTGTCGCCGGCGCGGTCATCCTGCCTGGGCATCAGCGCCCATCGCCGGGCGGGGCCGCCCGTGCTGGTCTCCAGGAACTGCCGTTCCCCGCGTCGGGACCTGGACGGAACGCTGCGCGAATACGCGGCCAAGGACGGTGTCGAGCTGCCTCCGACCCGCTCGGTGCCGAACCTCTTCCACCGGGCACTCACGGAACCGGGGGCTCGCATGATGGTCGGCGGGGCGGCAGATGTGGGATTCGAGGGCCTGATGGAGTCGTGGGAGGCCACCTGGCCGGAGGGCAAGGAGGCGATCGAGCGCATCCGGACCGCTTATCGCGAGGCCGAACTCGCCGGCGTCGACCTGATGGCGCAGTCCCCCATGGCGGACGGCCTCCGCAGGCTGATGCGGGCGGTCGAGCAGGCAGACAACCGGCTGCTGTGCGCGGCGGTCCGCGCCTGCACGAAGGCCTCCGGCACGCTGGCGGCGCTGGCCCTTCTCATTGTCCCCATGGCCTTCCTCATCGGGCGTGGCCTCTCCGTTGCCCGGCAGGCTAATGGCGTCCTGGTGCAGGCAATCGTCACGGAGGTTGTGAAGTCTGGGGAGTTCGAGGCGTACATAGAGAGGATCTCCAAGCGCAAGAGCGCGCCGCAGCCGACCGCGAACCGTTTCCATTTCGCTCGGCGCTTCTTGTCGCGGCACATCACCCGGGCTGGCGAGGACCCAACGCCGCCGGGTGCGTGACGGGGTGGTGAAGACCCCTCCGGTACACACCGCCTACTTTGCGGCTGGTGTCCCAGCTGGGATTCCGAGGCCTCCACGCACCAGCGCGGCCGAGGGGATCTCCCCTCGGCCGCGCTCAAGCCGTGCAGCTCTACAAGCCGATGCCCTCGGTGGCGGCGTAGGTGCTCATCGGGAGGCCTCCTTCACGGTGCCGGGGCGGCTGGTCACAGCGGGCGGACGGTCGTGTACGCGATGAAGGACGCGGGCAGGTCCGGGTCCTCCTGGACTTCCAGCCACCGCGTCGCGATCACACAGCTGCCCCGACCCACGCCAACCTAACTGAGTCCATCTACTTGGTTCGCAACATGAGGGCGTGGCGCGTGTTGTCGCCGTACACGCCCGTCTCGTCGCCGCGGACGCCGTACCACTGCTGGAATCTGACCACGGCCGCTCGGACCTCCTTGTCGTAGCGACCGTCGATCGCGCCGCCGTCGTAGACGTTGGGGACCTGGAGCAGACGGACCTGCAGCTCGTATACCCCATGGCCGCTGTCGCCCTGGCGTAGCACGCCCGTGCCTGGGATCTCGGGGAGCCTGGGAGCGGGGTTGTCGGGCACGGGCGGCCGGTCCGGTTGCTCGGAGGGCACGGACGGGACCGCCGGTCCGGGGTTGTCGATGCCCAGCAGTGATGAGGCGAGGATCAGTCCGCTCACGGCGCCCAGTCCGAAGACTCCGGCGGCACGAGAGTCCCGCCGGTCGGCGAAGCGCCGCCATCCTCGGCTTCTGTTTCTCGCGTGCGCGCGGACGGGTGGCGGTGGCGACTCCGAGGACGGTGCGAGGAGTTGGTCCGAGGGCGGGGCCGGGCGCCCGAGGGTAGCCGGCCGGTTCATGCACGGGCGCGGGCTTGTCCGGCCGCGCGTGCCCTCCTGCGGGGGAGGGTAGGTCAGCGGCGGTGCGGTGTACGTCGGGCCTGCGCCACTCGCCATCGGCGGCTTTCCCACCGGTGCCGGCTTTCCCAATGAGGGGGGCGGAACAGGCTTCAGATGGGTGGCGCGCAACCACAGCGGCTCCACCACGACATCCTCCGGAGCGTCGACCTGCCGTACGCCATCGGTCCGCGGCGGATCCACCCCATACGGCTCGACGGCGTGCGGAGGATCCGGATCCAGGCACTCTGGCCCAGGCCCCACTGGCCGTGTCCATCGGGGCGGTGGCGGGGGCAAGGAGAGGGGCGGGGGCGGGTGAATGACGCCTGTGTCACTGATCGGTTCGCTTGGTTGTTGCCAGGACGGCGGCGGGGACTTGGGCCAGCCCTGCTGCTCGTCGATCGCGTAGAGGTCGGCGCGTGCGGCGTCCAAGGCGTCCAGCACGACCTGGAAGGAGTCCCGGATCTCTTGCGCGAGATCATGACCTGGACTCTGAGGTCCCTGAGGTTCGGTGTCGTTGAATCCCACCGGCAGTCCTCCTCAACCAACGTCCGCGAAATGTCTTGTCGCGGACAAGTCAGCGATGTCTTTCATGGGCGGATAGGCACCAAAACGTCAGATGACGGTCGCAAGGGGGATGGAGAGGCGGGTGGTACGGGTCGGGCTTCGCTGTTTCGTTGTGAGGCGATACGCAACCCGTGCGGCCTTGTCTCAACCTGCCTTCGAAGATGTGGTCCACATCTCGTCGATTCCTCCGGTGCCCTCAGGGACGGGTGCCTCGTCATACCCGACGTGACATCGAGAGGTCTGCTGAGGCACTCGCCCGCGGCCCGGCGGTCGTCTACCGCCGAGGCGGTGGGTACCGGCACCGGGGCACGTACGGCTCCGCATCTACAGACCACCCAGACTTCGGTGACTCCCCCGCCGCCGGCGCGGCCGGGCCGACAGCCGCAGCGCCGCCGTGAAGGCCGCGCACGAGGTCTACGACGCGGCGCGTGTCGCAGCGGAGGCCGGACTCGAGATTCCCCACGGGCGCCCGGACGGCTGGGGCGCCTGCGGATACCGGCCCGGCTGGGAGCTCGACTGGCACGCCGCGAAGGCCAGCCTCTGGAAGAGCCCGTACAGCTGGCTCAACTCCAAGCCCTTCGAGATGTAGCTCTGCCCCGGGACAGGCGCTCAAGGCGTCCAAACCAGTTCGCCTGCCCCGGGCCCACCCAACCCGTAGGATGAGAGAGGGAGATCCTCAGTATGGACTCCGTCCTGCGCGCCTCAAGCCGGATCGGCTCGCGCACCCTCCTGATCACCACCGCCGCCCTGCCGTTGACCGGCTGGGCGGTGCACGCGCTTGCGCTGCACAAGGCAGCTCGCCAAGACCAGGAAGGACCCGCTGACCGGCCTCCTGCGCCGCGACGCCTACACCGCCCGCGCCCGCCGGCTCCTGGCTCGCCACGGTGACGACACGACCGTGGTCATGGTCGACTCCGACAGGTTCAAGGAGATCAACGACGGCCTGGGGCACGCGGCGGGGGACACCTGCCTCGCATCGATCGCGGCCCGGCTCACGGCCTGGGCGGGCCCGCGCGCCGCGGTCGGCCGCCTCGGGGCGATGAGTTCGTCGTGGTCCTGGAGCTGTCTGCCGACCGCCGGGAGCAGCGCCTCGCGCAGCTGGTCCGGATGTTGCACACGCCGGTCGCCCTGGACGACGGCCGCACCGTCGACGTCGCCGCCTCGGTCGGCGCCGCGACCCCGGACGTGATCGGCGTACGCGACCTGACGCGTCTGCAGAGGGCGGCTGACGCTGCCCTGTACGACGGCAAGCACTCGGGCCGCGCGGTCCTGGCGACGGTCGCGCACGCCGCCACGCCGTCCGTCAACGGGCGCCGCGCGGGCAGGCCGGGCACGGCCGTGTGGGGGCGAGCGGCATGAGCACCGCGGCCTACCGAGGATCTGGTCGCTCCAGTCCTCCAGCAGCTGCCCGACTTCCGGCCGTGACCGCCCGGCCCCCCCGTCTGCGCGCGGTGCCCACGCCGCCGGAGCAGCCCGCGCCGCCGGTCCAGCTCCTGAACTGCCGCCACTACTCGCTTCGGCCCGCCCGCCCCGTGCGTGCTGTGCGGCACCACCACCCCGCTGAGGTCCCACGCAAAGGAGTCCGTGCACAAGGTCTGCGCGGAGTTCTGGAACGCGGCCCACCCCGGCGAAACCCGGTTCGTCTCCGACCCGCCCAAGGGCGGCGGGACGCCCAACCACGCCTGACCTCTACCTCCAGCTGGAGGCCCCCATGAGTAGCACCACCCGCGACGTCGACCACGCCCTCGCCTACCCGGAGCCGCCGGCCTCGCCGCTCTGGCACCGCCACGGCAGCGCGAAGGCCCGGCCGCTCACCGACGCCCAGAAGAAGCGCAACCGCGAGCTCCTGGTGCTCGCCCAGCGCTCCACCGGCTCCACCAAGACCCTGGCGGAGGCCAGCTGATGAACCCCCAGACGCACCTCGCCATAGACGGCTACGTCGACGCGATCCCGGCCCCCGGCACCGGCTGGGGCACCGCCGTGTTCGACCTGATCCACTCCCCCGCCGACGCGGACCGGATCGCACCCGACGCCCCAGACACCGTGTACACCTGCACCACCGGGGACCCGCGCATTGCCGACGTGCTGCTGCGCGAGATCCAGCCCAGCGACCTCCTGCGTGTCACCGGCACCCTCGTCCAGCACGACGACCCCGACGCCCCGGCCCACTTCACCGTCGACGCCCTGGAGATCCTCGAGGCCGCACCGGCCCCTGTGCTGTACGACTTGGTGCTGGAGCAGTACGGCATCTACGTCGTGGTGTTCGACGCGGACCGCGACGCTGTGCCGGTGTTCACCGTGTCCGGGGCGTGGGTCGGCGAGGCCGCCAGCCCCGACGCGATCGGTGCCCTCATCGACGCCTACGAGAACGGCGGCACGCGATGACGACGGCCCTCCCCGGCCCCCGCACCGCAGCCTGAGAGCCGAAGGCCCGGCTCCCCTCGCGATCATCTGCGGGAGGAGCCGGGCCTTCTTGTGTTTAAGGGGCCGCTCGGGCCACTTTCACGCGTATCTGCCTTTCGGCCTTAACCGGGTTAAGGGTCAGCCATCTGCCATGAGCAGCAGTACCAGTTCCTCACGATGCTCGGCCGACATGTGCGCCCGAAGCAGCTCGTTGAACCATTTCGGGTCTTGGCGCCCCCGAACATGCCCGCGGCCTTGCCGGCCTTGGTGGCCTCTTCACGGATCTCCGTCTTGGCCAGCTCCACCTCCTGACGGAACAGCGTCTGCACGTCCGAGGTTCTCCTTTCGGTCAGGGGAGCCGGACCATGGAGCAGTCAGGACTTACGTCGGGGGATCGATGACGGCTCTCCTTTCACCTGTCCTGGAGCGGGAGGGCTTCCTCGGACAGCACAGCGCAGTATTTGCCTGGCCCGCCGAGCGGGCACGAGACCGTGGCCGGCGCCCGCCCTGAGGGATCGGCCGTGAAGTTCCGGTGAACTGTCCCGCCCGACGGGATCGCTCTTTTCCGCAGGTCAGCGCGGGTGTCCCCTGTGGGGATGATCAGTGTGGCGAAGGTTCAGCCGGGCAATTCCTGGCGGTATTACGTGCGGGGTGTTGCCTTCGGGGACGGGCGACGTCCGGCAGCGGCGTCGTTGACGGACGCTCATGAGCAGGCCGGTCTCCCGCCCGGGGTGTGGATGGGGCTGGGGCTCGCCGCTCTCGGGCTCACCGCCGGCTCGGTGGTGACGGAGCGGCAGGCGGAGCTGCTGTTCGGGGAAGGCCGGCATCCGGACGCCGACCGCATGGAGCGCAAGCGTGTGGACGACGGCGCGGCCCCGGAGACGGCGCGGCGGGAGACCGTCCTCGGTCAGCCGATCGGGGAGATCGAGCAGCGCGGGCAGACTCCGCTGCTCGCGTTCGACTTCGTGTTGTCGCTGATCGTGCTGTGGGCGCTGGGAGACGACCACACCCGGCAGGTCATCGAGCGGGCGCACGAGCGGGCCATCGCCACCGTGCTGCGCTGGCTGGAGAACGAGGTCGCGGAGACCCGGTGGTCTTCCGGCCGGGAGCGTGCGAAGGCCCCGGCTCTGGTCGTCGCGGCGTTCCGGCACTTCGACAACCGCGACGGATTTCCCCTGCTTCATACGCACTGTCTGATCGCCAACCGGGCGCAGCGCCCGGACGGCTCCTGGTACGCGCTGGACACCCGCCGCCTCCTCCAGCATGTGGTGGCTGCCGGGACGCTCTACACGCTGACGATGACGACGGAGGTGTGTGAGGAGCTGGGGCTGGCGACCGTGCCGCGCGAGGTCACGCCCGGCCTGCGCCCGGTCATGGAGATAGCCGGCGTCGACCAGGAGCTGATCGACTGGTCCTCCACCCGCCGCCAGCGGATCGAGGACGCCCTGGAGGGCATCACCCGCAAGTACGTCGCCAAACACGGGCGGCTGCCCGGGGAGCGCGGCCGTCACGGACTCGGCTGGTGGGCGGCGCAGAACACCCGCCCGGAGAAGAAGGCTCCCAAGCGCCTTCAGCAACTGCGCGCGTGGTGGCGCGCGTCCGCGATCCTCCGCTTCGGCCAGCAGCACCAGCAGCCTGGCAATGGGCCCGCACCGGGAGCGCGCCGGTGATGCCCGGCCGCCACATCGCGATGCGCACCGACGAAGTCGTGCATTCCTTCCGTACCGCACCGACCGCCCCGTCGACCCTGCCCACTTGGGTCGGCGGGGCGCGGTGCGTCAGCCCACGCCTGGGGAGACCGCCCGTGCTCACGCCCCGTCCGCGCCGCCGGATCGACCGGCCCTGGGACCAGGAGCAGCGTGTGGCCGACGTCGACCCACACGACCCGGGCGACGCCTCCTTACCGGTCTTTCGGTGGCGGCAGGCCGGCCCCGGATACGCGGTTCCCTGCCCTGCTTGTCCGAGGACAGGCGATGGCCCACGCAGCTTCCGCGGCGCCTTGGCACTGGAATACCGCGGCTACGGAACAAGTGCACTGCGCCAACAAAAGAGGCCACTGTTTGCGGTGGGATGCGGCGAAATCTCATCGAGGTTTCCCCGCGCACGGAATCTGTCACATGGCGCGCTTTACGGTTTTACAGGCGTCGGGCCTCTTGCGTCATTTCCTTTGTGACTTCGGGGACGGGTTCCCTTGCTGCAGCGGCAAGGAGGATCTGGCGAGCCGTAGAAGGAACGAACTTGGTTGGCCATCCCTTAAGCGCTTGGAGGGCCATGCGGCGGTTCCTGCTCGTCCGATTGTTGAGGGCCGTCTCTATCAATTCCCAGCCGTGGCCGGGGTGATCGTCCAATCGACTCACGATGATGTCGAGGATCTGGTCGACCTCATACTCCGTCCCGAGACCCAGTTCAGTTGTCGGACCGGTTCGCAGTTCCTGAAGGGGCAGTAGGCGTGCCGCCGCCTCAACGACCGCCGAGATGTCCTCGCTCGGACAGTCGTCGATGAGGAGGAACCAGACGGTGCTGTCATAAGGTTCCGACTCCACCCTCCGCAGGAGGGCTGGGCGGGCTGGGATATTCATTAGTTTTGCCGCCCATGCCGCAAGGCGAAGAGTGCTCGGTTCCTCGTCGGTGAGGCCGACGAGGACGACTTTCCGTGATGCCGGATCGGCGACCAATCTCGTGAATCGGTACCGCATGCGCCGCCACTCGTGATTATCCCGGCATATCGTGCTCACGCGTGAGTCATTCAGAAATCGGTTGATTGACAACAGACTCAAAAGCCGCCGCAGTGTGATACCCCTTGCCGTGGAGTGGAACAGATAACCGTTCAGTGCGCGTACTGCGTCTTCATACGACGCCAGCGCCGGCCCCGGTCCATCGACATCGGTGAGCGCTTCGAGGAGCCTCCCTGCGCCGTCCAGAGTTTCTTCGTTCAATGCTTTGCGGGCCAGGACACCGGCGAGATCACCGACTCTGGCGGCGGTCAGCGCGAAATAGCTGTCCAGTACGTCGCCCGTGCACGACTCCCGGATCAGCCACTCCCTGATCTCGGGATCGGACGCGCCTTCGAGCCGGCCGACTGCATCGACGCGAGCCCAACCTTCCGCCTGCCGGGCCAGTTCGAACAGAGCCCGATGGGGGTCGGCCTGGGAACGCACCAAGGCTTCACAGGCCTCGGTCGAGAACGCCCAGAAGGCGCCCAGCTTCAGGACGTCACTGTCACCGTCGGTCCCGGCCATGCCCAGCAGCAGGATGCCGAACCGGACAGCGTTGGGGTGCTCCCCGTGCGTCGCGAACCACCGACCCAATTGACGCATTCGGTCGGAGGGAAGAAAGCGCCGTCGAAGAGTCGCTTCGAGGGCGCGTTCATGGTCCCGCCACACAATGCGCCGAAGCTGCTTGTCCAGAACGGAGGCTGCCGGGCGATCGGCATCGGAATTGGTCAGACGTGCGGCAATGGCAGCTATCCGCGCAGCAGTGTTCTTCGAGCGGTTGGCGCGGCGGCTCGGCTGGGGCGCCTTCTGAGGGAGCCGACGGTGTCGTGGCTGCCCTGATTGCTGACGCCCGACGGTCAGGGCGTGGCTGTAGAGGGAGGGCTGACCACTGAGGGTGCCGCCCAGATCCCACGGCTGGGGGTGGCTCACCGGACGAGGACCCGGGTGTCCTTTCGCTTGATCATGCGGTGATCTTCGCAGGCGGGCTTGGAGCGAGCAAGAGCTGTGCCTCTGGTGAATACGACACGCACGGAATAAGTGCCCAGCGCCAGTACCGCTCAAGACCTTGGGGTCCTGCTTGGAGTGCTTCGACGGCACGCCCGCCGACCCCGCCTCCTACATCGCTCCCCCGGCCAAGCACCTGCTTGCCGCCTGATCCGAGAAGTCCACCCCCCATGAGCACCGCTGTCCGCGCCTCCGCCTTTACCGAGCCCGAGCCGCCCAAGAACCTCCAGATCCGGTACCTCACCGTCGGCGGATCGCGCGCCATCCCGCTGACGTGACCGCCCGCCACCTGCGCGCCGCCTTGCTGCTCGCCGCCGCCGTCCCGCTCGCCGCGGCGACGGCCGCCGCCGCGCTCATGGCCAGCCACCTCAAGTGCGCGGCGACACGGATCGACAGGTCGGTGCACTCCATCCGCAGCCGCTTCACCGCCTGCTTCTGGTCTTCGGTCCACCCGGGACTGGCCTCGCGGCCGCCGGTCACGACACCGGTGTGCGGGTGTTCGGTACCGGGCCGGCCCGGCATGGGTTCCACGCTCCACGGCAGGCTCCGGCACAGGGCGGCCAGCTCGGAGGTCGCCTGGTGAAGGCGGGTCTGCGCGGCCGGTTCGCGGCCGGTGCCGGGGACGCCTTCGCCGCACACCTCCTCGCCGCCCACCACGCGGCGATCGGCCCGAACGCGGACTCGCGTGCGTGGGGAGCCTTCTCCCGGATGCAGCACCCGGCCGACCCCCGTCGACCTGAAGATCGTGGAGGGCATCGTCTCGCTGGCGCACAGCCTGGAGCTGGCCGCACCGTCGAGGGCGTGGAGACCGCCGCGCAGGCCCGCCGGCTGCGCGAACTGGGCTGCGACACGGCCCGGGGCTGGTACTACGCCCGCCCCGGCGCCCCGGACCGCATCCGCTCGCTGGTGCTGGCGGACACGGTGTGAGGCGCCGCGCCCCGGCACCGCTCATGCCCGGCGCCTCACCGTGCCGCGTCCCCGCCTCTCACCAGTCGTCCCCGATGTCGAAGTTCGAGGCGACGGGCATGCCCTCGTCCTCCAGGGCGATCAGCAGATACCTGCCCAGCGCGTCGAGGCCGTCGTACAGCCTCTCCGCGAGCTGCCAGGTCTCCACGTCCGCGGAATGGGACACGGGGACGACGTAGGCCGGGGCCCTGTCCAGCGGGCCGTACCCCTCGGGGTCGGCGACCACCAGGCGCACACTGAGGTCGTCGTTCTCGAACCAGTACGACCACGCGCCGGACGCGGGGCGGCCGCCGGTCTCCTCGGCGAGGGCGACGCCCAGGATCCGGTTGACGTCGCCGCGGATCTCGTCGGCGAACGCCGCGCGGTCCCAGGCGGCCTGCGCGGGACCGGCGTGCACCGCGAAGTCCTTCTTGTAGCCACCGTGCGGCTCGAACCGTCCCACCACGCCATGCTCCTACAGCAGCGGGTCGTGCTCACCGCCCGGGTGTCGGTACTCGCTGAGTAAATTCGAACACGAGTATGGTTTGGCTATGGCCGGAACCGACTTCCCCGACGACCTGCGCGCCGCGCAGACCCGCCTTCACCAGGCAACCTCCGAGCTGGCCGCCCTGTGCCGGAGCCTGCCGTGGAGCGTGGAACCCATGCCGGGCCGGCCCGGGACCGAGCACCCGCACACCGGCGTCGTGACCGGCGGCCGCGAGGCCAGTCCCGGGTGGACCGAGGACCAGAAGCAGGCGGTGAAGCGGCTGCGGATGGAGTGCACCGACCAGTCGATCCGTGTCGCTGCGCACCCGTAAGGGAGACCGTGGACGGGGAGAAGCGCGTGGCGGAGCGGATGCGGCTGAAGCAGGCCACGCGGCCGGCCGCCGCGCCCGTGGTCGACGTCGACACCGCCGCCTGACCGGTCGGCATCGTGATGTCCGCCCGTGGTCGACGTCGGCACCGCCGCCTGACCGGCCGGCACCGTGATGTCCGAGCCCGTACCCGAGCTGTCGCGCCTCCAGAAGCTGCGCATCGTGGAGGCCTACCAGGCGTACCAGCTCGGTCGGACCCGCGAGACGATCCGGCAGCTGGAGGCCGACGAGGCGGCGGCGCTGAAACGCGAGCGTGCCGCCCGTGAAGGATCCTCGTGGAAGGTCGAGCCGTCCCGGGCGAAGGCGGTCGACTTCGCGATCCTGCACCGCGGCGGCTGCCACCTGTACCAGCACCCCATGGGCTGGCTCAGCCGAGAAGAAGCGCTGATCGCTCTGGAACTCCCCGACATCAAGCCCTGTGAGATCTGCAGGCCGGAGACCGGGCTGGGCGACTGACCGGCAGAAGGGCGCCCGTTCTGCCGGACGCGGAGGCCCAGGCTCACGGGGCGGCGGTTATCCGGCCTTGGGGAACACCGGTACAGCCGTTGGCGCCGAGATTGATCATGGTCGGTGAGCACAGGGGAGGTCTTAGGGATTGCGGCGCCGGGTGGGAGGTCCGGACAAAAGGTGGGCGGGCGCCCGGTGCCTTTCCCCGAAGTGGGGTCTGCGTCATGGCGGACAAGGCCCGTCACCAGGGAGGATGCCCGCCATGGCCACCGACCTCATTCCCGCACGTTCGACGCGTTCGATGCCCTTGGTGTTCGCTGCGGGAGGGGCTGTGGGCATCCTGGGCGGGATGATCGGCCTGGGCGGTGCGGAGTTCCGGCTGCCGCTGCTGATCGGCCTGTTCGGGTTCGCCGCGCTCTCGGCGGTCATCCTGAACAAGGCGATGAGCCTGGTCGTCGTCCTGGTCGCGCTGCCCGCCCGGCTGGCGGCAGTGCCCACGTCCGAGATCGCCGCACACTGGACGATTGCGGTCAACCTGCTGGCCGGAAGCCTGCTGGGTGCCTGGGCCGGAGCGGCCTGGGCCGTGCGGATGCGCAGCTCCACCCTGTGCAAGGTGCTGGCGGGGCTCATGGTGCTCATGGCCGCGGCCCTGCTGGCCACCCACACCACCACCGTGGGAACGCTCGCGCTCCCCCTCGCGGCGCAGGTACCGATCGCGGTGGTGGCCGGCTTCGGCATCGGGGTGGTCGCGGCGATCATGGGCGTGGCCGGGGGTGAGCTGCTGATCCCGACGATCGTGCTGCTGTTCGCGGTGGACATCAAGACGGCGGGAAGCCTGTCCCTGCTGGTGTCGCTGCCGACCATGCTGGTCGCCTTCGCCCGCTACAGCCGTGACGGCAGCTTCGCGGTGCTCGGCGCCAACGTCCGCTTCACCCTGGTCATGGCCGCGGGCTCGATCGCCGGCGCGGTGCTGGGCGGCCTGCTGCTCGGGGTGGTCTCCGATCTGGTGCTCATCCCCGCTCTCGCCGTGATCCTGCTCGTCTCCGCGGTAAAGCTCGCCCGCCACGACTGACGGCTCGACACGCTCCGAGACACGAGGGGCCCCAGTCGGCGGCCGGGGGCCCTCACACGAGCAGGCGTGGCTGTACCGATGTTCCCTACGACCGTTATCGGTGTAGGAGTCCGATGGAGATGGCTGCGGCGAGACCGGTGGCGAGCACCCCGAGGCAGCTGGTGAACAGGAAGCTCGTCATGGGGCTAGTGAATCCCGAGCCTCGCTGGCAGTCGGGCAGGCACTGGTGGCCCTTCGGCGAGTCACCACGGAGGGCGTAGCGCCGGCGCATCCGGTGGCGGGCATGGGCCGCCCTCCCGTGGGGCTCCGGGAGGGGGCTGGCCCCCGCCCGACGTGACCGGGCGGGGTCCGCACAGCATGCACGGGAATCAGTCACCGGGGAAGAGGGTGGCTGAAGACCGCGCCGGGCTCAGTGGAGTCGCTTCGCCGCCTGGATGCTCTCCTCCAGCGCGGCCATCAGGTCCACTGCCGGTGACGCCTCCTGCGGCACGGGCGGCGTGCCGCCGCCGGCCTTGGCCGCGACCAGCTGCTCCAGGGCGTGCGCGTACTCGTCGTGGAGCTCGCGTACCTCGATGCCGGTCAGTTCCCTGATCAGGACCTCGGCCAGCTCCAGTTCCCGGTCCGTGACCGGTGCCGAGGGCGCGATGTCGCCCGGGTCGCGCAGCTCGTCCTCCCAGAGCAGTGTCTGGAGGATAAGGATGCCGTGCCGTGGCCGCAGCAGGGCCAAGCGCTCGCGACTCCTTCTCTGAACTTGGGGCTGGGTCTGTCCCAAGCCTCTGATCCATAGCTCTCTGAAACCGAATTGGCGATGCCAGAGGGATCACAGCGAGATGTTCCGGAGAGCGAGAGCCCGCTCCGTCTGCCGCCTTAGTACTGTGACTTCGCATGACCGACACCGAGATCGAGATCACCGCAGACCTGGTCCGCGACCTGCTGGAGGAGCAACATCCAGACCTTGCAGGGCTGGCCATCCGCGAGGTGGCGGGCGGCTGGGGCAACCAAATGTGGCGTCTCGGGGATGAGCTGGCCGTGCGCATGCAGCGCATGGACCCCACCCCAGAACTCCAGCTCAAGGAGCGGCGGTGGCTACCTGCGCTGGCCCCGCGCCTGCCGCTCCCGGTGCCGACCCCGGTGCGGTTCGGCGAACCGTCCGAGCGCTTCCCCAAGCACTGGACCGTGATGACGTGGGTTCCCGGCGAGCCGCTGGACCACGGCTCGATCAGCCGCGGCGACCACGCGGCCGACACGCTGGCGGGCTTCCTCCGGGCGCTCCATGTGGAGGCGCCCGCCGGGGCGCCGATCGCTACGGACCGCGGTGCCCATCCCAAGAACTGCACGGACGGCTTCGAGAACTTCTTCCAGGCCGTTGCCCCCGACGACATCGCTGCCGATGTCCGGGCCGTCTGGGACGATGCCGTTGCGGCCCACGCGTGGCAGGGCCCGCCGGTGTGGGTGCACGGCGACCTCCATCCCGCGAACGTCGTCGTCTCGGACGGAACACTCTCGGGCATCGTCGACTTCGGCGACATGTTCGCCGGCGATCCAGCGTGGGACCTCGCCGCCGCATGGGTGCTGCTACCCGCGGGCACGGCCTCACGGTTCTTCGACATGTACGCGCATGCAGACGAGGCGGCGATCCGGCGCGCCCGCGGGCTGGCCGCTATGAAGAGCCTCTTCCTGATGCTCATGGGGCAGAACGGAGATCGGGGGCTTCCCGGCGGCAAGCCGAACTGGGGACCTGCAGGCCAGGCGGCACTTGATCGCGTTCTGACCGGCGTTTGACGCACGCTTCTTTGAACGTGGTATCGATCTCGGTTGAGAGGCATGCGGCATCCCACCCTTCGTGGGTTCATCGATCACCGCGCGTGGTGGGAATGCCAAGGTCCACGGCCGTATGCTGCCCGTGGCCCCGATCGAGCTGGCGGAGCTTCTCCTCAGCGCCAGCCAGGCTGACCTGGAGACCTTCGACCTCGCCGAGCCAGCCTTCCGTCTCGGCTTCGTCGATGCGGGCGAGGAGGTTGTCGCGGATGTCGACGAGCCGTGCCCGTTGGGCCGGATCCGGCCGGAGGAGTGAGCATCTGACACAAGCGTGCTCATGAATACAAGGGGACCCGAAGGCGCGTGCGCAGGTGCCGATGGACACCTTCCGCTTCTCGAAGTGGCCGAGGAAATCGTCCCATTCCTCGCTGGTCGGCGTGCGGTACTCCTGGCCGGGGCGGAGGGCTCGCCGGCGGGCGATGAAGGCCCGGTGTGCCTCGATGGCCTCGTCGGGGTAGATCGCCTTGTAGCCCATGGTGGTGGAGATGTCCTTGTGTCCGCAGATGATCTGGGCGATGTGGGGTGGCAGACCGTTGGCCACGGCGTCGGTGACGAACATCAGGCGGAAGTCGTGCGGCGTCCACGCCAATGGGGCGCCGTCGGATCCGGTCAGGCCCAGTGAGGTCAGCGCGCGTCGCAGCAGGTGGCGGATGCCGCCAGGGGTCATCCGGCGCCTCTCGCCGCCTCGTGGGTATTGAAAGAGCCACGGCATGGCCGGCAGCCATACCTTCTCGTGGGTGTCGTAGGCCGGCACCCGGGGCACGGCCCCAGTCGTGTCGCGGACGCAACGGACGATCTGGCTGAGGACGTCGGCTAGCTCGGGCGTGACGAGCAGCAGACGTTCCTCGTCGGTCTTGGAAGGGGCGAGCTGGAGCAGCGGGACCAACTCGCCGGTCGAGGGCAGCCGGTACTGGACGATGCCGTGATGGCTCAGTTCCAGCATCTCCTCGATCCGCACGCCGGTGTGCCGCAGGACCTCGACGGTCGCCCATGTCCAGAAGGCGTTGCTCTCCTCGAGATTGAGGTTCCGGCGAAGCCCCTGTACATCGTCTGCCCAGGTCGCGTGGGCGTAAGGCAACTGTGGGCGGTGCCACCGCTCGTCGCTCGCGGAGAAGGCAGTGCCGGGTGAGGCTGCTCGTGCGGCATCCAAGCGTGCTGCGGCGAGCTTGCGTTCGACGTCGACGGCCGCGACCAGCCGGGGAAGAACCGGGAGCCGTTCCCGGGTCCGCTGGTCCATCCGGGCCTTGCGACGCCGGACCTCCTTGCCGAAGTTCGCCTCGGCCTCACTGATCGGGCACGGCACTGCCCATGCCGCCCAGCGTGCGGGGTCGTCCACGGCCTACTGCGTGATGTCGAGATAGAAGGCCCGCACCCGCGCCATGTCCTCGACCGCCGCCAGGCGAGGGCTTCGGACCTCGCTGACCGAACCGTCTGCCTGGCGCAGGCGGCGTACCTTTGTCCGCATCCGCTCCTTCCATGCCGTGGCAACGACCGGCTCCAGGCGCAGGGAGTCGATGCCCGGATGGTGGGCTTCGAGGTCAGCCCAGAACGACTTGCACAAGATCATCGACAGCTGGGAGAGGCTGTTGTAATCCAACTGCGGCTGCCGCTCACGCAGGTAGTCGACCAGCACATTCCTGACCGGACGGCAGGCGAGATCGTAGCGGTCGACGAGCTGCTCGACGCTCAGCTGTCCGCGGGCGCGACCAAAGACCCTGACAGTGGCCGGTGCGTCCTCGGGGAAGATCCCCATCGAGTGCAGCAGAAGGTAGAACAGGCTCTTGTTGGTCCCGGCGCGGGGGCCGCGTGTCTTGTCCTTGGCCTCGGCAAGCTCCACACAGTCTCCGACAGTGATCTGAGCGACGCCTCCACCTGGTCAAGGCGGTGCGGCAGGCCGCCGTGGACTCGGGCCGCGACCCCGACGCCCTCACCGTCTGCGTCGCGGCCCCCGCCTACGTCACCGCCGACGACTCGCCGGAGGCCCTGGCGCACGCCCGCGACCAGTGCCGCTGGTTCCGCGGCATGGTAGGCAACCACGTCGCCGACCTGGTCGCCAAGCACGGCGAACACTCCTCGATGGTCCCGAGGAGCTCACCGACTACATCAAGGACCGGCAGGGCTACGACTACTCCCACCACGGCCGCGCCGACAACCCCGACACCGCCTTCGTCCCCGACGAGATCGTCGACCGCTTCTGCCTCCTCGGCCCCGCCGAAGCCCACATCGAGAAGCTCCGCCACCTGAAGAGCCTGGGCGTCGACCAGTTCGCCGTCTACGACATGCACGACAACCGGGAGGGCACGATCGACGCCTACGGCTCCGACATCATCCCGTTGTTCCGCTGAGCGGTGCCGGAGAGGCGAAGGGGCGGCCGGGAGTTCCGGCCGCCCCTCGGTTCGACTCACGCCTGTCCGCTACCTCGGCTTGTCCTCGATCAGCCCTGCCTTCCTCAGCTCATCGAAGTGGTTCCTGATCTGTGTGTCGAGGTCGGCGACAGTCAGACCCTTGTCCCCGTATGCCTGATAGAGGCGGATACCGAAGATGATCGAGGTGGGGTCGCCCGAAAAGATGGGCTGTCTCTCTTTCACGTCGACGGCGCTCGCGGCCCCCAACAGCACCTCGGGGCTGAATCCGGCCGCCGTACCCACGTAGCCGTAGTGGACGTTGGACCAGAAGTCGTCGCGCATCCAGAAGCCGGTATCGGGGATGTTGGTCGAGTGGTTGACCTTGTTGCCATTCATCTCCGCGATTTTGGCCTTGTGGTCCCACGGGCCGCCGGTCTTGACGAACTCCTTCCACGCCGCCATCGCCGCCGCCTTGTCGGCGTACCAGTTCGGTTTGAGCCACCTCGTCCATCTCTGCTCGTTCGTGTTCGCAGCGTGCATCTTCTGCACCGGTTCGGAGTGGGAGTTGGTCTGCATCTGTTCGGCCATGTGGGCCAGGATCTGGTTGTAGACCGGCACGTCCTCGGGAGCCTGCCCGGTGGGGTCGACGAGCTTGACGGGGTTGTTGTGCGCGTAGGTGTAGGCGGCGAGGTTGCGGGGCTCGGAGATCCCGCCCGCGAGCTTGGTGTCGAGGTACTCCGGAAGGGCCGGGTCGGCGCTCGCCCACAGTTGGGTTCGAGGGTTGTAGTAGCGGGCGCCGTGGTAGTTGAGGCCCGTCTCGCTGTCGAGTTCCTTGCCGGTGTACTGGTACGGCGTGTCCGCCTGCCCGGCCCGTTCCTCCACCCAGGTCTCCCCGGACGCGAAGTACTCCAGATGCTCGGTCACCGCCCCCGTGTTGTCCGTGACGTACCCGGACGAGCCGAGGTGGTCGGTGTGGAAGAACGACTGGGTGTTCTCGACTCCGTCCGCGACGGTCTTGGTCGTCAGGCGGCTCTCGCCGATGAAGACGTGCTTGTAGCCGGTACCGTCCCGTTCGCTGTAGTTTCGGTTGGGGTACAGCGAGAGGCTTTCGCCCTTCTTGACCACACGCTCGCCCGTCGCGTCGTACAGATAGGACACGGTGGCGTCCGCGCAGCCCGCGGGGCTCTGTTCGACCGTCGAGGTCGTGGTGTCCTGGTTGCAGGCGAGGCGGTTCTCCTCGTCCCACACGAACTGCCGGCGCTTGCCAGTCGCGGCGGTGTTCACCGTGGCGGTGAGGTTGCCGTTGGCGTCGTAGGCGTGGGTGATCGGGCCGACCCGGCTCGGCGCGTGCGGCTTGCCACCGCCGTAGGTGTAGTCGTAGTCGTAGCTTGTCCTGTCCTGCACGTCGGCCGGGTTCGACGGGTCGTCGACCGGTTCGATCGGTCCAGGGGACCCGGCGTCGATCGGGAAGGCGGGGACGCCGCCGGTGATCTCGTGGCGCTGGGACTTGCTCGTCGTGTTGTTGATGGAGTCGTAGCCCAGCGTCAGAGTGTATTTGTTGACCTGGTTGTTCTTGTCCGTGTACTGCCCGGACGCCGACGTCAGCCGGTTCAGGTCGTCATAGCCGTAGGTCTGGGAGCTCGGACCGCCGATCACCGCGTTCCGCGGCGCGGAGCTCGCCAGCGCCGTGATATTGCCTGCGTTGTCGTAGGTGTAGCCCAGGTCCTGGAACGTCGACCCGGTGGGTGCGTCGGACTTCAGCGCCGCGAGCCTGCGGTCTTCGGCGTCGTAGGTGTAGGTCGTGCGGACCCCGTTGCCGGTCTCCTGGAGGGTTTTCTGGCCGAACTTGTCGTAGTCCAGGCGTTGCAGGTACGTGTAGTCGGTCCCGTTCTTGACCCCGGTCGCCCGCGTGACCTGGCCACCGGAGTCGTAGGCGTAGGTGAGCACCTCGCCGTCGGGGTAGGTCAGCTGGAGCACGCGGTTGAACGTGTCGTAGCGCCACGCGGTCGTGTAGGTGCGGGGTGTCCCGCTGACGGCGCTGATCGTGCGCGTCTCCCGGGTCAGCTCGCCCAGCGGCCCGTAGCCGCGGGTGACCGTCCCGGCGGCGTCCCGGACCTCGGTGATCCGCGACGCGGCGTTGTCCGCCGCGCCCGGGGCGCCGTAGGAGTAGGTGACGTCGTTGCCCGGGAACTTCGGGTACCGCACGGCCTTCACCCGCGTGTAGTCGTAGTCGTACTCGATGGTCTGGTCCGTGGCCCGCAGGTTCGCGGTGGTCTTCGCCGTGATGTTGCCGGCGAGGTCGTAGCGGGTCTCGGTCCGGCCCGCGTCCGGGTTGTCGAGCACCGTGCGCCGCCCGAGGCCGTCGTAGGCGGCGCGGGTGACGTTGTTCTTGTCGTCGGTGATCGCCGTGATCTGGTTGAGCGGGTCGTGCGCGTAGCTGGTCCAGACGGCCGTCGAACCGCTGAACTCCTTCACCGCCGCGGTCGTGTCGCGGACGCCGGTGTAGACGCGGCGCTGATTGCCGTTGGCATCGGTCACCGTGTTCTCGAACCGCGTCACACCCGCCCGGTCCGGCCCGAATCCGTACGCGTTGGTCGTGCTGGTCCCGTCCGGCCGCAGGATCCTGACCGGCCGGTCCAGGACGTCGAACGAGTCCTTCGTCGGGGCCACCGTGTCGAACGCGGCGTTGAACGTCGTGTTCGCCGCGCCTTTGGGCTCGGTCACCGGGTAGTACTTCTCGGTCGTGCGGCCGAGGAAGTCGAACTTCAGCCGCCCGGACACCGTCATCACCGGTTGCGGCGCCGTCCCAGGCGACGCGGCGACCGACGCGTCCTTCTTGGTCTGCAGCACCCGCTTCAGACCGTCGCTGAAGGTGACGGTGTCGATGGTGTCCGCCCGCACGCCGTCCGCGTCCCGGTCCAGGTGCTTCGTCGTGGCGTACGGGACCGCCGCCTCGGGGTGGTACGCGAAGTCGATCGTGACCCGACCGCTGCCCGCCTCGTACGGGCCGGTCACCGAGTCCAGCCGGCCGACGCTGTCGTACGACATCGACAGGGGCTGGTCGTTCTGGTCGGTGCTTCGTTCCGGCAGGCCGTACTTCAGGTTGTGCGTCGTGGCCGACCGGTAGCCGAAGCTGTCCTCGATGGACTCGACGTGCACACCCACGGTGGTGTCGTAGCCGTACTCCAGCTTGTACCGCTGACCGGACTTGTTCGCCGGACGCGTCACCGACCGCAGGTTCCCGTCCGGGTGGTATTCCAGGTCCGTGACCGCGATGGCGGTGGGGGTCGCGTACTCCCGGATCTGCCGCAGCGCCCCGGTGGCACAGTCCACCGTGGCCTCGCGGTACCGGAGCGAGGTGTCTGTCGCGGTCGCGCGCTGGGACACGGACCTGGCCACCCCGACCAGGTGGCGATCCCGGCACGCCTGGTCCGAGGCGGTGTACTCGAAGTCGGTCTGGACGTCGTCCTCGATGCCGTCGTCCCCGGCGTCGAACGATCCCGTCAGGTTGCCGTACTCGTCATAGGTCATCACGGTGTGCGTGGTCTTCGCGGGTTCCTGCGCACCCTCGTGGAATTTCTTGTCCACCCGGGTCAGCCTCGGGAACACCGACGCGGTGGTGCTCGCCGGATCGGCTGCCGTGCCCGTGGCGATGTCGTGGAGCTGATAGGTGTTGACGGTCTCGGTGAACGGGCGGCCCGCGCCGTCGGTGGTGAGCGTGCGGGCGAGCAGGCCCCTGGTGTAGACGCTGTCGGTCCTGTACTCGTCGGTCACCGACCGGTAGAGGGCGTCGTCCGCACCGGGATCGCGGACCTCCGAAATGACCTTGCCGAAACCGCGGAACTCGCGCTCCAGCCGGTCGTACGTGCCGCTCTCGTAGCGGTAGGTCGTGAGTTGGTTGTCAGCTCCGTCGCCGGTCCGACCGTCGAACACGGCGGTGCGGGACAGGACCCAGCGGCTTTCGGGCATGGCCTGGGTGTTGCCGGTACGGGTGTAGTCCAGGTCGATCCGCGCGCCCATCGGGCGCGACACCGTGCGCAGGAGGTTGGTGCGCCCGGTCTTGTTGGTGGCGACCAGCATCTCGTTGTCGCGGGTCGACTTGATGTGGTCGGCGAGGCCGTCGCCGTTGACGTCGCGCAGGCTGGTTTCGGCCCGGCTGATGCCGGTGGTCGCGCTGGCGCCGGGGTTGAAGACGAAGACGCCGACGGGAGTGGGCAGGCCGACGGTGAAGTAGACGCCCGCGCCGAGGCTGGCGTTCTTGTCGACGGCGATCTCGGGGAAGCTGCCGCGGAAGGGGGCGGGCGCGGTGAAGCCGGTGCCGGTGTTGACCGCGACCTTGATCGCGTCGGCGCCGTCGGTGAACACCCGGTCGGTGAGGCCGTCGCCGTTGACGTCCGTCATGCTCGCGGTGGTGTACGAGGTTCCCAGCTCGGCGGAGAGGCCGCCCGCGAAGCCGTAGCGGTCGACGTTGAACCCGAGGTTGACGCCGACGTTGCGGGTGGACGCGTCGTTGATCGGTCCGGCCGACCAGGGTTCGCGGGCGGCGAAGGAGTAGCCGAGGTTCAACTGGGCGTCGCCGTTGCCGAACACCTTGTCCGGCAGCCCGTCCCCGTTGATGTCGATCAGGTCGACGCGGGCGTCGGACTCGCCGCCGCCGAGGCTGCCGCCGATGCCGAGCGACGGCTGGACCGCGCCGGTGGTGGCGGTGTTGGCGCTGGTGCCCGCGTCGGGCGCGGCCATGCCCAGTGCGCTGGCGATGGTGGCGGTCTCGCTGCCCGCGGAGAGCGACACGTTGCCGGAGACGTTGTCCGCCTCGCGGACGTTGCCGCCGAG
Source organism: Streptomyces sp. PKU-EA00015 (assembly GCF_013387495.1). Classification (GTDB taxonomy): domain Bacteria; phylum Actinomycetota; class Actinomycetes; order Streptomycetales; family Streptomycetaceae; genus Streptomyces. The sequence continues at coordinate 59,021 of NZ_JABZEE010000053.1, read as the reverse complement.
GGTGCCGCGTTCGGCGCCGAGCGCGCCGGTCATGTCGGAGAACTGGATCTCCTTGGCGCCCACGACGTCGGGGTAGCCGTCGCCGTTGAGGTCGAGGTAGTCGACCGAACCCGCGGTGATCCCGCCGACCACGGTGCCGCCGAACGGGCCGGCCGCGAGGGTGGCCGACACCTGGCCTGTTACACCGCGGCGCATCACCGCCCGGTCGCCCTTCACGTCGGCGTCGGTGACGATGTCGATGGTGTCCGCGCCGAGGCGGGAACTGGTCGCCATCTCGGCGGTGATCCAGGAGGACTCGTCCTGAGCGGCCCAGCCGCCCTTGGCGGGAACGGGGGCGAACACCGCAAGACGCGGCATGGTGAGCCGGGGATTCGCGGCGAAGGGCGCGACGTCCGCTTCCTTGGGCTCCTTGGGAAGTGCGTCCTTGAAGCTCTGGTCCAGCGTGAGTTCGGCCTGCTTGAGCGGTTGGGTGGCGCGGTCGCGGTTGCCCTGGTAGCCGATCACACCCCAGCCGCGGTAGGGCTGGGCGAAGGCGCCCTGCCCGACGGAACCGTGCATGGCGCTGGGCGCCGGGGTGAAGGTCGGCCAGCTGGAGGTCACGTCATAGGTGACCGACGCGGACTGCTCGACGAGCATGCCGAGCAGTCCGGTCTCCGTCGTGGAGTAGTCGATGTAGAGCTCGTCGCCGGCGGTGACCGGCACGGTCAGGTCCAGGTTCGGGCCACCGAAGGAGGTGTCCTTGGCTTGGAAGATCCGTTTGCCGAGCAGCTGCCCGCCGCGCTTCTTCACCGTGAACGCGATTTTGGCCTCACCGAGGAGCCCGAAGTTGAGGGACACCTTCGGCCGCACCTTCAACTGGCCGGTCTTGGTCGCCTTGTAGGACTGCTGCGGCGCGGTGAGGGTGTTCGCCGGGTACATGGTCAGGTCGTACGGCGGAGTGATCACCAGCGTGGGATCGCCGGCGGCGTCGACGACCGACTCGACCCCCTGCGCGGCCGTGTAGTGCGCCTTCGGCGCCCAGCTCACCGCCGAGGCGTCGATCGGGGAGTCGGTCTTCAGCTTCCACGACATCTTCTCGAACATGCTGACCGGAAGGCTCACGTCGATCGCGGTGGTGCCGGTCGACGCGGCGGGCAGGACCTTGCGGAACACCTCCGCGCCGGGGTGGACGCCGTTGCCCTTCTCGATCACGACGGTCACGTCGTCCGAGGTCGCCTTGTTCTTGACCACGTCACCGGTCAGCCGCAGCGTGCCGTTCACCGGCACGGTCACCAGGGACGGCCTGCCGCCGAAGGTGAAGTCGGCCGACGCGCGGAACACGGTGTTCGCCAACCCGTTCGCATCCGTGCCGGCCGGCAGGTTGGTGTAGGTGATCTCCGGGTCCCACGCCACGGTGTCGTACTTGCCGTCCAAAATGGACTGTGTGCGGAAGTAGAGCGCGTCTCCCTTCTTCACCGGAATCGACGCCACATTGCCCGGGGTGAACTCGGTGTGGTCGTCGGGGCCGATCCGCTGCGCCCAGAGTTCGGCGTCCTTGTGCTGGATGGTGACCCGCACGCCGTCGGCCTTGGTGTAGGCCGCCCGCGCCGGGGAGGGATCGTGGGTCAGCTGCACTCGGCCGTCCACGCGGACGTTGCCGTCGAACGGCGCGACCCAGCGGCGCACCGTGTCCAGCAGCGGCGAGTTGTCCACCTGCTGGTTGAACTGCGCGGTCTGATCGCCGACGATCTCGCCGGTCACCGCGCCGCCCCCGACCGGCACCGGGGTGCGGGTGGAGTCCGCGCTGTAGGCGGGTTGCCCATGGGCGTCCAGGTAGCCGAACAGCACGCCGCCGTTGTTCACCAGGTCGGTGATGCCGTCGCCGTTGACGTCGCTGAAGAACCGGTCCGAGGTGGTCGTGGTGCCCACGAAGTCCAGCTGGGCCGAGGTGGTGAGGACGTACGACTCGACGCCGATGGTGCCGGACAGCGTGCGCTCGGTCGAGATTCCCGGGAGGTTGGCGAGCTTGACCGGCGTGTCGCCGAACTTCGGCTCACCACCCGGTTTGGCCAGATTGGGCCGGTAGAACACGTCGTTCTTCTTGCGGAACACCTTGTCCGGCAGGTTGTCGCCGTTCACATCGGTCAGCGTCGACAGGCCATCGGATTGGCCCGCGCTGAACCCGACCTTCAACCCGACGGAACCCTCCTTGGTCGGCAGCCCCTGCACGTTGTAGCCCGCGAACAGGTGCGCGCCGAAGCCGACCGACGTGTTCGCCGAGATCGCGCTGGCCTCGCCTTCCCGGATGTTCACCCCGAGGTCGTCATCCGGCACCGACCAACCCGCGGCGTCGGCGAAAGCGTTGTAGTTGCCCGACTGGTCGCGCACGTCGTCGAAGTAGTCGAACGTGTGGGTGTTGAACAGCTGGTTGCTCTCGCTGAACTGCGACACCGAGGTGAGCAGCGTCTTGGCGAACGCGCCGGTCCGGTAGTTCAGCTCGTAGGCGCGGATCAGCTGGTCGTCCAGCTTGACCTCGACGCGCCGCAGCAGGTCGGCGGTGACCTTCTTGAGCCCGTACCTGGCGTCGATCCGCACGTCCGCCCGGCGCGGCTCGCCGCGCTCACGGTCCCGGATGAACGTCACCGAGTACCTGCCGTCGGTGTCGCCGCGGCCGGTGTAGGTGATCTTCTGCGGGTACAGGTCGCTGCCCGGCACCGCGGAGCCCTCCGTGCCGCCGTCAGCCACCTTGGCGTACCGGTAGCGCATGACGTTGTCGTTGCCGTCGCGGACCTCCCGCGCCGCCCAGGTGGCGACGCGACCCGTGCCGTCGGCCAGCGTGCTGTCGGCCGTGCCGCCGAAAAGCGTGCGGACACCCTGCTTGTCGGTGACCTCCCACCAGTAGTTCGTGGGGCTGTCGCCATGGCGCACGATCCGGTCGAAGCGGCCCTCCACCCGGGAGTGGAACACCTTCTCCGCAGTGCGCGCCCGCAACGCGCTCCGGTGCGCCACCGGGGTCAGCTGCTCGCCGTTGAGCAGGTAGGTCTCGGACTCCAGTCCGGCGTCGTAGCGCGGCACACCCCACCGCGTGTCGACCGTGACCACCGGGGTGGTGACGTCCCACCCGACGCCGAGCCACCCGTTCGTCCCCGACGAGTTGTAGGTGACGGCCAGCTTCGGCTCCAGGCCCGCGCGGCCCTTCGGCACCTCCAACGGGTACGACAACCGCGCCTCACCACTGTTGTTCGCCGAGGGCGCCTCGACCAGGTTCACCCCGGAGCCGGGGTCGGCCGCCTTGATGTCCTTGATCTGATTCGGGTTGAACGACGTGCCCTCGGGGTGCTCGGGGCCCTTCACCGCCGAGTCGGCACCCGCCTGCGGTCCCGCCGCCATGACCCACCCCGGCGGCGCCACCCCCAGCGCCGGCAAGGCGACGACCAAGGTCACCAGTAAGTTCTTGACGCGCGCACGAGCCGATGCGAGGACAGTCATGCCCCCGACCCCCTCTGGATACCGAATTCGACCTAGGACACGGCACTTTCCGTGGAATCGCAGCCAGTAGATCCACCCCGGCGACCGCTCGCTGAACGTACACGTTCAAAAAAATCACGAGTTAAGGACGGTGATCGACTCACGCCAGGCGGGGGCTCGATCGGCCGGTCCCTGGAATGTCGATGGGCGTGTCGTCACACGTGTGGGCTATCAGGAGTCTCCGGCGGGCCGGGCGGGCTTCGCCTGTCTGTGACGGCGGACTCTATCGGTGCCCGCCGAGCACCGGATCGTCCTGGACGGCTGCGCCGACGTGATCTGGCACCGCGAGAGCAGGACAGTCGCCAAGGAAGGGCCGGGGGTGACCTTCTCCACCAGGGCGGGCTCGGCGGCTCCCGGCAATGGGGCGGCTTGGACAGCACCAGCGGCGGAACTTCATCGACACTCCTCCGGATGGTCATCTCCGCGCAAACAACGGGCAGCGGCCGAGAGCGCAGCCGCCCGACCCCCGGCCCAGTGTGCGCGAGGGGGGCAAGCAATTGAAGCCTTTTTCTAGAAAAATTTTCTAAGCTTCCGCTAATGTCCCTGGTATGGATGACAGCTTCACGACGGTGGTGACAGGTGGTATCCGAGGCATCGGCTACGCAGTGGCCTCCGAACTCGTCAGGCGGGGCTGCCGTGTTGTGCTCGTCGCCCGGGACCGGGAACGAGGTGAGCGGGCGGCCGCGGCACTGGGCGGCTCCGTCGGTCTGGTGGTCGGCGATCTGTCCGTGCTCTCCGAGGTGCGATCGGTGGCAGACGAGTTGATGGAGCGGTACGAGCAGATCGACGTGCTGGTGCACAACGCCGGCGTGTGGCCTGCCCGGTTGGTACGCACCCCAGACGGGTTGGAGCAGGCGTTCGCCGTGAATCATCTGGCGCCGTTTCTGCTCAACCACCTGCTGGAGAAGCGATTCCTGGAGAGCCGTACCAGGGTCGTCCAACTCAGTGCCGGTCTGTACGTCAAAGGGCGGCTCGACATAGATCAGACGCCCGTGGGCGGCGACTTCCACCGGATGCGCACCTACTGCACCACCAAACTCGCCAACCTTCTCATGGTACCGCTGTTCGCCCGTCGTTGGCAGGGCACGGGCGTGACCATCAACGCGATCCACCCGGGCGTGATCAGGACCGACCTTGGAGACCCAGGCGGGATGCTGGGCCTTCTCCTGAAGGTGATGAAGCGTTCCTGGACTGCCCCTGAGCAAGGTGCCGCCCCCGTGACCCGGCTCGCGCTCGAACCCGGCGACGCCTCCGGTCGCTACTTCGATGCCGACCGGCACGTCGCCCTCGAACCCATCGCAGCAGACCAGGCCCTGGCGCAAAGGCTCTGGGAACAGGCCAAGACGCTGACAGGGGTGCGGGGTATCGCCTGAACAGCGGTCACTGGGTTCCGCTCGCCGGTTGGGCGGGGTGGCCCGATGGGGGGCGTATATGAAGCAGGATGCTGGTCTGTCGAACCCTACTGGGGGGAGAGATCGCGTCCGCCACGAAGAGACCTATTCCAAGTCCGGTCGCAGGGACCGCCAGATCCGGTCGGGAAGGATCCGCGCTGCCTGGGCGAGGTCGATGTCGTACGTGTTGGACAGCCAGCGACGCGCAGTCTCGGCAACCGGTCCGATGACCAGGGCCTCGATCAGAGGCTCGGGAGTGGGCAGGATCTCGCCGGCTTCGATCCGTGGCCGCATCCAGTCCACGATGCCTCCCAGCATGACGGCCTTGGCGGCGCGGATTCGGTCGGCGTGAGCCGCGAGATATCCGGAGTACGCGGAGGCGTGGATGAAGAGCGCGGCGGCGGGCCGCTCCTCGGTGAAGCGCAGGTAGGCCCTGACGAGCGCGCGGACACCGGTGTGGGCCGTGCGAGTACGGGTCACGGCAGCAGTCAACTCGTCGAACAACTCCTCCATGCACCTGATGTAAAGGGCTGCTGCGAGACCGTCGAAACTGCCGAAATGGTGGTAGAGGCTGCCGAGGCTGACGCCGCTGGCCTCGGTGACCGCGTTCACCGTGAACCCCTGCTGACCCGATGAGGCGTACACCTCGAGGGCGGCCGTCAAGAGACGGTCGACGGTGACCTCGCCTCGCTGCTGCTTAGGAGACATGGTTCGGTCTCGTTGACGTCATGCCAGACACCCTAATGCACCTGAAGTAGAGAAGTTTTCTAGAAGAGCGCCCTGTTCGTGACGAGCGTGAAATGGATTTCCTGCTGTGGATGGGGATCGAGGGAGGGTTCTGCTCGGCCGTTACCGGTGGACGGGACCGCCGAGCTTCTCCAGGCCGGGGATCGGGTTGCCGTCGGGCGACTGCGTCGGGTGCCGCAGCGTCCAGGACGCGGCGTTCGACGGCCTCACTCATCACGTGCTCTCAGCGGCAGGCCGCGGCGTGAACGTTCTCCCACTCCAGGCCGATGTACGTCGACGAGCAGGCCCTCCGCGAGACGGCGCTTGCGCATCACGCGTGTCGCCAGGTGGCGGCCCTCGCCCGTCAGCTCCAAGTGCCGGTCGCCGGCGACGGACACCAGACCGTCCCGCTCCGTCCGCGCCACCGTGGCTGACCGTCGGGCCGCTCTGGTTCAGGCGCTCGGCGATCCGGGCGGGCAGGGGGCAACATCTGGCCAGGCCGCTGACAGTCCCCGCTCCACCGCCGTCCTAGAGCACATCAAGGTCCGCGGTCCGGTCGGCCGGCCCCGGACCCGCCCTGACACCGTGGCCGCCGACAAGGCCTCCCACGCGGATAAGCGTCAAGCTGCTGCAGCAGTCAGTTGTGCTGTCAGCTGGTTCGGGAAGGCGGTCGTCTCGTCGGAGATCTGGCCGTTCTGAAGGCAGTGGAAGAGCAGCGCTCGCGAAGCGGGTTCGGTCGTCGCCGACCTCCGCCAGGGTGGCCGTGCGCGATGACAGGCGCTTCCGCCAGGCCCTGCGGCTGTCGAGGCTCCCGCACCACAAGACGCTGGACGAGTACGACTTTTCGTTCGCGGCCCTGCTCGGTCCGCCCGGAGTCGGCAAGATAGGTGTACGTAAACTCTCCAACAGCCAAGTGCGGTACGCGCGGGGGACGTGATGGTGTGGGCGGCATGACTCCGCTGGTGAGCCGGGCGGCAGAGCTGTCTCGCCTGGAGGCGGTGCTCGACCGGGTGCCCGGGAGTGGCGGCGGGCCGTCGCTGGTCGACCTCACGGGGGCTGCGGGGATCGGCAAGAGCCGAATCATGGCCGAGTTCTGCCGGCGGGCCGAGGACCGGGGCATGAACTGACCGCCGCACAGCGCCGTACCGCCGAGGCGGTGGCCGTCCTCGGTCACCATGCCACTTCAGCCCTGCTCGCCGTAGTGACCGGCCGGGAAGAGTCCGACGCCGACGGACTTGACGCCGACCTGGCGGTGCTGGCCGGCCGCGATCTGCTGCGCCCCGGCCACGGCGGGCGGTGGACACTGCGCCACCCGGTGCTGCGGGCCGTTGTGCACGAGAGCATGGACCCCGGCCTGCGGACCCGGATGCACCGCCTCGCCGCGGCCGGACTGGCCGAAGCCGGGGCGTCCGCCGCCGAACGCGCCCACCACGTCGAACGGTCGCTGACCGGATGGGACCCGGAGGCCGTAGCCGTACTTGCCGAGGCGGCCGACAGATCCGCCGCCACCGCCCCCGCGAGTTGCGCCCACTGGCTGAAGGTGGCGCTCCGGCATCTGCCGGACACACCGGAGTACGCCGCGCGGCGGCGTGAGCTGATGCTGTGGAGGGCGCGTGCGCTGGGTGTCTGCGGAGGCCTGCGCGAAAGCCGGGACCTGCTGCACGAGGTGATTGCCATGTCACCGCCGGGCGACGCGGGTGCTGCCGGTTTACGGGCTTCCGCCGTGACGCTTTGCGCTGTGATGGAGCGTCATCTCGGCCGCTACACAGAGGCGGTCGCGCTGCTCCGCCGCGAACTCTCCCGTACGCCCGGTCCATCCCCGGCCCAGGCCATCGAACTCGGTCTTGAACTGGGCTCCTCCGCGCCGCACGCCACCGACTACCGGGAGGTGCGTCCCGACCTGTTCCGCGCCCTCGAGCTGGCCAGGTCGCTGGGCGACGAGGTTGCTGAGGCGGGCGCCCTCGCGGTCGCGGCCCTCGGGGAGGCGCACGACGGCGTCATGCCGGCCGCCCGGGACGTCACCGATCGCGCGGCGGCGCTCGTCGACGCACTGACTGACCACGATCTCGCGGGCCTGTGCGAGCCACTGGCCCGCCTCGGCTGGGCGGAGACCTTCCTGGAACGGTACGCCGACGCGGAACGGCACGCCGACAGAGGCCTGGCCATCGCCCGGCGCGGTGGCCAACTCCACGTCCTGCCGCACCTGCTGCTGTGCAAGGCGCATGTCCACATCCAGACCCTCCGACTCACCTCGGCGGTAGAACTCACAGACGAAGCCGAGACCATCGCCCGTGGCATCGGCAGCGACGAACTGCTGGCACTGGTCCTGTCCAAGAAAGCCCATGCCCTGGTCCACACCCTCCCGCCCGGCGACCGGGCAGGACTGGCGGTGGCCGAGGAAGCGGTTACGGCGGCCGGAACGAGCACCAGTTGGTGGGCGTCCATCGCCTGGTGCCTGCTCGGCTACGCGGCGATCCACGTCGGCGATCCCGCGCGCACACGGGCGGCCCTGCTGCGTGCGGGCGGCGACGACCTGAACCGACTCCAGCCGTCCATGCGACCGCTGTTCATCGAGGCGCTGGTGGCTTCCACGGTCGTCTTGGGTGACCCGGCCGCAGCCGTGCCCTGGGCGGAACGTGCCCGGAAGGAGGCCGAGCAGTTGGGACTGCCTGCGCAGCGAGCCTCCGCCCTGCGCAGCGCCGCCCATGTCGCGCTCGGCCACGGTGACACGGCGGCGGCGGCCGAGCTGGCCGACCTCGCGGTGGCCGAGACGGCCCGTGGCGGATCGGCGCTCTGGGAGGCGCGCACCCTGCTGCTCGCCGCCCCCCTGGCAGCGGCCACCGGCCACCCGGAGCGCGCCCGCGTCATGTGGGAGCGCGCCCGGCACCTTGCCGTGGCAGGCGGGGCCCATCAGCTGGTCAACCTGGCGGACGAGGTCAGCGCCGCCATGTCCGCCGCCGCAGGCGACCGGCCGGGCGTCGTGTCCCTGTCCCCGCGCGAACGCGAGATCACCGCCATGGTCACCGAAGGCCTCACCACCCCCGCCATCGCCACCAGGCTCTATCTCAGCCCCCGTACGGTCGAGACCCATCTCGCCCGCATCTACCGCAAGACCGGTGTCACGTCCCGGGCCGCCCTCGCCGAACTCCGCGCCCGCGCCGAACTCCGCGACGAGATTACGTAGTCTCACCGATACCCCCACGACTCCCCGCCCGGAAAGATCGAACCAACGAATGCCGAGAGTTGGGAGTCAGCAAGTGCGGGTCAAGGCGACGATGTCAGTGCTCTTCACAGCGGCTCTCCTGACCGGATGCGGCAGCGGCGGGACCAGCAACGGCGGCACCGGTGCGAAGAGCAACCCTTCCTCCCCGCAGGCATCCGCGACGACCAAGCAGACTCAGACCCAGGCCCCCGCCGACGCCCTCAGCACCGACCGGTTGACGTCCGCCGCACTCTCCGGCGCTGACGCGGACGGCTTCCAGATCACCGACTGGCCGCCCGCGAAGCCCGACGGCGGCTCCATCGCTGAACCTGCCGTCTGCCAGCCGGTCGAGAACGTTCGTGTCGCCGACCTCGACCCGTCTCCCCAAGCCGTTGTCGGCAAGCTGGCCTACGCAACCTCCGGCCCCTCGGCCGGCTCCGCCACCACCATTGGCCTCATGGCATACGAGCAGTCCGACGCCGAGCGCATTCTCTCCGACCTCCGTACCTCTCTCAAAAGGTGCACCTCCTATGACGGCGGTGTGCCCGCCCGCACCGTCGTCAAAGCCATCACCGCCCCGACGCGGGCGACGACGCGGTGGCCTTCCAGCTGACAACCAAGGGCGAATCGCCGGAACCCATCGCGGTCGTACGCAGCGGTGCCACCATCGTGCTGTTCCTCACCGCCAGTGGCACCGGCGCGTCCGTCGAGTTGCCGGACAGCCTGGTGACCGAGCAGATCAATAAGCTGGAGAAGGTCTCCGGGGAATGACCGTCAGAGGACTGATCACCGCCGTTTGCGGCTGGGTTGGGTCGGGCCGGGGCGCGGTACTGGCCTTGCGACCAGCCCGTTTCCCCGACCCGCCCGCCGCACCCGCCGTGCGTGTCTCCACGCAACGGGCGCTCCACGTGCCTTGGCCGATGGTCAGTCGCCGGTACTGGCGACTGCCGGTCGTGGTGTCCACGGAGTCGGGATGTTGCTGCCGCGGTAGCGGTAGCGGATCACTTTGACACTGGGCGCGCCGGTGAACTCGACTCCGTCGTAGATGAGCTTCCAACGGCCCGGTCGGCAGAACCGACGGCGCAGTTCCCTCCAGCTGAGCCGGGAGTGCTTGTGGAAGATCCAGCGGACGATGCGATGCCACGCGTGGTCATCGACCGTGCTGAATACCGCCTTCGACACCCCGTGCCGGAAGTAGTTCGCCCACCCGCGCAAGGTGCGGTTGAGGCTGGCCAGCAGCTCGTCCAAGTCCCTGTGCAGGTCTGATCTGCGTGTTCTGTCTTCACCTTGTCCTTGATCGACTGGATCGCACCGCCGCCGCCTCGGCGGGCGAAAGAGGCCGTGGCGGCCTCCAGCAGGGCCTTGCGGCGGTCGGCGGGTGAACGGCAAGAAGTTCCTCCGGGCGTGGCGTCGGTTCCGGCGTAACGGCCGTACGCAGCTGAGGAGGGCCTCCGCCGTGTGGCGGAGGCCCTCTTTCTCATGCGGCCGGCTTTCTCACGCCGCCGGCTTTCGGACCGGTACCGCTCAGGCGGCCGGGTCCGTGCCGGACTTCGTCTCCGCCGCTTCCAGCCGTGCCCTCAACTCGGCGTTCTCCGCCTCCAGGTGGGCGATGCGCTTGCGGGCGAAGTACAGCTCCATGACGGCGTCGTGGAACTCGGAGATCAGCTCCTCGGGGGTCAGTTGCACTCTCGTCCTCCCCTTACGCCGGCGCGACTTCGGTGACGGTGCCGTTGCCGCCCTTCCAGAACAGCTTGCCGTCCTGGGAGAAGAGGGAGCCGCCGCCGACCGCGGCGGGCGCGTTGGTCGGTGCGGCGGGGACGTTGGCGAGCCGCACTGCGCCCTCGGCGAGGATGGCGGACGGGGCGTCGACCGCCGCGACCACGTGGAGCTGGGACTGGGGCGTGGCGCCGCGGGCGATGCCGATGCCGGTCCGGCCCGTGCCCTTGACGACGAGGTCCTCCACCCCCGGGTTGTTCCGCAGGACGATCAGGGCACCCTTGGTCGGACCGTCGGTCGCGGTGACGAAGATGCCCTGCGCGGCGGTCCCGGCGGTCCTGAGGTCGATCGAGAGACCGGAGGCCCCGGGGTCCGAGCCGTCGGCGTATCCCTTGTGGGAGATCTTCAGTGTGCCGCGCGAGGTCTCCACGCCGGTCAGGTACATGGCCGAGGTGGCCGGGTTGTCGGACGTGACGTTCAGCGCCGCGGTGTCCCCGGAAGGAGCCTTGTGGTTGATGGTGACGGTGTGCGCCGTCGTCGACGCCCCGTAGAACTGGGCCGGCGAGGTGTACAGGGTGTACTCGCTGTCGGCGGCCGCGGCCTCCGAGCCCGCGGCGACGGTGACCGCGCCCGCGGTGAAGGCACCGAGGAACACTCTTCGTCCCACTGCCATGGGTGAACTCGCTTTCGTTGTCGTCGGTTCGTGCCACCGATGCGGTGTGAAGACCATGTGATCATCCATCAGGAGCCGAGCACCAGGGAGTTCCGGACACGGCCGCGCCCCGGCCGTCGCATGTCCTCCACGACGCGGGCGGCCTGTGCCTGTGAGAGGACGGTTCGTTTCGAGGTGACGTTGGGGCAGGGCTGCTGGTCGCGGGCCTTGGTCGGATTACTGCTTCCTGACGAAGCTGCCAGTGTCGATCTCCACGAGGATGCCGAGCTTGACCGGGCGTTTCACCTTGGGGCGGGTGCTGATCCTCGCCGGAGCCGTCCTGGCCATCCTCGTGGTCGTCCCCCGGCTCCGCTCCCGCTCGGCTCTGGAACAGGAGGCCGGCCAGTCCTTCATCTACTTCGGCCACTTGCAGTTCTGGAAGCCGACAGATCTCGAGGCCGCCCTCCAGCAGCAGGACATCCTTCCCGTGCTGTCGAATCAGCTCATCAACATGAGCAAGATCGCGTGGCGCAAGCACCGCTTCGTGCAGCTCTCCTTCTTGCTTGCTGCGGTGGGCGGTGGCTTCGTCTTCCTTGCCGGCCTCGCAGCCTGAAGGTGCAGTGCAGCGCCCTGGCCAGACTCCGGAGGGGCGCTGCAGGGTGCGTTGTGCGGCATGGGTGGTGTCGGCTCAGTTCTTGATCGCGGGGCTCTTCGTGTGACTCCTGGAAGTGCCGGATCGGCTTTCCCGCCAGAGGTGGGTGCAGGATGCGCAGCGGAGCATCCACGGTCACCTGCCGGTGCATTCGGCATGCTGGACTTCTTCGCGGGGGGTGGCGGTCAAAGCCAGGACACGTACTCTCCGCCCGACCATCGTGGCCCCGGCACGTAAAGGGGAGCCCGAAGGTCATACCGAGCTTTGGCGGGCGGGGTACGGCCGAGGACTCCCCAGTGTCGCGCTGAGATCACATCCGCACAGCAAGCAGGCGCCTACTTGATCGGTCCGGCGATGAAACGACTGCCTGATTATGCGCGGCCGCCGGGGATAGAGTGATTCCGAGTAAGGGGGTCCGGGATTGAGCCCACGTGAGGTCGATCGAGAGCAGCCCAGTGGCCGACCGAGGTCCACCTGCACTTCAGAGCCCGCCCGCCCGACCGACTCTGGTGTTTGCGACCGTCAGTTGGTCACCCGGCTGCAGCGGCTGGTCGGCAACCGCAGTGTGGCCGCGCTGATGGCCGGACAGCCGGATGGGATCTTGCCGGTGCAGCGCGACGCCCGAACCCCTGGTGCTGTCGCGGCGATCACCAGCTTCGCTGGGATCGACGATGCGGAGCGGCTGCGGCTGATCAACGTGGTGCTGAACCAGACCTGGGTCGGTCCGAGCGACGAGGCCGCCTTGGAGCGAATTTGGGGCAGCCTGGACGCGGCCGGGCTGGTCCGGTTCGCGGACGCCAACCCGCAGCTCTGGGGCACCTGCATCCGGCGCGGTGCGCACCTGATCGGGATCCGGCCTTACCGGGACCTGCAGAACCAGTTCCGGGCCGACATCACCGCGCTCGGCCAGCACTACCTACGGGTCAACGAGGACCTGGTGAATCGGGAACTCAGCGCACTCGGCCCGGACCTGAGGCCACCGACCGGGGAGCAGGCCGGGCGGATCGCCGGACTGCAGGCGGCCGCCGCGGCGCTGTCCAACCTGCAGCGGGCACAGGACGCAGCCCGGCAGGCCCGGGTCGGCTGGCGGATCGGCGACGGCGGTGACGTCGACCCGGACTGGACCGGCCGCCCGGTCAAGTACCAGGTGCCGTTCCAGGCCGGCCAGCCGCCGCAGCTGACCGAGGAACCGGCCGACGTGCCGCACGGCGACATCCTGCTGCACCCCACCGTGCCGTACGCGGACGTGCATCAGGGCCGGGAGGCGGCCAGCCAGGCGATCGTGCGGCTGACCGCCGTCAACCCGGCGCTGTACGGGCTGGTCCGGGCAGGCTCCAGCATCCGCACCGAGGCCTTCGTCATCGACAACGACGCCGGCTCCGCCCGTACCCGGCTGACTGCGCCGCTGCGCCAGGCCCTGGCCGACATCGCCACCACTCGGGGCAACCTTGGCGCTGCCCTGGACCCTCTGGACCTGGAACCACTGATCCGGCAGCTCTACGCCGGGCAGGCATCGGTCGGCGGCACCCGCTGGGTCGGCGGCTTCGCGCACCGGGCAGCGGAGTCGGCCGCCGTCGGGCACGCCATCGAACGATCCCTGGCCCGGGCCGCATTGCAGAACGTACAGCAGATCGCGGCCCTGCTCGCGCCGTTCACCAGCGGCGCCTCGCTGCTGGCGCTGCTCGCCGTGGGCGCCACCGCGGCCGGCGTAGAGGCCTATGGCAGCCACCGCGAGGCCCAAGTGCTCGCAGCGGCTGAGGGCGCAGCGGTGAGCCCCGGCACCGAACTGGTCACGCCGGGAAGTGCCGAGCACGCCCGGATGAACGCCGAGGCCGACCTAGTCGCGTTCGGTCTGGCGCTGACGGCTCTCGGCGCCGAGGCATTCGCCGCATGGCGGGCCGGCGCGCAGGCCCGGCGGCTGGCGACGGAGGAACGCGTCCGGCTGCACCACGGCACCGATCAGACCGGCTACCAAGGAATCGGTCCCCTGGACCGGGGACGGATCGACGTAACGCACGCTGCCGGCGCGCACCAGGATCTCGGCCAAGGCTTCTACCTCACGCTGGAACAGGACACCGGCGCGGTCTACGGGCTGCGACGGGGCGCGCAGCGCGGCGGCGGGATGCAGCACGTGCTCACCTGGGATGTGCCCAAGGCAGACCTCGGCGTGATCGTGGACGTCCGGCGCGGTGGCCCCCACCGGGCGCAGTGGGAGGCGTTCCTGGCTGAACGCCCGCCGTTTCCCGGCAACCGGCCGTTGCCCGGGTTCGAGACCAACCGGGCGCTGCTGGCCCGGGCGCCGGAGCAACGCGGCGTGATCTTCGACCAGTTCCTGGAGCGGATCGGGATGCGAAGCAGCGCCGACACGGTATTCGCGCCGCTCGGCGACGATGTGTTCACCGGGATCACTGGCGGGTCTGAGGGCACCCAGGTCTGCATCCGCACCCAACGGGTGGCGGACCGGCTGAACCAGCAGATCCTAACCGGGCACTGAAACGGCACCGGGGCGGTCAAGTAGGTACCGAAACAGATGCCGACGGCGGCGCGGGCCGCACGGTGCTTGCGGATGTGGTCGAGGCGGTGCGGCTTCCAGCCGTGCCGTTCACGGTCGCTTTCCATCAGCGTCTACCCAGCTACGGTCGGGTAGCGATCAGCGCCTCGGTGTGGATGGTCTCCTCGTACCGGCCCGAGGAGTCGAACTTCAGCAGCGCCTCGCGCAGGTCCTCCTCGAACGCCTCCCGCCGCTCTCCGAGCTGGGCCGGGGTGGAGTAGGAGTTGCTCAGCTGCAGCCCGATCAGCTCCCCGAGGCTGCGCACCACGACCTGGTCGAACGGCACCACGTCGACGGCCGAGAACGGCGAGCGTTCCACCGTGGCTTGGTAGCTCTCCTCCGGCTCGGGGTACACCCCCCTCCCGGCCCGGCGCACGGCGCCGAGGTAGGCGGCGCGGACCTCGGCGACCACCGGCCCAGGCAGGGGCGTGGTGCCGGGCGGCCCGGCCGAGAGGATGACGACGCCGGCCCGCTCAATGGTGAGTTTGTTCAGGTCGTCCAGGACCTGGACGCGGTCCATCCAGTGGTAGGACTTGCCCATGACCGCTGAGTCGAGCGGCGGAAGGCCCATGGCAAGCAGGGTGCTTGAGTCGCCCTGCTGCCACCAGATGTTGCGCACGCCCCGCTCCTCGGCGAGAGCCCGGCCCTGCTCGAGCATCCCGGCCGCCGGGTCGACGGCGAACACGAAGCCAACCCGGCCGGCCAGTTCCAGGGCCACGGTGCCCGGGCCGCAGCCCACGTCGAGGGCGCGCTGCGTGCCGTCCAGCGCGAACCGGTCGGCGGGCAGCGTGTACAGCTCGGCGGGGTACTGCGGGCGCGAACCCGCCGACGTGCCCGGGGCCCTGGATGTGCACCAGGCGCCCGGAGAGGTGGACGATGTCGCCCTCGCGGAAGGCGCCAGTGTAGGCGCCGAGGTAGCTGCGCAGGGGCGCGATCCGGCGCGCGAACACCTCCGCCTCGTCGATGGTGGACGCGATGCCCGTCTCGACCTCGATGCCGTACAGCGCCGGCGTCGCCAGGCCCCCGCGGTGGTCGGTGATCCGGGCGGCCCGTCCCCTGGTTGTGTCCATCGCCCATGGGGGATCAAGTGTGCAGCAACCGTCGAACAGTCGCGCCCTACGACCAGTGACCAGAGGCTGGCCGTCCAGTACCGGACTTTCTGATCGCGCCATCACTGGTTCTCGAAGATCGACGCCCGGACGAAGCAGGCTCATGGGAAGCGCGCCCCGGACGTCGCGAAGAATCCGGCGACACGGCCGTTCATCTCATGCGGCTGCGCGCCGGAGCTGCCCCGGACGCTGCGCGGCTTCGACCACATCGACGACACATAATCCGTCGTTGGGTAGTGCGTGGATGCTTGCAATGGTGACACGAAGCCCTTGGCGGCCTTGATCAGAGCCTACTGGCCCCCACCTGAGTCTGATGATCACAAAGATGCCGCTGAGCATTGTCGCGCGGACGTGGCTGGTGTCATGCAACGGGCGGTCGGTGTCAGTCGACGTCGCGGTGACCACCGGGATCCTCGCGGTAGCGTCCGCTGTGGTGCTTGACCTCGCCAGGTGAGCGTCTTTGAGTTGTTCGGGGAACCAGTGGTGCGGTGCTGGCGCGCCGCTGCCGGCCGTCAACCGGATTGGCTGCAGGGTAATCACCCGGACGGGCCGGGGAGCAGGCCCGATTCCCCGCCGACGCCTGCGCTGCCTGCGCTGCCTGCGAATGGTGCACAACCTGCGGGATCACGCGACCGGCTCCACCCGTCTACCAGTGGTTCAGCCATGCGGTGTCCGTGCGCCGCATGTGCAGACGCCAGCCGCGATTCGTCAAACGCGCAACTGTCGCATCCCGATGCATGACCAGGCGGACTGCTCGGCTTCCGGATGCGGCGGGCACCGAGGCTTGCGACCGTATGAGTGAGGAGGCAGGTCCAAACGGGCGAGGATGGAGGCGGCCGTCATGCTGAGGGCGCACCCTTCGCTCCTGCGAGAGCTCGTCGAACGCTGCGAGACGCTCAGGCGGCGCGTGGCGTCCCGTGGCAATGCGGAGACCTGGCGCCAGTTTCAGGACGCGTCATACACGCTGTGCGTGGTAACAGGCACACGCCAGTTGGACACGGCACTGTACGTGGCCCGCCAGCAACTGGCCGACGCGATGCGGCGCGAGCAGCCTCTCCGTCACTGACCTGCCGGGCCCCGGGCACACGCCTGGCGGCCAGACCGCCGGCACCATCCGTGCCCGGCCAGGGCGCGGAAAAGCGGCCAGGCCGCGCACGGATGCATGCGGTCAGTCTCCGGCTGTGATCTCGATGCGGCGGAGCTTGGCGGCCTCGGCCTTGGGCACCTTCACGGTCAGCATGCCTTCGTTCAAGTTGGCGTCGACGCCTTCGGCGTTGATCTCGCCGGGCAGCATGGCGCGGTACTCGAACCGGCCGGTCCGGCGCGTGCGGCGGCGCAGGACGCCGCTGCGTTCGCACTCCTTGTACTCGATATCGACGTCAGGACTTCGAAAGAGGGTGAGCCTCCAATAGTTCCTCGATCCGCCCGGCCAGTAGTTCGCGCTGGTCAAGGACCTCGGTGAGCGAGGCGGCCAGGGTCGGGACGATCAACGCGGCCGCCTCGGTCCCCGGAACGATGACGGTCTGTTCGTCCAGGGCGGTGAAGAAGTCCTCGACCAGCCGCTCAGCCATCCTCGGCGCCTTCGGCCGCAGCAGCGTGACCAGCCGCCGCCTGCCGGCCTTGCGTGTCTGGGCCGGAGACCCGAACTGTTCCAGCAGCGTGAGGACGGCCGGGGTGCTGCAACCGCGGCCCCACCACCCATTCCAACGACGGATGGATCTGCGTCAGCAGGCCATGCGGCCGGCTCGCGACCCGGATGGCCTCGCCGGCCAGGTCGTCGTCGAAGCCCACGATCATCTCCAGTTCGGCGTTCGTCTCGTCCTCGCCCATCGATCGCCCGCAACGTGTGAGGCATCGCGCGGGCCGCCTTCGCGATGATGAACGCATCCCCTCGCGTCCGTCTTGGCCTCGCCCGGGTAGAGGTCCGCGATCCGCCGCATCGTCAGCCCCGGCAGAGGGCGACCAGACAGTCCATGTTCCTCGCGCCCACCAGCGGCAAGGCGCCGATCGAGGCCGGCTTGTCCACCACGACCAGCACCGTCCCGTGCTTGGCCTCGAGTTTCGCGAACAGCTCGCGGAGCTTGGGCTCGGTGTTGAGCAGCCGCTTGTGGCGTACTCCTCCCGCTCCATCCGCGAGCACCTGCGCACACGCGGCATCCCCACGGTCATCCCCGTGCCGGCCGACCAGCGGGGCCACCGCCTCCGCAGGGGCAGCCAGGGCGCAGGCCACCCGCCTTCGACCGCGAGACCTACAAGCAGCGGAACACCGTCGAGCGTTGCATCAACTGCCTGAAGCAGTGGCGCGGCATCGCCACCCGCTACGAGAAGACCGCCACGATCTACCTGGCCGGACTCCACATCGCAGGAATCTTCCTGTGGTCAGCCCGCTGATCCAAACGAAACCGCCCAGCCGAAGGAAACGTGATGGCCGTAGCTTCAGACATGCTCGTTTCGGCACTGCGTGAGGTCCGCAAGGCCGAAGCCGCGCTCGCCGACCGCTTCACAGCCCACATCGCGGGCACGCCCGCCGGGGAGTACCGGGAATGCCTGGAGCGCCGCGTCGGCGACGCCCGGGGGTACGTCTACCGCATCGACGAACGTCTCGGAACTATGCAGCCCCGCGGGATGATGGAGTCCGTTCTGGGAAATGCCTGGCGCCTGGCCGGGCAAGCCTCCCGGCTGTCCTTCGGCATGACCATGGCCGTCCCCACTGCCGTGTTCCGCAGCCGAGGAAGGGCAACTGAGCACCAGCTCCTGAAAAACGTCGAAGACGAGTACGCGATCACCGCGTACGCCGTGGCAGTCTGCCGGGCTGCCGAGTGCATCGCCCAGGAGGCCCAGGACGCCGTCAGCTCGGAGCTGCTCAGTTCGATCCGCCGCGATCACGAGGAGGCGCTGGAAGAGCTCGGCAACAGCCTCGAGCAGCGCGCTGAAGCAGCAATGCTGGCCGCCCAGACCACCGAGGGAGCGAAGGCCACGGGCGCCGCGCAGGCGGTCCGCGCCTGGAGCAGCTGGCTCCGGGAGACGGCCGAGCGCATGCCGGGTGCGGACCGGCTCCAGGGAGCATCCGAGGGGGCGTTCATCAGGGACTACGAGTTGCCCATCCCTGACTTCCGCAGGCTCAGCACCAGGGAGATCCTCGAGCGGCTACCGCACCTCTCGCAAAGGGATCTGGACACGGTCGGCGCCTATGAGCGCGCCCACGCCACCCGCCCCGCGATCCTGAACCGGATCGCTGACCTTCTCGGCCCGGAGCCCTGGCCCAGCTACGACAGCATGCACGAGGACGAGATCGTCAAGCGGCTCGCTGACGCCGAGGAGGGCCTCACCCGGCGGGTGCTGACCTACGAGCGTCGCCATCAGGCACGCTCCAGCATCCTCACTGCTGCCGAACGCATCCCTGCCTGACCAGCTTGTCACCGGCGCTTCAGCGGGGACACGTGGCCTTCCAGGGCCGCAGCCACACCCCCCGGCTCACGCGATAGGTTGCGAGACCTGGGGGTGTCGGACCAGCTAGCCAGTTGAAGAGCGGGGCGCGGCCTGGCTGTTCCGGCTGGGGTGCCGGGGGCATCGATCATGAGGCTGACCTCGGTGGCACTTTGCTCCGCCAGCAGGGCCAGGGCCTGGGCCGAGCAACTGGTTGCCCGAGCCACGGTCGCGGTGAGTGGGCCGTGTCTCGATCCAGTACACGGTCGCGGTGCGGTCGGGTCCTCCGCTGACCACGGCTTCTGCGACCGGCTCGGCCGCCTTGCGGACGATCAGCCGCTTGCGGAAGTCGCGGGAGACGACGTCGGACCAGCTTGGCCGAGGGGTGGTCGGCGGACGGCGCGCAGCGCCAATGGCCGGCTCTGGGCGCCGGCCCGTGAAGCCGTTGTGCGCTGGAGAGTCATGGGTGGCGCTGCGGTGGGAGCGGGGCAGGCCGCCCGGTTCTAGCAGACCTGGCGGACCGCCGACGAGTGCCTCGATCAGAGCGCGGCGAGGGCCTGTCCCATCAGGGCCACGCAGGGCAGGCGGATCCTCGTGGGCGTGGACCAGCAGCTCGCCCCTGGTCTGCATATCGGCCCAGGACAGATACGAGGTGACCCCTCAAGGCGGTCCTGGCACCGGCCAGAACACTGATAGGCCATAGGTGTCCCCCGCACAGGTGCTGACGTGTAGTGTTTACCGGCTCTCTTTCAGCGTCCCCCGTTCTGCTCATGCTGTAGGCCAAACGGCGGCCGTGCCGCAGTGCCCCGTCGAGCTATGGAGAGTCGCCTTCCGGGTGACGTGCGGCGAACGCGACCTCGGCCGCGGCCAGCAGCGTGCGCATCTCGTCGATGACCGGTCGGTGGAGGGGTAGCGTCAGATGGCCGACGCCCGGCACCAGTATGTTATGGGCCTTGAGGTCCGGATGGTCGATGCGGCCCCTGGCAGCGGGGATGACGGCCTCGTCCATGTCGCTGTAGAAGGCAACGAACCGAGTACGGCATCTTGCGGCCGGTTCGGCGAGTTCGGTCAGCAACTCGCTTCCTGGGCGCAGCTGGCGCAGTCGCCGATGGGCCGGGGCCAGCAGGGCGGTGGCGGTCCCGCCGTGGGGCGTCGCCAGCGTGATCACCAGCGGTACGTACGCGTCACCGCCGAGCCGCTGCACGTAGTAGCGGGCTATCAGCCCGCCCAGGCTGTACCCGATCACGACCGCGGCCCGTCCCGCACCCCCAGCACACGCCAGCTCCACCTGACGGCTCAGCGACCGGGCCGACTTGCGGATGTCCGGGCCGAACACGTTGCAGCCGATCTGGATGAACGGGCCCACGCCGTCCCCGCGCAGCTCGCGCTCCAACGGCGGGATAACTGACGCCCCGTCGGCCAGCCCATGCACCAACAACACCGGAATCTCGGCATCGGCGGGCAGCGGGTCACCCGGTCCTGCCGGCCGGCCGTATAGGGCACGACCCAACAGCCCGGTCAGCTGCCCCACGCCCTCCGCGGCCATGTCGAGCGGCAGCCGGGCCAGACGCACCACCGCCCTGCTCGCCTCGACACCCGCGCCGCGCGCCGGTGACAGCCCCGGCACCGTCAGCTGCGGACTGAGAGGAATGCCCGTAGCCGTTCACCTTCCCTCCACGTACCGCGCCTGTCCTGCCCGGCGCAAGAGCTGGCCATACAGACCTACACAGGATCCGCTCCGCAGAATTGCTTCGATTCCACCATCCGCTACGGTCCACTCTGGACGCTCCCCGTCACAGATGCACGTCGGCCCCCGCCGACGGCCCCCGAGTCAGGCCAGACGCTTCCAGCCAGGTCAGGATGGCCCGTCGCCCGCAAGGCCCTCGTCCCTGCCGAAGAGGCGGACTGCAGCAGCGCAGACAGCCGCGCAGGCGCCAGCGGCGCCTCGGGCCTACGGTGGTCCTTAAAGGCAGTCTCAAAGGCGGCCCGGCGTTGTGGAGGAGGCTGAGATCGAGATGGATGAGCACTTCGTCTGGGTAACCACACGCCGCCTTCGGCCAGGCACCCTGAAGGAGTTCGAGAGGGCATGGCGTCCCGACCCCTATCCACAGGGATTGCGCCGCGCCTTCGCGTACTGGTCCGAGGACGGACAGGAGATCACCGGGGTGTCCTTCTGGGACTCCAGGGAGTTGTGCGACTCCTGGCGGGACTCCGAGGCTGAGAAGCAGCGGCGTGCGGCCATGGCCCCGCACGTCGTCGAGGAGAGGGAGGCTTTCTACCGCGGCCGCGAACTCGCTGTCCCTCAGCGATAGGTGCCGGTAAACGGGCATGGCCCCGAGTCGCCGCAAGACATGGTGGGCGTCCTACGGCCGCCATCCACGCCCCTCGCGGACACATTCCCACTGGGTCACCGACCGCACGGGACGCTGATGCCGGCCACGATCATCCACGCCGCTAAGGTCGTTACTGAATTCGGCTCGTCAGGGATGCCTACGGCACCCGGCGTTCCATTGGGTCCAGCCCGAGGGGAGCGCACCCGTGATGTCCAGGACGTCACGGACGCTCCTGGGCGAGCCCGGGGAGCTCGGCTTCGGCAGCCTGCGGGGACAAACCCGCTGGAGCCCAGTCAGGCACCTCGCGACGTCAGCCGTCGTCTCCCTTACCAATAACGGCGCCAAGCAAGCCGCTTGCCGCGGAGATGACACTCAACCAGGGATCCATGGGGCCCAGCGTGGCCGTTCAGGGCGCCTGGTGTCCGACAAATCGAGTCGCCGATAAGTCGGCAGGCGCGGCACGTCGTCGAGGTCGGTGCGGCACTTCAGCTCGGTGGCGAGCCAAGGCGTCGTGGACGCCGGCGACGTTGCCGCGGTGCGTCACAGTCGGCAGTTCCTTCGCCCGCAGGTGGGGGATCCGCGTGGCGTCGAGGACCAAGGCGTAGGCGCCCTGTTGGAGGACCGCCAGCGTCGCGGAGCGGACGGCCCGCCCGGGTACGCGAATGATCCCTGGTGGGTGCGCCAGGAACTTCAGTCGGTGACGATGGCCGGGCGGTGGCGTGTGCTCGGCAAGGAGAACGGGCGCCGGGGTCGGGGACGATGTGGCGGGCGGTGGTGCCGCCCGAGCAGCGGGCGCGGATCGGCAGTCTCATCGGCAACGCCGATGAACAGCTCGTCCAGTTGCGCGGCGTGCAGAGGGCCGACCTCCGAGGTCGCCCGGCAGTTGCTGCGCAGTCTCGGTCACAGTGCTGGTCTGATCGCGGCGGCCTGGAAGCGGAGCAGTACCTGATCCGGGCAGAGAGGTACCCATCACGCTCTCGTTGCGTGCACGGGAGAAGAGGTCCAGGTCGAAGGACACGTCGTTCAGGGTAGGCAGCACCGTGCGCTGCACGTCGGTGCCCAGTTCACGAAGTCATTCGTGGTAAGCGTCGTCCTGTCCGAGTGAGAAGAAAGCACCGTCCAGGTCTCGAAGTCCTCTGGCACTGAGGTTTCGGACGGTGCGGTCATGCCGAACCGGCCGATCTTCACCGGGCCGATCTCCCGGACCTCGCCGCCTGCGTCGGCGTAGAGCAGGTCGAAGGTCGTCTTGAAGGGGGCGTCCCAGTTGTCCCTGACGAGGAACGCTTGCCCTGGGCGCGGGGAAGTGGGCCGTGTGCGGACGGGCAGGACGGTGAACTGCACGGTTCCTCCGGAGTACGCCTCGGTATGCGACCGGGCACGTCAGTACAGGCGAACGGCCCAGGGGTCCCTACACGACCGATACCGCTGACGGCGCTCCGGGAGCGGCGCCGTGTGGGCGAGTGTCAGGTGGTGGTGGGCCAGGTCCGCAGCAGGGCAGCGATCTTCGCGGCGGTGCAGTTGGAGTCGAGGAGCAGGTCCTTGAGAGCGACGGCGTCCTCGCGGGCGGGCTTGACGGGGATCCCGGCGGCCTCGAGATACATGACGCCGGTGGCGGCAGCGACGGCCATGTTGGAGCGCTCCAACCAGTGGCACCGGCCCAGTGTGTGCACGAGGGCAGCTGCTTTGGCGTAGGGGCCGTCATAGACCGGCTGCTCGAAGAGTTCGGCCCGGTGGCGGGCGACAGCAGCAACAGGGACGCCGTAGTCGTCGGGAGCCGGATCGTTCGCGCCGGCCGCTTCGGCAACTTGCAGGATCCAAGGGACGTCGATGTGCAGTTCCATCAGGCGGCGCGTGCTCCCTGAGGAGTCTGGGCGTCCTCGGCCTCATCGAAGACGTCCTGGTGCTCGGCGAGGAAGCGGGCGGCGGCGTCCACCGAGCGGGCGCGCAGGCCGCTGGCGTCGTCCTGCACGAGGCGGGCGAGGTAGTCGCCGATGCTCAAGCCCAGGTCGGCGGCGCGCTTCTTCGCAAGTTCCGCGACGTCCGCATCGACACGGGCACCCAGCTGTGTCTTGGCCATACCACGCATGGTAACACTTGTTACCAAGGCGTCCGGGGGGCTGCGGCGGGAGCGGCGGTCTCGTCCGTCCAGTCGCCGTCGAAGAGTGCCGCGACCAGGCGCGTGGTCCTTCCCCGCGCGAATGGACCGGTGGTCGGTTTACTGATTGCTGACGCCGCCGTGCCTGCCGGCGTACCCGGGCAGGTACGGGGCCGCCGGGCGGAGCACGGGGGTCAGGGGCTGATGCTGTCGCGACACGACCGTGCCTTGATCTCTTCGGGGCTCGGCTTGTGGCTGCTGATCCAGGCCCGGTTCTCCTCAGTCAGGGCGGGCAGGGACGTCTCGACGTCCCTGATCCAGGTGCTGGTGCCCACGTGCTTCTTGAGCCAGGCCTCGAGTTTGCGGCAATCCGCCGGATGCCCCTTCGGCAGCCCGATCCCGTAGTACTGCGGTGCTCCTATCGTCACGTCCGGTACCACGCGCAGGCCCTCCTTCTCGTAGTGCCGGGCGAAGCCGTACAGGATGGCCTGGTCGGTCGAGACGGCCATCACCTGGCCGGTGAGGAGCTGCTCGAAGCAATCCGACGCGTCGGTGAGGATGACTGGCTCCGCCCCGGACGTCTCCCTGATGCCGTCCAGCGCTTCCTGCGAGGTGGTTCCCTGCCAGGTGCAGATCCTGGTGCCGCTCAGATCCTCCAACTGCTCGACGTCGGCGCCCTCCGGGCCGACGAGGAATCCCTGCCGGGTCTTGAGATAGGGGCCCACGAAGTCGATCAGGTCCATGCGGTCGGCGGTGATGGAGAACGAGGCGATCGTCATGTCGGCCTTGTGCTCAAGCAGTTGGGTGACCCTGTCGCCGGACGAGACGTCGACGGGATCGCTGAACGTGACGTCGAGTTCCCCCTCGACGTGCTGGAGCATGAGGAAGTCCAGTCCCGAACGGACGTAGTCCTTGGAGTACGAGATACCGGGCAGGTCGTTGTGCATCGCGACCGTGATCCGCTTCACGCCGAGGAACTCCGGATTCGGCTTCTTCGAGGAGCAGGAGGCGAGGTTCGCCAGCAAGGCCACGGCGGCGGCGATCACGAGCAAACGGCCGGGCAGGCGGGGGGCCGAGCGCCCGGTTCTTGAGGTGGCAGCCACGGTGTCCTCTCAGTCGTGAAGTACGGCGTCCTCGACGAGCAGGTTCATCCAGCACCCCTCGTCGGTCAGCAGAGTGATCCGCACGTCGATCTCGCCCTGCAGGCCGCCCAGCGGGAACTCGATCGTCCGGCCGCTCTGCACGTTCTCGACGCGAGTGCTCGCGTTGCCCCGTAGCTGGGCGGAGTAGCTGGTCTCCGGTGCGCAGAACTGCGACGACCGTGCCGCGTCGCGGATCGTGAGCGTCAGCCGCAGCCGTGAGCGGTCGGCGGGGCTGTCGACGATGAGCCGCAGCTGGGAGCCGTTCGTGACCGTGCCGGCGGTGATACCGGTCCGCCCCGTGACGTCGATCTCGCCGTGTTCCGCGAGATGGTCCATGCCGACCGTGCCGGCGACCGCGCAGATCACTGCCGTCGCCGACATCAGGACGCGCCAGTGACGGGCCCGCTTCTCGCCCGCGGGGGAGATCAGCCGCACGAGTGCCAGGCCGACGGCGGCGCCGATGGCGAGGTAGACCCACAGGAACTGGCGCAGCGGCCCGTCGGGTGCGCTGATCAGGGCGTAGCTGCCGAGCGAGACGACCAGCAGGAACGGCGGCCAGTTCCAGCCGCCCCAGCGTTTCGCCTTGTCGGCGAACTCGACGACATCACCGACGAACACGCTGAGAAACAGCTTTCCGACGAAGCCGATCGCCGGTGAGTTGTCCCCGGAGGTGACGGTGCCGCCCTGCGCCGGCGGCTCGGCCCTCAACTACTGCCGCCCTGGTCCGGGCGGGGGTTGAAGTAGAAGTTCGCCGTGTCCAGCTTCCCGATGGCCGGCGAGCCGTCGCCGTGCGACGTCACCTGGATCCGGTCGCCCGCATGGTACTCGCGATGCGCGATTTCGATCTGCGTCCGCAGGGACCGGGCGCTCAGATCGTCGCCGTCGGTCATCCATTCCCCGATCGCGCCTTCCAGGATCTCCCGGTCGTCCGGTGAGAGTTCCTCGATGGTTGCGGCAGCGACGGCGTCCTGCTCGGTCCGCGGCGGGTCGTCGGCACCTCTGTGCAGCACTCTGCCCAGCAGCACCCGCCCCCTCTCCACCGCGCTGTCCGCCAGCCTGCTCTGCGCTGAGTCGACGACAGCGCCGGCGAAGGACGTCGCGGCAGAGCTGACGAATGGCACGATGACAGCCGCGGCTGTCAGTAATTCGGACATGCGAGCCCCCTCAGAACCTCCTTCAACCCTACACAACTGCGGGTGCCGCTAGGGTCACTTCGCGTAACGACAACCACGGCCGAAGCAGCCCTCTCGGCGTACGCCGCGCAGCGCTGGCAGGCGCTCCCGCGCAGATTCGGCCTGGAGCACACCTTCCGGATGGCCAAGCAGACTCTGGGCTGGCCCGCCCGAAGATCCGTACTCCTGAGGTCACGCACCATTGGACCTGGCTGGTCACCGCCCACATAGCTGCGGCTCGGCCGCCCGCTTGTCGAGGACCCCCGCCACCCTTGGTAACGGCCTTCTGAGCTCGGCCGCTCCCCCCGGTCGTTCTCAGCCGCGGGGTCAGGAACGCGCCCGGCCCGCTGCCCCGGCCGTGCACGGAGTCCCACACGGACCCGGCAGAGGGGGCGGGCATGGAGTGGCCGTCGGCGCAGACGTAGCGGCGCGCCTTGGGGTGCCGCCGGGCGAGGTCGCTGGTGGGCGGGTACGGCTCCAGCGAGGCGAAGCGGCGCCGGGTGCCGGTGTGGTCCCGGATCGGGTCGCCGGGGGCGTAGTCGGTCGCCTGGACCAGACGGTGTGGTGCGGCTGGTACTGGCGCCACAGGCGTACCCCGTGGGTGTTGCAGACCTGGGCCAGGGTCTCCAGCAGGGCGAAGTGGTTCTCGTCGTCCATGCCCGGTGCGATGTCGGTCTCGCGGCTGTTGCCGGTGAAGATGCTCGCCCTGCGCCAAGCCCTCCACACCGACGACACCGACCGCGCCCGCCCTTCCTCCTGGAAGCCTCGGATAGCCTGGTTGATAGCAGTTTGCCTCTGAGGATCTTGTGCCTGAGGACCTTGCGTCTGAGGGTGCTGAACCGATGGCCGTGGGGATGGGTCACTGTGGTGGACACGCGCGCGTCGACGAGTGATGTGCCGGACCAGCCGGCGGTCGGGTACGCGGGGGTGCTCCGTGATCTGCTGCCGATCGCGCTGTGGAGGGCCGATGCGGAAGGGCGCATCGTGCAGTGGTCCCTCGCCGCCGAGGATCTGCTCGGCTACGCACCAGAGCAGCTGCTGGGCCGGTACGGGACGCCGATCCTGGTGCCCGAGGCGAACAGGGAGCTGGCCGACGAGCTGACGCGGAAGGTCAAGGTGGGCGAAGCCGTGCTCGGGTGCCTGCCGGTGCGGCACCGTGACGGGCACATCGTGGAGATGGAGATGTGGATCTGCCCGGCTGCGGACGCGCAGGGTCGGACCGGTCTCCTGGCCATCGCCGCCGAGACCTCCGCCGTGGTGCACATGCGGGATTCGCTGGCGGCACTCGAGGGACTGTTCACCCAGTCCCCGATCGGTCTGGCCATGCTCGGCCCCGACTTGCGTTACCTGCGGGTCAACGACGCCCTGGCGCGGATGAACGGCATCCCCGCGGCCGAGCACATCGGCAAGCGGGTGGGCGAAGTGGCGCCAGGGGTCAATGCAGCCGAGCTGGAAACGGTGATGCGGCAGGTACTGGATCGGGGGGAGGCGGTGGTGGACTTCCGCCGCGCCGGCCGCACCCCCGCCGACCCCGATCACGACCGGACCTGGTCCTGCTCCTACGCCCCGCTGCTCGGTGGCCCCGGTCAACCGCTGGGACTGATCGCTTCCCTGATCGACATCACCGAAGGGCAGCAGGCCCACGTCCGGGCCGAGCAGGCGCGCCGGCGCTTCGCCCTCCTGGCCGAGGCCGGCACGCGCATCGGAACGACCCTGGACCTGCGGAAGACCGCCGAGGAAGTGGTGCAGGTCCTGGTGCCCCAGCTTGCCGACTCGGCCGACGTGCACCTGCTGGACAAGGTGCTCGCCCCCGATCAGGCCGCCGCGTCGGCTCACGGCGTGGCGCGTCGTATGGCAGTTCTCTACACCGATCCGGCCGCACCGGCCGAGGAACTGGCGGTGGGCAAGACCTACCAGGTCCCGCCTGGCTCGGTGTACGAGCGGGTCATCGACGAGGGGTGTCCCCTGAACCTCTACCTGACCGACATCGACCCCCTGGTCACCGATCCGGGCAGCGAGCAGTTGCGTGACTACCTTCGCACCCGTGTGGGCTCGGCGCGCATGGTCCCCCTGCTCGCACGCGGCAGTCCGCTGGGGGCGGTGCTGGTGACGCGTACCCGTGACCGAGAGCCGTTCGACGACCAGGACATCGTGCTCATCGACGAGCTGGTCGCCCGCGCGGCACTGAACATCGACAACGCACGTATGTACACCAGCCAGCGACATGCGGCGCTCACCCTGCAGCGCAGCCTGATGAACGCCTCGTTGCCGACAGTGACGGGGCTGGAGCTCACCGGGCGCTACCTGCCCGCCAGCGATCATGAGGTCGGCGGGGACTGGTTCGATGTCATCGCGCTGCCGCGCGGCAGGACAGGGCTGGTCATAGGAGACGTGATGGGGCACGGAATCCATGCCGCTGCCGTCATGGGGCAGCTGCGCACCACTGTGCGAACGCTGGCTCGCAGCGACATCGCACCGGCCCAGCTGCTCTACTCCCTGGACGCCACCGTGGCCGACCTGGGCGAGAACGCGATGGCGACCTGCGTCTACGCCGTCCACGACCCAGCTACCAGTAGTTGTCTGATCGCCAGGGCCGGCCATCCACCGCCGGCCGTGGCCGACGCTCAGGGGACGGTCACCTTCCTGGAAGGCCCCTCGGGCACGGCGCTAGGGGCGGGCGGACAGGGCGGCTTCACCGACGAACGTGTTTCGCTGCCCCCGCACAGCCTGCTGGTGATGTACACCGATGGACTCATCGAGACCCGCGACAAAGACCTCGACCAGGGCATGCAACAGCTGTCCCAGACCCTACGGAGCCCCCACCTCCCGCTGGAGGAAATCTGCGACCACCTCCTCCGCCGATTGCTGCCACCCATGGTCCACGACGACGTGGCGCTGCTTCTCGTCAGGCCCCAGCCCGAGTCCCGTCAACCTCCGGCCAACCCAGACGAACCGCCGAACCGCACGTCAACCCAATTCCCTTCTAGATGATCGATTCCAAGGGGTCAGTGGTCATAGGCGGTCAGTGAGCGCAGGACGGGCTGTCCTGTGTGGTCGTTGTGCCAGATCGCGGCGGTTATTGCGAGGATTCGCTGCATGACGCGGGCGACGACACCGCCGGGCGTGCGTCCTCGGTGCTGTTCGAGATCGAGCTGTCCCTTGAAGGTCTCGTTGACCGACTCGATGATCTGTCGCAAGGGCTTGAACAGCCGGGACGTTCCGGCTCGCCTTTGCGGGCTGGCCGCAGGACCGGATGTCCTGC
Organism: Streptomyces sp. PKU-EA00015; assembly: GCF_013387495.1. Taxonomy (GTDB): domain Bacteria; phylum Actinomycetota; class Actinomycetes; order Streptomycetales; family Streptomycetaceae; genus Streptomyces. The sequence continues at coordinate 30,085 of NZ_JABZEE010000053.1, read as the reverse complement.
TCGGCCAGTTCGTGTTCGAAGCCCCGGCCGAAGTAGTTCTTGTCGCCGATCAGCGTCTGGGCAGGACGTGCGGCGACCAGGCCGGGTTCGGCCGCGAGGAGGTGCAGCAGGGTCTCTGGTTCGTCGGCCTTGGCCCCGGTCAGGGCGAAGGCGACGGGCAGGCCCTGGAGGGTGCACACCATGTGCGGGCGCAGGCCCCAGCAGAAGCGGCTGTGGCTGGCGCAGTACCCGTACTCGGCCCATCCGGCCAGGTCGGGACGTTTGACGGTCTCGCGGGAGCGGCCGCATTCCACTGGCGTGGAGTCCACGATCCACACGTCGTCGCCCCATACGGAGGTCTCGGTGGCGAGCAGCCGGGTGACTCGCCGGAGCAGGTTGGCGGCCTTGCGCAGCCGCTTGTTGTAACCGGGCTGCTTGGCAGGTACGGAAAGAGATGCCTCAGGTGGTAACGGGCGTGGCGAAGCCACCTGGCCTCGGAGGTGAAGCCGAGCATGGCCTGCATCATCGCCAGTGTGACCAGCTCGGCGTCGGTGAGCTGCGGGGCGATCCCCACGGCCGGCCGCCATGGCGCCAGATGCGGAGACGCCTTCAGCAGGTCGTCGGTCTTCACGTAGAGTGCGGTCGCGAGGGTGTCCAACTCCGCCTTCACACACCGACGTTGGACGCCCTCGTCCCATACGCACAGCCGATGTCTTGGAATCGGTCACCTAATATCCCATGTCATGGCGATGTTCGTGCACTTGACCTCAGCGGCGAACGCGCCGCGCATCCGGCGGTCCGGGATCCGGGCAGCCAGCCACGGACAGGGCAGCGCGCGCGGGGTCTACTGCTTCCCGGTGCTGCCGTCGTACACCCTCACCCACCAATGGCTGCGCGAGCTGGCTCGTTTCGGCAGTCGGGGCGGGCTTGTGGCAGTCCACGTGCGGCTCGACGACGCCCAGGACGTGCTCGTCGGACGCTATTCCGACCGGGCGCGGGACGCTCAGGCCACCGTTTCTGCGTCAGAGGCAGTGCGGCGGGTCGCGGCACTTGAGGACCCGCGCGGGTGGGAGGTGTTCATACCCCGGGCGATCCGGCCGCGTGAAGTGCACCGGCTCCGCACCGCGCCGCAGGTGGCGGGCTGGCGGTACCTGCCGGACGCACACGGTGTGCGCCCCTGCACCTGTTTCGGGTGCCGCGTGCGCGGCGGGTACGGGGCGCGACGCCTGCGCGAGCGGTTGCCGCATCCGCTGGATGGTCCGCCGCCTCCCGCCAGGGTGCTGCTCGCCCGGGTCGCAGCAGCCGGTGACCCCGGGGACCCAGCCGCGCTGCGGGAGGCACTGCACTGGTTCGGAATGCGTCGGCGGGGGCCGCTCGCCCAGTTGAGCCGCCTCGCCACCCACCCCGACCCCGGGGTGCGGGAGGAGCTGGTGTGGGCGGTCGCCCGTTGGTCCACCCCTGGGGTCACCGAACTGCTGGACGGCCTCGCCGATGACCCGCACTCGGACGTCCGGGAGGCAGTGGAGGCAGCCCGCGACCCGCAATGACCACCGACCCCTTGGAATCGATCATCTAGGAGCGGGCCCGCCGGGGGAAGTCGATCGGCACCGTTCGAACGAGTGGTGGTGGCCAGGTGGGCGCCGATCGGATGCCTTACGCCAACCAGGGCAGAAAGTACTTTTAGGAGACTGGCGACGATCGGCGTCTCCCTGGCTACCACCACTTGATCAAGCGTGGTGTGCTGCGTGGGCACCGGGCGGACATCTCACGTCGACCGGGCCTCGCATGCCTCCATTGAGATCGGTGGCGCCCCGTGACCTCGGAGCACACCACGGCTTGGTGGGTGTTGGCGCTCGCGGGCGTCGGGCGGACGGCTTTGCTTCACGCGTCCCTCTGAGGGCTGATAGGAAGAGCCATCGCCGCGCGGCGCCTCCGGACGTCAACACCCGCCACTTGATCAGTGTGTTTGCGAAGCAGACGCTGGCGGTTTCCGGTCCCACATGGCACGGGTTGTAACGACCGTCTATTGGAGTCCAGCCACTCCAGAGCGTGGACGAAACTCGTTGTAGAGCGCGGATGCGGCCACCGCGTTCTCGTACAAGGCTTCTGTGTGCACCGAACCCCAGGTGCCGTCCGTACGCTGGGCTTTGACCGACAGAAGGAGATGGTCATGGAGCAGCGGCATCCCGGAACGCGCCTCGTAGTGACGGAACCGCGCGGCGACCAGACCGTGCACCGGCGAACCCGGTGACCTTCGCCCGGCGCCCGAGCGCCCCGGCCCGGCGCGCGGCCCGCTTCCCGGCAGCGAGCTGGTCGGCGTGCGGATGCCGGCCCTCGCCGAAGAGGTTCCGCCGCTGCGCCTCGGTGACGACGCGCCGCCAGACCGAGGACGGCAAGGCCCCTGCCCATCCATCGCCCCGCCGGGACACCGACCTCCTCCTGGGCTTGCGCGAGCGGCGTACGGACAGCACGGAGGCCGTCACTCACGACGACTTGGCGCAGGTAGTAGCGATACATCTGCCCGGCGGTGATCTTCCCGATATCCATCATGCAGACCACGCCACACCGCGCTGACCTGCAATAGAAGGCCGATCAGCCTCACCTCCCCCCAGGCGGGAGCAGCAGTCGAACTTTCTTCCCGGGTGCCCGCCAGACGGGAAAGGGCTCCGACAGGCGAGCCAGTGTCATCGCTCTCCGGCCGACAACCACGAAGCACACAAGCCCACGCCTATGAACAGATTCCACTCACCAGCTGAAGATGTATCAGTGGGGCGGCCTACGGTTCGTGCGCATGACACGTCGCATCCGTTTCCGTTCCAGCAATCGCCGCTCAGGGGCACTTGGCCTTGAACGCGCACGCGCACGCGCTCGCCGTCCTCCTGCTGCCGGCTCACGGGGCAGCGGCGTTCGACCACCGGCATGCCTCACCCGCCCCTGCAGCTTCGGGTCGGCCAGAACCCGGTCCAAGCGGCCGGCCTCGACCTGCCCGCGCCGGCTGAGGCCCCGCCAAGGCGCGGCCTGCGCGCAGATCCCGCTGCTGTGAGCGCCGGGCCCTGAGCTGTTTGGCCAGCGGGCTGGGGGCGCGAGCGCCCTCGCGCTTGCTGACTCGCCTCGGACGGCGTCTTCCTTGCAGCGCGGCCTGCGCGCCTTGGTGCGCTGCCGCGGCCGGGCACGGCGACGAGGGCATGGCGGGGGCCTACTTCGCCGGCTTCGACGAGCCGCCCGCGTCCTGACGCGGCGCAAGGACAGGGAGTCGGATGACCGAGCCGCCCCTCCCGTCCGATATGCTCGCCCTGTCGGCCCACCTCCGGGACGCGCGCGTGAGTGGGCTGAGCGCGAGCGTCCCGTACCCTTTGTCTCGACCGTGATGGTGGGGAGCAGCGGCGCCGGGTGAAGTCACAGGCGGGTCATCGCTGTTCGGAGACCACCTGCCCGGGGATATCTCCATTGTCGACGACATTGCATTGTGTGGGTCAGGTGCCGCCGGTGACGCAGAAGTGGAACGGCACGGTGAGCCTGGAACCCGGGCGGCTCACGTTCCGGGGACAGATCGGGACAACTCATGCGCATGCTCATGCCGCTGTGCAGATCGTGATCGTCACGTCCGGCACGGTCGAGTTGATCGACGGCTACGGTCACGGCCGTTCGGTCCGTGGTGCGGTGATTCCCACTCGGGCGGTGCACGAAGTCCGCGCTGTCGACGCTTGGGGAACTCTCGTGTACTGCGACGCGGATTCCCTTGTCGGCCGCGTCGTACAGTCCCATCCGGCTGTGGGTGACCGGGTCGCCGACTGGGTATGGGCTGAGCCGCCGGGAGAACCGGGAGAGGAAGGTGCCGCGCGTCGGCTGGGAGATCTGTCACCGGCACTGGTCAGGCGCCATGCGGTCGGTGACACTCATCCCGCCGTGCGTGCGGCGATCGCCCACACTCAGTCGCTTCTCGGCGGACCGGTCCGTCTGGAGGAAGTGGCCGCTGCCGCAATGATCTCCCCCAGCCGGCTCGGGCACCTCTTCGCGCAGGAGGTCGGCATGTCCTTCCCGACCTACCTGCGTTGGGCGCGCCTGCGCCGCGCCATCGAACTCGTCCGTGCCGGGGCGACACTGACCCGAGCCGCGAACGACTCGGGATTCTCCGACAGTTCGCACCTCACCCGGGTCATGCACGAGATGTTCGGGCTGGCGCCCTCGGAGCTGCTGCGCGGCGTTCGATGGCAGGATTCCGCCACGGCGACAACGCCGGAGGCCGGACTCGGGGAAAGATAGCGGATTCGTCCAAGCCGGTGGCGGCGCGGGGAGCGCACGCTGGTGGCATGGTCAGCCTCCTCATCCAGTACGCATACGCCCCGCTGCTGCTGGTCGGCGTGAACGGGGCAGGTATCGTGCTGGCGGGCGCCGGCGCGTCGAAGGCGTGGCTGCTCGCTCTGTTGGCTGTCGCCGTGACGGCCTCGTTCATGGCGGAACGGCTGTTGCCCTATGCGGTGGAGTGGAACTCCCCCATGGCCGATCGCCGCCGAGATGTCGCCCACGCGTTCGTGAACGAGACGCTCATCCTCGCGAGCGTCGCATCGTTGCCGCTGCTTGCCGGTCTCGTCACGGCCGTGGACGTGTGGCCCTCCTCGTGGCCCTTCGTACTTCAGGTGCTGCTGGCGGTGCTGGTGGCCGATGCCGGCATCACCCTGGTGCACTTCGCGAGCCACAAGGTAGGCCTGCTGTGGCGGTTCCACGCGGTGCACCACTCGGTGAAGCGCTTCTACGGCTTCAACGGTCTGATGAAGCATCCCGTGCACCAGAGCGTGGAGCTGGCCGTCGGGGTCGCTCCTCTCCTCGTCATCGGGATGCCGGTTGACGTCGCCGCGGCCCTGGCACTGGCCGTCGCCGTCCAGCTGCTCCTGCAGCACTCCAACGCCGACTATCGCGTGGGGCCGCTGCGGTCCGTGCTGTCGTTGAACGAAGGCCACCGCTTCCACCACCTGAAGTGGGCCGGTGTCGGCGACGTGAACTTCGGCCTCTTCACCCTGATGTGGGACCGGATGCTCGGTACGTACTCCTTCGACCCCGGCCGGCGGTTCTCCACGCGGGACCTGGGCATCGCAGCCAAGCCCGGCTATCCGTCGGAGTACCTGGCGCAGCTGTCGGAGCCGTTCCGGCGCCGAGGCGCATGCACCGCGGAAACGGACGGTCGATGAAACTGTCTGGAGCCCGGGACACCGCCGGAGTCAAACCGGTTGGCCAGCCGGGAGCGCACGGCGAACGAATTCGGCTTCGCCGACCTGAAGAATTGGCGAATCCCCACCAAGGTCCGCATGAATGCCCCACCTGTCGCACATGCCTGCGCGCGCTCCTCGTGCCGACGAGGCCGAGGTCCGGCGCTGACCGACATCACCTCCCGGCGATCACGCTCGCAACCGGTACGAACCCTCCATTCCCCACCCACTCCGGCACTATGACCTGCGACTTCACGCTAAAACCTGCTTTTCCGGCATGTGCGTCCGTCCGACACCCGTCCCTGAACCGCTCGATGTGCCAGAGGAACATGCGCACGAACTCCAGGGCGTACGACCGCGAACAGCCGGGCATCCTCTTCGATCGATCTCTACAGCCAGGGGCTGAACGCCGCCTGTTGAGAGCGCCGGGGGGCCCGGCCTTGAATCGTCGACAGTCGATGAACGTGTGCCCTAATCGCGATCAGACCGGTAGCATTCGGGCGTTGCGTGAGCGGTCAGGGGGACGGCTCCACTGCAACCGGGGGTGCAGAGATGCAGGTGCTCGTGGTGGAAGATGACACGCGGATCGCCGAGGCACTGACAGAGGCGTTACAGCGGTTCGGCCATGCCGTCGACTGGGTCGGCAGCGGGACCGAGGCGCTGAAGGCCGCGCTGTGCACCGAGTTCGTCCTACTGGATCTGGGACTGCCCGACCTGGACGGGCAGGAGGTCTGCCGGCGCATCCGGGAGAAGTCGACCGTGCCGATCATCGCGGTGACGGCCCGGGCCCAGGAGCTCGACCGGGTTCTGCTGTTCCAGGCGGGCGCGGACGACTACCTGGTCAAGCCGTACAGCATGCGTGAGTTGTTGGCGCGGATGGACGCGGTCGCCCGCCGGGTACACGCGTCCGCTCCCGCACGGGCGCACAGCGGCGCCGGGGGTGCGGGTGAGCTCTACGTGTTCGGGCCGCTGTCAGTGGACATGCGGACGCGCCAGGTGCAGATGGACGGAAGGCCGGTACACCTGACGCGCCGTGAGTTCGATCTGCTGGCAGCTCTTCTGGTGGATGCCGGCGCGGTACACGGGAGGGAGGACCTGATCAACGAGGTGTGGGATTCCAATTGGCACGGTTCGACCCGCACGCTGGATGTCCACATAGGTTCGTTGCGGTCCAAGCTCGGCGGGCGGGAGTGGATCCACTCGGTGCGGGGCGTGGGTTTCCGGCTGGCCCTGCCCGTCTAGCAGTGATCAGCACACCGATGTGACCGGCGGGGGCCACAGGGCAGGAACCAGGGCGGGGACAGGGTGGGATTGATGGGGGGAATCTGGTGTGCGGCGTCATCTGGTGGCTGCGTTGGTCGCGTTACCGGTCGTGGTGGTCACCGTCCTGGGACTGCCACTGGCCGTGCAGCGCAGCGACGAGGCGCTGCGGGAACTGGCGCATACGCGGGCCTCGGAAGCACGTGAGCTCGCCCCCGCCGCGGTGGAGGCCCTCACGCATGGTGAACGGGCGGGGCTGCGCCAGCGGATCGCCGAGTATCAGGACCGTACCGGTGCCCGCGCACACATCCTCGACGCCCAGGGGCAGTCGGTGGGGGGGGCGCTGTGCCGGCTGTCACCGGGAGAACTCGCGCAGCACAAGGTGGTTCGGGCGGCCCTGGAGGGTCAGTCCACGGACTCCTCCGACCGGCAGTTGTCCACGTTCACCCAGGAACTGATCGTGGCGGTGCCCGCCATCGACCACGGCACACTCGTCGGCATCGTCGTGGTGTGCTCGGCCCTGGACGATCTGGAGCTGAAGCAGTGGACGATCTGGGTCGTGGTCGCTGTGATCGGGGCCCTTGCACTGGCGACGAGCGGGTTCCTGGCCGAGCCGCTGGCGCGCTGGATTCTGCGCCCCGTGCGTTATCTGGAGGCCGCGGCGCGCCGGTTCGCCGCCGGGGACCACACCGCTCGCGTGCCGGTCCATCTTGGCCCGCCGGATCTCCGGGTCCTCGCGGAGACCTTCAACCACCTGGCCGAACAGGTTCAGCACCAGGTCACGGTGCAGAAGTCGTTCGTCTCCGACGCCGCCCACCAACTCAGGTCCCCGCTGGTGGCGCTGCGGCTACGCCTGGAGAACCTGGAACCCCACATCGAGCCGGATGGAAGTCGCGGGCTGGAGCAGGCGCTCGGCGAGGTGGACCGGATGGCCGGCATCCTCAACGCTCTGCTGCTCCTGGCCCGGTCGGAGTCCGGCGCCCAGGCCGCCGAAGCCGTGGACGTGCTGGCGGTCGCCGAGGAACGGGTGGCGTCCTGGCGGCTGGTGGCGGAGCCCAGGGGCATCGCCCTGACCATCGACGGCGAGGGGGACCTCGTGGCGTCGGCGGCCGCCAGCACCGTCGATCAGATCCTCGACGTGTTTCTCGACAACGCCCTGCGCATGGCGCCAGCCGGCACGACGGTCCGCGTGCGCGTGGTCGAGGACGGGGGGATGGTGGCGGTGCAGTGCATCGACGCCGGTCCCGGAATGAGCCCTGCGGAAAGGGGGCGTGCCTGCGGCCGCTTCTGGCGCGGGGCCAAGGTCGCCACCGGTGAGGGATCCGGACTGGGACTGGCCATCGCCGCCAGTCTCGCCCGGGCGAACAACGGTCACGTCCTCCTGCAGGAGGCTCCTGGCGGGGGGCTGCACGCCGAGGTGCGCCTGCCGGCCTGGGGGCACCTCCCATCCGTGGCCCTGCCCAGCAGGCGGGGGTGATCTCACTTCCGGGCCTGCATCTCCTCTGCATCCGCCCTGCCTGACCGCTGCAGCGGGCGTTCCTACGCTGACGCGCGGCACCGCCATGCGCGGTACGCCCGTCCGGCCGCCGTTTTTCCGGCCTTTATCCCCTTATGCACGCGGCTCCAGGGGGCCGCTCCCCTTATCTCACCTCCGAGGAGGAGACGTGAGTTCCCAATCCACTGTCCGCATCGAGACGCCGCCCAAGACCACAGCGCCGGTTCCCCCGAAGGGCTTGGCCGCGTTGGGCCGCTGGCTGGCCCGGCGCCGGATTCTGGTCCTTCTGGTCACGTTGGCGGCGCTGGTTGTCGCTGTACCTTTCGGTTCCGATGTGGAGAGCCGCCTGTCGGAGGGCGGCATCACCGTCCCGTCCTCGGAGTCGGCCCGCGCCGACGAACTGCTCAACACCCGCTTCGAGGGCGGATCCCCGCACCTGGTGTTCATCGCTGCCGTCGGCACCAGCATCGACAGCCCTGAAGTCACGAGCGAGGCGACGGCGCTGACCGAACGCCTGGCCAAGGAGCCGGGCGTGGTGCAGGCAGCGTCGTACTGGACGCTCGACAAGGCACCCACGCTCCGTTCGCAGGATGGCCGCACCGGTCTGATCATGGTGCGGCTGGCCGGGGACGAGGACCAGATCCGCAAGGCCGCGGCGCGGATCGTGCCGGACGCGGTCGGCGAGCAGGGCCCGCTGAAGGTCACCGCGACCGGCGTGACCGCCGTACGAATGGAGATCGAGAAGCTCAGCGAGGAAGATCTCACGAGGGCCGAGATGCTGTCCGGCCCGCTGGTGCTGATCATCCTGCTGCTCGTGTTCGGCAGCGTGGTGGCCGCCAGCGCACCCCTCGCGGTCGGCATCCTGGCCGTGATCGGTTCCTTCGTCATCCTGCGGCTGCTCGACATGGTCGTCCAGGTCTCGGTGTTCTCGGTCAACATCACCACCGCCCTCGGCCTGGGCCTGGCCATCGACTACAGCCTGTTCATCGTTACCCGCTACCGTGAGGAACTCGCCCGTGGCCGCAGCGTCCACGACGCGGTCGCCGAATCCGTGCGCACCGCGGGCCGGACGGTGCTGTTCTCCGCGCTGACGGTCGCGGTGTCGCTGTCGGCGATGCTCATCTTCCCCATGTACCACCTGCGGTCCTTCGCCTACTCCGGCATCGCCGTGGTGATCCTCGCCGCGCTCGGCTCCGTCGTCGTGCTGCCCGCGCTGCTGGCCGTGCTCGGCCACCGCATCGACGCCCTCAACGTCCGGCGCCTCTTCCGCCGCAACGCCAAGGCAGCCGCTGCCACCACCGACACGGCAGGGTTCTGGCACAAGCTGGCCATGGCGGTCATGCGTCGGCCTCTGCCGTTCGCGCTCGCGGTCGCGGCTGTTCTCGTGGCGCTGGGACTGCCGTTCATGCGGGCGGCGTTCGGTGACAGCGACGACCGGGTGCTGCCCGCGAGCTCCCCCGCGTACCAGGGTGCCCAGGTGCTGCGCGAGGAGTTCGACAACCGGGAAGGCTCCCCCCTGAACGTGGTCCTGCCCGACATCGACCCGGTCTCGGCAGCCGGCAAGGTGGCGGACTACGCCAAGAAGCTGTCCACCGTGCCCGGCATCACGCGAGTCGACGCGCTGACCGGCTCCTACAGTGAAGGAACCCAGGTCGCTCCGCCCGGCCCGGCCGCCGAGCGGTTCAAGGCCGACAGTGGCACCTGGCTGTCGGTGGTCTCCGACACCGAGCCGTACTCCGCGCGGGGCATGGACCTGGTCGATACCCTGCGCGGGCAGCCGGCGCCGGACACCGTGCTCGTCGGCGGGCAGGCCGCGCTGCTGGTGGACTCCAAGGCGACCCTCGGTGAGAAACTGCCCTGGGCCCTGGCCATCATCGCGCTGGCGACGATGGTGCTGCTGTTCCTGTTCACCGGCAGCCTCCTCATCCCCGTCAAGGCCATCGTGCTGAACCTGCTCAGCCTGACGGCCACCTTTGGTGCGATGGTGTACATCTTTCAGGACGGACACCTGCGCTGGCTGGTCGGCGACTTCACCGTCACCGGCATGCTCGACATCGACACCCCGATCCTGATGTTCTGTGTCGCCTTCGGCCTGTCCATGGACTACGAGGTCTTCCTCCTGTCCAGGATCAAGGAGGAGTACCACCGCACCGGCGACAACATCTCCGCCGTCGCCTGGGGCCTGGAGCGGACCGGACGGCTGGTCACCGCGGCCGCCGCCCTGATCGCCACCGTCCTGCTTTCCTTCGCCACTTCCTCTCTGACCCCGCTCAAGCTGCTCGGCATCGGCTTGGCGCTCGCCGTGATCGTCGACGCCACCCTGGTGCGCGGCATCCTCGTCCCGGCGTTCATGCGCCTGGCCGGCCGTGCCAACTGGTGGGCCCCACAGCCGCTCGCCCGCCTGCACAAGAAGATCGGCCTCGACGACTGACGCACAGCACGAATCCGGCGGGGCGGGGGCCGACACGGCCCGCGCCCCGCCGGCGTCCCGCGCCCGACGGCTTCGTAGGTGTGCTGCGGCCACACGCTCGTTTCGACCGCGTGGAAGGATTGGCCCTGGTCGCAACTGACGTTCGGGGACGAGTTACGTACCGGGCTGGGATCACCCAGGTGCTTTCGCAGGCTGGACAGCAGCCCGCGCTCGCGTGTGTGGCGCGTCGAGCGGTTCGGAGGTCCAGGACGGCCTCGCCGACCCGTGCGCCGGCTCGGTGTCGTGTGCCGGATGACCGCCGCCCACACCGCTCTCAGCGGCGTGAGCGGCCTCACCACCGGCCTGCCGACGGGAGCGATCCGGTGCGCCCTGATCAGTGACGTCGACTCTGTGGGGTTGCCGGCGTGACTTGTGCGAGCAGTCCGTCGACCAAGGCGCGGAGCGCCATGGGGTAGGTGTCCTGCCCGGCCAGCCGCGCCCACTGATCGCTGAGGGCGGCCAGGTTCGGCAGTTGGGTTGTGCCGAGGGTGCCGAAATCCCGGGGGACGGGTAGCTCGCCGGCCGCCCTCGCGCGGGCGGAGTGCGCGCGGACGAGGATCTCGCCGACCGTGTAGTACCAGATGCTCCGGAAGACGTAGACGGATTGTGCGGGCGTGCATCCGTGATCGACGGCTCCGGCCAGGATGACTTCGACCAACCACAGGGCCGAGTCGCCGAGTCGGAGGATGAACCCGTCGGTGGTGAGGACCTCCGCGGCCCACGGCCATGCCGCGAGGGAGTCGTGCATCGCCGTGCTTGCGGCGATGATGCGCTCCCGCGGCTCACTGGGCAGGTCGGGGCGCTCGATCTGCTCCGCGTATTCGTGGATCAGCAGAAGCAACAAGTCCTCCTTGTCCCGCACGTGGTGGTACAGGGTCGTCGCCCCGACGCCGATCTCGGCGGCCAGCCGACGAATGGTCAGCTTGTCCCAGCCGTCCCGGTCGATGAGCTGACGGGCCGCAGCCAGGATCTGCGGGCGGGAGGTCAGAGGGGGTCGGCCGACGCGGCCGTGCGGAGCGCTGGAAGGCATCACCCCATCATGCCCTAAGGGCTCTCCCCGTAACTGCTGGTCACGGGCCGGATGATGTCGCGGTGGATGGCGTGATCACGGCGTCGGGACCGTCCAACACCTGCTACTTCTACCGCTGTGCTCGACATCGAGCTGGTCCTGGTGTTAATTTCAGAACGAGTTCGAAAACTCTACTGGCGCGAGTGCACACAGAGGGACTGGGTTGCTGTGACCAATACGGAGTTAGCAAACGGAACGTCACCCACCGATCGCGGCGCCCGGCCGGGGCTCACCCTTGCCGCAGTAGCCGTCGTGCAGTTCATGGTGTCCCTGGACCTGTCGGTCGTGAACGTCGGACTCCCGGAGATCGGCGCCAGTCTCGCCTTCAGCGAGTTGGGCCTGACCTGGGTGATCCACGCCTACGCCCTCACTTTCGGCGGGCTGCTCCTCCTGGGCGGCAAGGTCGCCGACCTGTTCGGCCACAAGCGACTCATGATGAGCGGCCTGCCCCTGTTCGGACTCGCCTCTCTCGTGGGCGGGTTCGCGACGGAACCCGGCCATCTGGTGGCCGCCCGCGCTGTGCAGGGCCTCGGGGCCGCCGCTCTCGCACCGGCCGCGCTGGCGCTGCTGACCGCGACCTTCCCGTCCGGCAAGGAACGTGTGAAGGCGTTCGGCGTGTGGAGCGCGATGAACGCCGCCGGCGCCGCCTTCGGTGTTCTGATCGGCGGCCTACTCACCGAGTACGCCGGCTGGGAATGGGTGATGTTCGTCAACGTGCCGATGGTCGCCGTCGCGCTGGCCCTGACCTGGCGCGTCGCCGCCGACGGGCCCGCGGTCCGCCGCGGCCGCCCCGACGTACTAGGTGCCCTCCTGGCCACTGCGGGAATGAGCCTGCTCGTGTTCGGCATCGTCCGTACCGACCAGCACCCGTGGTCCTCGTCGGAAACCCTGACGACGCTGGCGATCGCCGTCGTCCTGCTGGCCGTGTTCCTCTACGTCGAGAAGACCACCCGCCGCGACCCGCTCATCCGGCTCGGCCTGTTCAGCAACCGCTCGGTCGCCGGCGCCAACATCTTCATCCTCCTGCTCGGCGGCGCCATGGCGTCGGCCTTCTACTTCGTGTCCCTCTACCTCCAGCGTGTTCTGGGAAGTGGTCCGGCGCGGACCGGTGTCGAGTTCCTGCCGTTCGCGATCAGTGTCGTCGTCGGATCGGTGCTCGCCATCAAGCTCGGCAGCCGGCTCGCTCCCCGGGTCATCCTGGTGATCGGTGGGCTGCTGACCGGGGCCGGGTTCGCCTGGTTCAGCCTGATGAGTGCCGACGGCTCCTTCACCGCCGACGTCCTGGGCCAGTCGATCGTCGCCGGCATCGGAATCGGGCTCTGCCTCGCGCCCATGGTCTCCCTCGCCACCGTGGGTGTCGCGGCCCACGAGGCGGGCACCGCCTCGGGCCTGCTCAACAGCTCACGCCAGGTCGGCGCCGCCCTGGGACTGGCCGCCCTCGGCACCGCCGCCAACGAACGTACCGGCGACACCGGCACCCTCGAAGCCCTCAACGACGGATACGCACTCGGCATGACGATCGGCGCCGTGGTCGTTGTCGGCGGCGTCCTCGTCGCCCTCGCCGTCCTCCCCCGCAACACCGGTCCGGCAACGACGGAGCAGGACAATCGTGAGGCAGTAGCCGGCCGGGACTGACCGGCCATGCCGTACCAGCACGCGCGCCGCCAACTGACATGACCTGTCACAGGACGAGCCGGGTCACCCCCCGGCCCTGGACGAAACGCGACCTCTGATCACGAACAGGGGTCGCGTTCGCGCGTCGCCTGGCAGCAACCCAGTTGGATCGACGACCCGCAGCTCCAAGTAGCACGTGAACTGAACTGGACGTGCCCGATCTCGTTCTCGCCCAGAGGGTGACCGTCGCCGTCGACAGACGGATCTCCGTGCCCAACGATGGAGTCGAACGCGAACGGCGATTCCGGGCATGTGCGGGTGAGAGCCAGGGTGGCGAGGAGTTCAGCGCCGTATCGCCACGGCCAACGAGAGATGCGCCTCCGAGTGAACCCACACCCGTACCGACTCGCCGCCGTACGAGGCGGTCAACGCGGCTCTGGACACGTGAAGTTCGATCCGCCAGAACAGGAACTCGCCCAGCATGACGAGGCCGTTCAGCGCCTTGAAAGCCGCCTCCTTGGCCACGAACAGATCGCGCGGGGTGTACTCCCCGGCCGGCGGGAGCAACATGTGCCGCTCGCGCTCGCGAAGGACGAACGCGGCCATGCGAGGAGTGACGGTCGCGGTCTCGATGTCGACCCCGACCGCCTCGGCACCGGGGACCACCACCGCGACCGCCAGGTGATCGGTGTGGGAGATCGACCCCGTGAATCCGCGGGGGAAGCGCGGCCGCCCATCGGGTTCACGGGGCACGGTCCGATCAGCCGATCCGGCAGAGGCCAGCGCCGCGGCGGCCGCGCGACGGCCCGCCGTGGACTGTTGGGCCGGTCCGTGGGGCCACGGCACCGGACGGAACGCGATCGATGCGTCCGGTGCGACGTCCTCGGGAGCTACCGGCTCGACAGCCACCAGGTGTCCTTGGAGGTTCAGCTGCGGAGCGCCAGGACGTGACCCGCCAGGGAATCGATCGAGCGGAGCACCTCCGGCTGGACGTCGTCGTCCCATTCGAACCCGAACACGTCCTCCATCGCCACCAGCAGGCTGACCAGTCCGGTGGAGGGCAGCCCCGCCTCGCGGAGTGACACGGAATCCGAGACGCCGCTGGTGAAGCGGTCACCGCCGAACAGTTCGACCAGCAGTTCGCGAATCCGCTGCCGGACTTCGACTTCTGTGTCAGACACGTGCTTCCACTTCTTCGACCAACTTGTGGATCACCGTCTGGAAGCCCTCGGGGTCGTCGAGGAACGGCACGTGGCCGGCGTTCGGCACGATCTCGCAACGACCGTTCTGGAACAGTGCGGCCACGTCGTGGCCGCGCTGCGGGCTCAGCAGGATGTCGTCGTCACCGAGGTAGATCACCGTCGGCGCGGTGACGCGCGACAGCAGCCCGGAGCTGGGATCACCCGTCTGGACGAGGGTCAGACCGTTGACGAGCTCCTCGGGGGTGGACATCGCCAGGAAGCTCTCCCGGAACCCCAGGAATCCCGGCGTGCCGCCCTCCTCGTTCATCTCCCCGCTGACCACCTCGGCGTAAATCTGGCTGTACAGCTGGGCCATGCCGTGGGTCTGCAGCGTCAGCAGCCACGATCGGTTCAGCATCCGGTGGCGCCGCATGTTCCGGAGGCCGAAGACCGGGCCCGCCATCACCATGCCCTTGACCCTGTCCGGGTGCGCCAGCGCCACGTCCCTGGCGAGCTGGCTGGAGGCCGACGTGGCGACCAGATAGGTCGACTCGATCTCCAGCCCGTCGAGCAGTCCGATCACATCCGCCGCGTGCTCCTCCCAGGTCGGCTCCCGGTCGAGACGCGAGGACTTGCCGTGGTTGGCCAGGTCGTAGCTCACGACACGGTGGTTCTCCACGAGCGCCTCGGTGTGCGCCCGCCAGAACGGGGCGGTGATGAAGAAGTTGTTCAGCAGCGTGATGGCGGGACCCTCACCGCTGGACTCGTAGTAGAGCTCGACGCCCTCCCTGGTACGGATGCGCGGAGTGTCCTCGCGGTACGACAGGTCGTAGGGGCCCTGCACTTCACTGTCCGACATTGTTTTCCGTCCTCTTCTCGTTCTTGGCGAGTTCGGCGCCCGGAAGGACACTCGCGAACTCGGCGACGACACCGGCCGCCGACATCTCCTGGGCAATGGCGCTGCAGGACTTGCCGCAGTACAGCGCCATCTCCTCGATCCGACCGGTGGTCGCGGTGGTCGGCACCGCCGAGCTGAACCGCGGCACCAGGTACGGCTGCCCCTCGACCACCGTTCGGCCGATGAACTTCTTGGGCTGCACCGGGTCGGCGGTCACGGCCGTGGCCAGCACGCGGTGGCGGCGGCCCGTCCAGCCGATCTCGTAGACGTCGGTGATCACGGTGTCGGTCTCGTCGGCGGCGGTGACCGCCGACTTGAAGTAACCGTGGGCTCGTGATTCGTGTGCGACGACGAAGGCGGTGCCGAGCAGCACGCCGTCGGCTCCGGCGGCGAGTGCCCGCTCGGCCTCGGCCGGCGAGCCGATCCCGCCCGAGGCGACGAGGCAGGCGCCGGGCAGCCGGTCGCGCAGCGCGGCGACCAGCTCGTCGCGCCGCGAGGCACCGAGGAGATGACCGCCGGCCTCGATGCCCTGTGCCACCACGACGGCGCCCCGCTCGGCGGCGTGTACACCGTCCTCGACGGTCCCGATCTGGACCACCAGCTTCCGGCCCGCCGCGACGACCCGGTCGAGGACCGCGTCGTCGGGCATGCCGAACAGGGACAGGTGTATGTGCTCGGGGGTCTCGGCGAGCACCTGCGCCACCTGGCGGTCGAGCTCCTCCGGCCCGACCACCTCCGGGATCAGGTTCACGCCGACGGGCCGGTCGGTGCCCTTGGCCAGTCGGTCGAGCATGGCCGACAGCGCGTCGTCGACCAGCTTGTAGCCGCCCGCACAGCCTGCCGCGCCGGCGTTGGACACCGCGCATGCCAGCTCCGCGCCGGCGACGCCGCCCATGCCCGACTGGAGCAGGCTCACGTCCAGGCCGAGCACCCCTGCCAGGCTGGCACGCATCAGCGCAGGCCTTCGAGCGCCGACACCGCCGCGGCGGCGCTGCCGAACCGCTCTGTCAGGGTGTGCACCCAGCGCTCCAGGCCGAAGGCGAGGCAACTGGTGTGCGCCGTGTCGTCGCCGGCCTGGATCTCGCAGCGTTCGCCGAAGAAGTTCCGGTGGTAGTTGACCGAGCCGATCGCCAGGTCGTTGACTACGAACTCCTCCTTCACCGGGAACAGCCGCTGCATCTTCGCCTTGCCGCCGTTCTTGTCGAAGAACGGGTCGGTGGCGACCTCGACCTTGAGGTCAAGACCGAGTTCGGCGCAGAGGGTGATCACGGCGTCCTTGGCGCAGATCAGGTGGTTCTTCGCCGCGTTCTCCGGTCCGACGCAGACGATCTCCCGCATGGAGAAGCCGAGCAGCCGCTGGAGGCCCTGGTAATGCTCCTCGTTGCGAAAACACGTGCCGACCGTGGTCCGCAGTGTTCCCTCGGCCGGGAGTGTGGAGCCCGCCAAATCGAGATAGATCGAGTAGCAGGCCGCCGAGGGCAGCGCGAACGCGGTCGGCTCCATCACCTCGGTCGGCATCTTCTCGACCGGCCGGGGCGTCTCGGCCAGATGGGCGCCGAGGCGCTCCGGGTCGAGGCGGGTGGCGGCGAGGCCCAGGTGCGGGAAGTTGTCGTAGTAGTCGAAGGTGTCGAGGTCCTTGCAGCGCATCAGGAACGGGAACCGGAACTCCGGCGCGTCCCAGGCCTCGGCCCAGCGCAGGACCAGCGCGTCGAAGGCCCGCAGCAGCCGCAGCTGGCTGCCGTCGAGAACGCCCAGGCCGTTGTCGGTTGCTGTGGTCATCACGCCGCTTCCTTCTTGAAGAATCGTGCTTCGAGCGCATCGAGGGTGCGGAAGTCGTCCAGATCCAGGTCTTCCGGATCTATCGCCTCGCCGGTCAACTCCTCCAGGAGGAAGATGAACTCGACGAAGGCCAGCGAGTTGATGGCCCGACTGTCGATCAGGTCCAGATCGCTGGACAGCTGGTCGAGCTTGGGGTTGCGGCCCAGGATGAACTCCTGGACCGCCCGCATCGGGTCGGTCATCGCTTGATCGTTTCCCTGCCTACGCCTGCCTTGGACAGGAACTTCCGCGTGCGCTTCAGCACCTGCTCGTGGGCCTCCGCCCGGGCGGGGTGCTCCAGTGCGCGCCGGCGCAGCGCGAGTGCGTCCGGGATACCCGCGTCGCGGTAGGCGGCCGGGTTGTAGAGGGTGCAGATGCTGTACTGCAGGTAGTTCTCGAGGTATTCGGCGACCATCGGAGCCTCGTCCGGGTCACGCTCGACCACCTGGCCGAGCAGGTTGGTGAAGATCAGCCGGCCGAACGCGACGTGCCGGCTCTCGTCCTGGTGGTGGACCCGGTTGATCTCACGGGCGATGTGCGGCAGCGTCTCGTCGGTCGCCATGGACGCGTTGTAGTAGTCGACGATCTCCTCGAAAATGAGGATGCGCGCGAACACGATCAGCTCGCGGGCCACCGTCGACAGGTGTTCCACGGAGTCGGCCTTCAGCGTGGGCTGCGCCGGGTACAGCTTGCCGCCGTATCGCAGACAGAACTGCGCGAAGAACCACATGTGCTCGTTTTCCTCACCGATGAAGTGGTGCAGGAACTCCGAGACGTCCGCATAGGTTCGGTCGTGGATACGCATCACGACCTCGCTCATCAGCTCACGGATACCGTGGATGTTGAGGCTGAAGAAATTGATCGCCTCGTACCTGGTCAGCGCGATCTGCTGCTCGCGCGTCAGCTCGTCCCACATCGGTGTGTCGGCCAGAGTGGTCAGGTTCTCGCTCATCCACGGCATGTCCGGCTCGATCGCGTCGGGCCAGTCGAACATCGTGTACGGGTTGTAGTAGCCGGATTCGGCCATGTTCTCCAACCGGTCCAGTTTGAGCACCACCGGTTCGATTTCGCGTACAGCCATTTTCTATTCGTCCTTCCAAACGCAGTGGTGCAGGAATCCAACTTCAACGAGACGATCGAATGTCCGCGCGCACGTGGACCGGCAGCCGTGACCCACATTCGTGATAACCGAAGGACGCATTACCGGGCGCCGTGGACGGAATCACCTTGTTGTAGGTCGACCCGAGGCACAGTTCCTGGAAATCCTCGGTGTTTGACGACAGCCGCGCGGCCAGCTGCGCCTTGGCGATGTCGACCGTCTTGAACACCCCGTCCTCGTCCTCGACCTCGACGCACGCGTGCGGCAGGTCGAGGGCACCGCCGAGCACTCCGCAGAACCAGCCCCGCTTGGCCTCGGCCCGGTAGCCGGCCGCACGGAAACGCTCGGCCAGGAGAAGGCTCGCCGCGATACAGCTCGTCGCGCCCAGAGCGTGCACCAGCTCGTGGTCGGCCTGCATGGCGACCGGGATCATCTGCCAGCGATAGCCGGCGTCAAGGTACTCGCGGGCCAGGCGCCGCAGTGCGGGGGCGACCAGAGGAGTCCGTGCGCCCGTCGTGGTGATCGTGGCCGCGTACTCGGCCGAACCCGAGCTCGGCTCCGGCGCCGCCCCGCCGACGACACTTCCGCCGAAGCGGTCCACATCGGGAGCCTCGAAACGCCATGGCGCGACCCCGTCGCACTCGACGCAGTCCAGTCGGACGCTGAAGTCCCAGGACTTCGGGCGCAACAGATCCTCGACCGAACGGCCGGCGAATCGGAAGAGCATGCGGAACGTGAGTTCCGGCTGTGTATTCGACTTCTGTGAATACATTCCGAGGTTGTACAGATCGTTCGCGTCGAAGTGGCGCACACCCGCCCGGGATTCAAACGGCAAACCCGCGTCGACAAGCCTGTCGAGGTCAGCCGGGTCACAACGCAGCATTTCCTGCGCGACTGATTCCGACTGGGTCTTACTGGAGTACTCGACGGGAATGAATTCGATGGAATTCGCCACCTTCTCCCAGGGCGTACCTGTCATTGCGACCATTCCTTCGATAGCTCCCTGCTGAATCTGTGGAACGAACTCGAACGTACCAGCCGGATATCGCATCGCAACAGATTGTCTTCACATGCGTACCCATGTGTTTTGCATATGCGGGAACACCCGTCTAATTCGGCACCGGTACCGACGTCAACGTCCGTTCCAGCGCCGTCAGTACTTCGCCTGTCGCCTCCGCCGCCGCGGGCACGACGTCGGCCAGGAGGAGATAGCCGTGCACCAGGCCCGGCGCCGGAACGTGTCGGACCGCAACGCCGCCGGCGGCCAGCCGTGCGGCCAGTTCGACGCCCTCGTCGTGCAGCGCGTCGAATTCGGCGGTTCCGATCACCGTCGGCGGCAGCCCGCGATGGTCGGCGTTGAGCAGATCGATCGCCGGGTCGGTGCTGCGTTCCGGATCGTGCACGTACTGCTCGTAGTACCACCGCAGATCATCGGCGTCCGCCAGATAGCCCGACCCGTAGGCGCGCATGGACTCCGACTTCATCTCTGGATCGGCCGGTGGGTACACCAGCAGTTGCGCGGCGAATCCGATATCGCCGAGGTCACGCCGGTGCATCGCTATCCCCATGGCCAGGCCTGCCCCCGCGCTGTCACCGGCGATCACGTGGTCACGCCCGGGGAACGCGCCGGCTGCCCACTCGGCCGCGACGATCCCGTCCTGGAGCGGGCCGGGATACGGATGCTCCGGCGCACGGCGGTAGTCGACGGAGACGACGACTGCTCCCAAGGCGACGGAGACGCGACGGCACACCCCGTCGTGGGTGTCGACATCGCCGAGCACCCAGCCCCCGCCATGCAGGTACGTCACGAGGCGGCCCCGGTCGGCGACCGGCAGATATGTCCGCACACGGAAGCTGCCACCCTGTCCACCGATCAGCTGATCCGCCACCGAGGCGACCGGTTCCGGCGCGGCACCACCGCGTGTGCCGGCCGCGCTGTCGGCGTACCGACGGCGTACCTCTGCCACGGTGAGTGTGCGCGCCGGGGCCGGTCGGTCGACAGCCTGCCACCGGATCAGGGCGCGGATGAAACGGTCCATGGGCACGAGACTCTCCTCGGCCGCCGTCGGTGACGTTATTCCGTGACGTCGGAGGGCAGGGCGAAGTCCGTGGTGACCTCGGTCCAGTCGGGAACGCTCTCGATCTCGACCACCGCAGCGGTCAGCGAGTACCCACCGCCGGCACCGACCAGGAGCACGTGGTCGCCCGGGCTGACTTCCTTCTTCTCCACCAGGCGGGCCAGACCTGCGGTCAGGTCGCCCGCACCCAGGTGCCCGGTGTGGCGGCCCCAGTTCCACAGCGTGCGCTCGGCCGGGATACCCAGCGGGTGGAAGAACTGGACCTGCATCAGCAAGTTGCCCATGTTGGGCAGCAGGATCTTGGCGAAGTCGTCGAGCCTGTGGCCGGTCTTCTCCAGCACCGAACGGACGACGGCCAGCAGGGCCTCCTCGGCGCGCTTCAGCACCGACTCCCTCCCGACCTCCTCCAGATACGACTTCTTGGCCGTGCGCAGATTCTCGTCGACGACCACCCCGTAGGCGTTGGTGAACGGGTCGGTGCCCCGGTGCAGCGGTTCGAGGGAGGCATCGGTGAGCGACGCGATGGCGTGAACGCGGGCGAAGCCACCGGTCCTGGAGAGCACCATGGCCGTGGAACCGTCACCGAAGACGATCCCGTACGAACCCCGCCACCGGTCGAAGCCGGGCGGGCAGAACCGGTCCGCGGTGGTGACCATGGCACTGGTCGCCCGACCCGCCTCGATCTGAGCCATCGCCAGATCGAATGCCGCCATGCCGCCGTTCGACATTCCCTCGATGTTCACCGCGAAGGCGTCGGTGATCCCCAGCTCACGCTGGATGTAGGGCGCCGAGTTCCAGTGGTGATCGCGACCCTGGTGATATATCGATGCGTGCACGATCAGATCGACCTGGTCTCCGACCACGCCGGCGGCTCGATCGAGAGCCCTGCGTCCCGCTATCACGCCCATGTCCGGAACCGAGATCTCGTCCGTGGCGACCGGCAGGCACGGGATGTCATTGAGGCTCGAGTCTTCGGCCGGGTACCTGCCGGCGGCTATCGCTTCCTTCGCCGACTCCGCGGGCGGAATCCAGGCCGCAGCCGACGTGATGTAGACAGGGATGCTCATTGTCTGACTTCCTCCGAGTTTGATGCCCGTCGAGAACAGTTGGATCCGATCGCGAACGTTTCATCGGAATGCGGCCCACGCTACAACGCCCTCCCGATTATTCGCATATGAGTTTCTCACGACTTGCGGTTGATGCTGCACAGCCGAACCGGTCGCGAAAATCACGCATTCGATGAGATGCGAGTTCGTGGAACTTTGCGCTGATGTCGCTCCGGTGGTAGACCTTGGTTCCACGTCGGCGATGGCGACACATCAGACCCAGTGGGAATCCCGCGCAATCCGCAGCGCGTCAATTCGGTTACGCGCTCCCAGCTTTGTCACCATGGATGAAAGGTAATTGCGCACAGTCCCCTGGGAGAGGTGCAACCGCGCCGCGATCTCGACCACCGTGTCGCCTCGCGAGGCGTGCTCGAGCACGGAGAACTCCCGCAGGGTCAACGGGCAATCCTCGTTGACCAGCGCGGCGACCGTCAGCTCCGCGTCGAAGACCCTCTCACCCTGATGCACCCGGTGGATCGCCTCGAAGAACTGGCGCGGAGGCACGCTGCGTGTCACCATGCCGCCGATGCCGGCGGCGAAGGCCTGGCGTACGACCGACCGCGTGAACGCCGTGGCGAGCAATACGCTCCGGCAACCCGGAAGGGTCGAAATCTTCTCGGCAATCGCGATCGCGTTGTCGTCGGCGCCTTCGAAGCTGATGACCGCCACATCCGGCCTGTGCGACTCGGCGAACTCGAGTGCATCAAGATTGCTGTCCGTCACCCCCGCGACTCGGAACCCGTCGTGTCGCTCCAGTAATGCAGCGAGCCCGAGACGGGACAGGTGCAGATCGTCCGACACCAATACGCTGATTTCCACTTGATCCCCCAGTGTGATTCCAGGCTCGAGTCAGCCGTGACCGAAGGGGCATTCGCCCTTTCCGCGGGCCTTGGCGTCCTCGTCGATGTAGAAGTTGGGGCGCTGGTCGGTCTCGTCGTAGTAGCGGTGGAAGACCGGGGTGGTGCCTCCGGAGACGGGAGGCACAATCCAACTCCAGTCCGCGGGCACGGTGCGGCCCTCCTTCTCTTCCTTCGCCAGGTGGGTGATGAAGTGCCGGGACTCGGTGTGGTGGTCACTGATCTTGACGCCGGCTCGGTTGAAGGAGTGCAGCACGGCGACGTTGAGCTCGACCAGGGCGCGATCGCGCCACAGGGTGGTCTCGCTGCTGGTGTCGAGCCCGAGGTGTGCGGCGATGATGGGCAGCAGGTCGTACCGGTCGCTGTCGACGAGGTTGCGGGCGCCGATCTCGGTCCCCATGTACCAGCCGTTGAACGGGGCCAGGGGGTAGTTGATGCCCCCGATTCGCAGCCGCATGTTGGAGATCGCCGGGACGGCGTGCCAACGCAGGCCGAGGTCGGCGAAGTCGGGGCGGTCGGGGTGAGTGAGGTGGACTTCGAGAACGAGGTCCGAGGGGACGTCGAAGAGCTGCGGCTTGTCCTCGTCGGTGTCGATGACCCAGGGCAGCACGTCCCACGCGCCGCCGGGGGCCTGCCAGCCCAGGCGCCGGACGGTGTCGGTGAAGTCCGCGTAGAGGGGGTCGCCGACGATTACGCCGTTGTCCTGGCGGTGGCCGGCGTAGCGGATGAGCTGGTCGTTCCACACCCGAGGGGCCCGGCTTTCGGGCGTCTCGGGGGCGAAGACGGAGATGACCGGCCGGATACGGCCGCCGTTGGTGGCTTGACGCAGGTGCTCGCACAGCCGCTGGTGGATGTCCTCGGCCGTGGTGGCTTCGCGACGGTCCAGGACGCGAAGACTCTTCCAGTACAGGCGGCCGATGCACCGGCTGGAGTTGCGCCAGGCGACACGGGCTCCGAAGACGAGCTCGTCGGCGGTATGGGTGTAGGTGCCGGTCTCGTCGATCTCTGTGCGTATCTGCGGCAGTCGTGCGGTGAGCGGGACCGCCTGATCGGGGTACTCACCGTGGTGGAGGCGTACGAACTCCTCCGCTTCGTCCCAGTCGGCTTCGGCGGGATGCGACTGGCCGACCGGCGCGGGTCGAGGAGCCGGCATGTCGATGTCGTCGGTCCGGGTGTCGAGGGTGTAGATGCGAGCCAGAAGCGTTTCGGAGTTCATGGGTTCCTCGCGGATGGCGTTCGGCTCCGGCATCCGGCCGGTGTGGCGGGCCGGTGTGCCGGGTGAGCTGTTGCGCGACGGAGGCACGGGCACCCGCGGGGGCATCGACGACTCGGGGCGGTCGTCGCCGCGGGGTGCCCGCACCGGCCAGGGGCCGGCCGCTGAACCGGCGGGATCAGGCGGCCACGTCATGGGACCGGGACTGCCGCGCGATCGAGGTTCCGAACAGCTCGTCCCAGTACGGGGCCGAGATGCCGAAGCCCTTGGTGTCGTCGCGGAAGTGATGACGCATGTGGAGCGACCTCAGGTGCCGCATGAGCCGGTTCTTCGGGGTGGCGAGGTGCAGGTACAGGTGGAACAGGTCGTACGTGAGGTAGCCGAAGGTGTATCCGGCCCCGAAGATCAGCGGCAGCGAGCCCAGCCCGGAAGCCAGGTAGATCGTGCCGCCGACCATCGGAATGCTGAGCAGCGGGCTGAGGATGGAGCGTCGCGGATCTGTCGGGTAGTCGTGGTGGATGCCGTGCAGCACGTAGTGCAGGCGCGCACCGAAACCCTTCTCGGGCTCGTAGTGCAGCACGATCCGGTGACCCCAGTACTCCGACAGCGTCCACGTCAGATAGCCCGCGGCCGCCCATCCGAGGAAAGCCCAGCCGCCGGTCTGCTCGCGAGCGACGGAGAACCAGACACAGACGGCGATCACCGGCGTGAACATGGCGACCGTGGTGAGCGGGTGGACGTGGATGAGGTGGTCCAGCCAGCGCCGTCGGACGACGGCCGGCGCCTTGCCCCGGCGAGCGGCGCCCTTGTAGTTGCTCGGGCGGGCGGGTGTTGCGGAGGTCACGCCCCAGCCCCTTCCGCGGTGGGGACCTTCACCCGCGCCTCGTAGGAGATGCGGGCCTGGTAGTCGGTGGTACGCAGCAGCTGGTCCGCCTTGAGGAAGCGGCCCATCGCGTCCCGCCACGGCTGCGGCAGCAGGAACAGGGAACGGGTGACCGGGTTGGTCCAGCCGGGCACGTACCGGTTGTAGACAGGCCGGCGTGCGGTGCGCACGACCGACTTGGCGATGTCGTCCGGAGTGAGCAGGGGCACGAAGCGGCCCTTGCCGACACCCGAGGTCAGCTCGGTCTGCGCGGGGATGGGCAGGATGATCGACAGGTCCACGCCGGATCCGCGCAACTCGGCGCGCACGCCCTCGGAGAGGCCGACGACGCCGTGCTTGGCGGCGGAGTACGTGGCACAGCCGGGCAGGCCGATCATGCCCACGGCCGAGACCATGTTGATGACGTGGCCGTGGCCGCGTCGGCGCATCGGTCCGATGGCGGTCTTCATCCCGTTGAGGGTGCCCAGCAGATTGACGCCGAGCTGATGGGCGGTGTCCTCGGCGGACTCCTTCTCGAAGGGTCCGACGATCATCTCGCCCGCGTTGTTGACGAAGATGTCGATCGCGCCGAGGTCGGACTCGACCGCGTCCCAGAACGCCTGGACGCTCGCCGGGGCGGTGACGTCCAGCGGGTAGGCGCGGGCGCCGATCTCGGCGGCGACCTTGGCGGCGAGGTCGTGGTTACGGGCGCCGATGGCGACCTTCGCACCCGCGGCAATGAACTGCTCTGCCGTGGCGCGGCCGATACCGCGGCTGCCGCCGGTGATGGCAACGATCTTGTTGTTGATGTCCCTGGGCACGTGGGGAAGCCTCCAGAAGAGTCGCGGCCCGCTCGGGGCGGTGGTCAGGCGAGGTTGCGGAAGGTGCGGTTGTGCCAGAGCAGCGGGTGCCCGCCGCCCAGGCCGAGCCGGCGGACTTCGGCGGTGAGGATCGTGTGGTCCCCGCCGGGGTAGGCGGCCTGAAGGGTGCAGGTCAGCCAGGCCAGCGCGTCGTCGAGGACCGGCAGACCGTCCACGAGCCGGTGGGCGCTGCCGGCGAAGCGGGCGTCCTGGTCGAGCTTCGGGTCGGCGAACCGCCGGGCGAGATGGGCCTGGTCCTCGCGCAGCACGTTGACGGCCAGCACCCCGGTGGAACGGATCCGGGTCAGGGTGCGGCTGCTGTTGGCCGCGCAGGCCATGACCAGCGGCGGATCGAGGGAAAGGGAGCAGACTGCGCTCGCCGTCATGCCCGCCACACCGGTGCCGTCGGGGCCGCTGGTAGTCAGCACGGTGACGCCGGAGGGCAGGTGCGCGAGGACGTCCTTGAACTCCCGGGCGGTCACCGGCGGCGGAACCGGGCTCCGTTGGGCGTAGGCGGTGGCACTCGTGAGTGCTCCCGTCACGGCGCGTCCGCTGCCGACGTGACGCCGACCGGCTCGGCCTCGGGGGCGGTGAGGGTGATGTGCTCTCCCAGCAGGCCGCGCAGGATGAGGCTGATCGCCTCGACAAGGGCCTCGCAGGCGATCGGGTCGATGATCGCGGAGAGGCTGGGCATACCGAGGTCGAAGCGGGCCTGGAACCGTATGGTGGTCGCGCCGTCTTCGTGGCCGTGTACGGTCCAGGCGCCGTCGAACTGGTCGAAGTCGCCCTCGGTCTGGGTGAATTCGATGGTCAGGGCGGCCTCGTCGATGCTGTCGCGTTCGGACCAGCACAGGACGCCGTTGCGGAAGTTCACCGACCAGTCCGAGTCCAGGGTGTCGCCGCCGGTGTCGGTGACGTTCACCTCGCGGACGGCGTCGGTGTACTTCGGATAGGAGGCGAAGTCACGCAGTCGTTCAAAGACGTCCGGTGCGGTCGCGTCGGGTATGAGGGCGTCGAGAGTCACCTCGGGCATGTCAGTGTGTCCCCTTCGTGGAAGCGGTGGTGCGGAGCAGGGTGGTGGCGGCGGAAGTGAAGGTGTCGGTGATCCGGTCCAGGTCGGCCGGTGTGAGCACCGCGGGCGGGGTCAGGCGCACTACCCGTTGGGCGTTGAGGGAGTGGTTGACCAACAGCCCCGACTCCATGAGGTTCAGTACGAGTTCGCCGGCGGCGCCTTCGTCGCGCATCTCGATGCCCAGGAGCAGGCCGCGGCCCCGGATGTCCACCACGGTGTCGCCGAGCAGCGGGGCAAGCGCCGAGTGGAGGCGGTCCAGCAGCTCCTCGCCCAGGGTGCGGGCCCGCTCCACCAGGTCCTCGTCGCGAATCGCGGCGACGGCGGCCGCGGCGGCCGCCATCGCCACCGGGGAGGCGGCGAAGGTGGAGGTGTGCAGGAACGGATCCTTGTCGAACGGCGCGTACGCCTGGGGTGTGGCGACGGCGGCGGCCACCGGGATCACGCCGCCGCTCAGGTTCTTGCCGACCAGCAGCACATCCGGCCGCACGCCTTCGATGTCGGCGCCCCACCAGGTGCCCAGACGGCCGAGACCGGTCTGGATCTCGTCCAGGACGAACATCGCCCCGTGTTCGGCGCACAGCCGCTGCACCCGGGCAAGGTAGCCGGGGGGCGGCAGGACGGCGCCGCCCTCGCCCTGCATGGGTTCGAGGATCACGCAGGCCGGGTCCCCGCCGGCGAGCACCCGCTCCAGGGCGTCGGCGTCGCCGTAGGGCACGTGCTCGGCCGGCAGGAGCGGCCTGAACGGGTCCTGATACAGGGGCTTCGCCGTGACGGCGAGCGCACCGGTGGTCTTGCCGTGATATCCGCCGATCGCGGAGATCAGCCGGTGCTTGCCGTGGGCGCGGGCCAACTTGATCGCGGTCTCGGTCGCCTCGGCCCCGGAGTTGACGAAGTGGACCCGCTCCAGGCCGCGCGGCGTGACGGCGGCGAGCGCCGCCGCCGCCTTCGCGGCGATCGGCTCCAGCAGCAGCCGGGTCGCCATGGGGTGCCGGCGGATCTGCTCGATGACGGCATCCACCACCCGTGGGTGGCGGTGGCCGAGGATGAACACCCCGTACCCGCCGCAGTCCAGGTACTCGTTGCCTTCCGCGTCCCACACCCGGCTGCCCTCAGAGGCGACCTCCATGGCGGCGCCGGTCAGCGAGGCCAGTCGTGCCCGGCCTTTGCTCAAGTGGCGACGGTAGATGTTCAGCACTTCCGCGGTCGACGCCTCGGCGGTCGCCGGGGCGGGGGCGGGGGCGGGGGGTGTCACACTCACGCCGACACCTGCTCTGCCGTGAACGCCGGCTCCGGCAGGTGACGGAGCATGCCCTTCGCGCGGGCCATGTAGGCGACCGACGTCCGCAGAGCGGCCTCGAGGTCCGTCGCGCTCGGGGCCTTCGGGATTCCGGCGAGCTGGCCCAGGCTGGAGGGGAACACGTGGCCATGGGCGAACAGTGCCGTCATGGCGAGCATGTCGTCGAAGCGGCGACGCGCCCTGGGGTGGAGGTTCGCGATGAACACCGGACGTATGAGCCGGTCGACCATCTCCGGGCCGACCATGCGCGGACGCATTGGGGTGAGGCCGAGTTCGTCCGCGGTGTCGCCGATGACCTGAAGGAGCCGCTCGGTGCTCAGTGCGTTGGTCCCCGCGGTGATCCAGACCTCGCCCTCACGCCGCCCCTGACGGATCAGGCTGGCTATGGTGCCGGCGACCAGGTCCTGCGGTACGAAGTCGACGGGCGAGGCGGCGGGCAGCGGAACCAGCGGGAGCAGTCCGCGCAGCAGCCCGTTCACGATGCCGTGTATGCCCTGGAACGCGGAGATCTCACCGGTGGCGGCGTCCCCGATCACCACCGACGGGCGGATGATCACCGCCGGTACTCCCGAGGAGCGTACGACGTCCTCGCCGGCGCGCTTGGAATCCAGGTAGTCCTCGGGCCGTGCGGTGGCCTCCCCTTGGTCCTGCCCGAGTTGTGCCCGGGTCAGGTCGGTGCGGTCCACGAATGCCGTGGACACGTGGTAAAGCACAGAGCCCGCGTCCTCGGCGAGCCGCGCCATCTGCCGGGTGCCGGCCTCGTTGAGCGCGTGGGTGGCCGAGGGGCCCATGGTGAAACCGGTGATGGCCGCGCAGTGCACGATGGCGTCGACGCGTGCGACGAGACGCCGGTAGGCATCCGCGTCGAGGCCGAGGCGCGGCGCGGTCAGGTCGCCGGCCAGTTGCTCGGCGACGCCGGCGACGGGGTTGCGGTGGGTCAGGGCGATGGTGTGGCAGTCGGACAGCTGGGGAAGCAGAGCGCTGCCCACGACACCGGACGCGCCGGTGAGAAGAACGGTGGGATGGCTGGGCACGATCGAGCACCTCACGGGCAGTCAGCGGACGTACAGGAGTCGAAGCCAGGGGGGAGCGGGGCCGGTGGCCGCGCGGGAAGGGCGCCCCTAGGGGATACGCAGGGGCGAGTCTCCGGTGAAGTACTCGGTCAGTGGGATGGCCATGCGGGCACGCGACGGCGGGTGGAAGGACAGCGCGCGACACGCGGAATTGAGGTAGGCGACGTCCCCGGAGCCGATGAAGGCCATGCCGCCCAGCGCCTCCACGCTCAGGTCCAGGACCCGGCTGATCGCGTCCTGCGCGGCGTACCGGCACGTCAGGGACCGGGGCAGGGTGCCCTCGGTGACGCCGCTCGTGGTCACCTCGGCGGCAAGTCCCTCCAGCGCCAGGGCAACGGACTCGACGCGGGTCACCGCCTCGGTGGTGACGGCCGCGTCCCCGCGCGGGTTGCCGAGGACGCGCTCGACCAGGGCGGAGGCGGCCCCGAGGTAGCTGGCGGTCATGAGGGCCTCGAACCAGACGAAGCCGACGGTCTGCAGCTGGTCCAGCCGCCCGTCCGCGGTGACGTCCGTACGCACCAGCAGTTCGGCCGGAACCTCGACATCGTCCAGGACGACCTCGTGGCTCTCTGTACCGGCGAGGACCAGGCTGCCCCAGAACGGCTTGACGGACACCCCGGGGGCATCGGCGGGAACCAGGGCGAATGCCAGCTGATTCACACCGTCCGGTCCGGGCAAGGGCAGGGACACGGTGAGCAGGTCCATGGAGTGGGCGAGGCTGCACGGCTTCTTCGACCCGCTCAGGAACACCTTGTCGCCGTCGGTACGAGCGCTCAGGGCCGGGTTGAGGATGCCCTGGCCGGTGCGTCCCTCGGCGAATCCGGAGGCGAGCAGCAGATTGTCCTTCGCGATGGCGGCGAGCAGCAGCCACTCCATGCCGCTGCTGGTGGTGGCCGTTTCGACCAGGGACGCCACCGAGAAGTGGTGCATGGTGGTCGCCACGGCCAGGGACGGGGAGCGGGAGCCGATGGCTCGCTGCACACGAAGGGCTGTCACCAGGTCCGCACCGCGGCCGCCGTGCTCAGCGGACACGAGCAGGCCGGGACCGCCGACCTCGCGGAACAGTTTCAGACCGGGGCCGCCGGCGGCCTCCAGATCGGCCAGGGAGACCGAGGCCAGCTCCTGGTCCAGGCCGGGCAGCAACTCCTCGACGACGGCACGTTCCTGCTGCAGAAACCGCATGGACCGGGGTCCCCTCCTTGGAATTTCGACAGATGTCTGGTCGCTTGGGCGCCGCGCAGGTGGATCCGTTCGGGCGTCCCAACGGCAGGGCTCACGCTATGAGCCACAGATGCAGCACCCGTGCAACGGACCTCAAGGTTCCGATCATGAGTTCGATACGGCTTCCTGTGAGGGATCCTGCACGTATGAGGGGAAACTGTGAGATGTGTGAGGGAAATGTGTGAGATCTGCGGCTGCCGACTGCGCTCTCACCACCGCTCCCCACGCTTCCAGGCTGAGGGCGCGGACAGTCAGCTTGCTGGCGTCATCGACGAGCGCGACGTCGTGGTGTCGCGGGGCCGCACGGCGCACTAGGGTCCGTCTTCAAAGAGCATCCGGGTGGTAGATCATGGTGTCGT
>NZ_JABZEE010000052.1 GCF_013387495.1 Streptomyces sp. PKU-EA00015 | reverse complement strand
ACCGATGATCCAAACGAAACTGCCTAGTCCGTCTTGCCGTACCGGCCCAGCCACTGCCGGCCAACATGCGCGGTAGCGGTGCCGTCCTTGCGGTCCCCGGAGTCGTCGATCACGATGACCCCGCCGTCGTGCGGAGCCGTAGCCGGCTCCTCGCGTAGCAGCTCAAGCCGCCGGTCGTTGATCTGCTCGGCCTCCCAGGGCGACTCGGACAGGAAGAACTGCGGCCACTGCGCCCCTGCCAGGGCAAGTGACACGGCCTACGACCAACCGAAACGGCACCCTCAACCCACATCACCACCGGACTTAACGAACTACCGGTAATCGCTCCCCTGCCGGAGAAGTGCATTGGACATAGCCGAGAGCCTGCGGGCGACAGGCCGTCGGCTGTACGGGCGGAGGCTGCGGCCCCGTGACCGCCGCCTCGGACCTGGCCATCAGGACGTGTGGCATCCCGTCAGACGTGGCTCACCCAACGCCATCCGTACTGCCGTCCGGCACGCCGTCTGCCATGCCGGCCGCCAGCGTCGTACCGTCCACCGGGTCGATGAGCAGAAAGGAGCCTGTACGCCGTGATTGTGCGTACGAATCCAGCGCCAACGGCTCGGTCGTACGCACCCGAACCCGACCGATGTCGTTGGCGAGCAGCTCGCCGGGCGCCGGCTGTTGCGAGAGATCTTCCAGGGTGAGCCGCGACGAAATCTCCTCGATGATCGCCTTGACCGTGCGGGTGGTGTGCTTCAGCAGCACCCGCTGGCCGGCTGTCAGCGGCCGGTCGGAGAGATGGCACACGGTCGCCTCGACATTGCGCGTGAGGGTGGGCGCGACGGCCGTCGGCGCGATGAGATCGCCACGCGAGACGTCGATGCCGTCGCGCAGCCGCACGGTCACCGACTGCGGAGCCCACGCGGAGTCCACGGCCCGGCCGAGCAGGTCGATGGCCTCAATGGTGCTGGTGCGGCCGGACGGGAGCACGGTCACCGGCTCGCCGACGCACAGCGCGCCCGAGGCGATCTGGCACGCGTAGCCGCGGTAGTCGGGGTGCTCGGCGGTCTGCGGACGGATGACGTACTGGACGGGCACGCGGGTCGGCTCCTCGCCCGGGCGGTGGCCGGCCGGCACGGATCCCAGGTGCTCGAGAACCGTCGGGCCCCCGTACCAGTCCATGCTCCTCGACGGCTCGACCACGTTGTCCCCGGCGAGCGCCGAGACCGGGATCGCGGTGACCTCCAGGACGCCCAGCTCGCGCGCGTATGCGCTGAACGCGTCGGCGATGGCGGCGAAGACGGACTCCTCGTGTGCCACGAGGTCCATCTTGTTGACGGCCAGGACCACATGGGGGACGCGGAGCAGGGCCGCCACGGCGACATGGCGCCGGGTCTGCTCCACCACCCCGTTGCGGGCGTCGACGAGGACCACGGCCAGGTCGGCCGTGGAGGCCCCGGTGACCATGTTCCGCGTGTACTGGACGTGCCCCGGCGTGTCGGCGAGGATGAACCGCCGCCGCAGCGTGGCGAAGTACCGGTAGGCCACGTCGATGGTGATGCCCTGCTCGCGCTCGGCGCGCAGGCCGTCGGTGAACAGCGCCAGGTCCGGTGCCTCCTGGCCGCGTGATCGGGAGAGGCGTTCCACTGCCTGGAGCTGATCGGCGAGGACCGACTTGGAGTCGTGCAGCAGCCGACCGACCAAGGTGGACTTCCCGTCGTCCACCGATCCGGCGGTGGCGAAGCGCAGCGTGTCGATGGCCATCGTCAGAAGTACCCCTCGCGCTTGCGGTCTTCCATGGCGGTTTCGGAGAGCCTGTCGTCGGCGCGGGTCGCGCCGCGCTCGGTGAGCCGGGAGGCGGCGATCTCGGCGATCACGGCGTCCAGCGTGGTGGCGTCGGAGTCGACGGCACCGGTGCAGGACATGTCCCCGACCGTGCGGTACCGGACCAGCCGGGTCTCGACGGTCTCACCGTCCTTCGGCCCGCCCCAGTCGCCGGCGGCGAGCCACATGCCGTCGCGCGCGAACACCTCGCGCTCGTGGGCGAAGTAGATCCCGGGAAGCTCGATGTGCTCGCGGGCGATGTACTGCCAGACGTCCAGCTCGGTCCAGTTCGAAAGCGGGAAGACGCGCACGTGCTCGCCGGGGGCGTGCCGGCCGTTGTACAGGTTCCACAGCTCGGGGCGCTGGCGGCGGGGGTCCCACTGCGAGAACTCGTCGCGCAGCGAGAACACCCGCTCCTTGGCGCGGGCCTTCTCCTCGTCCCGGCGCCCGCCGCCGAAGACCGCGTCGAACTTCTCCGCCTGGATTTTCTCGGTCAGCGGCACCGTCTGCAGCGGGTTGCGCGTTCCGTCGGGGCGCTCGCGCAGTCTGCCGGTGTCGATGTACTCCTGCACCGAGGTGACGTGCAGCCGCAGCCCGTGCTTCTCCACCGTACGGTCGCGGTACTCGATGACCTCGGGGAAGTTGTGCCCGGTGTCCACGTGCAGCAGCGAGAAGGGGATCGGCGCGGGGGCGAACGCCTTCAGCGCCAGGTGCAGCATGACGATGGAGTCCTTGCCGCCCGAGAAGAGGATCACCGGGCGTTCGAACTCGCCCGCCACTTCGCGGAGGATGTGGACGGCCTCGGACTCCAGCGTGTCCAGGTGGGAGAGCGCGTACGGGTTGTCGGTTTGCGGGTGGTCCGCCACGACTGTGGTCATGCCAGTCCTCTCTCTTTGAGCACTGTGTGCAGCGTCGTCGCGGATTGCGCGGCGGTCTGCTGGTGCGTCTCGATTCGCAGGTCGGGGTTCTCCGGGATCTGGTACGGGTCGTCCACGCCGGTCAGGCAGGAGATCTCACCGGCCGCCTGCCGGGCGTACAGCCCCTTCACGTCGCGCGCGCGGCACACGTCGACGGGGGTCGCGACATGCACTTCGACGTAGGGGGTCGCGCTGCTCGCGTGGCGTTCGCGTACGGCCGCGCGGCTGTCCGCGTACGGGGCGATCACCGGCACCAGCGCGATGACGCCGTTGCGGGCCAGGACCTCGGCGACGAGGCCGATGCGCTGGACATGGGTGTCCCGCTCCGCCCGGCTGAAGCCGAGCCCGGCGGACAGCGAGGAGCGGATCTCGTCGCCGTCCAGCACCTCGACACGGCGGCCTTCGGCGCCCAGCCGCCCGGCGAGTTCATGGGCGATCGTGGTCTTGCCCGCGCTCGGCAGTCCGGTCAGCCAGACCGTCGCACCGGGCAGACACGTGCAGAACTTCTGCGAGGTCATGAGCCCCTCTCCTTATTCGCGGTCGTGTCAGGCGGAGGCTTGAGGGAAGCTCCCTGCCTGCGCGGGGCCGGGCGTGCCGAGCTCCGCGCAGGAGATGTGCACCGTGGTGCCGGCCCCGGCGAGCGCTCGGCTGACGGGTTCGGGCGTGCGTCCGTCCGCGATGCGTACGGTGGTCACTCCGCCGGCGAGTGCTTCGCGTGCGGCGATCAGTTTGAGCGCCATGCCGCCAGTGGCGGACGGGTCGGGAGGGCCGGTGGGAGCTATCCGGCAGGTGCTCTGCACGCTGGTGGGGTCGTCGGGGTCGGCAAGTACGCCGGGCGCGCCGGTGAGGAGGAGGAGTCGGTCGGCGCCGAGTGCCGCTGCCAGCGCCGCTGCGGCGCGATCGGCGTCGACGTTGACGGGGCGGCCCTGTTCGTCGATGGCGGGCGGTGAGACCACGGGTACGTACCCGGCGCGCAGGAGCGTCTCGGGAAGTTCGGTGCGCACCGTGGCGATGCGGCCGCTGTGGTTGTCGCGGATCAGGACGGTGCGGCCGTCGACAACGGCCCGGACGACCGATTTCCGGCGGGCGCGGAGCATGCCGCCGTCCATGCCGGTGAGGCCGACCGAGGGCACCTTGTGACGGGAGAGCTCCGCCACGAGCACGGGCTTGACCGCACCGGCCAGGGCGAGGACGACCACTTCGAGGGTGTCCGGGTCGGTGTAGCGGGTGGTCACGTTGTCCGGGGCGACGAGGGTGCGCTGGGCGACGCCGAGTCTGCCGGCAAGGCGCCCGATCTCGCCGGAGCCCCCGTGCACCAGGAGGATGGAGTGTCCTTCGTGGACGAGACGGGCGATGTCGGCGCAGATGCCCGCAGCGTCCACGGCCGGATTGCCGCCGCATTTGACGACGGTCAGCGGTTTGGTGGTCACGCTCTCTCCGGTGGGCCGGGATTTACAGGGGGTGGAGGCCGGGGAAGGTCAGGCCGAGGGTCTCGGGCCACCCCATGCGGATGTTGAGGCACTGCACGGCGTTGCCTGCTCCGCCTTTGACGAGGTTGTCCAGGGCGGCGATGGTGGTCAGGCGGCCGGTGTCCTCGTCGAGGGCGTAGCCGACGTCGCAGTAGTTGGATCCCAGGAGGATCTTCGGGTCGGGGTAGCGGAAGATGCCGCGTTGGTGCGCCACTACTCGGACGAAGGGCTCCGCGGCGTACTGCTCACGGTAGGCGCGGCGCACGGTCTGGTTGTCGACGCCGGTGCGCAGGGTGGCATGGCAGATGGTCTGGACCCCTCGGACCGCTTCGACGCCGGTGGCGGTCATCGCGGCCGGCAGGCCCAGGTGCTGGGAGATCTCGGCCTCGTGCCGGTGGCCGGTGGGTGCGAACACCCGCATGGCGCCGCTGCGTTCTGCGTGCAGGTTGGCCGGGCCGGCGGTGGCACCCGAGCCGCTGGACCCGGTACGGGCGTCGAACTGTGCTCCTCGCTCGGGATCGATCAGACCCCGAGTCACCAAGGGGTACAGGGCGAGCACGCCGGCCGCGGCCATGCAGCCGGGAACACTGATCAGGTCTGCGGTGCGCAGGTCCTCGCGGTGCAGTTCGGGGAGGCCGGGCACGAAGTCGTCGAGCAGATGGGGGGCTTGGTGCTCCTCACCGTAGTAGCGCCGGAAGACTTCGGCGTCGTTGAGCCGGAAGTCCCCTGTCAGATCGACGACGAGTTTCGCGCGCCGGGTCCACTGCTCGACCTGTGTCATCGCGACGCGGTGCGGCAGGGCCAGGAACACCACGTCGCACTCGTCCACCTGATCGGCCGAGCAGAACAGCAGATCCGTGGCGGACCGCAGATTCGGATGCACCCCGTCGACCCGCTTGCCCGGGAATCGCGAGGAGACCGCGCCCACCACCTCGACCTCGGGATGGCCGATCAGCAGCCGCAACAATTCTCCACCGATATAACCCGCCGCACCGACTACCACCACCCGGGTCACGACCAGACCTCCCCCGTCGACATATTCGGATTCCCCACCAGGGTTCGCTTTCGTAGGAATCAACACCGATATGCAAGGAATCTACGAACCCGCCCGCATGATCCGCGTCCGCACTGCGCTTACTTCTTCGTTCACCGATTCAGGACCGGGTTCCCTGTGTAAAGGACACGTTCGATCTCGCGCAGCTTCTCGTAGTCCGCGCGGAGCTGTGCCGGATCGTCGGAGATGAGAATCACGTAACCCGGCTGCGAGGGGAAGTCGACCGTCCGCGTCAGCGGTTGGCCTTCCGGGTGCATCAGAACGGTATGGGCCCAGGACGGCAGCGCGCGGACGACACCCATGTCCTCGTGGGAGGGTGCGACGCCGTGGTCGTTCGGGTTGACGAGATGCACGTAAAGGGTGTGCCGCAGCAACCGGTGCACGCTGATGGGCAGGCGGTTGAACTCGTCGGGTCTGGCCACCGAAAGGGCGAGGAGATCGATCTGGTTGGCGGCCATACTGCGGCTGAGGATCTGCGGGGCCGCGCCACCGCCGAGACGGCCGGCGCACTCGACCAGTACGGGGCCGTCGGCGGTCATCATGATCTCGGCATGTGCGGCGCCGTTGTGGATCTCCAGCGCGTCGAGCACCTGGTGACAGTAGGACTCCAGCCTCTGGGCGTCCGGATCGTCCGGCGACAGCGGCTCGACGTAGTCGTGGATGATGTGGCCGCCGGGAATGCGGCTTTTGCAGTATCGCCAGATCTCGGCCGTGTGATGCCGGCCGTCACGGCTTACCGTGTTGACGAAGTATTCGGTGCCGGCCAGGAATTCCTGGGCGAGCACCAGGGTGTTGATCCGGCCCTGGCGGTTGGTGCTGCTCCGGATCTTGTCGTGGGCGGCGCGCACCTCCTCCGCGGACGCACAGGCCATGACGTTGTCCTGCCCGGCGCTGGAGACCGGCTTCAGGACGACCGGGTAGCCCGCAGTCGTCTCGGCCCACTCGACGATCTCGTCGGCGTCGGACGAGACGATGGTGGCCGCGTGCGGGAGTCCGGCATCGCGTACCGCCAGGACCATCTCGTATTTGTCGCGGCGACAGGTCGGCCGGCTCATCCCGTTGCCCGGCGTGCCGAGTTCCGCGTTGAGCTGATCGGCCAGTTCGACGCCCGACTCGCCACCGGCGATCACGCAGTCGATCCCCCACTCACGCAGCGCGGCGGCCGTGGCCGCGAGGTCGCCCTCGTGCCTGATGTCGTCGATGAAGCCGTCGGGGAACTTCAGCTTCACCATGTTGACGTCGGGTTCGGGTGACCGGACGTGCACACACTCCACGCCCTCCCGGTTCAGCGCGGGAATCAGCAGATTCCCTGCCGAGTAGGCGTCGACCAGAGCCACTCGTGTCGTGGGGGAGCACAAATCGGTTGCCATAGTCAGGTACCTCCGAACAGGGGGCTGGTGTCGTGGTCGGAATGGTGTTCGGTGATGCACCGGCCGGGCGGGCCGGCGCCGCGCGGGCGGCCCGCTGGGCTACGTCTGGCCCCGGGGCCGTAGCCGTAGACCGTGCATGCCGTTGTCCACGGCGAGCACCGTGCCCACCGAAGCGCTGGACAAGGGGCTGGCCAGGTAGGCGATCGCACCCGCGACCTCGTCGGCCGTCACCAGGCGGCCGGTCGGCTGGAAGGCGTCGAGCGCGGCCCGGGCGGCCACTGGATTCGCTGCCTGCTGGAGTGACCTGTCGATCCAGGGGGTGTCCGCGGAGCCGGGGGCGACGCAGTTGACCCGGATGCCCTCGCGCACGTGATCGGCCGCCATGGCCAGCGTCAGCGCGTACACGGCCCCCTTGCTGGCCGAGTACAGCACCCTCTGTTCCACCCCGGCCCAGGCCACGATCGAAGAGGTGTTGACGATCGAGGCGGCGGGTGAGCGCCGCAGATGCGGTACCGCGTGCCGGGCGACCCTGACCATCCCGACCACGTTGACGTCCAGCACGCGCGACCACTCGTCGTCGTCGTTCGCGGTGACGTCCCCGACAGCGCCGATCCCGGCGTTGTTCACCACGACGTCCAGCCTGCCGAACCGCTCGACCACGGCGTCGATGGCGGCTTTGACCTCGGCGTCGTCGGTGACGTCGGCCTGGACCCCCATGATGCCGTCCGGGAGCCCCTCCGGCTTCAGATCGAGAGCGGCGACCCTGGCTCCCCTGCTGCTCAGCAGCTTCGCCGTGGCCAGACCGATTCCCGATGCGCCGCCGGTGACGATGGCGACCAGTCCTGCGAAGTCACTCATGAATCCCTCTCCCGTCCACTCGGTGGCAAAGTCGCCTTCGTCAGGCGCGTGCGTCGGTGGACCCGGTTCACCCCAGTACGTCGGCTATGATGTCGACGCCCAGGTCGATCTCCTCGTGCGTGACGACCAGCGGGGGTGCGACCCGCAGGTGGCCCTTGGCCTCCTTGCACAGCAGACCGCGCTCGGCCAGTTCCTCCGTCACCCGGCGTCCGGCCACCCGCTCCTCCGCGAGCTGCACACCAGCCCACAAGCCGCGCCCCCTGACCTCCGTCACGCCGTCCAGGTCGGCGAGGCGGGAGTGCAGGTGCGCACCCAGTTCACGGGAGCGGGCCTGGAACTCCCCGGTCGCCAGGAGCCGCACTGCCGCTCGGCCGACCGCGCACGCCAGCGGGTTGCCGCCGAAGGTCGATCCGTGGTCGCCGGGCGTGATCACGCCCAGCACGTCGGCGCGGCCGATCACCGCGGACACCGGCAGAAGTCCGCCGCTGAGGCTCTTGCCCAGGGTGTACATGTCCGATCGGACACCTTCGTGGTCCAGCGCCAGGGTCGAGCCGGTGCGGGCCATTCCGCACTGGACCTCATCGGCGACGAACAGCGTGTTGCTGTCGTCGCACAGTTCACGGACCTCGCCGAGGTAACCCTTCGGCGGAACGACCACACCGGCCTCGCCCTGGATCGGTTCCAGCAGGACCGCCGCCGTGTTCTCGGTGATCGCCGAGCGCAGCGCCTCGATGTCGCCGAACGGCACCGCCTTGAAGCCGGGCGTGAACGGGCCGAAGCCGGCCCGGTGGGCGGCCTGCGTGGAGAACGACACGATGGTCGTGGTCCGGCCGTGGAAGTTCGCGCCCGCGACGATGATCTCGGCGGCTCCGTCCGGCACGCCCTTGACCTGGTAGGCCCACTTCCTGGCGATCTTCACGGCCGTGTCGACGGCCTCACCGCCGGAGTTGGAGAGCAGCACCTTCTCGGTGCCTGTCAGCTCGGCCAGCTCACGGCAGAACGGCCCGTACTGATCGTTGTGGAACGCCCGGGTGCTCAGCGTCATCCTGTCGAGCTGCGCCTTCGCCGCAGCGACGAGTTCGGGGTGCCCGTGGCCGAAGTTCAGCGCGGAGTACCCACCGTGGAAGTCGAGATAGCGTCGGCCCTCCACATCGGTCGCCCAGGCACCCTCCCCCTGGGCGAGCACCACCGGGAACGGCACGGAGTCATGTGCTCCCCAGCGCTCGGCGAGGCTGATGTGGTCCTGAGCGGAGAGGACGTCCACAGTCATGGCGAAACTCCTCGTGCGGGCTCCTCGTCGGAGCCGCTGTCGTAGAGATGGTCCTGCTGGGTCTGCCGCGGTCTTCGCGCGTCCGTCATGTCGCCGCCCCTACACCTTGCGGCCGACTCCGGCATAGATGGCGAGGTCGGGCTTTTCTCCGGAATTTCCCTCGGCCGGGTGCCATTGGGCTGCGGGCACCACACCGGGCGCGACCATTTCGAAATGGCCGAAGAATTCGGTGACCTGCGCCCGGGTGCGGGGATACATGTCCTCGAAGGCGCGCCTCAGCGTCTCTTCGTTGTTGCGTTCCGCCCAGGGGATGTCGCCCGCGATGTGGGAGACGACCAGATAGCTCCCCTGGGGCAGGGCTTCACGCAGAACCGCGGTGA
The DNA here is from genome assembly GCF_013387495.1 of Streptomyces sp. PKU-EA00015. GTDB lineage: Bacteria > Actinomycetota > Actinomycetes > Streptomycetales > Streptomycetaceae > Streptomyces. The sequence goes on along the minus strand of NZ_JABZEE010000052.1, from coordinate 75,691 downwards.
TCCTTTCGGGATCCCCGTCCTCCGGCACGAAATGCAGCACCGCGGCCAGCACACAGGCCACCGGGCGGCCGGAACGGATCAGCTTCTGGATGGCCGGCTGAGCCACCAGCTCCTCAGGGTCTCGAATGTCGCCCAGGACGAAGTCCGCCCCCTTCGTGCCGGCGATGAGCGCGCGCGTGCGCCTCCCCACCTGGGGATCGACGTCGCAGTAGACGACGGAACCCGAAGGTGACATCGACAAGGCGATCTCGTGCGTGTTCGGCGGGACGGGGAAGCCGGAACCGATGTCGATGAACTGATCGACACCCTGCCGGCTCAGCCAGCGCACCGCCCGCGAAAGGAAGAACCGGTTCTCCTGCATGGCCGCAAGCAGGTCGGGCGCCTGCAGTCGAATCCAGGCACCGGCCGACCGGTCGGCTTCGAGACCGCTGTCGCCACCTATGAAGTAGTCGTAGACGCGTGCGGGGTCACTGCCCCCGGCAGGCCGCTGAGTCACATTCTCGATGGTCATGGCGCGACTGCTTCCCCTCGACGATCCACTTCTGCCGACCCGTGGCCGGTCGCCTGGCAGGAAAAGAGTGGCACGGACCGCGGGAGCACCGAGGTAAGCAGGACGCTTATCCACAGCGGAGAAAATTCAACGTACCGTGTCCTCGCCAACGAACCTGTCACAGACGCGTGTTCGACCTCCGCGTGGAAGCATTGATGCGCACCGTTGACACTGAAACGCTGGGGGATTGATGCCGCTTCATCCCGTCGTCAAGGGAATCAGAAACTTTCGCATGGCAACCGGGTTCACCCCGCTCTACACGATGTCGGTGGAGGAGGCCAGGAAAGCGGACAGTGAAACCGAAGCCGAGATCTGGGAGTGGATCAAGCGACCCGAAGAGATATTCGATCTGGACATCGACGGTCCGGCGGGTCCCCTGACCCTCAGGGTGTACCGCCCGGAGAAGGAGAGCGACGAGCCACTTCCCGTCCTGGTGTATTTCTTTGGCGGCGGTTTCGTCGTCGGCTCGCTGGACACCTCGGAGGCGATCTGCCGCGCACTGGCCAGCATGGTTCCCTGCGTGGTCGTTTCCGTGGGCTACCGGCTGGCGCCCGAGCACCCCTTCCCGGCGGCCACCGAAGACTGCTATGCCGCCGTGCGATGGGTGGCGGAGAACGCCTCTCGGATCGGTGCGGACGGCGAGCGGATCGCCGTCGCGGGGGACAGCAACGGCGGGACCCTGGCCGCGGCGATATCGCTGATGGCCAGAGATGCCGACAGACCTCGGATCTCCGCCCAGGTGCTCATCTACCCGGCGATGCGCCATGGATCGGTGACGGCTTCCATGCGCGACAACAAGGACCCGATGTTCTTCAACGCCCACTCGGTCCCCTGGTTCTGGAACCATTACCTGGCTGATCCCGCGGACGGCGCCTCGCCCTACGCCTCACCGCTCAACGCGACCGACCACAGCGGGCTTCCCGCGACGCTGATGATCACCGCCGAATTCTGTCCACTGCGTGACGAGGGCGAGGCCTACGCGGACGCGCTCTCGGTCGCCGACGTGCCGGTGGAGTACCACCGGTACAAGGACCTGCCGCACGGTTTCATGTCCATGACATCAGTCCTCGACACCGCCAGGGAGGCACTGGACGAGATCGTCGCGTTCCTGCGCCGGCGACTGGCCTCGGACGACATGGAACAGAACCGTCCCGAGCACTGATCGGAGTACTGATCGACGTGCATAACCCGACCGCTAAGCGAGGTACAAGGTGAGCGACTCGGACGTCCTGCGACAGACGGAAGCAGACCCCGCCCCTCGCACTCCGCAGAAATCCATCGGTGGCCGCAACACAGCGGTCCTGGTCGGCTTCACCGCCGTGACGAGCCTCGCCGACGGCGTCATGAGGACGGTCCTGCCGTTTCTCGCGGCGCAGCTCACCGATTCCCCCACCCGGATCACCGCGGTCTCGATGACGCTCACGCTGCCCTGGTTGCTGATCGCGCTGCACATCGGTGTACTCGTCGACCGCTTCGACCGGCGGCGGCTGCTGTGGGTGGCGAACGGGATGCGGATGGCGGTGATGAGCTGGCTCACCCTCTCCGCCCTGAGCGGTGGCGTCGGCCTGACCCAGCTCTTCGCCGCCGGCGCGGTCCTCGGCGTCGCCGACGTGCTCGCGTCGGTCTCCGCCTCCGCCCTGGTGCCCGCAGCGGTCCCGGAGGCGGGCCGGGAACGGACCAACGCCTGGATGCTCGGCGCCGAGACCGTGGGCTTCGAATTCGCCGGGCCGTTCATCGGTGGCCTGCTGTTGGCCGCGGGGACCGCGCTGGCGCTGGGGGCCATCGGCATCTCGTACACCGTGGCAGCGCTCGCGCTGCTCCTGCTGGTGGGCCGGTTCCAGGCGGCCGGGCGCGCTCCCGCGGCGGCTCCCGCCTCGGTCGGCAGCCGGATCGCCGAAGGGCTGCGCTTCATCTGGCGGAACCGGGTGCTGCGCACCCTGATGTTGGTCGTGGCCGTACTGAACGCCACGTGGGGCGCGTGGCTGGCGCTGTTTCCGCTGTACGCCACCCAGACCCTGGCGCTGAGCCCGCAGGGGTACGGCCTCGCGCTCAGCGCTCTCGGCATCGGCGGACTGACCGGCACGCTGGTGGTGGCCCCGGTGAACCGGCTTCTGGGCGCGCGCTGGGCCATGTTCGCCGCCCCCTTCGGGACCACTACCCTGGTCGCTCTGCCCGCCCTGACCACCAGTGTGTGGCCGGTGACGGTCGGGGCCTTCCTCGGTGGCATGGGAGGAACACTCTGGACCGTCAACGCCCGCACCGTCACCCAGCGGTTGGTGCCCGACGAGATGCTCGGCAGGTTCAGCGCCACGTTCCGCTTCTTCGCCTTCGGCGCCCTGCCCGTGGGCGCCGGCCTGGTGGGCGTGCTGGCCGAACTCGTCGACGTCCGGCTGGCCTTCGGGGCGTTCGCCGTGGCCACGACGGCAACCCTGCTGCCCTTCTTCAGGAACGTCACCCCCTCGGCGCTGGGATCACGCTGAGTCGGGCCGCCGTACCGTCCGGATGAAAAGACCGTCCGGCCCGGCGAGCGAGATGGAGAACATCTCGCTCGCCGCGCCGGACGGTCTGGTGCTGCGTCAGCCCCGTACCGACGACCGCCCGCCGGAGACCAGCCGCGCGGCTTCGCCGACGAGCTCCGCGCCTTCGTGCACGGTCAGGTCCGGCCGCGGTCCACGCACCGCGAGCGCTCCCACGTACGGGGCAGGCAGCGGAAGGTCGCACAGAGCGAAGTCACCGGAGCGGCCGAGCTCCTCGGGGAGCTCGGCCGGCGTCGAGTCGAGAACCTCGATGCGCCTCGGGTGGATCCCAAGGCCCTTGCCGACGGACTTCAGCAGGGCCTCCTTGCGCGTCCACAGCCGCGCGAAGTCCGCGTAGCTCGCACAGGTCGCGCGCTCCCGCTCCGTCAGCGCCGACGCCAGTGGCTGCTCGCCCACCGCGGCATCCTCGATGTCGACGCCGACGGCCCGATCCGACACGGCCACCACGGCGAGCCCTCCGACGTGCGAGAGTGAGAAGTCGGGACCGGCGCCCGCGGTCTCCACGACCGGTTTCCCATGTGTCCGGTCACCGCAGTGGGCGCAGGTCCGGTCGAAGCTCAGCGCCGCCGGATCCACTCCCGTCCTCTCGCCGAGGACGAGCCGTGCCAGAACCCATGCGGCGAGAAAGCGCTGCCGGTCCGCCTCGCGCAGGATCCGCCGGCCGCGGGCGCGGTCGTGGTCGTCCAGGAGTACGGCGAGCGACTCGGGCACCTGGTCCACGCCGACGTACCAGACGTCGGCCGCGGACGCTGCGCTCCTGCCCGCAGCCCGGATCGCCGGGTCTGCGGCCGGCACCGTCCCCAGCGGTCCTGCCATTCTTCTCGGCCTCCGACTCGGGTAACTCCCTCGGCGGCCACGGCGAGTTCGTGTGGCCAACGCCGCATGGAGCGCCGCGGAACATGAGCACGGTGTCCACGACGCTCCTGCGTTCTCGACGTCGAGTCGTTCCGTCAGCCCACCGGCATGAGGAACTTCGCGCTGATCCGGTCGAGCGTACGGAAATCACTGACGTCCAGCGAGCCGACGTCGATCGGCTCTCCGGACAGCTCCTCCAGCAGTGCGACGAACTCCAGGAACGAGACCGACGCGATGAGCCGGGATTCGATGAGATCGGTGTCCCCGGTGATCTCCGTCTGCAGATCCGGGTTCTTGGACCGGATCCAGTTGATGACTTCCTCCATGCCATTCCTCCTAAGCTACGGACTCGTTGAGCGCGGCGAGCGCCCGCTGAGGGTCGCCGTACACCTGCAGTGCGGCATGGACCCAGCGCTCCACACCGAAGGCCAGGCAGCCGCTGTAGGCGGCCTCGTCCCCGAAGGAGATCCCCAGACGCTCACCGAAGAAATTGCGGTGCCGATTGACCGATGCGATGGCCGTCCCGTCCTCCGACACGAACTCGAACTTCACGGGATCCATCTGGTTGAGGAGCGCCCGCGATCCGCTGCCGAGGTAGAACGGATCAGTCGCGGGTTCGTGACGGACCTTGATCCCCAGCCGGTCGGCCAGGTCCAGCACGAGCTCGGTGGAGCGGGTCAGGTGGTCCACCACGCCTTCCCTGGTGCCGACGTAGAGCGCTTCGCGCATGTGGAAGGAACGCAGCCGGCGCAGGCCGTCGTAGTGGTCCTCGTTCCTGAAGCAGCGGCCGATCGACGTGATGACCTCCGGCGTCCCCAGGCGGCGCCCCCCGAGACTCAGGAGAAGGCCGTAACAGGTCGCCGTCGGGAGGCAGTTGCCGGTCGGCGCGAGAGTGTGTCCGCCGGACGGAGCCGTGGCCTCTCCGCGCGCCAGCACTCCGCGGGCCTCGTCCGTGAGCGTGGCCACGGGCAGCGCGAGGTGCGGGAAGTTGCGGAAGAAGTCGAGGCGCGCCAGGTCCTCCACGGGGAGCAACGCCGGGCCGGCCACCGGACGTGCCCCCAAGGTGACAGCGATTTCCTGGAAGCGAGCCTCCAGTGCGTCGAATAGGGCGACCTCCTCAGATTCAAGAACCGTGATTCCAGGGGCGACAAACGCCGGCATGAGGATCTCCCGTCAGCGGAACAGGCCGATGCGTCGGTAGAAGTTGTTGGTGCGTCGGGTGATGCGAGCCGTGATCGCCGCCCTCGCCGGGTCGGCGATGACAGCGGCACGAAACCGTGCCGGATCGGGAATACCGGCATCCTGGTAGGCTTCGCGGCTGTAGAGCATCTGGATGATCAGATCGATGTATCCGCGCAGATACCGGCCAACCTCTTCGATTTCTTCGGCGGAGTGCTTCCGCCGGACCTCGTCGAAGAGTGCCGATACCAGCTTGCCGCCGAACGCGATGTGCCGGGACTCGTCGCGGTGGTGGATGCGGTTGACTTCGCGCACCGTCTCCGGAAGATCCTCGTCGGCCGCCATCTTGGCGTTGAAGTAGTCACCGATCTGCTCGAAGATGAGTATCTGGCTGAAGACGATGAAGTTGTTCATCTCCGGCGAGCGGTCATCTGTCGGGAACACCATGCGCCGGTCGGGATAGATGCGGCCGGCGTACCGCAGACAGAACTCGGCGAAGAACCACATGTGCTCGTTCTCTTCACCGATGAAGTGATGGAAGTACGGCGTGGGAATCTCGTAGCCGGGCGTGTGGATGCGGCGCATCACCTCGATGAGCAGTTCCCTGATGCCATGAGCGATCAGGCTGTAGAGGTTGACGCTTTCCCATCGCGAGAGTTCGACGAGCTGCTCCCGGCTCAGTTCCTGTTCCGCGAGTGTGCCGTGGACGGACAGCAGATCCCGGCTCATCCACAGGTCTTTGGGCTCGATCGATTCGGGCCACTGGAAAGCGCGGTACGGATTGTAGTAGTCATCGACGGAAACGTCGATCAGCCGGTGCACGGCTCGGGAGAACTCTTCCGTCCACTCGATCGTCGTCGGGGCTGACACGTGACCTCCGCAATAGGACCATTGGTTGACCGGCCGACACCACCGGTTGCCGCGCCTGGAACAACGCTACGACCGGGCCGGCGTCAGGAGCGTCCGCAACGATTTCATTCGCGGGGACCCAGTGCGTTGACCTTCTCCCCCGCCGCTAGACGTCCCGCTTACCCGCCGGGGACCTCATGCCGTCGTGGACTCGGGCCGACCTGGAATCCGGACCCGACCAGCGCTCCCTGGAAGTGGTTGAGCACGTCCTTGCCCGCCTCGGCAGGGGCGCTCCGGGTGAAGAACCCACCGTGCCCGCAGGCCATCATGACCACCCCCCAGCTCACGATCCAGGGCCGGGATCCGCCGTCCGGCTCGGGGAAGGGCTCGGGGACCGGATGGATGCGCCGCTGCAGCACGTAAGGACCGTCCATGGCGTCGAGCAGCAGCTTGCGCCACTGGTCCGAGGAGACGTCGGACGACCAGCCGGGGACGACACCCTGACCACCGTGCAGCAGGGTGGGCTTGAGGATGAGCTCGTGCTGCTCGGCCATCGCGTGATCCAGCAGCGAGGTCTCCGTCCCGTCCTCGAGGATGACCGGTCCCGATGTCACCGGTGAGGTCCACGGAAGCAGCCGGTCGATGACATCCAGCTCCTCCTGCGAGAACAGATGCCGGTGTGCCCGGTCGGAGAGCATGGCCAAGGAGGCCTTGCTGCCGTACAGCTCCGACTCCAGCGAGGTGAACATGCGCACCTCGCCGTCTTCCAGCGCCCCGAGCAAGGGCTCCATCAGCGCGTCGGCGTCGTCCGAGAGGAGGTCCTCCATGAGGAACTGCCGGTAGACGATGTCGATGGGGCGATCCTCGAGCCACAGCCTTCCGTCCCGCCTTTCGAGCTGCCCGACGTGGCACGGACGGGCTTCCAGTCCGTGGTCACCCCACCGCTTGCACATGGCGCTCATGTACGGCTCGTTCACCGCGAAGTGCCGGGGCCATTCCACGTGCGCGACGAACGGGCGGGCGTCGGGCGCCAGCCCCATCTCGGCCCGGACGGTGCGGACCTGCTCCGACAATGAGTGGACGTGCTGAAGTCCTTCCTCTGCGGCGAACCGGCTGAATTCGGGGTCCTCCAGGAACCCGCGGCAGATGTCGAGCTCGAAACCGATCGTGCCGCCCATGTTGAATTCCATGAGGCGGAAACCCGTCCGGTCCTGGTAGAGATCCGCCCGCCCCATACTCGTAGGAGGGTTCGGCACGCCGGCGGAGGCGCACTCGATGGCGCGTACCTGCACGTCCTCCATTCCGTTGGCACGTGCGAACGCGGCGAGATCTCCGTCGAACAGAAGACCCGGGAGGCGGAAGAGCGCATCGCGCAGCACTTCCAGGTCCCGGTGCAGCGCTTCGGTCTTCGCCGCGGAGAGGAACACCGGGCGCGGAGCGTACGCGTCTCCGTAGGAGGCACGACCGGCTTCGCTCCTGTGGACCGGTCCCAGGAGTCGTCCCCCTATCCGCTCCAGGTACTTCTCGGTCAGTGCGTGGTCACGTGACATCTTCCTGGCACCCCTCAATATCCGGTGGGACCGCGGTGAACCGCCGGTCGGACGTCGTCGATGCCCGGCTCCCGCGGGCCGGCCTCCCGCTGGGCGGCGAGCCATGCCTCGACCTCGTGCGAATCCGTGGGGAGCGCCTCGGTCAGCAGACGGTGGCCATGGGCCGTGACCAGGACGTCGTCTTCGATCCGCACCCCGATACCGCGCAGCTCCTCGGGTACGAGTTCGTCGTGCGGCTGCAGATAGAGGCCGGGTTCCATGGTCAGTACGTGGTTCTCCCGCAGCACACCGCTGCCGTAGGCCTCCGGCCGGGCGTGCCCGCAGTCGTGGACGTCCAGGCCGAGCATGTGCCCGAAGCCGTGCAGCGACCAACGGCGGTAGGCGAGGGAGGACGGGTCCATCGCCTCATCCGCGCTGCCCTTCAGGAGGCCGAGAGACCTCAGCCCCTCGGCCAGCACGCGCATGCAGACGTCGTGGATCTCCGCGAAGGCCGCGCCCGGAGCCAGCGCCGCCAGCCCCGCGTTCCGCGAGGCGTGCACGATGTCGTACACATCGCGCTGGGCCGGACTGAACGTCCCCGAGACCGGCAGTACGCGCGTGACGTCCGCGGTGTAGCAGTTGTTGTTCTCGATGCCCATGTCCATGAGCAGGATCTGTCCGGGTTCGACGCTGCCGTCGTTGCGGGCCCAGTGCAGGATCGTGGAGCGGGGTCCGCCCGCCACGACGGAGCTGTAACCGAGGGCGTTGCCGTCGACGCGGGCACGCCAGGAGAACACCCCCTCGATGTACCGCTCGGATGTCGGGGCGTCGGGCCGCAGCCGCCGGGCGACGTCCTCGAAACCGCGGACGGTGGCGTCCACCGCATCCTGGATCTGGGCGAGTTCCCACTCGTCCTTCTCCATCCGCAGCTCGCTCAGCACGCTGGCCAGCATGGCGTCGCGGCCGGTGTTGTCGGGTGTCACGGGCAGCATGCCGCGGTCGAGGCCGCCGTCGAGGCCGGCGTCGTAGCCGCGCAGGACACGCAGCCGGTCCGAGGAGGCCACCGCGCTCAGCACCGCGGGCAGCCGGTGCAGCGGGCGCGTGTCGATCGCCAGGACGGCGGCCTTCTCCTGCGGGGACTTGCGCCGACCGACCCAGATCTCGCCGTCCGTCCGGTCGAGGTACTGAGCACCGGACTCCGCGTTCGAACGGGGCCGCGTGTAGAGGACGGCGTCGTGTCCGCCGGCCGTCGGGTGCATCACGAGCACCGAATCGGGCTCCTGGTCGCCGGTCAGCCACAGGAAGTCGCTGCCCGCCCGGAAGGGGTAGGGGGAGCCGAACGTGCGCGAGTGGATGGTGCCCGTGGGGATCACCAGGGTGTCGCCCGGGAACGCCGCCGAGAGCAGGTCCCGGCGCCGGGCGAGGTGCTTCACCTGGGGAACAGGGGTGAGATCTGTTTCCTCGGTGCGCCAGCCGGTCGTCATGAAGTCGAGGAATCGCTGAGGGAGCGCCCGATCGTGGCCGCCCGAGCGCTCTTCCCGTCCGATGTTGGCCAACCTCTTGTCCTCATCCGTGTGTGGTCGGTGATGCGTCGTGGTTGAGCAGATGGGCGCAGGTGATCAGGTCGAGGTAGGCGCACCCGGTGGACGCGAAGACCGTCCGCCGTTGCGCGAAGCCGGCCGAGGCGGGGCCGGTCAGGACGTCGAGTTCCGCGGCCGCCGCGTGGCTCTCGCCGGCCTCGGCGACCGCCGTGGCCAGGTCCTCGACGATCACGACGCTGGTCCGCAGGAGTTCAGCGGGCAGCTCGCGGGATTCGGTGGTGTGCGCACCCATGCAGTTGATGTGAACGTGGGCGGGCAGGTCCGCCGAGAGCGACAGCGGTGCCGCGGACGTGGTCGCGGTCGACAGGATGTCGACTCCCCGGCTTGCCTCTTCGGCCGAGTCGCACACCACGACCTCGACCCCGGACCCGGCGGCGCTCGCCATGGTGGCGATGTCACGGGCGAACGCCGTTGCCCGGCGTGCGTCACGGGAGAAGACCCGCACCTCGGCGAGGTCGCGCACCGCCGACACCCCGAGGAACTGCTGCCGGGCCTGGACTCCCGACCCGATGATCCCCAGCACCCGGCTGTCCCGCACGGCGCACCGATCGGTCACCAGCGCCGTCACGGCCGCACACTTCACGTTGGTGACGGTCTCTCCGTCCAGCGTGCCGAGGTGGCGGCCGGTGGAGAAGGAGAACGTCGGAACCCGCGCGGTGACGGTCGCGCCCCGGCCTGCCACGGGGGCCGCCACGATCGTGGCGACCTTGTTGATGTAGAGGTCATGGTCGGGGGACACGGCGGGCATGGAGATGAACTTCGCCCCCGCCCCGTCCTCGATGGTCTCGCGCGGCGGAACAAGCATCCGCGCCACGGATCCGCTGCACAGGGCTTCGCCCATCGCCTCGGCCAGCGAGCGGACGAACCGCGCGGACGACGTGAGCTCTGTCGCCGTTGCCGTCACAGAAATCCGTCCAGCACGTCCTGGAGGGTGTCGACGAACTTCTCGGTCATCGCCGTGGTCATGTCGCCGCGCAGCATCAGCCGGATGCCGGCCTGCCCACGCGGCACCACCGGGAAGAACATCGCCGAACAGTAGTAGCCGCGCCGGAAGAGCTCGGTGGCCAGTTCCACGGCCCAGTCGTTCTCGCCCACGGTGACGAACTTGATGTGCGATCCGACGCCGCGGATCGGCCGGTTCTCCATCCGCCGGTCGAACAGCGCGATGTTCTCGGCCAGCTGTCGCTGGCGCTCACCGAGCTCCGGAGACCGGTGGACGGCGATGCTGCCCAGGGTCGTCCCGATGGCGGCGGTACGCAGTCCCTGGGACCAGCCCATCGGGCCGGAGCGGTACAGGAAGTCGAAGACACCGGACGAGCCGAGCATCGCGATCCCGCCGGTGGAGCCGAACGCCTTGGCTATGGAGGCGACGATCATGGTGCGTTCGTCGAGTTCACGGAACACCGACCGGGCGTAGCCCTCGCCGTTCGGGCCCTGGGTGGACAGGGCGTGGGAGTCGTCCATGTAGACGTACATGCCGTACTTCTCCTGCAGGACCCTGATGCCCTCCAGGTCGGCGAGGCCGCCGGTGGAGTAGGCGCCCTCGCAGACGTACGCGACGCGCGGGTACTTGCGGCACACGTCTTCCAGGAAGTTCATGTCGTTGTGCGGGGAGGTGAGCACGAGCGTCTCGTCGGCCACGACCGGTTTGAGGAAGTTCATCGAGAAGTGCGCGAACCGGTCGAAGACGACGACCAGGGGATCGGTCCCGGTGATATGCCCGGACGCCAGCAGCGGCAGCACCGCCGCGCTGATCACCCCACACGAGATCGAGGGCAGCACGGGCGTGCCGAACAGCGCCGAGAGCTCCTCCTCGAGGCGGTGGGCGGCCTCCAACCGGATCCGGAACTCGGCCATGGCCAGTCCGGTGACGTTCTCGGTCCGCAGCGCCTCGACGCCACTCTCGACGACCGTCGGATGGCTGTTGAGGCCGAGGTAGGAACAGGAGGCGAGGTTCAGGAACTCATGCCCTGTGCGTACGTCGCGCAGCCGGTTCTGGCCGCCACTCGCGTCGACGCGGATGTCGAGCATGCCGTGCTCCGCGGCCAGGTTCCAGGCTGCCTCGCCCGCCGGGACCATGCGCTGGTTGTTGCGGAACCGGTGCGGTCCCATCGTGGTGTCGTAAGGGCGGTCGATCACGGTGTCGCGGGTGTGCATGCGTCTCCTCGTCGGGGCGGATGTGAGGGAGGGCGGCACCGGGCGTGGATCGTCCCCGGCCGGACCACGGCGGCGGCCGGTGCCCGGTACCGGCCGGCTCGATCCCGGACCGCCGGCCGCCGCCGTCAGCCTCGGGCGGACGGTCCGTGGGCCGTGAGGACGCGGTCCACGCCCCGGTGGTAGCGGTCGTGGTCCGACGTGTTCACCTCGGGCACCCTGACGTTGACCTCGGGCATGTCGAGGCGGTAGTGGCGGTACCAGTTGTTCAGGTTCTGTCCGTCCGCGAACTGCAGCTCCATGTGGCGCAGCGGGCGCTTGCCGGGCTTGTCGGGGTCCACCAGCCGCGGCATGGAGCCCGCGTGCGCGAGCCCCCCGTCGACCTCGTTGTTGAGGACGACCATGATCATGTCGTTGAGGAGGTCGCTGTCCACGACGACCGCGTGGTCGGCGAGGATCGCCTCGACGTGCTCCTGCTTGACCGCGACGTTGTAGCTGTGCGGCATCAGTTCGATGAGGTCGGCCGGATCCACGCCGGCCCGGCTGCAGTACTCACGGGTGTTGCAGACGATCGGCCGGCCGCCGTCGATGTTCGTGTTGGGGCCGTAGACGTTGGCGATGAACGTCGTGGCGGCATCGAAGTGGACGCACTTGGTGGTGAGGAACTCACGGGAGTCGGTGTGGTCCGAATTGGGCGTGAAGCTGGTGTTCTTGTTGAACCCGTCCACGTCCATGCTCGCCACCTGGTCGTAGTCCATGACGACCGGGGTGTGCCGCGAAAGGTCGGTCTGCGCGGTGAAGGAGCGGAAGATCGCCTCGAGGTAGTCGCGCGCGGCCGCGGCGTCGGCCTCGTCGTGGATGTCCTTGCCGTGCTTGGCCAGCAGCGTGCTGAGGCCGTGGCACACCGCCAGACCGGCCCCGTCCGCGACCAGGTCCTCCAGGCGGGCCGTGAGATGGGCCGGCACGGGGCCGAACCGGCCGTCGGTCAGCTCGACCTCGTAGTCGGAGATGTCGACCATCGCCTGCTGCGCGATGTCCTTCATCGGGATGCTCACTGTGCTCCTCCTCGGGTGGCGGTGTTCGGTTCAGCGGACGGGACGTGCGATGCCGCTGTGCAGCGCGATCGTGCGCCGGGCTTTCAGGACGAAGGGCGGCGCGAGCACCCGGTCCTTGCTGACGGCGAAGCCGGCCTCGTCGGCCTCGTAGTCCTTGATGGTCTGGTAGTGGCGGTCCAGTTCTCCGGGTGAGGTGCCGAACGTCTCGACGATGACGTCGACCTGCTTCGGGTGGATGGCCGCCTTGCCGGTGTAGCCGCACTGTTTCGCCGCCTCGCTCTGGGCCAGGACGACGTCCATGTCCCACAGCTCGAAGGAGTTCGTGTCGATCACCGGCAGGCCGTAGCGGGATGCCGCCACACACATCCGGGCCCGCGCATGGGCCAGGTAGGACTCGTCCGGCGCCCACATCTCGGCCACCAGGTCGGCTTGTCCGAAGCACAGGCCGTCGCTGACCGCCGCGATCTCGAAGGCGTTCTCGACGGCGTCCACCGTCTCGATGAAGCTGCAGATCTCCGGCGGGTCGGACAGGCCGGACAGCAGCGACCGGTAGATGGAGACGTCGCGGGCGCCGCAGATCTTCGGCACCAGCACCGTCTCCACGGGCAGACCGCCGATCCGCCCGTCGAGCGCGAGGAGCGTCTGGATGTCGAGCAGACCCTCCGGCGTCTCGATGCTGTTGATGCGCACCCAGACTCCGGCATGACCCGTCCCCGTCAGATCGACTGCGCCGAGCCGCTCACGGGCGGCGCGCTTCGCCTGCTTCGGGACGGAGTCCTCGAGGTCCAGCACCAGCGCGACCGACTCGCGCGGCACGTGCTTCAGCAGCTTGTCGACGCGCGAGGCGGGGACGTAGAACAGGCAGGGGTGAACCTTCACGAGCGGACCTCCTCCCGCCCGAAGAGGGCGTTCAGCTTCTCCAGCGAGAACTTCTCGTAGGGGGCCGGCTCATACGCGTCCGGCAGCGCCTGGGTGTATGTCGGGAACCACTCGATGACGGCGTCGTCGCGAGTCGGTTTGAAGAGCGCGATCGACTGCCTCGGCCGGTCCCCCTGTTCGTCCGTCCTCTGCGCGGAGAGGCGGGCCTCGTGCGACCAGCGCACCTTGAACGCGCCGGTGCTGACGAGGAACCAGTCCCTCCCGGGGACGTCCACGTCGATCCAGTCGCCGGCCGGATCGCACAGCTGCAGCCCTGGGCCGTCCTTGGTGAACAGCGTGATCAGCGAGTCGTCGACGAACTCGCCCAGTCCCAGCGCCACCGTCAGCATCCCGGTCACCCGGTCGGCGACGGTCCGGCAGGCGGCGAAGTAGGTCTTCATCGCGTCGCGCAGTGCAATTCCCCGCTTGTCGGCCGGGAAGGGGAGCTGCTCGGAGCCGTCGAGCACGAGCCGTCCCACGCCCGACTTCTCGGTGTGCTTCGCCGGCCTGCCCTTCCTGCCGGTGTACGCGCAGGGACTCTCCGGCGCCTGCCGGAAGAAGTCGTGGGCCAGTTCGTAGGCGTTGTCGAAGACCTGCCGGTCGATGCCGTGGTCGCACACGATCAGGAATCCGGTCTCGGTGCAGGCCCGGAAGATCTCGGCGGCGATCTCCACCTCGTCTCCCTGCTCGGCCTGGGCCAGACTGATCACGGGAATATCGGTCATGGGCGTTTCCTGTCTCGGAACGAGGCGCCTGCGGCGGGATCCTCCGGGTCGCGCATGGTGGCCAGGAGGGTGCGGTCGAACTCGACGACCTTGACCCCGTCCTGGTTGCGGCCCACGGTGTGGACCGTGACGATGCCCTCGCCGGGCCGGGTGGCGGAGGGGCGCTTGGAGACGATCGTGGTCTCGGCGTAGAGCGTGTCCCCGACGAACACCGGTGCGCTGAGCCGGACCTTGTCCCAGCCGAGGTTGGCGACCCCCTTCTGGCTGATGGTCCTGACCGTCATCCCGTTCACGATCCCGAACGTGACCAGGCTGGACACCAGCAGCTTCTTGAACGGGGTCTCGGACGCGTACACCTCGTCGATGTGGAGGGGGTGCTGGTTGAGGCAGAGCAGCGAGCTCCAGATGTTGTCGGTCGTGGTGACGGTGCGGCCGGGCCGGTGCTCGAAGACATGGCCGACGACGTAGTCCTCGTAGCTCAGGCCGGGGTCCTCACGGAACCGCCCGGGTTCGACTTCGACGTACGGCGTCGGGATCGGGTCGTTCACTGGCCCCCCTCCCGTGCGCCGGCGAGCTGCGGCACGGAGCCGGCGTCGCCCACCCGGGCACCGCTGCGGTGCAGGGCAGACAGCACCGCCCGTACGGCCGCCTCGTCGGGGCTCGCACCGAGTCCCGCTCCCCACACCGGCTCGTGCGCCACGATCAACCGCGCGTAGCAGACGTGCCGTGCACCGGAACCCGGCCCGCTCTCGTCGCAGACCAGGTGCTCCAGGTGGGCGTCCACGCCGTACGCACGGGCCTCGGCCAGCAGCGCCTCGACCGGGTTGTCGGCGGAGGCGTGCGCCGCGAAGCCGGCCCAGTCACCGGCATCGCAGTACTCGGCGCGGAAGATGTCCCAGATCCGGCCCGGATCCACCTCGGTGCCGGAGAGATCGGTGACCCGCTGCATGACGCGGGCGAACTCGGCGCGCAGCGCGACGGGCAGCTCGATCCCCCATCGTGTGCGCAGCACATGGGCGATGCCGCCCTTGCCCGACTGGCTGTTGACCCGGATGACCGCCTCGTAACTGCGACCGAGGTCCTGCGGATCGACCGGCAGGTAGGGCACGTCCCACGGCAGCTCCGCGGTCGGCACTCCGGCGGCGGAGGCCTGGTCCTCCAGGTGCCGCAGTCCCTTGGCGATGGCGTCCTGGTGGGTGCCGGAGAAGGCGGTGAAGACGAGATCGCCGGCGTACGGGTGCCGGTCCGGCACCGGCATCTGGTTGCACTCCTCCACAGCGCGGCGGACGGACGGGATGTCGGAGAGGTCGAGCTGGGGGTCGACGCCACGGCTGAACAGGTTCAGCGCCAGGGTGACCAGGCAGACGTTGCCGGTCCGCTCACCGTTGCCGAAGAGGGTGCCCTCGACCCGGTCGGCGCCCGCGGCGAGCGCGAACTCCGCCGCGGCCACCGCGGTACCGCGGTCGTTGTGCGGGTGGACCGAGAGGATGATGCCGTCCCGCCGATCGAGATTGCGGCTCATCCACTCGATCTGATCGGCGAACACACTGGGCGCGTGCATCTCCACCGTGCTGGGCAGGTTGAGCGTCAGCGGACGCTCCGGCGTGGCCTCGACGATCTCGGCCACCGTGTTCGCGATCTCCAGCGCGAACTGCGGCTCGGTGACGTTGAACGTCTCCGGCGAGTACTCGAACCGGATGGCCGAGTCGGCCCGGTCGGCCAGCCGCACCAGACGCTGCGCGCTCTCCTGCGCCAGCGCCATCACCTCGGACGGCGTCTTGCGGAAGACGACCTCGCGCCAGAGGCAGGCCGTGGCGTGGCAGAGATGGACGACGACGCGGTCCGTGCCACGTATGGCCTCGAAGGTGCGGTCGATCAGCTCCGGGATGGCCGGGGTGAAGACCGTGACGGTGACGTCGTCGGGTATGTGGCCGCCGGTGATGAGGTGGCGCACGAACTCGAACTCGGTCTCACTGGCCGAGGGATAGCCGATTTCGATGTCCTTGAAGCCCAGGCGGACCAGCAGGTCGAACATCTTCCGCTTGCGCCGCAGGTCCATCGGGTTGGCCAGAGCCTGGTTGCCGTCGCGCAGGTCCACCGAGCTCCACAGCGGAGCGTGTGCGGGCGCACGGCCGAGCCAGGTACGCGTGCCGGGCTCGAGGAGTTCCTGCGGCTCGGCACGCTGGTAGCGGTGAATCGGCATGCCGGATGGTTGCTGAGCGTTCCACCAGGGCTGTGTGTGCAGCCGCTGGTCCGCGGATGTCTTCGTCTTCATGAATCCCCTTGGCTCGTTGCTTTTCCGGCAGTTCTCCAGTCGGCGGTTCACCGTGGTGGCGAGCTCGGAGGCGGCGGGCTGTCCGCACCGCGGGGCAGGTCACGCTGCCCGGCGTTCCCGCCGTCATCCGGACGCCCTGGTCTCGCCGGCACGTGCCCTCCGCAGTGGGACCTCTGATCGACCGGACGTCCACGTCCGTTCCTCCGCGTAGGAGCACGGTACGAGCGGGTCGCCACCAGGTGCGTCTGCGGCAAGTTCATTCGGGGGGACGCGTTGCGTCGACTTCGGGCCCCTGCCGCTGCGTATTTCACTTACCCGTCGCCCGCGGCGCGGTGAGATGCCCGGCCGCCTTCACCTGTGTGCCGCGGTGGGCTTCGTCCGCGTGGGCCCGGCGTCGCGGGACCCGGCCGGCACGGGCAGACCGTCGGACCTGCCGCGGAAGGGCCGGGTCCTGGCGGCCTGCCGCGTGCGCGGCGGGGGTCACCGCGCGGTGTAGGCCATGATCAGGACGTCGCGACGACCCGGTTCACCGTCGTCCTCGGGATGCACCGCCGTGACCTCGTGGAGGGTGCGGCGGTCGTCACCGAGCAGGATGTCGCCGGGCTCACGGAGCGTGGTGGTGACGAGTGGATCGCCGTCGTCCGCGTACACCGTGCTCTGCCCGCCGGTCACGTTGCGGCGACCGATCATCAGTGACGTGATGAAGGTGACGCCGTCCTTGTGCCGGCCCTCAGGAGTGGGCTCGCCGGCCTCGTCCTTCGTGGCGGTGGTCCGGATGGGGGTCACCTTGATGTTCCACTTCTTGGTGCCGTCGACACCGGTGAAGATCTCGGCCAGCCCCACCAGCACGTCGCGCAGGACGGGGTCGCCCACGAACGCCTCGGTGAGCGGTTCGTACACCCGGTCGACGCCGCCGTGCAGCTTGTTGACGTCTGCCTCCTGGCGGTACGGACCGTGCGGAAGCTGGGTGAGGTCACCGGTTTCCATGTCGAGCTCGAACTGGCCGTACCTGCGGTAGCGATAGGTGCCGCCGTCGGCCATGTAGGGGTCGCGCCGGAGGACCTCCCAGTTCTCGGCGAAACGCGCCCAGTCGGCGGGACGGACGCCCGTGAGGGCAGAGAACTCGTCGTGCCGGATGAGATGGGCACCGGAGTCGGACAGGTCTTTGATTGCGGCGAGCGCGACGTCGCTGGTCAGCTTTGCAGTGATCATCGGTACTCCATGGGTACTTCAAGGTGAAGCGTGAGCGGCAAAGTCCCCGGCAGCCATCGCCTGGCCTCGGGACAGGTGCGCCTGACGGGTTCGAACCTGTCTTCGGTCGTCACTCCCCCCAGTCCTCTTCGACCTCGGGCGCGAGGGCGAGCACGAGGGGGCTCAGCGCCACGATCTCCAGTTCGCTGCGGCAGCCCGCGCACTCCAGAATCTCGTTGAGCCGCACGGATGGGCCGATCTGTACCGGCTCCTCGCAGCTCGGGCAGGCCTGTGCAGTGGTCGTGATCATGAGATGAGTTCCTTCCGATCGGTCTTTGCGGGGCGGGCCGCGGTGTCGAGGGCGGCACGAACCGCCCTCACGACCCGCTCCGCGGTGAGCTCGTAATGCGCGACGAGATGTTCCTGGTTGCCCACCTCGTCGACGAACTGATCCGGCATGCCCAGCCTCAGCACCCGAGTGGGCGCCTCCTCCGCCAAGGTCTCGGCCACCACGCCGCCGAGACCGCCGCCGCGCCAGTGCTCCTCCAGCGTCACGACGACCTGGACCGGCCGGGCCGCGGCCACCAGCGTCTGCGTGTCGAACGGCCGCAGAGTGTGCACGTTGAGGACCGTGGCCTCGATCCCCTGTCGGGCGAGGACGTCCGCCGCGGTCAGACAGGCGAGCACCGGGTACGGGCCGCAGCAGGCGAGCACCACGTCACCGCCCTCCCGCAGCGTCTGCGCCTGCCCGATGACCGGTGGCGGGGCAGCCGACAGTTCGGGGGTCGGTTTGCGGCCGAGCCGGACGTAGAGCGGTCCGGGCAGGTTCAGACTCTGTTCGACGAACGCCTCCGTGGCGGCCGCGTCGGCGGGCACCACCACGGTCATCGAGGGCAGCACCCGCATCACCGCGAGATCTTCCAGTGCCTGGTGCGTCGGACCCAGATGACCCGCCGCGAGGCCGCCGTGGGTGGCCATGATGCGGACCGGCAACCGGTTGTAGGCGATGTCGATCTTGATCGCCTCCAGAGCCCGGGAGGTTGCGAAGGCAGCCATCGTGTTGACGAACGGGACGCGTCCGCACGCGGCCATCCCCGCGGCCATGCCCATCAGGTTGTGTTCGGCGATGCCGAGATTGAGGTACTGGTCGCCGGCCGCCGCGGCGAACTCGGCGCTGAACAGACCGGTGTCGGAGTCCAGGCACATCAGTTCGGGATGCCGCTTCAGGAGCGGAAGCAGGCTGTCCCGGTACGCCTCCCGTGTCGCACGGCTCATGTGGCGTCCTCCGCGGCTCGCAGTCCTCGGACCGCCCGTGCGTGGTTGCGCGGCGACAGCGTCACGTAGTGGCTGACACTGCGGCCGGCGAGGAACGGCAGCCCCTGGCCCTTGACCGTCCGGGCGATCAGCACACTCGGCCTGCCCGGCTCCCAGGGCGCGGCGCCGAGGTGCACCGCCAGCTCGTCGGGGTCGTGCCCGTCGACCTCGCGGACCGCCCAGCCGAAGCCGCGCCAGCGGTCGGCCAGCGGTTCCATCGGCGCGATGCCGTCGGTGGGGCCGGTCAGCTGCAGTCCGTTGCGGTCCACTACGGCGACCAGCCGGTCGAGGCGCAGCGACACTGCCGCGATGGCCGCCTCCCACACCGAGCCTTCCTGGAGCTCGCCGTCGCCGAGCAGGACGAAGCTGCGCGCGGGGCGGCCGGCGTACCGGGCGGCCAGCGCGAAACCGCAGCCCAGCGCGAGTCCGTGGCCGAGCGATCCGGTCGGCAGCTCCACGCCGGGCACCGCGCGAACCGGATGGCCCATCAGCCTGCTGCCCGGGCGTCCGTACCCGGCAAGCTCCTCGACCGGGAAGAAGCCGCGTTCGGCGAGCGTCGCGTAGAGGCCGACGGCGGCGTGGCCCTTGCTGAGCAGGAAGCGATCGCGATCCGGGTCGTCCGGACGCCGCGGGTCCACGTTCAGCACCGAGAAGTACAGCGCCGCCAGTACGTCCGCGCAGGAGAGCGCGCCGCCGAGATGCCCGCCTTCGGGTCCCGCGCACATGTCGACGACGTGCGAGCGGATGCGTGCGGCAACCGCGTCCAAAGAGGTCCGCTCCAGGACCGGGGTCGCGTTCATGAAGCCGCCTTCGCGAACGTGGCCACCATGTCGCGGTTCGCCCACACCTTCTCGAAGGCGTCCGCGTACAGGCCGAGCAGTTCGCCCGCTCCTGGATGGAGGTGGCGCTTTTGCAGGGTCAGGGAGTCGGCGATGACCGCGCGGGTGACCGGGTAGTCCTCACCGGCGACGGTTCCGGGCGCGCCGGTGACGGACCACGGGTAGCCCGAGCCGAAGCCGGCGCGGTCCACGAACACCTTCTGGTCGGGCAGCGGCATGAGCTGGTACTGCGACATCGGCACACCCTCGGCGCGCAGCAGCCGCCGCAGAGTCCCGCGCAGTGCCTCCGGCCGCACCCCGTCCAGACCGAACGCGGCCGGGTCGAACCGGAACCGCAGGATGTGCCAGGCGTGGGTGGTGTCCGGCAGCGCGGTCGGCACTCGCAGACCGGGGAGCTGTGCGAGCCGGGCGAGGAACTCGGTGACGTTGTGCTGCCGCGCACGCTCGTACTCCTCATACCGGTCGAGCTGCGCGATGGTGAACGCGGCTTGGAGAGCGTTCATCTTGTGATTCCAGCCCAGGCCGTACGAGATGTAGTCGCGTTCCCGACCGGCTTCGATCACCTCGCCGAACTGCCTGCCGCGGCGCATCGCCTCGGCCAGTTCCGCGTCGCGGGTCACCAGCAGGCCGCCTTCACCGCAGGTCGGTATGTTCTTGCTGACCTGGAGGCTGAAGGCGCCGGCGTCACCGATCCCGCCGACCGGTCGACCGCGGTGGGTCGCGCCGGGAGCCTGTGCGGCATCCTCGATCACCGCGATGCCGTGCTTACGCGCGATCTCGGTGATGCGGTCCATGTCGGCGGGCGCGCCGTGCAGGTGCACGGGGATGATCGCCTTGGTCCGGGCCGTGATCCGGCGCTCCACGTCGTCCGGGTCGATGTTGAAGGTGACCGGGTCGATGTCGGCGAACACGGGAGCGGCCATCTGGTGCACCGGTGCGAGCCCGGTGGCGATGAAACTGAGTGCGGGCACGATCACCTCGTCCCCCGGTCCGACACCGAGCGCGGCCAGCGCGAGGGACAGCGCCGCGGTGCCGTTGGACACCGCGACGCAGTGCTCGAAACCGAAGCGACGGGCCCACCCCTCCTCCAGAGCGGACACCGGGTTCACGCCGTCCGTGTCGGACACCAGTCTCGCCCCGTCGAGCGCGTCCAGAACCGCCTTGCGGTCCTCGTCCTGCACCAGGGGCCACGGCACGTGACGCCGGTCCGTCGGCACGGTCACGGTGCCGCCGAGCGCTGCCAGCTTGCTCATCACTCTCCACTCCACAGGTTCACGGTGATCGATGCGTACGCGGTCACAGCCGGACCGCCGCCGCGCCGACGGCATCGATCGCGAGGGCGTACGCGCCGCGCAGCCGCGTGACGTGGCGCGCGATGTCGGGTGCGGCGGCGCGCGGGTCCGTGAGCCCGTGCGCGCCGGTGAAGCGCAGGCCGGTCCAGGCGTGTGCGACGCACTCGACCGCTCGTCCGGCTCCAGCGAGCACCGGATCGTCCCATCGGCGACCGCAGCGGCGCAGGAGCTCACCGTGCAGTGACGCCTGCGCCTGCATGCCCCAGCCGAAGGGGTACAGCTCGCGCAGTGCGCCGGCGTCTGCGGCCCGGCACCGGTCGAGGAGTTCCGCGGCGAACTCGTCGTATCCGGCGAGACCGGTACGAGCCGAGGTGGCCACGGTGAAGCCGTCGACGTCGGTGCGCAGGAACTCGCCGAGCCGTTCGGGCGTCAAGGGCTCGGGCGGGGCGTCGAGGCGGACGTCGAGACAGCGCCGGCCGATCCGTGAGTCGCTGAAGAACGCGTCCTGGACGTCGGACGGGTTCGCCGAGCCCCAGCTCCGCAGGAAGTCCTCGATCGGGACGGCACCGTGGAACGCGGGCGGCATCGCGTCCGAGACATGCACCACCCCGCGCGTCTCGTCCAGTCCGTGGACGATCACCAGGTGTGCGGCGTGCACGTCTCCGTACGCGGGCCGGAACGGCAGGTGGAAGTTGTCCACGGCGGCGATGACCAACCGGTCGTCGTCCAGCGTCTCGCGCACCTCCCGCCAGACGTCGTTGTCGTCGGCAGGTTGCCACCAGCGCGCGTGCAGCTCGTGGTGGGGCGCCAGCGCGGCACCGAGGTCGGTGACGCCGGACTCGTCGGCGAGGCAGGGGTAGTAGAACTCCTCGGACCTGACGTCGCCCGGCAGGTGCAGGAACCGCCAGCCCGCGCCGAGCACGGCCAGCGGATCGGCGCCCGCCCGTGCCAGCACCGAGCCGAAGGTGGACTGCAGGCAGCTGATGAGATCGCGGTACCACAACTCGGGTTCCGGCCCGGTGATCATGTAAGTGCGTGCCGTCGTGTCGACGGTCATCTCAGAGCTCCGTCCGCTGGAGGGTGACCGCGAAGAGATGGATCGCCACGTTGCGCGGCAGCAGGATGCCGGTGAGCCCGGCCCGCCGGGTGACCGGCACCCGTTGCGCCCACATGACGGCGGGAATGCCTCGTTGCACGTGGTGCGGGTAGTGCATGACCAGACTCTCGAACGCCTTGACCTCGCCGAACCACGCCGGCGCCGCCCAGAAGTCGGAGACCCGCAGCGCTTCCGCGTCGACGAATCCGTCGGCGAAGCTCAGCTCGACGGTGTCCTCACAGCGCCGTTCGGACGCCGCCAGGACATGGATCCAGTCGTAACGGCCTTCAGGCACACGAATGAACTGTCCGGCGCAGCGGACATTGTCCGGTCCCTCACAGACCGGAGGGAACTCGAAGGGAACACCGTCCACGTGCACAAGGCTCTTGCCCGTCGGCAGATAATCGGCAGAGAACGAGTTTCCCCATACGTTGAACTCTCCCGCCTTGGTCTCCGTGGCAGCGGAGACGGCTACATTGTTGCGATGGCCGGAAATGTCCACCGGTTCGCACAGGCCTGTCCTGGCGGAGAACACCGAATTGCCCCTCAAGTGATCCACCTCACTGAAGCACCGTCTTAAGCCCCAAACCTAGCCCGGTCATTCAAGTCTTTCGTCCGGGCCGCACCTACCTTGAACAAGCGAATTGCCGTGCTGCGCATCCCCCCGTGCTGATGTATTAATTTCACCAACCCCGGGGTGTCCGGTCAATGGATTCTCGATCGGCTTAGGGAATCGCGGGGTTCGGACATTCTGATGGGTCGCGGTTCCGGGTCGGGAGCGGCGGCCGGTCGAGAATTCAGGCGGCTATTCGATCGGTTTCTTCGGTCAGGAATTCACTGACCTTTTCCGCGAAGACCCGCATTCCCATGGTCAGTCGTGTGCCGCGGCGCCACAGGAGCTGGGTGCTGACCTCGAAGGGTGGCCGCCAGGCGAGCGGGGCGAGGACACCGGTGTCGATGTCGTCCGCCACGGCCACGGCGGGCAGCAGGGCGATCCCGAGCCCGGCTGCCGCCCAGCGCTTCGCGGACTCCACGGTCCCGGATTCCAGCAGCGGCACGGGCTCCCGCCCGCTCCACAGCTCCCGTTCCAGCAGCCTGCGGCAGCGCGGCCCCGCCTCGGGCACCAGGAGGGGCGTTTCCCGCAACTGGTCCGCGGTCACCCGCCGGCGTGCGGCCAGCAGGTGGTCCGGACAGACGACGGCGACCAGCGGCTCGGTGCGCAGCACGACGCTCTCCATGCCGGCGTGCCGGGTCTCCACGTCCATCACCAGCCCGAGGTCGAGGGCGCCCCGTCCGAGTGCCTGGAGGGTGTCCTCGCCGGAACCCGGCCGCAGTACCACTTGCAGTCCCGGGTGGCGGTGATGGAAGAACTCCAGCATCGGCGGCATGCGGTAGGTCGCGATGCTCTCCATGGTTCCGATGAGGACCCGGCCGACCGGCTCACTGCCGCCCCGGGCCGCGCTGCGGGCCTCGTCGGCCAGGCAGAGCAACTGCTCGGCGTACGGCAGGAACCGTTCCCCGGCCTGGGTGAGCCGGACGCTGCGGCCCGAGAGCCGCTCGAACAACTCGATGCCGAGTGCGTTCTCCAGGCCCCTGATCTGGCCGGTGACGCTGGACTGGGCGTAGTTGAGCTCCGCTGCCGCCCGGCTGAAGCTGAGCAGGGTGGCAGCCTTCTGAAAGGTCGTGAGCTGGCGGATGTCCACGTGGTCCTCCGGGGGTTGTCGCGCCGCTTGCCGGTCAGTCGCCGTACGTGCTTCCGTCGCTGCCCTCGCCGAGGCCTGCCTCGGCCAGTTCCCGGGCGACGGCGGCGATGTCCACCAGCAGTTCGTCGATGTCCGCCTCGGTCGTCGCCGGGTTGAGGAAGACGAGCTTGAGGTGGACCCGGGGTTCACTATCCGGGCCAGCCACCTTGGTGCGGGCCACGAGCGCGCGTCCCCGCGCCATGAGCGTGCGCCGGACCGCGGCGTTCCAGGCGCTCTCGTCAGTCACGCCCCACGCGGGCGGCCGGCAGCGGAAGATCACCGTGCTGAGCAGCGGCTCGGCCAGCAGGTCCAGGTCCGTGCCGGCCGTGATGCGGGCCGCGGCGTACCGGGCCAGGCCGTGGCACCGGTCCATCCAGGCGCCCATGCCCTCCCGACCCAGCGTCAGCAGGGACGCGGCCATCTTGAAGGCGTCCGAGCGACGCGTGGTCTGCATCGAGGTGCCCAGCAGCGCGGTGAACCCGGCCGCCTCGTCGTCCGCCGGGTTGAGGTACACAGCCTGCTGGTCCAGGCACCGCAGGTGCCGCTCGTCGCGGACCAGGAGCACGCTCGACGAGGCCGGCGTCCAGCCGAACTTGTGCAGGTCGAAGGCGACGGAGTCGGCGCGGTCCAGCCCGGTCAGGAGCGGGGCGAGCGTGGGGGAGAACAGTGCCCCGATGCCGTACGCCGCGTCGACGTGCAGCCACATGTCCCGCTCGGCGGCCAGGTCGGCCAGCTCGGGCAGCGGGTCGAAGGAACCGCGGTCCGTCGTGCCCGCCGTCGCGACCAGCGCCAGGGGGAGCTCGTCGGGGCCGAACCGGTCGAGGATGCGGCGTGCTTCGTCCACCCGCATCCGGCCGAGGTCGTCCACCGGCACACACACCACGGCGTCCTGGCCGAGGCCGAGGAAGCCGGCCGCGCGGGCCACGGAGAAATGGGCGGCCGCCGAGCACAGGATCCTCGGCCCGACCCGCAGACCGGTCAGGCCCGAGCGGGACACCTCGCCGCTCTCCCGCAGCGCGTGCTCCCTGGCAACCAGCAGACCCATCAGGTTGGAGATGCTGCCGCCCGGTGTGAGGGTGCCCGACGCCCCGGCGCCGAAGCCGGCCCACGACGCCATCTCCGCGAGCAGCCGCCGCTCCAGCTGCAGGGCGAAGGGACCGCTCTCCCAGGAGTGCAGGGACTGGTTGAGGGCGGCGGCGAGCAGCTCGGCGGCGACGGAGGCGGCCGTGGGCGCGCATTGCATGCGGGACACGGCGGCCGGGTGCGCGAGGTCGGCCGCCCCGGCGGCGTACGCCTCAAACAGCTCGGTCACCCGCCGGGGGTCGGGGCTCTCGGCGAGGAACGCTCCCCCCTCGAGGAACCGGTCCATCGCGGCGGCCGCCGCCTGGGGGCCGCCGGCCGCGACCGGTCCGCCCCGCTTCAGCGAGGCGTCGTGGAGCGCGCCGAGCGCGGAGTCCACCAGTGTCCTCAGCTGTTCGAAGGCTTCCGGCCGGCCGGCCAGCGCCGCGTTCCTGCCCGTGTCGATCATTGGCGGAGTCCTTGCTCTCGTGAGTCCGGTATGTCTCGTGAACTGGCGTCCCGCTCGACGGGGGCGCCGCGTGTGCCGCGGATGACGCCGATCGACGCGACGACGACGGCCGCGAGGCCCAGCGTCTGCAACGGCGAGATGGTCTCGTGCAGGACGAGCAGGGCCACCAGGGCGCCGATCGCCGGTTCCAGGCTGAGCAGCACCCCGAAGACGAGCGCGGAAACCCGGCGCAGCGTCTCCATCTCGCAGGTGTACGGCACCAGGGACGACAGCATCGCGACGCCGAACCCGAAGGCGAGCACCGCCGGGTCTGCCAGCGCGGAGCCGCCCTCGGACAGCCCGGCCGGCAGCGCGCACAGCGTGCCGAAGGCCATCGCGAGCGCCAGTCCGCCCCCGCCGGGCAGCAGCGCGCCGACCCTGGCCGACAGCGGCACGTACGCGCCCCAGAACACCGCGCAGGCCAGGGCGATGAGCAGCCCGGTGATCCCGGCGGCGCCACCCTGCCAGCCGAGGAGGGCGATGCCGCACCCGGCGAGCACCGCCCACAGCCGGTCGCGGGCCCGACGTGAGGACAGGGCCGCGACGGTGAGCGGCCCCGCCATCCCGACGGTCAGCGCGACACCGACGGGCATTCGGGCCATGGCCAGGTAGAAGCACAGATTCATGCCTGCGATGGCGATGCCGAGGACGGCGACCGCACCCGTCGTGCGCCGGTCCAGGCGCAGCGACGGCCGCCAGAACAGCAGCAGCACCGCCGCGGCGAAGCCGAGCCGCAGCACGGTCATCGCGGCGGGTCCCACGGTGCCGAACAACTGCTTGGCGAAGGCGGCCCCGAGTTGGGTGCTCACCATCCCGACCAGCATCAGCACCGGTGCCGGGACGGCACCGATGCCCCGGGGGGCGGTGCCGCCGGCCGGGACCGCGGTCACCTCGGTGGCTACGTCGGCGCTCATGATGTAGTCCTTCCTCCGCTTCCACAGCGGCTGCGGGTACGGCTCGGGGTACGGCCGGCGGCGGGGCCCGGCCGGTGCGTCATGGCGCGAGGAGGACCTTGCCGGTGGTGGCCCGGCTCTCCAGCAGGGCGTGGGCCCGTGCCGCCTCGGCCAGCGGCAGCCGTTCACCGACGCCGGGACGGACCACGCCGTCGGCGACGTGCGTGAAGAGCTCGGCGGCCGCCGCCCTGAGCGAGGCGGCGTCCGGGACGTGGTCGGCGAGGGTGGGCCTGGTCAGGTACAGGGAGCCCGCCGTGCGCAGCAGTTCGACGTCGACCGGCGGGACCGGGCCGCTGGACAGCCCGCACACGGCGAGGGTGCCCCGGCGGCGCAGTGCCATGACGCTCTCCTCGAACGTGGCCGCGCCCACCGAGTCGTAGACCGCGTGCGCGCCCTCGCCGCCGGTGAGTTCGCGCACCCCGGCCGCGAAGTCCCCGTACGGCAGGGCGTGGTGGGCGCCCGCGGCCAGGGCGGCCTCTCGCTTCTCCTTGGTGGAAGCGACGGCGACGACCTGCGCGCCGCGGTGTGCGGCCAGCCGTACCAGGAGCTGCCCCAGCCCCCCGGCGGCGGCCAGTACCACCACGGTTTCGCCGGCCGCCACGGGGTGCGTGGTACCGCTGAGGTACAGCGCGGCGAGCCCCTGGAGCAGGACCGCTGCCGCGTCGGACAGCGTGACGCCGTCGGGAACGGGCACCAGCTTGGCCTGGGGGACGGCGGTGTACTCGGCGTAGGCACCGAGCTGGGTGGCGTACGCGACCCGGTCGCCCGGGGCGAAGTCCGTGACGCCGTCGCCCACGGCGGTGACCACTCCGGCGGCCTCCTGGCCGGGGACGAACGGGTAGGCCGTGGGGTAGGTGCCGTCGCGGAAGTAGACGTCGATGAAGTTGAGGCCGACGGCCTCGTTGCGGACCACGACCTGGCCGGGCGCGGCCTCGGGGCGGGGCAGGTCGGTGACGGCCAGGACGTCGGGTCGGCCGGGGCGGGTCACTTGCAGGGCACGCATCAGTTCCTCGATTCGCCGGGTGCGATGGGGGTGGCGGCCGTCGCGTTGCGCCACCGCTCAGGTCCGTGGGCCCCGGTGTGCGGCTCGGACTCGCGAAAGAGCCCGCGGAAGTAGTTGATGTCGCCGGTGAGGCCCGCCATCAGGGTGTCGATACCCGGTTCGCCGAGGCCGTCCACGCGGTGCAGCAGTTCCTCGTTGCGGCGCAGCCGGGCCGGGGCGAAGGGCAGGGCGCCCACGGTCCGGTAGCGGATGGCGCCGGTGGCGTCGCGCCGCGGGATGATGTCGGATCGGGCGGAACGGCTGGCGCTGAACGGTATGTCCAGCCGCCCCTCGGCGAACGCCTCGACGACCGCCTCGATCAGATCGGGGCGCTGCAGCAGCGGCTCGACGAGATCAGCGACCTCGTCGAGGATCCACCTCTGCTCCTCGGTGACCCGGCCGTCGTCGACGGTGACGAAGTCAAGCAGCGGCGAGTTGGCCCGGTTTGCCAGCCGCAGACCGGCCACGTTGGCCGCGGTGTCGGGGATGCCGTACGCCTCCTGGTACGTCTTGGTGATCAGTTTGGAGGCCCCGCCGAGCCGGGCCGCCAGTGCCCCGTAGAGGATGAGGTCCTCGGCGTTGTCGCGCTTGCGGGGGAAGACGCCCATGAACTCGTGCAGCACCGCGTGGACCTGGACGCCGGCGGGGAGATAGCGCTCGGCGAGGACCGGAATGCTGCGCAGGGCCGCGACGTCCTGGACCAGGTGCCCGCCCTGCGGATAGGCCACGGATACACAGCGGACACCGGCCCGGGTGGCGAGCACCGCCTCCAGCACGCTGACGGCGAGGCTGATCGACGGCGGCACGAGCACCGCGGTCAGGGTGCCGAACAGCTCCCGGTCGACGATCACCCCGTGCTCGGCCAGTTCGCCGCAGGCGCGGTCCACGTCCTGCCATGCCGTCAGGGACTCGGCCAGCGGCACGGCCTTGGAGTAGGGCAGGTTGTACGAGATGCCGCCGCCCTCGAAGGAGGTGATGCCGGAGGCGACGGAGACGTCGAAGAGGAGGCGGGCGTCGGGGGATCCGTGCCGGATCTCCAGTGGCGCGTCGACCAGTTCGTTCAGTTCACGGCCGCGCTGCCAGCCGTGGGCGACCAGCGGGTAGCCGTTGAGGTCGGCCGGCCGCAGGTGCAGGGTGCGGCGGGCCTCGCCGAACCGCTTGAGACGGGTGTGGGAGTCGATGGTCAGTGTCAGGATGTCGGGGCGGGCCTCCTCCTCCAGGGTCGTCAGAAGCCGCTTCATCTCCTCGTGCCCGCCCACGCCGCAGCGCGGCTGCAGGGCCACCCGGCCCCGGTCCTTGCAGTCCTGGAGGATCTGGGCGGCGGTGGGCTTGCCGAGCGAGGCGATGTACGCGGCGGACTGGGACGGCGTGGGCAGTGAGGTGGCGCAGGCCAGTGGGACGGTGGCGGAGCCGCCGGCGGACGGGATGGACGTGACGCTCATGACGCCGCCAGGTCGGTGAGCCTGGCACCGCGGCGGTCGAGCCGCAACCGGTCGAGCAGGCGGGGCAGTTCGGCGGCGTCGGCCAAGATGTGATCCACTCCGGCGGCGTACAGGCGGTCGTGGGCCGAGCCGTCCTTGTGGCTGCCCACGGAGAGGTTGCCGCCGACGACGACCGGGCAGGTGATCCGGCCCGACCGCTTGGCCTGGTCGAGACCGCGCAGGTCCTCGTGGACATGTCCGTTGAGACTGCCGATGACCACGGCCTCGGCTTGCGGGTACTGCTCGCAGGCCTCGGCGAACTCCTCGACGGTCGTGCAGGTGCCGAGGTTGACGACGTGGTAGCCGAGGCCGCGCAGGGAGTGGGCGATGAGATGGTTGGCGACCGCGTGGCTGTCGCTGGCCGCCACGCCGAGGACGACTGTAGGAGGTGCGGAGTGCTGGTTCGGCAGAGTACGCATCGAGCTTCCTGGTTCGGGGTCGGTCGTTGGTGGGGTGCCGGTGGCTGTGCGGTCAGTCGTCGAAGGCGGCGAAGAGCTCCCGTTTGCTCACGGACCTCAGCCGGTCGACGTCGAACTCGCCGGGGTCGGCGGCGGCCAGTGAGTCGAGGACGTGACTGATCGCGGGCACCAGGCCCCATACCTCGTGGTAGGGCGGCTGCCCCGGCGTGAGGCGGTCGGCGTCCTCCTGGCGGGCGAAGACGTAGTTCGGCCAGTCCGCGGCGCGCGGGTGGCGGTGGTGGAAGTCGTGGACCACGGTGTCGCCGGTCAGCACGAGGTAGCGGGACGGGGCGTGCACGAACAGCAACCGCAGGGTCCAGCGCGTCCACGCCAGGGCGCGGCGCCCGGCGGGCAACTGCGGCGCGGGGACCGGGTCGCCGAGGAAGATGGCGTTGGTCAGCGAGGCGAAGTACGCCCGGCTGCGCCGGTCCTCCAGGCCGGGCTCGGGGAAGGTGTGCTTGACGCACAGCCGCAGGGTGTTGCTGACCTGGAACAGCGGGACGAGCGGCACGAACCACACGACGAGCAGGGCCGGCCAGGTGCCGGTCGCCGCCGTGACCAGGGTGAGCGTGCCGTAGAGGGTGACGGCCGCCACCTTCTCGG
Source organism: Streptomyces sp. PKU-EA00015 (assembly GCF_013387495.1). Taxonomy (GTDB): domain Bacteria; phylum Actinomycetota; class Actinomycetes; order Streptomycetales; family Streptomycetaceae; genus Streptomyces. The sequence continues at coordinate 45,886 of NZ_JABZEE010000052.1, read as the reverse complement.
TGCGCACCGACTCGCTCCAGAAGGAGCGCACCCGGGAGACGGCGAAGGCGAAGTGGAAGCGCGGGGAGAGCAGCTTGCCGAGGAGCCGGCGCCACATTTGGCGGCGGGTCATGCCCGGGTGCAGGCCCAGGCTGACCAGGAAGGCCTGGACCGTGGGGTCCTTCAGCGTCATGTGCTCGAGCGCGTGGTGGTCGCTGACGTGCTCGCGGCTGTAGCGCTGGAAGTTCTGGATGATCAGGAGGCTGGACACGGCGTGGCCTATGGCCCGGTCCGGCCCGCGGTGGCGGTACATGTTCCGGTGCGAGCACTGGTGGTAGATCATCATCCGCAGGTTGCGCATCCCGTGCAGGGTCACCGCCCAGCCGGCCGCGAGCAGCAGCAGGAACGGCCCGCCCATGACGTAGGCCAGCGTGCTGAGCAGGACACCGGCGGCCATGGACGCCGTGGCGGTCACCAGGTGGAAGGTGGGTGTCCAGCCCGGCGACCGCTGGCCGGGCAGCGCCTTGCCGGTGAGGATCGTCAGCGGGAACTGGAGGAATCCCGGGAGCACGGTCATGGACTCGCGCGGGTCACGGGCCGCGGCGGCAGGGGAGGCGGCAGGGGCGGAGAAGCCTTGCTGGTCGAGCAGTGCCATCGGGGCTCCTAGAGGGAGGAGAGGGCGGGGAAGGGCGCGCTGTTCAGCCGGACGCCGACGGAGCAGGCCACGGGCGCGGACCGCTCGGGGGCCGACATGAGAGCACGGGCGTCCTGCTGGGTGAGGACGACCTCGATGTGGTCGGCCTCCTCGGGCCGCAGGCCGCTGTCGCGGATCGTGATGCGGAACGAGACATGGCCGTCGGCGTCCACGCAGGACGTGACCGTGCCGTCCACGACGCCGGGGATCATGGTGTGCTGTCGCATGGTGTTCCTCCACTGAGGTGGTGGGGGGAGGCGGTGCCGTGCCGGCCTGCGCTCACTGCTGCACGACGCGGACGGTCGCGGCGCCCAGGAGGCGGCACTGGCAGGCGAGCCGGTGGTTCCCGTCGGCCCGGCCGAGGTCCTCGAGGAAGTCCCTCTCGTCGGGATCGGCCTCCCCGAGCGACGCGGAGCCGTCGAGGACCTCGATGACGCAGGCGCCGCACGCGCCTGAGCGGCAGCCGAACGGGATCAGCTGTTCCGGCCTCTCGTACTCGATGTCGGTGAGGCAGGAGCCGTCGGGCAGCAGGATCTCCACCCTGTCGGGCATGAGGGTGAGTTTGTTGAGCGGCATTGCTGTGCAGCCCCCTTGAGGCGGGTCGGGCATCCCGGCGCGCGGGATGCGATGCGGTGACCGAGGCGCCGGTGTCACGCGGCCGACGCGGACGGGACGGCCGCGCGGTCGCCTGCACCGGGGAACGTGTCGGAGGAGTGCTCGGGCGCGAGCCGTTCGCCGGGGCGCAGGGTCACGGCCGCGTGGTTCACAGCGGTGCCGGCCTCGCCGAAGCCGACGGTGATCAGCGGGACGCGGCCCGGGTAGGTGCACACGTCGCCGACCGCGTGGACGCCGGGCAGGTTGGTGCACATGGACCGGTCGACCCGGATCCTGCGGTGCTCCAGGTCGATTCCCCACTCGGCGACGGGACCGAGGCCGGAGGTGAAGCCGAGGGCGGCGACCAGCGCCTGCGACGGCAGGGTGAACACCTCCTCGCCTCGCCGGAACTCGACCTGTTCGAGCCGCTGGGCACCGTGGCAGGCGACCACCTCGGCGTCGGTGACGACCCGGACGGCGGAGGCGTACAGCTGCCGCACGCTGTACTCGTGGGCGCGGAAGGTGCTCCGCCGGTGGACGAGGGTTGTACTGCGGGCCAGCGGGGCCAGGGCCAGCGCCCAGTCCACGGCACTGTCGCCGCCGCCGACCACGACTACGTCCCGTCCTGCGTGCGCCTCCGGGCGCGGGACGTGGTAGGCGACGCCCCTGCCCTCGTACGGCACCGAGCAGGGCAGCCTGCGGGGCACGAACCTGCCGAGCCCGGCGGCGATCACCACGGCTCCGGCGTCCACTCTGCCGCCGTCGTCGGTGCTCAGGGTCCAGCCTCCGGTTCGGCGGGCGAGGCCGACCACCGTCCGGCCGAGCAGGTACCGCGTATCGAACGGGGCGGCCTGCTCCAGCAGGTTGTCGATCAACTGCCGCCCCTTGACGGCGGGGTGACCGGCCACGTCGTACAGCAGCTTCTCCGGGTAGAGAGCGGACACCTGGCCGCCGGGCTCGTCGAGCGCGTCGACGACCACCGCCGACAGGCCGCGGAACCCGGCGTAGTACGCGGCGTACAGCCCGGCGGGTCCCGCGCCCACGACTGCGACGTCCACCGCCGCCTCGGCGGGCCGGTCGACGGCGCTCACGACTGCTGGCATCTCACGCTCCTCCTGCCTCGATTGCCGCGTACCTGTCGATACGCGGTGTGGGGGCGGGCGCTGCCCACCCCACCAGCCGACGATTCCGGCCGGCATGCTCACGGCTGGAGCGCGGCGGCGCGCAGTTTCTCGTAGTACGGCTGGTGGTAATCGCGGTAGGCGCGCAGCACAGGGTCCGCCTCGACCGCCTCCGCTCCGCCGCTCCTGACCCGCGTGAAGCCGGTCGTCTCGCTGGTCGACCTGTGCCACTTGCTGGTCGACTGCCATTCCGACCGCATGCCCGGCGCCCAGCTCAGCGCGTCCGGACGGAAGTCGATGCCCACCGCCGCGCAGTAGGCCCGCACGGTGCCCTCCGGCCGGTCGAGCAGATCGTCGGAGTCGATCACGACCGGCGTGCTGCCGGTGGCGGCCTGCACGGCCGTGAAGATCTCGTACAGCCGGGCGAAGCCGATCTCGTCGCGGCCGACGCCCGGGTGGAGCGCATGGTGCGACGCGATGGCCTCGGCCGGGTCTCGGATGATGAAGGTGTGGGTCGCCGCCGAGAGGAAGGACCCGTCGGCGAGAAGCGCCGGGTAGTGGAAGTCCGTGGTGTCCTTGAAGAACACCGGCGTCCTGGCCGCCATGGCCCGCAACGCCGCGAGCACGTCCCACTCGTTGTGCGCGACCGTGTCGCCGACCTCCACCTCACCGAAGTCGACGACCCGGGAGAACGGCTCGTGCACGACGGCACAGTCGCCCCGCTCGGCCATCATCCGCGCGAAGGCGGTTGAGCGGCAGCGTGGTGCGCTCCACAGAGCGAGCACCGGGATCCGCTCCGGTTGATGTACCACGTTTTCCCCCTCTTCCCTGCTGGCCGTAAACCATTGCGGCGGCGTTCGAATCAATTCGAGAGTGACACGATGGCGGCCCGGGCGAGGTAACCAGAATTCGCAAACCAAGGGACGAGAAGTCAACGAAATACGCCCCCGTGAATACTCTTGACGCGGACGCATACGGTGCCGGCGCACTCGTAGTTTCCTTTCCACGCGGTAGGCCGGTGTGCCGCCCTGTGAACCGGTGGCCCTAATACGGAGGTCATGTGTCAGCGGCATCAGAGCGCCCAAGTGGCCGCAAGATCGCCATACTCGCCAGCCGGGTCGGCGCGGACGAGAAAAGACTGTTCGACGCATTCGACCGGCGCGGTGTGCCCTTCGACCACGTCGACACGCGCCGGCAGTGGTTCCTGGCCGGCCGGTGCGACGTGCCGTGGACTCTCGCGCTGAACCGCGAGATAGGCCAGGTCCGCGCGGCATACGCGGCCCGCAGCCTCACCGCGGCGGGAGTCGAGGTGGTCAACAGCGCGGAGGCGACCGAGGCATGCGGCGACAAGTGGCGCACCACCATGGTCCTGGAGGCTGCTCGGGTGCCGACACCGCGCACCGCGCTCGGCCTCACTCCGCAGGCGGCGCTGGACGCCCTCGACTCCATCGGCTACCCGGCGCTGATCAAACCGCTGGTCGGCTCGTGGGGCCGGCTGGTGGCCCGGCTGCCCGACCGCGTCAGTGCCGAAGGTGTGCTCGAGTACGTCGCCGCGCTGTCCGGACCGCAGTCGCATCTCGGGTACGTGCAGGAGCTCATCGACAAGCCGGACCGGGATATCAGGGTGATCGTGGTCGGTGGTCAGGTGCTGGGCGCCGTCTACCGGACCAGCGAGTCCCTGCGTACCAATGTGGCACTCGGCGGACAGGCCCGGCCGTGCGAGGTGACACCGGAGATCGCCAAGCTATCCCTCGACGCGGCCGCGGCCGTCGGCGCCGAGATCGCCGGTGTCGATCTGATCGAGGACCAGGACGGTCGGCTGCTGGTCCTGGAGGTCAACCACCGGGTCGAGTTCACCGGTTTCCAATCCGCACTCGGCGATCGGGTCGATGTCGCGGGCCTCGTCGTCGACCACCTACTGGAACGGGCGCAACGATGAACTGGGCGTTCACTTCATCCGGCACCGTCACCGAGACGTACGCCGCCGGACTGCTGCGCAACATGCTGGAGATCCCCTCCTCCTCCTATCAGGAGCGGGCGCTGGCCGACTACTTGGCCGATGCGATGTCGGACCTGGGGTTCGAGGCGCACATCGACGGCGTGGGCAATGTGATCGGCGTGACCGAGCGCGGTGCCGGCCCGACCCTGATGCTCCTCGGGCACATGGACACCGTCCCGGGCCATGTCCCGGTCCGCTCCGAGGACGGACGTCTCTATGGCCGAGGCGCGGTGGACGCGAAGGGACCGCTCGCGGCGATGATCTGCGCGGCGGCCGGGGCGGTGGACTTCCCCGGCCGGATCGTGGTGATCGGCGTCGTCGAGGAGGAGACCCCGCAGTCCCGTGGAGCGATGGCGATCCGGGCCACGCACGACCGGCCGGATGCGCTGATCATCGGCGAACCGAGCGGCTGGTCCAGCGTGGTGCTCGGCTACAAGGGCAAGCTCGACCTGCGCTACACCGTGAAGTGTCCCGCCACGCACCCGAGCAACCCGGTGCCCAAGGCGTCCGAACTGGCCGTCGCGTGCTGGCACGCGCTGGTCGAGCTGCTCGGGCCGGACGCGAGCCACGGCGTGTTCGACCAGCCCGGCGCGACCCTGTGCCGGCTCAACGGCGACCTGACCACGGCGACGGCGGACCTCAGCGTCCGCACTCCACCGGAATTCGACGTCGACGGGTTCGTGCGCGAGCTGCGTGAGCGTCTGCCGGCCGGTGATCTCGACGTGCTGAACTCGGTGGCGGCCTGCCGAGTGGGACGGGCCGACCCTGCTGTCCGCGCGCTGGTGTCCGGTATCCGGCGGCTGCACGCCCAACCGCGCCTGGTGGTGAAGACGGCCACCTCGGACATGAACACGCTCGCCGAGGCCTGGGACATCCCGATGGCGACCTACGGGCCGGGCGACAGCAGTCTCGATCACGCCGACGACGAGCACATCGTGCTCTCGGACTACCAGCGAGGCATCGACGTGCTGACCGCCGCCATCTCGGAGTTGGCACACCTGCCCGTGCGCCCGGACGGCCGGGTGGCCGACGCACCACCGCGCGTTAGGAGTCTCAGGTGACAGACATGGCCCAGCGCCTCGCCGCGTTGCCCGCTCAGCGCCGCGCACGGTTCCTCGCCCGGCTCAGGGAGCATGCGGAGGTCGTGGCGAGGCGTGGCCCGACGTCACGCGGTGACACGGGCCCGACGCCGCTGTCGTACGAGCAGGAGTCGCTCCGGTTCTTCCCCCACCCGGCAACGGGCGTCCCGCGCACCCCGCTGTGCCTGCGTCTGCAGGGTGAGCTGGACGCGAAGGCGTTGCACTCGGCGCTGTCCGCGGCCGTGGCGAGGCACGAGGCGCTGCGGACCTCGATCGCGCAGCGCGAGGGCGGCCCGATGCAGGTCGTCGTGGCCACGGTCCCGGTCGAGATGCCGGTCCTCGAAGCGGAGGGCGAGGACCACGGGCAGAGGCTGGCCGCGGCTCGGGCACTGGTCGAGCGACAGGTCGCGAGCCCGTTCGACCTGAACCGCACGCCGGTGTGGCGCGCGATGCTGGTCAAGGTGGCGCCGGACGACCACCTGTTCCTCTGCGACGTGCCCGCCGTCGTCTGCGACGCCTCGTCGCGTGACCTGCTGCTGCGCGAACTCGCCGAGTCCTACCGGTCGTCGCGCGAAGGTGACGCACCGCGGCTGCCCGACCTGCCCGTGCAGTACCCGGACTACGCCGTGTGGCAGCGCGACCGCCTCGGCGGCGGCCGGGACCGGCTCGCCGCGTACTGGCGCGACAAGCTCGCAGGTGCCGAGGTGCTGGAGTTCCCGACCGACCGGCCCCGGGGCGAGACGCGGACCCGCGCGGGCGGCAGAGCCGACTTCACCATCGGGCACGAGGCGCTGGAGCGGGCGGAGGAGCTGGCCCGGCAGGAGGGCGCGAGTCCGTTCGACGTCCTCGTCGCCGCCTTCTTCACCCTGCTGCACCGCTACACCGGCCTGGACGACCTGGTGATCGGCTCGCCCGAGGCGACCCGGCGGCACGACGAGGTGTCCTCGGTGATCGGACTCTTCACGGACATGCGGGTGCTGCGCGCGGACCTCTCCGGTGACCCGACCTTCCGCGCACTGGTCCAACGGGTCGGGCGTGTGACGCGCGAGGCGTCCGAGCACGGCGGTCTGCCGTTCGGCGAGCTGGTCGCCGCGGTCGATCCGGTCGTCGACCCGTCGCGCCCACCGATCTTCCAGATCGTGTTCGGCGTGGAGCACGCGATCCCCCCGGCGGACTTGTCCGACCTGTCCGTCTCACCCGAGGACGTCCGGACCGGCACCACCCCGTTCGACATGACCTGGACCCTGGTGGAGCAGCCAGATCCCGGCGCCGATCCCCACCTCGCCATCGATTTCGACACGGACCTGTTCGACGCCAAGAGCATCGCCAGGTTCGCCCGGCACTACGACGGACTGCTGCACACCCTGACCGCGACCCCCGACGCCCCCCTGTCCGCCGCCGAGATGCTGAGCCCGGCGGACAAGGAGTTCCTGGCCCGCGCCGCCCAGGGACCGGTGCGCCCGATACGCGAGTCCACCGTCGTGGCCGAATTCGAGGCACGTGTCCAGGAGTCCCCGGACAGCGTGGCGGTCGTCGTCGACGGCGTCGCGACCAGCTACGCCGAACTCAACGCCGGAGCGAACCGACTCGCCGCCTTGCTGCGCCGGCGCGGCGTCGACCCGGGCGCACGGGTCGGCCTCTGTCTGAGCAGGAACGTGGACGTGCCGACCGCGATGCTCGCCGTGCTCAAGACCGGCGCGGCCTACGTGCCGCTCGACCCGGCGCATCCCCCCGGGCGGGTGGCGGAGATCGCCGCCGACGCGGACCTGCGGGTGGTGATCGCGCACGCCGGGGCCGACCGGGCCCTGAGCGAGGTCCACGTGCCCGTCGTGACGCTGGACGACGTCCGTGGGGCACTGGCGGCGCTGCCCGATCACAACCCCCCGCTCGCGGCACGGCCCTTCGACGTCGCGTACGTCATCTACACCTCCGGCAGCACCGGCAAACCGAAGGGGGTACTCCTCGAGCACCGCGGCCTGGTCAACTTCGTCGACTCCACACGAGAGCTGTTCGACCTGACACCGGCCGACCGGGTGCTCGGGTTCGCTTCGATCACCTTCGACGTCTCTGTGTTCGAGACGTTCTCGGCGCTGCTGACCGGAGCCCGTCTCTGCCTGGCGACCGACGAGGAACGGCTGTCCGTCGACCGGCTCCAGTCGCTGATGGAACAGGCCCGCGTCACCGTCATCGACCTGCCCCCGACCGTGATGCCGCTGCTGGAGCCGGAACGGTTCACCGACCTGCGGATCGCGTTCGTCGGCGGCGAGGCGTTCAGCGGTGAACTGGTGAACAGGTGGAACCCCGGCAGGCGGCTGTTCAACGGCTACGGACCGACCGAGTGCACGGTGACGATGATCGTCGAGGAGTGCCCAGGTACCTGGGACGCCTCGCCGCCGATCGGCCTGCCCATGACCAACCATGTGGCGCACGTGCTCGACCGCGATCTGCGCCAGGTGCCGACCGGCGTACCGGGTGAACTCGTGATCGGCGGCGGTGGTCTGGCGCGTGGCTACCTCAACCGGGACGAGCTGACCGCCCAGAAGTTCATCGCCGATCCCTTCGGCACCGCGCCCGGTGGGCGGCTGTACCGGACCGGGGACCTGGTGAAGCGGTTGCCGGACGGACGCCTGGTCTTCCTCGGCCGGATCGACCAGCAGGTCAAGATTCGCGGACTGCGGATCGAACTGGGCGAGGTGGAGTCGGCGCTGACCGGCTTCGACGGGATCGGCCCGGTCAGCGTACGGGCGTGGACCGACGACAAGGGAGTCAAGCACCTGGTCGGTTATCTGACCGGGGTCACCGAGCAGCAGGCACCGGCGGTCCGCGAGTATCTGGGCACACTCCTGCCGTCGTACATGATCCCGTCGTACTTCGTGGTCCTCGACGAACTTCCGCTCACCAGCAGCGGCAAGGTCGACTGGCGCAGGCTGCCCGCGCCGGACCTGAGCCGTGCGGGCGACGGGTACAGCGACGAGTCGCTCACCGCGACGGAACGCGGGCTGCTGCGTGAGGTGCTCGCTCCCCTGCTGCGCGACGACCGGATCGGCGTGCGCGACGACTTCTTCCTGGCAGGCGGCAACAGCCTGCAGGCCGTCCAGCTGATGTCGGCGATCAACCGCAGGTTCGGAGTGGAGATCGCGCTCGGCGACTTCTTCGTCTCGCCCACCGTCGCGCACCTGGCCGCCACCATCGACGCCGTGCGCGCCGCACGGGGCGATGACGACGGCGATCCGCTCGACGCGTTGGAGAGCCTGTCCGGGCAGGAGGCCGCCCGGACCGCCGCGCCGGGTGAGGACCGGCCACCGGTGGTGATGCGTGCGTCGGGTCCGGCGCAGGCCATCCTGCTGCACCCGTCGGGCGGTGAACTCTTCTGCTACATGCCGCTAGCCAGGGCACTGCGCGAGGACATCGGTGTGACCGGTTTCGCCGCCGATCCACGCGACGCCTCCGTGGCCCCGCGGGACGGACTGGCGACGACCGCCGCCAGGATCGCGCAGTCCCTGGTCGAGAGCGGCCTGCCTCGGTCGTGTTGCCTGGCCGGCTGGTCCTACGGCGGTGTGCTCGCCTTCGAGGTCGCCCGGCAGATCGAGCAGAAGACCGGAGAACAGCCGCCGGTGGTTCTGCTGGACGCCGCCTACGACGAGGACTCCGTCCCCCTCGACGAGGAGACGGTGCGGCAGCGCTTCGTGCACGACGTCGCGAGGCTGACGGGGCGCGACGGCCCTAGGGTGCGCGCGGTCCTCGACGACCCCGCCGCCGACGTGGCCGACGTCAGAAGGCAGTTGACCGGCCTCGGCGTCGAACTGGAACTCACCGAGGCGGAGCTGACCGCCCGGTTCGAGACGTTCCGGTTCTGTGCCCTGTCCATGCAGGCGTACCGCCCGCCGGGCCCGTACGGCGGACCGGTCACCGTGCTCACCGCCTCAGCTCACATCGCCATGGAAGAGCAGTGGCGGACGGTGTGCACGGGCCCGTTCCGGGCCGAAAGCGTGCCCGGGGACCACTACACCCTTTTCGCAGAGCCGGCGTTGAGCCGGGTCGTCGCGGCGATCGAAGAGACGCTCGCCCCTTGAGGAGACGTACATGCGGTTCGGATTCACCGAAGATCAGCAACGGTTCCGGGCGGACGTGCGAAAGACTTTGCGTTCCGCCGAGGTACGCGCCGCGGCGGCGGAGGCCACCGGCGCGGACGGTGTCGAGCCGGACGCGCGTCCGCTCTACCGTATGCTCGGAAAGCTGGGCCTGCTCGCCGTGCACTGGCCCGTCGAGTTCGGCGGAGAGGGCCGCCCGCTCACCGACGCCGCGATCGTCGCCGAGGAACTGGTGCACGCGGGAGTGCCGGACACGTTCCACGTCAACACCATCCAGATCGTCGGCCAGTTCCTTCTGATGGCGGGCAGCGACGAGCAGAAGCGCCGGTACCTGCCCGCGATGGCCCGCGGGGAGAGCTTCGCCTCGGTGCTCTACACCGAACCGGACGCGGCATCGGATCTCGGTGCCCTGCGGGCCGTGGCCGAACCCGACGGCGACGGATACCGGATCACCGGCACGAAGGTGTTCAGCCTCAAGACACGGTTCGTCGACCTCGGGCTGTGCGCGGCCCGTACGACGCCGGGTGCCGGGAAGTACCAGGGCATCAGTCTGTTCCTGGTCGACATGGGCGCTCCCGGTGTGGCGGTGTCGGTGATCCCCGGTGTCGGCGACGAGCACTTCCACCGGGTGGACCTCGACTCGGTCCCGGTGTCGGGCGACGACCTCCTCGGTCCGCGCGACGAGGGGTGGCCGCTGCTCAACGAGGCACTGGCCATCGAACGCACCGGGCTCGACTACTACCTCAAGGCGGAGCACTGGCTGCAGGCCGCGCTGGACGCACTGATCGACAGGGCCCCCGACTCTCCGCACGACGACCGCCTCGAGCAGATCGGCCGCTGGTACGGCGCGCTGACGGCCGACCACGTCCTCGCCTGGGAGGTCCTCACCGGCCTTGCGTCGGACCAGGTCGACCAGGTCTCGACGGCCGTCGCCAAGTACCACAGCAGCGAACTCGCCCAGAGCATCGCGGTGTGGGCCGCCGGCATTCCGAGCCCGGAGCAGCGGGCGAACCGCACGAGGGCGGCTGTGACCCTGGACTCCGCCTACCGGGAGGCGCCGGGGCTCACGCTGTCGGCAGGGACCTCCGAGGTGATGCTCCAGCTCGTGGCCGCCGCGTTCGACTCCATCGGACAGGAAGAGCACTGAAATGGACCTCACCCCCGATCCGCTCGTCATCCGGTTGCGCAAGGCATTGCGTACGGGTCTGGCCGGCGTCCCCGCCCGGATCGAGCTGCACGGCCCGCCGGTGACCGACGGACCCTCCGGTCCGACCCGGGCGGTGCTCGACGCGCTGGGCGCGGCCGGCTTCGAACAGCCGGCCTCCGCCGGCGGCCTCGGCCTCGGCCTCACGGCCGGGGTGCTGGTCAGCGAGGAGCTCGGCCGCGCGGCCTGTGGCAACTCCTACCGGGCCGACGCAATGGCTGCCGACATGAGCGGTCCGGCAGGCGCGGCGCTGGCGGGGCTGGAGGCGCTGCCGGTCGGCAGTGCGGTCACCGCGACCCCGCGAGCGGGTGGCTGGGAGCTGACCGGTGCGGTCACGGTCGACGACGTGAACGTCCGCACGCTTCTGGTGGCCACCAGGACAGGCGGCGAGTCGGTGCTTGTCGCGGTGGGGCGCGAGGCGGCCGGCTGCACCACGGAGAGCGGGTGCTGGCCGCCGGTCGCCCGGTTCGAGGCCACGCCGGTCACCCCGGCGGACGTGGTCGGGACCCTGGACGACTCGCCCACGGGTCCGCTCACGCGGGCGCGGCTGCGGCAGGCTGCCTACCTGCTGGGCATCGCCGACGGCGCGCACCGGATGGCGGTGGAGTACGCCGGCTTCCGGCAGCAGTTCGGCACCCGGCTACGTGATCTGCCCGCTGTCTCCTTCCCGTTGGCGCGTGCCCTGGTCGCGTTGCGCGCGACCAGGGCAGCGGTGTACCGGGGCGCCTGGTCGGTCGACTTCGAGCCGGACGCCGTCGGCACCGCGCCAGTCATGGCGCTGGCGATGGCCGCCGAGACCGCGCGCGACGTCGTGCGGCTGAGCATGCAGAGCTGCGGGGTGCGCGCGATGACGTCCGAGCTGGGCCTGCACCGGCACTTCCGGCTGGCCGCGGCCGAGTCCGCCCGGTACGGCGATCCCGCCGCGCTGTGGCGGATGGTCGGCGCCGACCGCATCCGATCGGCCCGGCGCGCCGCGGTCGGCGGGAAGCCTCCGGTCGCGGCGACCACCCTGGCATAGCCGGTCAACTGGCACGCAGGCCCCCCGGCGACAGCACCCTCTCGTCGCCGAGGGGCTGTCCGGTCGAGTGGATGAGTCCGGTCCTGTAAGCCAGTGACACGAGCTCGGCGCGGTCGCGGACGCCGAGCTTGGTGCGCACTCGGTAGAGATGGGTACGGACCGTGGCCTCGCCGATGACCAGTTCGCTGGCCACCTCCTCGGTGGACATGCCCAGCGCCACCATTCTCGTCACCTCCCGTTCCCGCCGGGTCAGTTCGGTCACCTCCGGGCACGTCTCGGCCTCCTGGGGCTCCGGCTGCGCGCGGAACCAGGTGACCAGACGCTGCGCGATGTCCGGCGCCAGCATGGTCTGTCCGGCGGCTGCCGCCTGGATCGCGTTGATCAGCTCCTGCGGACTCGCGTCCTTGCCGAGCAGGCAGCTCGCGCCGGCGTGCAGCACGTCGCTCACCGTCTTGTCGGTGTCGGCCGCGGTGAACACGACGACGTTGGGAGGCTCGTCCTCCTTGCCGAGCCTGCGGATCATCTCGAGGCCGGAGATGGTCTGGAGGTTCAGATCCGTGACCACGACGTCGGGCCGCGTGGTGCGCACAAGGACGATGGCTTCCATGCCGTTGTGTGTCGTGCCGACCACGTCGATGTCCGGCACCGCGTCGAGGAGGGTCTTCAGACCGTCCGCGATCACGGGCAGCTGGTCGCAGATGAGCACCCGAATGGTCATTGTGTTCCCCCTCAATAAGGACAGGCGAGCGATGCGAGGCCGGACGGGAGGGGCGCAACCAGTGGTTGCGGCCCACTCGCTCAGCCGTTGCCGTTGTTGTCGCCCGGCCCGAGGACGATCGTGTCCGTCACGGGGGCGGAGGCGACGGTCCGCTGCTGGACCGTCTTCTCCGGCGCGGCGGCGGCGGAGGAGGCCGTGAATCCCCCCAGAACCGCCCCGAGAGCGATGACGGAGGTGGCGGCGACAGGGGCGAAGCGCATGAGTGAACTCCCTTTGGAAAGGATGGCCTTTTCGATGGAGCTGATACTTCCGATCTGTCTTCCCTGCTCGTTCCCCTCTGGATACCCGCCAGATCCCCGAGTGGTGGGCCGAACGACGCGCAGGTCTCAACGTGCGGTATCGGGCACCTTCATGAGGGAGAAGAGGTTGTCCGCTGCCGAGCGGTGCTGCCGGGCCATCTGCGAGTGCCCCTGGGCCTCGGCGGTACGGCCGAGACCCCACAGCGCGCACGCCTCGTCGTAGCGCAACTCCATACGGCAGGCGATCTCGTGGGCCAGCAGCTGCTGGGCCTGCGCCATGTCCAGGTCCCCCTGCGCGTACCGCACGCGCCCGACCGAGAGGTGCACGGTGGCACGGTGGATGTCGTCGGTGCTGCTGGTGGCCTTGGCGAGTGCGTGGTCGGCGCTGTCCGCCGCCTCCTCCAGCTTTCCCATGCGCACCAGCACGTCCGCTCTGCGGGCGAGTACGAGCGGCAGCACCGAGGGCATGCTCATGCGCTGGCACCGTTCCAGCGCCGCGTCGGCCCAGGCGAGCGCCTCCTCGAAGCGGCCGAGGTGCTCGATCGCCTGGGAAAGATTGCTCAGCGCGTCCACGGAGAGCTGTACCTCCTTGATGGAGTCGAAGATGGCCACCGCCCGCTCCGCCGCCTCCGCCGCCTCGTCGAACCGCCCGAGCCGCACCTGGACCAGGCTGAGCGTGCTCAGCGACGAGCCGTCGAGCCGGGTGAAGCCCAGCTCCTGCGCACGCGCGTTGGCCTCCTGGCAGAGCTGCAGCGCGCGTTCCAGCTCCCCCATGCTGCTGCACGCCTGTCCCAGCCGGGCCCGGCACTCCGCCTCGCTGTGCACGTCCCCCATCTGCCGGGACAGGTCCATGGCTTCCTCCAACCGGGCGACCGCCTCGCTCAGCTGCCCCAGCCGCCACTTGCCCATGGCCAGATTCATCAGGTTCAGCCGGGTCAACGACCGGTCCCCGAGCCGACGCGACGCGCTGACGCCCTTCTCCAGCGCCGCGTTCGCGCTGGCGTCGTAGGCGCGGATGCTGGAGTGGAAGCCCAGCTCACGCGGCAGCCGCGCGGCGTGCCACAGCAGTCCCTCCTGATACGCGGCGTCCACCGCCGCCAGCAGACTGTCGCGGTGCTGGTCGAGCCACTGGAGCGCCTTGTCCTCGTGGTCGAACTCGTCCGCGCGGGCTCCCTCGTCGCGGTCGCCGAAGTTGCGCCGGCCGGGGAACAGCGTGTCGCAGGCGCGTCCCGCCGTGTTGAGGTAGTGATCCATCAGTCGCCGCACCGCCTGCCCGTCCTCCGGTGCCTTCTCGCCCTGTGCGACGCGTTGCACAAAGCTGCGCACCAGGTCGTGCAGCGCGTACACCCCCGGCTCCCTGGCCTCCAACAGCCGTACGTCGACGAGTTCTTCCATCACGTCCTCGGCCGTCAGGACGTCGGTGTCCAGCAGTGCGGCGGCTTCTCCGGCGTCCAGATAGCGTCCGGGGTGGTGCCCCAGAAGCCGGAAGGCCGTTCGCTGTTCCTTGGGCATGGACTGGTACGACAGCAGCAGCGCGCCCGCCACTCCCCGGCCCTCGCTGGTGAGTTCCTCCAGGCGCCGGTTGTGGTCCCTCAGTCGTTCGACGAGTCGCTGGACGGTCCAGTGCGGACGGTTCGCCAGCCGGGCGGCCGCGATCCGGACCGCCAGCGGGAGTCCTCCGCACAGCCGCAGCAGCTCACGGGCCGCGTCCGGTTCCTTCTCGACGCGTGCGGCGCCGAGGGTGTTGCGCAGGAGCTGGTGGCTGTCCAGCTCTGGGAGGGCGCCCACGGAGAGCCACTCGGCGCCGTCCAGTCCGGTCAGCCGCGGGCGGCTGGTGATCAGGACCAGGCTGTCGGACGAGGCGGGGATCAGCTCCCGCACCTGCTCCGAGGCGGCGGCGTTGTCCAGCACCAGGAGCATGCGACGGCCCCGCATGTAGGACTGCCACCGCGCGGCGCGTCCGGCCGGTACCGCAGGCAGCTCCTCGCTGGGGATGCCGACGGCGGCGAGCAGGTCTCCCTGCGCCTGGAACGCGCTGAGCGGCGTCTGGCCCGGCGTGAAGCCGTGCAGGTCGATGAAGAGACTGCCGTGCGGATACTGCTCGGCCAGTTGATGGGCGGCCCGGATGGCGAGGGCCGTCTTTCCGCCACCGCCCATGCCGTCGAGGGACAGGACCGTCGGCGAGCCCTCCGGGGCACGTCGGGCCGCATCGCAGATCCACTGCAGCTCCATGCTGCGGCCGGAGAAGTCGGGCACGTCGAACGGCAGCGAGTGCGGAGTCTCGGTCACCTGGTGCGGGACACGGGACGCGGCTCGTTCCGGGCGGGTGAGCGACGGGTCCTGGCGCAGGATACGTTCGTGCAGCGCGGTCAGCTCCGCGCTGGGGTCGATGCCCAGTTCCTCCGCGAGGTGCTCTCGGGCGCGGGCGAACTCGTCGAGCGCCGCCGCCTGTTGGCCGGAGTGGTAGAGGGCGAGCATCAGCCGGCTCCGCAGTGTCTCGCGCAGCGGATGCTCGTCGACGAGGACACGCAGCTCGCCCGTGATCCCGGCGGCCTCGCCCGCGTCGATGCACAGACCGTAGAGCTGCTCGGCGGCGGTGAGCCGCTGCTCCTCCAGAGCCGTCGAGGCGGCGTCGACCACACGGCCGCCGGAACCGGCCAGCACCGGCCCTCGCCACAGCGCCAGCGCCTCACGCAACTGTGCGACGGCCTGCTCCGTCTCCCCGGCGTCCAGCGATGCCCTGGCCTGTCGCAAGAGCTCCTGGTAGCGCAGCAGATCAAGTTGCTCGGTGTCGACGACCGCGCGGTATCCGGGCCCGTCGGTGACGATGATGTCGGGGCCGTGCGGAAGACGGCTCCGCAGTTTGGCAACCGTCTTGCGCACCTGGTGCTCGGCGCTGTCCGGTGGTTCTTCGTTCCATCCGGCCGCCACCAGACGGGAGACGGGCACGACGCGCCCGGCCTCCAGAAGCAGCATCACGAGCATGCGCCGTTGCAGAGTCCCGCTGACCGGGATCAGTTCGCTGCCGCTGCGCACTTCCAGAGATCCCAGAACGGCGAATAAGGGTCTTGGACTTGTCTCGTCCTCGTGAACCTTGGCTGTGGCGGCCTGCACCTGCCCTCCCCCCGTCAGCGATGAGATTGGACATACGTCGCCGCTAGCGTAGATCATCTCGCAGAGGGTGCGCAGGAAAATGCAACTGTCCGGCGGCGCGTCAGCGGGTGGCCGGCCGGATGTCGGTCACAAGGTCCTGTCGCGCCTTGGCGACTCGTTCGCGGGTGACCTCCGGTGTGTCCCCCTCGACGACCACATAGGCGCGCCGGGCGTGCGGATCGCCGACGGGCGCGACCCGGTCTCCGACGGTGTACGGGAAGCGGGCCCCACGGACCCACGGGGTCACGGCGATGTCCTCCGTGCCGGTGTACGTCTCCAGCCGCCCCGCGGGCAGCAGGAAGAAACCGACCTCCGCGTAGCAGGAAGCCCTCGGCACGACCGGGCGGCTGCCCAGAAGGCCCCTGAAGACCGCCGCCTCCAGGTCGAACCCGCGCGCGATCTCGAAGAGCAGGGGGATTCGGTCGGTTCCCGGGCGCGCTCGGCAGGACACGATCCGCGGCCCGTAGGGCAGCAGTGCCACCTGCGTGTGGGCCGGGCCGAAGCGGTATCCGCTCGCCGTCAGCCGCTCCTCGACCACCGCCCCGATGATCTTCTGCTCGTCGTCGGTCAACGGCGCCGGGTGGAGGTGTCCCGTCACGAAGAAGTGCGGTGGCCCGGTGGTGCGTTGAGCCGTCATCCCCAGGACATGATGGGTCCCGTCCACGGTCAGCGTCTCGACGCTCACCCTGGGGGCCTCCGCGGGGGCCCCGTCGTCCGCCTCGCCGGCCCGTAGCCGTTCGTACACCGCCGGGGGGTTGGGAGACAGGCCCAGCCGCCATGCCTCCCGGACCACCGGCAGGACGGAGCTGCCATGTCCGCAGTGCAGCACGGCGTCGACGCCATGGCTCTGCGCGGTGCGCGAGATGGTCTCGCGCAAGCCGGTCTCATCGGCGAAGTCGGTGATCAGCAACTGCTCGCTGAACTCTCCGACGCGCGGCGCGAAGTCGGCCTCAAGCTGCGACGGATCCCAGACCGACCAGATGCGGAACCCCAACTCGCTGCCTTTTCGCACAAGTTGATGATCCGGCATCACCAGGAGCAGTCGGAACTGCGGGCTTCTTGGGGAGTGTGCACACATACGCGCCACTGTGCTGTGCGGTCTTCCCGCCCTGTTCCCCTTCTCTTCCCCACCGGGCCGCCTCGGCCGCCGACGGCTCGGCGCCGGCGGATCCGCACGATGTGACGTACGGGCTGGGGCCCGGAGCAGGTAAGCGAGGTGCGCAGCGGCAGCGGAGCAAGGTCAACGCACCGCGTACCGACGGATGAACCTCTCGCTGACGCGCAGGGCGCCGGGGTGTCCGTAACGTCCGTCATGCTCGTCGGCGCACGGCCGGCGCAAGTCGCCACGCGTCCACCGGTGACTCCCTTTTCCTGCTGCGGACTTCTCGCTGAAACAGGTGTACTTCTGTGCTCGAAAATTGGGTAGTGAAACCTGTCCGTCTGCCGCTCATTCGCCGTCGCTGCCACGTGTGCTCGTCCGACACCTTCCGGACAAGCGGTAAATTTCGCATCAACGCGAACCACAAACTCATTGACGTCTGGCTCCTCGCTCTCTGCACGTCCTGCGGGGAGACCACGAAGCTCACGGTCATGGAACGGATGAACGTGCGATCCGTACGTCCCGAACTGCTGGACCGACTGCATGACAACGACGCCGACCTGGCGGCCGAGCTGCTCCAGGACCCGGTCATGCGGCGCCGCAATCGCATCGACCTCGACTGGGCGGACGCCTGGCGCCTCGACACCCACGGATCGGATCACCTGGACCGCGAGGTAGTAGACGTCTCCGTCCGCTTCGCGGCGCGGATTCCTGTCCGGCCGGCGCGACTGATCGCTGAGGGATGCGGCCTCTCGCGGGCCGAGGTCGAGAAACTGATCACGGACGGGAAGCTTGTCTCGGCCGTCCGGCTGCGCGGCAAGCTCTCCGACGACTTCACCTTCACACTCAAGCGTTGAGCCCCCGTCGGCCTTCCACGACGGGCTGGGTATCGTCGCGGAGTAGTGGGTAGCATCGCCGGCATGGCGCTGCGACCTGCTCACGTGATCATCAAGGCACTCGCCCCCGCAGCGGTCGGCCGGTTCTGGGCGGAGGCGCTCGACTGGCAGGCCTACTCCCCCGGCGTGACCACCTACGTCGGACCCGCCGGCGGCCTGGTCTGGCCGCACCCGGTGGTCGTCGGCATCGATGTCGTTCCCGTCCCGGAAGCCAAGACCACCAAGAAGAACCGTGTGCACCTCGATCTCGCCACCCGCTCCGAGGCCCATCAGGCGGAACTGGTCGCACGGCTGAAGGCTCTCGGCGCGACGCCCGCCGACGTGGGTCAGGGCGAAGTGCCATGGACGGTACTCGCCGACCCCGAAGGCAACGAGTTCTGTGTGCTCGAGCCTCGGGAGATCCATCGGGACACCGGGCAGATCGCCGCGGTGGTGGTCGACTGCCTGGATCCCCGGGCCATGGCCCGCTTCTGGGGCGAAGCGATGGACTGGACCTTGCACGAGGTGACCGACGAGCGCGCGGTGCTGCGCTCCGCCAAGGATGTCGGCCCGTACTTCACGTTCCTCCGCACGCCCGACGCGAAGGTCGTGCCGGACCGCGTCCATCTCGACCTGCTTCCGTACCCCGGGGACGACAAGGAGGCGGAGGTGGCCCGGCTGCGGGCCCTCGGCGCCACCGACCTCGACGTCGGCCAGGGCGACGTCCCCTGGACATGTCTGATGGACCCCGAGGGCCACGAGTTCTGCGTTCTCGCCCTGTCCTGACGCGGATCCACGGTCACGGTCGCAACGGGACAAGGTCGTGACCGGTGGGCCGGCGGGCGCTCGGCCGTGGACGCGCGTTCCGGGCCCCGGACGGCCGCCTGACCGTCACGGGGCTTCGGGAGCGTTACCGGCGCCGCTGGGCGAGGACGCAGAACTCGTTGCCTTCGGGGTCTGCCAGTACGACCCACGACTGGTCACCCTGCCCGATGTCGACATGCCGTGCGCCGTGGGCCAGCAGCCGGGCCACCTCGGCCTCCTGGTCATCGGGCCTGAAGTCGAGATGCAGTCGGCTCTTGGCCTTCTTGCTCTCGGCGAGCCGGACGAAGTCCAGCCCCGGCAGGCGGTCCGGAGCCGGGCGGATCTCGAACTCGTCATCGGAGGAGTGGACGACGACCCAGCCGAGTGCGTCCGCCCACCACTGCCCCAAGGCCTCCGGGTCTGCCGAGTGGACGATTACCTGTTCCCATTCCAAGGTCATGCGCCGAGCTTAAGCACGCCACGCGCCGTAGACCATCGAACCGGGCTCATGCGCGAGAACGTGCCCCGCACCAGGCGCGGCGTGACACCTACTGGTCCTTGCCGGCGAGCGCGGCCGCCAGGACAGGCCCGAGCTGGGTCAACGCCGAGGGGCGCATCATCCGCAGATGTGTGGTGGCGATCTCGTGGGTCGTGATGCGGCCGCCGATGTGCGGACGCCATTCGTCGGCCAGTGCGTTCGGTCCAGCCGTGCACAGCAGCAGATCGCCGCCGAACCGGCCGGGGGTGAAGCGGTCACGCAGCCGGCCGCTGTGCCCGACGGTGGCGTTGATTCGGGCGATCGTCTCCTCCGGCAGGCCGGCAACGCCGATCTCCTCCGCGAGTGCCTCGTCGAGCGTGTCGTCGGCAAGGTCCTCCGCCTGCGTGCCATCGGTCTCCGCGGCCACCGGCGACACGTCCAGAACGGCCAGCAACGCCACCTCGTGCCCTTCCTGTTCGAGTTGGACCGCGATCGCGTGCGCGACCAGGCCACCGAACGACCAGCCGAGCAACCGGTACGGTCCACTCGGTTGCACCGTGCGGATGCGGCACAGATAGTCCGCCGCCAACTCCTCGATGGTCTCCGGCAGGTCGGACTCGCCGCTCAAGCTCGGTGCCTGCAGTCCGTACAGCGGCGTCTGCGGATCCAGGTGGTGCAGCAGACCGGCGTAGGACCAGCTCATCCCGCTGGACGGATGAATGCAGAACAGCGGTGGCTGACTGCCGTGCCCGCGCAGCTCGAGCAGTACGTCATGGGCTTCGCCCTCGGTGGTGTGACCCGCGATCAGCCGCGCGAGCGCGGCCGGTGTCGGTGCCTCGAACAGGGCGCCGACTCCCAGCTCCACTCCCAGCGCGGTCCGCACCCGGCCCACCAGACCCGTTGCCACCAGCGAGTGCCCACCGAGGTCGAAGAACCCGTCGTCCGGACCCACTTCCTCGATGCCGAGCACGTCGGCGAACAACGTGCACAGCACCGCCTCCACCGGTGACCGAGGGCGACTGGCCGACGCGTCGAACGTCGGGGCGGGAAGCGCCCGCCGGTCCACCTTGCCGGTGGGCGACAACGGGAACTCCGCGGAGACCATGACCACCGCGGGCACCATGTGGGCGGGAAGGTACTGAGAGACGAACTCCCGTGCCGCCGCACCCAACTGTGACGGGTTCACCGGACCGGCCGACCTGGCCGGCGTGACATGCCCGACCAGGCACGGCTCGCCCCGGCCGTTCGTGCCGGCGACGACCACCGCGTCCGCCACACCACGGCACCGGGCCAGCGCCGACTCGACCTCGCCCAGCTCGATCCGGAACCCCCGGATCTTCACCTGGTCGTCCATCCGCCCCGAGTACTCCAGCCCCCAGCGCCCCCAGCGCACGAGGTCGCCGGTCCGGTACAGCCGCTCGCCGGCACCACCGAACGGATCCGGCACGAACCGGTCGGCCGTCAGCCCTCCACGACCCCAGTAGCCCCATCCCACGCCCATGCCACCCACGTACAGCTCGCCCACCACACCGGGCGGTACCAGGTTCAGCCCCTCGTCCAGGACATAGCACCGAACGCCGGGGAGCGGCCGGCCGACCAGGCCGGTCACGGCCGTCCGGTCGCGGTCGAGAGCGGCGTGCGTGACATGCACGGTGGTCTCGGTGATGCCGTACATGTTCACCAGCTCGGGCTTGCCCGGATCGTGCCGCTCGTACCACTCCTCCAGCCTCGCCAGGTCGAGCGCCTCGCCGCCGAAGACCACGTGACGCAGGGCCAGTTGTCCGGAGGTGACCTGGTCCTCGGCATCGGCTCGCGCCAGCTCGTAGAACACCGACGGGGTCAGGTTGAGTACGGTGACCCGCTGGTCGGCCAGCAGCCGCAGGAAGTCCGGCGCGGACCGGGCGGTGTCGACCGGAACCACCACCAGCGTGCCGCCGTGGAGGAGCGCGCCCCACAGCTCCCAGACCGAGAAGTCGAACGCGTAGGAGTGGAACAGCGTCCAGACGTCGTCCTGGCCGAAGTCGAACAGGTCGCGTGCGGCGGCGAACAACGCCATGACGTTGGCGTGCGCGACGACGACTCCCTTCGGCCGTCCCGTCGACCCGGAGGTGTAGATCATGTAGGCGGCGTCGCCGGGATCCCGCACGACCGGCGGAGCTCCGTCAGGGGCGTCCGCCAGCCGGGCCGCCACCGCCGGATCGTCCAGCAGGATCACGGGGTTCCCGGACCCGGGCACCTCCAACGTGCCGACGACCACGACCGGGTCCGCGTCCCGCACCATCCACGCGACACGTTCCTCGGGATAGCCCGGATCCAGCGGCAGATAGGCCGCGCCGGTCTTCAGCACGGCGAGCAGCGCCACCGGCAGGTCCACGGACCGCGGCAGGCACACCCCGACGAACGCGCCGGGGCGGGCGCCGGACCCGGCCAGCAGGTGGGCCAGTCGGTTCGCCCGGCTGTCCAGTTCCCGGTAGGACAGTGAGCGTTCACCGCACACCACCGCGGTGGCGTCCGGTCGTCGGCGCGCCTGCTCCTCGAACAGGTCGATCAGGTTCGCAGTCATGAGTGAAGACGCTCCCTTTTCCTCGGCGCCGGATCGGAAGAAGCACTGAGCCGCACCCAGGTGGCCTCCGCCCGGCCGAACTCGGTGCCGTCGGGACCGAACAGTGCGCTGGCCACCCGCGCGGTCCGTCCGACGGTCGCGATGTGCTGGGCCACGACGATCGTGGGCTCGCCGGACGGTGGGACCGCGTGGACGCGCGCGGACATCCTGCCGAGCACGTACGGAGAGCCGCTCTGGTCGAGGGTCCAGCCGCCGGGGCAGTCCAGCACGGCCCACAGGGTGTCGAGGTCCGGGTCGTCAGGGGTCCAGGTGCACGCGACGACACCCGGAAGATCGTCCACACCCCCAGGAGTCAGGTGCAACGCGGCCGAGTCGGTCCTGTCGGTTCCGCACACCAGGCACGACGGGAACGGGTGCGCCCTCAACCCCTTGAAGTGCACGCTCGCCCGTTCCGCGGCGGAGACGGTGACGAACGGCGCCACCGCCCACTCGTCGTGCCTCGCGGCGGAAACCGTCGCGACGAGCTCGTCCTCGTGCCAGACGAGTGCACGCCCGCGATGCGCGTGGACGGTCAGCTCGGTGTCGAGCGGTGGGGCGGCGTGCAACTGGACCACCCCGGCCGTCCCGACCACGCCGGCGGCGACCCTGGCGAACATCCCGCACGCGTATCCACCGTTCGCGCTGCCGGTCGGGCCGTTGTGGGTCCGGGCGATCCGGCAGGTCCGCACGTCAGTCATCCGAGGCCATTCCGTCGGTGAACTGCGTCAGCAGCGCGGCCGGGGCTTCGAGGAACGTGTGATGCACGCCCGGCAGCACCACGCGGTGGACCTTCTTGGAGTACTGGTCCCACCCGCTCATGCGCTCGGGAGCGACCTCCTGGTCGGCCGACCAGCCGATCGCGGTGATCGAGGTGTCAAGGAGCACAGGCTCGGCCGGATGGTAGGCCTTGTTGGCCTCGACGTCCGCTCTCAGCACCTCCGTGACGAGGTCCAGAAGGGTGTCGTCGAGCTCGCTGTCGGTCAGCGCGACCAGCTCCGCGCGAAGTTGCTCGTCCGTCATCGTCAGGTAGCTGCCGTAGGGACCCTCGTGTGGCGCGACCTGGGAGGAGCAGAACAACCGCCGTGGCATGGGCAACCCCTCGCGGTGCAGCACGGCGGCGATCTCGAACGCGATCAGCGCGGAACTGCAGTGCCCGAACAGTCCGAAGGGACGGTCCATGACCGGCAGCAGCGCCTCGACCACGTCCTTCGCGAGCTGTTCGTAGGTCCCGAAGTGCGGCTCCCGCAGCCGGTTCTCCCGGCCCGGCAACTGCACCGGGCAGAGTCCGGTGTCGCCCGCGACGTCAGGCCACCGGCTGAACATGGAAGCACCCGCGCCCGAGTAGGGCAGACAGAAGATCCGCGACGGAGTCTCCGGCAGCGGCCGGGGCAGCCACCTGCGCAGGGGATCAGCCGATCCGTTCGTCATGGCCGTACTCCTCGTGCCGTCACCGGCAGGCTGGTGTATCCCGCGATGAAGTTCGACCGCAGCCGTACGGGTTCGCCGACGACCTCGATGTCGGTGAAGCCGGTGAGCAGCTCGTGGAACAGGACTCGCAGCGCGATCCTGGCGACGGTGTGCCCGACGCAGTAGTGCGGGCCGACGCCGAAGGCGACGTGCTTGTTGGGGCGCCTGCGGATGTCGAACGTGTCGGGCCGCGCGAACACGTCCTCGTCCCGGTTGGCCGAACTCAGCCACGCGACGACCGCGTCGCCCGCGTGCACCGTGACGTCACGGATCCGCACGTCCCGCGTGGCGTAGCGCATGAAGTGCTGCGCGGGCGAGGACCAGCGCAACGCTTCCTCCACCCCGCTCACCAGTAGGTCCGGATGCGCCGCCCAGTCGGCCAGCACGTCTGTGCCGGCGAGCTCGAGCAGTGCGGCGCTCGGTGGCTGGGCGGTGGTCACGTTGGCGCCGAGCAGCAGGCTGTAGCAGTTGGACACGATCTCACCCGGCGTGAGCCTCGCCCCGTCGACCCGCATGCCGAGGAGCAGGCCGATCAGGTCGTCGCCGGGGGCGGCGTGCCGCTCCTCGACCACGTCCTGGAAGTAGGCGAACAGCTCGCGGTGTGCTCTGACGAGTGTCCTTTCCGGACCGCCCGGGCCGACGAAGGCCGGGTCGTCCGGCGCGATGGACGCGCCCGTCAGCCGGGCCAGCTCGGGCCAGTCCGACCGGGGAAGCCGCATCCAGGAACCGATGACCGCCATCGGCATGGCCGCCATGGCCGCGGCGAAGTCGAACACGCCGCCGTCCTTCATGGGGGCGAGCAGTTCCCGGATCAGGGACCGGATGCGCGGCAGGTCGCGCTCCACCTCCTTGACCGACAGGGCGCGCTGCAACGGTTCCCGCAGCCGCGCGTGCCGGGGCGGGTCGGTGACCGCCATCTGCCGGCCACCGGCCGGGTCGCCCTTCCCGAGGAGGGTGAGCAGCGATCCCTTTTCGGAGGTGAACGTGGTGTGGTCGCGCAACACGTGCTGTACGTCGTCGTACCGGGTCACGGACCAGAACCCGTCGTCGCCGACCGGATGCCAGCTGACCGGCGCCTCCCGTCGCAGGGTGCGCCAGACGGCGTGCATGTCCGTGGTGGCGAACGTGCTTGGTTCGAACAGGTCTCTCCCCGGGTCGGCGTGCATCGGGCACCGGGCCGCCTCTACGGCAACGGTCATCGCTGCGCTCCGCTCCGCATGGCGGTCTCCAGCTGCTCGCCGAGCTCGCCAAGGGTCGGCTGTAGGTAGAGGACTCGCGCCGGAACCGTGACGCCGAATTCCGCCCGCACCGCGCCGAGCAGTTCCGTGGCGTTCAGCGAATGGCCGCCGAGGTCGAAGAAGTCGTCGTCGGCGCCGATCGGCTGCACACCGAGCACGCCCTCCCACAGCTCGGCCAGGCGGTGCTCCACGTCGGTCCGCGGCGCGACGAACTCGTTCGACACGTTGCGTGTCATCAGGTCCGGCACCGGCAGCGCGCCACGGTCGATCTTCCCGTTGCTGGTCAACGGCAGGGTGTCCCGCACCAGGACGGCCCACGGGATCATCGGCGCCGGCAGGGTCGCACGCAGCTGTCCGCGCAGTCGCTCGCCCCAGTGCGGCGGTGGCACGTCCTCCGGTACGACGTAGGCCACCAGTCGTTTCGTGCCGTCGGCGGTGGTCCGCACGACGACGGCGGTCCGGCTGACCCCTGGCAAACGGTGCAACGCGGTTTCGACCGCACCCGGCTCGACCCGGTGGCCGAGGATCTTGACCTGGTCGTCGACCCGACCGACGAACTCGTAGGCGCCGTCGGGCCGCAGCCGGACGATGTCGCCGGTGCGGTACATCCTCGCCCCTGGCTCGGGCGTGAACGGGTCGGGAAGGAATCGGTCGGCCGTGGCACCCGGCTGACCGAGATAGCCGAGAGCGAGTCCGGCTCCCGACACGTACAGCTCGCCGCAGGCCCCTGCCTCGACAGGCTGCAGTTCGGGGTCGAGGACCGCTGTCCGAGTGCCGTTGACGGGCGTTCCGATCGGAATCGTGTCGAGGCGGTCCCCGGCAGCGGCACTGGTCGTCCAGGTAGTGGTGAAGGTCGTGTTCTCGGTCGGACCGTATCCGTTGGTGAACGTGATGCCCGGATGCTCCGCGAGCAGACGCGCGACCGGACCTGGCTGGATCACGTCGCCGCCCGCGACTAGGTGACGCACGTCGGCGAACGCGCCGATGTCGTGCGCGACCATCTCGTGGAACAGGCCGGCCGTCAGCCACATCACGGTCACGCCGTGCTCACGTACGGTTTCCGCCACCCTGTCCACGGTCATCCGGCCGGACGGCGCCACCACGAGGTGGCAGCCGTGGGTCAGCGGTGCCCAGATCTCGAAGGTGGAGGCGTCGAACGCCAGGGGAGCCGCCTGAAGGAACACGTCGTCCTGGCGTACGGTCATCCAGTTCATGTCCGTGACCAGTCTGAGAACCGCGCGGTGCGGGACCATCACGCCCTTCGGCCGCCCGGTCGAGCCGGACGTGAAGCTGACGTAGGCGAGGTCGTCGGCGCTGGTGGCCGCCGGGGTGCTGGAGGACCCGCCCACGGCGGACGGCGAGAGCGTGGTGAACCCGCTGGGCACACACCCGCGCAGCTCGTCGTCCGCCACGACGAACTCCACGCCGGCGTCAGTCAGCAGGTCATTCCGCCGCTGTGGCGGGTCGTCGGGGTCGACCCCGACGTAGGCGGCGCCGGCACGCAGGATCGCCAGCAGCGCCGAGATCATCCGGGTGGACCGTCGCATCAGGACACCGACGACGTCACCCGGCCGGACGCCGGCCGTCGTCAGCGCGTCCGACAACTGGTCCACCCGGCGAACGAGCTGGTCGTAGGTCAGGGTCTCGCCGTCGAACGTGACCGCGGGAGCCGAAGGATTCCGAAGAGCCTGCCGGACGACGCGTTCGTACAGCATTCTAATTCCCTTCCATTCGCCTGCGGACGCTCAGCGGCCGCATATCGGTCCACACCCGGTCGATGTGGTCCAGGCATTCATGCCGCGGCCCGCGGAATCCTTCGACGGCCCACCCTGCCGGAATCTCGCGGTCGGCAGAGAGAATTGAGTACTGTTCCTCACCATTGAGTACGACGATGTAATCGACCTTGTCGTCGATGTCCACCATGATCGACCTCCGCATTTCGTCGACAAAAGTTGACCGTTGCGAGACACCGTCCGATCGCGCACTTCTCCGCGATCGGACCTCGCTATTTCTGTCTGTCGCGAGTCCTCATCACCACCACGACCGCGACCAGTGGTGCCAGTCCCGCCAGGAGCAGCCCCGCCCCGGCGCCGAAGCGCGTCACGAACCAACCGGTCACCGGGCTGGCGAGCGCGATGCCCACGTAGCCGATGGCGGAGAAGTATCCGAACGCCTCCGCCAGCCGCTCCGGCGGAGCCTGTTCGGAGACCAGCAGGATGACCGCGCTGTCGCCCGGTGCGAAGGCCAGTCCGGCCACCAGAAGACAGAGGACGGAAACCCACAACTGGGGTGCCGCGGCAGCCATTGCCATGACGGTGCCGTACGCGGCCATCAGTACGCACGCCACCGTGCGGGTCTTCACCTTCCGCAACGGGTTCGTCGACGGCAGTGCGGCGTAGACCGAACCACTGATCGCACTCGTGGCGAAGAGGCCGGCGAGCACCAGACCGCCGTGCGTCGCGGCCTCGCCGTGATCGGTCATCAGGGCTGGCAGCGCCACGTCGAGCGCACCGAGGTTGACCCCGATCCCCGCGTTGAGCACGAGCGGCGCCCACAACCACCCGAGCAATGCGCGCACCGAGGAGTGCTGCCGCGTCGGGCTGCCCGGTTCCCTCCTCGGCAGCGTCCAGCTGAGCAGGGCGCCTCCGGCCGTCACCGCGGCCACGACGCCGACGCATGCCTGCGGTCCGACCGCGGCAGCCACCACGGCCGCCAGCGCCGGGCCGCCGATCCAGGCCACCTGCACCGCGACCGCGTCGACCGCATAGGCCTGGGTGAGCTGTGTGGAGTGGAGGAAGTGGGGCAGGACCGAACGGTAGGCCCCGCCCACCCCGGAGCCAGCGCACGCGGCCAGGACGACGAACACCAGCAGCAGCCACAAGGGAGCACCCGCGGCCGCCGCGACCGACGTGGCGACGAGCCCGGCGGCCGCCCCGAGCAGTGACCACCCGAGGGCGTTGGGCAACAAGGCCCGGTCCATCTGCCGACCTCGCCACGGCGCGCATAGCGCGTAGGTCATCGCACTCGCGCCGCTGAGCAGTCCACTGCTCACGAACGACCCGGTCACCTCGTGCGCGGTGAGCACCAACGCGACCGGGAGCGAGGTCTGCGGCAGCCTGGCCAGCGAGGCCGCGGCCAGCCACCGTAACCAGATCGGATTCTGCCGCAGTGGCTTGGCCGGCGCGCTCACCGGTGGACTGACAGCGTCCTGCATGTCGTGCCTCCTCATCTCAGACGGGCATCGCGCCGCTGAGCAGCGCTTCGCGCTCGCTGGGCAGCAACACGTCGGCCGTGTCGAGCCGGGCCGCCGGATCGGCCACCGCGGCACGCATCACCTGGACCAGACGCCGGGTGAGCGCGACGACCGTCTCCCGGTCGAAGACGTCGGTGGCGAACTCGACCAGGCCGGCCATACCTTCCGGACTGCCGTCGGCGCCGCGCCGTTCGGTGAACGAGAACGACAGGTCGAACTTGGCGGTCTGCACGTCGATCTGCCGCCCGGTCGCCGCGACGCCCGGGAGGTCGAGCGCGGCCTCGCCCGCCCCTTGCAGCGTGAGCGTCACCTGGAAGAGCGGGTTGTGACTCAGCGAGCGGGTCGGCTTGAGCGCCTCGACCAGCCGCTCGAACGGCACGTCCTGGTTGGCGTACGCGGCCAGGTTGGTCTCGCGCACCCGCGCCAGCAATTCGGTGAACGTCGGATTGCCACTGGTGTCGGTGCGCAGTACCAGTGTGTTGACGAAGAAGCCGACCAGGTCGTCGAGCGCGTCATCGTTGCGACCGGCGATCGGCGCGCCGATCGGGATGTCGGCACCCGCGCCGATCCGGGTGAGCAGACCGGCCAGAGCCGTCTGCAGTGCCATGAACAGGCTGGCGCGTCGTGCGCCGGCGAATCGCGCGAGACCGGCGTGCAGGTCGGCATCCAGTTCGAAATGCACGGTCTCGCCCCGATGCCCGCGCACGGCCGGACGTGGCCGGTCCAGCGGCAGCTCCAGCGGTTCGGGCAAGCCGGCCAGCTGCTCGGTCCAGTACTCCACCTCGCTCGTGACGGCCCCGCCGTCTGCGCCGAGGGTCTCCTGCTGCCACAGCGTGTAGTCCGCGTACTGGACCGGCAACGGCGTCCACTCCGGTGCGTTGCCCGCACGCCGGGCCGCGTACGCGGTGGACAGGTCCCGCAGCAGCGGCCGCATCGACCAGTGGTCGGTGGCGATGTGATGCAGACAGATCAGCAGCACATGCCGGTTCGGGCCGAGCCGGAAGAGCACTGCCCGCATCGGCGGCGCGCCCGCGAGATCGAACCGACGCTCCACCTCGGACCTCATCGCGTCGGCGATCCCGGACTCCGAGGAGTCCACCGTGGTCAGAACGGGGCTCCCGGGGTCGAGGACGCGCTGCCACGGCTCGTCGCCGGACACCGGGAACGCGGTCCGCAGGCTCTCGTGCCTGGTCATCACGTCACCGAACGCCGCTCGCAGGGCGTCAACATCCAGCTCACCGGTCAGAGAGAAGGCCGACGGGATGTGGTAGGCGGAACCATGACCCGCCGACGTCTCCAGCTGTTCGACGAACCACAGGCGGCGCTGCGCGAAGGACAACGGCACCCGCTCCGGGCGGCGCATGACCCTGACGGGCGACCTGCTCGGCGCCAGGTTGTCGATGGCGTTGGCGATACCCGCGACGGTCTGCCGTTCGAAGATCACTCGCACAGGCAGGGTCACGTCAAGGACCGAACGCACCCGGCTCGCCAGCCTGGCGACCTGCAACGAGTGGCCACCGAGCTCGAAGAAGTCGTCGTCGACCCCGACCTCGGCGATCTTCAGCACGTCGGCGACCAGTCGGCACAACAGCTCTTCCTGCGGCGTGCGCGGCGCGCGGCCGCTGACCGTCCACTGCGGTGCCGGCAGTGCCGCGACATCCACCTTGCCGTTCGCGTTCACCGGCATCCGGTCCAGCACGACGAACGACGCCGGGACCATGAAGGCGGGAAGGGTGTCGGAGAGGTACCGCCGCAACCGCGCCGGTACGAGCGAGGTGCCGTCCACCCCCACCGCATAGGCCACCAGCCGGACGTCCCCCGGCACCGGCTCGACCGCGGTCACGACCGCACCGGCCACGTCGGGGTGCTTGAGCAAAGTCGCCTCGACCTCTCCCGGCTCGACCCGGTAACCCCGGATCTTGACCTGGTGGTCGGCCCGGCCGGCGAAGACCAGGGTGCCGTCGCTGGTCCACCTCGCCAGGTCGCCCGTGCGGTACATCCGCCCACCGGCGCCCACGAACGGATCGGGCAGGAACCGCTCCGCGGTCAGTCCCGGCCTGGCCAGATAACCGCGTGCGACGCCCGCACCGGCGATGAAGATCTCGCCGACCACTCCCGGCGGGACCGGCCGCAACTTGTCGTCCAGCAGATAGATCCGCTGGTTCCACACCGGACGGCCGATCGGAACCGCCGGGGACCCCTCCGCGGCTGCCGTCTGCCCGGACTGGGCGAGCATGGTCGCGGCGTGCGTCTCGGTCGGACCGTAGTAGTTGAGCAGCCGGCGCTCCGTGGGACCGCTCAGCAGCGAACGAATGTCGTCGCTCAGCATCAAGGGCGACCCTGCCTGCGCGACGTCGGTGAACGCGGGCAGTTCGAGGCCTTCGGCGACAGAGGCCGAGCAGATGCTGTCGATCATCAGTGTCGGCGCGATGACCATCGTCACCCGATGCCGGTCCATCCAGTGCACCAGTCGTACCGGATCGGTGCGCACATCCGGTTCGGGAATCGCGATCGTGCCGCCGCTGACCAGGGCGGGCAGGGTTTCCTCCAGGGACACGTCGAAGCCCACGCTGGCGAGCTGCGCGATGATGCCGCTCGAGCTCCCCGTGTCGCGGTCCGCCTGCCAGCACACCATGTTGAGCAGACCAGCGGCCGGCATCACCACGCCCTTGGGCACGCCGGTCGAGCCGGACGTGTAGATCAGGTAGGCCGCGGCGGCGTGATCGCCGGAGCGGCGTTCGTCCTCTGTGAGTGCCGTCGCCGGGTGCCGCTCGATCCGCGCCATGTCGTCAGCGGAGTCGATGACCAGCGCGCCGGGCACCCGGTGTGCGTGCTCGCGGTGGGTCACCACGACCACCGGCGCGGCATCCTCGACCATGAAACCGAGCCGTTCGTCGGGGTAGTCCGGATCCACCGGCAGGTAGACCGCACCGGCCTTGACCGTGGCCAGCAGCGCGACCAGGAGGTCCACGGACCGGTCAAGGAGCACCGCGACAACGTGCTCCTGGCCCGCGCCCCGGCTGATCAGCTCTCTGGCCAGCTGGTTGGCCCTGGCGTGCAGCTCCGCGTACGTGACGCGGATCGTGTCGGTGACGGCGGCGATCGCCGATGGCGTGCGCGCGGCCTGGTCCTCAAGCAACGTCACCAGGTCGGCAGCCGGAAGGGGCCGGGCGGAGTCGTTCCACTCGGTCAGCACCCGGTGCCTGCCTGCCGCGGACAGCAGTTCGCCCTGCAACACCGGCCGGTCCGGATCGTCGACGGCCTGGGCCAGCACCAGGCAGAACTGCTCGACCATGGCCTCGACGGTGCCGTGGTCGTACAGGTCGGCGGAATACTCGACCATTCCGTCGATTCCGCACGGCGTGCCGTCGGCGGATCGCCGTTCCTGGACCGAGAAGAACAGTTCGAACCGGGACACCCCGATGTCGACGGGGTCGAACCGGGAACCGATGCCGGGCGCGTCGAGCGCGGGATCGACGTGCGTCTGCACCGCGAGCATCACCTGGAAAAGCGGGTTCAGGCCGAGCGAACGCACCGGGTTGACCGCTTCGACCACCTGCTCGAACGGCACGTCCTGCGCGTCGAATGCGGCAAGGTCGGTCGCCCGGACGCGCTCGACCAACTCTCGGAAAGTCGGCTCGCCAGAGGTGTCGGTGCGCAGCACCAGCGTGTTGACGAAGAAGCCGACGAGGTCGTCGAGCGCCGCGTCGGTGCGCCCGGCGACAGGTGCACCGATCGGCAGGTCGGTACCCGCGCCGAGCCTGGTCAGCAGAGCACCGAGGCCCGCGTGCAGGAGCATGAACAACGTCGCCTGGTGGTCCCGGCCGAGATCGGTGAGCCGCTGGTGCAGTTCCGCGTCGAGGTGAAAGGACACGCGGCCACCGCGGTAGCTGGTGCCGGCGGCGGAACGAGGGCGGTCGGCAGGCAGGGCGATCTGCGCGGGCACCTCTTCGAGCACCGTCAGCCAGTAGCCCAGCTGCTTGACCAGCATCCCGTCGGCGTCGGCGAGTTCCCGCTGCCACTGGGCGTAGTCGGTGTACCGCACGGGCAAGTCCGGCCACGTCGGAGCCTCACCGGCCAGCCGGGAACGGTAGGCGGCGGACAGGTCGTGCCGCAAGGGCTCGAACGACCAGCCGTCGACCGCGATGTGGTGGAACGCAAGCAGGAGCACGTGTTCCTGCGGGCCGAGGACGAACAGGCACGTCCGCAGTGGCACGTCGACGGTCAGGTCGAAGCCCTCGGCCGCACGCCGCCGGACCGCCTCTGCCGCCTCGCCGGGCTCGACGTGGACCACCGACATGACGGTCGCCAGGTCAGGAATCTCCAGGACCTTCTGTGCCGGCGTGCCCGACTCGGCCGGGAAGATCGTCCGGAGCGATTCGTGCCGGGAGATCACATCGCGCACCGCGTGCCGGAGTGCGTCGTGATCCAGCTCGCCCGACAGCCACAACGCCACCGGGATGTTGTAGCCGGCCCCACCGCCGGCAACCTGGTTGAGGAACCACAGTCGTTGCTGCGCGTACGACAACGGGACCTGCGCGGTCCGTTCTTTCGGTTCGACGGGCGGACGTGTCGTCCGGTACGAGTCGAGCTTGCCCGTCAGACCGATCGGAGTCGGCGAGGCGAAGAACTCTCGCGCGGTGATCTCAACACCGAACGCGGCACGCAGCCGGCTGAGAACGCGGGAGGCCAACAGCGACTGCCCGCCCAGTTCGAAGAAGTCACCGTCCGGAGCCACCTCGGGCAGACCGAGGAGCTCGGCGAATATCGACCGGACGAGATCGGTTCTCGGGTCCATTCCCGATCGCTCCCTCGTGGAGTCGTGATACACGGACATTGACGCCCCCTTGTGCGGCAATACAGTGCTGGCCATATCCAGCAGATCGATTTTGCTGGACAATTCCGATCACTCGGAATAAAACGCGAGGGGCAAATACTCGAGACTATTGGTGACGTAAGACGGCGTGCGTCGCTGCTCACCAACCTGCTCGATCCTCGACACGCTGCGCATTGTTTCTTCGAGGAAGACCCTGATCATCACCCTGGCCAACGGTGCGCCGATGCAGAAATGGCGACCGCCGCCGAAGCTCACGTGCCGGTTGGGGTTCCTGTCCAGCCGCAACTCCATCGGCCGGTCGAACACGTTCTCGTCCCGGTTGAGCGACGACAACCACACGCTCACCGCCTGGCCTGCCTTGATCTCGACGTCACCGACAGACGTATCGGCGACAGCGGTGCGCATGAGGTGGGTCACCGGTGCCGTCCAGCGCACGAGCTCCTCGATGGCCGACTTGAGCGGGACCGCCCCCGAGCGCAGCGCGTCCAACTGTCCCGGGTTGGCGAGCAGCGCCAGCAGCCCGCCGCTCAACACCTGGCGCGTCGTCTCCCCAGCTGCCACAGCCAGGTTGTCGCAGGTCAGGATGATCTCGTCGTCAGTGATGTCCAGCCCGTCCGCCTGCGCGAGGACGAACGCCGACACCACGTCGTCCGTCGGTCGCGCCCTGCGCTCCTCGATCACCTCGGCGTAGTAGGCGAGCACCTCGAGGTGCGCCTGCTGCGCGGCCGTCCCGTCCAAGTCCACGATGTTGCCCACGGCCGCCTCGGCGTAGCCTGCGACCCGCTCCACATCCTCACCCTCGACACCGAGCAGACCGGCGATGACCTGGAGCGGATACGGCGCCGCGACGTCATTGACGAAGTCGTGGGGACCGGCGTCGATGACACCACGCAACAGAGACCGCGACACCTCTGTCGCCCTGTCCCGAAACCCGGCGGCCGCCTTGGGCGTGAAAAGCGCGGCTGCCGCCTTTCGGAGCACGTCGTGCCGGGGCGGGTCGGACAACGTCATCATCACCCCCGCCCCTGGGTACGGATCGGAGAGGTTGGGCCGCAGGAACGTTCCCTTGGCCGAACTGAACTGCTTCCAGTCGCTCAGTACGGCCAGGCCCTCGTCATAGGTCGTGACCGCCCAGAACGGTTCATGATCCGGTTCGTCGTGCCAGGAGACCGGGCATTCTCTGCGTAGCCGTGCCCAGGTGGCATGCGGATCGCCGTGGGAATAGAGACGGGGATCGGTCAACCTGGCGATGGCGGGGGCGGTCACGTGTCAACTCCTTCGCGTGGTGAGTGTCAGTCGCTTTCTTCAGCGGAGATCGCATTGGTCACGGAGAACTCCCTTTGCGGTACGAACCGCATCGACGATGACGTCATCCACGGCGATCAATTCCTCAGCACCGTCCGGAAGGCAGGACCATCCCGGTCTCGATGGCCAGTCGGTCGAAGAACGCGGTCCAGTGACGCCACATCTCATCGGCGGAGTCGAGAACCGCCAGTTCCTGCTCCGGGGCGAGTCCCGAGAACAGGGCGTTGGTCGCCTGGTCGACGTGGTCGGGTTCCTGTGTGACATGGATGTCGACCCACGCGTTGCGCTCCGTGCCGGCCTCCCGCTTCACCGCCTCGCCGATCGCCGAGACCATCAGCAGGTCCGTGACCTCGGTGGCAAAGATGCCGCCGAGCGCGGAACACCGGTCCGCCGAGCACTTCTCGTACCAGGCCACCAGCGCGGCGGTCTCCGCGAACGGCTCGGAACCGGTCACCGTCCGGCGTTCGTAGCCCGCCTTCTCCATGCTGTCGGCATAGATCACCTCGTGGGCGGCCTTGGCCGACCGGACACCGGTCTCCTGCGAAAGAATCCGTGTGATCGCGCTCTTGGACTCGATGTCAGGCAAGACCGAGATGCAGCGCGCGAGGAAGGTCGGGAAGTAATGCAGCGGGTGCCACCACTGGCCGAGGAACATCGCAACGTGCTCGTGCGAAAGTTCGCGGCTGTGTACCTGCTTGAAGAACTCGTGGTCGACAAAGGCCCGGTGCGCCTCGGTTCCGACGAGCCGATCGGATATCGATTCAACGATTTCGACTGTCATGATGTCCTTCTCCTTTTCAAGGTAGACCCCGCACCGTCCGAGATTCCCGATAAGGTGCGGAACGGAACGGCTCACTCATGAGCTTCTCTGACCACACAACCTCGCTGCACGCAACTGATGCATTCCATCGATGACGCGTCTGGTGGTCAGATGCCCGACTGTCGAGGCAAGTCCGCCTCCGACAGAACAAGGACCTGCACTTGCTCCGTACTCTCACCGGCCAGCCTCGGTGAGTCCGATGCAAGCCCCGCTTCTGCCGATTGATGGTTCGGCACCTCCGCACCCTTCCCCAACACACTGCGACGGTGAGTTCCCCCGCACCGAGCACCAGTATTGGGGCACCAGTTGAGCGGATACAGAAACATCAGGCTTATCCGGTGTAGTCACCGCGACCACCCACTGTGCGCACTGCAACGTCGGGACGGCGGCTTCGGCCACACCTGGGCGAAAGCCGGAGCCCCGGCTCGTGAGGTCCCACGGAACGCGCCGCTGACCCGCCCCCGCCCCGGCCACACGGACCTCGCCGGCATGCAGAAGTACGGCTTCGACGAGGCCCACCCGATCCTGGAGCGCGCCTCCGCCCGCGAGACCGCGGCCCGGGGGGCGCTCGGCGCGGTGGCCCGGCCGTCGAATTCAGCACGCGCATGCAGACGTCGTGGATCTCCGCGAAGGCCGCGTCTCAAGCAGCGCGGCGGCCGTGGCCGCGAGGTCGCCCTCGTGCCTGATGTCGTCGATGAAGCCGTCGGGGAACTTCAGCTTCACCCCACAGGCTCGGCAAAGCCAGGAGCAGCAGCAAGTGCCCGAACCCAGAAGGCGTTCGATCAGTGAGCCCTTTCACCGTGGCCACCGATCGGGTGATGGCGTCGGTGCCCGCAACGGACAGGGCTCCTGTGCCGTTGGGTGAGGTGTTCGAAGTCTCAACCTGCCGGTCCAGGAGCCCTGTTGGTTCCCTATCCTGCCGCACTCGACCTGCCTCATGCGCTGGTCGAGTGGGTCACGATGCTCATCGTCACCCGTGAGGGTGACCGTCGGTGCAAGCTCCCTCCGCACCAGCGTGCCCTCGTCGCTCTCGTCTACCTGCGCAAGCACGACACCTTCGCCCAGATCGCCGCCGGGTTCGGCATATCCGTGGGCACCGCCCACGCCTACACCACCGCGGTTGTGCGGCTCCTGGCCGACCGGGCGCCGGGCCTGCTCAAGACCCTGCGCGAGCACGACCCCGACTACGTGCTCCTGGACGGAACCCTCAGCGAGTGCGACCGCCTGGGCGACGGACGCACCGACTACTCCCACAAGCACCGACGCCACGGCGTGAACGTGCAGGTCGTGACCGATCCCGAAGGCCGGCTGCTGTGGGTCTCACCGGCCCTGCCGGGCCGAGCCCATGACCTGACCGCCGCACGCACCCATCGCATCATCCGGATCTGCGAGCGCCAGGGCGTCCCGATCGTGGCCGACCGCGCCTACATCGGAGCCGGCTCCTGGGTCACCACCGCCATCCGTCGCCCGCCCAACGGCCAACTCACGCCGACCGAGCGGACGCTGAACCGCGCACTCGCCCACGCCCGCGCTCCCGTCGAACGAGGCGTCGCCCGACTGAAGTCCTGGCGCATCTTCCGCCGAAGCCGCTGCAGCCCAAACCGGATGACGATCACCGTCGCCGCGGTGCTCACCCTGGAGAGGCAACGCTGAAAAGGCTCAGTCTGTCGTGAAGGGCCCGATAGACCCCCCAGTAGTTGTCTGCCTCGGGGTGCACGAGTGCGACCTGTGTCCTGCGGATGAGGCTCCGGAAGGGAACGGGGAGGTACGGATCCCGGGCGGCCCCGGCATCGCTTATGCCGCTCCGTTCCTGGTCACGCACTACATCACCGCTCACGGCTACCGACCGCCGCAGGCCTTCATGGATGCTGTTCTCGCTGTCGATCTCAGCGCATGGGCATCCGCACGGTGGCCTGACGTCCCCTTTCCTTGGGTTCCGGATGACGCGGAACGCATGCTGGAGTAGCGGCGAGCGAGGCTCATGTTCGCAGCCAGAGCCGGATCGATGCGACGGTGACCGTCCCGTGACAGGCGTAGGCCCGCTTGTCGTAACGGGTCGCCACCGCACGGAAGACCTTCAGCCGGTTGATCGTCCGCTCCACTTCGTTGCGGCGTCGGTAGATCTCTCTGTCGAACCCGGTCGGGCGGCCGCCCTTGCTGCCGCGCCGCTGGCGGTTGGCCCGCTGGTCCTTGGGCTCCGGGATCGTGTGCTTGATCTGCGACGCCGCAGATAGCGTCGGTTGCGGCGCGATGAATAGGCCTTGTCGCCGCCAAGGTGATCGGGTCGAGTACGTGGGTGTCCGCCGGCGGGCCGCGGAACCCGGATCTGTTCCAGCACGGGGATCAACTGAGGGGCATCGCCCCACTGGCCGGGAGTGAGGACGAAGGCGAGTGGGCGGCGTCCGCCCTCAGCTGCCAAATGGATCTTGCAGGTCAGTCTGCCCCTTGAACGGCCCAGGGCCTCGTCGCCCCGGTGACGGATGGGAGTGCTTCCTTTGCCGGGAACTCGCGGTGAGCGCGAGTGGGCTCCGGCCGCGTGCTGATGTGCCCGGCAGGAGGTGGAGGCCACGCTGACCATGCTCCAGTCGATCCGGCCCTCGGCGTCGTCGTCGGCCTGGACGGCCCGCAGGATCTTCTCCCATGTGCCGTCCGCTGACCACCTGCGATGACGATCGTGAACTGTCTTCCACTTCCCGAAGCGGGATGATGGCAGATCCCGCCACGGCAAGCCGGTTCGCAAGCCGGTCTTCGTGCACAGATTCCTGAACCCGCTGCGGACTCGGGCGGGCGTGAGCTTGTTCGGCGGAGCCGGTTTCTCCCAGGGCCGCCGGAGATGGCCAGCGGATGGGCGAGCCGGAGCTGGGCATGGGCGGCGATCACCATCCACGTCCACCGGTCGGCAGCCTCCGAGCCGCGAAGCCGGGGCTTGGTCCAGCCGAGCGTCTGCTTGAACAGGCGGATGCCTGCGACGCGGTCGCCTTCCCATAAAGGCGGGTGCCAGTGACCGTCACGGCCTGCTCGATACCCCACGTGGCGGGGTCACCGAAGACGAACTCGCTTCCGTACGGTCGGCCGCCCTTGGGGTCATAGACCCGCGGCGGTGTCGGCCGTCGCATGACGCGGTCTGAGCGGAGTCGGCCGAGGATCAGCAGGTGGGCGATGCGGGGTGCGTCGTATCCGGCGTCCAGCACGACCAGGACGTCCAGGTCACCTTCCTTCCTTCGGCCGGCGGCGACGAGGCGCTCGACTACCTCGCGGATCTGGACCGCGGTCACCGCGGCCACGTCGGCACCAGGCCTCAGGCGGACCGCGTCCAGCACCGCCGTCCACGACGTTCGGCCCTCCCTCACGCAGCCACCACCGATACGGCCAGCCGGGCACCATCTGGTGCTTGCCCTCACCCCGGCCGAACGTCTGGCAAAAGGACCGGCCAGCGCAGGTGTCGGCGTCCGGCCGTAGCCATGGCGAGACATCCACAGCCAGTACGAGCCGACCGTCCGCCGCCCTCGGCAGCAGCATTCCAGCCAACGCGCGACGTCGGACCACAAATGACAAGCTGAGGCGCAGGCCGACGCGCGCACTACCCGTTGAGCCCCTACGGTCGCAGTACGGTCCACCGTGACAGGACACTTCGGGCCTGGGCGGTCCCGCGTCCACTTCGCACGTTGCGCGGGACCGCCTCCCACAGAGTCGCAGTCCCCGCTGGGGCCGACGTCACCAGTCGACGTGCGCGCTGATCCATCTGGCCAGGCCCACCCTCGCCCTCGCACGCCGCCGCCTCGACGTCCTCTGGGCCCTGATACGCGACCATCGCACCTTCACCACAGCACCCCCAGCTAGCGATCACGCACCGGCTTGAACGACTCACACCGCGTCACCAGACCGCTTCACAAACATGATTGGGAATCAGTCACAGTGAGCCGAAGTGCGTTAGTTGTCACCAGCAGGGTCGGACGAGCTGGCAAAAGGGGCTGGACGAAGCATCCTGGTTGTCACAGGAGAGGCATCCGACTTGTCACACACGCTCATTCAGCAGTCCTTCTGCCACCAAAGGGAAGGTCGAGAACCCGAGCTTCTCTGCCCGGATCTTCTACTCGGGCCGCCCCTGCGGCCCGCACGACGCTAACGTCAAGCCCGTGATCGTATGGCTCAACGGCACTCACGGCGCAGGCAAGACGACAACCAGTGCGCTCGTGCAGCAGCTGATCCCGGACTCACGAGTGTTCGACGCCGAGAAAGTCGGCGAGACACTCATGGACATCACGCCAGGACTGCCCGCGACGGACAACTTCCAGCACTGGCCGCCATGGCGGCCACTCGTAGTCGAGACCGCCCGACGCGTCCTCGACTACACCGGCGGCACCCTGGTGATCCCCATGACCGTCCTGGTCGAACAGTACTGGCGCGAGATCAGCTCGGGCCTTGCCCAACACGCCATTCCAGTCCGGCACTTCGTTCTCCACGCCGACCAAGACACCCTCCGCGCGCGCATCGCGGGCGACACCGTTCTCGGCCCCAACTCCCCGTTCCGTCTCCAATACCTTGAGCCCTACGCCGAAGCGGCCCGCACCTGGCTGCACGCCGAGGCCGACGTCGTCGACACCACGCACCTCACCCCCGCCCAGGCCGCCCAACAGATCGCAGAGGCCGTCAAGAGTTGAGAGCACGACCCTCCGGCGCCAAACCATGCAGATGACAACAAGCCTGCCTATGCGACAACTATCATGCGCAGACGGCTGGCGCCCATCTTCCAGCCGGACGCCTTGAACTCCTCCGACAGCGGCAAGATCCCCGAGGGCAGCCCCGGATCCCGCAGCAGCAGCCGGATCAGCACCCCGTAGTCCTCCGGCTGGAGACCGGGCTCGTGAGCCAGCGCGCGTCCGGGCCCGGGCCCTCGGCGTCTACAGGGCGCGCAGCAGGAACTGGGTGGTGGTGTAGCTGGCGCCGCCGGAGCAGGTGTAGCTCTGCTGGGTGGCCGTGTACGTGAACCCGGACGGCACGGAGCAGGCCCACATGCCGGTCACGGGCTTGTGGAGCAGGTACTGGCTGGTCGTGTAGCTCCCGCCGCCGGAGCACGTGTGGCTGCTCATGACCCCGGTGTGGGTGTAGCCGGGCATGGTGGTGCAGGCCCAGAGGCCGTCGGCGGGCGGCTGGACGTAGAACTCGGTGGTCCGATAGCTGCTGCCTCCCGAACAGGTGTAGGAACTGCGGGACGAGGTGTACGTGTAGCCGGACGGGACGGAGCAGGCCCAGAAGCCTGAGGTGGTCCCGGTGGCCCCTGTGGTCCCGGCTTTGGGGGCTTGGGCGATGGTCCCGGCTTCGGCGGCCGGGGCGGCGGCGGCCGGGGCGGTCGCCGTGGTGAGGGCCGTGGCGAAGGCGAGGGCGGCCGTCGCCGTGGCGGCGAGCAGCGTGCGGGGCACACGGAAGGTCGTACGCGGCATGGCGGGCACTCCTGGTCGGTTCGTCCATCGGGCAGAGCCAACGGGTGGGGGCCGGCCGGGGGTCTGGCCCGTGCCCCGGCCGCCGCAGGGCGCGCGCCGGAAGACTGTCAGGGGCACGGGCCCCCGGCAAGGCCGGTGCCGCGCGGTCCGCTGTCTTCCGGCCGCCACCGGCACCCCGGCCGACCTGCGGGCTGACCGGGGCGCACCGCCCTGCCAGGGCGTTCGGTACGGGTGGAACGGCGGGGTCCGCCCCCCTGGGGCCGTACGGGGCAGCCGGCCGGGGCGTCGAAGTGGACCTCCGCCCGGGTGTCGGTACTCGCCGAGTATCCACGCGTACAAGGCCGGCTGGAACGACGCCCTGGTCGAGTTCCGCCGTACTCCGTAGGATCCCGGCGTGAGAAGTCTGTGGTGGATCGTCGCTGTCGGTGTGATCGCATTCAGCGCTTTCTTCTGGGCCGTCGGCGGAGCCGTCGACCTGGGCCTCGAGGAACACGCCCGTGGACGCTACGGCCTTCCCGACGGAGGCGAGCGCTACACGTACGCCCTGTTCGGCGGGGGCGTGATCGCCGTGGGCTCCGCACTCGTCCTCGCCGGTCGCCGCGAGCCCGGCTGGAAGACCGCGCTGCTTCCCGCCTCCGGCCTTGGGTTCGGCGCCGTCTCAGTCCTGGTCCTGGGCCAGCAGACCCGGCACTGGATCGCCGCCTGCGCAATGGGCATCGCCGGGATCGTGATGACGCTGGCCGCGCTCCGGCGCGGACACGCGAGCCAGCCGCCAAGGGGCCAGCGCGCCCCAGGCTGATCGCCAGGGCCACTCACCTGCTCCCCACCGAACCGCACACCGCGAAGCCCCTGCCCTCCCCGCAGGGGCTTCGTCGTATGCCCGCCGAGCGCCGAGAGGCGCTCAACGAAGGAGGCCAGATGGCGAAGAGCCTTGAGCCGGACCTGGACGCCCCACCGCTGGGACGAACGCCCGAACCGCTGCCCATGAGCACACGCCTACCCGCGCGACCTCTAAGGCGGTGGTTCGTGGTGGGTGGTTTTGTCGTCGGAATCCGACACCACCTGTCGCTCAGGGTCGAGAACGCCTCGTTTCGCCGGAGGGCGCCACGGCATCGAAAGATTCGCCCGGGACACCGACGTGGCGTCGGCCCAGATGAAGTCGGCCTGCGGCACCAGCTTCTGAGCCTGCCGGATCTGTACCTCGCTGATGTCGACGCCTGGGCGACGCGCTGACCAGTGGCGCTGCCGCCGCCAAGGAGCGGCAGCAGCGCCAGCCGCCCTACTCCATGACAGCGTGCAGCGAGCAGCACCGGCTCCCATCGGCGCGTTTCATAGGTGGACCACCTATGAAACAGACCCCGTCCGCGAATCGCGGACATGCGACGGGCCGACCGTCGGAGAGGATCGTCCGGGTGATCGCCCGGCGTGTACGGCGGGGGCGGCCAAGCGCGGCCGCGCACAGTGAGGCGGGGCTGGCCCCGGCCTCGACTCCCCAGAGAACGGAAACGCCGGTGACGGTGACCAGTGACAGCACCACGGGCGAGCAGCTCGCCTTGAGCCTGCTGCAAGGCGTGGGTAACGAACAGATGCGGGCGGCGACCCGGCTCCTGGGTGCTCACCAGGACGGTTACTGGCTCCGCCGCCTCCTGGAGGACGAGCACGAACTCACGGCGGCCGCCGACAAGCCGGTCATCGACCGGCGCGGCAAGCACCCTTCGGTGGACTGGGACGCGAT
This sequence comes from Streptomyces sp. PKU-EA00015, assembly GCF_013387495.1. Taxonomy (GTDB): domain Bacteria; phylum Actinomycetota; class Actinomycetes; order Streptomycetales; family Streptomycetaceae; genus Streptomyces. Next base: position 3,983 of record NZ_JABZEE010000052.1, on the reverse strand, counting down.
CGGCCAGCTCATGCTCGCCCGACCTTGGGCATTCAAGAGCTCCAGCAGCGAGCTGGCCGTGCTGGAGGTCGCCGCCTCCCTGGTAACCCGCTGCGCGGTGCAGCTCGGCCAGGCGCTCAGGGTGGTGGACAACACCAGTTCCGCCTGATCCTCCGGGCGATGGAGGAAGCCGCGTCATAAGGACGTACGAGGACCCGGATTTCCCGTACCCGTTCGTCTACGTGCTGCCCTCCGCGACGGGCCGCTGACAATGGTTAGCCCATTTGGGTCCAAAAGGTCTGACTGGCCGTGACGTGCGGCGGCGCTCACCCCGTGTGCTGTGGAGGTGAGCGCCGTTCTCGTTCGTGTGGTTCCTGCGGTGGCCGGTTCACTGCTCCGCTACGGTGCCGTCATGAGCGAGCCTTTCGCCCAGGGCGAGGACCATCCGGCGTGTGGCATCTGCCCGTCGAAGCGGCTGCCGCGCGAGGCGTTCGTCGTCTACGACCGGCCGTCTTGGGAGTGCCCGTTCGATCCGGCCGACGGCTTCCGGTACACCGCCGACCGGACCCCGGCGTGCGTGCACCCACACAAGGTGGGCCTGGAGCCGGACCGGATCGCGCCTCCGCCGAAAGAGCTCCAGCCCGCCGAGCCGGAGGCTACGCCGCGGCGGCGGAGAGGATGGCTGCCTTCCTTCCTCGCTCGGTGACACCGATCCCGGCGTACACCTCGTCGAGGATCTTCCGGCGCCGTTCGGTCTCGGCCTCGTCGATCCAGAACCGGTCGTTCACCGGGCCGAAGGCGGCGCGGTACGCCTGGTGGGTGAAGTCGCCGGGGTTCCAGGTGCCGCCGGCGAACCCGTCCTCCATGTCGGTGGCGTGGACGAAGCGGATGCCGGTGCGGTCCTGGATGCGGGACAGAACGGTGAACTGCGCCGTGAGCGCGTGGGACATGACGTCGACCGGGACCGGCTGGGCGAGCTCGGCAGCCTTCTCGTCACCGCCGGTCAGCTCGTACACCGCGCTCTTGAGGGCCAGGACCCGGGTGGTCTCGGTGAACAGCGCGGGCGCGTCGGCGACCGCGTCGTAGTCGAGGATGATCGGGTAACCATAGAAGTCGTCCCAGTCGCTGCTGTACTTCGCGCAGCTGTCCCACAGGCGGGCCCACTCCTCGTCGGCCTGCCACGTCTCGAGGATCTGCCGGGCCCGGGTCGCGACGGCGGCGGGCTCGATGACCGTGCTCATGATGGTGCCCCTCTCGTGTCTGTCGAGTGGTGCTCGCCCGGCCCCGGCGGGCCGGACGTGGCGCTGCGCCGCGCACCCGGGGATCGGTGGTCGCGCCCGGGTGCGCGGCAGTCAGAGGGCCCGGACGGGCCGCGTGACTTCGGCAAGGCGGTCCAGGCGTCCGTACAGGGCGCGGCAGAGCCGGGCGCGGCCCTGGGCGCAGCGGACGGTGCCCTGCAGTTCCGCGGACAGGCGGCGGTCGGTCTCGTCGAGGATGTGTTCGGCGAGCACCCGGGCCGCGTGGTCGTCGGGCAGCCTGTCGGCGGCGCGGCGCACGTCGGCGGCCACGGCGCGGGCGGCTCCGGTCAGCTGCAGGGCGATCTGCTGATAGTCCCGCTCGGGCAGGCCCGGGTCGCCGTCCCAGCCGAGGACGGCGGCGACCAGGTGCTGGTGGGCCTCGCGATCGAGGGGGACTTCCGCCTCGATACGGCCGTCAGGGTCGTACAGGGCCGTGTGGGTGCTGGTCATGGGTGCCTCACTGCTGGGTGGGCCGGGACGGCCGTAACCCTGGTCGGCGCGGGCCAGCAGGGGCCGCGGTCGCGGGTGCCGGCGTTGGTGTGGGCGCGCATCAGATCCCGCCTCTCCGGGGCTGTGGCGTCGGACCTTTGACGCTACGGAGGCGGTGGCAGGGCCTCAACGAGATTGCGGGTTGTTGCGCAGATTCACTCCAAGGCATCGGCCGCGGCCCGGATGAGCGTGCGGGCGGCGTCGCCGTGGACGGCCATACGGGCCAGGCCGGTGAAGGCGCGGGCGTAGTCGGCGATTTCGCGGGGCTGGCGGATGCTGATGCCCGCGGTGAGCGTCTCCACGACGGTGTTGTGGTCGTCGTAGAGGTAGAAGGCCTCCAGCGGCCACACGGTGCGCTCGGCGCCGAGGGGGATGATGCCGAGGGAGACCGAGGCCAGCGGCAACACGGTGAGCAGGTGGGCGAGTTGGCCGGCCATCGTCTCGGCGGAGCCGATCCTGGTGCGCAGCACCCACTCCTCGATCAGGACGACGAACCGGTGTCCGCCCTCGTACAGGAAGCAGCTGCGGGCGAGGCGGGCGGCGACGGCGTCGGGGATGTCGTCGGGGGTGCCCTGGAAGTCGGTGATGGAGCGCATCAGAGCCTCGGCGTAGCCGGCGGTCTGGAAGAAGCCGGGGATCACGTTGGAGGTGTAGGCGCGGCAGACCTTCGCGGCGGCGTTGCGGGCGAGGACGTCCTGCTGGGTGCGGCGCATGCCGTCGCGGTGCTGGCGGCGCCACTCCAGGTACATCGACTCCACCGCGCGGGCGGTGGCGATGAGGTCGGCGGTCTGGTCCTCGGCTCTGCAGGCGGCGGCCCAGGCGCGGATGTCGGCGTCGGAGGGGGCGGCTTTGGCGCGCAGGATGCGGGAGGTCTTGGCCGGGTGCCAGCCGCACCGGGCGGACAGCTCACGCCCGTTGATCCCGGCGTCCCGTGCCAGGTGGGCCAGGCGCACGGCGAGGGCTTCGCGGGCGGCCTGGGCGCTGGAGGACGGGGAGGCGGGCATGGGCTGTCCGGGCCGGTCAGACGACGGTGTACTTCTCGTGCGGGACGGCCCTCTGCCACACCGCCTCGAACGCGGCCGCGCACAGTGCCGCAACCTGCGGGTCGTCGGTGCGTTCCTTGGCCGCCCAGTCGCCGTTGCCGGTGAAACGTGTCCACAACCTCTTCGAAGACGACTTCCTCCGGCTCATCACGGGTGAACCACCCCATCGCAGCCGCCTCCCTTCTCTTCGGGCCCGTCGCTCACAGCTTGGCCCACTCGCACGCTCCGCGAACGCCGCATCGACAACAAGGAGTTGCCCCGTGCAGTCCAACGACAACACCCCCGGCCAGAACCGCCAAGAGCTCGCCTACCTCCCGGTACCCTTCCCGAAGGCACCGTCCAAGGAGCCGCGGTTCGCCGCGCTGCGCACCTGGTTGAAGGAAGCGTGGGAAGAGGACGGCGTCCTGAACGCGATGTGGGAGGACATCCTCAGCGCTCCCGAGGACGGCTTCCGGTACATGGCCCCCTGGATCCGCGCCGTCCTGGTGGTGGCCGGAGTCTCCTTCGTCGTGCTGATGGCCAAGGCCGCCGGTGAAGTTGTCCTCCAGGCGCTGCACCAGCTGCTCACCGCCGTGCCCAAGGTGCAGGTCGGCGTCGACACCTCCAGCGGCGTGGCAGCCGTCGTCGACCAGCCGGTGCGCACGTACATCGCGCAGCACTCCGCCGGCCTCCCGGTCGAAGGCTCCACCGTCTACACGCTGTGGCTCCTCACCGGCATCGTCGGCCTGGTCCTCGGCTACCTCTCCCGGAACAACGGAGTGCGCGCGATGTGGACCGCGTGGGGCGCAGCCACCGTGTGGATGGTCTGGACGACCACCCCGCACACCAGCCGCCCCGTCGCGGCCGGGCTCGCCCTCCTCGCCTGGACGTTCCTGTCCGCATTCGCGATGCGCGGCCTGACCCTGCGCCGCCGCGTCCGCGCTGGGCACCCGGCGAAGGTCGTCGTCCGGCCCGAGATCCACGTTCCGGTGCAGCCCCCGACCCCGCCCACCGAACAGCACCCGCACAGCGGCTGCCCGTTCCGCGACTGACCTCCGGACGCTCCGCCTGGTCCTCGCCCACCCGCTCCGGCGCGGCGGGCGAGGACCGGACAGGCCGTCCGGCCTCACGCACCACCAGCCCTGTCCCCCACCGATTGGAGAACTCGGGGCTACCGACGGAATGGCTTGACCTG
>NZ_JABZEE010000051.1 GCF_013387495.1 Streptomyces sp. PKU-EA00015 | reverse complement strand
GCCCGCGCGCCCGGCGGCGGCCTGCTCGGACGGGCTCGTCGGCCGGCCCGGTGCGTGACCCGTGGCCGCCGGGCCCGCTCCGGCCGGGGCGTCCGGGCCTTCCGGCGCGCCGGAAGGGCGTGCGACCCGCAGGTGACCCTCGCCGTCCGGGGTCGTCCGCAGTGGCTCCGGCGGCGGCGCAGTCGCCAGGCGCAGCGTCGACTCGCCCAGGCGCAGCAGCGCGCCCGCCGGGAGGCGGACCGGGCGGGTGTCGACGGACGCGCCGTCGACCGTCGTGCCGTTCGTCGAGCCCAGGTCCGCGACCGTCACCCGGCCGTCGTCCGCGACCGTCACCGCGCAGTGGAGCCGGGAGACGTCCGGATCGTCCAGCGGCACATCGGCGTCGGCCGAGCGGCCGACGCTTATCCGCCCGCCGTGCAGCAGATGGACCCCGCCCGCGTCCGGCCCGGCCACGACATGGAGCTGCGCCGCGGCGTCCACCGCGTCGTGCGCGTCGTCGTCGACGGGGGACTGGAGGGCGAGGACGGCTCCGTCCACCAGTGGCGGCTCGCCGAGCGTGCGCCGCTGGAGGTCGAGACGCTCCTGTCCCGCGTAGAGCACGACCGTGCCCGAGGTGTCCGGGCCGGAGACGGCTGCGAGGCCGGAGGCCACCGCGGCCAGCGCGGTGCCCGCGGGCGCGGTGACCAGCACGTCGCAAGGGCGCCCCGCGGTCGCGGACGACCCCCCGCGCGGCGCGAGCACAGTCAGCCGGATCTGCATCGCCGTCAGCAATCCCTTCTGCGCGGGGTACCCGGCAGGGGAGCCGCCCTGATCGCCCCTCGCCCGGCAGGTCGGCACGAGCCATGGGCTCCCTCCCACGGCCATGTGCTGAGAGGCATCCTCGCACCTGCTGCCGACAACACGCCCGGGACCCATCCGCAAGTGATCTTGATTGGTCGGCTCTGGGCGCAAAAGTGCCTGGTTGGCACAGGAACCGGAAAGCCCCGCCCCCCGATCGTGACGTTCGCTGCACTCCCGTGGGGCAACCATCCGTACGATGCCCGCGTCTGTTCTTCGAACAGGCACCGGGGCGCGCACCGCCGGTGATCCGTTCGGCACCATTACAGTGGGTCGGACACCCGGCGGCCCGCAGGATCACAGCATCATCGGCAGCCCGGGTTCCAGAGGACCGACCAGCAGGGAGCGCATGACGTGCGGCCGGTAGGCAGCAAGTACCTGCTCGAGGAGCCGCTCGGGCGCGGCGCCACGGGCACCGTCTGGCGAGCCCGTCAGAGGGAGACCGCGGGCGCCGAGGCCGCCGTCGCGGGACAGCCCGGTGAGACCGTCGCGATCAAGGTCCTCAAGGAGGAGCTCGCGAACGACGCGGACGTGGTGATGCGCTTCCTGCGGGAGCGCTCCGTCCTCCTGCGGCTCACCCACCCGAACATCGTGCGCACCCGCGACCTGGTCGTCGAGGGCGATCTCCTCGCCCTCGTCATGGACCTCGTCGACGGCCCGGACCTCCACCACTACCTGCGCGACAACGGCCCGCTGTCGCCGGTCGCCGCCTCGCTGATGACGGCGCAGATCGCCGACGCGCTCGCCGCCAGCCACGCGGACGGCATCGTCCACCGCGACCTCAAGCCGGCGAACGTCCTGCTGAAGACCGACGCCGACGGCCAGATGCACCCGATGCTGACGGACTTCGGCATCGCGCGCCTCGCCGACTCCCCGGGCCTGACCCGCACGCACGAGTTCGTCGGGACCCCCGCGTACGTCGCGCCCGAGTCCGCCGAGGGCCGCCCGCAGACCTCCGCCGTCGACATCTACGGCGCGGGCATCCTGCTGTACGAGCTGGTCACCGGCCGGCCCCCGTTCGCCGGCGGGACGGCGCTCGAAGTGCTGCACCGGCACCTCAGCGAGGAGCCCCGCCGCCCCACCACCGTCCCCGAGCCGCTGTGGACGGTCATAGAGCGCTGCCTGCGCAAGGAGCCCGGCGAGCGGCCCAGCGCCGAGAACCTCGCCCGCGGCCTGCGCACGGTCGCGGCCGGCATCGGTGTGCACTCCAACGCGGCCCAGGTCGACGCCGCCCTCGGCGTCGCCGCGCTGCTCGCGCCCGACCCCGCCCCGGCGCCCGTCCCCGAGACGCCCGGCGCCGCGGACCCGACGCAGGTCCTGCCGAACACGGGCGGCGCTCCGGCGTTCGACCCGTCGGCCGCGACGAGTGTCATGCCGCAGACCGGACGGCCGGGCGGCGGCGCCGACCCGACCTCCGTGATGCCCCCCGTTCCGCCGGGCGACGGGCCGCGGCCCGAGGAGCCGCACCCCTGGCAGTCGCAGCTGCGCGCAGCCCGCGACCGCAACGAGCAGACACAGGTGCAGTACCTGGACCCGAGCCAGGACCCGCTGCGCCGCCGCCCTCAGCGCCAGGCGCCGCCGCCCCAGCCGCCGCAGTATCAGCAGCGGCCCCCGCAGCGCCCCCAGCCGCAGCCGTACCCGCCGCAGCCCCAGCGCCACCAGCCCCAGCCGTACGCCCCCCCGCAGGCGCCGCCCCAGCAGCCGCGACCGCCGCGCGAGCCGCGCCGGCGCAGCGCCAACCCGGTCCGCATCCCCGGCCTCGGCTGCCTCAAGGGCTGTCTGGTCATGATCGTGCTGTTCTTCATCGGCGGCTGGCTGATCTGGGAGCTCACACCGCTCCAGGGCTGGATCGCCGAGGGCAAGAGCTACTGGGACGCGATCGGCGACGGCATCACCAACGTCACCGACTGGATCTCGCAGCTCGCTGAGGCGAAGGACACCGCCGATCAGATCCAGAACCAGCAGTAACAGCGGTAACCCTGTCGTTTTGTCGACTTCTGCGGGCTGATTTGTTCCGCAGAAGTGGAGGTTGGTGTCATCCGGGGCACACAGGTCCCCGCGCCCGCGTACGTTATGGGGCAACGCCAGCCGCTGAGGGAGCAGTCTTGGCACGGAATATCGGCAGCCGGTACACGGCCCATCAGATCCTGGGGCGGGGAAGCGCGGGCACGGTGTGGCTCGGCGAGGGCCCCGAAGGGCCCGTGGCCATCAAGCTTCTTCGCGAGGACCTGGCCTGCGACCAGGAACTGGTCGGCCGCTTCGTCCAGGAGCGCACGGCACTCCTCGGGCTCGACCACCCCCGGGTGGTCGGCGTCCGAGACCTCGTCGTCGACGGCAACGACCTCGCGCTGGTCATGGACCTCGTACGCGGCACCGATCTGCGCACCCGGCTCGACCGCGAGCGACGGCTCGCGCCCGAGGCGGCGGTCGCGATCATCGCGGACGTCGCCGACGGCCTCGCCGCCGCCCACGCGGCCGGGGTCGTGCACCGGGACGTCAAGCCGGAGAACATCCTGCTCGACATGGAGGGCCCGCTCGGTCCGGCCGGGTCCCACCCGGCGCTGCTGACCGACTTCGGCGTCGCCAAGCTGATCGACACCCCGCGCCGCACCAAGGCCCTGCGGGCCACGGGCGGCGGCACCCCGAACCCGTCGGGGATCATCGGCACCCCGGACTACATCGCGCCCGAGATCGTCGAGGGCCTGCCGCCCCGCGCGGCGGTCGACATCTACGCGCTGGCCACCGTCCTGTACGAGCTTCTGGCGGGGTTCACCCCCTTCGGCGGCGGTCATCCCGGGGCCGTCCTGCGCCGCCATGTCACCGAGACCGTCGTCCCGCTGCCGGGCATCCCCGACGAGCTGTGGCAGCTGATCGTCCAGTGCCTGGCGAAGGCGCCCGCCTCCCGGCTGCGCGCCTCCGAGCTGGCGCACCGGCTGCACGACCTGCTGCCGACGCTCGCCGGTATGCCCCCGCTGGATGTCGACGAGCCCGACGCGGAGCCCGGGCCCGAGCCGTACGAGGACGTGGCGCCGGCCGCCCGGGGCGAGGCGCGCCGCCGGGGCGCGGTCCCGCTCGTCCCCGGATCGGCCCCGGCCGACTCCAACCGCGACACCCACACCTCGATGCGGGTGCCCGCCCCGGACGAGCTCGCGGGCGGAGCGCACGGCACCGCCCGCGCGCCCCGCGCCCCGGGCCAGCGTCGCCCCGGCTCGGCCCGCAACAGGGCGGCTTCGGTGCGCAAGCGCCGCATCACCGTGGGTGTCGCCGCCCTGGTGGTGGCCGCGGCCGTGGGGGTCGGCGGCTGGCTGGCCGCCGGCGGCGACGACACCGAGCCCGCGCCGGAGGAGACGCGGCAGTCGGCCCCCTCGGAGCCCTAGCTCCGGTCCGGCCCGGCCCCGTCCCCCGGGTCCGGAAACAGGGGCAGCACGGGTTCCGCCGCTCAGCCGTTACGCTGGACCCGTGGCAGTCGTCGATGTTTCCGAAGAGCTGAAGTCCCTTTCCTCGACCATGGGGTCGATCGAGGCCGTTCTGGACCTCGACAGGATGAGGGCAGACATCGCCGTGCTCGAGGAGCAGGCGGCGGCACCGTCCCTGTGGGACGACCCCGAGGCGGCGCAGAAGATCACGAGCAAGCTTTCGCACCTCCAGGCCGAGGTGCGCAAGGCCGAGGCGCTCCGCGGCCGTATCGACGACCTCGAGGTGCTCTTCGAGCTCGCGGAGGCCGAGGACGACCCGGACACCCGTGCCGAGGCCGAGATCGAGCTGCAGGCCGTGCGCAAGGCGCTGGACGAGATGGAGGTCCGCACCCTCCTGTCCGGCGAGTACGACGAGCGCGAGGCGCTGGTCAACATCCGCGCCGAGGCCGGCGGCGTCGACGCCGCCGACTTCGCCGAGCAGCTGCAGCGCATGTACCTGCGCTGGGCCGAGCGGCACGGCTACGGCACCGAGGTCTACGAGACGTCCTACGCGGAAGAGGCCGGCATCAAGTCGACCACCTTCGTCGTCAAGGCGCCGTACGCGTACGGCACGCTCTCCGTCGAGCAGGGCACGCACCGTCTGGTGCGCATCTCGCCCTTCGACAACCAGGGCCGCCGCCAGACGTCCTTCGCGGGCGTCGAGGTGCTGCCGGTCGTCGAGCAGTCCGACCACGTCGAGATCGACGAGTCGGAGCTGCGCATCGACGTGTACCGGGCGTCCGGCCCCGGCGGCCAGGGCGTCAACACCACCGACTCGGCGGTGCGCATCACGCACATCCCGACCGGCATCGTGGTCTCCTGCCAGAACGAGCGCTCCCAGATCCAGAACAAGGCGAGCGCGATGAACGTCCTCCAGGCGAAGCTGCTGGAGCGCCGCCGCCAGGAGGAGCAGGCCAAGATGGACGCCCTCAAGGGCGACGGCGGCAACTCCTGGGGAAACCAGATGCGTTCGTACGTCCTGCACCCGTACCAGATGGTCAAGGACCTGCGCACGGAGTGCGAGGTGGGCAACCCCCAGTCGGTGCTCGACGGCGAGATCGACGGCTTCCTGGAAGCCGGAATTCGCTGGCGCAAGCAGCAGGAGAAGTAAATCCTCGCTTTGTCGACAAGGCAACTGCCGCCCACCGGGCGGCAGTTCGCGTTTATGTCACAGTTGCATCCCCGCACGTCAGTCAACTGACAGCATTTCGGACATCGCGCCCGCAACGACCTTGACGGTGTTGCGAAATCTGGGAAAGCTGGCGCGCGGCATGCGCATCTCCGGGGCGTGTGTGAACGGGGGCACAGAGCAAAGACCCCCGAGCCGGCTGCCCCGGGCGCTGCTCCAATGACGAGATAGCTACTGGGGGTAGCAGCCAGATGACCAAGAAGACGCGGATCCGTGTCGCGCGTATAGCCGCCGGCGCGGTGATCGCCGCGGGTGCGTCGCTGACCGCCGCGGGCGCCGCACAGGCCCTCGACATCAACGTGGGCCCCCTTGAGGTCTCCGCCAACGCGGACGAGAACAGCATCGACGCCGGTATCGGCATCAACGGGCCCGAAGATCCCTGCGAGGCCGACCCGCTGGGCTGCGACCCGGGCGACCCGGGTGACCCGGGTGACCCCGGTGACCCGGGCGACCCCGGTGACCCGGGCGACCCCGGTAACGGCAACGGTGGCAACGGCAACGGCGGCAACGACACCGACCCCAACGGCGGCGTGATCGACGGTGACGGCACCGACACCGACAACGCCGGCTCGCAGCCCGTCGAGCAGGGCCAGGGCAAGGAAGAGCTGGCCGGTACCGGCAACGGCAACGGCGGCGAGCTCGCCGAGACCGGTGCCGCCGAGACCACGTTCCTGCTGATCGGCGCCGCGACGATGATCGCCGGTGGCATCGGCTTCCGTATGCTGCCGCGTCTCGTCGGTGGCGGACGCACTGCTGTCTGAGCGACACGGACCGTAACAATCGCATAGCGCAACACAAGGGCCCGGGTGCCGAGCACCCGGGCCCTTCGGTGTGTCCTGGGGTTATGCGGTCCTGTACGCCGCGAACATCGCCAGCGTCGCTATCAGGGCCACCAGCAGGGCCAGCAGCATCACGGGGCTCATGCCACCGAACGGACCCTCCTGCTGGAGGCGCTCACGATTGGCCCGGCAGACCGGGCAGCGGCCCTCGGCAACGGGTGCCGCGCAGTTGGCGCACACCAATCGGTCGTAGGTCATGCGCTTTCCTCCTCCCGCGCGCCGGAGCCGCAGGCGCGGACCGTCAGCACATTTCTCTCCCGACAACGCACTGGGAATGGCCACTGTTCCCCTACCACTGTGCCAGCTCGCGCGCTTTTCGGCGCGCCCCGCCGGATTACACCCGTTCCGCGACCGGACAAAAAGGGCAAGTCGGGGCGGTGCCTGCACGGCCCGTCCCGGTTCGCGTAAGGTCACGCACACCTACTCCCGGCCGACCGTGGTGCACCCGTGATCCGATTCGACAACGTCTCCAAGAGCTACCCCAAGCAGAACCGACCTGCCCTGCGCGACGTCTCCCTCGAAATCGAGAAGGGCGAGTTCGTCTTCCTCGTGGGGTCGTCCGGTTCCGGCAAGTCCACGTTCCTGCGGCTCCTCCTCCGCGAGGAGCGCGCCAGCCAGGGCATGGTCCATGTCCTCGGCAAGGACCTGGCCCGCCTGTCCAACTGGAAGGTGCCGCACATGCGGCGCCAGCTGGGCACCGTCTTCCAGGACTTCCGCCTCCTGCCCAACAAGACCGTCGCCGAGAACGTGGCGTTCGCCCAGGAGGTCATCGGAAAGCCGCGCGGCGAGATCCGCAAGGCCGTGCCGCAGGTCCTCGACCTCGTCGGACTCGGCGGGAAGGAGGACCGGATGCCCGGTGAGCTCTCCGGCGGTGAGCAGCAGCGCGTGGCGATCGCCCGTGCCTTCGTCAACCGCCCGATGCTGCTGATCGCGGACGAGCCGACCGGAAACCTCGACCCGCAGACGTCGGTCGGCATCATGAAGCTGCTCGACCGCATCAACCGCACCGGTACGACCGTGGTGATGGCGACGCACGACCAGAACATCGTCGACCAGATGCGCAAGCGCGTCATCGAGCTCGAGCAGGGCCGTCTCGTACGCGACCAGGCACGCGGCGTCTACGGCTACCAGCACTGAGCCCGGACAGACTGAAAGGCTGAAAGCACGCCATGCGCGCCCAGTTCGTCATGTCGGAGATCGGTGTCGGTCTCCGTCGCAATCTCACGATGACGTTCGCCGTCATCGTCTCCGTCGCCCTGTCGCTCGCTCTCTTCGGTGGCGCGCTGCTCATGCGTGAGCAGGTCAACACGATGAAGGACTTCTGGTACGACAAGGTCAACGTCTCCATCTTCCTGTGCAACAAGAACGACGCGGCCACGTCGCCCCAGTGCGCCAAGGGCGCCGTCACCCGTGCGCAGAGGGAACAGATCGAGTCCGATCTGAAGAAGATGAACGTCGTCGACACCGTAGACCACGAGACGGCCGAGCAGGCGTACTCGCATTACAAGAAGCAGTACGGCGACACCCCCATCGCGTCCACCATCACGCCGGACCAGATGCAGGAATCGTTCCGGGTCAAGCTCCACGACCCCGAGAAGTACAAGGTGGTCGCGACCGCGTTCGCCGGCCGGGACGGTGTGCAGTCCGTCCAGGACCAGCGCAACATCCTGCAGAACCTCTTCGACTTGATGAACGGCATGCGCATCGCCGCCCTGTGCGTCATGGGCCTGATGCTCGTCATCGCGATGATGCTGATCGTCAACACCGTGCGCGTTTCGGCGTTCAGCCGACGGCGTGAAACCGGCATCATGCGCCTGGTGGGTGCGTCCAGCTTCTACATCCAGACGCCGTTCATCATGGAGGCCGCCGTCGCCGGAGCGCTCGGCGGAGCCGTCGCCTGCGTGATGCTGCTCGTCGGACGGTACTTCCTCATCGACAACGGCCTTGCGTTGGCGGACAAGATGCAGTTGGTGAACTTCATCGGCTGGGAATCGGTTCTGGCCGTGCTGCCCCTGATCCTTGTGATCGGTCTGCTGATGCCCGCTGTTGCGGCTTTCATCGCATTGCGCAAGTACCTCAAGGTGTGACAAGCGCCCCGGGCGCCGTACGGTCAACCGCCGTACGGCGCCTTTCGCTTGTCCTAGACTCGACGCCATGTCGGGACCGGAGTTCAGTCCTCGGCCCCACGGCATCCGCCGTGGGGCAGCCCTGACCTTGGTCTTCGCGACCGTTCTCGCCACCGCCGCCGCCACCGGCGGTCTGCCGGGCGAGGGGCAGGAGACGTCGCGCAGGCTCTCCGTCCGCGCGGCGGCCGCGACCGTGGACCGCGACGCGGTCGCCCGGGCCGCCGCCGAGGCGATGGCGGACGGCAAGTCGGGCACCGAGGCGGCGGAGGAGTTCGTCAGCCGCAGCGGCGACCGTTGGAGCGCGGTGTACGACCGCGAGGAGTTCGAGGAGTTCGAGAACGCCCTCGACGGCGAGTACACCGGAGTGGGCCTGAGGACCCGGCGCACCGGTGGCCGCACGGAGGTCGCGGAGGTCCAGAAGGGCGGCCCCGCCGACCGGGCCGGGATCCGGCCCGGCGACCGGTTGCGGACCGTGGACGGGCAGGAGGTCGCCCGGCGTCCGGTCACGGACGTCGTGGCGCTGCTGCGCGGGGCCGACGGCACGGACGTCGTCCTCGGGCTGGAGCGGGACGGCCGCCGCTGGACCGAGACGCTGACCCGCACCCTGCTGACCACCGAGAGCGTCACCGTCCGTCACCTCGGCGAGGACGCCGTGATGATCAAGGTCTCCTCGTTCACCAAGGGCTCCGGCGCGCGGGTGCGGGAGGCGGTGCGCCGGGCCCCCGAGGGCGCGGGCGTCGTCCTGGACCTGCGGGGCAACCCGGGCGGCCTGGTCTCCGAGGCCGTGACGGCCGCGTCCGCCTTCCTCGACGGCGGCCTGGTCGCCACGTACGACCTGCGCGGCGAGCAGCAGGCGCTCTACGCGGACGGCGGCGGAGACACCCGCCGGCCCCTCGTCGCGCTGGTCGACGCGGGCACGATGAGCGCGGCCGAGCTGGTCACCGGCGCGCTGAAGGACCGCGGCCGGGCGATCACCGTCGGCTCGCGCACCTTCGGCAAGGGCTCCGTGCAGATGCCGAGCCGGCTGCCCGACGGCTCGGTGGCCGAGCTCACGGTGGGCCACTACCGGACTCCCTCGGGTGACAGCGTGGACGGCGAGGGCATCACCCCGGACCTGCCGGCGGGCGAGGGCGCCGAACAACGTGCGCAGTCGGTATTGAGTGGCCTCAGGGGGGCCTCGTAGTGCGAAAATGAGCGCACTATGGCAAAGGAAAAAGGGCGCAAGCTGATCGCGCAGAACAAGAAGGCGCGGCACGACTACCACATCCTCGACACCTACGAGTGCGGTCTCGTGCTGATGGGGACCGAGGTGAAGTCGCTGCGTCAGGGACGGGCCTCGCTGGTGGACGGCTTCGTCCAGATCGACGGCCACGAGGCGTGGCTGCACAACGTGCACGTCCCCGAGTACAGCCAGGGCACGTGGACGAACCACAGCGCACGACGCAAGCGGAAGCTGCTGATGCACCGGGCGGAGATCGACAAGCTCGAGTCGAAGTCCCAGGAGACGGGTCACACGATCGTGCCCCTCGTCCTGTACTTCAAGGACGGCCGGGCCAAGGTCGAGATCGCGCTGGCGAAGGGCAAGAAGGAGTACGACAAGCGCCAGACGCTGCGGGAGAAGCAGGACCGCCGCGAGGCGGACCGCGCGGTGTCGGCGGTGCGACGGCGGCAGCGGGCGTAGCTGCGGGAATACGCTGGCACCGTCGTGCGTTGGTCACGTACGATGGCACCTGCCCCGCACGGCAGGGGCACCGATTGATAAATCAACATGGGGATGATCGGTTTCGACAGCGGATGTCGAAGCAGGGGAAGCGTGTCGAGGAAGCGGCAATGATCTCGTTAACCATATGTCGCAACCAATAATCGCCAACACCAAGCGCGATTCCTTCGCCCTCGCTGCCTAAGTAGCGACTCGCGAAGTGTCAGCCCGGGGCTGTTCCCGACCCGGATCCTGGCATCAGCTAGGGAACTAAACCTCTAGGCCCGGTCACGGGGTCGAGAGGGAAACCAAACAGTGACTGAGCCCGTCGGAGACTTGTCCGCGTGATCTCCGGGGCCGAGAAAAGCGCAGCGGACTGCACACGGAGAAGCCCTGGTTCTGCACCGTTGGACGCGGGTTCGATTCCCGCCATCTCCACCGATGGAGGTCCCGGAGGCGTACGCCCCCGGGGTCCCCGCATCCCATGTGGACAAGGCCCGGCAGCTACGGCAGCCGGGCCTTCGTCATGCCCGCCACCGCCAGCGCGACCGCCGCAGCGCACACCGGCACGGCGTATCCAGTCGCGGGGCTCAGGTGCTCCACCACCCAGCCGCCGCTCGCCGATCCCGCCGCGATGCCGCCGAGCAGCGCGGTGACGGCCAGGGTCATGCCCTCGTTGACCTGGCCCGGCGGGGTCAGACGCTGGACGACGGTCATCCCGGTCACCATCGTCGGCGCCGTCGCCATGCCCGCCAGCAGCAGGGCGCCCGCGACGGCGAGCACCGAGCCGGTGCCCGCGGCGGCCAGCAGCGGCAGCGACATCAGGACCGTCATCGCGGTCAGCGTGGTCACGAGACCGGCAGCCCGCCCGACCCGGCCGTAGACCAGGCCCGCGGCGCACGAACCCGCGGCCTGGAGCGCGAGCACCGCACCGGCTGCCGGACCGTCGACAAAGGCGAGCGTGACGACCTCCATCGCGCCGAAGACCGCTCCCGTGGCGAGGAACACCATGAGCAGGGCGGGCATGCCGGCGGCGCGCAGCGGCGAGCCCGCGGCGGCAAGCGGTGCCGGGGGCGGCTCGGTGGAACGCTGCGCTGCGAAGACGAGGACGCCCACGAGGAGCAGGATCGCGCCGGTCAGCGTGCCCGCTTCCGGGAACAGCGCCGCGCACAGGAACGCCGCGAGGACGGGTCCGAGCATGAAGCAGAGCTCGTCGGCCGCCTGCTCGAAGGAGTTCGCCGTGTGCAGCGCGGCCGGATCGCCCCGGTGCAGGTGCGCCCAGCGGGCCCGGGACATGCCTCCGGTGTTGGGGGTGGTGGCGGTCGCCGCGTAGGCGGCGAACAGCGTCCAGTCGGGTGCGTCGAAGCGCACGCACAGCAACAGGGCGAGCGATCCGAGCACCGCGAGGACCGTGGCGGGCACGGCGATCCGGGCCTGCCCGTACCGGTCGACGAGCCGTGCCGTCCATGGCGCGACCAGCGCGGTGGCGGCGAGCCCCGTCGCGGTGACGGCGCCGGCCAGCGCGTACGAACCGCGGGACCCGGCGATCATGATGACGGCGCTGACGCTGAACATCCCCATCGGAAGGCGGGCGATCAGATTGCCGGCGGTGAACGCACGGGCACCGGGCGTGGCGAACAGCCGCCCGTAGGGGCCGGGCGGCCTGCGCCGCCGCACGCGCCGCACAGGAGCATCGAGCCCGGCGGTCCGCGTCGCGTCGTCACCGGCGCCGAAGCGGGGCACGAAGGCCGGGGACCCGGGCGTGATCGCGGGCAGGGGAGGGCGAGCGGCCTCGTGCGGCCGGGAGGTCTGCGGCATGGCTCCACCCTCACGGCAGCCCGCGTGGCCCGTCCAACACCTGATCGATGGCCATTCACGCATCTGTGTTGTTGAATGCGGCGTGCCCCGAGATCTGGATCCGCGCCTGCTGCGCGCCTTCGCCGCCGTCGCCGACGAGCTCCACTTCACCCGCGCCGCCGCCCGGCTCTACGTCGCCCAGCAGGCGCTCAGCCGTGACGTCCGACGGCTCGAACGGGAGCTGGGCGTCGAGCTGTTCGTGCGGACCACCCGGCACGTGACGCTCACCGCGGACGGCGAGCGGCTGCTGCCGTACGCCCGGCGGGTGCTCGACGCCCAGGACGAACTGCTCGCCGCCGCCGACGGGGCCGCGCGCCCGCTGCTGGTCGACCTCAACAGCCCGGGCCCGACCATGACGTCCGCGCGCGTCCTGACCCGTGCCCGTGAACTGGCCCCGGAATGCGAGCTGATGGCCCGCTACGAGAGCGGACTGAGCCATGCCGCGGCCGAGATCATGGCCGGCCGGCTCGACGTGTCCTTCGGGCGCTTCGCCGGACTGGCGCCCTCCGTGCGGGCGCAGCTCGCCCAGCAGCCCGTACGGCTGGAGCCCATGGCGGTCCTGCTGCCCGAGATCCATCCGCTCGCGGCACGGGAGTGCGTCCCGCTGGGCGCGCTGGCCGGCGAGACCGTGTACGCCGGAGACGGGAACCCGAGGACGCCGGAGTGGACCGATCTGGCGCGGAAGCTGTTCGCCGGGCGGGGCATCACCGTCGCGCCGCCCGCGCCGCTGGCGGTGGGCGAGGAGGAGTTCCGGCGGGTGATGGAGAAGTTCGGCAATCCGGTGCTCGTGGTCGTGGACTTCCCGGCACTCCCCGGTACCGTACGGCGGCCGCTCGTCGACCCCGTGCCGCTGTCGCCGGTCTCGCTGGTGTGGCGCAAGGGGCTGCGCCACCCCGGTCTGGACGCGCTGCGCCGTGCGGCGGCCGAGCTCGCCGCGCGGGAGGGCTGGCTGGAAAGGGATCCCGCACAATGGCTGCCCGAGGGCGATACGTCCCTGATGTACGGTCGGGCCTGAGCTCTCCCGACGGCGCGGCCGCCCGCCGTGGCCCGCCGCCCGCCGAGGCGCCGGCCTCACGGGGCCGGTACGGCGGACGTGAGAGCAAGGTTTCGCACCGGTCACCTCACGGCACCGGCCTGAAACGCGACGTCCATAGCGTCGTATCCCACGACGAGAACCAGGTGGAGGCGCGTGATGGCAGGCCGATGGATCGAACAGTGGGACCCCGAGGACGAGACCTTCTGGCAGACGAAGGGGGAGCGGATCGCCCGGCGCAATCTCGTCTTCTCCGTACTCAGTGAGCACATCGGGTTCTCGATCTGGAGCCTGTGGTCCGTGATGGTCCTCTTCATGGGGCCCGAGTACGGCGTGGACCCGGCCGGGAAGTTCTTCCTGATCGCCACCGCGACCGTGGTGGGGGCCCTGATCCGGGTGCCGTACACCTTCGCCGTCGCCCGGTTCGGCGGACGCAACTGGACCGTCTTCAGCGCGCTGCTGCTGCTCCTGCCGACCGGCGCGGCCTACGCGGTGATGGAGCCCGGCACCTCGTACGCCACGTTCATCGCGGTCGCCGCCCTCACCGGCGTCGGCGGCGGTAACTTCGCCTCGTCGATGACGAACATCAACGCCTTCTTCCCGCTGCGGAAGAAGGGCTGGGCGCTCGGCCTCAACGCGGGCGGCGGCAACATCGGCGTCCCCGTCATCCAGCTCGTCGCCCTGCTGATCATCGGCACCGCGGGCGCGGCCCACCCGCGGCTCGTGCTCGGCATCTACATGCCGCTCATCGTGGTCGCCGCCGTGTGCGCGGCCCTGTGGATGGACAACCTGGCGCCGGTCAAGAACGACACCGGTGCCGCGAA
This sequence comes from Streptomyces sp. PKU-EA00015, assembly GCF_013387495.1. Classification (GTDB taxonomy): domain Bacteria; phylum Actinomycetota; class Actinomycetes; order Streptomycetales; family Streptomycetaceae; genus Streptomyces. The sequence continues at coordinate 110,510 of NZ_JABZEE010000051.1, read as the reverse complement.
GGACGCCGCCAAGGAGGGCCACACCTGGATCATGGCCTTCCTGTACATCGGCACCTTCGGCTCGTTCATCGGCTACAGCTTCGCCTTCGGTCTCGTGCTGCAGACGCAGTTCGGGCGCACCCCGCTGCAGGCCGCGTCGCTCACCTTCATCGGCCCGCTGCTCGGCTCGCTGATCCGGCCCCTCGGGGGTGCGCTCGCCGACCGCTTCGGCGGCGCCCGCATCACCCTGTGGAACTTCGCCGGCATGGCCGCCGCCACCGGAGTCGTCGTCGCCGCGTCCGTCCAGGAGTCCCTCGGCGTCTTCCTCGTCGGGTTCATCGCCCTGTTCGTCCTCAGCGGGCTCGGCAACGGCTCGACGTACAAGATGATCCCCGGCATCTTCCAGAACAAGGCGCTGGCCATGGGCATGACCGGCGAGACGGCGGCCGCCTACGGGCGCCGGCTCTCCGGCGCCTCCATGGGGCTCATCGGAGCGGTCGGCGCGCTCGGCGGGCTCGCGATCAACCTCGCCTTCCGCCAGTCCTTCCAGACCGCGGGCACCGGCACCGGCGCCTTCGTCGCCTTCCTCGCCTTCTACGCGGTGTGCTCCGCGCTGACGTGGGCGGTATACCTTCGCCGGCCCGCCGTCGTCCCGGCCCGCACCGCGGAGACCGCGACGGAGCCCGAGCCGGCCTACGCCCGGGTCTGAACCGGCAGGAAGCATCAGTGGGTGTGTAACAACCGCGAAATCTGAGCGATCCGGGCCTGTCATGCACCTTTGACAGGCTCGGCCGCCAGTTCAGCAGTCCAATGGGGTACATCCAGGCACATTCAGTAGGGACGACCAGATGCACGACCACGGCCAACCACACGGCCCGCTCGCGGGCTTCACCGTCGGCGTCACCGCCGCCCGCCGCGCCGACGAGCTCGGCGCACTGCTGCGGCGGCGGGGCGCGGCCGTGCTGCACGCCCCGGCGCTGCGCATCGTTCCGCTCGCCGACGACGCGGAGCTCCTCGCCGCCACCAAGGAACTCATCGACGACGCGCCCGACGTGGTCGTCGCCACCACCGCCATCGGCTTCCGCGGCTGGGTCGAAGCCGCCGACGGATGGGGCTTCGGCGAGGATCTGCTCGCCCGGCTGCGCGGCGTCGAACTCCTCGCGCGCGGTCCCAAGGTGAAAGGCGCGATCCGGGCCGCCGGGCTGACCGAGGAGTGGTCCCCGGCCTCCGAGTCCATGGCGGAGGTACTGGACCGGCTGCTGGACGAGGGCGTCTCCGGCCGCCGCATTGCCCTCCAGCTGCACGGCGAGCCGCTGCCCGGGTTCGTCGAATCGCTGCGGGCCGCGGGCGCCGACGTCGTCCTCGTCCCGGTGTACCGGTGGATGGAGCCCGAGGACATCGCCCCGCTCGACCGGCTCCTCGACGCGACGATCGCGCGCGGCCTGGACGCCGTGACCTTCACGAGCGCGCCCGCCGCGGCCTCCCTGCTCTCCCGCGCGGAGAGCCGCGGGCTGCTGGGCCGGCTGCTGGAGTCCTTCGACCACGACGTCCTCGCGGCGTGCGTGGGGCCGGTCACCGCGGTGCCGCTCCAGGCGGCGGGGGTGACCACGGTGCAGCCGGAACGGTTCCGGCTCGGCCCGCTCGTGCAGCTGCTCGGCGCCGAACTGCCCGCTCGCGCCCGTACGTTGCCGCTCGCGGGCCATCGTGTCGAGATCCGGGGCCACGCGGTCCTGGTCGACGACGACCTGCGCCCCGTGCCGCCCGCGGGTATGGCGCTGCTGCGGGCCCTGTCGCTGCGCCCCGGCTGGGTCGTCTCCCGGGCCGACCTGCTGCGGGTGCTGCCGGGCACGGGCAAGGACGAGCACGCCGTCGAAACGGCGATGGCGCGCCTGCGGACGGCGCTGGGCGCGCCGAAGCTGATCCAGACCGTGGTCAAACGCGGGTACCGGCTGTCGCTGGACCCGTCGGCGGACACGAAGTACGCGGGGGCCTGAGCCGGGGCCACCCGGCGGGTGTGCGGGGCTCTGCCCCGGCCCCGCGCCTCAAGCACCGGCGGGGCTGGATTCGGCCCGGTCGTGGGGGTGCGGCGGGGCCGGGTGTCGCTGGGGGCGTCGGTGCGGCGGGTGTCTGCCCCGGGCCCAGCACCTCAAGCGTCGGCGGGGCCGGATTTGCCCGATCGCCGGGTGCGGGGCCGACGCGGGCTTTCGGGGGGAGGGGCGGGCGGGCACTCTGGTGGGGACAGCCGGTCGTGAAACCCTAGGCGGTGACAGGCACATGGCGGCGGGCACGGGCTCGTACGAGTGGCGGTTCGACTCCGGGCGGGTCTGCCTGGATCTCGTGGCCACGGCACCACAGGCCGACCGGGCGGGCGCCGCGTGGGAACCGCTCGCCGGGCCGGGGCGGCTCTCCTGCTGGCTGACGGGCACCGGGCTCGTGCCCGCCGGGACCCGTATCGGCGCGGTCGACGACTCCTGGGTCACCGGCTTCGTCGAACTGCGCGAGTGCGTAGCCCAATTGGTGGGCGCCGCACTTGAAGGACGCCCCGCGGGCCCGGCGTTGGAGACCCTCAACGCCCTTGCCGAGGGACCGCCGCCCGGCATCAGGGCCGTACGGGACGGGGACGGCACGCTCGTACGGGCACTGAGCGCCGCGCCCGGGCGCGGCGCGCTGCTCGCGGCCGTCGCCCGCGACGCCGTCGACCTGCTCACCGACCCCGTCGCCCGCTCCCGGCTCCGCCGGTGCGAGGGCGACAGCTGCGCCCGCGTCTACCTGGACACCTCCCGCGGCCGGCGGCGGCGCTGGTGCTCCAGCGAGGTGTGCGGCAATCGCGAGCGCGTGGCCCGGCACCGGCGCAAAGCGGCCGCCCACTGAAAAAGATCTTGAAATTTCTTCTTCGCCCGTTGAGTGATCCTCTTCCGGACCCCGTAGTGAAGGGGGACCAGGAAACAAGGTCTCGACCGGGGAGGTTCAGGTGCGCAAGGATGCCGCCGTGGCCGATGACCGTCCGCAACGGGCCCGCCATCGCAGGGGGCACCTCCCGGGCCCGGAGGGCTCGGGGGGGCAGAAGCCGCGCATCGATTCCTCCGTCCCCGACGAGGAGTTGATGCGCGCTCTCTATCGCGAACACGCGGGACCGTTGCTCGCCTATGTACTGCGTCTCGTCGCAGGCGACCGCCAGCGCGCCGAGGACGTCGTGCAGGAGACGCTCATCCGTGCCTGGAAGAACGCCGGTCAGCTCAACCGGGCGACCGGCTCTGTCCGACCCTGGCTGGTGACGGTCGCCCGGCGCATCGTCATCGACGGTCACCGCAGCCGGCAGGCCCGGCCGCAGGAGGTCGATCCGTCGCCGCTGGAGGTCATGCCCGCGGAGGACGAGATCGACAAGGCGTTGTGGCTGATGACGCTCTCGGATGCGCTCGACGATTTGACGCCCGCCCACAGGGAAGTCCTTGTCGAGACGTATTTCAAGGGGCGTACGGTCAATGAGGCGGCCGAAACGCTCGGCATACCCAGTGGGACCGTGCGGTCCCGAGTGTTCTACGCGCTCCGTTCCATGAAGCTCGCTCTGGAGGAGAGGGGGGTCTCGGCATGACCAGGTACGAGCAGGAGTCCGTACACGACGCCGTCGGCGCGTACGTGCTCGGCGTGCTCGACGAGGCGGACGCCTCCGCCTTCGAGGCGCACCTCGCCGGGTGCGACATCTGCGCCGCCCGCCTCGAGGAGTTCTCGGGGATGGAGCCGATGCTGGCCATGCTGGCCGAGGCGCCGGCCCCGCCGCCGCAGAATGTCCACAGTCTTCCCGGGATGCCGGGCCGCATGGACTTCCCGCCGCCGCGCCCCGCACCCGTCGTGCCCACGTCCCCGAGCCCCCGGGTCCTCGACGGCCTGCTGAACGAGGTGGCCGCGGGCCGTGCCGCCAAGCGCCGGCGTGGCATGTACCTCCTCGCGGCCGCGGCGGCGCTGATCATCGGCGGCCCGGCCGTCGCGGTCGTGGTCACGGCCGACGACACCACCGGCAACCAGGCCGTCGAACCGCACCCGACCAGCCCCGCCGAGGACGCCTTCTTCAACCACATGGAGGAGAAGGTGCAGGCCATCGACGCGACGACGAAGGTCAGCGCGGTCGTCGGCATGGAGAAGAAGGGCTGGGGCACCCACACCGTCCTGGAGCTCAAGAACGTCAAGGGCCCCCTGAAGTGCAACCTCATCGCCGTGTCCAAGACCGGCGAGGAGGAGGTCGTGACGTCCTGGGCCGTGCCGAAGTGGGGCTACGGCATCCCCGACAGCCCCGAGAAGGCCGCGAAGAACCCGCTGTACGTGCACGGCGGCGCGTCGATGGACCGCAACGACATCGACCACTTCGAGGTGCGCACCTTCGACGGGCAGCGCCTGGTGGAGGTCGACGCGTAGCCCGCCCGGCCGCGCACGGGCAGACCGCTGACCCGGCGCGGCCGGTACAGGTGCAATGTCCGCCCCCCTTGGCGTACGGTTGACGGCTGCCCAGTGCACGTCAGAAGGGGGCCTCGGTGGCCGCGCCGCATGCCGCTGAATCCGTTGATTCCGTTGTCGACACCGTGATCGGCTCCGCAGCCGACTCGGTGCGGGACCGGGAGATCGCCGTCGAGCAGATCCACCTGGACCGGGTGTACCGCCGTCTCGAGGAGAAGATCCACGAGGCGGAGTTCCTGATGAACGACGCCGCCAAGCGGGGGCAGGTCGGCACGCCCGGCGCGCTCGCCGAGCGGGACGCCCAGGTCTTCCGCGCCGGCGTGCACCTGAACCGGCTCAACAACGAGTTCGAGGACTTCCTCTTCGGCCGTGTCGACCTGCTGTACGGCAAGGACGGCGAGAAGGGCCCCGACGGCGCGTACACATCCGTCGAGCCCGCCGACGACGCCGTACGGCCGGACAACACGGCCGACATCGGCGAGACCCTGCACATCGGCCGCATCGGGGTCCTCGACTCCGACTACGCCCCGCTGGTCATCGACTGGCGTGCCCCGGCCGCCGCGCCCTTCTACCGCTCCACGCCCGTCGACCCCGGCCGCGTGGTGCGCCGGCGCGTCATCCGCTCCAAGGGGCGCAAGGTCCTAGGCGTCGAGGACGACCTGATGCGTCCCGAGCTGACCGCGTTCCTCGGCGGCGAGGAGCTGCCCGTCGTCGGCGACGGCGCGCTGATGGCGGCCCTGGGACAGGCCCGCAGCCACACCATGCGCGACATCGTCGCCTCCATCCAGGCAGAGCAGGATCTCGTCATCCGCGCACCCGCCGCCTCCGTGACCTACGTCGAGGGCGGCCCGGGCACGGGCAAGACCGCGGTGGCCCTGCACCGGGCCGCGTACCTGCTCTACCAGGACCGCCGGCGGTACGCGGGCGGCATCCTGATCGTCTCGCCGACGCCGCTCCTGGTGGCCTACACCGAGGGCGTGCTGCCCTCGCTCGGCGAGGAGGGCCAGGTCGCCATCCGCGCGGTCGGCTCCCTCGTGGACGGCGCCGAGGCGACGGCGTACGACGAACCGGCCGTGGCCCGCGTCAAGGGCTCCTCCCGGATGCTCAAGGTGCTGCGCAAGGCCGCCCGGGGCGCCCTCGAACAGGGGGAGGCCCCCACGCGACTGCGCGTCGTCGCCTTCGGGCGGCGTCTGGAGCTGGAGGCCGACGAGCTCCAGCGCATCCGCAACAACGTGCTGGGCGGCACCACCCCCGTCAATCTGCTGCGCCCCCGCGCCCGCCGCCTGCTCCTGGACGCCCTGTACGCCAAGTCCGGAGCCGCCGGACGGCACGACGACCCCGAGCTGGCGGCCGAGCTGCGCTCCTCCTTCGACGAGGACGTCACCGGCGAGGACGGCTTCGTCGCGTTCCTGGACGCCTGGTGGCCGGAGCTGACCCCGCGCGGCGTGCTGACGGCGATGGCGGACGAGAAGCGGCTCGGCCGCTGGGCCCGCCGGGTACTGAACCCGGGGGAGGTGCGCAGGCTCTCCCGTTCCCTGCGCCGGGACGCCCTGTCCGTGCACGACGTGGCGCTCCTGGACGAGCTGGACACCCTGCTCGGCACGCCCGCCAGGCCGCGCAGGAGACGCGAGCTCGACCCGCTGGACCAGCTCACCGGTCTCGAGGAGCTGATGCCGCAGCGCGAGGAGTCGCAGCGCGAACGCGCGGAGCGGCTCGCGGCCGAGCGGACCGAGTACGCACACGTGATCGTCGACGAGGCGCAGGACCTGACTCCCATGCAGTGGCGCATGGTCGGCCGCCGCGGCAGGCACGCCACCTGGACCGTCGTCGGCGACCCGGCCCAGTCGTCCTGGTCGTCCCCGGACGAGGCGGCCGAGGCGCGCGACGAGGCGCTGGGCACCCGTCCGCGGCGTCGTTTCGAGCTGACCGTGAACTACCGGAACCCCGCCGAGATCGCCGAGCTGGCCGCCAGGGTGCTCGCCCTGGCCATGCCGGGCATGCAGGCGCCCTCTGCGGTCCGCTCGACGGGCGTCGAGCCGCGGTTCGCCGTCGTCCCGGACGGCGGCGACCTGGCGGGGGCGGTGCGGGCCGAGGCCGAGCGGCTGCTGGCCCGGGTGGAGGGCACCGTGGGCGTCGTCGTCGCCATGAACCGCCGCGAGCAGACGGCCCGCTGGCTCGCGGGTCTCGGCGAGCGCGTGGTGGCCCTCGGTTCGCTGGAGGCCAAGGGACTGGAGTACGACGCGACGGTGGTCGTCTCGCCCGCGGAGATCGCGGACGAGTCGCCGGCCGGCCTGCGGGTGCTGTACGTGGCGCTGACCCGCGCGACGCAGCAGCTCACGGTCGTCTCGGACCGCCGTGACCAGCCGGACGCGGAGGGCGTGCCCGACCTGTTGCGCGACTGACGAGTGCGGCCCGCGGGTGACTGACGGCGAGTCAACACGCGGAGGGGGAATCACTTGCCCGGGTGGTGCGTTAGCCTGGGTGTGGCACCGGCTCGATCCAAGCCCCCGGGCCCAACCTTCGTCGCTACGAGCGACCACTTGCCGCGAGGCGAGCATGGCGGGTCGGTGCCACTTGAACCACCTGGAAGAGGCCCGGAGTCACCGTATCGGTGACTCCGGGCCTCTTCTGTTTCCCAGCAGCTTCTCGTATGGTGGAAAAGAGTTTCCGAAAACAAAATGACCGCATTACCTGCTACCGGCAGGTAGGTGTCACCATCGTTAGGCGCTGCCGGGCCTCGGCCCCTGACGTCGCGCAGCAACGAAGCTAGGGAAAGCAGAGGAACCCGGTCATGGCAACGGCGCCCAGCGTCTCGTACTCGATGACGGTCCGGCTGGAGGTGCCCGCGAGCGGAACCGCGGTCTCCCAGCTGACCACGGCTGTGGAGTCCAACGGCGGCTCCGTGACCGGCCTGGACGTGACCGCTTCCGGTCACGAGAAGCTGCGTATCGACGTCACGATCGCCGCGAGTTCCACCGCGCATGCCGACGAGATCGTCGAGGAGCTGCGCAAGATCGAGGGTGTCGTCCTCGGCAAGGTGTCCGACCGTACGTTCCTGATGCACCTCGGCGGCAAGATCGAGATGGCGTCCAAGCATCCCATCCGCAACCGTGACGACCTCTCGATGATCTACACGCCGGGTGTGGCGCGTGTGTGCATGGCGATCGCGGAGAACCCCGAGGACGCCCGCCGCCTGACGATCAAGCGCAACTCCGTCGCCGTGGTGACGGACGGCTCCGCCGTGCTGGGCCTGGGCAACATCGGCCCCAAGGCCGCGCTGCCGGTCATGGAGGGCAAGGCGGCCCTGTTCAAGCGGTTCGCGGGCATCGACGCCTGGCCCATCTGCCTGGACACCCAGGACACGGACGCGATCGTGGAGATCGTCAAGGCGATCGCCCCCGGCTTCGCCGGCATCAACCTGGAGGACATCTCCGCGCCCCGCTGCTTCGAGATCGAGGCCCGGCTGCGCGAGGCGCTGGACATCCCCGTCTTCCACGACGACCAGCACGGCACCGCCATCGTCGTCCTCGCCGCGCTGACCAACGCGCTGCGTGTGGTGGGCAAGTCGGTCGGCGATGTGCGGGTGGTCATGTCTGGTGCGGGCGCGGCCGGCACGGCCATCCTGAAACTGCTGATCGCGGCGGGTGTCAAGCACGCCGTGGTGGCCGACATCCACGGTGTCGTGCACGCGGGCCGTGAGGACCTGGTGGGGGCGGCGGGCGATTCCCCGCTGCGCTGGATCGCGGACAACACCAACCCGGAGGGCGTCACCGGCACGCTCAGGGAGGCGGTGGTGGGGGCCGATGTGTTCATCGGTGTCTCGGCTCCGAATCTGCTGGGTGCGGAGGACGTCGCGGCGATGGCGGACGGGGCGATCGTCTTCGCGCTCGCGAATCCGGATCCGGAGGTCGACCCGGCAATCGCCCGTCAGACGGCGGCAGTTGTGGCCACGGGCCGTTCCGACTTCCCCAACCAGATCAACAACGTGCTGGTGTTCCCGGGTGTGTTCCGCGGTCTGCTGGACGCCCAGTCCCGGACCGTCAACACGGAGATGATGCTGGCGGCGGCGGCCGCGCTCGCGGACGTCGTGACCGAGGACGAGCTCAATCCGAACTACATCGTTCCGTCGGTCTTCAACGACAAGGTCGCGGGTGCCGTCGCGGGCGCCGTCCGCGAGGCGGCGAGGGCGGCAGCGGCTGTGACGGGCCCCACGTCCGCCTGACATACGGCGCGTCGCGGGTCGCGGCATCCCAAACCCCCCTTTAGGGTGGCGGACCATGAGCCCGCGGCCGCAGTCCGGCCGCGGCCGGGCCGCTCCAATGAGTCTCAAGGGAGTCGACGGAACGTCACCACGACAGGGCGCTGGCGCTTTTCGTGTGACTCCGGAGGGTGCCGGATTGGCTTTCCCGCCGCTGGTGGGGGCAGGATGCTTCCTCGAGGACCTGCGCCTTGGGGGGACCCCCGCGGGCGCGGAGGGGTCTGACAGCAGACCCGGGTCCGGGGACTGTCCGAGGGCCCTGGCAGCATCGGCTTCGATCCACGCCTCACAGGCAAGAAGAACACGGGAGTAACGAAATGAACCGCAGTGAGCTGGTGGCCGCGCTGGCCGACCGCGCCGAGGTGACCCGCAAGGACGCCGACGCCGTTCTGGCCGCTCTCGCCGAGACCGTCGGCGAGGTCGTCGCCAAGGGCGACGAGAAGGTCACCATCCCCGGCTTCCTGACCTTCGAGCGCACCCACCGTGCCGCTCGCACCGCTCGTAACCCGCAGACCGGCGACCCGATCCAGATCCCGGCCGGCTACAGCGTGAAGGTCTCCGCGGGCTCGAAGCTCAAGGAAGCCGCCAAGGGCAAGTAAGGCCTGAAGCGCCGGAGGGCGGGCACCGCTACGGGTGCCCGCCCTTCCGCACGCCCGGCGCCGGGTGCCCCCGTACCACTCGCACCGCCGCGGGACGGCTCCGTGGTCCTCCAGGGGCCCTGCGACGGCCACCGGCTGGGCCGTCCGCCGAGTGCGTGCGCGAGGCGCTGCGGCGGATGTCGTACCGTCCGACAACGCCGACGGCCCCCGCGGGAAACCCGCGAGGGCCGTCGGTGAGGATGCGTCAGACGATCGGGCCGCCGGGCAGCTCGACCTTCGCGCCGAGCTTCTCCAGCTTCTCCATGAAGTTCTCGTAGCCGCGGTTGATCAGGTCGATGCCGTGCACCCGGCTCGTCCCCTGCGCCGCCAGCGCCGCGATCAGGTACGAGAAGCCGCCGCGCAGGTCGGGGATGACCAGATCCGCGCCCTGGAGCTTCGTCGGACCCGACACGACCGCCGAGTGGAGGAAGTTGCGCTGGCCGAAGCGGCAGTCGGAGCCGCCCAGGCACTCCCGGTAGAGCTGGATGTGCGCGCCCATCTGGTTCAGCGCGGACGTGAAGCCGAGCCGCGACTCGTACACCGTCTCGTGCACGATCGACAGCCCCGTCGCCTGTGTCAGGGCCACGACCAGCGGCTGCTGCCAGTCGGTCTGGAAGCCGGGGTGGACGTCCGTCTCCAGCGCGATGGACTTCAGCTGACCGCCCGGGTGCCAGAAGCGGATGCCCTCGTCGTCGATCTCGAAGGCGCCGCCGACCTTCCGGTACGTGTTCAGGAACGTCATCATGGAGCGCTGCTGAGCGCCGCGCACGTAGATGTTGCCCTCGGTGGCCAGGGCCGCCGACGCCCAGGACGCCGCCTCCAGGCGGTCCGGGAGCGCGCGGTGGGTGTAGCCGCCGAGCTTGTCGACACCGGTGATCCGGATCGTCCGGTCCGTGTCCATGGAGATGATCGCGCCCATTTTCTGCAGGACGCAGATCAGGTCCTCGATCTCCGGCTCGACCGCCGCGTTGGTCAGCTCGGTGACGCCCTCGGCGAGCACCGCCGTCAGCAGCACCTGCTCGGTCGAGCCGACCGACGGGTACGGCAGACGGATCTTGGTGCCGCGCAGCCGCTGCGGGGCCTCCAGGTACTGGCCGTCCGCACGCTTCTCGATCGTGGCGCCGAACTGGCGCAGGACGTCGAAGTGGAAGTCGATCGGCCGGCCGCCGATGTCGCAGCCGCCCAGACCCGGGATGAACGCGTGCCCGAGCCGGTGCAGCAGCGGGCCGCAGAACAGGATCGGGATGCGCGAGGAGCCCGCGTGGGCATCGATGTCGGCGACGTTCGCGCTCTCGACGTGCGTGGGGTCGAGGACCAGCTCGCCGGGCTCGTCGCCCGGGCGGACCGTCACGCCGTGGAGCTGGAGCAGTCCGCGGACGACTCTCACATCGCGGATGTCGGGCACATTGCGCAGCCTGCTCGGCTCGCTGCCGAGCAGGGCGGCGACCATCGCCTTGGGCACGAGGTTCTTCGCGCCGCGGACGCGGATCTCGCCCTCCAGCGGGGTTCCGCCGTGGACAAGCAGTACATCGTCTGTGCCGGTCATGAATCTCGCGTTCCGCAGGGGTCCCCCCAGCGCATCGAGGGGGCCGTCGGGCAGGGCCAGAGAAAAGGGTAAGGGGCCCGGGGCCCTTCGATGTATGGGTGAGGGGGCTCTTGGTACGTAATGAATCGGGTACAACACGTTCCGTCCGCCGCCTCTCGCACACTGTCACCGGACCCGGGGCGCCGACGGCACCCGGACGCCCGCGCGCGGGGCACGCTCCGACCTGCGCCCCCTCGCACCCGCGGTGGCGCACTGTGCCGCTCCGCCCCCGCGGACGGCCGAGATGCGGGATCATGTGTCGCATGACCGAGGTGTCCTCGCTCACAGGGCGGCTGCTCGTCGCCACACCTTCCCTCGCGGACCCGAACTTCGACCGCGCGGTGGTCCTGCTGCTCGACCACGACGACGAGGGTTCTCTCGGCGTCGTCCTCAACAGGCCCACACCCGTCGACGTGGGCGACATCCTCGAGTCCTGGGCCGCGCTGGCGGGGGAGCCCGGTGTCGTCTTCCAGGGCGGTCCCGTCTCCCTGGACTCGGCGCTCGGCGTCGCGGTGATCCCCGGCGACGAGGGGCCGCTCGGCTGGCGGCGGGTGTACGGGGCGATCGGCCTCGTCGACCTGGAGGCGCCGCCCGAGCTGCTCGGCTCCGCGCTCGGTTCCCTGCGGATCTTCGCCGGATACGCGGGCTGGGGCCCGGGCCAGCTGGAGGCCGAGCTGCAGGACGGCGCGTGGTACGTCGTCGAGTCGGAGCCCGGCGACGTGTCCTCGCCGCGGCCGGAGACGCTGTGGCGTGCGGTGCTGCGCCGCCAGCGCAACGAACTGGCCATGTTCGCGACGTATCCGGACGACCCGTCCCTCAACTGACCGGATCGCCGCGCCGGGGTCCTCGCTCCCGTACCGGCGTCGGCGTGGGTACCCTTGGAGCTCATGAGCACTCTTGAGCCCGAGCGCGGGACAGGCACCGGGACCCTGGTAGAGCCGACGCCGCAGGTGTCGCACGGCGACGGCGACCACGAGCGCTTCGCCCATTACGTCCAGAAGGACAAGATCATGGCGAGTGCCCTCGACGGCACTCCCGTGGTCGCGCTATGCGGAAAGGTCTGGGTGCCGGGGCGTGACCCCAAGAAGTACCCGGTCTGCCCGCTGTGCAAGGAGATCTACGAGTCCATGAGCTCGGGTGGCGACAAGGGCAAGGACGGCGACAAGAAGAAGTAGTCCGCCGCCGCTCGACGGCTTCTTCCGACGGCCCCCGGGGTGCGCGTTTCGCGTGCCCCCGGGGGCCGTTTCGCGTCCTCGGTCCTCGCCGCGGCGTTGCACGGGGTGCGGCTGCCGGTCACAGAGTGGTTGAGACCACTTGTGGCGCTGCGCCGGCCACCTCTAGCCTCCTGCGTGTTGTGCAGTACGAAACATGCGTTGCGCATACTGCAACGCGACGACGCGTGGGGGTTTCCCGCATGAAGCTCATCGCCACACTCGCCGCCCCCGTGGCGGCACTCGCCCTGGCGGGCCTCACCGCCTGCGCCCCCCAGACCTCCGACACCGGCGCCAAGGAGGACGCCAAGAGCGGCACCCTGCGGGTCTGGCTCTTCCAGGAGGTCAACAACAAGCCCAAGGAGCAGGTCGTCGACGCCGCGGTCGCCGCCTTCGAGAAGGCGCACAAGGGCGCGGAGGTCGAGGTCGAGTACATCCCCGTCGAGACCCGCGCCCAGCGCATCAAGGCCGCCTTCAACGACCCGGCGAGCGCCCCCGACGTCATCGAGTACGGCAACACCGACACCGCCGGATACGTGAAGGACGGCGGACTCGCCGACGTCACGGCCGAGTTCGGGGCCTGGGACGAGGCGAAGGACACCGACCCCACCGCCCGGGAGTCGGTCACGGTCGGCGGAAAGGTCTACGGCGCGCCCCTCTTCGTGGGAGCCCGCGCGCTCTACTACCGCACCGACGTCTTCCAGGAGCTGGGCGTCGAACCGCCCAGGACCCAGGGCGAACTGATCGCGACCGCCAAGAAGATCCGCAAGCAGAAGCCGGAGCTGTACGGGCTCGCGGTCGGCGGCGCGTACACCTACGGCGCGATGCCCTTCATCTGGGCCAACGGCGGCGAGCTCGCCTCCCGCAGCGGCGGCTCGTACACGTCCGCCATCGACAGCGCCGCCGCACGGAAGGGCATCACGGCCTACACATCCCTGTTCGGCGACGACAACTGTCCCGCCGCCAAGTGCGCCTCCATGGGCGGCAACGCGACGGTCACCGCGTTCGCCTCCGGCAAGGCGGCCATGGCCATCGGCGGCGACTTCAGCCACCAGGCGGTCGAGGCCGGCTCGGTCAAGGGCAAGTACGCCGTCGTGCCGCTGCCCGGGCTGAGGGCGGGCGAGATCGCTCCTGCCTTCGCGGGCGGCAACAACATCGGTGTTCTCAGGAGCAGTTCGCACCGCACCCTGGCGGTGGACCTGATGAAGCGGTTCGCGGGCAAGGAGACGCAGGCGAAGCTGTTCGACGCGATGGGCTTCCTGCCGACGTACACCGACGTGCGGGCCGAGGCCGCGAAGAAGGAGCCGTTCGTCGAACCGTTCATCAAGACGCTCGACGCGGGAGCCAAGTTCGTGCCCGCGTCCCCGGCGTGGGGCCGGATCGACGCCTCGCTCGTCCTGCCCTCGATGTTCCAGGAGATCGTCAGCGGCAAGAAGGACGTGGCGGCCGCGTCGAAGGACGCGGCGGAGAAGATGGACGCGGCGTTCGCGTCGGCGGGCTGACGCCGATGACGCACCGCACGAACGGCACGACCGGGCGAACGGAGTCCGCCACCGCGCCGCCGTCCCCGTCCGGCCCGTCCCCGTCCGGCCCGTCCGCGTCCCCCGGCGCCCCGGCTTCCGAGGCGGCCGCGCCTCCGCCGTCCCCGGCCGACGAGCCCGCACACCACGAGACGACCGCGGCCGGCCCGTCCGAGTCGGACACCGTGCCGCCCGCGGCGACAAGGGCGTCGGCGGGTGCCGGCCCGCGTGCCGCGGCCGGCACGGCCGACCCCGCCGCCGTCGTCAAGACTGTGGCGCGGGCCGGGCGGCCCGGCAAGGAGCCGCCGACCGGGGGCCGCCGGGCCCCGAGGGCGCCGGGGCGGCGCGGGGGCTGGACCCCGTGGATCTACCTCGCGCCCGCCCTGGCCGTCCTCGCCGCCCTGCTCGTCTACCCGGTCTACCAGCTCGGCCTCATCTCCTTCCTGGAGTACACCCAGGCCCAGGTCAGCGGCGGCGAGCCGACCAGCTTCCAGGGCCTCGGCAACTACCGCACCCTCCTCGCCGACAGCCAGTTCCGGCAGGTGCTCCTCGCGACCGTGCTCTTCGCCGCCGCCTGCGTCCTCGCCACCCTCGCCCTCGGCTGCGCGCTCGCGGTCCTGCTGACCCGCGTACGGGCGCTGCCGCGCCTCGCCCTGATGCTGGCCGCGCTCGGCGCGTGGGCCACCCCGGCGATCACGGGCTCCACCGTCTGGGTCTTCCTCTTCGACCCCGACCACGGCCCGGTCAACCGGGTCCTCGCTCTGGGCGACTTCTCCTGGACCTACGGCCGCTGGAGCGCCTTCTCGCTCGTCCTCTTCGAGGTCGTGTGGTGTTCGTTCCCGTTCGTGATGGTGACGGTCTACGCGGGCATCAAGGCGATTCCCGGCGAGGTGCTGGAGGCGGCCTCGCTGGACGGGGCGTCGCAGTGGCGCATCTGGCGTTCCGTCACGGCCCCGATGCTGCGGCCCATCCTCGTCGTCGTCACCATTCAGTCGATCATCTGGGACTTCAAGGTCTTCACGCAGATCTACGTGATGACGAACGGCGGAGGCATCGCCGGACAGAATCTCGTGCTCAATGTGTACGCCTATCAGAAGGCGTTCGCGTCCTCCCAGTACAGCCTGGGTTCGGCGATCGGCGTGGTCATGCTGCTGATTCTGCTCGCGGTCACGCTCGTGTACCTGCGACTGCTGCGACGCCAGGGAGAAGAGATATGAGCCTCGGTACGAGCGCGTGGCGGATCCGGCGTCCCGGACGGCTCGCCGCCGAGGCGACGGCGCTCGCCGTCGCGCTGGTGGTCGCCTTCCCGCTGTACTGGATGGTCCTCTCCGCCTTCAAACCGGCCGGTGAGATCCAGTCCGCCCAGCCGCGTCCCTGGACGCTCGCCCCCTCGCTGGACTCCTTCCGCCGGGTCTTCGAACAGCAGGAATTCGGCCGTTATTTCCTCAACAGCCTGATCGTGGCGGGAACGGTCGTCGTCGCCTCGGCGCTGATCGCGTTCCTGGCCGCCACGGCGGTCACCCGGTTCCGGTTCCGGTTCCGTACGACCCTGCTCGTCATGTTCCTCGTCGCGCAGATGGTGCCGATCGAGGCCCTGACGATTCCGCTGTTCTTCCTGATGCGCGACGCCGGACAGCTGAACACCCTCGGCTCGCTGATCCTGCCGCACATCGCCTTCTCGCTGCCGTTCGCGATCTGGATGCTGCGCGGCTTCGTCAAGGCGGTCCCCGAGGCCCTGGAGGAGGCCGCGTACATCGACGGCGCGAGCCGTACGCGGTTCCTGTGGCAGATCCTCTTCCCGCTGGTCTTTCCCGGGCTGGTGGCGACGAGCGTGTTCTCGTTCATCTCGACATGGAACGATTTCCTCTTCGCCAAGTCGTTCATCATCAGCGACACGTCGCAGTCGACGCTGCCGATGGCGCTGCTCGTCTTCTTCAAGCCGGACGAGAACGACTGGGGCGGGATCATGGCGGCCTCTACCGTGATGACCGTGCCGGTGCTCGTCTTCTTCGTACTCGTTCAGCGACGTCTGGTCTCCGGGCTGGGCGGCGCGGTGAAGGACTGACGCGATGTCTCCCACGAACCTGGTCCCCGCTCCGCTCGTCGCCGAGTGCCGGGCCGGCAGCCCCGGTTGTCTCTCGCTGGACGAGCGGACCACCGTCGACGCCCGGCCGGGCGCCGAGGGCGTCGCCCGCCGGCTGCGCGCGATGCTCGGGCCGGCCACCGGCCTCCCGCTGGCCGACGGCTCCGGCCCGCACAGCATCCTGCTGCGCGCCAGCGCCGATGTGGAGCGGGAGTACGGCCCGGAGGGCTACCGGCTCTCCACCGACCGCTCCGCCGAGGACGTCGCGGTCCTCGTCGAAGGCGGAAGCGCGGCCGGGGTGTTCTGGGGTGTCCAGACGCTCCGGCAGCTGCTCGGGCCGGACGCGTTCCGCAGGGCGCCCGTCGCGCGCGGCCGGGACTGGGTCCTTCCCCTGGTCACGGTCGAGGACCGCCCCCGCTTCTCCTGGCGCGGCATGATGCTCGACGTCGCACGGCACTTCCTGCCCAAGGACGACGTCCTGCGCCAACTCGACCTGCTCGCCGCCCACAAGCTCAACGTCTTCCACTTCCACCTCACCGACGACCAGGGCTGGCGCATCGAGATCGAGCGGTACCCGAAGCTCACCGAGGTCGGCGCCTGGCGGGCCCGCACCAAGCACGGGCACCGCGCCTCGCCGCTGTGGGACGACCGTCCGCACGGCGGCTACTACACGCACGACGACATCCGCGAGATCGTCGCCTACGCCGCCGAACGGCACATCACCGTCGTCCCCGAGATCGACATTCCCGGGCACTCGCAGGCGGCCATCGCCGCGTACCCCGAACTCGGCAACACCGACGTCGTCGACACGGCCTCCCTGACGGTCTGGGACAACTGGGGCGTCAGCCCGAACGTCCTCGCCCCCGGCGACACCACCCTGCGCTTCTACGAGGGCGTCCTGGAGGAGGTTCTCGGCCTCTTCCCCTCCGTCTTCGTCCACATCGGCGGCGACGAGTGCCCCAAGGACCAGTGGAAGGAGTCACCGGCCGCCCAGGCCCGCATCAAGGAGCTCGGGCTCGCCGACGAGGACGAGCTCCAGTCCTGGTTCATCCGGCACTTCGACCGCTGGCTCGCCGACCGCGGCCGCCGCCTCATCGGCTGGGACGAGATCCTCGAAGGCGGACTCGCGCCGGGCGCCG
This sequence comes from Streptomyces sp. PKU-EA00015, assembly GCF_013387495.1. Lineage (GTDB taxonomy): Bacteria > Actinomycetota > Actinomycetes > Streptomycetales > Streptomycetaceae > Streptomyces. Next base: position 93,648 of record NZ_JABZEE010000051.1, on the reverse strand, counting down.
CCGTCTCCTCCTGGCGCGGCTACCAGGGCGGCATCGCCGCCGCCGAGGCCGGTCACGACGTCGTCATGTGCCCCGAACAGCAGGTGTATCTGGACCACCGGCAGGCTGCCGGCGACGACGAGCCGATGCCCATCGGCTACGTGCGGACCCTGGAGGACGTCTACCGGTTCGAGCCCCTGCCGCCCTCGCTCGGCCCCGAGGCCGCCGCCCATGTGCTCGGCACCCAGGCCAACGTCTGGACGGAGGTCATGCAGGACCGCTCCCGCGTCGACTACCAGGTCTTCCCGCGTCTCGCCGCCTTCGCGGAGGTCGCCTGGTCCGCCCTGCCCGCCCCCGCCGAACGGGACTTCGCCGGATTCGAACGGCGCATGGAGACCCACTACGCGCGCCTCGACGCGCTCGGCGTCGACTACCGCCCGCCCGGCGGCCCGCGGCCCTGGCAGCGCCGTCCCGCCCCTGCAGGAATGACAGGCAGCCTCGGACGCCCGATCGAAGGAGCACCCCCGAACGTGTGAGCCGCGCCCGGCCACCCGCCCGGCCCGTGTCCGTCGTCGCAGGACGACGGGGAGTGAATCCGGACCATCGCGTACGGAACCGGACTTACGGGTTGGACGGGTCCTTCGCGGACCCTCTCGCCGGACGGCTCGGAAGATGTGCCAGAGTTGCCACGTCCGGCATGTGAGCACGTACGGTACGGCACACAGGCGGGACAGCCGGGACACCGGGAAGGGGCAGCTGGGTGACCACGCACGCACCGCAGACGGCGCAGTCGGTGACGCTGCCGGGCTCGCTCGACGAGGCCGTGGCGGCGCTCACCGCCATGCCTGCCGCCGTGCCCGTCGCCGGGGGCACGGACCTGATGGCCGCCGTCAACAGGGGACAGCTCCGCCCCGCGGGGCTCGTCGGCCTCGGCCGCATCAGCGAGATCCGCGGCTGGCGCTACCAGGACGGGCACGCGCTGCTCGGCGCCGGACTCACCCACGCCCGGATGGGACGGCCCGACTTCGCGGCCCTCATCCCCGCCCTCGCGGCCTCCGCGCGCGCGGCGGGCCCGCCCCAGATCCGCAACGCGGGCACGCTCGGCGGCAACATCGTCACCGCCGCGCCCACCGGAGACACCCTGCCCGTGCTGGCCGCCCTGGAGGCGGACCTGGTCGTGGCGGGCCCCGAGGGCGCGCGCCGCGAGATCCCGGTCTCCCACCTGCTCGCCGGCCGGGAGATGCTCGGCCCCGCCGAACTCATCGGCTTCGTACGGGTGCCGCTCCTGCACGCCCCGCAGGTGTTCCTCAAGGCCACCGGCCGCACCGGCCCCGGCCGCGCCACGGCGTCCGTCGCCGTCGTGCTCGACCCGGCGCGGCGCGGGGTGCGCTGCGCGGTGGGCGCGATCGCGCCGATGCCGCTGCGCCCGCTGGAGGCCGAGCGCTGGATCGCGTCGCTGATCGACTGGGACGGGGAGCGGGGGCTCGCGGGCGAGGCGCTCGCGGCCTTCGGCGAGTACGTGGCGGCCGCGTGCATCCCGGACCCGCCCCCGGCGGCACCGGGCGAGGAGCAGCAGGTACTGCCGCCCGCCGTACTGCATCTGCGGCGCACCGTCGCCGCGCTGGCCCGACGGGCACTGGGGAGGGCGCTGTCGTGAGCAACGAGGACCATCAGCAGGGGCGCTTCCCCGAGCCGCCGGACCACCAGGACCGCCACGGCGGTCCGGACGGCGGCCAGGGGCGCCTGGACCTTCCGGACGCCTTCGTGCAGGACGGCCCGCACGAGTACCCGCAGAGCGGGGACCAGGGGTACGCCGCGGGCGCGCAGGAGGACTACCAGGGCTACCAGGACCACGGACAGGGCCAGGCCCACGATCACGGCCAGGGTTTTCCGTACGAGTACGGCGGCTGGCAGCCTACGGCCCCCGACTACGACGGCGAGGCGACGGGCTTCTTCCAGCTGCCGACCGAGGATTCGCCGGCAGCCGCCCCTCTGGAGGCGCCGGGGCACGGCTACGTACCGCCGATGATCATGCCGTTGACGCCGCTCGCGCCGGAGGCGGGCGTCGACCTGGCGGCGGACGGCGGTTGGGCGCCGGAGCAGCCGCAGGCCGCCGGCGAGCGGGCGGAGCCGTCCGCGGCCGCGCCCGAGCCCGTGCAGTGGCCGGAGGCGGGCGCCCAGCGGCACGGCGATCCGCACGCGACCGGTCAGTGGACGTTCCCCGAGGAACCCGCCCCGGCGGCCGCGCACGATCCTGCCGGTCACGAGATGACCGGGCAGTGGTCGATCCCGATCGCAGAAGGTGATCTTCCGGACGAGTCGGGCGAATTCCTGCGCTCCGCACCGCCGGTGGCCGAGACGCCCTGGGCCGCCGCGGAGCCCCCGGCCACGCTTCCGGGCGGCGCGCCCGCGCCGTGGACGACGCTGCCCGGCGGCGCGCCCGCGCCGTGGGCGGAGCAGGTGCCTCAGGAGCAGGCTCCTCAGGAGGCGGCGGTGCACCAGCCGGAGCCCGGCGAGGCCGCGCCCGAGGGCCCGGCCCCCGCGGAGCCCGGGCATGCGGCCCCCGAGCCCCAGGACGCCCCCGAACCCGCGAGTCCGGAGACCGCTCAGGTGCCGGACCCGCGCGAGGACCGGCCGGTCCCGCAGGAGCACGCGGCAGCGCAGCCGTCCGGCGACGCGTCCGACGCGTCCCCAGAGGAACCTCCCACCGGGGACCCGTCCTCCGAGGACGCCCCCTCCGGTGAACCGGACTCCGGGGCAGCGGCGGCCACCGGCGCCGACGAGCACCCGCCCACCTCGTACGTCCTGCGGGTCAACGGCACGGACCGTCCGGTCACCGACGCCTGGATCGGCGAGTCGCTCCTCTACGTCCTCCGCGAGCGCCTCGGCCTCGCCGGAGCCAAGGACGGCTGCTCGCAGGGCGAGTGCGGCGCATGCAACGTCCAGGTGGACGGCAGGCTCGTCGCCTCCTGCCTCGTACCCGCGGCGACGGCCGCCGGCTCGGAGGTCCGCACGGTCGAGGGTCTGGCCGGTGACGGCGAGCCCTCCGACGTGCAGCGGGCGCTCGCCAACTGCGGCGCCGTCCAGTGCGGCTTCTGCATTCCCGGCATGGCCATGACCGTGCACGACCTCCTGGAGGGCAACCACGCCCCCACCGAGCTGGAGACCCGTAAGGCCCTGTGCGGCAACCTGTGCCGCTGCTCGGGCTACCGCGGCGTGCTCGATGCCGTACGCGAGGTCGTCGCCGAACGCGCCGCGAGCGCGGCCGCGGCAGCCGAGGAGGCACCCCCCGAGTCGTACGGGGAAGCGCACGAGGACGCCCGTATCCCGCACCAGGCACCCCCCGGCGCCGGTAGGGTTCAGGCCCACCCGCACGACGGAGGCATGGCGTGAGCAACGACGCGGCCGTCACGGCGAATCCGCAGGCCGTCGAAGGCCCCGGGCCGGAAGCGCCGGCCCACGGCCTCGGCGCCTCCCTCCCCGCGGCCGACTCCCGCGCCAAGACGGAGGGCACGTTCCCGTACGCCTCCGACCTGTGGGCCGAGGGCCTGCTGTGGGGAGCGCTGCTGCGCTCGCCCCACCCGCACGCCCGCATCGTCTCCATCGACACGTCGGCCGCGCGTGCCATGCCCGGCGTACACGCGGTGATCACCCACGAGGACATCCCGGGCGACGCGTCGTACGGCAGGCGGATCGCCGACCGGCCGGTGTTCGCGTCCGAGATCGTCCGCCACCACGGCGAGGCGATCGCCGCGGTGGCCGCCGACCACCCGGACACCGCGCGGCTCGCCGCGGCCGCGATCGCCGTCGAGTACGAGCTCCTGGACCCGGTGACCGACCCGGAGAAGGCGTTCGCCGCCGAACCGCTGCACCCCGACGGCAATCTGATCCGGCACATCCCGCTGCGCTACGGCGATCCGGACGTGACCGGCGAGGTCGTCGTCGAGGGCCTGTACCGCATCGGCCGCCAGGACCCGGCGCCGATCGGCGCGGAGGCGGGCCTGGCCGTACCGCGGCCCGACGGCGGCATCGAGCTGTACACGGCCTCGACCGACCCGCACGCCGACCGCGCCCTCGCAGCCGCCTGCTTCGGCCTGGAGCAGGAGCGGGTCAAGATCGTCGTCACCGGCGTGCCCGGCGCGACGGGCGACCGCGAGGACCCCGGCTTCCAGCTCCCGCTCGGCCTGCTGGCCCTGCGGACCGGCTGCCCGGTCAAGCTCACCGCCACCCGCGAGGAGTCCTTCCTCGGCCACGCCCACCGCCACCCGACGCTGCTGCGCTACCGGCACCACGCGGACGCCGAGGGCCACCTGGTGAAGGTCGAGGCGCAACTGCTGCTCGACGCCGGCGCATACGCCGACGCGTCCTCCGAATCACTGGCCGCCGCCGTCGCGTTCGCATGCGGGCCCTACGTCGTCCCCCACGCCTTCATCGAGGGCTGGGCGGTGCGCACCAACAACCCGCCGTCGGGCCACGTGCGCGGCGAGGGGGCCATGCAGGTCTGCGCGGCGTACGAGGCGCAGATGGACAAACTCGCGGCCAGACTCGGCCTCGACCAGACCGAGATCCGCCTGCGCAACGTGCTGGCCACCGGCGACATCCTCCCCACCGGCCAGACGGTCACCTGCCCGGCGCCGGTCGCCGAACTGCTCCAGGCCGTACGGGACCACCCGCTGCCCTCCCTGCCCAAGGACACCCCCGAGAACGACTGGCTCCTCCCGGGCGGCCCCGAGGGTGCCGGCGAACCGGGCGCGGTGCGCCGCGGCGTGGGCTACGCGCTCGGCATGGTGCACATGCTCGGCGCTGAGGGCACGGACGAGGTCTCCACGGCGACGGTCAAGGTCCACGACGGCATCGCGACGGTCATCTGCGCGGCGGTCGAGACCGGTTCGGGGTTCTCGACCCTGGCGCGCCAGATCGTTCAGGAGACGCTGGGCATCGAAGAGGTCCACGTGGCGGCGGTCGACACCGACCAGCCCCCGGCGGGCCCGGCGGCGCACGGCCGCCACACCTGGGTCTCCGGCGGCGCGGTCGAACGCGCGGCCAAGATGGTGCGGACTCAGCTCCTGCAGCCGCTGGCGCACAAGTTCGGCATGTCCACGGAGCTGCTCCAGATCACGGACGGCAAGATCACGTCGTACGACGGCGTGCTCTCGACGACGGTCACGGAGGCGATGGACGGCAAGGAACTGTGGGCGACGGCCCAGTGCCGCCCCCACCCGACGGAGCCGCTGGACGAGTCGGGCCAGGGCGACGCGTTCGTGGGCCTCGCGTTCTGCGCGATCCGCGCGGTGGTCGACGTCGACATCGAACTCGGCTCGATCCGTGTGGTCGAGATGGCCGTGGCCCAGGACGTGGGCCGCGTCCTGAACCCGGCCCAGCTGGCGACCCGCATCGAGGCGGGCGTCACCCAGGGCATCGGCGCGGCCCTCACGGAGAACCTCCGCACGGCCCGCGGCCTGATCCGCCACCCGGACCTGACGGGCTACGCACTCCCGACATCGCTGGACGCACCGGACATTCGCATCGTGAAACTGGTCGAGGAACGGGACGTCGTGGCCCCCTTCGGCGCGAAGGCGGCGAGCGCGGTCCCGGTGGTCACGTCCCCGGCGGCAGTGGCCTCAGCGGTCCGCGCGGCGACGGGCCGCCCGGTCAACAGACTCCCGATCCGGCCACAGTCGGCGGTGGCGGCGCCCCACTCGTAACGGTGCAAGGCGGTGCGTACGGCAGCCGCTCCGGCTGCCGCACCGCGGCGCGCGGCAAGGCCGTGCGGCCCGTAGGCACGAAGGTGGCCGCCCCCTTCTCGGGGAGCGGCCACCACCCATCCGTGCGTACAGAGGCCGTGACCGGAATCGAACCGGCGTAACTCGCTTTGCAGGCGAGCCCCTCAACCACTCGGGCACACGGCCGTGCGTTCCAACTCCTCGACCGTAGGCGGACTTCGAGTGGCCGCTCAAGCATGTGGCCGGGGCCGCAACGCGACTGCCATACGCCGTTCACGATCGCGCGCCCGGTCGCAGGGGGTCGTACGACCAAGGGACCAGGCGGGTCCCGTCGAATGACAGGGTCCACAGTCCGCCATGCCCCTTACTCTGGAGCCCATGACCGCCCCCGAACCGCGTGACACCGAGGTCACGCACCTGCCCGCCGACCCAGCCCACAGCCCCGGGGAACCGGACGGCGGGGGCGTTCTCGGTCCGTCGTACCGTGCGCTCAGCATCGGCATCGTCTCCGTCGTCTTCCTGATCGCCTTCGAGGCGACCGCCGTCGGCACGGCGATGCCCGTGGCCGCGCGTGAGCTGCACGGCATCCCGCTGTACGCCTTCGCCTTCTCCGCGTACTTCACCACCAGTCTCTTCGGCATGGTCGTCGCCGGGCAGTGGGCCGACCGCAGAGGTCCGCTGGGCGCGCTCGCCGGCGGGATGACCGCCTGGGCCGCCGGACTGCTGCTGTCGGGGACGGCGGGCGCGATGTGGGTGTTCGTCGTGGGGCGTGCCGTCCAGGGGCTGGGCGGCGGCCTCGTCATCGTCGCCCTGTACGTCGTCGTCAGCCGCGCCTATCCCGGAAGGCTCCAGCCGGCGATCATGGCGGCCTTCGCGGCGAGTTGGGTGGTCCCGTCCGTGGTGGGCCCGCTCGCCTCCGGCACCGTCACCGAACAGCTCGGCTGGCGCTGGGTCTTCCTCGGCATCCCCGCGCTCGTCGCCGTACCGCTCGCCCTCGCGCTGCCCGCGATCCGGCAGCGCGCCTCGGGGCCGGCGGACGCCGCCGCGCCCCTGCCGCCGTTCGACCGGCGCCGGATCAGGCTGGCCCTCGGGATCTCGCTCGGTGCGGGGCTGCTCCAGTACGCGGGCCAGGACCTGCGCCCGCTGTCGTTGCTGCCCGCGGCGGCGGGCGTGGTGCTGCTCGTTCCGTGCGTCCTCGGCATCCTGCCCAAGGGGACGTACCGGGCGGCCCGCGGGCTGCCGTCCGTCGTCCTGCTGCGCGGCATCGCCGCGGGGTCGTTCATCGCCGCCGAGTCCTTCGTGCCGCTGATGCTCGTCACCCAGCGCGGGCTGTCCCCGACCCTGGCGGGCCTGTCGCTCGCGGTCGGCGGAGCGACGTGGGCGCTCGGTTCGTACGTGCAGTCCCGGCCGCGGACCGAGCCCTACCGCGAACCCCTGGTCGTCTTCGGCATGCTGCTGGTCGCCGCGGCGATCGCGACCGCGCCGAGCGTGCTGATCGACGCCGTCCCCGTGTGGGTCGTGGGCGTGGCGTGGGGTTTCGGCTGTTTCGGCATGGGGCTCGTGATCGGCTCGACGAGTGTGCTGCTGTTCAAGCTCTCGGCCCCCGAGGAGGCGGGCACGAACTCGGCCGCGCTGCAGATCTCGGACGCCCTGTCGAACATCATGCTGCTGGCGTCGGGCGGTGCCGCCTTCGCCGCACTCGGCGGCGGCACGGTGGGCGCCCACGCCGCCTCGGCCGCGTCCGCGTCGCACCCGACGGCCTTCGCCTCGGTGTTCCTGCCGATGGCGGGGGTGGCGCTGGTGGGGGCGTGGGTCGCGACGCGGTTGCGGGTGAAATCCGCGTGAGGCCGCGATCCGCGATCTCTACGATCACGGCATGCAGTCGAAAGACGAGTTCGCCGTCCGCCTGACCGAACCGGAGCAGCAGGCCGTGCGGGACCTGGCCGACGCCCGCGGTGCCGAGGACCTGCTCGCCGAGGCCGTCCGCCACTACCTGCACGCCGAGGGCGAGCTCGTGCGCGCCGTAGCGGCGCGGTACGCGGCGGACCACGCCGATCTCCTGAGGAGGCTGGGCGAGTGACACGACACCTCACGATCACCGAGGTGACCGGCATCGCGACGCTCGCCTTTGGCGGGACGCCGCCGGGGCTGCGCGCACCGGGCCTGCACGAATCCGCCGTACTCCGGCCCAGGGCCCGGATGTTCGGCGTGTCCGCGCACCAGGGCCTGTACGAGCAGTCCGCGGCGCTGCTGCACGCGATCGCCGCCAACCATCCCTTCGTCGACGGCAACAAGCGCACGGCCTGGCTCGCCGCCGTCACGTTCCTCGCCCTCAACGGCGCCGACCTCGCCGACGCAGACCAGGACACGGCGTACGACCTCGTCGTCGACGTGGCCTCCGGAGCGGCGGACGACCTGGCCGGCATCGCGGGCCGACTGCGTCGGCTCGCGGCGCGTGCTGTGAGCTGAGTCGCACCCGGCGCGGTCACGGCGTCGCGTCGTCCGGACGACGTCCGGGCCACCGATAGGGTGGCCCGGTTGTCGTACCAGAGCCCGCCACGATCCTGCCCGCCACCCTGCCCGCGCCCTTCGGGCGGCCCACTGATCCCTCACCGGAGACCGTGACTACTACCGCCTCCCACCACCTCTCACCCGCCTTCCCCGGCCGTGCCCCCTGGGGCACGGCCAGCAAGCTGCGTGCCTGGCAGCAGGGCGCCATGGAGAAGTACATCCAGGAGCAGCCGCGCGACTTCCTCGCCGTCGCCACGCCCGGCGCCGGCAAGACGACGTTCGCGCTGACCCTCGCCTCCTGGCTGCTGCACCACCACGTCGTGCAACAGGTGACGGTCGTCGCGCCGACCGAGCACCTGAAGAAGCAGTGGGCGGCCGCGGCGGCGCGGATAGGGATCAAGCTGGACCCGGAGTACAGCGCCGGCCCGCTGAGCAAGGAGTACCACGGGGTCGCGGTCACCTACGCCGGTGTCGGCGTGCGGCCCATGCTGCACCGCAACCGCTGCGAGCAGCGCAAGACGCTCGTCATCCTCGACGAGATCCACCACGCCGGTGACTCCAAGTCCTGGGGCGAGGCGTGCCTGGAGGCGTTCGAGCCGGCCACCCGGCGGCTCGCGCTCACCGGCACGCCGTTCCGTTCGGACACCAATCCCATTCCCTTCGTGACGTACGAGGAAGGGAACGACGGGATCCGGCGCTCCGCCGCCGACTACACGTACGGCTACGGCAACGCGCTCGGCGACGGCGTCGTCCGGCCCGTGATCTTCCTCAGCTACAGCGGCAACATGCGCTGGCGCACCAAGGCCGGCGACGAGGTCGCCGCCCGGCTCGGCGAGCCGATGACCAAGGACGCGATCTCGCAGGCCTGGCGTACCGCGCTCGACCCCCGCGGCGACTGGATGCCCAACGTGCTCCGCGCCGCCGACCAGCGGCTGACCGAGGTCCGCAAGGGCATCCCGGACGCGGGCGGGCTCGTCATCGCCTCCGACCAGGACTCGGCCCGCGCGTACGCCAAGCTGATCCGCGAGATCACCGGCACCAGGGCCACCGTCGTGCTCTCCGACGAGGCCGCGGCCTCCCAGCGCATCGAGGAGTTCAGCGGCAACCAGGACCGCTGGATGGTCGCCGTCCGCATGGTGTCCGAGGGCGTCGACGTGCCGCGCCTGGCTGTCGGCGTGTACGCGACGACCATCTCGACGCCGCTGTTCTTCGCGCAGGCCGTGGGCCGTTTCGTACGGTCCAGGCGCCGCGGCGAGACCGCGTCCGTGTTCCTGCCGACGATTCCCAACCTCCTCGGTTTCGCCTCCGAGATGGAGGTCGAGCGCGACCACGTGCTCGACCGGCCGAAGAAGGACGGCGAGGAGGACCCGTACGCCGAGTCCGAGAAGGAGATGGCGGAGGCCGAGAAGCAGCAGGACGAGGACACCGGCGAGCAGGACATGCTGCCCTTCGAGGCGCTGGAGTCCGACGCCGTCTTCGACCGGGTGCTGTACGACGGCGCCGAGTTCGGCATGCAGGCCCACCCGGGCAGCGAGGAGGAGCAGGACTACCTCGGCATCCCCGGCCTGCTCGAACCCGACCAGGTGCAACTGCTCCTGCAGAAGCGGCAGGCGCGGCAGATCGCGCACAGCCGCAAGAAGCCCGACGAGGAGGCCGACCTGCTGGAGCTGCCGGCCGAGCGGCGCCCGGTGGTCTCCCACAAGGAGCTGCTGGAGCTGCGCAAGCAGCTGAACACCATGGTCGGCGCGTACGTGCACCAGAGCGGCAAGCCCCACGGTGTCATCCACACCGAGCTGCGCCGGGTGTGCGGCGGGCCGCCGAGCGCGGAGGCCACGGCCGGGCAGATCCGCGAGCGGATCAAGAAGGTGCAGGAGTGGGCGACGCGCATGCGGTGACGCCCGCGACCGCAGCCTCGCGCGCACGCGCAACGGCGATCGACCTCGCCCGCACGCGCAGCCGCGACCGCAACGGAGCCCGCACGCGCACACTTTCACCGCCCCGGCCCCCGGGGGCCGCCCCCTCGGCCTTCCGAGGTCCCGTATGGGGACCAAAAGCCCGGCGTCGGCGGAAGATCGCCCGGATTCTGGACGAGCCCTTCCGCTGAGCGGTGCCGCTCGCTAATGTCCCCGCAATGCAAACGCCCCGTGGCAGCGCCGCCGCGGAGCGCAGTCGGTGCGCCATGGCCTGCCGGCGGCCTCTGGGTGCGTCGCCGATGGGACCGGTGTCGCGACATCTCTTCGAGGACCGCCGTCACTCACTCCGAAAGAGAGGGCGTCGTGACCGCGGAAACCTCCCAGACGCTCGACAGGGGACTTCGTGTCCTCAAGCTGCTCGCCGATACCGACCACGGGCTGACCGTCACCGAGTTGTCCAACAAACTCGGCGTCAACCGCACCGTCGTCTACCGTCTGCTCGCCACCCTCGAGCAGCACGCCCTGGTCCGACGCGACCTCGGCGGCCGGGCCAGGGTCGGCCTCGGCGTGCTCCGGCTCGGCCGGCAGGTGCATCCGCTCGTGCGCGAGGCGGCGATGCCCGCGCTGCGTTCGCTCGCCGAGGACATCGGGGCGACCGCCCACCTCACCCTGGTCGACGGCGCCGATGCCCTCGCCGTCGCCGTCGTCGAACCGACCTGGACCGACTACCACGTCGCCTACCGGGCGGGCTTCCGGCATCCGCTCGACCGCGGGGCGGCCGGCAAGGCCATCCTCGCCGCGCGCCAGAACGGCCAGGCGGAGCCCGGGTACACCCTCACGCACGGCGAGCTGGAGGCCGGCGCGTGCGGCGCGGCCGCGGCGCTCGTGGGCGTGACCGGGATAGAGGGGAGCGTCGGTGTGGTGATGCTGGCCGACGCCGTTCCGGAGCGGGTGGGTCCGCGCGTACTGGACGCGGCGCGCGAGGTCGCGGACGCCCTGCGCTGACGGACCTTCCCGGGGGCGTCCCCGCCCGGCGGGGGCGGGGTGGCACGGGCAGATAGATTGGCACCGTGCTCTCCAGTCTCACGCGCCCCCGCGCCCTCGCCGTCTGCGCCCTGCCCGTCGTCGCGCTGCTCGCCGTCGCCGGGCTCGCGCCGCTGCCGTACGTCGTCGCGCAGCCCGGGATGACCGCGGACGTGCTCGGCAAGGACCAGGGGCGGCAGATCATCACGATCTCCGGCGCTCCGACGCGCGAGACCGAGGGCGCCCTGCGCATGACGACGATCGTGGCGAGCGGTCCGTCCGTCGACGTCGGTCTCGGCGATGTCGTCGACGGATGGTTCCGTACGGACCGCGCGGTGCTGCCCCGCGACGCCGTCTACCCCGCGGGCAAGTCGGACCGGGAGATCGAGCGGCACAACGTCCGCGACATGGAGCAGTCGCAGAACGTCGCCACCCGCGCCGCCCTCGGCTATCTCGGCGAGGACCCCGCGAAGGTGAAGGTGTCGCTGCACCTGGCCGACGTCGGCGGGCCCAGCGCCGGGCTGCTGTTCTCCCTCGGCATCGTCGCCAAGATCGACGGCGACGGTGCGGGCGGCGACCTGACCGGCGGCCGGAACATCGCCGGTACGGGCACGATCACCGCCGACGGCAAGGTCGGCCCGGTCGGGGGCGTGTCGCTGAAGACCCAGGCGGCCAAGCGGGACGGAGCGACCGTGTTCCTGGTCCCGAAGGACGAGTGCGCGGACGCCCAGGCGGAACTGCCCTCCGGGATGCGGCTGATCCCCGTCACCACGCTCAAGGGCGCGGTGGACTCCCTGCGGGCGCTGGACCGGGGCGGTAAGGTCCCGAGCTGCTGACGCCCGCGGCGTCGTCCGTCACGGCCCCGCCCGGTCCGTGCGAGTCCGGTCCGTCCGAGCCCGGTCCGGCATCCCCTGGTCCCTCCGAGCCCTGTCCCGTGCCCTTGTCGCCCGCGTCCGCTCGGTCCAGCTCCCGCCAGGACGGGAACACGGCCGGTGCCAGCGTCGTCAGGAAGTACAGCCCGCCGAGGGCCAGCAGCGCCGTCACGAGTCCGGCCCGCTCGACCAGGTAGCCGGCCGCCAGACCGCCGAGCGGCATCGTCATCAGCACCCCGGCCGTCGTCGTGCTCGCGACCCGGCTGCGCAGCTCCTCGGGGATCCGCTCGTAGATCACGGTCGTCAGGATCGGGTTGAGCATGCCCGCGCCCAGCCCGCCGACCGCCATCGTGGCGGCGAGCGGCGGAGTCCCGTCCACCAGTGCGGCCACCACGAACCGCGGCAGCCCGCACAGCAGGAACGCGACCGTGAACAGGACGCGCCGCGGGAAGCGGTGCCCGACTGCCGCGTACAGCAGGGCGCCGAGCAGCGCGCAGCCGCCGAAGACGGCGACGAGCAGGCCGAGATCGCGTGCGCCGCCCAGATTCTCGCGTGCGTGCACGGGCAGCAGGACCGAACTCCAGCCCTGATCGAGGCCGTTGGTGAGCATCACCATCAGGACGACACCGAGCAGCAGCCTGCTGCGCAGCAGGAAGGCGTACCCCTCCCGCAGTTCGGCCCGGTAGGCGGCGAAGGAGATACGGGGCGCGTCCCGCAGGGGCTCGGCGGCGCGCAGGCCGCGCAGGCCGACGGAGACCAGAAGCGCCGAGCCGCAGAACGTCGCCGCGTCCACGTAAAGGACGGCCTCCGCGCCGATCAGCGCGATCAGTACGCCGGCCAGCGCCGCCCCGGTCATCCGCGCGCCGCGCGAGACCGCGTCGAACAGGCTCGCGGCCCGCGACAGGCTCGTACCGGCCCGCTCGGCGAGGTCGGGCACCAGGACATGGCGCGCGGTCTCGCCGGGCGCGTGGAACAGGCCGGTGACGGCCATCAGCGCGCAGAGCATCCAGAACCGCAGCGCGCCCGCATGGTGCAGGAGCGGGATCGCGGCGAGCGCGACGGCGCAGACCAGGTCGGTGACGACGCTGACGCGGCGGCGGCCCACGCGGTCGATGACCGGGCCGCCGGTGATCGCCGAGACGACCACCGGGAGGGTCGCGCAGAAGGCGACCAGTCCGGCCTTCGCGGGGCTGCCCGTGGTCTCCAGGGCGAACCACGGGACCCCGATGAGCGTGAGTGAATTGCCGCTGATGGACACGGCGTTGGCCGCCAGGACGGCGGCCAGCGGCCGGCGGTCACGCCGCCGGCCGGCTCCCGTTCCCCCCTGCCCGCTCATGCGAGACGGGCCGTGTGCCCGGTGCGGCCGGGCTGCTGACACAGCAGTCGAAGCCCCAACTCGACTAAAGCCCAGCCGAGTTGCGTCCGAATGCGCTCGCGCGGCGCATGGCAGGCGGCTTCCGTGCGCAGCTCCTCGGCGCGCAGTTCGTGCAGTCTCAGGTGTATGTCGGCGTGCATGTCCTTCGGTCCCCTCAGTCGGTGGCGCGTGGAAATGCGTGCGTGTGCAGCCGGACCTGGGCCACGCCCTCGGTGCCGGGGGGCGGTGCGAGGTCCCGGTAGCTCTCGATGAGCGCGTGGACCTTCTCCTTGAGCTCGAACGCCTGCGTGGCGGTCAGCCGCAGCGTGAAGTCGCTGAGGTCGGAGCTGCGCCACCACTCCTCGGGCCAGTCGTGATGGGTGCCGAGCCAGGTGGCGACCTCCTGCGTGTGCTGGGTCGCGACTTCGTGGATGAACAGATCCGCCGCGCCGCGCACCGCCGGGTCCGGATCGGCGAACAGGGTGTCGTCGAAGCGTGTCCCGTCCGCCGCCGCCTTCCACCAGCGCTCCCGGCCCTTGCCGCGCCCCGGGTCGTCCTCGACGAAGCCGTGGGCGGCGAGCTGGCGCAGGTGGTAGCTGGTGGAGCCGCTCGACTCGCCGAACTTCTCCGCCAGCTGTGACGCGGTGGCCGGACCGTCGTGCCGCAGCGACGACAGCAGACGCATACGCAGGGGATGGGCCAGACCGCGCAGCGAGTGCGGGTCGAGGGTGCGGACCTTGGGCGTCGGGGGCTCGCTCATGCATGCAAAGGTAGCGTTGCAAAGAATTCTTTGCAACGCTTTTTTGCAATGACTCCTTTGCATCGTCGGCGCCGTGCCGAGGTCACCTGTCGGCCGGGTCCTCCGCCGCCTGCTCCACCAGCGGGATGATCCGCAGCGGCACCGGGTTCTCCATGACGATCGCCGTCGACGCGCGCACGATCCCCTCGAAGCCCACGACCCGGTCGATCACCCGCTGGAGGTCGGCGTTGGAGCGCGCGACGAGCCGGCAGAGCATGTCGCCGTGACCCGTGGTCGTGTGCAGTTCCAGGACCTCGGGGACCGTCGCCAGGTGCGCCCGTACGTCTGAGCCCTGTCCCTGCTTGATCTCCAGAGTGGCGAAGGCCGTCACGGGATAGCCCAGCGCCGCGGGGTCGACGTCCGGCCCGAAGCCCCTGATCACGCCATTCGCCTGGAGCCTGTCCATGCGCGCCTGCACGGTGCCGCGTGCGACCCCCAGCCGCCGCGATGCCTCCAGCACCCCGATGCGCGGTTCCCGTGCCAGCAGCACGATGAGCCGCCCGTCCAGATGATCGATCGCCATGACGCCTCCCCAATGGTCATCCTGTACACAACGCCCGACAATCAGCCCGATCAGCTGGGCAGATTGTCCAGTCGATACGCAAACTATTGCGCACCTTGCGGCCCGGGGGGAGCCTGCTGCCATGGCAGATAACTCGATGACCATCGATCACACCCCGGAGACCGCGCGCAAGGCAGACCCCTTCCCGGTGAAGGGAATGGACGCGGTCGTCTTCGCCGTCGGCAACGCCAAGCAGGCCGCGCACTACTACTCCACGGCCTTCGGCATGAAGCTCGTCGCCTACTCCGGACCGGAGAACGGCAGCCGCGAGACCGCGAGTTACGTCCTCACCAACGGCGCCGCCCGCTTCGTCCTCACGTCCGTGATCAAGGCGTCCACCGACTGGGGCCGCTTCCTCGCGGACCACGTCGCCGCGCACGGCGACGGTGTCGTCGACCTCGCCATCGAGGTTCCGGACGCGCGCGCGGCCTACGCGTACGCCGTCGAGCACGGTGCGACGGGCATCACCGAGCCGTACGAGGTCAAGGACGACCACGGGGTCGTCGTCCTCGCCGCCATCGCCACCTACGGCAAGACCCGCCACACGCTCGTCGAGCGCAAGGACTACGACGGGCCCTACCTGCCGGGCTTCGTGGCCGCGGACCCGATCGTCGAACCGCCGGCGAAGCGCACCTTCCAGGCGATCGACCACTGCGTGGGCAACGTCGAGCTCGGCCGGATGAACGAGTGGGTCGCGTTCTACAACAAGGTCATGGGCTTCACCAACATGAAGGAGTTCGTGGGCGACGACATCGCCACCGAGTACTCCGCCCTGATGTCGAAGGTCGTCGCCGACGGCACGCTGAAGGTGAAGTTCCCGATCAACGAGCCCGCGATCGCGAAGAAGAAGTCGCAGATCGACGAGTACCTGGAGTTCTACGGCGGCGCGGGCGTCCAGCACATCGCGCTCGCCACGAACGACATCGTCGCCACCGTGCGCACGATGCGGGCCGCCGGTGTCCAGTTCCTCGACACGCCCGACTCGTACTACGACACCCTCGGCGAGTGGGCCGGCGAGACCCGGGTGCCGGTCGAGACGCTGCGCGAGCTGAAGATCCTCGTGGACCGGGACGAGGACGGCTACCTGCTGCAGATCTTCACGAAGCCGGTCCAGGACCGCCCGACGGTCTTCTTCGAGATGATCGAACGACACGGCTCGATGGGCTTCGGCAAGGGCAACTTCAAGGCGCTGTTCGAGGCGATCGAGCGCGAGCAGGCGAAGCGCGGCAACCTGTAGCCCGCGCCCGGCGCGTGCGGCGCGCCCCCGCGCCGCACGCGCCGGACCTGCCCGGTTCCGCGGTCACCGGGTGCCCGACGCCTTTGCCGGGGCTCCGCCCGGACCCCTGTGCCTCAAGCGTCGGCGGGGTGGGGGAAGATCAACCCGCCCCGGACACCTGCGGCGACGGCCCCACCGACACCACACCCGGCGACGCCGACGCCGAGGGTGACCACGAGGGCGAGGGCGAGGCCGGCGCCGACACCGACGGCTGTGCCACCGGCTGCGAAGGCGTCACAGACGGACTCGCCGACGGACTCGCGGACGGCTCCGCCGACGGCACCCCCGCCCCCGCGGGCGCAGCCGGCGGCACCACCGGCGGCTCCCACGGCTCCTTGTCCGGCAGCCCGTCCCCGTCCACGTCCATCGGACCCTCCGCCGGCGGCTCGCCGAGCGCCTCCAGCGCCTCGCGGGCCGCCGGCGCGTACAGGGGCGAGAAGTCCGGGTTGATGCGCAGCGCGTCCTCGAAGTACCGGCGCGCCCGCCCCTCGTCGCCGAGTGCCTGCTCGATCTCGCCCCGGTGGTACGAGAACAGCGCATTCCGCGCCTCCCGCCCCGTCGCGAGCTTCGCGAACGGCAGCGCGTCCTCCGCGCGGTCCGCCCGGTACAGCGCCCAGCCCATCGCGTCCGCGACGTGCACGCTGCGATGGCCGCGCCACCATTCGCCCTGGAGGCGCCGCACCGCCGACTCCGGGTCGCCGTGGTCCGCCTCGTACCGCGCCAGCACCAGGTCGCCGTCGACCCCGTGGGCACGTGCCTCCCCGACCAGCGTCCGCACCCGGGCGTACTGGGTCGCCGCGTCCCCGTCCAGGCCGAGCGACTCGGCCAACTCGCCCGCCTCCAGCGCGTACTCGGGCAGCGGCGCCATGTCGAGTGCCTCCTGGTAGTCCCGCTGCGCCTCATCCGTGCGGTCCAGCGCCACCAGGGCGCGGGCACGTCCCGCCAGGGCAGGGTGGCTGCGGGGGTCGGCCGCCAGCGCCGCGTCGTAGTGGTCCACGGCCTCGGCGGCCTCGCCCCGCTCCCAGGCCAGATCACCCTGCCGCACGAGCGCGACGGCCTTCTCGTGGCGCGTGTCGGCCCGAACCGTCGCGTCGTACGCGAGGGCCGCGGCGTCCTCCCGCCAGCCCCTGTCCCGGTAGAGCTGCGCCTCGCGGTCCTGCACCTGGGGCCCCGAGTGCAGTTCATGCAGCGTGTCCATCGCCTTGCCGGCGGCCTTGAGGTTCCCCAGCCCGGTGTAGGCGTCGACGAGCACCGGGTACACCGTCCACGCCTTCGGGGCCCGGCTGCGTGCCCGCTCGCCCCAGGTGCGTGCGGTCACGTAGTCGTGCCGGGCGTTGGCGAGCGCCGCCGTCCCCACCAGCGCGCGGACGTCGTCCCGCTCCTTCGCCGTCCTGAGCTCCATCGAGCGTCTGAGCGCCTCCTCCGCCTTCGAGAAGTCCTGCGGCCGCGCGAACCGAGTGCCCCGCTCCACGTAGGCCGCGCCGAGCACCGCCCATGACTGCCCGTCACTCGGATAGCGGCGCAGCCAGTTCTCGTAATCGCTGATCAGCGCCTTCAGATCCGCCGGCGCGGCCGGCGCCCCCGCACCGGCCGCGGCCACCGCGCGGACCGCGGACCGCTGGGTGACCGGCCCGGTACTCGTCTCCTCCCCCCACATGGGCGCGAGCAGGATCACCCCGGTGACCAGCGTCGCGCCGACCAGCGTGCTGACAGCGGCGTTTTTCAGGGTTTCGCTCTTCATGGCGCTCACTGTGCGTCAGCGGGCAGCTCATACGAAGTACACACTCGGTTGTGCGAAGCGGAACGCAGACGGGTTCACACCGATGGCCCCCGGTGCGACGCTGGGATCATGGACGATCTCCTGGAACGGCTGCGTGCCGGACTGCCGGCCGAGGCACTGATCACCGACCCGGACGTGACCGCTTCGTACGGGCGCGACATGGCGAGTTTCTGCGACGCGGGCAGCCCCGCCGTCGTGGTCCTGCCCCGGACCGTCGAGCAGGTCCAGCACGTGATGCGGACCGCGACCGCTCTGCGCGTGCCCGTGGTGCCGCAGGGCGCCCGTACGGGCCTGTCGGGCGCGGCCAACGCGTCGGACGGCTGCATCGTGCTGTCGCTGACCAAGATGGACCGGATCCTGGAGATCAACCCGGTCGACCGGATCGCGGTCGTCGAGCCGGGCGTCGTCAACGCGGTGCTGTCCCGCGCGGTGAACGAGCACGGCCTGTACTACCCGCCGGACCCCTCCAGCTGGGAGATGTGCACCATCGGCGGCAACATCGGAACGGCGTCCGGCGGACTGTGCTGCGTCAAGTACGGGGTGACCGCCGAATACGTGCTCGGGCTGACGGTCGTCCTCGCCGACGGCAGGCTGCTGACCACGGGCCGGCGCACCGCCAAGGGCGTCGCGGGCTACGACCTCACGCGTCTGTTCGTGGGCTCCGAGGGCAGCCTTGGCATCGTTGTCGAGGCGGTGCTGGCGCTCAAGCCGCAGCCGCCCGCCCAGCTCGTGCTCGCCGCCGAGTTCCCCTCCGCGGCGAGCGCCTGCGACGCCGTCTGCGCGATCATGGAGCGCGGCCACACCCCGTCGCTGCTGGAGATCATGGACCGCACCACCGTCCGGGCGGTCAACAAGCTGGCCAACATGGGGCTGCCGGAGACCACCGAGGCCCTGCTGCTGTGTGCCTTCGACACCCCCGACCCGGCCGCCGACCTCACCGCGGTCGCGGCGCTCTGCGAGGCGGCGGGTGCGAGCGAGGTCGTGCCCGCCGACACGGCCGCCGAGTCCGAACTGCTGCTCCACGCGCGCAGGTTGTCCCTGACCGCGCTGGAGACCGTCAAGTCGGCGACGATGATCGACGACGTCTGCGTCCCGCGCTCCAAGCTGGGCGAGATGATCGACGGCACGGCGGCGATCGCCCACAAGTACGACCTCACCATCGGCGTCTGCGCGCACGCCGGTGACGGCAACACCCATCCCGTCGTCTGTTTCGACCACCTCGACCCCGACGAGTCGCGGCGGGCCCGCGAGTCGTTCGACGAGATCATGGCGCTCGGTCTGGAGCTGGGCGGCACCATCACCGGCGAGCACGGCGTCGGCGTGCTGAAGAAGGAATGGCTGGCACGCGAACTGGGGCCGGTGGGTCTGGAGTTGCAGCGCGGTATTCGCCGCACCTTCGACCCGCTCGGGATCCTCAATCCCGGCAAGCTCTTCTGAGACCTCACCCTCCCACTCCGCTACGCGTCCTCGGTCCTGGTGGGGGACAGCAGCTCGGCCAGGCCGTCGTCGATGCCGAGCTGCTCCGTCTCCGAGCCGGGCGGCACCACCTTCAGTGTCCGCTCCAGCCACCCGGACACCACTGCCGAGGACGCCTCCAGCAGCGCCTCACCGTCGGGTGAACTGAGCGCCATCAGGACGACGCTGCGGCCCGCGGACTTCGTCGGCCACACGCGTACGTCACCGCCGCCGCACGGCCGGAACACCCCCTCGACGAGGAGATCGCGGGCGAACGTCCAGTCGACGGGGTGGTCCGAGCCGGTGTGGAAGGTGATGTGGACGGCGTACGGGTCGTCGGCGCGGTAGGTCAGCCGGGCCGGCACGGGCACACTGCGCTCCGGCGACAGCACCAGCTTCACCTGCAGTTCGCGTTCCACCACGGTCTTCTTCTTCATCGTCGTCTTCCTCTCCTGCTCCGGTGAGGCCCGCCCCGAGCGGGCCTCACCGGAGGAGAGGGGCTTCCCCCACGGCTCTTACGCGACTTCGGGTGACAACTTTCCGTGACCGCGCCCTTACCGGAAAGTGGTCGTTACCGAAGGACCGGCCCAGGTGCGTGCGAGTGTCTGATAGATGTGGAGCCTTGTATTGAGGCCTCGAAGAGATACGGGACCACGGTGATGAGCGCGCCAACCCCGGCAACCGGCGACAGCAGCCCCACGCCCGGCTACTACCCGGACCCCTCCATCCCCGGATATGTCCGGTATTGGAACGGCGCCGCGTGGGTGCCCGGTACGAGCAGGCCCGCGCCCAAGTCGGGCGAGGAGATGCCCGCGCCGCCCGCGTCGGCGGCGCCCGCGCCCGCCCGCGTGACGCCCGCGCCCCCGCAGGCGGCCGTGGAGGAGACCGGCCCGGTCTTCCTCGACGAGGAGCCCGACGCCGAGCCGTCACGCCCCGAACCCGCATCCGCCTGGCAGGCGGACGCCGCTCGCCAGTCCGGCTTCGGCGGCGACCTGGACAACCGTGTCTCCTGGGGCGGCGCCCAGGACCCGCGTGCTGCCGACCCCTCCGGTGCGGGCGCGTCCGACCCGCGCCGGCCGGCCGAGCCCTCGGGGACCGTCGACCCGAGCGGCGGCCAGTTGCCCGGCATGCGCTCGGTCACCCCGCAGAGCGGCACCGGCCGCGGCGACGCTCCCGGCGACTCCCGCCCGCTCGCCCCGTCCGCGGCCGACGGGCCCCTGACGGACGGCACCGTCGGCATCCGCGCCCCGCGCCCCGGCGCCGACGACGCCGGCGATGCCCCTGCGAGCCGTCAGCCGGCCGAGCACACGGTCACCATCCGCGCGCAGCGGCCGGGCGGACCGGCCGCCGGCGGAGAGCCCGACGGCACCATGACGATCCGCTCGCTCGGAGCCGGAGCCGGAGCCGGAGCCGGAGCCGCCGCGCCCGCCAAGCAGCCCCAGCCGCAGCCGGGCCTCCCCGCCCCGTCCCCGTCACAGCCACAGCCCCAGGCCCCGTCGCCCGCACCGCTGCAGCGGTCGCCGCAGCCGCAGGCACCGGCCGTCCAGGCCCCCGCCGCACAGACGCCCGTCACCAACGGCCCCGGCGGCGGCGCCGCCTCGTGGGCGCAGCAGGTCCACCAGCTCGCCCACTCGGCCCAGGCCCCCGACGCCGGACAGCCGGTCCTGCCGTGGAAGCCCCCGGTCGAAGACCCGTTCCTGGCGGCCGCGCAGGCACAGGCGAACGCCCGGCCCGCGTCCCTCGGCAAGCGGTTCGCCGCCCGGCTGATCGACACGCTGGTGCTCGGGGCGCTGGTCGGCGCCGTCGCGGTCCCGGTCGTCCTGAGCGCGCTCGCCCACATCGACGACAAGATCGAGGCGGCGAAGCTGTCCGGACAGACGGTCACGGTCTGGCTGATCGACGGGACCACCGCGGGCCAGCTCGGCATCGTCCTCGGCACGCTCCTCGTCCTCGGCGCGCTGTACGAGGCGCTGCCGACCGCCAAGTGGGGCCGCACCCTGGGCAAGAAGCTGTGCGGGGTGAAGGTGCTCGACATCGAGTCCCACGAACCGCCGACGTTCGGTGCGGCGCTGCGCCGCTGGCTGGTCTACAGCGTGCTGGGCGTTCTCGTCCTCGGTGTGCTCAATGTGCTGTGGTGCCTGTTCGACCGCCCGTGGCGGCAGTGCTGGCACGACAAGGCGGCGCACACGTTCGTGACCGGCTGATCCGCTTCGTGCGCCGTGTGGCGTGTGTTCCCCCGAACGCGCGCGAGCCGTTGCGAGGCCCTTTGTGCCGGTATGCACTGCCCCCATGAGCAACGATCAGCCGCCGCCCGGCCCGCCGCCCGATGACGACCCGTTCCGCAAGAGGCCGCAGGAGCCTTCGTCCGGCGAGGGCGGCGGGACCGGCGGCGGCGAGGGCCAGGGGCCGCCGCCCGGTTCTCCGTACGGCGGCGCCGGGGGGCAGGGCGGCCCGCCGCCCGGCGGCGGCTCCCCGTACGACACGCCCGGCGGTGGCGCGGGCGCGCCCGGCGGTCCCTACGGCGGCGGCGGTCCGTACGGCGGCGGTCCCTACGGAGGCGGCGGTCCGTACGGCGGCGCGGATCCGCTCGCGGGAATGCCGCCGCTCGCCGAGTTCGGCAAGCGCTTCGTCGCACGGCTCGTCGACATCCTGATCATCGCGATCCCCCTCGCGGTGATCTCCCTGTTGACCGGCGGCTTGGATGTGACCCGGGGAGGCGACGACTGGGAGGAGATCACCGACCGGGTCAACACGGGCCGGCAGTGGCTGTGGACGCTCATCTCCCTGGTCGCGTACATCGGTTACGACACGATCATGACGAAGAGGAACGGCCAGACCGTGGGCAAGCGGCTGATGAAGCTGCGGGTCGCGATGCTCGACGACGGGCGGACGCCGGACACGAGTTCCGCGCTGATGCGTGCCATCGTGCTGTGGGTGCCCGCGCTGGTGTGCTGCTACTGCATCTGGTGGCTCGTCATCCTCATCACCGTGCTGACCGACAAGCCCTACAAGCAGGGCCTGCACGACAAGGCGGGGAAGACGGTCGTCGTCTCAGCGGCGTAGCGAGTGTCCGGCGATCCCGGCCCCGGCGCGGGACGCCGGCACGCGGGTGGTGAGACCGTCGGCGGCGGCCGAGGCCGTCGGCTCGGGGGCGCGGCCCGCCGCGACGAGGTCCGCCGCACGGGACGCGGCGCGCTCCCCGGACGGCCCGGCCACGCGGCGCACGGGAAGGGCGAGCGCGACCGCGAGGCCGAGAGCGAGGGCGAGGACGCCGATCGCGGCGACGGCGATGCCGTCCGTCGTACGGGTCAGCAGCAGCAGGGCGACGGTCGAGAAGACGACGGTGGCCGAACCGTAGGCGTACTGTGCGGCAGTCGGACGCGGCATCACGGTATCCGTCCTCGGGGCAGGGGCGGGGAGAGACTTGGGGCCGGTAGTCGCACCGCCGCAAGACTCTACGATCCTGAATGCCCGTGAGGAACCGGCAGTAAGCGTGACCTAACCCACGGTGCCGGTGCATGGGGGGCGCACGGAGTCATTCCTTTCGACCGAGTGGCTGGAAATCCGCGCCCCTTGTCCCGAATCGCCACCGTCCGCATATCGGAACTCCGCTCCTGCATAGTGCAGTTGGCCTGTTCAAGTCAAGGACTGTCTTTTCTTCTCCGATTCCGGTCGAATGTCGTCACTTGAGACGCGTACACCGCGCGCGCGGACGACCCCACACTCCTGTCCGCAGCGGCGACGGGACGCGGGGGAGGAACCATCAAGTGACCAGCAAGCGACGGACGTTCAGAGCGTCCGCGGTCGTCGTCGCGCTCGCCGCCACGACCGCGACGGCCTCGGCGTTCACCTTCGCCCAGGCCGACAACCAGCAGTCGTCGGACCGGGCTGCCGTCGAGCGCCACGACCCGGCCGCGCACAAGGCCCATGTCGACCACGACCTCGACGGCCCCTTCAGCAAGCAGCAGGAGGCGCAGCGCGACGCTGCGATGGAGCAGCTGATAACCGGCGACGCCACCGTGCAGAAGCGCGGCGGCTCGAACGTCGTCAAGCTCGACGACAAGAAGTACGTCGAGCTCGCCCGGGAGAAGACCGACAAGATCTTCACCATCCTCGTGGAGTTCGGCGACAAGGTCGACGACACGACGATGTTCGACCCGGACGGCGCGGACGGGCCCAAGCCCCCGGTCAAGAAGTACGGCGGCACGCCCGGCCCGCAGCACAACAAGATCGCCGAGCCCGACCGGTCGAAGGACAACTCGACCGCCTGGCAGGCCGACTACAACCAGAAGCACTTCGAGGACCTCTACTTCGGCACCGGCAAGGACGAGAACGGGCAGCCGAAGCACTCCCTGAAGACCTACTACGAGAAGACCTCCTCGGGTCGCTACTCGGTCGACGGCATGGTCTCCGACTGGGTCAAGGTCGACTACAACGAGGCCCGTTACGGCTCCAACTACTGCGGCCAGTCCAACTGCGCCAACGCCTGGGACGCCGTCCGCGACGGCGTCAACGCCTGGGTCGCCGACCAGAAGGCCAAGGGCGCGTCGGACGCCGAGATCAAGGCGACGCTCGCCGAGTACGACAAGTGGGACCGTTACGACCACGACGGCGACGGCGACTTCAACGAGTCCGACGGCTACATCGACCACTTCCAGTTCGTCCACGCCGGCGAGGACGAGTCCGCGGGCGGTGGCGCCGAGGGCCCGAACGCCCTGTGGGCCCACCGCTGGTACGCGTACGGCACCGACGCCGGCAAGACCGGCCCCGCGAACAACAAGGCGGGCGGCACCCAGATCGGCGACACCGGCATCTGGGTCGGCGACTACACCGTGCAGCCCGAGAACGGCGGCCTCGGCGTCTTCGCCCACGAGTACGGCCACGACCTCGGTCTGCCCGACCACTACGACACCTCGGGCAAGGGCGAGAACTCGACCGGCTTCTGGACCCTGATGTCGGCCGGCTCCTGGCTGGGCACCGGCAAGGACTCCATCGGCGACCTCCCCGGCGACATGACCGCCTGGGACAAGCTGCAGCTGGGGTGGCTCAACTACACCAAGGCCAAGGCGGCGACGAAGTCCACCCACACGCTGGGTGTGGCCGAGTACAACACCAAGAAGCCGCAGGCCCTCCTCGTCGAGCTGCCGAAGAAGAAGGTCACCACCACTGTCGTGAAGCCCGCCGAGGGCTCCCAGCAGTGGTGGAGCGACATGGGTGACGACCTCAAGAACACCCTGTCCCGCACGGTCGACCTCTCCGGCAAGTCCAAGGCCACGCTGGAGCTCACCGGCTGGTGGGACATCGAGGCGGACTACGACTACCTCTACGCCGAGGTGTCGACGGACGGCGGCGCCAACTGGACGCCGGTGGACGGCACGGCCGACGGCAAGGCCATCACCCGCGATGCGAGCGACAAGCCGGCGCTGACCGGCCCGTCGGACGGCCACAAGAAGCTCGTCTACGCGCTGGACGCCTACGCGGGCAAGAAGGTCGACGTCCGCTTCCGTTACCAGACGGACGGAGGCGTCGCGGGCAAGGGCTTCGCGGCCGACTCCGTCGTGATCAACGCCGATGGCGCCCCGCTGTTCTCGGACAACGCCGAGGGCGAGGTCCCCGGCTGGACCGCGAAGGGCTTCTCCCGCATCGGTGAGGGCTTCACCAAGGAGTACGAGCAGTACTACATCGCGGAGAACCGCCAGTACGTCTCGTACGACAAGACCCTCAAGGCCGGCCCGTACAACTTCGGCTGGAAGGCGCCGAAGGACGGCTGGGTCGAGCACTACCCGTACCAGAACGGTCTGCTGATCTGGCAGTGGGACACCTCCCAGAAGGACAACAACACCAGCGCCCACCCGGGTGAGGGTCTGGTCCTTCCGGTCGACGCCCATGCCAAGCCGCTGAAGTGGGCCGACGGCACGCTGATGCGCAACAAGATCCAGACGTTCGACTCGACGTTCAGCCGGTACCGGACGGACGCCTTCCAGCTGCACAACGCGGGCGTCCCGTTCTCGCTGGCGTCGCAGCCGGGCACCTCCGTCTTCGACGACCGCAAGGGCGTCTACTGGTACGCGGAGAACCCGACGGCGGGCGTCAAGGTAACTGACACCAACACCAAGATCGCGATCGTCAAGGAGCCGCGCAGCGGACAGACGATCACGGTCCAGGTTGGCCCGTCGACCAAGTAATTCGTAAAACTGCAGGTCACAGGGGTATCGGCCGTCGCCCTCTAGCGGGCGGCGGCCGATCGTGTTTAGGTGCGGGGGACGAAGTCCTTATTGACAGTGAACGCACGGGGGAGTGGTTCCGCATGCCCGCTGGAGGTTTTTGCAAGTTGCCCAACGGCAGCGTGGTCGTCGCGCTCAGTCTGCCCAGCCCGGCCGGCGACGGGACCACCGTCAGGTTCCTCGTGCACGCCGCGAACCGGGCCAGGGCGCTGACCCGGCTGCGCAATCTGGGTCTCCGCGCGGTCTACCTGCGCGGCAACGCCGAGCCACCGACGCCGGACGAGGTGACCGCCGTGCTGCACCACCCCGACGGACTGGTGTGGCGCGCGGACCAGGGCACGGCCCAGGGGCTGTGGCACCCGATCCGGGCCCTGCTCAGATCCGCACGCCCCGCCTGACCGGCGGCCACGACCCGGCGGGGTCAGACGACCACCGGCTTCCCGCTCAGCTCCACGCCCGCCGTGCGCAGCTCCTCCAGGGCGCGCTCGGTCGTCTCCTTCGAGACACCGGCGGTCAGGTCGAGCAGCACACGGGTCGTGAAGCCCTCGCGGGCCGCGTCCAGCGCGGTGGCCCGCACACAGTGGTCGGTCGCGATGCCGACGACGTCCACCTCGGTGACGCCGCGGGCCCGCAGCCACTCGGCCAGCGTGGAACCGTTCTCGTCGGAGCCCTCGAAGCCGCTGTACGCCGCCGCGTACGCGCCCTTGTCGAAGACCGCGGCGACGGCGCCCGAGGCGACGGCCGGCGCGAAGTTCGGATGGAAGCCGACGCCCTCCGTGCCGGCGACGCAGTGCCGCGGCCAGGAGTCGACGAAGTCGGGGTGGTCGGAGAAGTGTCCGCCCGGCTCGATGTGGTGGTCGCGCGTGGCGACCACGTGGCGGTAGCCCGGCTGGGCCTGGCCGATCAGTTCGGTGATGGCGGCTGCGACGTCGGCGCCCCCCGCCACCGCGAGGCTGCCGCCCTCGCAGAAGTCGTTCTGAACGTCCACGACGATCAAGGCGCGGTGCATGACGGGTGTCCTTCGGTGGCTGGTGACGGTCGGCGCGGTGGCCGGCGGACTCGTCCTGCCGGGCGGGCCGGACGACTGGCGAGGGTTCAACTACTGAGCGTAGAGACTCGCAAGGCCCTGCGGGAGGGGGCGTCGGACGCTCACGCCCCGCTTCCCCCCTCGCACGGATCTACGCGTACTCGGTCGGGATCACCGGCTCGCCGCGCGAGAGCTGCATCGCCGACATCGGCAGCCCGGCCCGCGCCGCGATGTGCCGCTCGCGCGCCGCGTCCAGCGGCTCGCGGGCCACGATGTCGCCGCCCTTGACCAGCTCCACCAGCAGCTGCCGGTCCACCAGCGCGGGCGGTACGTCGCCGAGCCCCACGACCTCGGCCGCGGCGACCGCGTGCTCGTCCAGCCGGCGCGCGGCCCACTTGCGGCCGCCGATCGACAGCTTCCCGCCGAGCGACTTCTTCGCCACCGGCTCCAGCGGGGCCTTCGGGTCCGCCGAGCGGGCCCGGGCGACGAGCTTGTAGACCATCGCGCAGGTCGGGTGACCGCTGCCGGTGACCAGCTGGGTGCCCACGCCGTACGCGTCCACCGGGGCCGCGGCGAGCGAGGCGATGGCGTACTCGTCCAGGTCGGAGGTGACGACGATCCTGGTGTTCACCGCGCCCAGCTCGTCCAGCTGCTTGCGCACCCGGTGCGCGACGAGCAGCAGGTCGCCCGAGTCGATCCGTACGGCCCCGAGCTCGGGACCCGCGATGTCGACCGCGGTGCGCACGGCCTCGGCCACGTCGAAGGTGTCGACCAGCAGGGTCGTGCCGCGGCCCAGCGAGTCGACCTGGGCCCGGAAGGCGCCGCGTTCGCTGTCGTGCAGCAGGGTGAAGGCGTGGGCGCTGGTGCCGACCGTGGGGATCGCGTAGCGGAAGCCGGCCGCCAGGTCGGAGGTGGAGTCGAACCCGCCGACGTACGCGGCGCGCGAGGCCGCGACGGCGGACAGCTCGTGCGTGCGGCGGGCGCCCATCTCGATCAGGCCGCGTCCGCCGGCGGCCGCGGACATGCGCGAGGCGGCCGCCGCGATCGCCGAGTCGTGGTTGAGGATCGACAGGATCACGGTCTCCAGCAGCACGCACTCGGCGAAGGAGCCCTCGACCCGCAGGATCGGCGAGCCGGGGAAGTACACCTCGCCCTCCGGGTAGCCCCAGATGTCGCCGCGGAAGCGGTAGCCCGCGAGCCATTCGAGGGTGGGCTCGTCGACGATGTGCCGCTCGCGCAGGAAGCGGAGCACGCCCGCGTCGAAGCGGAAGTTCTCCACGGCGTCCAGGACGCGGCCGGTGCCGGCGACGACACCGTAGCGACGGCCCTCGGGCAGCCGGCGGGTGAAGACCTCGAAGACCGAGCGCCGCTCGGCGGTTCCGGCCTTGAGCGCCGCCTGGAGCATCGTGAACTCGTACTGATCGGTGAAGAGCGCGGTCGACGGCACGTCCACCGGCAGCCCCAGGTCTGCAGTGTTCATGACCATCATGCTAGCGCACATTTCGTCAGTCTGACGAGATGTCGTTTTTCCCGGCGGGGTCGTTTGTGCGACGAGGGGGCTCAGGTGGCAGCATGGGTGGAGTGACTGTGCCACTGGAGATCGAGCAGACCGAGTCGGCCGAGGAGAGTGCGGCCGTCCCCGAGCCCGATGTGCCCTGGGTGACCCTGGTGCACAACGACCCGGTCAACCTGATGAGCTACGTCACTTACGTCTTCCAGGCCTACTTCGGCTACTCCAAGGACAAGGCGCACAAGCTGATGCTCGACGTCCATCACAAGGGACGCGCCGTCGTCTCCAGCGGCAGCCGCGAGGAGATGGAACGGGACGTGCAGGCGATGCACGGATACGGACTGTGGGCCACGCTCTCCCAGGACCGTGGCTGATGAGCTCTCACTTCGAGCCGCTGAAGGGCGGCGGCGCAGCCGTGGCGCTGGACGAGGTCGAGATCTCCATCCTGCGCTCCCTGGTCGTGCAGATGCTGGAGCTCATCGGCCCGGGTGACGAGCCGGCCCAGGGCGAGGACCCACTGGCCGCCCTGTTCGCCCAGGGGCCGAGCGAACCGCCCTCCGACCCGGCGCTCGCCCGCCTCTTCCCCGAGGCGTACGCGGACCCGGAGTCCGGCCCGCAGGACGAGGAGATGCGCGCGGCCTCCGCCGAGTTCCGCCGCTTCACCGAGAACGACCTGCGCACCCGCAAGCGGGACGACGCCCTCGCGGTCGTCCGCAGCCTGGACTCGCTGACCGTCGCGGGCGACGGCGGCGCCGTGCTGGAGCTCGGCGCCGAGGACTGCCTGCACTGGCTGGGCGCGCTCAACGACCTCCGGCTGACCATCGGCACCCGGCTCGAGGTCACCGACGAGGACGAGAACGACGACCTGTACCGGCTGCCGGACTCCGACCCGCGCAAGCCCATGGTGATGGCCTACCTCTGGCTCGGGGCGCTGCAGGAGACGCTCATCGAGACCCTGATGCCCTGAGAGCCGCCCTCCGGTACCGCTTTGTCCCGGAACGGTGGCATCCGTCCCTGGGCAGTGTTCGCTCAACGGACGCTCAAATCCGGATAACGATCGCGTCACCGCGCCGCGACACTTCGACGCTTCGCATGCCCTTTGTCCACTTCTTCCTGTGGGGTGCGTCACTCTCGCCTCAGTGGATCACCGCTGCTGCCGTGATAGATCTTCACGACCGCTCGGGGACGCCACCCCTGTCCCCGAGGGCGCTTGAACCGGCAGACCGCCGGTGGCACTCCATCCATATCCGGGGGGATCAGGACCTGATCCGTTACCGCTCGACGCAGCGGTCGCGGCGGATCAGCATGGAGAAAGGGCGCATCACCATGACCTCGTTGCAGGTCGAACCGAACGACGGCAAAGAGGCCGCGGGCGCGGACGAGGGTTACCAGCGTGGACTGGGAGCCCGGCAGATCCAGATGATCGCGATCGGCGGTGCCATCGGCACCGGCCTCTTCCTCGGCGCGGGCAAGGCCATCTCGAAGGCCGGCCCCAGCCTCATCCTGGCCTACGCCATCGCGGGCCTGGTCATCTTCTTCATCATGCGGGCGCTGGGCGAACTGCTCATGTACCGCCCCGTCTCGGGTTCCTTCTCCGAGTACGCGCGCGAGTTCATCGGTCCCTTCGCGGGCTTCGTCACCGGCTGGACGTACTGGCTCTTCTGGGTCGTCACCGGAATGACCGAGGTCACGGCGGCCGCCCAGTACATGACGTACTGGTTCGACATCCCGCAATGGGTCTCGGCGCTGATCTTCACGATCATCCTCTACGGCGCGAACCTGATCTCCGTGAAGCTCTTCGGCGAGCTCGAGTTCTGGTTCTCGATGGTCAAGGTCACCGCCATCATCGGCATGATCCTGATCTGCCTCGGCATCCTCACCCTCGGCTTCTCCGACGCCGGTGAGACCGCGTCGGTCACCCACCTGTGGGCCGACGGCGGCTTCTTCCCCAAGGGCATCGGCGGCACGCTGATGACCCTGCAGATCGTCATGTTCGCCTTCCTCGCGGTCGAGCTGGTCGGCGTCACCGCCGGCGAGTCCAAGGACCCGGAGAAGACGCTGCCCAAGGCCATCAACACCGTGCCGTGGCGTATCGCCGTCTTCTACGTCGGCGCCCTGATCATGATCCTGTCGGTCGTCTCCTGGACCAACTTCCAGCCGGGCGTCTCCCCGTTCGTCGCCGCCTTCGACAAGATGGGCCTCGCCGTCGGCGCGGGCATCGTCAACTTCGTCGTGCTCACCGCGGCCCTGTCGTCCTGCAACTCCGGCATGTACTCCACCGGCCGGATGCTGCGCGACCTCGCGCTCAACAACCAGGGCCCGAAGATCTTCACCCGCCTGACCAGCAGCGGCACCCCGCTCATCGGCACCACCTTCTCGGCACTGCTGATGATGTTCGGCGTCTGGATCAACTACCAGTGGCCCGGCAAGGCGTTCGAGATGGTCGTCTCCTTCGCCACGATCTCCGGCATGTGGGCCTGGATCATGATCCTGGTCAGCCAGATCCGCTACCGGGCCAAGGCCAACCGCGGCGAACTGCCCGAGTCGACCTTCAAGGCGCCCGGCGCCCCCTTCACCAGCTGGTTCGCCCTCGCCTTCATCGGCATGGTGATCGTGATGATGGGCATCGACAAGGACGCCCGGCTCTCGCTGTACTGCGCCCCGCTCTGGGGTCTGATCCTCGGCGTCTCCTACCTGGTGCTCAAGAGCCGCAACCCCGAGGGCGCGGCCTTCGCCAAGCGCTCGTAAGGGTTCCGTCCAGCATCCGGGCCGCCGCGTACCACTCCTCGGTACGCGGCGGCCCGTCTGTTTATCCTGTCGCTCATGCTGACCATCACCCGGGCCCTGTTCGACCAGATCGTCGCCCACGCCCGCGCGGACCACCCCGACGAGGCCTGCGGAGTCGTCGCCGGCCCGGAGGGCTCCGGCCGCCCCGAGCGCTTCATCCCGATGCTGAACGCGGCCCGCTCGCCGACGTTCTACGAGTTCGACTCGGCCGACCTCCTCAAGCTCTACCGCGAGCTGGACGACAACGACGAGGAGCCGGTGATCATCTACCACTCGCACACCGCGACCGAGGCGTACCCCTCGCGCACCGACATCAGCTACGCGAACGAGCCCGGTGCCCACTACGTCCTCGTCTCCACCGCCGACACCGACGACGCGGGCCCCTTCCAGTTCCGCTCGTTCCGCATCGTGGACGGCGAGATCACCGAAGAGGACGTCAAGGTCGTCGAGGCGTACTGAGACGCACAGGGCAGTGGCACGGGCGGGCCGTCCGACAAGGGGTTCCGCCCGTGTGGTTCACATCCTGAGCGACTTCCGTCCGATATGCGAGATCACACTCAAGGATCGGGACCGGGAATCGATACGATGACCGCATGGTTCTTCACGACGTGAGCGACAAGACGCCGAGCACCCTGCTGCTCGTTGCGCGGCTGCACGTCGACCTGTGCCGCCTCGCCAGCGCGATGTGTACGGCCCGCGCTGCGTTCTGACGTACGAGCGCACCACGCCAGCAGCACCCCCTCGCGCGGGGGCCACAGCCGCGCGCCCCTACGCCACCTTCCGACAGGAGCCCACGTCATGGCCATCGAGGTCCGCATCCCGACCATCCTCCGCACCTACACCGGCGGAGCCAAGGCCGTCGAAGGCAGTGGAGACACCCTCGCCGAGCTGTTCGCAGACCTCGAGTCCCGGCACAGCGGCATCAAGGAGCGCATCGTCGAAGGCGACCAGCTGCGCCGCTTCGTCAACGTCTACCTGAACGACGAGGACGTCCGCTTCCTCGACGGCATCTCCACCAAGCTGTCCGACGGCGACAACGTGACGATCCTGCCGGCCGTCGCCGGCGGCATGGTCTGATCCTGATGCGTTACGACTCCCCGCTCGCCGCCGTCGGCAACACGCCGCTGGTGCGGCTCCCGCGGCTGTCCCCGTCCGAGGACGTCCGCATCTGGGCCAAGCTGGAGGACCGCAACCCGACCGGCTCGATCAAGGACCGCCCCGCGCTCCACATGGTCGAGCAGGCGGAGAAGGACGGCCGGCTCACCCCCGGCTGCACCATCCTCGAACCGACCAGCGGCAACACCGGCATCTCGCTGGCGATGGCGGCCAAGCTCAAGGGCTACCACATCGTCTGCGTCATGCCGGAGAACACCTCCCAGGAGCGCCGGGACCTGCTCGCGATGTGGGGCGCCGAGATCATCTCGTCCCCCGCGGCGGGCGGCTCCAACACGGCGGTACGCGTCGCCAAGGAGCTCGCCGAGCAGAACCCGTCGTGGGTGATGCTCTACCAGTACGGCAACCCGGACAACGCGGGCGCGCACTACGCGACCACCGGCCCCGAGATCCTCGCCGACCTGCCGTCGGTCACCCACTTCGTGGCGGGCCTCGGCACGACGGGCACGCTGATGGGCGTCGGCCGCTACCTGCGCGAGAACAAGCCGGACATCAAGATCGTCGCCGCCGAGCCGCGCTACGACGACCTCGTCTACGGTCTGCGCAACCTGGACGAGGGTTTCGTCCCCGAGCTCTACGACGCGTCCGTGCTGACCACCCGCTTCTCGGTCGGCTCCGCGGACGCGGTCACCCGTACCCGCGAACTCCTCCAGCAGGAGGGCATCTTCGCGGGCGTCTCCACGGGCGCGGCCCTGCACGCCGCGATCGGCGTCGGCAGGAAGGCCGTCAAGGCGGGCGAGCAGGCGGACATCGTGTTCGTGGTGGCGGACGGCGGGTGGAAGTACCTGTCGACGGGCGTCTACACGGCGAAGACGACGGAAGAGGCGATCGAGACGCTGCAGGGCCAGCTCTGGGCGTGACCGGGCCCCGCCCGGGGCTTTCGGGGGCTCCGCCCCCGGGGCCCCGCGCCTCAATCGCGGGCGGGGCTTCGCCCCGGTCCGGCGCGGGTTCACCCGTCGGGCTCGGGGGCCGGCCTCAACGCAGGCCGTGTCTGCCCGGCGCGCCGTCAGGGCTGCGGCGCGACATCGGCCAGGGCATTCCCACGGCCGTCAGGCAATAGGGGCGCTCGGAGCGCGGAACGGCCCGGGGCATGAGCCCCCGGGCACGGGGGCTCACACCGCCAGGTGCCGGACCTGGTCCCAGACCGCCGGGTCCACCGTGCCGACCCGCCTGCGGAACTCGCCCACCCGTATGTCCCGCAGCTCGTCCGTCTCCAGGAAGCTCGGCCGCCCCCGCGCATCGCCCACCGCGCC
Source organism: Streptomyces sp. PKU-EA00015 (assembly GCF_013387495.1). Lineage (GTDB taxonomy): Bacteria > Actinomycetota > Actinomycetes > Streptomycetales > Streptomycetaceae > Streptomyces. The sequence continues at coordinate 60,427 of NZ_JABZEE010000051.1, read as the reverse complement.
CGGCGGCAGCGCGATCATCCCGGGGCGTTCGTCGTGGTACCGGCTCGTGATCTTCACGACCAGGGCCGTCCCGCCCCGTACCGACAGCACCAGGCACGGGCGGTCCTTCGACCCCGGACCGTCCTCGTAGGGCACATCGGCCCACCAGATCTCGCCCGGCGACGGTCGCCCCTTCGGCCTGCCTACGCGCTCGCGTACGCGCTCGCCCGGTCGCGCCGGTGGCCGCCTGCGACCGGCCGGCCGCCGCGTGCCGCGGCCGAGTCCGTCGGAGACGGCGACCACGAGAGCGACCACGACGACGGCGATCACGGCGAGCCACCACGACGTGTCCATACCGGAGACGTTACCTGCGCTCCCGTGCTCCCGCCCGCGCCCCCGTCGGCCTGCGCCCGCACCGGTGTTCGGGGCCCCGGGTAAGGGTGAGTTCTCCCACAACACAGCGCTGCTGAGGAGCGACCGGCCCTTTCGCGCCTTACGCTCGACGCACCGCACGACCTTCCCCCAGCCCTCCTTCGTCCACGGAGGTTCCAGCTCAATGAAGCTCACCGTCGTCGGATGCTCGGGGTCGTTCCCGTCCGCGGATTCGGCCTGCTCGAGCTACCTCGTAGAGGCCGACGGCTTCCGGCTGCTCCTCGACATGGGCAATGGCGCCCTCGGCGAGCTGCAGCGCCACTGCGGTCTCTACGACCTCGACGCCATCTTCCTCAGCCACCTCCACGCGGACCACTGCATCGACATGTGCGGGTACTTCGTGGCCCGGTACTACCGCCATGACGGCGGCCGCTGCGCGCCCATGCCGGTCTTCGGCCCCGAGGGCACCGAGCAGCGGCTGACGACGGCCTACGCGGACACGCCCTCCGCGTCGTCGATGAGCGAGGTGTTCGACTTCCACACGCTGAAGTCCGGGAGCTTCGAGATCGGCCCCTTCTCCGTGCGTACGGAACGGGTGGCGCACCCCGTGGAGACGTACGGGATCAGGGTGGAGCACGGCGGGAAGGTGCTGACGTACTCGGGCGACACGGGCGTGTGCGACGCGCTGGACGAACTCGCCGCCGGTGCGGACCTCTTCCTGTGCGAGGCGTCGTTCGTGCACGGCAAGGAGGACATCCCGGACCTCCACCTCAACGGCCGCGAAGCGGGCGCCTGCGCACAGCGGGCGAAGGCGCGCCGGCTGGTGCTGACCCACATCCCGCCGTGGACGGACGGCGGGCGGAACCTGTCGGACGCGCGCGCGGTGTACGACGGTCCGTCGGAGATCGCGGTGCCGGGCGCGGTGTACGAGATCTGAGCCGGCCGAGCCGCGGGCAGCGCCCGCCCCCGGCCCCGGCCGGGGGCCTTCTGCGTCATGATGTTCCCCACGGATTCGAGTCGGGGGGCGCATCTGTTGAGAAGCCGCGCGTGCGTGTCGCTCGTGCCGGTTCTGCTGGCAGTCCTGGCCGTTCTGGTGCCGGCGGTGCCCGCGGACGCGGCGGAGAGATCAGTGGCGGATGTCTGCAGCACAGACTTTCTCGCCGGTGCCCGGGCCAGCACCTCGGTCGAACTGCAGCACGGCGACCGCACGTACACCAAGGTCACGACCGAGCTCAGGGTCGATGTCCCGGCAGACTGGCCGCTCGCGCAGGATCTTCTCCTCAGTGAGCGCAGCCGCCGCTATATCCAGGCGACGCGCTGCCTCATCAGGAGCCCGGGGAACGTACAGCGCTGGTCGGAATGGCGCACCGGCCGCCCCGAGGTGACCACGCACGGCGATCGCGTGAAGATCGTGGACCGGGCTCACACATGGGTCGACCACTACCGGCAGCACATCGACATCGGCACGTGGCGGGTACGGGCGGGCGCGGACCGCTGGACGGTGACACTCGCGGTGCCGCGCCCACTGGCCGGTGCCCGCTGGGAGAGGATCACCGTGGATCCCGGCCCCCAGGGAGCGGTGACAGCGGCGCCCCGGCCGGGGCTGGGAGAGGGAGATTCGGCCCTGGTGTGGCAGCCCCAGGAGACCGAGAAGCAGAAGCCGGAGAAAGACAAGAGTGGGCGGAAGAAGCAGCCCGGCGAGAGTCAGCAGGACGCGAAGTCGTCGGAGACCCGCCCCGCGCCCCGTGTGACCGTGTCCCTCGAGCCCTCCTGGCAGCGTTCATGGGCCGCCCAGGGGGACCGTCTCATCGCCGCGACGCTGGACCGGATCGGCGGCCTGCTGTGGGTGTCCGCCATCGCCGTCGTTCTGCTGGCCGCGGCGCGGCGTTACCGGCGGCGCTCGGGCACGCCGACCGAAGACCAGCGCCGGTCCAGGCGCAATCTCGTCGCCTGGGCGTTCGTGAGCATCGCCCTCTTCACACTGACCAGGCTGGACGATCTGATCACCCGCCGACTGCAGCGCAGCGGCTCCGGCCTGTCCTGGGACGAGCAGATCCTTCTCGGCCACGGATTGGCTTTCGCGGTCGTCGCCGTGCTCCTCGGATTCGCCCGGCCGAACGGCCGGATCTGGACGGGGGTCGCTGTCCTCGCACTGCCGCCGTCGGCGTTCGTCGTCGTGCTGAGCACGACCGCCGTCTTCCACTCCGACGACTCGCCGCCGGCTGCTCTCGCCATGGCCCTTGCCTCGTCCAGCCTGCTCGCCCTCACACTGCTCGGCCTCGTAGCGGCGGCATGGCGGCTCGCCACCGACGGCGGTCTTCTCCCGCCCAGTCGCCGTTACTCCGGCAACCGCCGGGTCCTGCAGATCCGTTGGGCGGCACCGGCGATCGGCGCGGCGAGCGTGGCCGTCATCCTGTGCGCCGTCCTGGCGAAAGAACGCAACTGGCAGCGGGCGACGTGGCTCAGGGACCACAGCTCAGCTGTCTACGCCGCGGACCACCGCTGGGAGATCCTCTGGGAAATCGTGTACTCCGCCGCCAACGTGCAGGACTGGCTCATCGGTTACGCCTGGATGATCACCGCGGTGGCCGTGCTCGCTGCCCTCCGCTCCTGGCGCGCACCCTCGTCGGTGTCGCCGTTCGACGACACGGCGGACCGTCTGCTCCTCCTGGTCTTCTTCCCGCTCGCCGTCGGAATGGATGTCGGCTACGCGCTCGAGAACGCTCTGGCCGCGTCTGTGGCGGTGCCGCTCCACATGCTGGCCCTGCTCGGTGCTGCGACGCTCCTCGCCCAGCGGGCCGTGTTGGCCCAGCCCTTCGAACGGTCCGGTCGGCTCCTCGCCACCGCCACGGTGCCGGCCGACCGTCGGGCGCTGCTGCGCAAGGCGCGCGCGTACCGGGAGATCCACGCTGAACTGCGCCGCCTCGACCAGGGGCTCTTCGGCGACGTTCCGCCGAAACGGAAGGATCTCGAACGGGAGCTGAACGAACTGCACGACTGGCCCGCGAGCACCGTCGGCGGCACCTCGACCGGTCCCGACCGGCTCCCGGCGAAGGTGTCGGTCGTGGACGCGGCTCTCGCGCTGGGCCCGCGCGACGACTGGTGGGCCAACGGCAGCCGCGGCGCACGCTTCGCCGTGGTGCCGGGGCTGCCGGCGAGTGTTCTCACCACCTGGCTGGCGGGCGTGCGCGGCGAAACTTGGCAGTACACCGTCTCGGATCTCTTCGGTCTCCCCGACCTGGTGCTCACCTTCCTCTACTGGATGGTGACGTGGGCCGCCGCGGGATTCGTGCTGGGCGCCCTGTGGCGCAGGCTGCCCGGGCGCCGAGGAGCGGCCAAGGCGCTGCCGATCGCGCTGGCGTTCGCTCTGCCCGTAGGGCTGCGGGCGCTGGGCAACCGGTTCACGCAGGAGAGCAACGCCAACCTGGCCCTCTACGTTGTGGCGATGCTGTTCGTCCTCACCATCACCGGTATCGCGCTCGACCTCGACACCTTCCGCAGCGAGCGGCGCTACTGGCAGAGCCGGCTGGGCCTGCTTCTGTCCGTGTACCAGATGCGCTACTACTCGCTGCAGATGGCGTATCTGATCGCACAGGTCGTTGCCATGATCACCATCTGGCAGTTCTTCGCGGAGCCGGATGTGATGCCGCCGGACGAGAGGACCGGCGCACGCTGAGGAAAGCCGCCGGCCGCCGGACGCGGGAAGCCCCCGCCCCAAGGACAAGGGCGGGGGCTTCGGCGTGGGCGAGGGGGCTACTTGGCCTCGGCCTTCTGCAGCTCGGCGAGCTCCTCGTCGGACTCGCGGCCCGGCGTCGGGAGGTTGAACCTGGTGATCGCGAAGCGGAAGACCGCGTAGTAGACCGCCGCGAAGCACAGGCCGACCAGGGCCAGGCCCCACGGGTTGGACGCGATGCCCAGGTTGAGCACGAAGTCCACCGCGCCGGCCGAGAAGCCGAATCCGTCCTTCATGCCGAGCGCCCAGGTCAGGGCCATCGAGACACCGGTGAGCACCGCGTGGATCGCGTACAGGACCGGCGCGATGAACATGAAGGTGAACTCGATCGGCTCGGTGACACCCGTGACGAAGGAGGTCAGGGCGAGCGAGAACATCATGCCGCCGACGACCTTGCGGCGCTCGGGGCGGGCGCAGTGCACGATGGCGAGGCAGGCGGCCGGGAGCGCGAACATCATGATCGGGAAGAAGCCGGTCATGAACTGTCCGGCGGACGGGTCACCGGCGAGGAAGCGGGCGATGTCGCCGCTCTTGCCCTCGTAGGAACCGGCCTGGAACCACGGGAACGAGTTGAGCAGGTGGTGCATGCCGACCGGGATCAGCGCACGGTTGGCGACACCGAAGATGCCGGCGCCCACGGCCCCGGAGCTGACCAGGCTCTCGCCGAACCAGTGCAGACCCGAGCCGAGCCACGGCCAGATCAGGCCGAAGACGATGCCGGTGAGCAGACCCGCGAAGGCCGACAGGATCGGGACGAGGCGGCGGCCGCCGAAGAAGCCGGCCCAGTCCGGCAGCTTGGTGCGGTAGAAGCGCTGGTAGAGCAGGGCCACGATGAGGCCCATGACCACGCCGCCGAGCACCTTGGCGTCGACCGCCTGCTCCACCATGACGATCTTGCCGTCGACTATGGCTTCCTTCTTGGGCAGGCTGCTGTCCGTGAAGGTGCCGAGCACGCTCTTGAAGACGAGGTAACCGGCCACCGCCGCGAGGGCCGTCGACCCGTCCGACTTCTTCGCGAAGCCGATCGCGATACCGACGGCGAACAGCAGTGCCATGTTGTCGAGCAGGGCTCCGCCACCTGCCGCCATGTACCCGGCGATCTCGGTGACGAAGGTCGGGAACGACTCCCTGCCGAGCATGTCGGGCTGACCGAAACGCACGAGCAGCGCGGCCGCGGGCAGCACGGCGACCGGCAGCATCAGGCTGCGGCCGATGCGCTGCAGGACAGCCATCGCACCCGCGCCCGTCTTCTTCTTGTCCGCCCCGGGGGCGGCGCTGGCCGTGGACATCAACTTCCTCCTGGGGGTCCCCCCGGCCGGAGGCCGGGGGAGGGCAAGGCGCCGCCGAGGACAGAAAAGCGGGGGAGGGCGGCGTCTCAGGGGAGATGCGGCCGTGGTCTGGACCGCGTGGTCTACACCACTGAGTGGTGTAGACCTGTTGTAGCACGGTGAGGGTTGGATAAGGAACCTGCGAAATTCGCGGGCCCGGTAACAATCCGGTGAATGCGCACAAACGCCCCCGGGCCGCTGGGGCCGGGGGCGTTGCGTCCTTGTTCGCTACGGCGTCACTTCGTCCGCTGCGGCGTCATTTCGTCGCGTCCCGCTCCATCTCCTCCTGGACCTCCTCGGGCTCACGGCCGGGTGTGGGGACGTCGAACACCGTGATCACCACGCGGAACACGAAGTAGTAGACGACCGCGAAGCACGCGCCGATCGGCAGGATCAGCCACGGTTTCGTGTCCAGGTGCCAGTTCACGACGTAGTCGATCAAGCCCGCCGAGAAGCTGAAGCCCGCGTGTACGCCGAGTGCCCAGGTGATCGCCATCGAGGCGCCGGTGAGCAGCGCGTGCAGCCCGTACAGCAGCGGTGCGGCGAACATGAACGAGAACTCGATCGGCTCGGTCACGCCCGTCACAAACGACGTCAGGCCGACGGAGAACATCAGGCCGGCCACCCGCTTGCGGTGCTCCGGGCGGGCGCAGTGCGTGATGGCCAGGGCCGCCGCCGGCAGGCCGAACATCATGATCGGGAAGAAGCCGGACATGAACTGGCCGGCGGACGGGTCCTCGGCGAAGAAGCGCGTCAGGTCGCCCTGCACCACCGTGCCGTCCGGCTGGGTGTACTCGCCCGCCTGGAACCAGAAGAACGTGTTCAGGAACTGGTGCATGCCGATCGGGATGAGCAGCCGGTTCGCGACGCCGAAGATGCCCGCGCCCCAGGCCCCGAGATCGATCAGCTGCCTCGAGAACGAGGTCAGCGCGTCGCCCACCGGGTCCCACAGCAGCCCGAACAGCACGCCCAGGACGCAGCAGACGAAGGCCATGATGATCGGCACGAGCCGTCGGCCGTTGAAGAATCCGAGCCAGTCCACCAGCTTCGTGCGGTGGTAGCGCTGCCAGATGACCGCCGTCAGCAGGCCGATCAGGATGCCGCCGAGGACCCCGGGGTTCTGGGGCGTGCCCTCGGGCATCTCCTCGGTGACCGACCCGTCGACGGGAAAGGCCTTGAGGACGTTGTGGTAGACGAGGAAGCCCGCCACGGCGGCGAGCGCGGTCGAACCGTCGGACTTCTTGGCGAAGCCGATCGCGACGCCGATGCAGAAGAGCAGCGGGAGGCCGAGGTTGCCGTCGAGGATGCCGGTGCCGCCCTGGATCAGGACGTCGGACGTCTTGTCCCAGAAGTCGCCGTGGAGATACGCGGCGAACAGGTTGCCGAGACTGACGAGCAGGCCCGCGGCGGGCAGGACGGCCACCGGGAGCTGCAGGCTGCGGCCCACTTTCTGGAGCCCCTGGAAGAGCCCGCTCCGCCACTTGTGCCGCGGCGCGGCCGCGCTCTCGGTGCTCATCGGCGTCCTCCCGGAACAGCCCCTGTTTGGCAGGCGTCGCAGACTGGTGTAGACCAGTCGGCATACGGTTCCGGCGCCTCGCGAAGGGCAGGGCGCCGGTGATCGTCATCATTCGGTACGAGACGGTTACTCGCCCGTGAAGATGGGCCAACCGTGCGTTACCGTGACAAAGCGGACCGACCAGGATCAACGGTGGGCCGAGACAGCGCTCAGCGCGCTCGAACGCAGGGAGAATCACATGGCCAGCAAGGCTGAGAAGATCGTCGCCGGGCTCGGCGGGATCGACAACATCGAAGAGATCGAGGGCTGCATCACCCGTCTCCGCACCGAGGTCGCCGACCCCAGCCTGGTCGACGAGGCCGCGCTCAAGGCCGCCGGCGCCCACGGCGTCGTGAAGATGGGCACCGCGATCCAGGTCGTCATCGGCACCGACGCCGACCCGATCGCGGCCGACATCGAAGACATGATGTGAGGGACGCACGCGAGGCCGCCGGGGACGCGAGGCCGCCCGGTGCGGTCGACGACGATGCCGCCGACGCTTGAGCCGCGCCGGTCCCGGGCAGTCCGGCGCCGGACCGCGAGGGGCCTGATCCGGACCACCGGAACGGGCCCCTCACCCATGTGCCGATAGGCTCGGCACCATGTCACGCATCGACGGCCGAACCCCCGAACAGCTCCGCCCCGTCACCATCGAACGCGGCTGGAGCAAGCACGCCGAGGGCTCCGTCCTCATCTCCTTCGGCGACACCAAGGTCTTCTGCACCGCCTCCTTCACCGAGGGCGTGCCCCGCTGGCGCAAGGGCAGCGGCGAAGGCTGGGTCACCTCGGAGTACTCGATGCTCCCGCGCTCCACCAACACCCGCGGCGACCGCGAGTCCGTGCGCGGCAAGATCGGCGGACGCACCCATGAGATCAGCCGGCTCATCGGCCGCTCCCTGCGCGCCGTCATCGACTACAAGGCCCTCGGCGAGAACACCGTCGTCCTCGACTGCGACGTCCTCCAGGCCGACGGCGGCACCCGTACCGCCGCGATCACCGGCGCCTACGTCGCCCTCGCCGACGCCGTCACCTGGGCGCAGGGCAAGAAGCTGATCAAGCCCGGTCGCAAGCCGCTCACCGGTACCGTCGCCGCCGTCAGCGTCGGGATCGTGGACGGCACCCCCCTGCTCGACCTCTGCTACGAGGAGGACGTGCGCGCCGAGACCGACATGAACGTGGTCTGCACCGGCGACGGACGCTTCGTCGAGGTCCAGGGCACCGCCGAGGCCGAGCCCTTCGACCGCAAGGAGCTCAACGCCCTCCTCGACCTCGCCACCGGAGGCTGCGCCGACCTCGCCGCGCTCCAGGCCGAGGCGCTCGGAACCGGACAGCCGGCGTAACACTTCGCGTAGCGCCTTTCTCCCGGTGGCGCAGCAACCGGGAGCGCCCGCCGGGCGTCGTTAGAGTCACGGGCGCACGGGCCGAACCGTGCGCCCGTCCGTACCTGGGAGGACCTGCATGTCTGCGCGCCGCCGCATAGCCATCACGATCGCCACAGCCGCTCTGCTGGTGCCCGCAGCCGTCGGCTGCAGCGCACTCAACACGGCGATGGACTGTGTCGAGACCGCCGACGCCATCGCCACCAGCGTGGACAAGCTTCAGCAGGCCGCCTCCAGCGCGGCCGAGGACCCCACCCAGGCGCGGCAGGCCCTCGACGACATCGACCGCGAGCTGGACAATCTCGGCGACAAGACCGACAACGCCGACCTCAGCAAGGCCGTCGACGACCTCGCCGCCGGCGTCGACAACGTGCGCAAGTCCATCGACGGCGGCGACACGACTCCCGACCTGAAGCCCGTCACCGACGCGGCCGCCGAGATCGGCAAGGTCTGCACGCCGTAGATACTGGGGTCATGACGCGCCTGATTCTCGCCACCCGCAGCGCCGGGAAGATCACCGAACTGAAGGCCATCCTCGCCGACGCGGGCATCACCCACGACCTCGTCGGCGCCGATGCCTACCCCGACCTCCCCGACGTCAAGGAGACCGGCGTCACCTTCGCCGAGAACGCGCTCCTCAAGGCCCACGCGCTCGCCCGCGCCACCGGCCTGCCCGCCGTCGCCGACGACTCCGGCCTCTGTGTCGACGTCCTCGGCGGCGCGCCCGGTATCTTCTCCGCCCGCTGGGCCGGCACCCACGGCGACGACAAGGCCAACCTGGACCTGCTGCTCGCCCAACTCTCGGACATCGACACTCCGCATCGCGGCGCCCACTTCGCCTGTGCGGCCGCGCTCGCCCTGCCGGACGGCACGGAACGCGTGGTCGAGGGCCGCCTCCGCGGCACCCTGCGCCGCTCCCCGCGCGGGACCAACGGATTCGGCTACGACCCGATCCTCCAGCCCGAGGGCGAGACGCGGACGTGCGCGGAACTGACGCCGGAGGAGAAGAACGCGATCAGCCACAGGGGGAAGGCGTTTCGCGCGCTGGTGCCGGTGGTGCGGGAGTTGTTGGGCTGAGCTCGGACCGGCCGCATGAAACGGCCTGCGAATCGAACCTTCGATTCGCAGGCCGTTTGCGGGTGCGGCGGAAGGGATTCGAACCCTCAAGCCGTTTCACGGGCCACAGATCCTAAGTCTGCTGTGTCACCATTGCACCACCGCCGCTAGCCATATGTCATGTTAGCGGGCAGGCGGTCGCGGCGGTGCGGGTGGTCCCGGCGTGAGGCTTGCCGCTTGCTTCCCCGGCACCAGGTACCCGTGATCGCATGGCAGTTGGGGCACAGCAGCCGCAGGTTCTCGGCGCGGTCGTCGCTCCAGTCGCCGTTGATGTGGTCCACTTCCAGCGTCATCGGACGACCGAGCCATACGGGGCCGGTCCCGCACTCGTCGCATTGCTCGGGAACACCGATCTCGTGCAGCGCCCGACGGAGCGGTGCTGACCGGGTGCGGCGCTTTCCGTCGTGCTTCACGAGCAGCGCCTCGGCCTTCCTGCGGGGAGTCGTGCCCGGCTTACCCCGCTGATGCGCCTGCCCCAGGAAGTGCGAGGTGTCCACCCCCTCTTCCGTGAGCCACCGGCGAAGCAATGCCCGCTGCTGGCCGTTGTCAGGGCGGCCAAGCCGTCGCAGTGCTTCCGCAACGGAGAAGGAGTCGGCCACGACAGTGCGGAGCCGGTCGGCTGCCGGTCGTGTTTTCGCCGTATGGGGTCCGCAGTGACGGAAGTGCGAGACATCGATCCCGAAGTGTGCGAAGCGCCGCAGCAGATAGCGGCGCAGCTTGCCGTATGGACGGGTGCCTAAGAAGGTGATGACCTCGTCGATGTCCGCGCACCGCTCGGCCGCCTCGGCAAGCCGCTCTCGCGTGTACCGCTGCACCTGGCTCATCCGGCGTCACCGCCGAAGCGGGACGGCCGGGATGCGGCTGCGTGGCGCGCCTTGCCGCGGCCGCGGTAAGTGTCCGTACCCGAATGGCAGTTGGGGCAGAGAAGCCGCAGGTTCTCGATGCGGTTGTTTCGCCAGTTGCTGTCGATGTGGTCCACCTCCAAGGGGAGTGGATGGCCACGCCACGTTGGCTCGATGCCGCAGAGTGAGCATCGGTTTTCGACGCCGAGTTGCAGCATGGCTCGCTTGAGACGGCTGCTCTGCTCTCGGCGGGCTTTGGCCGGGTCCTGCTCCACAAGCAGTTCTTGGGGCGAGCGGTGTCGTCGCTTTTCAGACCTGCCTGGGCGGGAGTGCACGTGGAAGTGCGAGGTGTCGATGCCGAGCGCCTTTACCCGGCGGCTGATGTGAGTGTGGTGGCCTCCCACGACCTCCAGTCCGAGTCTGCGCAGGACCTCGCACATATTCATCGAGGCGGCCACAGCGGCCTCGAGGATTTCTTTGGTCCAGCGGGCCCCTTCACGCTCGAAGTGCGATGTGCCTACTTCCATTCGCTTCATACGCTCGTGGATGTAGCGCCGTGACGGCCCCTTCGGATCCACCCCCAGCTTCGTCAACGCCTCCGACAGCGTCCGTGACGAGCCCGCCGCCTCGGCAAGGCGCTCGCGCGTGTATGGACTGACCGGCATCGTTCGCCCCCCCGTCCCGGCCACGTGTTCGCGGCCTCGCACGGAGTAACGAACCGAATATCGGATGGTCACGTCCGAAATGCGGAACGGCCCGTGCCGCTTACTTGGGCAAGCGGTACGAGCCGTCCATGGCCGAGGCGCCTCAGATGCCCAGGTCCTTGATGATCTTCGCGACATGGCCCGTCGCCTTGACGTTGTAGAGGGCGCGCTCGACCTTGCCCTCCTCGTCGACAACGACCGTGGAGCGGATGACGCCCGTCACCGTCTTGCCGTAGAGCTTCTTCTCGCCGAAGGCGCCGTACGCCTCCAGGACCTCCTTGGAGGGGTCGCCGACCAGCGTGACCCTGAGGCTCTCCTTCTCGCGGAACTTCGCGAGCTTCTCCGGCTTGTCGGGCGATACGCCGATGACGTCGTAGCCGGCGCCGGCGAGCACCTCCAGGTTGTCGGTGAAGTCGCAGGCCTGCTTGGTGCAGCCGGGCGTGAGCGCCGCCGGGTAGAAGTAGACGATCACCTTGCGGCCTTTGTGGTCGGCGAGCGAAACCTCGTTGCCGTCGGCGTCGGGCAGGGTGAAGGCAGGGGCGGTGTCGCCGGGCTGGAGTCGCTCGCTCATGGTTCTCCTCGTCAGACACGGGGTGTACGCCCTCGAGCGTAATGGGGGTGCCGTGGGGTGCGGGCGACGGCGAGCTGACAGACTGTCGATGAAGGACTACCGGACACGACGACGGAGGCGGCGCGGTGTCGGACACCAGGACCCCAGCGCAGATCGAGGCGGACATCGTCCGCCGACGCGAGCAGCTCGCCGAGATGCTCGACGAGATCGGTGTGCGCATGCACCCCAAGACGGTCATCGGCGACGCGAAGGCGAAGGTCGCCTCCAGCGTGGACCGTACGGCGGGCCGTGCCTTCGTCGCCGTGAACCGCGCGGTGTCGGACCTGAAGGCGCAGTTCGTCACCGACGAGGGCGCGCCGCGGCTGGAGCGTGTGGTGCCGGTGGCGGTCGTCGCCGTGGGTCTGGTGGGCCTGCTGGCCGTGTCGGCCCGCAGGCGACGGGCGTGACCCGGCGGTGCACGAAGGGCTGAGGGGCAGGTAGGTTCGACGTGTGAGCACCAACAGTCATGAGCACAGCACCCAGCACGACAAGCTTCCGATCCGGATGCTGCACGACCGCGTGCTGGTCAGGACGGACATCCCGGAGGGCGAGCGGCGCTCCAGCGGCGGCATCGTGATTCCGGCCACCGCCGCGGTGGGCCGGCGGCTGGCCTGGGCCGAGGTCGTCGCGGTGGGACAGAACGTGCGCACGGTGGAGCCGGGCGACCGGGTGCTGTACGACCCGGAGGACCGGGCCGAGGTCGAGGTGCGGGGCGTGGCGTACGTCCTGATGCGCGAGCGCGACCTGCACGCGGTGGCGGCGGACCGTTTCCAGGGGTCGGAGGACTCCACGGGCCTGTACCTGTAGGCGAAGGGAGCCCCGGACGGGGCCGCAGGGGCTGGTGGCGGAGGTCACCAGCCCTTTTTGTACGCCCTTTGCTACGTTGGAGGGCCCGACGAGACGCGCCGTACCGGGTTACGCAAAGACGACGCACCCCGTGTTGTTCCGCGTCTCGGAGGTGCTGTCATGGCCTGGGTTCTGCTTGTTGTCGCCGGTCTGCTCGAGGTCGGCTGGTCGATCGGGATGAAGTTCACCGACGGGTTCACCAGGCTCTGGCCGAGCGTGTTCACCGGTCTCGGGATCGTCGCCAGCATGGTGCTGCTGTCCCATGCTGCGAAGACGCTGCCCATCGGTACGGCCTACGGCGTCTGGGTGGGCATCGGCGCCGCCGGCGCGGCCGTGGTGGGCATGCTGGTGCTGAACGAGCCGGTGACGGCGGCCCGGATCTTCTTCGTCTGTCTGCTGCTGGTGGCCGTCGTGGGGCTGAAGGCCACCTCGGGTCACTGAGGCGCGCCGGAGTGGTGGACGTCCGTCGGGCTGCCGGTGGCGGGTGTCCCGCCCGGCCCGCCCGCGGTGGGACCGGGTGTGCCGGGGGTGCCGCTCGGGCTTGCCGCGGTGGGGCCGGGGGTGCCGGGGGTGCCGAGGGTGGTGCTCGGGGTCCCGTCCGGGACGCCCGCGGTGGGGCTCGTGGTGACTGTTCCGCCGGCGCCCGGGCCTGTGGTGCCGGTGGCAGGAGCGCCCGTCACCGGCCCGCCCGTCACCGGCCCGCCGGCGCCCGGGCCGCCCGCCGAGGGGCCGGGGCTCGCCGGGCCGCCGCGCCCCCACGACCCGCCCTCGTTCCAGCCGCCCGTGCGGCCGCGGCCTCCGGGGTCCCGGGGCCCGGTCGCATCCCCGTCGTCCCGCGGGTCGAACGGGGGCCGGTTCTTCTCGATGTCCTCCACCACCTTCAGCTCGAAGTCCCGTACCGGGCTGCCCTGCAGTGCCGCGGCCGTGTACCGGGCCCAGATCTCGGCGGGAGCGCCGCCGCCGTTGATCCGGGTCTGCCCCAGCGCCCCGTACAGCGGCGTCTGCGCGCCGGTATCGGGGTTCTGGCCCATCACGGCGACGACGGTCACCAGATCGGGCGTGTAGCCCGCGAACCAGGCGGCCCGGTCCTCCTCGGCCGTGCCGGTCTTGCCCGCCGCCGGCCGGCCGGCCGCTCCGGCCGCCGTCCCCGTGCCGCCGTCGACGACGCTGCGCAGGATGGCGGTGGTGGTGTCGGCGGCCTCGCGGGAGACGACGCGGCGCATCCGCTGCGCGGGCAGGTCGACCTCGACGCCGTTCTTGGTGACCTTTTCGACCAGCGTGTACGTGCCGTGCCTGCCGTGGTTGGCGAGCGTGGCGTACGCCTGCGCCATGTCGAGGACGCTGGCGGTCGCCGTGCCCAGCGCGATCGACGGCGCGGCCGTCAGGTCCGGCGTGGTCGCGGGCAGGCCGAGGGCGACCGCCGTCCGCCGGACCCTGGCCGGGCCGACGTCCACGGCCATCTGCGCGTAGACGGCGTTGACGGACTCGTCGGTGGCGCGGCTGACGGTGACCCGGCCGTAGGACACGTCGTCCTCGTTGGCGGGCGCGTACGGCGCGCCGGTCCAGCCCTGGACGCGACGAGCGGTCGTGCCGTCGTAGACGGTGTTGGGCGTGATGGGGCGGCCCTCCTGGGTGGTGGAGCCGTGCTCGACGGCCGCGGTGAAGACGAACGGCTTGAAGGCGGAGCCGACCTGGTAGTCGCGGCGGGTGGCGTTGTTGACGAACTGCTTGGTGTAGTCGACGCCGCCGTACATGGCGAGGACCTTGCCGGTGGCCGGGTCGATGGAGACGCCGCCGACACGGACGTTGCGATCGGCCTCGCGGGCGGTGTCGAGCCGGGAGGTGACCTGGTCGTCGACGGCGTCGGTGAGGGCGTCCTGCTTGCCCGGCTCCAGGGTGGTGGTGATCCGGTAGCCCCCGGTGGCGAGGGTGTTCTCGTCGACGATCCCCTTGCGGCTGAGGTACTCCTCGACCGCCTGGACGACGTAGCCGCGCTGTCCTGACAGGCCGTCGGCGGCGCTGTCGCGCCGCGGCGCGGGGAAGGCCATCACGGCGCGCGCGGCCGGGCTCAGCCACTTCTCCTTGACCATGCCGTCGAGCACGTAGTTCCACCGGCCCTCTGCCGCGGGCCGGTTGCCGGGGTGGGTGGCGACGTCGTACGCGCTGGGCGCCTTGAGGAGAGAGGCGAGATAGGCGCCCTCGGCGGTGTCGAGGTCGGTGACGTCCTTGCCGTAGTACGCCTGGGCGGCGGCCTGGATGCCGTAGGCGTTGCGGCCGAAGTAGCTGGTGTTCAGGTAGCCCCGGAGGATCTCGCTCTTGCTCACCTCGCGGCCGAGCTTCACCGCGATGAAGAACTCCTTCAGCTTGCGGGTGACGGTCTGTTCCTGGCCCAGGTAGTAGTTCTTGACGTACTGCTGGGTGATCGTGGAGCCGGACTGCTTGCCCTTGCCGGTGGCGGTGTTCCAGGCCCCGCGGAGCATCGCCTGGGGATCGACCGCCGGCTTGGAGTAGAAGTCGCGGTCCTCGGCGGCGAGGACCGCTTGCTGGACGCCGAGCGGGACCTGGGAGAGGGAGACGTTCTCCCGGTTGATCTCGCCGTCGCGGGCGATCGGCGTGCCGTCCTTGTAGAGGTAGACGTTGCTCTGGGCGACCGCGGAGGCGTTGGCCGGGGGGATGTCGACGAGCAGGTACCCGGTCAGGAATCCGCCGATGAGCAGGAGCGCGCAGAGCAGGAGGGCGCCGAGCGTCATGCGCCAGGTCGGGATGACGCGGCGCCAGCCGGTGCGCCGGCGGGGGCGCTTGCCGCCGTCCTCCGTTTTCTCCGCCCTCTCCGGCTTCCCCGCCTTCTCCGTCTTCCTCGCGGGTGCTGCCGGCGTCGGAACTGTCGCGTCGCGGGGTGTCCAGCCCTGCTGCGGCTCGTCGCTCATTCCCCCATAGTGCCCTTTTTGTCCCGATAATCATCGCAACCCGGTGCTTCCGGCCGGAAAAGCACTCGCACCCCGGCGACGGGCTCGGCTAGTGTCGTGCGCTTTGGCGTCCGGCGGGGCAGGACGCATCGTCCGCGGGGGGAGGAGCTGTTGTGCGGCTGTACGCGGTCGTCGCGGCGGGTGGGTTCCGGCGCTATGCGACGTACCGGGTGGCGACGGCGGCGGGGGTGTTCACCAACACCGTCTTCGGCTTCATCGTGGCCTACACCTATATCGCTCTGTGGGACGAGCGTCCTCAGCTCGGCGGATACGACCTCTCCCAGGCCCTCACCTATGTGTGGCTCGGCCAGGCGCTGCTGATGACCTGCGCCATGATGGGCGGCGGCTTCGAGGACGAGCTGATCGAACGCATCCGCACCGGCGACATCGCCGTCGACCTCTACCGCCCCGCCGACCTCCAACTGTGGTGGCTCGCGGGAGACCTGGGCCGGGCGGCCTTCCACCTGCTGGGACGCGGCATCGTGCCCATGGTGCTCGGCTCGCTCGCCTTCGACCTGGTGATGCCCGCGTCCCCGCTGACCTGGCTGGCCTTCCTCCTCGCGGTCACGCTGGGCGTGATCGTGAGCTTCGCCGTCCGCTTCCTCGTGGCCCTGTCCGCGTTCTGGCTGATGGACGGGGCGGGGGTCATGCAGATCTGCTGGCTGGCGACGCTCTTCTTCTCCGGGATGCTGCTGCCCCTCAACCTCTTCCCCGGCGTCCTCGGCGAGGTGGCGCGGGCCCTTCCCTGGTCCTCTCTGCTCCAGGTCCCCGCCGACGTCTTCCTCGGCAGGCACACCGGCTGGGACCTGCTGGGCGCGTACGCCTTCCAGGCCGGCTGGGCGATCGCGCTGCTCGCCGCCGGACGCCTGCTGCAGTCGGTCGCGACACGACGGGTGGTGGTCCAGGGTGGCTGAGGCGCTGCGGGCGTACGGGCTGATCGTGGCCATGTGGGTTCGTTCCACGATGGCGTACCGTGCCTCGTTCGCGATGACGACGTTCGGCAACTTCGCCGCCACCGGCTTCGACTTCGTGACGATCCTGCTGATGTTCTCCCACGTCGACGCGCTCGGCGGCTACTCGCTGCACGAGGTCGCGTTCCTGTACGGGACCACCAGCACGGCCTTCGGCCTCGCCGACCTGGTCATGGGGTCGATGGACCGGCTGGGCCGGCGCGTGCGCGACGGCACGCTGGACACCCTGCTGGTGCGGCCCGTGCCCGTCCTCGCCCAGGTCGCGGCCGACCGGTTCGCGCTGCGCAGGCTCGGCCGCATCACCCAGGGGCTGCTGGTGCTCGGCTACGGGCTCGCGTCCCTCGACGTCGAGTGGACGGCCGTGAAGGTGGCGATGGTGCCCTTGATGGTGCTCAGCGGCGGGGCGATCTTCGCGTCCGTCTTCGTGGCGGGCGGGGCGTTCCAGTTCCTCGCGCAGGACGCCTCCGAGGTGCAGAACTCCTTTACGTACGGCGGGAACACCCTGCTCCAGTACCCGCCGTCGATCTTCGCGAAGGACCTGGTGCGCGGCGTGACGTTCGTGGTGCCGCTGGCTTTCGTCAACTGGGTGCCGTCGCTGTACGTGCTGGGCCGCGAGGACCCCCTCGGGCTGCCGGGCTGGCTGGCGTTCCTGCCGCCCCTGGTGGCCGCGGGATGCTGCGGGCTGGCGGCACTGGCCTGGCGTGCGGGCCTTCGTTCGTACCGCAGCACGGGAAACTGAGGGGCTGGTCAGGTCATGGATTTCATCGAACTCGACGGGGTCGAGAAGGTCTTCGACGTACGCCGCAAGGTGGGGCGGATGCGCCGCGAGCGGCACCGGGTGCGCGCCGTGGACGGCATCAGCTTCACCGTGCCGCGCGGCGAGATGGTCGGCTACATCGGCCCGAACGGCGCCGGGAAGTCCACCACCATCAAGATGCTGACCGGGATCCTCACCCCGAGCGGCGGCCGCCTGCGGGTCGCGGGCATCGACCCCTCGCGCGAACGCACCCGGCTGGCGCAGCGGATCGGCGTGGTGTTCGGGCAGCGCACCACCCTGTGGTGGGACCTTCCGCTGCGCGACTCGTACCGGCTGGTGCACCGCATGTACCGGGTCCCGGACGCCGTCTTCCGCGAGAACCTGGACCGCTGCGTCGAAATGCTCGATCTGGGCGAGCTGTTGGACGTGCCGGTGCGTCAGCTCTCCCTCGGTCAGCGGATGCGCGGCGACATCGCGGCCGCCCTCCTGCACGACCCCGAAGTGCTCTACCTGGACGAGCCGACCATCGGCCTGGACGTGGTCTCCAAGGCGAAGGTGCGGGAGTTCCTGCGCGACCTGAACGCCGAGCACGGCACGACGGTGCTGCTGACCACGCACGATCTCACCGACATCGAGCAGCTGTGCAAGCGTGTCATGGTCATCGACCACGGAAAGCTGATGTACGACGGCGCGCTCGCCGGACTGCACGAGGTGGGCGAGAGCGAGCGGACGCTGGTCGTCGACCTGGAGCGGGAGCTGCCGCCCATCACCCTCGACGCGGCGCGGACGGTGAAGGTGGAAGGCCCCAGACAGTGGCTGGCGTTCCCCGCCTCGATGTCGGCGGCGCCCCTCGTCGCGGCCCTGGCGGAGCGGTATCCGCTGGTCGACCTGTCGGTACGGGAGCCGGACATCGAGGCCGTGATCGCGAAGATGTACGCGGATCGATCCGCCTGACTAGTCTGGCGACATGACGAGCGAACCCTCCGAGATGCGTGCGTCCGACTCCGAACGGGAGCGCGTGGCCGAGCGGCTGCGCGAAGCCGTGGCCGAGGGGCGGCTCGACATGGAGGAGTTCGGGCAGCGCCTGGAGGCCGCGTACAGCGCGCGTACGCACGGCGAGTTGGTGCCGCTGGTGCGCGACCTGCCCGCCGCCGGGACGGTCGTGCCGGTCGACGCGGCCGCTCCCGCCCCGGCCTCCGGCGGCTGGGCGGAGCGCATCGGAAGGCCGGCGACCTCGAAGGGGGCGTTCGCCTTCTGGGGCGGGTTCGGGCGCAGGGGGACCTGGACCGTCGGCCGCCGCTTCACCGCCTTCACCCTCATGGCAGGCGGCGAGCTCGATCTGCGGGAAGCCCGGTTCGAGGACCGCGAGACGGTGATCACCTGCTTCGCGATCATGGGCGGCGTGCAGGTCGTCGTCCCGCCCGACCTGAACGTCGAGGTCAAGGGCATCGGCCTCCTGGGCGGCTTCGGCGAGCACGGCAGCGTCGACGGCGCACCGGACCCGTCCGCGCCGCGTGTGATCGTCAAGGGGCTGGCCCTCATGGGCGGCGTCGGGGTGGAACGCAAGCGCACCAAGGCCGAGAAGCAGCGCGTGAAGGCCGAGCGGGCCGAGCGCGCCCGGCTGGAGAAGGACAGGAAAAGCCGGGGCCACCTGGGGCACCACGGCCACCAGGGCCGCAAGGAACTGGACGACTGACCTCTCGCCGCGCGGGGGCACGGCGACCGGGTCACGGAGCCCGCGCGGGTCGGCGTGTCCGCGCGGGCGTCGCGGCGTCCCGGTCCGGCGCCGTCAAAGCGCCTTGACGTCCACCGAGGCGCCCATCCGCGCGTAGCCCGCGTCGCTCGGGTGCAGGTGGTCACCGGAGTCGTACACCGGGCGGAGCCGCTGCGGTGCGTACGGATCGCGCAGCGCCCGGTCGAAGTCGACGACCGCGTCGAAGATCCCGCCCGCGCGGATCGCCGCGTTCACCTCCAGGCGCTCGGCCTCCACCGCCGGGGTGCAGCGCAGGTGTCCGCCGCACGGCATGAGGGTCGCGCCGATCACGCGCAGCCCCTGGGCACGGGCGCGGCGGGACAGCTCGGTCAGGCCGGTGACGACGCCGTCGCCGGGCGGCGTGTACGGCGCGCGCAGCAGGTCGTTGATGCCGATGGCGACGATCACGGTCCTGGCGCCGGAGCGCGAGAGCACGTCGCGGTCGAAGCGGTCGAGGGTGCTGGGGCCCCGGTCCTGGCTGAGCAGCCGGTTGCCGCTGATGCCCTCGTTCAGCACGCCGTACCGTCCGGCCAGCCGGTCGGCGAGCACGTCGGGCCAGCGGCGGTTGGTGTCGGGCGTGGACGACACCCCGTCGGTGATCGAGTCCCCGACGGCGACGACGGCGCCGCGCGCCTCCGCGGTGAGGACGTCGACGGCGGTGACGTGGTGCCAGGAGCGGGTCTCCGTCCGGTAGGCGTCCCCGGCCTCGTCCCGCGTGTGGTCGCCCTCGGCGACGTAGGACGTCTGCCGGGCGTGGGTGTGGGAGGTCACTCCGCCCGGAGCGGGCGTGTGGACGGTGACCAGGAGATCGCCGTCGTAGGGGATGCGCAGCACGACCGGGTCGCTGACCAGTTGCCCGCCGGGGGCGACGGTGGCGCCGGTCGCCCGGCCGAAGGTGACGGGCCGCAGCGTCCCCCTCACGGCTTCCGGGCCGTCGTCGCCGGCGCGCACGGCGAGGGACACGGCGGAGATGCGCAGCGGCAGGGTGCCGTAGAGGTTGGAGACGGTGACGCGCGCGGCGGTGCCGCCGATGCTGGTGTGCACGACGTTGCGCACGGACCGGCCGTGCGATCCGCTGGGCGCGCCGGCGACGGTGGCGACGGGCGCGATGCCGACGGGGCTCGCCGCCCAGGTGCCGATCCACAGGGGCGTGGCCGCCGGGGGTTTGCGAACGGCCGGCTTGGCCTTGACGGCGCCGACCCCGAGGTAGATACCGCCGCAGATCAGGACGACTGCGGACACGAGGGCAGCGAGAGCCGCATACCCCGAACGCTTGCTCATGAACACATCATCGGCCATGCCCCGGGAACTCGACGTGCCCCCCAGGAGTACACGAGGTAGGGACAATGCGTACGGTACGCACGCGCGGACGGGTGGAGCGGATGGAACGCACAGAACCGGATGAGCCGGACGGCTCGGAGCGCGCCGGAGGCGTGAGGCCAAAGGACGCGGCCGGGTCCGGAGCCTCGGGCCCCGTGCACCGCGGGCTGGGCGCTTCGGGGGTCGCCTCCACGCCGGGCTCCGGCGGGACTTCGGGTGCCGTGCGAGCCGGTGACGGGGCGGATGCCGCGCTGCCGGACGCTTCCGGCGGCGCAGGCGCAGACGCGGCCGCGGCCGCGGCCGCGCGGGCCGACGGTGTGCGGACGGCCGTCTCGCCCCCGGCGCCGACCGCCCGGGCCGAGGCCCGCGCCGGCGCCGGGCTGCCCGGCTTCGCGTACACCGCCGCCGACGAGGAGAAGCGGCGGGGCGTGCGGCGCATGAAGGCCACCGCCACCGGCCTGCTCCTGCTCGTCGCGCTGATCTTCGTCCTCGCCACCTGGGCGAAGAACGAGGGACTCGGCCCCTGGGCCGGATACGTCGCGGCCGCGGCCGAGGCCGGCATGGTCGGCGCGCTCGCCGACTGGTTCGCCGTCACCGCGCTCTTCCGCCACCCCCTCGGCCTGCCCATCCCGCACACCGCGATCATCCCGAACAAGAAGGACCAGCTCGGCACGGCTCTCGGCTCCTTCGTCGGCGAGAACTTCCTCTCCGAGGACGTCGTACGCGCCCGCCTGCACGCCCTCGGCATCGGCGGCCGCCTCGGCGCCTGGCTCGCCGAGCCCGCCCACGCCGACCGCGTCACCTCCGAACTGTCCACCGCCCTGCGCGGCGCGCTCACCGTCCTGCGCGACTCCGACGTCCAGGCGGTCGTCGGTGAGGCGATCACCCGCCGAGCGGAGGCCGCCGAGATCGCGCCCGGTATCGGCAAGACGCTCCAGAAGGTCGTGGCCGACGGCGCCCACCACCGGGCCGTCGACCTCATCTGCGTCCGCGCCCACGACTGGATGGTCATCCACTCGGACTCCGTCATGGACGCGATCGAGGGCGGCGCCCCCGGCTGGACGCCCCGGTTCGTGGACCGGAAGGTCGGCGAGCGCGTCTACCGGGAGCTGCTGCGCTTCGTCACCGAGATGCGCGACATGCCGGCCCACCCGGCGCGCGGCGCGATCGACCGTTTCCTCGGGGACTTCGCGGCCGACCTCCAGTCGGACACGCAGACGCGGGAGCGCGTCGAGCGGATGAAGTCGGAGATGCTGTCGCGCTCGGAGGTGCAGGACGTGATCGCGTCGGCCTGGTCCTCCGTACGCGGCATGATCATCTCGGCGGCGGAGGACGACCGCAGCGAGCTCCGGCTGCGCGCCCGCGCCTCGCTGCTGTCGCTGGGCGCCCGGCTGGCGACGGACAGCAGGCTCCAGGCGAAGGTGGAGGGCTGGGTCGAGGACGCGGCGGTGTACCTGGTCACCACGTACCGCACCGAGATCACCTCGCTGATCTCGGAGACGATCGCGAGCTGGGACGCGGAGCACACCTCGCGCAAGATCGAGGCGCACATCGGCCGTGACCTTCAGTTCATCAGGATCAACGGCACGGTGGTCGGCGCGCTCGCCGGTCTGCTGATCTACACCGTCGCGCACGCGCTGGGCGCCTGACGGGGTCAGCCGTGCGGATGTGCGGGGGGCTTACGGGGCCGTCGCCGTCGTGCGGATGTGCAGTGGGCTTACGTTGCCGTTGCCGTTGCCGTTGCCGTTGCCGTTGCCGTTGCCGTTGCCGTTGCCGTCGTGCGGACGTGCGCTGGGCGCGTGACCGGTCCCTGCCGACGGTCACGCGCCCAGCGCTTCTAGGGGAGGTGTCATGGAATACGTACGGCGGGCCGGAAGCGTTCAGCGCTCCCCTCACCGGCTTCGCGGGCTCAGTGGCTCCGGCGGGTGACCGCCACGGAGGCGAGGGCCACACCGGCCGCCACGGTGAGGACGGCCGGCCAGGCGCCCACCTTCTTGGCCAGGGGATGCGACCCGGCGAAGGCGGCGACGTACGCGGCGCTCAGCCCGACGGCGGCCTTGGGCCCTGCGTCCTGATGCCACTGGCGGGCGGCGAGGGCACCGGCCGCGGCGAGGGCGACCCCGCCGAGGGGACGCTTCCCGCTGAAGCGGGCCACCGAGTACCCGCCCACGAGTCCGCCTGCCGCCACCGCTGCCGCGGGAACCTTGGCCATGGTGCTGCCGCCTTTCACTGTCGAACACTGATGCACCGAGCGTAGAACGCCCCCGTCGCCGGGGGCCTGCCCCCTCAGTGGAAGAGCTGGCCGCGCACCGCGCCGTCCGGGAACTTCTTGGTGTGGATGTTCGAGTAGAACGCCCACGGGTTGTGGCGTATCTCCTCCAGCAGCCCCTTGTGCTGGTCCTCCAGCCGCCCGGAGACGGCGAACAGGCCCTCGGGGACAGGCTTGTTCAGGAGCCCCAGCACCACGTCCCCGTTCTTCCCGAAACCGCCCTTGTGGATGTGCGCGGCCTGGGGCGCCTGGATGTCGACCCAGGCGAGCGAGAAGTCGACGCTGCGGCCGGCGGGGTGCAGGAAGGTCACCGCGTACCCGTCGTCGTCCCCCACCTTGTGCGGGTCCGTCACCGGCACCTCCTGCGCGCCGTTCGCCAGGGCCCGCAGCTTGCCGCCCTTGATGATGTGGAGCGGGTTGATGTTCCGCTTCAGGCGTTTCAGTTGCCCGCGCACGGCGCCGCCCGGGAACTCCTTGCTGTGCAGGTTCAGATAGAACCCGGACGGATGCTCGCGGATGCTGTCGGCGAGCGCGGCGTCCGTGAGGACCGTGTGCCCGGCCGCCGAGTGGATGGTGTCGGGCATCTCGGTGCCGAACAACGGGACCTTGACGTCGCCGTTCTGTCCGGCGGCGCCCTCGTGGATGTGCCCCTGGCTCGGCACGAACCCCTTCCACTGCATCGCGAAGACGACCCGGTCGCCCTTCACCTTGACGAGCGCGACGGCCTGGCCGTCGGGGTCGTTCACGGCGGGCCCGCCCTTCTCGGCGACCTCGTGCGCGCCGGTGAGGACGGCGGCGAAGGTGACGGCGTGGCCGCGGGCCGGTTTCGTGAACGTCACCGCGCCGCCCTTCGCCGTGCCGCCTCCGTGGCTGTCTTGCGCGGAGGCGGGGACGGCGCCCGCCGCGGCGGCGAGCACGAGGGCGGCGGCGGCCGAGACGGAGACATGACGCTTGTGCATGGCGGATGAACCTCCCGTTGGGGGCCGACCCGGTCGTGGCCGGTCGGCGTCAAGTACGGGGCTCCCCGGCGCCCCGTTCAACGGAAATCACCGCCAATCGGAGTGAACAGCCGGTCGGTCGGGCCCGTACATCCCGCCGTACGTTCCTTCCCGCAGACCGGAATCCGAGGGGATCTCACCATGCGCGGCACCCGCACCACAGCCCGGACCAGAACTCTGATCGTGGCCCCGCTGATCGCGTTGGCGCTGCTCACGGTGACGTCGTGCGAGGACTCCGGCGGTTCGGGCTCCGGGTACGGGGCGGGGCCGGTGTCCCCGAGCGCCGAACAGCCCTCGCCGGAGCGGCCGCCCGCCGACGCACCCGCCGGTGGGGAGGCCCCGGCCGACGCCGCCCCCGACCCCGCGCCGGAGCCCGCGCCCGCGACCGTCACGGTCAAGACCGCGGAGTCCGACCTGGGCACGATCCTCGTCGACGGCAAGGGCCGGACGCTCTACGGCTTCACCAAGGACAAGCCGGGTCAGGCCACCTGCGACGCCGACTGCATCGCGGTCTGGCCGGCCCTCATCTCCGCGACCGACGTGACGGCGGGCCCGGGCACCGAGGCCTCACTCCTGAAGGAGACCAAGCTGGGCACGGGCGCCGAACAGGCGGTCTACGGGGACTGGCCGCTGTACTACTACGTGGGCGACGTGACCCCCGGGGACGTCAACGGCCAGGGCCTGGACGACGAATGGTTCGTGATCGCGGCGGACGGCAAGCTGATCAAGGAGGAGGCGGAGACGGTGGTCTGAGCCGATCGCCCCGCACCTGGGATCGCAGCCGCGGTCCTGCCCGTGAGGGACGCCCGGCGCCTCAGGGACACAGGCTGCCCAGGAAATCCCGTACCGCCGCGCCGAATCCCGCCGGGTCCGTCTCGTGCACCGTGTGTCCGGCAGGGAGCCGGACGAGCGTGGTGCCGGGGCGGCGCGTGGCCATCTCCTCGGCGTGTGCGGCGCTCAGGACGTCGCTGTGGGCGCCGTGGACGAGGAGCGCCGGGCAGCCCGTCGCGAGCCAGTCCTGCCAGTGGTCGCCCCGCAACTGCTGTTGCGAGAGCACCATGTCCTTCGGCTCGAAGGCCAGACCCCACCCGTCGGCGTGCTCGCGTATCGCGTCCCCCAGATAGCGGGCGGACTCTCCCAGCCCCTCGACCAGCGCCGCACGCGTCGGCGCCCGGTGCGGCCAGGAGAGGCAGAACGACAGGTCGTCGTGGACCTCCGCACCGATGTCCTCGACGACCAGCGCCCGGACCAGCTCCGGCCGCCGCGCCGCGAGCCGGTAGGCGTTGACACCGCCCAGCGAGTGCCCGAGCACCACGACACCGCTGAGCCCGAGGTGGTCGAGCAGCGCCGCCGCGTCCCGTACGTACCCCTCGCGCGAGAAGTCCCCGGGCCGGTCCGAACGTCCGTGACCGCGCTGGTCGAGGGCGATCACGCGCCACGCGGGCGCGAGCGCGGCGGCCAGGTCCGCGAACGTGCGGCCCTCGCCGAAATGCCCGTGCAGCGCGAGCAGCGGGCGTCCCGGCCCGCCGAAGTCCAGATACGACAGCCGGTGGCCGCCGGCGTCGAAGGCGCGGCGGGAGGGCCCCTCCGCGGGCGGTCCGGGCAGGGGCCGGCCGAGGCGCGCCTCGACCCGGCCGCGCAGCAGCTCGTACTCCTCCGCACGCAGCAGCGGCCGCCCGGCCGGCCGTGGGACGATCCGCCGGCCGGTCACCGCCTGCCCGTCCCGGAACTGGTCGCGGGTGAGGTCGATCTCGACGCCGCGCGGCAGCACGTTCCACCAGTGGTGGCCGTGCTGCTCGTCGCCGAGAAAGACCTCGCCCAGCACCAGATCACCGCCGAAGACGTCGTGCACGACCAGCGCGGTGATGTCGCAGTGCCCCCAGGCCGGGTTGTCGTCGGTCCAGGCGGCGCGTGCCACGTCGTCGGGCGAACACGTGTCGGCGGCCCAACCGGCGTGCAGTGCCGCTTCGATGTCGGTCAGCGTGATCGAGGTCATGCCCGCCAGCATGCCGGTACCCACTGACAACGGCTCCCGCCGTGCGGACGTCGCCAGGTCCGCCCCCCAAGGGCGCCGGCGTCCGACCGTCCCCCGTTCAGGCCGCCGTGATCGCGGCCGCGCCGCTCATGACCTGCACGCTCTCGTCGAGTACGTCCGTGGCGGGGGTGCGGTCCGGACGGTAGTCGGCGAGTTCCTCGCAGGCGCGGCCGCCGACGATTTCGCGCGCGGCGAGCAGGCCGAGCGCCGGTGCCAGGGTGACACCGCTGTGCGTGACAACCGTGTAGAGACCGGGAGTTGCCTCTGCGCAGCCGACCAGGGGCAGCCCGTCCGCGGGCACCGGACGCACCCCGAGCCGTACGCCCGCCATCCCGGCGGCACGCAGCGGCGTGAACACCTCCCGGCCCAGGCGGTGCAGCTCCTGCTCCAGCGCCGGGTCGGCCTGCCGTGCCGCATCCGCCGCGCCCTCGGTGTCCGCCGCGCCCTCGGCATCCGGCGGCAGCAAGGCGTCCACCGGCCACGAGATCGACACGACCCGGCCGTCCGGCGCCGGCCGCAGGTCGACACCGGGCGTGGCCAGGATCGCGCCGAGCTGGTCGTGTTCGGGCAGCCGCGTGCTCTCGCCGACGAGCCCGGGCACCCGGTTCAGCGGCAGCGACGCACCCGCCAGCGCGGCGATGCGCCCCGCGTCCGGGCCCGCGCAGTTGACCACCCAGTCCGCATCGAACCGGCGCCCCTCGGCCACCACGCCGGTGATCCGCTCGCCCGTGCGCAGCACCTCCGTGACACGCAGCCCGAAGCGGATGTCCGCGCCGCCCAGAGCCGCCCGGTCGAGCAGTCGCCGCGTGAACAGCGGGGCGTCGTACCAGCACGCGTGCTCATGGACGACAAGTTCGTCGGCCCGGCAGGCGTCCGGGGAGACGCCCGGCGCCAGGTCGGCCAGTTCGGCGGGGTGGGCGGAGCGGCAGGCGTGGCCCCAGCCCCGCAGCCGCTCGGCCCGCTCGCGGATGACGTGCTGCTCCTGCTCGGTGTGGCCCCACTGCACGAGCGGAGCCGGGTGGCGCCAGTCCGCTCCGCCCAGTTCCTCGCCGAGCCGCTGGTGCAGTTCGGCGCCGCGCCGGTTCAACGCGTAGTAGCTGAACGGCGTCTTGAGGTGGGTGACGTCGATGGAGAAGGTGGCGCTGGACGTTCCGGCGGCCGGGCCGCCGGCGTCGATCACGGTGACATGGGCACCGGCCTGAACCAGATGGTGCGCCACGGAGGCGCCGAGCACGCCGGCTCCGACGACGAGGACACGAGGCATGGGTCTTTCCTTTGCGATACGGGAAGAAAGGGCGCCGCCGGGCAGCGAGCGGTACCGGGCAAGGGGCGGTACCCGAAGCGGGCGGCAGCGGAGAAGGGCGGCACGGCAGAGGACGGCGGCATCGGGAGAGCCGACCGGCGCGGGAAGCGCGGGCCGGCACCGGACGAGCCGACCCGGCGTCAGAAGAGACGACCGGCACCGGACGAGGGCCGGCGTCAGAAGAGCCGACCGGGGCAAGGGCGGCGCGGTACCGGTCAGCGGACCTTGCCGAGAAATGCCCGGGTGCGGGCGTGACGGGGAGAGCCCAGCACATCGGCCGGGTCGCCCGACTCGACGACGACACCGGCGTCCATGAACACGAGAGAGTCGCCCACCTCGCGGGCGAACCCCATCTCATGAGTGACGACGATCATCGTCATGCCGTCCTCGGCGAGCCCGCGCATCACATCGAGGACCTCGCCCACGAGCTCGGGGTCCAGCGCGGAGGTCGGCTCGTCGAACAGCATCAGATCGGGCCGCATCGCCAACGCCCGGGCGATCGCCACCCGTTGCTGCTGGCCGCCCGACAGCTGCGACGGGTAGGAGCCGGCCCGATCGGCCAGTCCGACCCGGGCGAGCAGGGACCGCGCACGCTCCCCGGCCTCGGCCTTGGACTCCTTCCTGACCTGGACCGGGGCCTCCATCACGTTCTCCAGCGCCGTCATGTGCGGGAACAGGTTGAAGCGCTGGAAGACCATGCCGATCCCACGCCGCTGCCGCGCGATCGCCGCGTCGGTGAGCTCGTGGACGCGGCCGTCGCGCTCCTCGTAGCCGATGAGCCTGTCGCGCACGTACAGCCGACCGGCGTCGATGGTCTCCAGGTGGTTGACGCACCGCAGGAAGGTCGACTTGCCGGATCCGGACGGGCCGACCAGGCACATCACCTCACCGGCGGCGACGGTCAGGTCGATGCCCTTGAGCACCTCCGTCCGGCCGAAGCTCTTGTGGACACCCTCGGCACGCACCACGGGTGATGCGGTGGTCGTCGTCATCGGTCCTCCTGCGGCGCGGGCTTCGGGCGTACGGGCTCCTGCGGGGCGGTCCGGCGAGCGGCGAGGCCGGTGCGTACGCGCTGCAGCGGTGTCGGCGGCAGATCGCGGCTCGCGCCGCGTCCGTACCGGCGTTCCAGGTAGTACTGGCCGACGCCGAGCACCGAGACGGCCAGCAGGTACCAGGCGCAGGCCACCGTCAGCAGCGGGATCTGCTGGAAGTTCCGGGAGTAGATCGCCTGGATGGAGGTGAGCAGTTCGGGCACGGCGATCACCGAGACCAGTGAGGTGGTCTTCAGCATGGAGATCACCTGGTTGCCCGTGGGCGGGATGATGATGCGCAGCGCCTGCGGCAGCACGATGCGCCGCAGGGTCTGCCGGCGCGTCATGCCGAGCGCGTGCGCCGCCTCCGTCTGCCCGTCGTCCACGGAGGCGATGCCGGAACGGACGATCTCCGCCATGTACGCGGCCTCGTGCAGCCCGAGGCCGAGCAGCGCCGCCGACGTCTGGGTCACCAGCGTGTTCGTGTCGAACTCGACGAACGTCGGCCCCCACGGCACCCCGAGTCCGACCTCCGGCACGATCGCGGCGAGGAAGTACCAGAACAGCAGCTGGACCAGGAGGGGTGTGCCGCGGAACGCCCAGACGTAGACCCAGCTCAGCCGCGACAGCAGCGGGTTGGCGGACCGGCGCATCACGGCCAGGACGACGCCCCCGGCGACGCCGATGGCCATGGCGGCCGCCGTCAGCCAGAGTGTCGTGGCCAGGCCCTCGAGGACGACGGGGGCGAAGAGATGGTCGCCGACCGTCGCCCACTGCATCCGCTCGTTCGCGGACCACCCCTCGAGGAGGAAGACCAGGAGGAACACGAGCGCGGCGGAGGCGAACCAGCGGCCCGGCCGGCGCACCGGCACCGCGTCGATCTCCCTGCGCCCCGCGCTCGTCTTGATCACATGGGCGGTGCGGAGCGTGGACTCGCTCATGCCGTCGCGCCGTTCACCGTGACCCGGTCGAGAGCGCCGGACTCGACGTCCCAGCGCCCCAGGATCTCGCCGTACGCACCGTTGTCGATGAGCTTCTGCAGGGCCTGCCGCACGGCGTCGACCAGGTTCTTGTCCTGCTTGTTCACCAGGATTCCGTACGGCAGGAAGCGGTACGGCTCGCCGACCTGGCGCAGCCGGCCGTTCGACTGCCCGGCCTGGTAGGCGACGGTCGGGGTGCCGCCCACGAAGGCGTCGGCGCGGCCGGTGGACAGCGCCTGGAAGCAGCCCACGGAGTCGGGGAAGACCAGCGCCTTCGCGGCGGGCTTGCCCGCGGCCTCGCACTTCTTCGCCTGCGCCTCGATGTCCTCGACCTGGGCGGTGCCGTTCTCGACGGCCGCCGTCCTGCCGCACAGATCGTCCAGGGAGCCGATCGACTTCGCGTTCTTCTGCTGCACGAGGATCGCGCTGCTCGTCTTGAAGTAGTCGACGAACGTGACGTGCTGCCGGCGTTCCGGCTTGTCGAGCATGGCCTGGATGGCGAGGTCGTAGCGGCGCGACTGGACGCCGCCGATGATGCTGTCGAAGCTGGCCTTGGAGAACTTGACCTCGACGCCGAGCACCTGCCCGATCGCCCGCATGAGTTCCGGCTCCATGCCGACCAGCGTCTTGTTGTCCGGACCGAGGGACACCAGAGGCGGATAGTCGTCCCCCTCCGCGACGACCAGCTCGCCGGAGTCCCGCACCTTCTTCGGCAGCAGCGCCGCCAGCTTCGGGTCCTTCTCCTGCGCGGCGGCCTGGCCGGATGCCGCTGCGGATCCCGGCCCGGTCGCACCGGCCGACGACGTGCCGCCGCACGCCGCCAGCAGCGGAAGAAGTCCGGCCAGCGCCACGCCGGCAGCTGCGGCGCGCCTCGTCCGGTGGGCTCGGAGCCCCGGGAGCCGTATGTCCATGGCAGTGCCTTTCGCTGGTGGGCCGGCCATGTTCGTGGCCGGTTCCTGCCGCTCGATGCCGCTCAATCTGCGACAGTCGAACCGGCGACACAAGATGAAACAGAATGAACATTGCCGCACACATCGTTCAGTTGACCTGTTGCTCGGCTCCGTCGGCGCACCCGCGCCCACCTGCGCAGCGAACCGCCGAGCGGCCGACACGCCGGCACAGCAGGGAACTTCGTCGAGGGCGACCTCTGGCGGCGACACCGGAGCCGTTGTTAAGTTCGGCTGATGCTGACCCCGACGCAGTTGCAGGCGATCCGCGATGTGGTCGCCACCGGTTCACTGCGCACCGCCGCCCGCCGCCTCGGCTACTCCCCCTCCGCGGTCTCCCAGCAGATAGCCTCGGTGGAACGGGCCCTCGGCGTACCGCTCTTCGAGCGCTCGCCGCGCAGTGTCAGGCCCACTGCCGCAGGCGCCCAACTCGCCCGGCGGGCAGCACGGCTGCTCGCCGACCTGGAGGCCGCCGAGGACGAGATGCGGTCCTTCGCGGCGGCCGAACGCGGCCGGCTGCATCTCGGCAGCTTCTGGTCGGCGGGCTTCCGCCTGATGCCGGCCGTGCTCACCGAGTTCCTGCGCGACCGCCCGCACGTCGACGTCCGCTACGAGGAGGGCGACCCGCCGGTCACCCTGCCCGCCGTCGCGGAGGGCAGGCTCGACCTCGCCGTGATCTTCGAGTACGGGACGGTGCCGCGCAACGACCCGCCCGACCTGGAGCGGACCCTGATCCTGGAGGAGCCGCTGTACGTTCTCGTGCCCAAGAGGCACCGGCTGGCCCGCCGCAAACGCATCCAGGTCAGCGACCTCTCGGCGGAACGCTGGATCTGCTACCGCGAGGACACCGACGCGGCCCGCTCCCTCTTCCACATCTGCGCGGCGGGAGGCTTCCGTCCCGAGGTCATCTTCCGCACGAACGACTACAACCTCCCGTTCGAGCTCGTACGGAACGGGCTCGGCGTCGCGATCGTCCCGGAACTGGCGCTCAGCAAGTCGGAGGACGTCCACCTGATCCGCCTCGCCAACCCCACGCACGTACGCCGCGTGTTCGCGGTCCGCCGCTCGGGCGACCCGAACCCGTTCCTGGACCAGGCGGTCGAGGTGCTGCGGGCGGCGGCGACGACGATCGACGAGGAACTGTCGGAGGCGGGGGAGATGCCGACGGCGGTGTGATGCTCCCGGCCCGGGGCCGGGCCGGGAGCGCCGGCTGACTCAGTCCACTCCGGAGCCCCGGGGTGCTGCCCGCAGCCGCCGGACATCGCGTACGAGGGTGATGCATTCGATGAGAAGCACGAGCGCCCCGGCCGCGATCCAGATGGCTGACGAGCCCGTCTGGTATCCGCGTACTGCGCCGATAAGGAGGAGGGAGGCGCAGAGAACGCCGAAGGCGGAGATGAGCGCACTGATGCGATCGGTCACGGGGACATCGTCCCTTGCTCCCGGCCTTTGTTCACAGGGGGGTGCCGGTGCGGTCGCTAGTCGATCGTGAGCGTGCCGGTGCGGAGGATGTCGTGGTTGGCGAACAGCGCATCGAGGTGGACGGTGCGGGTCAGTGCCGCCGTCCACTTGGCGGTGGGCAGGTCGCGGTGAAGGGGGGCGCGGCAGATCCGTGCGCGGGTGCATTGGGTGAGGATCCAGCGAGCCTGCGTCTGGGTGGTGGGTGGGTTGGCGTACATGCCGGCTGCGAGGTGCCACAACTGGTCGCCGGTGACGCCGTCGGGCTCGACGACAGCGACCACGGCGATGTCCCCGAGGCCGCGCCGGTCGCTGGACTGGGTGGTGTAGGCGACGGACAGGCCGTGCAGCGGGAAGACGGTGAGTCGGCTGACGCCGGTGATGTCGAGGGTGGGCATGGCTGCTCCGTGCCGGAGGACGGGCGCGGCCGCCGGGGCGGCGGCCGCGCAATTTGAACAGGGCGGCTACTTGCCGCCGCCGCATCCGCCTCCGTCGCCGCAGCAGGCCGGCGGATTGCACGTGGCCGCCGTGCCCCACAGTTCGTGGTCGACGACGAAGCCGGCGTCCTCGATGGCGGCGACGGTGGCCCGCATCTGTGCCCCGTCGTAGAGCTGCGGGGCGGGGAACGGGTTGTGATGGATGAACCGGCCGAACTGCCTTTGGCACCAGGCGGCGTAGTCGCGGGTGTGGAGCATGAAGGCGTGCCATCCGGGGTCCACGGCCTGGGACGGCGACAGGCCCTCGTCGCGGTGGGCGGACATGTGGAGGAAGGCGAGCGCCTGGTCCATGACGCGTTCGGCCCGCTCGCGGGTGATCTTCTCTTCCTGGACGAGGAAGTTCACGAGCCGGTTGAAGAGCTCAGGCCCGACGAGGCTGCGTCCGTGGGTCAGTTCTGTTGCGAGAGCGGTCATGCGATGCTCCTCCGGTACGTGCTCGGCGCGCGGCCTACCCGTGCGCCGTGGTGCGTGTAGGGCCCTTCGCGGGGCCCGCCCGTCCCGGACCCGGTCCTGCCAGGAATTGGTCCGGGACGGGAGTTCACATCGCGGAGCGACCAGGAGGGCGGCACTCGCGGTCGTCGTCGCGGTGGCTGTAGTCGTCCGGCCGAGCCCCGGTCGGTGCCCACAGTTGTGGCACCTTCTCGGCCTCGCCCTTGATCGGTAGGTCGCAGCGAATGCAGATGCGCATGCCGCTCATTGCGGTCACTCCGCTACCTCGGAGGCATACGGGTTGCCAGGGGCCGGGGTGACGCGCCAGAAACTGGTCTGGATCGCGCGGAAGCTGCGGTGCCCGGGGCGTTCGCCGGTGTGCTTGAGCGCCCACGCCTCGGCTGGCAACCGTCGGCCCTCGGTTGCGCCGGATGAGTGACCACAACTGGTGCACTGCGCCTCGAACAGAGGCTTCTCCGGGGCGCCTTCCTCGGTGTCGAGACCGAGGTTCCATGCCGCGGCTGTGATGATGATCCGCGGGGTCATGAAGCCCGCCCAGCAGACTGGACGATGCGGTACAGGATGGGCACGTGACGTGCCTGAGCACATGCCTTGTGCGCGTAGACCGTCGTGCGCGAGCCGCCGGAGACGGATTCGTGCACGCGCACGCAGCAGTCGGCACCCGCCCCTGGGCAGTAAGCGCAGTGCCGCAAGGATGTGCGGCCCGCCTCATGCAGCGCCATGGCATTCCCCCAACTCGTCCATTGATCGGGCATGGACCCAGGGTGGCGGCCGGTGAGAGGTGGAACGCTCACAGTTTTGTGAGCGTTGTGAGTACTGCTACAGGCCGATCCACGCGGCCATGAGGTTGAGCGTGTCGGGTGCACGGCGAGATGTGTGCAGCAGCCCGTTGACGGCTTCACGTGTACCGGGGTGGTAGCGGGTCTGTTCGGGTGCGGCATGCCGGGCTTCGACGAGGTGTCGCAGGGCAGCGTCGGTGTGCCCTGCCTCCATCTCCACAACTGCCCGGTCCACGAGAAATCGCGCACGCCGGGACGTGGGCGTCGACGGTGGCAGCTTCAGGTTGCGCGCCTGCTTCAGCGCCTCGTCGAACTGCTTCATGGCGACGGAAGCGCCCATCTCATGCAGAGAGATGTTGATGTGGCCGAACGACAGCCAGTGCACCTCGCCTGCCTCGCCTCCAATGCGGTCGGCGATGTCGCGGGCGGCAGCAATGTGAGCGGCTACGGCGGCGCGATCCCCTGCGCGGGCGGCGACGGCGGACGCTCCGAGGTGCAGCTGGCCGGCGACGGCGAGGGCCTCGCGCGAGGACTCGTCAGTGAGCAATTCATGACCGGCTCTGACGAGGCGGCGACCGAGGTCGTGCTCCGTCTTCTTGTGGCCGAGTGCCCGCTTGTACTGCCGAATGGCACCGAGACACGGGTCCGATGCCCTCTGGGCAGCCCACCCCATGCGATCAAGGGCGACCGTCGCCAGGTCTCGGTAACCGACCTTCAGGGCAATGTCGTGTGCGGTGCGGTACGTGGACGCAAGAGCCTGCCATGTGGCTGTTGTCGGGGTGGTCTGCGCAGCGCGGGTCAGGTCCGTGATGAGTCCGGGCAGCACTAAGGCAGCCTTACGGAGGTGCGTTGCCCGTACGGCCTGGCACACGCCATCGGCTGAGGCGATGAGCTCGGGGAGAGGCCGGCCCTGGCGCTCGGTGGCAGGCTCGAGGTCGAACAGGTCCAGGACTTCGCGAATGGGGCGCACGAGGGCAGCCAAACGACCTTGCTGAATCTCGGTGACGGACGCAGTTCCGGTGAGTACGGTGGCGTCGACCCGGAGTGCCGAAGCGACGGCGGCAACGAAACCGTCGGTGGCAGGGCGGGCTCCGCACTCCACTTGGTTGAGCAGGCTGTAGGAGTACGGGAGCCGGTCCGCGAGCTGCCGCTGGGTCAGGCGTGCCAACTTCCTCTGTTGCCTGATCCGGGAACCTGTGTGGTCGTCGTCGGCGAGGGACATACCGGTCTCCGTTCCTGACTGGTCATCTGGAACGGTACCGGCGCTCGGGGTGCGTGGGGCCTCGATCCGGCCTCAATCGCTCCTGGGACGAAGACGGTTGCATGTGGTCGGATGAAGGCATGACGAGGACTTTGTATCTGTTCTGCTCGGCCGCGCCCCCCGTCTTCGACGTCGCCAAAGTGATCGAGGCTGCTCAAGCCCGCGGATGGGACGTATGCCTCGGCTTGACGCCTACAGCGGCCCGATGGCTGCAGTCGAGTCTTGACGGCCTGGCCGCGCTCACCGGCCATCCCGTGCGCTCCGAGTACAAGCTGCCCGGCGAGCCGGACGTGTGGCCGAAAGCGGACGTGATCGTGTTCGCGCCCTCCACGTTCAACTCGGTGAATGAATGGGCGCTCGGGCTGACGACCAAGTTCGTCGTCGGAGTGGTCGCTGAGGGCATCGGGAAGGGAATCCCGACGGTGGCCATGCCATGCGTCAACGCCGCCTATGCTCAGCACCCAGCGTTCGAGCGGTCCGTGGAGACGTTGCGAGCGGCGGGCGTAACTGTGCTGTACGGAGAGGGCGGGTTCGTGCCCAACGAGCCGGGGCAGGGACGACCGAGCGAGTACCCGTGGGAATTGGCGCTGGACGCTGCGACAGCGGTCGGCCGCAGGCCTGATTCCGGTGTGTGAGTCCGACGTACAGAGCGGCCTGCATCTGGTCGCTTCCAGGGGCTGGCACAGAGAAGGTGAGGCGCACCAATGGAGGTCGTCGTTAGCCACCTCAACTCCTTGCAGAACCGATCGAGAAGCGCGGCTTACGTAGGTATGTCCAACGACTGGGCGCCGAGTAGTGGCTGTTAACCCGCGATCGCCGAGTACGTCAACACGTCCGCCGGGATCTCGTGCCGTAGGTCCCACGTGATCGCCATCGGCTTGCTACCGGTGTGCTCGACGTACTCGGCGGGTCCCAGAAGCATCCATGGCTGGGGTCCGCCGATGTCCGTCTTCTTGTAGCGGCGGACGAACAGCAAGACGTGGGAGCCGTGTTCTTTGTGGGTCTGGTAGCGGACGCCGGTAGGGGAGGTGTCTGATATCCGGTTCTGGGACTCCCAGTGGAAGCGGAAGTTGCTCATCGCGAAGTCCCGGTACCGCGTCTGGGGAGAGAAGTCCTTCTCGTCCTTCTCCAGCGTGATCAGCAGAGCGTCCGTCTGGATGTTCTCGCACCACTTCACGCCCTCCTGGAAGTGGCCGGGCATGGAGCCGCCGATGGAGGACTGGCCGAGTGCTGGCAATATCTCTTCGCGGCTGTACGACGCGTGGACAGTGAGCGGCAGGCCAGCCAGTCCGCCGAGGAGGGGGACCGGGACGTGGTCGGTGCGGTCGAGGTTGTAGGCCAGTATCTGGCGGACCTCGTCGCGGAAGGCACTGTGCGGGCGAAGTGAGTTCAGCGCTTCTGTATATGTGGCGAAGCCGCCGAGGGGCCAGAGCGAGAAATAGAGCATCCGGGCGTATGCCTGCTCACGTTCATCGAGCTCCTCATAGCTGGGAGCGTCATCCTCAAGGAGCTTCGTGTACCCAGCTACACGCTCCGGATCGTCGACGTGAAGGAATGCGGACACCCGCTTGAAGAGCGCGGCTTCACCCTCTGCGGCGGGGGACCTCAGCAATCCTGCTCTGCGGAGGAGTCCTGTCCAGGAGTTACCCGTGCCTCGGTAGAGCTCCTTCAACTCGCGGCCACTTTCTTGCAGATACGCCGTGAGTCGCTGCTCGCCGTACTTGCCGACCTCCCGTGCCAGCTGCGTGACGTTGACGCCGATCTGGCTACGGATGTTGTTCATGACCAGTTCTTTGGCCTTGGACTCAAGGATGATCTGGCAGCCGGACGGCAGCTGCGGGAAGTCATGCTCGATGTGGGCCAGGAGTCGGTTGCGGGTTAGGTTCGTGAGCGCCCGGAACTGCTCCTCGAAGCGGAACTCCTTGCGGTGTTGCCCAATGAAGTCCAGGACAGTGAGAACTGCCTTGCCCTCGCTGCGTCGAAGTCCGCGGCCAAGCTGCTGAAGGAAGACGGTGGCGCTCGACGTCGGGCGCAGCAGGAGGAGTGTGTCGACGTCGGGAACGTCAAGGCCCTCGTTAAAGAGGTCGACCGAGAAGATCACCTGCAGGTCGCCGGCCCTCAGCGCCTCCAGTGCAGATTTGCGCTGCTCCCGCGGGGTCTCTCCAGACAGGGCAACGGCATTGAGACCGGCCTGCTGGAAGAAGTCGGCCATGAACTGGGCGTGTGCGACGGAGACGCAGAAGCCCAGCGCACGCATTGAAGCGGGATCGGTCACCTTGTCGATGACGGCTTGCACCACAAGACGCGCTCGGGCGTGGTTGCCAGTAAGGAGATTGCTCAGTGCCGACGCGTCGTATGAACCGCGCTTCCATGTAAGGGCGCTCATGTCCGTGGTGTCGGTTACGCCGAAGTAGTGGAAGGGGCTGAGGAGTTCGTTTTCCAGAGCCTCCCAGAGCCGCATCTCCGCCGCGATGCGTCCATTGAAGAACTCGTCTTGGACGTTGCGGCCATCCATCCGCTCGGGTGTGGCAGTGAGCCCCAGGAGTTCGAGTGGTTGGAAGTGATCAATGATCTTGCGGTAGGTCGGCGACACTCCATGGTGAAACTCGTCGATGACGATGACGTCGAAGTGGTCAGGAGCGAACCGCTCCAGCGATCGGGAATTAAGGGACTGGACGCTTGCGAAGACATGCGTCCACTCGTCTGGATTGATCCCGCTATGGAACTCGCTGCCGAAGTTTGCATCGACGAGAACGTCTTGGTAGGTGCGAAGGGACTGCCGAAGGATCTCCTGGCGGTGTGCGACGAACAGCAAGCGCAGGTCACGGCCGTGCTGCTGGCGAAGGCGCTTGTAGTCCAGTGCAGCCATCACGGTCTTGCCGGTGCCGGTGGCGGCGACCAAGAGGTTCCGGTGCCGATCGTGCACCGTGCGCTCGACTTCGAGCCGCTCCAGCATGTCTCGCTGATGCGGGTACGGACGTACTTCCAGCCCAGAAAGGGTGACGCGGCGGCCTTCAAGACTGCTCGTGCCACGTCCTGCCAGCTGGAGCGCATCGTCCAGGCGACCAGCGTCGTGAACGGGGTCGTACCGCTCGAATGCGGAATCACTCCAGTAGGAGTCGAAGGTCGCTTCAAACTTGCGCAGCACATCAGGCGTTGCGATCGACGACAGACGGACGTTCCACTCCAAGCCGTCGAGAAGCGCGGCCTTTGACAGGTTAGAGCTGCCGACATACGCCGTGTCGTAGCCGCTGTGACGACGGAAGAGCCATGCCTTCGCGTGGAGACGTGTAGACCGCAGCTCGTAGTTGACCTTGACCTCGGCGTTGAACTTCTGGACCAACTTATCGAGGGCGCGGCGCTCAGTGGCGCCAATGTATGTGGTGGTGATGACGCGGAGGGGGACACCTCGGGCGTGCGCGGCTTCAAGAGACTGTTCGATTACACGGAGTCCGTGCCACTTAACGAAGGCGCAGAGCAGGTCTACGCGGTCAGCGGTCGCGAGCTCGGCACGCACCTCAAAGCCGAGGCTAGGGTCCTCAGGCGAGTTGGTGATGAGGGCGGTGTCGGAGAGCGGCGTAGCGGGCCGGATGGAGTAGACGCCCTTAGCTTCCTGCTCAGCAATGGCCAGCAGTTGGCGTGGGCCATCAGCCACGAGGTCAATCCACTCTCGCGCTCCCTCGATCGTGTTCATCGACTCAAGGATGTGGTTCGCGGCGTGGACCCGCTCAGACGCGGGCAGTTGCTCCAGCACGCGCCGCGTCGTGTCTGCTACATGCCGCGCGATGACGTGAGGCGATGACTCGGGTCCCACCAGCCCGTCGATCGCAAGCCACCGATCAGTGCTCAAAGTTTTGAGGTGAGTCTCGAGGCGCAGAGTGATCAGCTGCTCGTAGAGACCGGTGACCGGTCGGCTCGCATCCATGGGACCCGGCATCGCATTCCCTCCCCGTTTAGGCCCTGCCAGTGATAGCAGGCAGCACCGACAGCCAAGGCCGGAGGCCTACCCCCCGTGACACTCCCTGTACGCCCTCCCCGACCCGCACCAGCACGCCGCCCCCCGCGCCGGCGGCCACGCCACCGCACGTCCCCGGGCCGCCAGCGTCGTGGCGTACTGGGGGAGAAGGGAGACGTTCGACGGGGACGACGCCTCCGAGGCCGCGAAGGCCTCGTAGGACGGGACCGTGGCCGTCACGATGCCCAGGTTCTCCGTGCCCGTGGCGGCGAGGTCGCGCAGAGAGGACTCGATCGTCGCTAGGTGCGTCTCGTGCGAGGGGTACTCCGCCGTGAGCTCGGGGTACGCCTCCAGGAGTTCGGCCAGTTCGTCCGCCGGCCAGTGCAGGACCGCCACCGGGAACGGGCGCGACAGGGCCGAGCGGAACGAGCCAAGCTCCGAGCGCAGGCGGGCGATCTCGGCCTTCAGTTCCGCCGGGTTGTCCGAGCCCAGCGCCCACAGGCGGTTCGGGTCGTGGAGCTCGTCGAGCGTCACGTCCGGGGTGTGGGCCGTGTGGACCCGGTCGGCGAGGGAGTCGTGGTCGTCGTGGGGCAGGCCCAGCAGGCGGCGCACGCGGTGGCGGCCCGCGAGGAGCGAGCGCGTCGCGTACGGGACGTCGTCGTCCTCGGGCAGCAGCAGGGTCAGCGCCTCGGTGAAGCACTCGTGGGACGCCTCGAGCTCGTCGTGCGACTCCAGAGTCTCGGCGATGATCTCCCACGGCGCGGCCTGCGCCGGGGCCGCGATGCGGATGCCGGCGATCAGGGCGCGGGCCTCCGCCTCGTGGCCGTACTCCCACAGGTTGGCCGCCTGGAGGGCCTTGATCAGCTGCGGGTGCTCGGGCTCCGCGGCCAGCAGGCGGTCGTAGAGGCCGGACGCGCGGTCGCGGTCGCCGGCCAGTTCCAGATGGGCCGCTGCCTGGAGCAGCAGCTGTTCGTCGTCCTCGGGATACCGCGCTGCGGTGCGCAGCAGGCGCTCGGCTTCGGCGGTGTGGTCGGCAGGCGTGTCGGGGCGCATGCACCACACCGTACTGTGATCGGGTGTACGTGCGGTGTGCCGTATCGCGGCGAGCGGTACGGAGTCGCCCTCGGCACTGGTGAGTTGACGCCCCTGGCCCTACCCTGCGCCCGTGCGGCAGAGGCGCGGGGCAGGACGGCGGCGGGCGCGGGCGGCGCTCGCCCGCGGGCTGTGGGCCGCCGCCGAGGTGACCGTCACCCTCGGGGTCGTCGTCCTCCTCCTCGTCGTCCACCAGCTCTGGTGGACCAACCAGCAGGCCAGGCAGGGTGCGGAGCGCCAGGTCCGGGCCCTGGAGCGGGACTGGGGGCGGGAGGCCGGGGCTCCGGACGGGAGGCCCGCGCCGACGCGACGAAACCCGCAGGAATCGCCTGAACCGCCCGAAACGCCCCGTTGGGACCAGGCCTACGCCGTGCTGCGCATCCCCCGCCTCGGCGTCGTCGCCCCCGTCGCGCAGGGCATCGGCAAACACGGCGTCCTCGACAGGGGGTACATCGGGCACTATCCCGGGACGGCGCAGCCCGGTCAGGCCGGGAACTTCGCCGTCGCCGGGCACCGCAACACCCACGGCGAGCCCTTCCGGTACATTGACCGGCTGCGTACCGGCGACACCGTCCGGATCGACACCCGTGAGGGGGTCTTCGACTACGCCGTGGACCAGCGGCTCCCGCAGACGACGCCGCGCGACACCGGCGTCATCGCGCCGGTGCCGCGCAGTCTCGTGCGGCCGTCCGCCGGGTACGGCGAGCCGGGCTACTACCTCACCCTGACGACGTGCACCCCTGAGTTCAGCTCCCGGTACCGGCTGGTGGTCTGGGCGAAGCTGACCTCCATGCGGCCCCGGTGACGGGGCCGGGGCGTGGGCGGGTTCCGGCGTCGGTACGCCGGGCCCCGCGTTGGCCGGTACGCCGGGCTCGCGTCGGCCGTACGCCTTCGGTACGCCCCCGACCTCAGCCGATGGCCAGCTCCGCGCACGCGGCCGCGTACTTCGGGGTGCAGATCTCCTCGGCCGTGTAGATGCCGTCCCTGATGACCGTCTCCTCGATGTTGGCCTGGGTCAGGGCGATGACCGGGACCAGGACGGAGGGGATGTCCTTGGTGGTCGGGCTGTCCACGTGCGTCTGCGCGACGGTGTGGAGGGACTCGCCCTTGGCGAGCGCCACGGCCATCTCGGCCGCGGCGGCGGCCTCCGGTGCGTACGGCTTGTAGACGCTCATGTGCTGCTCGCCGGAGATGATGCGCTGTACGGCGGCGAGCTCGGCGTCCTGGCCGGTGACCGGCGGGAGTGGGGTGACGCCCGCGGCCTTGAGGGCGGCGATGGCGCCGCCCGCCATGCCGTCGTTCGCGGAGTAGACGCCGTCGATGGCGTCGGCGCCGAGTTCGTCGATGGCGGCCTTCATGTTGGCCTCGGCGTTCTCGGGGCTCCACTCCTCGGTGTCGTACTCCTTGCCGACCGCGACCTTGCCGTCGAGTTCGGCGTGGGCGCCCTTCTTGAACAGCGCGGCGTTCGGGTCCGTGAGAGCGCCGTTCACCATGACGATCCGGCTGTTCTTGGCCTTGTTGCCGAGGGCCTTCAGCAGGGCCTTGCCCTGGACGTGGCCGACCTCTTCGTTGTCGAACGAGGTGTAGGCGTCGATCGGTCCCTCGGCCAGGCGGTCGAAGGCGACCACCGGGATGCCGGCCTTCTCGGCCTTCGCGACGCTGCCGGCTATGGCCTTGGCGTCGACGGCGTCCAGGATCAGCACGTCGACCTCGTCCTCGATCATGTTCTCGACCTGGAGGGCCTGGAGCGAGGCGTCCTGGTTGGCGTTGGCGTAGACGACCTTGCCCTCGCCGATCGTCAGCCGGTCGACCTTGTCCTCGATGACCGGCCGGTCGAACTTCTCGTAGCGCGCTGCCTCCCGGTCCGGGAGGAGCAGGCCCACGACGATGTCGTTGCTGATCACACCGCTGTGCTCCTCGCTGCCGCAGCCGGACAGTGAGAAGGCGAGGACAGAGGCTGAAGCGGCCGCCACGGCACTACGCACACTTCTGTTCATTTGTGGAAACCAACCTCCAGGACAGGCCGCCAGTTTTCGGCCGACGTGGCGCAAAGCCAACTCTCTGCCACTGCTGGGCGTCAAGAGCCGCACACGTAACGTGATGGCAACGGTGTTGCGTGTTGAACAAGTGGCGAAGGTGTGGTGAAAGCGCTGTCCGTCGGCTTTCCGGGTGGCCGGGAACCAAGCGGTGCCGCCGCTCGTGTACAGGAACGGAAGCCTCGGACGTCAGGTACAGGAGAAGGGGGACGCGTGCCCGGTCGCACGACAAGCGTGTTCCGTCCCGCCGTGCTCCTGCTCTTCCTCCTCGTCGAGGTGCTCGTCGAGACGGTTCTCGTCGACGGCGACGGCCTCACCGCCGCCCTCGCGCTCGCCGCGACCGCCACCGCGGCGGCCGGTTCCGCGCTCGTCGTCTGCGCCGTCATCAGCGCGCGCTGCGCGCCCGTCGTGCCGCGCACCCGGGTGCGCACGGCGATCCGCGACCGCGAGCAGCGCACCGCCTTCCTCCCGCAGCGGGATCCCGACGCCCGGGGCCGCACGCGCCCCCGCGCCCCCGGCCGCCTCCTTCCGGCGGCCGTGTAGCGACAGATCCCTGAAGTCCCTCCACGGGCCGTCATGCCGCCATGCCCCGCATGACCCGTTCCCCGGCACGACACGACCCCTGGAGGGGCCCACCCATGTCCGTATTCGCCGATCTCGTCGAGCGCCTCGCCGACCTGCTCCACCCGTTGTTCGCCGCCTCGGCCACCGCCGCCGCCATCGTCGTCTTCACCGCGCTCGTACGGCTCGCCGTCCATCCCCTGTCCCGCTCCGCCGCCCGTGGTCACAAGGCCCGCGCCCGCCTCGCGCCCGAGCTCGCCGCGTTGCGCGAGAAGCACGGGGGCGACCGGGAACGGCTGCAGAAGGCCACGACGGAGCTCTACGCGCGGCAGAAGGTGTCGCCGCTCGAAGGCTGCCTGCCGTCCCTGCTCCAGCTGCCGGCGTTCTTCCTCATGTACCACCTGTTCTCCAGCGCGCGGATCGGCGGCGAGCCGAACGGGCTGCTCGACCACACCCTCTTCGACGCCCCGCTCGGCGGGCGCTGGGCGGACGCGCTGTCCGACGGCGGCGTGCTCGGCGGCGCCGGGCTCGTGTACCTGGCCCTCTTCGGGATCGTCGCCGCCGTGGCGACGTTCACCTACCTGCGCACCAAGCGGCAGATGGCGGCCGCGCCCACGGTGGCGGGGGAGCAGACGCCGGGTATGGGCGCGATGCTCAAGGTCATGCCGCTGATGCCGTTCGCCACGCTGATCACCGTCGCCGTCGTGCCGCTCGCCGCCGCGCTGTACGTCGTCACGAGCACCACCTGGTCCGCGGTGGAGCGGGTGTTCCTCTACCGGGACATGCCTGTGGCCGGGGCGTTGGCTACCGCCCCGTAAAGGTCCAGGTTGTGAACAGGGTCTTGCAGGGTGGTCGGATGTCTTGGAGGATCAGCCAACCCTTCGATCCTCCGACGGCCGCACCTGTCGGGCCGGGTCCGCACTCGACGCACTCGACCAGGG
Organism: Streptomyces sp. PKU-EA00015; assembly: GCF_013387495.1. Lineage (GTDB taxonomy): Bacteria > Actinomycetota > Actinomycetes > Streptomycetales > Streptomycetaceae > Streptomyces. Next base: position 17,603 of record NZ_JABZEE010000051.1, on the reverse strand, counting down.
GAGACAAACCATGAAGCTGCTGCGTGTCGGTACGGCAGGCGCCGAGCGCCCCGCCCTGCTCGACGGGGACGGGGTGACCCTGCGCGACATGTCCGGTCTCGTCACGGACATCGACGGCCCGCTGCTCGCGGACGCCGCCGCCCTCGACCGGATCCGCGCCGCGGCCGAAGCCGGTGACCTGCCCGTACTCGACGCCGCCGGGCTGCGGATCGGGCCGCCGCTGGCCCGTGTCGGCAAGGTCGTGTGCATCGGGCTGAACTACCACGACCACGCCGCCGAGACCGGCGCCGAGCCCCCGGCCGAGCCCGTCGTGTTCCTCAAGGCGGCGGACACGGTCGTCGGCCCGGACGACACCGTGCTCGTGCCGCGCGGCAGCCGCAAGACCGACTGGGAGGTCGAGCTCGCGGTGGTGATCGGACGTACGGCGCGCTACATCGCCGACGACGAGGACCCGCTGTCGTACGTCGCCGGGTACGCGGTCGCCCACGACGTCTCCGAGCGCGAGTTCCAGATCGAGCGCGGCGGCACCTGGGACAAGGGCAAGAACTGCGAGACGTTCAACCCGCTCGGGCCCTGGCTCGTGACCGCCGACGAGGTGGCCGAGCCGCAGGCGCTGCGGCTCAGGCTCTGGGTGAACGGCGAACTCAAGCAGGACGGCACCACCGCCGACCAGATCTTCCCGGTGGCCGATGTCGTCCGCTACCTCAGCAGGTTCATGACCCTGTACCCGGGCGACGTCATCAACACCGGTACGCCGGCGGGCGTCGCGCTCGGGCAGCCGGAGCCGAAGCCGTTCCTGCGCGCCGGCGACGTGGTGGAGCTGGAGATCGAGGGGCTCGGGCGGCAGCGGCAGGAGCTCAAGGACGCGTAGCCGCCGACCGGGCCGGCGGCATCGGTGGATGCCGCCGGCGGCGGGCCTGCGCACGGCTCGCCTCGCGCCGGCGGGACGGGCGGCTGCCGAGGCGGACGCGGCGGGCGGTGCGGCGGGTCAGGAAGGCGGCCCGGCCGTACCGCTCGAACCGTCGGCGTGCGCGGCGAACCGCTCCAGCGCCTCGACGACCATCGCGTGGTCGTCGGCCTGCGGCAGGCCCGAGACCGTGACCGAGCCGACGACGCCGACCCCCTCGATCGTGATCGGGAAGGAGCCGCCGTGGGCCGCGTACACGTCCGGGTCCAGCCGCGAGGACTCCTCGAACGTCGTGCCCTTGGCGCGGTGCCGTGCCCCGACGAGGTACGAGCTCTCGCCGTAGCGCTCGACGACGCGGCGCTTGCGGTCGATCCACGCGTCGTTGTCGGCGCTGGAACCCGGCAGGGCGCAGTGGAACAGCTGCTGGGCGCCGCGCCGGATGTCGATGGCGACGGGCGCGTTGCGCAGGTGCGCCATCTCGACGAGCAGGCTCCCGAGCTTCCAGGCGTCGTCGTGCGTGAAGTGGTGCAGCGTCAGCCGCCGCTCCTGCTCGACGATCTCGTCGACGGTGAGGTGGTGGCGGGGGGTGCTCATGCGGTGATCTCCACGGTGACGCCGTCGCGGGCGGAGCGGCGGGCGGCTTCCAGGACGTCGAGGGCGGCGGCCGCCTCGAGCGCGGTCACCGGCGGGGTGGTCTTGTCGCGCACGGCGGCGGCGACGGCCGCGTAGTAGGCGGGGTAGTCGCCGGGCAGGGTCTCGACCGGGGTGCCACCGCCGGTGACCGGGGACTCCCCGGCGCCGACGCGGCCCCACAGCGCCTCCGGCTCCACGCCCCAGGGCTCGCCCGCGGCCGGCAGCCTGCCGTCGCGAAGGTCGGCCTCCTGCGGGTCCAGCCCGTACTTCACGTACCCGGCCTTCGAGCCGAGAACCCGGAAACGGGGACCGAGCTGGGCGGTGGTCGCGCTCACGTACAGGTGGGAGCGGACGCCGCCCTCATGTGTGATCGCGATGAAGGTGTCGTCGTCGGCCGCGGCGCCGGGGCGGCGCACATCGGACTCCGCGTACACCCGCGCGGCGGGGCCGAACAGAGTCAGCGCCTGGTCGACGACGTGGCTGCCCAGGTCGTACAGCAGGCCGCCGATCTCGTCCGGGTCGCCCGACTCGCGCCAGCCGCCCTTGGGCTGCGGACGCCAGCGCTCGAAACGGGACTCGAACCGCTGGACGTCGCCGAGCTCGCCGTCGGCGACGAGGCGGCGGAGGGTGAGGAAGTCGTTGTCCCAGCGGCGGTTCTGGAAGACCGACAGCATCAGGCCGCGCTCGTCGGCGAGGGCCGCCAGGGCGCGCGCCTCGGCGGCGGTGCCGGCGACCGGCTTGTCCACGACCACGGCGAGACCGGCCTCCAGGGCGGCGGTCGCGATCGGGACGTGCGTCCTGTTCGGCGAGGCGACGACGACGAGATCCAGCTCGTCCGCCCGCTCCCACAGCTCGTCGGGGGCCGCCGCGAAGCGCACGCCGTCGCCGAGGGCGGCGCGGGCCTGCGCCCGGCGCTCCTCGCTCGACGTGACGACCGTGTCGACGACGAGGCCGTCGGTGGTGGCGATCAGCGGGGCGTGGAAGACGGAGCCCGCCAGGCCGTAGCCCACGAGTCCGACGCGGAGGGGGGAGCCGGATCCAGTCATGGCTCCACTTAAGCAACGCTGTTGCCAAAGTGCAACCGCTGCGGAGAATGGGAGGGTGACGAGGGTGGAGGCGGGCATGAGACGAGGCGACGGCGCCGACCCGAGGGGCGGCGGGGCCGGAGTGAACCTTCCCGCTCTGCGCAGCCACAACGCGGCGCTGGTGCTCGACCTGCTGCGAACGGCCGGAGAGGCGGGCATCAGCCGCATTGAACTCGCCGAGGGCACCGGGCTGACCCCGCAGGCCGTCAGCAAGATCGTCGGGCGTCTGCGCGAGGAGGGCCTGGCCGCGGAGGCCGGCCGGCGCGCCTCCACGGGCGGCAAGCCGCGCACGGTGCTGCGCCTGCTGCCGGCGGCGGGCCACGCGGTGGGCCTGCACCTGGACCGCGACGAGCTGACGGCGGTCCTGCTGGACCTGTCGGGCGCACGTGTCGCGACGCGCACGGCCCCGCTCGACCTGGGCGCGGGAGCGGACGCGGTGCTGGCGGGGGCGGCCGGGGAGGTACGGGAGCTGATCGCCGGGGCGGGGCGCGGTGGCGGCGGGACCCGGGTGCTCGGCGTCGGCGTGGCCATGCCCGGGCCGCTCGACCACGCCACCGGAGTGCCGCACCGCGTCACCGGCTTCCCCGAGTGGGACGGCTACCCGCTGCGCGACGAGCTCGCCGCGCGGCTGCGGCTGCCCGTGGTCCTCGACAAGGACACCAACGCCGCCGCGCTGGGCCTGGCGCTGCGCGGCCCCGGCGACTCCTTCGCGTACCTCCACCTCGGTACGGGACTCGGCGCCGGACTCGTGCTCGGCGGCGAGCTCTACCGGGGCGCGCGGACGGGGGCGGGGGAGTTCGGGCACCAGGTCGTCCAGCTCGACGGGCCGGAGTGCGGCTGCGGCAACCGCGGCTGCGTCGAGGCGCTGTGCCTGGCCGCCGTCGCCCGCGGCGACATCGCGGGCGCGGCGCGCGTGCTCGGCGTCGGTGCCGCCAACCTGGTCGGGCTGCTCGACATCGACCGGGTGGTGCTCGGGGGCCGGGTGGTGGACGCGGCGCAGGACGAGTTCGTCCGCGGAGTGGGCGCGGTGCTCGCGGCGCGCAGCCGGGTGCCGGTGACGACGGCGGGCGGCGAGGGGCGCACGGTCGCCGAGGGGGCGGCGCAACTGGTGCTGGCTCCGGTCTTCGGCCGGGCGCGGGCGGCGTTCGCCGCGCACGAGGGTGAATGAGAAAGCGCTGACGGGAGGGGTGCGAGGCCGCTGTTCGGCGGTACGCGACCGTACACGGCGGGCCGCCCCGGGCAACGATGGCAGAGCCCGCGCCACGGCGCAGGCGTCCCCCGGCCGTACGCGAGCAAGCAAAGGCCCCTCATGCGACTGCGCAACGCCCTCGCCCTCACAGCCACGACAGCGGCGCTGACGGCCGTCTGCCCCGCGACGGCCCTCGCCGCGCCTGCCGCCCATCACGCGGCAAAGACCGCTCCGGCGGCCGCTCCCGTACGGGGCGTGCCCCGCGCCGAGGACGCCGGTCGCGTCGGCGGCGCGCCCGTGGGCGAGGACCGGCCCGGGGATCTGCCCGCCGACCAGCAGCCCACCTGCGGCAACGAGGCCGACCCCGACTTCCCCATCCGGACCCGGATCCACGGCGGCCCGCGCACCGTCCGTCCCGGGGGCGGATTCCAGAGCGTCGGGCTCGATCTCACCAACACCACCCGGGAGTTGTGCCACCGCATCCACCCCGTGGTCATCCTCACCGGCCGCGGCCCCGGGCTCACCGCCGACAAGGTCCACGTCCAGTTCCGCGACGAGGACGCCGGACGCTGGCGGCCCGTCACGCTGGAGCGCTCCAGCGAGGACGAGATCATCGGCGCCTTCGACGACGGCTTCCGCGGCTTCGTCGTGCCGGCCGGGAAGACCGTCACCGTCAAGGTCCGCCTCGCCCTCGCCGCCGGCACCGCGCCCGACACCGTCACCGTGAACGCCGCCGTCGTCCAGCGCAGGGGCAACGACGGCGACTGGGTCGGCGCGTCCGGCGACTACCGCTTCGACGTCACCGAGGCCCCCGAGGACTCGGCCCTCGCCCGCTCCCTCGACGAGCTCGCCACCACCGGCTCCCGGACCGCCGTCCGCGTCGCCGCCGCGGGCGCGGTCATCGCGATCGGCACCGGGCTGCTGCTGCTGGTGTCCCGCCGCTTCGGGACCCGCCGGCGCTGACCGTTCACCCACGTCTGCAAGCATCCTCGCGTGGACTACCCGAACGACCAGGCGCCCGGAGCCCCCGTCCGCTCCGGCATTCCGGAGCACGGCCGCATCCCCAAGTACTACGCCGTCAAGGCCCGTATCTCGCAGGTGATGGACGAGTTGGGCGAGGGCGGGCTGCTGCCCACCGAGCGTGATCTCGCCGTGCGCTACGAGGTCTCGCGCGAGACGGTGCGTCAGGCGCTGCGCGAGCTGCTGCTGGAGGGGCGCCTGCGCCGGCAGGGGGGCCGCGGAGGTCGTCGCCGGTCCCAAGCCGGAGCAGTCGCTGTCGCTCGCGAGCTCCACCGAGGGCGTACGGCGGCAGGGCCGCAGGCCACGCCACCGCCATGGGCTGCGGCGGCATGACCGATTGGCGCGGCTGGGCCTTCGCCACCGACGAGTCGCCGGCCCTGGTCAAGAGCTACACCGCCGACGTCCTGTCCCAGCCGCAGTCCCCCACCGTGAACGTGCCCGCAGGGGCCTCGAACGTGAGCTTCCGCTTCCGTTACACCGGTTCCAACAACTGGTACTGGGTTATCGACGGGGTCAAGATCCAGGCTTCCTGATTAGGCTGGGGGCGTCGCCACAGTGCTGTCGCGGCGCCCCAGCACGCACGTTTGCACGGCAGGAGTCCGCCACATGGCAGAGCGCAAGCCGATCGAGTCCTGGCTCACCGACATGGACGGTGTCCTCATCCACGAGGGCGTACCGATCCCGGGCGCGGACGCCTTCATCAAGAGGCTGCGGGAGACCGGGAAGCCGTTCCTGGTGCTCACCAACAATTCCATCTACACGGCGCGCGACCTGCACGCCCGGCTCGCCCGCATGGGCCTCGACGTACCCGTCGAGAACATCTGGACCTCGGCGCTCGCCACCGCCCAGTTCCTCGACGACCAGCGCCCCGGCGGCACCGCGTACGTCATCGGCGAGGCGGGCCTGACCACGGCGCTGCACGACATCGGCTACGTGCTCACCGACCACGAGCCGGACTACGTCGTGCTCGGCGAGACGCGCACGTACAGCTTCGAGTCGCTGACCAAGGCGATCCGGCTGATCAACGCGGGCGCCCGGTTCATCTGCACCAACCCGGACAACACCGGACCCTCCGCCGAGGGCCCGCTGCCGGCGACCGGCTCCGTGGCCGCGCTGATCACCAAGGCGACCGGCAAGGAGCCGTACTTCGCGGGCAAGCCCAACCCGCTGATGATGCGGACCGGGCTCAACGCGATCGGCGCGCACTCCGAGACCAGCGCCATGATCGGCGACCGTATGGACACCGACGTGCTCGCGGGCCTGGAGGCCGGCATGGAGACGTTCCTGGTCCTCACCGGGTCCACGACGCCCGCCGTGGTGGAGCAGTACCCGTTCCGGCCGTCGAAGGTCGTCGACTCGATCGCCGACCTCGTGGATCGCGTCTAGGCAGGTCAAAGGCCCCTTCGGGGACGTGGCGGCACCCTCTGCGGATGCGGGATCGGCCCGCGCGCGTGACTCTTGGCCTATCAGGAGGTTCACGATGCGTGCAGGTTCGATTGCTCTCCGTTCTGCCGGGGTGGCCGCCGCGCTGATCCTGGCCCCCGCAACGGCGGCCGTCGCGGACGACTCCGCCAAGGCGGTCCTCGCCCCCGCCACGACGGCGCCCGGAGGCCAGGTCGGCATCAGCGCCACCGGCTGCACGGGCTCGACCGCCACCGCGAGATCCGAGGTCTTCGCGACGGACGCGCAGCTGACGGCCCGGCAGGGGTCCCGCGGCCTGACCGGTGAGGCGAGCGTGCGGTCGGACGTCCGGCCCGGCGCCTACGACGTCCGCGTCCGCTGCGACGGCCGCGAGTACCCCTCCTCCGGCCGCCTCGAGGTCGTCGGCCGGCTGCCGGGGACCGCCGAGCCCGTGACAGCGGCGCACGCGTCCCCCGTGGCGCCCGTCCGCGCGGGTGGCGGCGGAACGGTGGCGATCGCCGCGCCCGTCGCCGCCGTCGAACAGGAGGACGCCGGCCCCAGCGCCACCCAGACCGTGATCGGCCTCGTGCTCGCGGGCGCCGCCGCCGTCGCGGTCGCCGTCCGCAGCGTGCGCCGCCGCCGTACGGACTCCGACTGAGATGTCCGGCACACGGCCGCGCGCACGGCTCGCCATCCGCGGCTCGGGCACCGTCCGGGCGGTCGTCGGCGTGCTGTGGGCGTTCCTCGTGCTCGTCCTGTGGCTCTGGGGCGGCGGGGCCCCCGGCGGAGCGGCCGGCAGGTCGGCGCTCACCACGGGCGACATGGCGGCGGTCGGCCGTCCGCCCGGTGTCCCGATGCCCCCCGCGCACGCCCCGTTCGACGCCGCCGAACCGCGCCGCGTCGAGATGCCCGCTCTCGGCCTGTCCGCCCCCGTCGTCGTGCGCGGTCTCGACGAGCGGGGCGGCGTCGCACCGCCGCCCTTCGATACGCCGGACACCGTGGGCTGGTACGGCGGGGGCGCGCGGCCCGGCGAGCGGGGCGCGGCGCTGCTCGTCGGTCATGTGGACACCGAGACACGGCCCGCCGTCTTCTACGACCTGAGCACGGCCAGGCCCGGCGAACGGATCCGGGTGACGGGGGCAGACGGCAGGATCGCCGAGTTCACCGTGGACGACGTGCGGGTCTTCGGCAGCGAGCGGTTCGACGCGCGCGCGGTCTACGGGCCCCGCGAGGAGGGGCGGGCCGAGCTGCGCCTGATCACCTGCGGCGGCGCCTTCGACCGGGCGACCGGCAGCTACACGGCGAACGTCGTCGTCTCCGCGTACCTGACGGGCACGCGCTAGCGACGCGACAGGCCCCCGGCGTCACCCGCCGGGGGCCTGCGGTCACACGGTCATGCGGTCACGCGGTGCGGACGGTGAAGCCGCACCAGGCGGTCCACTGCGAGACGGCGTCGCCGTCCTGGACCCGTACCCGCCAGCGGTAGTCGCCGTCGGCGAGCCGGCCCTCGGCCACTTGGAGCGCGGCGTTCTGGCTGGTCTCGCTGACCGTCTGCCGGCGCAGCACCGGCTTTCCGTCCGCCTCCTCGACCTCGAAGACCACCTTCCGGCCGGGTGCCGCCTCGCCGGGCTTCTCGACCGTTCCGGGCGGGGCCACCGACTCCAGCGTCGCGGCGAGCGTCGCGGAGCCCGAGGTGACGACCGGCTGCTGCGGCGCGCCGCAGAACTGGAAGCCCGCGTACGGGCCGTCGGACACGCGCGGGTTGTCCGGGGTGCCCAGCAGGTCCCCGGGCGTACCGGCTTCCGCGCCGGCGGCGGTGGTCCGTGTCCCCGGGTTCGGGTCGGCCATGGACAGCGGTGCCGCGACCGCGGCGGCGGCCAGCGCCGCCACGACCGCCGTGACGAGCCGCGTGGGCCGCACGCCGGACACTCTGTTGAACAGACGCATCGCTTCTGTCTCCTCCTCGGCTACTTGACGTAGAGCACGTGGTCGGGGCTGGTGGCGGGCGAGACCGCCACGCACTGGTACGCGTTCCAGCGGTGCTCGGCCACGAGCCGCTTGCCGACCGCGTCACAGCCGCCGAGGTTGTGCAGATCCCCGAACTTCACCCAGTTCGCAGCCGTGTTGGCCTTCAGCCTGGTCGCCGCGACCTGCTCGCCGATCTGCCGGCCGGAGGCGACTCCGTCCGTACCGTCCCACCGGTAGTGGACGCCCAGCCACACGCGGCCGACGGCGTTCTCCTCGGCGGCGGCGGAGAAGCTGGTGAAGGTGCGGGTCACGCCGAGGGCGTGCGGGTCCTCGGTGGTCGCGGTGAAGGTCATGCTGTCCGTGCCGAACCACTTCTCCATGGCCTTGGCCCACGCGCCGCCGAAGGTGGCGTGCCCGGAGACGTACGCCGGGAAGTTGGGCGAGAAGTGCGTGCCGGTCCGGTCCTGCGACAGAGGCTGCCAGTCGGGATCGGCGACCGTCCCCGCGTTGCCGTCCCCGTCGGCCCGGATCGCGGACTCGGGCCGCCACAGGTCGATGTCGGTCCGGTACTTGGCGTCCCAGGCCGAGATGCCGGCATCGGCCATGGAGAAGGCGGCGAGCGCGAACAGCTTGGCGTTGCCGGCCACGGTCAGGCGCTGGTCCCGCGAAAGGATCTGGGTCAGCTCGAAGAGCTGGCCCGGCGGCTTGTACGTGCCGTCGAGGTCGTTCGCCCAGAACAGGGCGGCCTCGCGCTGATCGGCCGTACGGACGGTGGAGTCGCTCTTGCCGAGGTCCTTCACGTCCTTGACCTGGGTGGCGTACGCGGGGCTCTTCAGGAGGCTGTCCATGACCGTGTGCCCGGCGGGCCCGGCGGGCCGGAACTGCGAACCGGAGGTCATGGCGAACGGCTTCACGAGGCCCCAGTCGGGCGTGGCACCGGGCTTGCCGTCCGTCGGACGCCAGTAGCCGGGGGTCTGGCTGCCGGTGTACTGCGCTGTGGACGCCGAGCCGTCGCCCTGGCGGGCACTGATCATGGCCGCTGCGGCCTGCTGCCCGACGGACGTGCCGGCCGCGCGCTGTTCCGCGCTCACCGCGGGCGGGATGGTGGCGCGTGCCGCGGCGATCTCGTCGTCGAAGTTCGCCCCCGGGTAGACACTGCGCAGCACGTCGAAGGCCGCGTGGTCGATGGCGCTGTTGACGTCGGGCACGGCGCCGTTGCTCGCGGTCGCCTTGATCAGATAGGGGTCGCCGAGGCAATGGACCGAGCCCTCGGCGCACTTGGCCGAGTTCACCGCGTCGTAGATCGCGCCGTGCATCATGGCGCCGGCGCGGGCCAGCGGACCGGGGGCGCCGCCGACCTCACGGAAGGTCTGCTGGAGGACGTCGTTCCAGTACACGACGTGGTCCTTGACCGGGTCGGCCGGGGTCTCGTACGTGACCAGGACCGACGGCGCGTGGGCGGCGTCATCGGCGGACGCGAAGATCTTGAACGCCTTGTAGTCGGTTTCGTCCGTGGCGCGCAGGCCGACGGTGTCCACCGTCCGGTCCACCTGGGACCACTGCTTGACGATCGGGGTGATGTCCTGGGAGACCCAGCGCGGTCCGCAGTCGGTGTGGCCGTGCGTCGCGGTGGAGGTGCCCGCCTTCGTGCGCCAGGCCGGCTGGCTGCTCCAGCGGGTGGCGGTGGAGACGGTCCCGGTGTCCCACACCTCCCAGGCGCGGGCCTCGCACGAGTCGGACCACACCGCGTAGAGGTTCAGCTCGGCGTTGAGGATGTCCTGGCCTGTCACCGAGGCGTCGCGCGGGAACTGGATGAACGAGCGCGCCTCGTTCTTCTGCCACTCGCGCCCGACCCGGAGGCCGACGTCGCCGGAGAGGTCGGCGGTCCCGCCGTTGACAACGGTCGTGTCGAAATTCGTACCGAAGTAGATCGCCGGGTCGATGGTGACCGGGTACGTCGTGTCCTTGTCGGCCAGGAAGCCGCGGTCGGCGCTCACGTCGAGCCTGTAGCCGCCCTTGGCGGCGCTCACGTCGAGACCGACCGGCGCCCGGTTGCTCCCGGACAGACCGCGCGGGTCACGCGAGGCGTCCCACATCACGGGCGTCGGCAGCTTGCCCACGGTCCTGTTCGTCGCCGTGTCCGTGAAGGTGACCGAGGTGTCGGCGCCCTTCTCGGCCTTCAGGCCCTCGGTCCGCAGCGGCATGCTGACGTCCGCGGCGCGCTCGGCGGCCGCACGGTTCTTGACGACGAGGAACTGCTCGAACCCGGTCCGTGTGGCCTCGACCACGAGGTCGGTGCCCGGCAGCGCGTCGACGTAGGTGGCCTTGTTGCCCTTCAGTACGGGCCGGGGCAGAGCGCCCTGCCACCCGAGGGCGACGGACCGGTCCGTGCCGCCGAGGGTGACCAGGGTGCCGCCCTGCGCGCCGGTGCCGCCCGCGAGCCGGAGCCCGCGCGGATGGGCCTTCGGGCTCACCGAGCCGTCGGCGTTGCGGACGAGCGTGGTGTCCACCGCGACCCACGCACCGTTCTTGCGGAAGCGGACGGGGCCCGAGTGGGTCTCCAGCGACATGGTCCCGTCGGGGTTGGCCCACAGGGTGGTGTTCTCCGTACGGGCCCCGGTCACCTCGATCCGGCGGTCCTGCGCGGCGGCGGTGAGCCGGGCCGCGGCCTCCTCGGTGATCCGTGCGTCGTTCTGCTGTGAAGGAGCGGCCTGGGCGGCGGCGGGCGGCCGGGGTGCGGCTTCGGCAGGAGAGACGGCCGCTGCGATCAGGCCCGCCTCGGCGACAAGGACCAGGGACAGCGGGACGGCGAACCGTCCGGGCCGCTTGCGGGAGCCGGCGCGCCGCCCTGTTCTGCCGTCGGGCAGGTGGGTCGATCTGTGCACGTGGTTCAGCCTCCGGAACAGTTGCTGCATGAGAACTGCCTTAGAACTGGCATACGAATCGTGGCAGTCGGCGCCCCGCCGCGTCCTGGATCTTCACGAGTCGGGGATGTGATGGTGATCATGGCCGGAATGAGGAACTCCGGTGTCCGGAGCGGCAGTTGAAGGAAGATCGACTTCGGTGGCGGTCGCGTGCCCGGCCGAGCGTTCCGCGCTCCCGAGGGAGTGACAGCACGAGGCCCTCGTCCGTCGGACGAGGGCCTCGTGTGCCGGTGCGCCGCCAGGGACTCGAACCCCGGACCCGCTGATTAAGAGTCAGCTGCTCTAACCAACTGAGCTAGCGGCGCCTGCTGACCTGGAGAACTCTACCCGATTCCCGTGGGTGCTCCGTGTCGTCGCACTCTCGTTCCCTCGCCGCGCCCGGCCTGTCGGATCATCGCTTTTACCCTTCTATCGGTCAAAATGCATCAGGTCATGGCATTGGGGACACTGATGCCCGTGAGAGACCGTCAGAAGATCTTGTCGACTGCAGCTGCGGAGGGGACGCGTATGGCCGTGCCGGTCTTCGAGGAGTACGAGCCCGCCGGTGACTGCGCCTGCGCCGGATGCGCTTGGCGGCACAGGGCGTCCGCCGCCGGAGCACACCCGTCCGCCCACGGCTGCCGCCGCGCACTGGTGCTCGTCACCGCCGTCGGGCTGGTCCTCGGCGGAGCGGGGGCGGCGACGGCAGCCGAGTACGTCCCCGGGGCCGCGCGGACCGCGCCCTCCTCCGACCCCGGGCCGTCGACCGAGCAGGGGGCCGAAGGTCCCCTGTACGGGCCGTCGGGCAAGCCCGCTCGGGACCAGGTCCTGCGGGCGTCGACCCGGGCGCAGATCATCAACCGCGCGAAGAAGTGGGTCAGCGCCAAGGTGCCGTACAGCATGTCGAAGTACTGGTCCGACGGCTACCGCCAGGACTGCTCCGGCTATGTGTCCATGGCCTGGAACCTCGGGAGCAACGAGTGGACCGGCAGCCTGGCGGAGTTCGGCGACCGCATCCTCCGCGAGGACCTGCAGCCCGGCGACATCCTGCTCTTCCACAACCCCGACGACCCCACCAAGGGTTCGCACGTCACGATCTTCGGCGGCTGGACCGACTACACGCACTCCTACTACGTCGCGTACGAGCAGACCAAGCCCCACACCCGCAAACAGGCCACACCCATGGCGTACTGGAACAACTCCGCGAGCTACGTCGCCTACCGCTACAAGGGCGTCGTCACCTCGGCGCCGGCACGGGGCTCCGCGAGCCTGGCCACGCCCTACCCGGGTGATGCCTCCTTCGGCCCCGGCGCCGCCAACCAGTACGTCAGCGAACTCCGGAAGATGCTGATGGCGCGCGGAGGCAAACGCTTCTACGCCGACGGCCCGGGACCGCGCTGGTCCGACGCCGACCGGCGTGCCACCGAGGCGTTCCAGCGGGCCCAGGGGTGGCGGGGCGCCGAGGCGAACGGACTGCCCGGGCCCCACACCTGGCGGCTGCTGACGAAGACGCAGGGCAAGGACATTCCGGCCGCGGTGCTCGGCGGCTCCAGAGCGGCGCGGCCGCCCGCCTTCCCCGGGCGCGACCACTTCCGTCCCGGCCGGTCCAGCGGCCACATCAGCCGGCTGGGCACGCAGCTCGTCCAGCGCGGCTACGGCAGGTACGACACCGCGGGCCCCTCGTCGCGCTGGAGCGAGGCCCACCGGCTGGCCGTCCAGGCGTTCCAGCACGCACAGGGCTGGCGGGGCGGTGAGGCGGACGGCTACCCGGGCCCCGAGACCTGGCGGCGGCTCTTCGCCGCCGGCTGACCGGGCGGGCCGGTCCCGCCACCGATGCGTCATGAGTACGAGCTGACACGAGCAACGAGCGAAAGCCGAGGCGGCATGAACAGCACGATGTCGGAGCCGGAGGGCACGGTCCCGTCCGACGGCCAGCGGCGCAGCCCCGTCATCGCGGGCGAGACGACGACCGAGATCCCGGTGCACCTGCTCTTCCGGGACGACAACGGGCCGCTCAAGCTGCCCCCGGACCTCAGACCCGCCGTCGTCTCCCGGCGGCAGGGCACCGGCGAGCAGCCGAGGATCGGCCGCTCCACCCCGCCGCCGGCACCGCCGCCGGTGGCGGCTCCCGAAGCGTCCGTGCCGCCGGTCGACCCGTCCTTGGCCGAGCGTCCCGGACCCGTACTGCCCGGCTGGACCGGGCTCGTCGCCGGGACCTTCTCGCTCGCCGGGATCGGCGCCGTGCTGTGGGGGACGGGGGCCGTGCCGGATGTGGTCGCGGCCCTGATCGGGGTGACCCCGCCGCCGTACCGGGGCATCGGCATCGGCCTGTGGTGCCTGCTCGCGCTCGGTGTCCTGCTCGCGCTGTTCGGGCTCGGCGGACTCGGCCGCGGGACCGTCGGCCACGCCTGGGTCCTCACCCTCTGCGGCGACTACCGGGGCAGCGTGCGCCGTACGGGACTGGTGTGGATGAGCCCGCTGGTGCTGCGCCGCCGCGTCGACGTACGGCTGCGCCACTGGCGCAGCGAGCCGATGCCCGCCCGCGACGCCGAGGGCACGGCACTGCGGGTGGTGGTGCTCGTCGTGTGGCGCGTCAAGGACGCCGCGCGGGCGGTGCTCGGTGTCGAGGACCACGAGGCGTACCTCAGGGAGCAGGTCGAGCTGGCCACCACCCGGGTGCTCTCGCAACTGCCCGCCGACGCTTTCGGGGAGGCGGTCCCCACGCTGCGCGACGCCGAGAAGGTGGGGGCCACGCTGACGAAGGCTCTCGCGGCCGAGTGCGCCCCGGTGGGCATCGAGATCTTCACGGCCCAGCCGACGGCGATCGACTACGCACCCGAGGTGGCGGACGCCATGCAGCGCCGCCGGATCGCGGCGATCGACGAACGCCATCGCGACAGCGTCCTGACCTCGGTGGTCGACGCGGTGGACGACACGGTGAGCCGGCTCACCTGCCGGGGGCTCATCGAGCCGGACGACTACGAGCGCAAGGCGCTGGTGAAGGACCTGACCGTTGCCTTCTACACGGGCCGGGCCGAGGGCGCGGTGCGGTGGCACGCCCCTTCGTGATTGGTCTGGACATGGTGAACTCGCGTCAATACATTGGAACTTGGTCTAGACCGGAATAGGTACTACCGCACGCGTGCCGCACGTCCCACAGAACTCCCCCACGTTCTTCCTGGAGCCAGCATGCGAAAGAAGATAGGTGCGGCCGTGGTCGGCCTCGCCGTGACGGGCGCCACCCTGCTCGCCACCGGCAGCGCCAGCAGCCACGGCTACACCGACTCACCCATCAGCCGCCAGAAGCTCTGCGCCAACGGCACCGTGAGCAACTGCGGTCCCATCCAGTGGGAACCGCAGAGTGTCGAGGGCCCCAAGGGCTTCCCCGCCGCGGGCCCCGCCGACGGCAGGATCTGCTCGGCGGGCCTGTCGCAGTTCGCCCAGCTCGACGACCCGCGGGGCGGCGCCTGGCCCACGACCAGGGTCGGCTCCGGCCAGAACTACACCTTCCGGTGGCAGTTCACCGCCCGGCACCGCACCACCGACTTCAAGTACTTCATCACCAAGCCCGGTTGGAACCCCGGCCAGCCGCTGACCAGGGCCGCCCTGGAGTCGCAGCCCTTCCTGACCGTGCCCTACGGCGGTCAGCAGCCGCCGGCGACGCTCTCCCACTCCGGCAACCTGCCCCAGCGCAGCGGACGCCATCTGATCCTGGCGGTGTGGACCGTCCACGACACGGCCAACGCGTTCTACGCCTGCTCCGACGTCCAGTTCTGAGGGGACGTCGCCTGGCGGTCCGTCACGGGGGTAGGGCAGGCCCTACCCCCGTACACCCCCTGGGCACATGGCCCGCGCCGCCGCGCCGCGCCTACCGTGTGCGCCATGGACGGTGTACGTAACCCCTGGCAGGCGCTGAGCCGGCGGGACTTCCTGCTGAGCGGATGGCCCTGGCGGGCCGCCGCGTACCTGGCGAGCAGCGCCGTCACCGGAGTCGTCGCCCTCTCCGCCCTCGTCGTGCTCGCCGCGTTCTCTCTCGTCCTCGTCGGGCTGCCGCTGCTCTTCCTCGGCGGGACCGCCCTCGCCGTCGTCGAGCGGCGCAGGCTGCGGATCGCCGACCGCGAGAGCGCGCCCAGTCCGCACCGCACTCCCGGTACGCCCGGCCTCGCCGCCTGGCTGCGGGTGCGCCTCGGCGAACAGGCGACCTGGCGGGAGTTCGCCTACGGGCTGATGCATGCCCTGGTCCTGTGGCCGCTCGACGTGCTGGCCGTGTGCGTCGGGGTCGGACTGCCCGCCGGGCTGGCCGCGGCGCCCCTGCAGCTCGCGCTCGACGGCGAGGAGGCGCGCGTGGTGAAGACCGTGCTGGTCACCACCTACCCGCAGGCGTTGGCGGCGGCCGCCGCCGGGCTGCTGCTCCTGCCCGTCCTGCTGTACACGCTCGCCGCACTCGCCGGGGCGCGCGCCCAGCTCACCCGGCTGCTGCTCGCCCCGCGCGAGGGTGAGCTGCGGGAGCGGCTGACGGAGGTGACCCGGTCGCGGGCCCGGCTCGTCGCCGCCTTCGAGGCCGAACGCCGCCGTATCGAGCGCGACCTGCACGACGGCGCCCAGCAGCGGCTCGTCGCTCTCACCATGACCCTGGGTCTCGCCCGGCTCGACGCACCCGAGGGGCCCCTCGCCGCCCGGCTCGCCGCCGCGCACGACGAGGCGAGCCGCGCCTTGACCGGGCTCCGAGAGCTGATCCACGGCATCCACCCGCAGGTTCTCACCGACTACGGGCTCGGCGCCGCGCTCGAGGACGCCGCCGACCGCTCGGCCGTCCCGGTCGACACCGGCATCGCACTGCCCCGGTTGGAGGGGGCCGTGGAGAGCGCCGCCTACTTCGCCGTCTGCGAGGCCCTCGCCAACGTCGGCAGGCACAGCGGCGCGGCCCTGGCCCGGGTGGACGCGCGGCACACGGGCGACCGGCTCGTCGTGGAGGTGCACGACGACGGCCGCGGCGGCGTGGAGCCCGAGCGGGGCACCGGGCTGACCGGTCTGGCCGATCGGCTCGCCGTCCTCGATGGCACACTGACCGTCGACAGCCCGGAGGGCGGGCCGACCCTGCTGCGAGTGGAGATCCCTTGCCGAGCGCTCTCCGGATAGTCCTGGCCGAGGACGGTGTCCTGCTGCGCGAGGGGCTGATCGCGCTGATCGGCCGCTTCGGCCACGAGGTCGTCGCCGCGGTCGGGGACGCCGGCGCGCTGCGCGACGCGGTCGCCGCCCATGATCCGGACCTCGTCGTCACCGACGTCCGGATGCCTCCCGGCTTCCAGGACGAGGGACTGCGCGCCGCCGTCGCCCTGCGCGCCGAACGCCCCGCCCTGCCGGTGCTGGTGCTCAGCCAGTACGTGCAACGGGAGTACGCGGCCGAGCTCCTCGGCACCGGCGACGGCTCGGGCGTGGGCTACCTGCTCAAGGACCGCATCGGCCAGGTCGAGGAGTTCCTGGCTGCCCTGACACAGGTCGCAGCGGGCGGCACGGTCGTCGACCCCGAGGTCGTGCGGCAGCTCCTGCGCCGCCGCCGGGATCCGCTCGCCGCTCTCACGCCGCGCGAGCGGGAGGTCCTCGCGCTGGTCGCGGAGGGGAAGTCGAACGCGGCGATCGCGCGGCAGCTGGTCGTCACCGAGGCGGCCGTCGGCAAGCACATCGGCAACATCCTCGCCAAGCTCGACCTGCCGCCGGCCGAGGACACCCACCGCCGGGTGCTCGCGGTGCTCGCCTACCTCCGCTGACGCGGCGTCGTGTCCCTTCCCGAACGGCCCACGCGTGACGGGTCGTCGGGATGAGTTCACCCTTTCGACCGGCGCGTACACGCTGTGCAGGACGCGCGTCGAGCGGGACTCTGGATCCGCCGTGGACAGGCCACGTGCGTGCACCAACTCCCGCTCTTCGCCAGGAGGTTCTGCATGCGTCGCCGACTTGCCCTTTCCCTCGTGGCCACCGCTCTCGCGGTGCCCGCCGCGCTCCTGCCGGCATCCGCCGCGTCGGCAGCGCCGGCCGACAAGCCCCAGGTCCTCAGCTCCTGGACGCAGACCAGCGTCACCAGCTACCACGCCTGGGCGGCCGCCCGCGCGAACCCGAGCGCCTGGAGCGCGTACGGATTCAACTGGTCCACGGACTACTGCTCCTCGTCCCCGGACAACCCGTTCGGCTTCCCCTTCAGGACGGCCTGCGCCCGCCACGACTTCGGCTACCGCAACTACAAGGCGGCCGGCACGTTCGCGGCCAACAAGACGCGGCTGGACTCGGCGTTCTACGAGGACATGAAGCGGGTGTGCGCCCGGTACTCGGGCGCGACGCGCACCTCGTGCCGTTCGACCGCCTGGACGTACTACCACGCGGTGGCAGTCTTCGGCGTGACGGCGCCGGCCGAGGCCCCCGTGACCTGAGCATGCCGAAGGACCCCTCGCCGGGCGAGAGGTCCTTCGCTGTGCGTGCGCCGCCAGGGACTCGAACCCCGG
>NZ_JABZEE010000050.1 GCF_013387495.1 Streptomyces sp. PKU-EA00015 | reverse complement strand
GGCGGCGTTGTCGCGGGTCAGCGGCTCATGGATGCGACCGGTTCCGGGAAGGTTCTCGCTCATGGGGGGTCTCCTGCATAAGGGGCGGTCACCCGCCCGAAGAGTTTAGTCAGCTTTAATGACAGTCAAGAACAGTGACTAATGACAGCCTATTCCTGCCTCGGGGAGATGGACAAGATCACGCCGGTCCTCCTGGAGCTTCCCCCAGCAGTGCCCGGTCCCGCTCCTCGAGGGAGCGGTCGCTGCCCTGTCGCCGACGTCCCGGTGACAGGCCCCAGCGCGCACGGCCCGTACGCCGCCGAGCCCAGAGCCGGCTCCCACACGGAGCCGGCAGTACGGGTGCCTCCGCCGCGCCCGCTGGGAGGTCGGATACTCCGGCTGATCCCTATTCCCGCCCACTCATTGGAATTCCAATGACAGGCATTGGGTTCCTCATTGGATACCTATCGCACCGCGACCTACTGTCGAGGACATCGCCGCTCTGACGGTCTGCACGCAAAGTGTCAGCGCCCGCAGAGTGTCAGCGGACGCAGCACCTCGGAGCGCGCGATACGCAACCCACCCCTCCGGGCCCGGTCAGCCGGGCCCGTACCCTCGGAGAAACACCATGTCGAAGATCCTTTTCGTGATGACCGGCGTCGACTACTGGACGCTGGCCGACGGCACCAAGCACCCGACCGGTTTCTGGGCCGAGGAGGCCGTCGCCCCGTACGAGGCGTTCAGGGCCGCCGGCCACGAGATCGTCGTAGCCACCCCGGGCGGCGTCGCCCCCACGGTGGACAAGGCCAGCCTCGCCGCCGAGGTCAACGGCGGCCAGGAGAACGCCGACAAGATCGCGAGCGCGCTCGCCGCGATGACCGAGCTGCAGAACCCGATCGAGCTCGAGGACGTGAACCTCGACGACTACGCCGCGGTCTTCTACCCCGGCGGTCACGGCCCGATGGAGGACCTCGCCGTCGATGCCACCTCCGGCAAGCTGCTGACCGACACCCTGGAAGCGGGCAAGCCGCTGGGCGTGGTCTGCCACGCCCCGGCCGCTCTGCTCGCGGCCGTGAAGACTGATGGGTCCAACGCGTTCGCGGGCTACCAGGTGACCGCGTTCACCAACTCCGAGGAAGCACAGGCCGGCTTCGCCGACAAGGCGAAGTGGCTGCTGGAGACCCGCCTGACGGAGGCGGGCGTGCAGGTGCAGGCGGGCGAGCCGTGGGCGCCGAACGTGGTCGTCGACCGCAACCTGGTCACCGGCCAGAACCCGGCCTCCTCCGCCCCCGTCGCCGCGGAACTGCTCGCGAAGCTGGCCTGAGCCATGGGCTCTGACCGGCTGGGCGAGGTCCTGGACGCCACCTACGACTGTCTGACCCGGTACGGCGTGCGGCGCACCACCATGGACGACATCGCCACCACCATGGGCGTCTCCCGGTCAGCGGTCTACCAGTACGTCCGCGGCAAGGACGATGCCTTCCGGCAGCTCGCCCACCGCCTGCACACCCAGGCACTGGAGCGCGCCGGGCAGGCGGCGGCCGCCGAGGACGTCCCGTACGCCGAGCGCGTCCGGGGCGTCCTCGCCGCCAAGCTCGACCTGGTCCTCCAGCTCGCCGGGGACTCCCCGCACACCGCCGAACTCCTGGACGAAGAGGCCCGGCTGTTCGGCGGGATCTGCACCACCTTCACGGCGGATCTGCGCCGCCTGCTGATCGGCCTGTTCGCCGAGGCCGGCACCGTGGGCGGTGTCGAGCCCGGCGAGGCGGCCGATATCGCGATCGCCCTGGTGATCGGGCTGGAGTCGGTGGGCGACGGCAGGCTGCTGCTGGGGCCCGCGACCGACGCGCTCCTGTCCGGCCTGCTGGGCGCCCCGGCCGCGACCCACTGACCGCGCTCGCCCCGCGCGTTCGTTCCCGGTCACCGTCCCGGATTCCCCGGCACCACCACCGCAGTACCGCCTCGGCCCCGCCGAACACCTCTTCTCGAAAGACACCCTCATGCCGTCCAAGCACCGTGCCCCGACCGCGCCCGCCGGCGCTGGATACGGACTCGTATACATCCTCGGTCTCGCGGCCACTGTCGTGGCCATGATGCAGACCCTGGTGGTGCCCATCGTGGCCGTCATCCGCGACGAGTTGTCCCTGACCGCCTCCGCCGCCGGCTGGCTGACCACCGCCACGCTGCTGTCCGCAGCCGTCTTCACCCCGCTGCTCGGACGGCTCGGGGACATGCGCGGCAAGCGCCCCGTTCTCATCGGCATCCTGCTGGTCACCGTGGCCGGCTCCGTCCTCGGAGCCACCACCAGCTCCCTGCCCCTGCTGCTGACCGCCCGGGCGATGCAGGGCGCCTCCACCGCGATCTTCCCGCTGGCCCTGTCCGTGCTGCGCGATGAACTGGAGCCCCGCCGTCTGTCCGGCGCCATGGGCCTGGTCAGCGGCACCCTCGCGGTCGGCGCCGGACTCGCCCTGGTCGGCGCGGGTCTGCTCACCCAGGGCACCGATCCCGACTACCACCGCGTCTTCTGGATGGCCGCCGCCCTGTCCGTGATCGCTCTCGTGGGCGTCATCGCCGCCGTCCCGCCCTCCCGCGAGACCACTGGCGGACGCACCGACTGGGCCGGCGCGGCCACCCTGGCGGCCAGCCTCGTCCTGTTCCTGCTGCCCGTCTCCCAGGGCAACAGCTGGGGCTGGGGCTCCCCGCGCACCCTGATCCTGTTCGCCGCCGCGGCCGTCCTGGCCACGGTCTGGGTGGTCGTCGAGCGGCACGTCAGCGAGCCCCTGGTGGACATGACCATGTTCGTGTTCCGGCCGGTGCTGTTCACCAACATCGCCGGTGTGCTGCTCGGCTTCGGCATGTTCACCCAGTTCATCGGCATCGCCTTCCTGGTCCGGACCCCCAGGGAACTGGCGGGCTACGGCTTCTCCGCCTCCGTGCTGGGCGCCGCGACCACTTACCTGCTGCCCAGCACCCTCGCCTCACTGATCGCCGCGCAGCTGGGCGACACCCTGGTGCGCCGCATCGGCGCCCGCGTCACCCTTGCTGCCGGCGCCGCCTCGGGCGTTGCCGGCTTCGTCTGGCTTGCCCTCGCCCACGACAGCACCGCATCCGTCGTCATCGCGGGCATTCTCACCGGCATCGCCGTCAGCTTCGGCTTCGCCACCCTTCCCGCGTTCATTGCCGCGGGCGTGCCCGCCCACCAGAGCGGCATCGCCAACGGCATCAACTCCATCGCCCGCTCGGTCGGCAGCTCCGCGGGCTCGGCCGTCATCACCATCCTGCTGGCCGCCAACACCCTGCCCCATCTCCCGCCCGGCACACCTGCGTTGCCAGCCGAGACGCAGTACAGCGTCGTCTTCACCCTCGGCGCCCTGGCCTTCGCTCTCCTCGCCCTGGTCGCCCTCACCGGCCTCAACTTCAACGGCGCGGCACCCAGCCGCATCGTGCGGCACCAGGCCAACAGCCTCCCGGCTCCGTCGGTGCCGCCCCGGCCAGCTCCACTGAACACCGTCGCCAACTGACCTCGACGGTCAGGACATCCCCTCGCCGAACAGGCCCGTCCCGGCCTTCGGTTCAGCCCGTCCAGCTCACCAGGAAAGGAACGCTCGACGCCGTGTGACACGGCCCGCACAGCACCCCGCCCTTTCCACCCACCCCGACTCAAGGAGACTCCCCATGAAAATCGGCATCATCGGCGCCGGCAACATCGGCGGCAACCTCACCCGGCGGCTGACGGCCCTCGGCCACGACGTGTCCGTCGCCAACTCCCGCGGCCCGCACACCTTGACCGCGCTGGCCGATGAGACCGGCGCCACCCCGGTAGCCGTGACCGAAGCGGCCCGAGGCGCCGAGGTCGTTGTGGTCACCATCCCGCTCAAGAACATCCCCGGCCTTCCGCCCGGCCTGTTCGACGGGGCCGCCGACGGCTTCGCCGTGATCGACACCGGCAACTACTACCCCAAGGAGCGCGACGGGAGGATCGCCGCCATCGAGGACGAGGGGCTCACCGAGAGCCGCTGGACGCAGCAGCACCTCGGTCACCCGGTGATCAAGGCGTTCAACGGCACCTACGCCCAGGACATCCTCGACAAGCCACGCCCGAAGGACGACCCCGAGCGGATGGCGCTGCCGGTCGCGGGCGACGACGAGGCCGCCAAGAACATCGTCCGCGGTCTCATCGACGAGCTCGGCTTCGAGACCGTGGACGCCGGCGGCATCGACGACTCCTGGCGACAGCAGCCCGGCACCCCCGTCTACGGCCTGCGCGGCGGCGTCGCCGAGGTGACGGAGGCGCTGGCCGAGGCGTCCCCCGAGCGCCCGGCCGCGTTCCGGGCGCAAAGCTCCGGGACGCCGCCACAGCTCGCCTTGCCATAGGGGGCGGATAGGATTCCTTCGTGAGACATAAGGATCCCGATGGCCCGATCGGGGCACGGCAGTCCGCTGCCGTACCCCCACCGGACCTGAACCTGTTGCGCACCTTCCTGGCTGTGTACCGCTCCGGTTCCTTCACCGCCGCCGCAGGACTGCTGGGCCTGTCCCAGCCCACGGTGACCACCCAGATCCGCGCCCTGGAACGGCAGACGGGCCGCGAGCTGTTCCAGCGCCTGCCGCGCGGCGTCGCCCCGACACCTGTCGCCCACGATCTCGCGGCCGGCGTGGCCGCGCCCCTCGACGCGCTCGCCGCCGTCGCCGGGCCCGACACCGCACCGGACAAGCCGGCCGACCCCGTCCATCTGGCAGGGCCTGCCGAGCTGTTGTGCACCCGGGTCCTGCCGACACTCGCCCCGCTGGCCGCCGACGGTGTACGGCTGCGCGTGACCATGGGCCTGACCGACCCGCTCCTGGAGGAGTTGCGCGCCGGACGCTATGACCTGGTGATCGCCACCGTCCGGCCGCGCGGGAGGGCGCTGGCCGCCGTGCCGCTGATGGACGAGGAGTTCGTCCTGGTCGCCGCGCCCGCCTGGGCCGGCCGCCTGAAGGAACGGCTGGCCGCCGACGGCCCGGCCGCGCTGCACGCCGTCCCCCTGGTCACCTACGCCGAGGACCTGCCCATCGCCCGCCGCTACTGGCGCCACGTCTTCGGCACGCGGCTGTCCTGCCCCGCCGCCGTCACCGTCCCCGACCTGCGCGGCGTACTCGCCGCGGTCACCGCGGGAGCCGGCTTCACCGTCCTGCCCCGCTTCCTGTGCCAGGACGAACTCGCCTCAGGCGCCCTGGTGCCCCTGCACGAACCGGACGACCCGCCCATCAACACCGGCTATCTCGTCCAGCGCCCCGGCAGGCCCGCCAACCCGGATGTCAACCGGGTCCGCGACCTCCTCCTCGATGCGGGCCGCACCTGGTGACCCCCTCGGACATGGAACCCGCCCGCAGCGGATTCCCTTTCCCACGCACATGGGCTCTGCTGGGCGGAGCCCATGTGGCCTCGGCTGGCGGTTCACTTCCGCGGTCCGAGGGCACCGCGCCCGGATGATCTCGCCGTAAAGGGGATGGGCGAGCCGAACCACACCAGACGATCCGACCGGACGGGCAGGGTAAGGGCGCCGGTGGCCCCGCCGCCGGTGCAGTTCCGGCAAGCCCCTTACTGGTTTGCGTCTCACGGGGCGCCGGCCTGTCATGCCGTCGCCCGTGAGCTTCACTTACCGTGCGAATGACACGTCGTAATAGGTGTCAGTCGGTGCCCCCGATGCGGTGTAGCAGCGCACCTGGATGCCAGTGCTTGGTGTCCAGTAGTCCACCTTGCAGTGCGCGGAGCTGGTGCCGTAGGCCGTCACCTGCACGTCGCCGTAGCCCAGGGGCATGCCGGGGACCCAGACACGGTAGACGCCGACACCCGTGCGCGTGATCCGGTTCGTGTACCCAGCGGAGTTGTACTGGTACGCCAGCGCCGGCGTGTACGAGCCCGCGGTCGGCTGGTTCGCCCAGGCGTACGCTGCGGGCGTGGTGCGCAGAATGCCGGTGCCGCGGGCGTAGGTCAGCGTGAACCGGGCGTCGCGCAGGGCGCCGCGGAGGGTGAAACAGCGGACGTTGACAAGCTGAGCGGTTCCGGAGGGGTACCAGTTGACGACCTTGCAGCGTGCCAGCACATCGCCGTACGCGGTCACCTGCACGTGTCCGGCCGCTGAGCCGATGACCGGTAGCCGCACCGTGTACTGGCCCACGCCGCCCCGGGTGATGGTGTTGGTCGCTCCGGCCGAGTTGAACTGGTAAGTCGTCGACGGCGTGTACGAGCCGGTGCTCGGCTGGTTGGCCCACACGTACCCGAACCTGCCGCCGAGGTAGGACGTGTTCACGAAACTAGCCGTGAATCGGGCGTTGGCACGGTAGCCGGACGGGGTGAAACACCGCACGTGCACGTCGAGCCGGTCGCCGACGGGGGTCCAGTAGGCGACGTTGCAGGAGTGGGATGTCGCCCCGTAGGCGGTGACGTGCACGGTGCCGCCCAGCAGGCCCAGCCTGGGCATGCGTACCGTGTACTGGCCGGTGCCCGTCCGTACGACCGTGTTCACGGCGCCGGTTGAGTTCCTGCTGTAGTAACCGGAAGGCGTGTAGGGCGTGTTGAGCGGAGCGGACGCCTGGTTCGCCCAGACGTAGGCGAATCCACGGCTCGGGGCCGCGTGTGCGGTGAACGGCGCGAGAGCGATCAGGCCGGCGGCGAGCGCGACCGTCATCAGAGCTCGTAGGATTCGAGCCGGCCACCCCGTGAGACTTCCACGGCTTTTCGGGTGCATCTCTTTCCTTCTCTCTGCCTGGATCGGCAATGGGATGATGCTGGGGTAGGAAGGTCGCCAGTGAAGGAACCTTGCGGCTCGTCGTTTCTGCTTGATTTCCGGGCACACCGAGGCGCATTGTGCTGATAGAAATCGCGTCATCGGAACACCGGGCCGTAGGCACAGTGGTGCGCAGCAGCTTCAGCCGGAAAAGGCGGAGGCCGACATCCGTTCCATGACGAGGGTCGGCCACCACTCACCGAGGAACTGCCAGCTCTCTGCGGCAGGCGATGGATGTCCCCGTGATGATGGAAGTGCTGAACAGCACGGAACCAGCACGGCTCGGAACAACGGCTGCATCGCGGCGCCACTGGCGACGCTGGACTGTGCGACTTCGCTCAGGGATTCCCCAGATCCCCTGAGCATCACCACCGCGATACAGGAACCGGCTGCCCCAGCCGGTTTTACCCCCCAACCCCCTTTGCACGCATGGCGTTATTGGAACACCCGGCGGAATCCGATGACATCAGGACAGCCGGGCAATCAGAGAATTACACATCACTGGTCGGGTAGCCACGGTTTCATAGGGCAGACGAGAGGTGAAAGTGCTGCAGAGGAGGCGCGTGCCCCGGATCGCACGCCCCCTAGCGCAGCTGTGAAACGGCGATGGGGCAGAGATGGGGCGCGGCGCTACCTGTCGGTCTATGGATGGTGAATCCTGGGTGCAGCGTCGGGAGGAGAGATCATGCCCGTTACCGCTCGTACCAAGTCCGACAGTGAAAGGAGCAACGCCCGCGGCCGTCCCCCCGCTGCGTAGCGGTGGTGAACCGGGGTCGAGCGTGCGGTGCGCGCGGGGCATGGCCGCGGGCCGCTCAGTCCCGCGGGGGCTGATGCGATTACAGGGACCGTTCGGGAAGCGTGCGTCGGTCAGCTGATGGCCAAGTCCACTGCGGGGCAAAGCCCCCGGGCCGGGTATCGAAGTCCTGCGGTGCGGCGACCATACAGCGCCCGGGTGCGCTTGTGCGGATGAGCAGGCGCAGGTCGCGCTCTCACTCGCGCCTTCATCGCCCACGGACAGGCCTATGGCTGGGACAACGCACCTGCGTACCTCCTGCGTTCGCTGCCGCGGCATGCGCTGCGTGGCCGAGCCGTGGATGACCTGCTCGCCGACATGACGTACCCACTCCACGCCGACCTGCGCCGACTACTCCCCGTGGTGGGGCCGGCTCGGACAACCGAGGCACGAGGGCATGCGCTGATTCTGCGTCAGACGCCCCTGGCCATCGACGCGGGCCCTGCGGAGCGCGCGGCACTGTTCAGCGTCACCGAAGCCCAGGAGGGGCTTGGCCGTACCTACCGGGAGTACGCAGCCGACAGCCGCTACCGGGCCGCGTGGGCGGTGGTCACTCCGCAGGCCAAGGAAGCGGTCCTGGAGGGGCACACGGAAGAAGTCCGCGCCGTCTGCGACCTCATCGTCAAGGGTCGTTCCATGCGCGCCAGCGCAGCCGAGGACGGCACTCTGCGTCTTTGGGATCCGGTTCTGGCCCGGGTGACAAGGGTCCTGCGGCCCCGATTCGGCGGGATCAGGGCGCTGTGGGAGTGCTCGATCGACGGTCACCCGCACCTGGCCATCGGAACCGGGGGGCGTAGTGCGCCTTTGGGATCCGACGACAGAGGCCGGTGCCGGCCAACTCCTCACGCTGAGGGGGCATAGCAGCACCGTGTACGACCTCTGCCAACTTCAGGTCGGGGGGCAGTACGTACTTGACCATCGCCAGTGCGGACAAGACCGTACGTCTATGGGATCCCACCACTGAAGAATGTGTGCGGGTGATCACAGGGCACACCGACTGGGTCAACACTGTGCGCAGCGTCCCATCGCTCCACGGCGATCTCCTCGCTTCGCAGGCATCGGCGCAACCGTGCGCCTCTGGAATCCCCTCTCCAGTGAGACGCCGCTGCACATGCTGACCGGGCACAAAGACGCGATCAACGCCATGTGCGCGATCGAGGTCGGCAGTCACGTGCTCCTGGCCACCGGCGGCGCGGATGCGACCATACGGCTATGGGATCCCGTGACAGGGGAAACCGTACGGACCATCCATCGCAGTGCGGAGCCGGTGCTCAAGCTGTGCCCGCTGGAGGTGGAAGGCAAGTCACTGCTCGCCTGTACGACCGGCGATGCCATACAGCTGTGGGATGCCGCTTCTGGCGACGCTGTCCTCACGCTGCGTGGACACAGCGACGATATTGGGGCGCTGTGCACACTGCCCGTTCACGGACGCACGTTCCTCGCGAGCGGTGGCCTCGACCACACGGTGCGCCTCTGGGACCCCGCGAGGGTGCAGGTCACCGAAGCCCATGCTGTTCACGCGGTGTGCGTGGTGTCCGTGGATGGAAATGCCGTCCTGACCTGAGCGGCCCGCGTGACTGGGGTGGCTGGCCATCGACGGCACTCATTGGGAGGCCGCCGATCACTCGGCCCGACCTTCCGGGCGACGGAGAAGGAGCGCCGCACCACGCGCCGCGCTCACCTCGATGCCAATGCCGCCCTCCGCGAAGGCCGGAAGGGCAAGCGGAAGATCACCAGCGCCGCCACGATGCACCGCATCAACGCCACCCTCAGCTCGTTCCTGGGCAGCGGCATCAAGCGCGGCGACTGCATGACCAACTGGGCCACGATGGTCGAGCTGCCGCCGATCAAGCGACTCAAGGCGCTGGTCTGGATGCCGGAACGGGTCGCAGAGTGAAAGCGCACGGGTCACCTACACGAGCGGCCTGCCTCAGCTCCTGACCGCCGAGCGGAATCCAGGAGCGCGGTCGTACCCCGATCCAAGAAGGTCGGTCCCCGACGAGACAAGCCGACGCGACCGGACAAGCAGGACGAGGCACTGGAGACGGGCGTGGACACCGAGGGCGATGAGCCGGATGAGGGATTCCGTCCCGCCGCGTGACCTGCGTCCCACACATTGCCCCGACATGCGTGATTGCATGATCGGACGGGCTGACAAGAGCCTGTTGCACTTGGCTCCCGCTGACAAAGATGCTGGCAGAACGTTTGTTCACCGCTGGTCTGTGGTGGGGCGGGTGGGACTCGAACCCACGGCCGACGGATTATGAGTCCGCTGCTCTAACCGGCTGAGCTACCGCCCCTCACGGCGCGTCGCGCACATTTGTGCGCGCCGTCTGCCGCAGCATAGCCGGTCATACGATCTCCTGCCTCGCACGGTCGGCAACGCTCGACCATGAGGACTTCCCTGCGTGCCGCCCGGTTCCGGATGTCGCGCAGAACATAAGGAAGACCCTCCGGAACGCGAAAAAGGACCCTCGTCGGGGCCCTCTTCCGTCTCTGCTCCCCCGGCTGGACTCGAACCAGCAACCCTCCGGTTAACAGCCGAATGCTCTGCCAATTGAGCTACAGGGGATCGCGCTCCCCCGACTGGACTCGAACCAGTAACCTGCCGGTTAACAGCCGGCTGCTCTGCCAATTGAGCTACAGGGGATCGCGCTCCCCCGACTGGACTCGAACCAGTAACCTGCCGGTTAACAGCCGGCTGCTCTGCCAATTGAGCTACAGGGGATTGCTGCGTGTGCACCGAACGCACCTGCCGGGGTGCTCCCGGAGGGCGTGCGCTCGCTGCGACACATACATTAGCGCAAGCAGGGGGGTGCTCCGCCAATCGGTTCGGCACCGCGTGATCACGGGCCTCGACGGGTAGGCGGGCAGCACCGACGCAACGGAAGGTGACACCCATGCGGTACAAGCTCACGTTCGTCGTGGGACTGGCGATCGGCTACGTGATCGGCACACGGGCCGGCCGAGAGCGCTACGAGCAGCTCAAGAAGTCCGCGCGGCAGTTCTCCCAGAACCCGGCGGTGCGCAACGCCGCGGAGTCGGCCGCCCACAACGGACGCGAGGCGGCGGGCAAGGCGTTCCACGCCGTGAGCGACAAGGTCGGCGACCGGGTGCCGGAGTCGGTCGCGCAGCGGGTCCGCGCACTGAGGGAGCGGGGCTCCGGCAGTGAGGACGAATGGGGAACGAGCAACACCTGACACGCGATGCCGCCGGTGAACCGGCGGCATCGCCGTTTTCCGGCGCCTGCCGGCTGCACA
Organism: Streptomyces sp. PKU-EA00015; assembly: GCF_013387495.1. Taxonomy (GTDB): domain Bacteria; phylum Actinomycetota; class Actinomycetes; order Streptomycetales; family Streptomycetaceae; genus Streptomyces. The sequence continues at coordinate 113,632 of NZ_JABZEE010000050.1, read as the reverse complement.
TGGGACGAGACCGCTCCCGGCGTACGGCAGAATTCCGGACATGGGGATAGTCGCCGGATTGGACAGCTCGTCCGCGTTCACACGCATCGTCGTCTGCGACGCGGACACAGGCGCAGTGCTGCGCCAGGGATACGCGCCGCATCCCGTCGAGCCCAAGGCCACCGAGATCGATCCACAGGCGTGGCTGCTCTCGCTCGGCGAGGCGGCCGGCGGCGGTCTGCTGGAGGGCGTGGAGGCCATCGGCGTCTCCGCCCAGCAGCACGGCCTGATCACGCTCGACGCGCAGGGCGGCCTGGTGCGGCCCGCACTGCTCGGCAACGACAAGCGGGCTCAGGTCGCGGCGGCCGATCTGATCGACGCGCTCGGTGGGCGCCAGGCGTGGGCGGAGGCCGTCGGATCGGTTCCGCAGGCCGCCCAGCCCGTGGCCAAGCTGCGCTGGCTGGCCCGGAGCGAGGCGCAGGCCGCGCAGCGGGTGGCGGCCGTGATGCAGCCGCACGACTGGCTGGTGTGGCAGCTGCTCGGCCGCCCCGCCCGCCGGACCACCGACCGCGGCGGCGCCTCCGGCACCGGCTACTGGTCGGCCGGCACCGGCTCCTACCGTCCCGACCTCGTCGAGCTCGCGCTCGGGCACCCGTGTGCGCTGCCCGAGGTGCTGGGCCCCGCCGACGCCGCCGGGACGACGCCGGAGGGGCTGCTGATCTCGGCGGGCACCGGGGAGACCATGGCGGCCGCATTCGGGCTCGGCGTCGGCACCGGCGACGCGGTGGTGTCGCTGGGGGCCTCCGGTTCCGTGATGGCCGTGCACCACGAGGCGCTGGCCGACCCGACGGGAATGATCACCTCCTTCGCCGACGCGACGGGGATGCACCTGCCGGTCGTGCACACCCTCAATGCCGTACGGGCACTGCGCGGCACGGCCGAGCTGCTGGGCGCGGCCGACCTGGCCGAGCTGTCGGCGCTCGCCCTGAAGTCCACTCCCGGCTCGTCCGGCCTGGTGCTGCTGCCGTACCTGGAGGGCGAACGCACCCCCCAACTTCCCTACACGGCAGGCACCTTGAGCGGGCTGCGGCGTGAGTCGATGAAGCCCGAGCACCTGGCCCGGGCCTCGTTCGAGGGCATGCTCTGCTCGCTGGCCGACGCGCTGGACGTGCTGCGCGGGCGCGGGGTCGACGTGCGCCGCGTGTTCCTGCTCGGGGCGGCCGCCGAACTGCCGGCCGTCCAGGCCATCGCCCCCTCCATCTTCGGGACGCAGGTCGTCGTGCCGCAGCCCGCGGACTACGCGGCCCTGGGCGCGGCCCGGCAGGCCGCGTGGGCGCTGGGCACCGCGCGGGGGACGCTGTCCCCGCAGGCGCCGCCGGCCTGGCAGGGCGCCGCCGCACAGGTCTTCGAGCCGGGCGAGGATGCCGCGGTGGGCAAGGCGGTGCGCCAGCAGTACGGGGCGACGCGGGACCAGATCCACCCGGGGGCGTTCGGCTCCGCGGTATGACAATCTGCTTTTGACTCGGGCTTGGGGAAAACCCTTGGGGGTTCGGCGGCCGGGTGCCGGAAGATGAGGTGACCGCCGATCTTGCCGAGCCCGAGAGACCGCACGTGCTGATAAGACTGCTGCGGACCTACCTGAGTCCGTACAAGAAACCGATCGCCCTGCTGGTGGTGCTGCAACTGCTGCAGACCAGCGCCACCCTCTATCTGCCGACCCTCAACGCCGACGTCATCGACAACGGTGTCGTCACCGGGGACACCGGGCACATCCTGACCGTCGGCGCGCTGATGATCGGCATCAGCGTGGTCCAGGTGCTGTGCAACATCGGGGCCGTCTTCTACGGCGCCCGGACCGCCGCCGCCCTCGGACGGGACGTGCGGGCCGAGGTGTTCGCTCGGGTGCAGAGCTTCTCCGCCCGCGAGGTCGGCCACTTCGGTGCGCCGTCCCTGATCACGCGGACGACGAACGACGTCCAGCAGGTCCAGATGCTTGTGCTGATGGCGTTCACGCTGATGGTGTCGGCGCCGATCATGTGCGTCGGCGGCATCCTGATGGCACTCGGGCAGGACGTGCCGCTGTCGGTCGTGCTGCTGGCGGTCGTGCCGGTGCTCGGCATCGCCGTGTCGCTGATCGTCAAGACGATGCGCCCTCTGTTCCGCACCATGCAGGAGCGGCTCGACACGGTGAACCGCGTGCTGCGCGAGCAGATCACCGGCAACCGCGTGATCCGCGCCTTCGTCCGGGACACGTACGAGAAGGAGCGCTTCCGCGGGGCGAACGACGAGCTGACGGACGTGTCGATGTCCACCGGCCGGCTGATGGCGCTGATGTTCCCCACCGTGATGACCGTGGTGAACGTGTCGTCCATCGCGGTCGTCTGGTTCGGCGCGCACCGCATCGACAGCGGGGCCATCCAGATCGGCGCCCTGACCGCCTTCCTCGCGTATCTGATGCAGATCGTGATGGCCGTGATGATGGCCACCTTCATGTTCATGATGGTGCCGCGTGCGGAGGTGTGCGCCGAGCGCATCCAGGAGGTGCTGGACACCGACTCCAGCGTCGTTCCGCCGAGCGCGCCCGTGCGCGAGCTGCGCGCCAGCGGTCATCTGGAGGTGCGCGGCGTCGACTTCTGCTACCCCGGCGCGGAGGAGCCGGTGCTGCGCGGCATCGATCTGGTGGCGCGGCCGGGCGAGACCACCGCGATCATCGGGTCGACCGGCAGCGGCAAGTCGACGCTGCTGGGGCTGGTGCCGCGGCTGTTCGACGCGACGGGCGGCGAGGTGCTCGTCGACGGCGTGGACGTGCGGGAGCTGGACCAGGAGTTGATGGCCCGCACGGTCGGGCTCGTGCCGCAGAAGCCGTACCTCTTCTCCGGCACCGTGGCGACCAACCTGCGCTACGGAAATCCGGACGCGACCGACGACGAGCTGTGGCAGGCGCTGGAGGTGGCGCAGGCAGCCGACTTCGTGCGCGGACTCGAGGGCGGTCTGAACGCGCCCGTCGCCCAGGGCGGGACGAACGTCTCCGGCGGCCAGCGCCAGCGGCTCGCGATCGCGCGGACCCTGGTGCAGCGTCCGGAGATCTACCTCTTCGACGACTCGTTCTCCGCACTCGACTACGCGACGGACGCGGCCCTGCGGGCGGCGCTGGCGCGCGAGACCGCCGAGGCGACGGTCGTGATCGTCGCCCAGCGGGTGTCGACGATCCGTGACGCGGACCGGATCGTGGTGCTGGACGAGGGGCGGGTCGTGGGGGCGGGCAGCCACCACGAATTGATGCAGGGCAATGAGACGTACCGAGAGATCGTGCTCTCGCAGCTGACGGAGGCGGAGGCCGCATGAGCGGGGGACCTGCTGCACGGATGATGGCGGGCCAGAGTCCCGGCGAGCGGTCGATGGACTTCAAGGGCTCGGGCAAGCGGCTGCTGCGGCAGCTGGCGCCCGAGCGGGCCGCGCTGTGGTGGATGCTGGCGGCCGGTGTGCTGAGCGTCGCGCTGAACGTGATCGGGCCCAAGATCCTCGGAATGGCGACCGACCTCGTCTTCGCCGGCGTCGTCGGCCGGGAGATGCCCGACGGCACGACCAAGGAGCAGGCGGTCGAGGGCCTGCGGGCGAAGGGCGACGACGGACTCGCCGACATGCTCTCCGGAGTGGACTTCACCCCGGGCGAGGGCATCGACTTCACCGCCGTGGGCAACGTGCTGCTGGTGGCCCTTGCCGTGTACGTGGCGGCGGGCCTGCTGATGCTGGTGTCGACGCGGCTGTCGATCAAGGTGATCAACCGGACCGTGTACCGGATGCGCGAGGACGTGCAGACGAAGCTGTCGCGGCTGCCCCTGTCGTACTTCGACAAGGCCAAGCGCGGCGAGGTGCTCAGTCGTGCCACCAACGACATCGACAACATCTCGCAGACCCTCCAGCAGTCGATGGGCCAGCTGATCAACTCGCTGCTCACGATCGTCGGCGTGCTGGCGATGATGTTCTGGATCTCGCCGCTGCTGGCGCTGGTCGCACTCGTCACCGTACCGGTGTCGGTGTTCGTGGCGACGCGGGTCGGCAAGCGGTCGCAGCCGCACTTCGTCGCCCAGTGGAAGTCGACGGGCGCGCTGAACGCGCATGTCGAGGAGATGTACAGCGGTCATGCGCTGGTGAAGGTCTTCGGCCGCCAGAAGGAGTCGGCGCAGGGCTTCGCCGAGCAGAACGAGGCACTGTACGAGGCCGGGTTCAGGGCTCAGTTCAACAGCGGGATGATGCAGCCGCTGATGCTCTTCGTCTCCAATCTGAACTACGTGCTGGTCGCCGTCGTCGGCGGGCTGCGGGTCGCGTCCGGCTCCCTGTCCATCGGTGACGTGCAGGCGTTCATCCAGTACTCGCGCCAGTTCTCGATGCCGCTGACGCAGGTCGCCTCCATGGCGAACCTGGTGCAGTCGGGTGTCGCGTCCGCCGAGCGGATCTTCGAGCTGCTGGACGCGGAGGAGCAGGAGCCGGACGCTCCGTCCGTCGAGCGGCCCGAGCGGACCGAGGGACGGGTGTCGCTGGAGAAGGTGGCGTTCCGCTACGAGCCGGAGAAGCCGCTGATCGAGGACCTGTCACTCACCGTCGAACCCGGGCACACGGTCGCGATCGTCGGCCCGACGGGCGCGGGCAAGACGACGCTGGTCAATCTGCTGATGCGGTTCTACGAGGTGACCGGCGGGCGGATCTCGCTCGACGGGGTCGACATCGCGAAGATGTCCCGTGAGGACCTACGGTCGGGCATAGGCATGGTGCTGCAGGACACCTGGCTGTTCGGCGGCACGATCGCGGAGAACATCGCGTACGGTGCCTCGCGGAAGGTGTCCCGTGAGGAGATCGAGGAGGCGGCGCGCGCGGCGCACGCGGACCGGTTCATCCGCACGCTGCCCGACGGCTACGACACGGTGATCGACGACGAGGGCTCGGGCGTGAGCGCCGGCGAGAAACAGCTGATCACCATCGCGCGGGCGTTCCTGTCCGACCCGGTGATCCTGGTGCTGGACGAGGCGACGAGCTCGGTCGACACGCGTACGGAGGTGCTGATCCAGAAGGCGATGGCCCGCCTGGCCCACGGCCGCACGAGCTTCGTGATCGCCCACCGGCTCTCCACGATCCGGGACGCGGACGTGATCCTGGTGATGGAGGACGGATCGATCGTCGAGCAGGGGACGCACGAGGAGCTGCTGGCGGCGGAGGGTGCGTATGCGCGGCTGTACGCGGCGCAGTTCGCACAGGCGGTGGTCGAGGTGGAGTAGCCCCCACGCACCCCTTCCCGGAACCGGGGCTTCGCCCCGGACCCGGCCGGCGGCTGCGCACAGCCCCGGCCGGGAGGGGGCGCACCCGGCGGGGGCGCGGTGGTCTCGGGTGGTGGCCGGTCCCCCGCCGTCGGGGTGCGGTCAGTCGAGGTAGCCGCGGAGTTGGTCGGCGAACGCGTGGTCGCGGAGCTTGGTCAGGGTCTTGGACTCGATCTGGCGGATTCGTTCGCGCGTCACGCCGAAGAGGCGGCCGATCTCCTCCAGCGTGCGGGGGCGTCCGTCGGCCAGGCCGTAGCGGAGCTGGACCACCTTGCGTTCGCGCTCGCCGAGCGTGGACAGCACCGCCTCCAGGTGCTCGCGCAGGAGCAGGAAGGACGCCGATTCGACCGGCGACGCGGCGTCGCCGTCCTCGATCAGGTCGCCGAGGGCGACATCGTCCTCCTCGCCCACCGGCGCGTGCAGCGACACCGGTTCCTGCGCGAGGCGCAGCACCTCGCCGACCCGCTCGGGCGGCAGGTCGAGCTGGGCGGCGACCTCCTCGGGCGTCGGCTCGTAGCCCCGCTCCTGAAGCATCCGGCGCTGGACGCGGACCACGCGGTTGATCAGCTCCACGACATGGACCGGCACCCGGATCGTGCGGGCCTGGTCGGCGAGCGCTCGGGACATGGCCTGGCGGATCCACCACGTCGCGTACGTCGAGAACTTGTAGCCGCGCGCGTAGTCGAACTTCTCGACCGCCCGGATCAGGCCCAGGTTCCCCTCCTGGACGAGGTCGAGCATGGTGAGCCCGCGGCCCACGTAGCGCTTGGCGACCGAGACGACGAGGCGGAGGTTGGCCTCGATCAGGCGGCGCTTGGCGAGCCGGCCCATGACCACCAGCCGGTCGAGGTCGACCGCGAGCCGGGAGTCCGGGTCGGGCGTGTTCGCGAGCTTCTCCTCGGCGAAGAGGCCCGCCTCGACGCGCCGCGCCAGCTCGACCTCCTCGGCCGCGGTGAGCAGCGGGATGCGGCCGATCTCGCGCAGGTACTGGCGGAACAGGTCGGAGGACGGGCCCGATCCCTCGACGGCGCGGGCCACGGGCCGGGGCGGCTCGGGCAGTTCGAGTTCGTCGGCGGCCTCGTCCTCGGCCGCGCTCGCGTCCACGGGGTCCGGCACCGCCTCCGGGTGTCCCGCTGGCCGGCCCTGCGCGGGCACCTGCTCGACGGCGGCCGTGGCGACGGCCACGGCCGCGTCGGTCTCGGTCAGGGTCTGGGTCTGCACGGGGGCGACCTCCAGGGTGATCGCTGCCGGTCGGGGGCGTGCGGCAACTCCGAGGGCTCAGGCACCGCCCCCAGTGTGCGGTACGACACATCCCTGCCACGAGGGGCGTGCGGTGACTTTTTGCGACCCGTGCGTGACCGGTCGGTTACTCGAATGCCCGGCGTGCGGGAGTCTGGGAGTATCTGCCGGTGCACAAGAGCTGTGAGTACGAGACCCATGTGACCGTGCGCTGCGGCGCCGGCGGGGAGGAGAGGCTGGACGCCTGGGCGCACGCGGCCGGGCTGAAGGTGACGCACATCGAGCTGGCGCGGGGCCGGATGGTCTCCCAGCCGATGCTGACCCTGAAGGGCGGCGACGGCTTCGCGGCCCAACGGGCCACCGCCGCGCGGCTGGTGGAACGGCTGCGGTCGGCCGGCTTCGACCCGGTGCGCGTGAAGATCGAGACCACGCCCTGGTCACCGGAGGTGGCGGCGGCCGCGGACGGGTACTTCGAGCACCACCTGAAGCTGCTGCTGGACCGGGACTTCGACCGCGAGGCGCTCACCGCGCTGGCCGTGCGGCACGGGGCGCACTTGTCGTGGAACGCGCGGAGGGTGTCCGGCGGCGGACGGCACGAGCGGTTCGTGACGCAGCGCTGCCATGGGGTGTCCGCGGCGGAAGCGGGCAGGGCGTGTGACGCGCTGGTCGCGGCGTTGACGAAGCAGGGCTACGACATCCGGTCACAGGAGCGGGAGTTCGTGCTGTACGACAGTGATCTGTCGGTCGACGACGGATGGATCGAGGAGGGGGCGGCACAGTGACGCAGGCAGGCAGGCGGCCGATTCCGGGCGGGCCGGAGGATCCGGCCGAGTCAAAGGCGGACATCGAGCGGCGCACCACGGAACTGCCGCGGACCCTGCGGGTGGGCATGGACCACCAGGGTGCGCAGCACCAGGTCTTCGACCCTGCGCTCAAGCACTTCAGCAGGGCGTTCCGGCCGTTGGACGCTGTCACGACCGATACCGCGGCCTGGCAGTCGGCCCGGCGCACCGCGCTCGACACGGTCCTCGACGCCGTCTCGCGATCGGGGTGGGCCGATTCGCTGGTGCTGCGCGGCAGCATGCTGATGGCGGCCTGGTTCCCGGGTGAGGCACGCGAGCCGAAAGATCTCGACTTCGTGGTCGTGCCCGCCGACTGGGACATCGAGGAGGAGCGCACCGGCACCATGCTGGCCGGGATCGCGTCGGCCGCGCAGCGCGCGGCCGAGGAGCGGGGCGGTCCGCTGACGATCGACGCGAGCGGCGCCGAGTCCGAGTACATCTGGACGTACGACCGGGTGCCGGGGCGGCGGATGGTGCTGCCGTGGTCCGTTCCGGGCCTGCCCGGCGGTCAGGTCCAGCTCGACTTCGTCTTCAACGAGCGGCTGCCGAGTCAGGCGGTCCGCGCCACGGTCGCGGGCACCGAGCTGCAGGCGGCGAGCCCGGAACTGTCCTTGGCGTGGAAGCTCCAGTGGCTGCTCACCGACGCCTACACGCAGGGCAAGGACCTCTACGACGCCGCCCTCCTCGCAGAGCGCCATTCGTTGTCGTACGAGCTGCTCGACGAGGTGTTCCGGCTGACCGGCGAGTGGCCGTACCCGTACCGCGAGACGGTCCTGTTCGAGGATGTCGAGGAGGCCGTCGGGTACGTCGAGTGGGACCACTTCGCCGCGGACTACCCGCAGTTCGCGGACGGCGAGCGCGTGTACGCCGAACGGCTGCTGACGGCGCTCGCCCCGACGTTCGCGGACGAGCGGTGACTCCTGGGGGCCCGGCGGGGAACGTCGACGGCCGCCGGGTCAGTCCCCGCGCGGCCCCCGGAAGTCCACCGAGGTGACGCCGTCCGATACGGACCGCTCGTCGGCCTCGCGCCCGTCCTCGCGCCGGCCCTCGCGTCCCGCCGAGGCGGGCCGAGCGGTGCGCTACAGCGCCGCCGCGCCCTGGTTGCGCAGGGACTGGGCGTACTGCTGGAGCACCCACAGTTCGTTGGCCACGGCCGCGTACCGCTCGGGGTCGGCGTTGCTTCCCAGGCGGGCCATCGTGCCCTGGATGTCGCGGATACGGCGGTCCACCGCGCGCAGCCGGACCTGGACGAGCTGCTCGCCCGCGTACGCCTCGTCGACGGTCCTGCCGTGGACCGCCTCCACCGCCAGCTCGGTGACGAGCGCGCGCACCGTGTCGTTCGGCGCGGCGTCGCGGACGCGGGCCAGGTAGCCGGGGGTGTCCCCGGCGCCCTGCTCGGCGCCGCCGGCGTCCTCGATGGTCTGGCGGACGGCCGCGTACGGCGGGGCGGTGAACTCGTCGACGCCGTAGGCGTCGAAGGCCGGCGAGACCAGGGCCGGGTACTGGAGCGCGAGCTTGAGCAGTTCGCGCTCGGTGCGGTGGGCGGGGCTGCGCAGATTGAGCGCGGGCCCGGACACGTACTGGGGCGCCGGCGCTGCCTGGGCCTGCTGCTGCGAACGCGCGGCGCCGGGCCTCTCCGGGCCGCCGCGCCCGCCGCGCTCACGGGCCCAACGAGCCAGCTGCGCCACCCGCTTGACCACGAACTGCGTGTCGAGGATCCCGAGCATGCCGGCGAGCTGAACGGCCGACTCGTGCTGGATCGCGATGTTCTTGATGCCCGCGACGACCGGGGCCGCCTCGTCGAGGGCGGCGGCCCGCCCGGCGGGGGTCTCCAGATTGTGCCGGGCCACCATCTGCCGGATCGCGAACTCGAAGAGCGGAGTGCGGGATTCGACCAGCTTCTGCACCGACGCGTCGCCCTCGGCGAGCCGCAGCTCGCACGGGTCCATACCGCCGGGGGTGATCGCGATGGATGTCTCGGCGGCGAACTTCTGGTCGTCCTCGAAGGCGCGCAGCGCGGCCTTCTGACCGGCCGCGTCGCCGTCGAAGGTGAAGATCACCTCGGCGGTGGCGTTGTCCATCAGCAGCCGGCGCAGGATCTTGATGTGGTCGCCGCCGAACGCCGTGCCGCAGGTCGCGATCGCGGTGGTGACGCCCGCGAGGTGGCAGGCCATCACGTCCGTGTAGCCCTCGACGACGACGGCCCGGCTGGTGCGGGCGATCTCCTTCTTGGCGAGGTCGATGCCGTACAGGACGTGCGACTTCTTGTAGATCGCGGTCTCGGGGGTGTTCAGGTACTTCGGGCCGTTGTCGTCGTCGCGCAGCTTGCGGGCGCCGAAGCCGACGACCTCGCCCGTGATGTCGCGGATGGGCCACATCAGCCGGCCGCGGAAGCGGTCGATGGGACCGCGGCGGCCGTCCTGGGAGAGGCCGGAGAGGACGAGCTCCTTGTCGCTGAAGCCCTTGCCGCGCAGGTAACGGGTGAGGTGGTCCCAGCCGGCCGGGCTGTAGCCGACGCCGAAGTGCTGGGCGGCCGCCTGGTCGAAGCCGCGCTCGCCGAGGAACTTCCGGCCGATCTCGGCCTCGGGGCCGTCCAGCTGCTCGACGTAGAACTCGGCGGCGATCTTGTGCGCCTCGACGAGGCGGATCCGCTCGCCGCGCTGGTGGGTGGGGTTGTACCCGCCCTCCTCGTAGCGCAGGGTGATGCCCGCCTGTGCGGCGAGGCGCTCGACCGTCTCCGAGAAGGAGAGGTGGTCGATCTTCATCACGAAGTCGAGGGTGTCGCCGCCCTCCTGGCAGCCGAAGCAGTAGAACAGGCCCTTGCTGGGGCTGACCTGGAAGGAGGGTGACTTCTCGTCGTGGAAGGGGCACAGCCCCTTGAGGTTGCCGCCGCCCGCGTTGCGCAGCTGGAGGTACTCGGACACGACGGCGTCGATTGGGACCGCGTCCCGCACCGCCTTCACGTCGTCATCGTTGATCCTGCCTGCCACGCGTGAAGTCTACGGTGGCGCGGGGACAGCGCCCTCAGCCGCCGAGTTCCGTGAGCGGGACGCTCGGGTCGCCCAGCGCCTGGGCGTCCACGCGCGCCTTGGACCGGATGAGCTGCTGGACGTTCTCGGTGACGTCCCACACATTGACGTTCATCCCCGCCAGCACCCGGCCCCCGCTCAGCCAGAACGCGATGAACTCGCGCTTGCCGACGTCGCCGCGCAGCACGACCTGGTCGTACGACCCGGGGGGCGCCCAGCCGCTGTACTCCATGCCCACGTCGTACTGGTCCGAGAAGAAGTACGGGACGCGGTCGTAGGTGACGGCCTGGCCGAGCATGGCGCGGGCGGCGGCCGGGCCGCCGTTCAGCGCGTTCGCCCAGTGCTCGACGCGCAGGCGGGCGCCGATCAGCGGGTGCTGGGCCGCGGCGACGTCACCGGCCGCGTAGATGTCGGGGTCCGAGGTGCGCAGGCTCGCGTCGACGGCGATCCCGCCGCCGTGCGCCCGGTCGGCGAGCGCGAGGCCCGCGCCCTCGGCCAGCGCGGTGCGCGGGGCGGCGCCGATCGCGGCGAGGACCTCGTGGGCGGGGTGCTCCTCGCCGTCGTCCGAACGGGCGGCGAGCACCATGCCGTCCTGGCCGATGATCTCGGTGAGGCGGGCACCGAAGTGGAAGCGGACGCCGTGCTCCCGGTGCAGCTCGGCGAAGACCTGGCCGAGCTCGGGCCCGATGACCTGGTGGAGGGGGGTGGCCTCCGGTTCGACGACGGTCACCTCGGCGCCGTATCCGCGGGCCGCGGCGGCGACCTCCAGGCCGATCCAGCCGGCGCCCGCGATGACGAGGTGGCCGTTGTCCCGGCCGAGGGCGGCGAGGACGCCGCGCAGCCGCTCGGCGTGGGCGAGGCGGCGCAGGTGGTGGACTCCGGCGAGTCCGGTGCCGGGGATGTCGAGACGGCGCGGCTCGGCGCCGGTGGCCAGCAGCAGCTTGTCGTAGTGGACGACGGCCCCGTCGCCGAGGCGGACGGACTTGGCCGCGCGGTCGATGGACACGGCCGGCTGGCCGAGGTGGAGCTCGACGTCCGCCTGCGCGTACCAGCCCGGCTCGTGGACGAAGACGCTGTCGCGTTCCTCCTTGCCCGTGAGGAAGCCCTTGGACAGCGGCGGACGTTCGTACGGGTGGTCGCGTTCGTCGCCGATGAGGATCACTCGCCCGGTGAACCCCTCCGCACGGAGGGTCTCAGCGGCCTTGGCCCCGGCCAGTCCACCGCCGACGATGACGAAGGTCCGATGTGCGTCGACCACGTGATGCCTCCTGGAGTCCCTGGACTGTTTGTCTCTGCGAGTCCTTGCACTGTTTGTCTCTGCGCCGCTCGGCCTTCAGCGAGCGTCCCGCACGGAGCTTGGCGGCGGAAGAGGGAGTGCCCCTCTGGCGTGTCAAACCGGACGAATCGACAAACGATCACCGTACCCGGCGGGCCGGGTGCGGGGAGTCAGCGGCGCAGGAGCAGCCGGGCGTGCAGGGTACGTGCGGAGGCGTCGGTGAGCGAGGCGATCTGGTCGACGATCACACGCTTGCGGGCCCGGTCGTCGGGCGCGGCCTCGAACAGTGCCCGGAACTGCGGCTCCAGACTTTCCGGCGCCCGCGCGGTGAGCGCGTCGGCCAGCTCGGCCAGCACGATGCGCTGGTCGGCGCGGAGCGCCTCCTGCTCGGCACGCTGCATCACATAGCGGTCGGCGACGGCCTTGAGGACGGCGCACTCGTGGCGCGTGGCGCGCGGGACGACGAGCTCCGCCTCGTACCGGGTGAGCCCGCCGCCGCCGAACGCATGGCGGGTGGCGCCCTCGGCGGCCAGCGCGAACCGGCCGATGAGCTGGCTGGTCGCGTCCTTGAGCCGGGCCTGGGCGACGGCCGAGCCGTCGTAGTGGTGCGGCCACCACGGCGCGTCGATCAGCCGGTCGAGCGCCTCGGACAGCTCCTCGGGAGCGGTGTCCTTCGGCACGTAACGGCCAACGGCGACGGCCCAGATCCCCTCGCGCTCGGCCGGGGACAGCAGGCAGTTGGGGTCGATGTGCCCGGCGTGCAGCCCGTCCTCGAAGTCGTGCACCGAGTACGCCACGTCGTCGGACCAGTCCATGACCTGCGCCTCGAAGCACTTGCGGTGCGCGGGTGCGCCGCGGCGCACCCAGGCGAAGACCGGCAGGTCGTCCTCGTACACCCCGAATTTCCCCGAGGACGGGTCGGTGGGGTGCCCGCCGCGCGGCCAGGGGTACTTGGTGGCGGCGTCCAGCGCGGCCCGGGTGAGGTTGAGCCCGACGCTGACGGGCTCGTCGTGGCCGGCGACGGGGACGAACCGCTTGGGCTCGATACGGGTGAGCAGCCGCAGCGACTGGGCGTTGCCCTCGAAGCCGCCGCAGTCCTCGGCGAATTCGTTGAGCGCCTGCTCGCCGTTGTGGCCGAACGGGGGGTGGCCCAGGTCATGGGCGAGGCAGGCCGCCTCGACGAGGTCCGGGTCGCAGCCGAGCGCCGCGCCGATCTCGCGCCCGATCTGGGCGCACTCCAGCGAGTGCGTCAGCCGGGTGCGGGGGCTGGCGTCCCAGGCGTGGCTGCGGGTGCCAGGGGTGACGACCTGCGTCTTGCCGGCGAGGCGGCGCAGCGCCGAGGAGTGCAGGACGCGGGCCCGGTCGCGCTGGAAGGCCGTACGGCCGGGCCGTTTGTCGGGCTCGGGCGCGAAGCGCTCGGCGTCCGCGGCGCCGTAGCCGTCGGGAGCCGAGGGGTCCGAGGCGTACGACTCGGGGGTCTTGGTCCCGGGAGCGGGCGTCTCACGGGCGTGCGGGGTGGGTGCCTGGGGGTCGGGCGGCCAGGTGATGCCGTCGGTGCCGGTGGTGCCAGTGCCATCCATGCACCGAAGGTAACCGGCGGGGCCGACAGTGGGGACCAGGAAGGCCGCAGGCAGCCCCGGTGGTTGCTCAGGCGGCCGACAGCTCCTGCTCGCGCAGGGCGTACGGGCGCGTCCGCGCCTCGTCGTAACGGTGGAGCAGCAGACGGGCGAGCGCCGGGTGGGTGCCGAGCGGGTCGGCGGCGATCCACGGTGCGGCGGCGGCGCTGCTGGTCGCGAAGAGCCCCGGCGCGGCGAAGTAGGACGCGACGGCGATGCGGTGCCGGCCACGGGCGGTGAGCGCGCGGACGGCGGCGGGGACGGTGGGCGCGAGCGCGGAGGCGTACGCGGCGACGACGGGTACGCCGCCGAGGCGTTCGCCGAGCATCTCCGCCATGCGGCGGGTGTCCTCGGCGGATTCGGGGTCACGTGACCCGGCGGATGCGAGCACGACGCCGGTGCTGCGGCTGCTGCCGTCCGCGTCGCACCAGCCGGCCTCGGCGAGCCGGGAGCACAGGGCCTCGACCAGCAGGGGGTGCGGGCCGAGGGGGCGGGCGATGCGGATGTCCGCGCCGCCGCCGGGCGCGGCCGCGGCGGCCTGCGGCAGGTCGTGCTTCACGTGGTAGCCGCGGCTGAGGAGCAGCGGCACGAGCACGGCGGGCGCTCCCCGCAGCCCGGCGAGGGTGTCGGCGAGCAGCGGCTCGTTGAGCTCGATGTGCCCGAGCCGGACGTCGAGACCGGGCCGGAGCTCACGGACCCGCTCGAGGAGAGCGGAGACGGTGCGCAGGGCGCGCGGGTCGCGACTGCCGTGGGCTACGGCGACGAGGGCCGGCCGGCGGTGGGTCGGGTGGGAGTGGGGCGGGCGGTGGTGGGCCTCGGGCATGCGCTGCGGGTTCCGTTCAGTCGGACGTGACTCAGCTGGGTGCCGAGCTGAGCGGTGATGCGCGTCAGCAGCTGAGCGGTGGTGTCGAACTGCGCGGCGCTGTCGTGGGGCATCGCGGGCTGGAGGGGCAGGGACTCACGAAGGTGTTCCGGCTCCGTCATGGACCGATGGTGGCGGTCGGAGGTTGCCGGTGTGTTGCGCGGGGGTGACGGGTGTTTTCGCCGGGCTCACGGTTGGGGTGCGGGCGGTGCGCGGGGGCGGGCGGCAGGTGGGCGGGTGGCCGCCGCGCGAGGGCGCACGGCAGGTGGGCGGGTGGCCGCTGCGCGGGCCGTTTCCCCACCCCGCCCCTTCCCGGAACTGGGGCTCCGCCCCAGACCCCATGGCCCCGTGCCCCGGCGGGCACGGATGCCCTGCCGCGCTTCGCGTGGTGCCCCCTACGGCTTGGCGGCCCCGGCCCGCATCGTGGGCGTCGGCCCGGCGTCCCGCAGGCGCGTCAATGGGCTCCTGTGCCCGGCGGGCACGGGCTTCCGGCCCCTCTTATCGCGCTTCGCGCGGTGTCCACATGTTCCTACGGCCCGGCGGCCGCGGATGCGCCCCCGGCCCGCGTCGCCGACGTCGGCGCACCGGCGGGCACATCCGGCCCCGCCCGGCGCTTGAGGCGCGGGGTTCGGGCGGAACCCCGACAGGGGCGCGGCGCGGGGGGTCCGGGCCGAGCGGCAGGGCGCGGCGCGCACCGGGACGCCGGGCGAGGCCCGGCAGGGGGTGGGCGAGGCCCGGCAGGGGGTGGGCGAAGCCCGGCAGGGGGTGGGCGACTCAGGCGTTGGGCGTGGTGAGCAGCCAGACCCTCAGCGGTCCCGCCGGCTCGCAGCCCGACCGCAGTGCCGCCTCCAGGTCGTCCCCGTGTTCGTAGCCGACCACCGGGACGTCCGGGCAGCGCGAGGTCACCGCCGACAGGCAGCCCGCCCAGGCGGCGTCCAGGTCGCCATCCCGGGTGAACAGGTTGGAGATCCCCGCCGCCCCCGGGCTCGTGCTCAGCACCGCCCCCGCGCTCACCCGGCCGTCCGCGTCGCGTGCCGCCAGGACGGTCGTCGCCGGGTCGGACAGCAGCTCCGTGCAAAACACGCCGTCGAGGCCCTGTCCGCTGTCCCACGCCGTCGCCCACTCGGCGAGTTCCACGGCCGTCGCCACCGGGGACCACCGCGTGTCCTGCGGTGCCGCGGGCACGGGCAGGTCCGCCGGGCGGTACAGCCACTGCGCCTCGAAGAGCACCTCGAACCCCGCCGCCGTCAGGTCCAGGCACGCGAAGCTGTCCTTGACCGAGGCGCCCGCGGCCGAGGTGTCGATACCGGCGAGGACGTCGGCGGCGGACGCGTCGGGGGTCAGCGTCACCGCGTCCGGGTACAGCGGCGGTGTCCGGCGGGGGTTCGTCCAGGCGCGCGCAGCGAAGGCGCCCGGCCGGCCGTGGGCGCGGCACATGGCCTCGCACCACGCGGCATTGTTACGGGCCGCTCGCAGCGCCCTGTCGCTCGTCACGGCAGTGATCATGCCAACAGGGAAGGCCACGGGACGAACTGTTTTCCCGGGCACCGCGTCTGACGTCCCGTGAGGGGTTTCCGGAAGATCTCGCGCCGCGGACAGCGGCGAATCGTGCAGGCCGTCATGCTCGGCTGCGTGCTCGCGCTCGCGCCCGCGACATGGATGCACGCCGTCGCCGACAGCCGCGTCCGCGCCGTCGCGGACGTGCCCGCGCAGGAGGTCGCCGTCGTCTTCGGGGCCGGACTGTGGAACGGCCGGCCCACTCCGTACCTCGCGCACCGCCTCGACGCCGCCGCCGAGCTCTACCGGGCGGGCAAGGTCAAGGTCGTCCTGGTCACCGGCGACAACAGCCGTGTCGAGTACGACGAGCCCGACGCGATGCGCACGTATCTGACGGAGCGCGGCGTGCCGGACGGGCGGATCGTCAGCGACTACGCCGGTTTCGACACCTGGGACTCCTGCGTCCGGGCGAAGGAGATCTTCGGCGTCGAGCGCGCGGTGCTGGTGACGCAGGGCTTCCACATCCGCCGGGCCGTCGCCCTGTGCCGTTCCGCCGGGGTCGAGTCGTACGGGGTCGGCGTCGCCGAGCCGCACGACGCGACCTGGTACTACGGCGGGGTCCGGGAGGTGTTCGCGGCGGGCAAGGGGTCGCTCGACGCCCTGCTGCGGCCCGACCCGAGGTTCCTCGGCGCGAAGGAGCCGGGCGTACGGGACGCTCTCGAGTCGGCCCACCACGGTCACAAGCGACCGCTCGGGAACTAGGGCCTCTCGTTTGGATCAGGCCGGGCTCGCGGGCCCTGGCACGCACGCTCGCCGCGTTGTCGTCGGTCGCCATGGCTCCGCCATTGTCTCCCTCCTCCGCCTTGCGATCGCACGCACCAGACCCTCCCCCTACACCCTGCGGGCGTGGGGGGACCCCCACTCACTGATCCGGCCTGATCCAAACGAAAGACCCTAGGGCGTGATCTTGCTGGTCCGGCACCGCCCACGGAGCCGAGAGCTCCTAGGCCCGGCGGCCCAGCATCGCCAGCAGCCGGCACTGGGCGCTGTCGCCCGGCGGCGGCTCGACCGGCGGCGCGAACAGACCCGATTCGGCCAGCTGGTCCGCGTACGGGGTGACCTCCTCCAGTGCGAAGGCCACGAGCGCGTCGGGCAGCCGCTCGGGGGCCCCGATCGCCCGGGAC
Source organism: Streptomyces sp. PKU-EA00015 (assembly GCF_013387495.1). Classification (GTDB taxonomy): domain Bacteria; phylum Actinomycetota; class Actinomycetes; order Streptomycetales; family Streptomycetaceae; genus Streptomyces. Next base: position 96,796 of record NZ_JABZEE010000050.1, on the reverse strand, counting down.
AGGTCCCAGGCGTGCACCACCGCGTCCGCGGTCATCTGCGCGCAGTAGGCGACGGCCGGTGTCTCGCCGTACGAGAGCTGCACGGTCCGCTCCAGCGCGCCGTCCGCGGCGAACGCCTTGCGGGCCGCGCGCGCGGCCGCGTCCCACGCGGCGCGCGGGCGCGCGCCGAGCACGTCGCCGTCGTGGGCATCGCCCACGTCCGCGACGGCCGCCCCGCCCGTGACCAGGTCGGGAACCCACAGCTGCTCGGCCGTGAGGTGGTTGACCAGGTCGCGTACGGTCCACTCGGTGCACGGCGTCGGATCGTCCCACTGGTCCGTGCGCACCGCGTGCACCCGGTCGGTGAAGAGGGCGAGCGCCTCGGAGTGCCGGGCGAGGAGGTCTGCCGCGTCGTCGTTCGTCATGCGGCTCACTCTCGCGCGCCGGGCACCCGGATGCGAGCGTGCCGCACGCGTGTCAGCGCCCCGCCCGTGGCGCGTCGGCACCCTCGGCCTCACCGGTGACGGCTGCGCGTGCGGAGGGCGGCGTACCCCGCTTGTAATGCGCCGCGCCCGCCGACGTAACACGGATGTTCCACGCTGGGCGTCATGCGCGACGAGACCATCCCGACCCACTGTCCCTACTGCGCCCTGCAGTGCGGCATGAATCTGCGCGGCGGCAAGGCGGCCGATGCGGTCGTCGAGGTGGTGGAACGCCCCGATTTCCCCGTGAACCGGGGGGCGCTGTGCGGCAAGGGCCGCACCTCCCCCGCCGTGCTCTCCTCCCGGGTGCGCCTGACCGAGCCGCTCATCCGATCCCACGCCACAGGCCGGCTCGAGCCGGCCACCTGGGAGGAGGCTCTGCGTACGATCGCCGACGGGCTGCGCCGCACGAGGGACGCGCACGGCGCGGACGCGGTCGGCGTCTTCGGCGGCGGCGGGCTCACCAACGAGAAGGCGTACACGCTGGGGAAGTTCGCCCGGGTCGTGCTCGGCACCTCGCAGATCGACTACAACGGCCGTTTCTGCATGTCGTCGGCCGCCGCCGCGCACAACAAGGCGTTCGGCCTGGACCGCGGCCTGCCGTTCCCGCTGGAGGACATCCCGCGGACCGGGTGCGTGATCCTCGTCGGCTCCAACCTCGCCGAGACCATGCCGCCCGCGCTGCGGTACCTGACGGAGCTGAAGGAGAACGGCGGCACGCTGATCGTCGTCGACCCGCGGCGCACGCGGACCGCCGAACAGGCCGACCTCCATCTGGCGCCCCGCCCCGGCACCGACCTGGCGCTCGCCCTCGGGCTGCTGCACCTGGTCGTCGCCGAGGGGCGGACGGACGAGCAGTTCATCGAGGAGCGGACGAGCGGCTGGGCGGACGCCCGCGCCGCGGCGATGGCGCACTGGCCGGAGCTGGTCGAGCGGCTCACCGGCGTCGGCGTGCCCCAGCTGCGCGAGGCGGTACGGATGTTCTGCGACGCGCCCACGGGCATGGTGCTCACCGCGCGCGGACCCGAGCAGCAGTCCAAGGGCACGGACACGGTCAGCGCCTGGATCAACCTGTGCCTGGCCACCGGCCGGGCCGGCCGCCCGCTGTCCGGCTACGGCTGCCTGACGGGGCAGGGCAACGGGCAGGGCGGCCGCGAGCACGGCCAGAAGGCCGACCAGCTGCCGGGCTACCGCAAGCTGGACGACCCGGCCGCGCGGGCCCATGTCGCCGAGGTGTGGGGCGTGGCGCCCGAGACGCTGCCCGGCCCGGGGCGCAGCGCCTACGAGCTGCTGGACGCGCTCGGCACGGACGTGAAGTCGCTGCTGCTGATGGGCTCGAACCCGGTGGTGTCGGCGCCGCGCGCCGCGCACATCGAGGAACGGCTGAAGTCGCTGGACTTCCTGGCCGTGGCGGACGTGGTGCTGTCGGAGACCGCCGCTCTCGCGGACGTGGTGCTGCCGGTGACGCAGTGGGCGGAGGAGACCGGCACGATGACGAACCTCGAGGGCAGGGTGCTGCTGCGGCGCCGCGCGGTCGACGCGCCGCCCGGCGTGCGCAGCGATCTTCAGGTGCTCGGCGCCCTCGCGGGGCTGCTGGGGCACGAGAAGGGCTTCTCGTCCGACCCGGAGGAGGTCTTCGAGGAGCTGCGCCGGGCGTCGGCGGGCGGGCCCGCGGACTACTCGGGGATCAGCTACCGCCGGATCGCCGAGGAGAACGGGGTGTTCTGGCCGTGCCCCGCGCCCGCGCCGCAGGACGGGGCGGAGGTCCATCCGGGGACGCCGCGGCTGTTCCTCGACCGGTTCGCCACGGACGACGGGCGGGCGCGGTTCGTGCCCGTGGCGCACCGGCCCGCCGCCGAGGAACCGGACGCCGAGTACCCGGTGCTGCTGACCACCGGTCGGGTCGTCGCCCAGTACCAGTCGGGAGCGCAGACGCGCCGCGTCGACGAGCTGACCACGGCGGCGCCGGGCCCGTTCGTGGAACTGCATCCGCAGCTGGCCGAGCGCATCGGCGCCGCGGAAGGCGACCCGGTGGCGGTGGTCTCGCGGCGCGGGCGTGCGGTGGGACCGGCCAGGATCACCAACGGGATCAGGCCGGACACGGTGTTCATGCCGTTCCACTGGCCCGGCGAGGGCCGGGTGAACACGGTGACCAACCCGGCGCTCGACCCGACCTCGCGGATGCCGGAGTTCAAGGTGTGCGCGGTCCGCGTGGAACCGGCGGCCTGACCGGCCACTGTGCGCGCGGCCCGCGGACAACCGCCGACCCGCCACCGTGCGCGCGGTCCGCGTGGACCGGCCGCCTGACCGGTCGGCCGGCTCCCGTTCACACCCCCGCCGCTCCCGCACGGCCGCACCAGTCGCCGCCCGCGATGCGCCGCCCGCGTGCCGCGAGGTCGCGGGCCAGGCCGTCGGCGGCGACGTAGACCCAGGCGCGTGTCGCGGTGCCGTCCGCGAGGATCACCTCGCGGGCCACCCGCTCGTACATGTTGCGCGGGTGGCCGGGGGCGACGAAGTCCTCCAGCTGGTCGAGCGTCCTCAGCAGGCGGGCGTACTCCCCGTACGCGGGAGTCACGCACGCGCCCGCGACCGCGCCGCCCTCCCGCACGTCCTCGACCAGGTACGGGTAGCCCGGCCCGTCGTACAGCAGCGCGCCCGGCAGTGTCGCGGGCTCCTCGGCGGACGTGCGGCCGGCGAGGAACAGGTCGTGGTTGTGCTCGCCGGGGCGCAGGGTGCCGTAGACGAAGAAGGGCAGCCGCTCGGTCACAGCGTCTTCGTCTCCGCCCGTACCCAAGCCGCGTACGCGGCGCCCGCGCGCACCACCGGGAGGGCGATGATCTCCGGGGTGTCGTAGTCGTGCGCGGCGGTCAGGTGTGCTTCCAGGGCGTCGTAGCAGGCCGGGGTGGTCTTGAAGAGGATCTGCCACTCCTCGGCGCGCTCGATGGCGTTCTGCCAGCGGTACACGGAGGTGACCGGTGCGGAGACCTGCGCGCAGGCGGCGAGTCCGGCCTCCACCGCGCCCTGCGCGAGTTCGTGCGCCTTCTCGGCGCTGTCCGTGGTGGTCAGCACGGCGAGCAGCGGAGGCGCGGCGGGCTGTTGCTCCACGGCGGGGCTCCTTCGGTAGGCGACTGGGGCACGGGGACGGGGCCCGTGCCCGCCACGGTACGCACCTCCCGGCCCCTCGCGCCGCCGCCTCTGCCCCGGGCCCGGTCCTCAGGCCGCGTAGGGGTGCGCGGCCTTGGCGGACCGGAGTGCGGTGCCCCACCAGGCGAGCTGGTCGAGCATCGTCTTGGCGGCGGCGTCGGGGCCGGCGGGGTCGCGATGGTTGCCCTTGTCGTCGAAATGGGCGCCGGCGTTGTGGAAGGAGACCGTGTCGCGGACGGTGACGGCGTGGAGTTCGGCGAAGACCTGCCGCAGCTGTTCGACGGCGCGCAGCCCGCCGGACATGCCGCCGTAGGAGACGAAGCCGACCGGCTTGGCCTGCCATTCGCCGAAGTGCCAGTCGATGAGGGACTTGAGGGAGGCGGGGAAGGAGTGGTTGTACTCGGGGGTGAGGACGACGAAGGCGTCGGCGGCGGCCAGTCGGGGCGTGACCTTGGCGAGTTCGGCGGTGACGGCGGGCGACGGCTTGTAGGACAGGGACGTGGGCAGGTCCGTCTCGGCGAGGTCGACGAGGTCGACGGTGAAGTCCTCGCGACGGGCGGCGCGGGAGAGGAACCAGTCGGCGACGACGGGCCCGAAGCGTCCCTCTCGGTTGCTCCCGACGATGACGGCGAGCTTCAGCGGGGCCCGGTCGGCAGGGGTGACGGTCGTGTTCTCAGGCGTGGTGAGGTCCATGGGGAAGAGCGTGGTACCTCAAGCTTGGTTGAGGTCAAGCGCCCGTGCACGGTCACCCGTTCGGCACCGTCCGGAGCGCACGCCATCCGAAAGCGCCGTCACCCGCGGTGACCTGCCGCAACGCCCCGCGTCCAGCACGACACGCCGTTCCGGGCCGGTGAATCTGATGTGCCATCAGCAGGCATGCGGCGCGGCTTGGCCTTTACCTCGAAACAGAGGACCCACGCATTACGCGCTCCCGGAGGACCCCCATGCGCAGGATCGCCCGCCTGATGACCGGCTCCGCGCTGGTCATCGCGTCGACAGGTCTCGGCTCCGCGGCGTCCTTCGCCGGGGACTCCGGCTCCCTGGAGATCCACCCGTCGACGGCCGAACCGGGCGACACGGTCACCGTCGGCACCGAGGCCTGCGGCGGGAACGGGCGCGGCACCGGTGACGCGCGGGCGCTGGGCGCGGGCGAGTTCACGCTGTCGCGGGGCACGCACAAGGAGCTCGCGGCGGGCCGGTTCACGGTGCCCGACGACGCGCGGCCCGGCACGCACGGGATCGGCGTCCTGTGCAAGAACGGCAAGAAGGCCCGCGGCGACGTGACCATCCGTCATGGCGGCCCGAGCGGCCATGTGAGGACCGGTGTCGGCGGCAGCGTCGGACCGGACACCACCCAGATCGCGGCGGGCACGGCGGTCATCGCCGCGGCCGCCGTCGGCGGGACCCTGCTCCTGCGCCGCCGGGCGAGCGGCGCGCAGGACAGCTGACGGGCCGGTTCCACCGGATCCCGCACCGCCCGAGCCCCCGCTCCCGTCCGGCCCCGAGCCGACGGGGGCGGGGTGCGAGCCGTTTCCGGCTCCCCAGCACCTTCCGGAGGAGAGATGAACACCAGGGCCAAGGGCCTCGGTGTCGTCCTGGCCATGTGCGCGGGCCTGTGGCTGGTCCAGAACGGCGCGCGGGACGTGACGCCGCCGATGCCGTCGGCCGCCGAGGCGTTCGCCGCCGGCCCCGACCAGCACACCGACGCGGCCGCCGACCCCCTGCCCGCGTCCACGCCGCTGCGGCTGCGCATCCCCGAGATCGACGTGGACGCCCCGGTGAGGGGTCTCGGTCTGGCGCGGGGCGGCAGCCTGGAGGTGCCGCCGGCCGCCGACCGCAATCTCGCCGGCTGGTACGAGGACGGCACCGCGCCGGGCGCGAAGGGCACGGCGATCGTCGCGGGCCATGTGGACAACGCCGATGGCCCGTCCGTCTTCTACGACCTCGGCGCGCTCAAGAAGGGCCACCGGATCGAGATCACGCGGGAGGACGGCCGGACCGCGGTGTTCACCATCGACGCGATCGAGGTCTACGAGGCGCACGCGTTCCCCGACGAGAAGGTATACGGCCCCAGCGACCGCGCCGAACTGCGGGTGATCACCTGCGGCGGCGGCTTCTCGGAGAAGACGGGCTACCAGGGCAACGTGGTGGCGTACGCGCACCTGATCGGGGTGCGACAGGGCGAGGCGGGGCACGACAGAAAAAGCTAGCCATGGACATAGTAGCCATGTACTGTATTACTGCCGGACGCACCCCGTGCGCCCGCCGTCGAACCGCCGTCGAACCGTCGTCAAACCCTTCGTCGAGCCCTCCAGGAGCAGCCATGTCCGCCGCCCCCCTGCTGAACAGCCAGATACTCGGCCAGGCCCACTACGCCGCCCGCGCCCTGCTGGAGCGCGAGCTGGCCCGCACCGGCAACACCTTCTTCCACTCCATCGCGCTGAACACCCTGGCCGCGCAGGGCGGAACGGCCGCGCGCCAGGCGATCGTGGAGCGGATGGCCTTCACCGCGAAGATCGGCGGGAGCGAGGCGCTGAAGGCCCTGGCGGAGCTGGCCGGATCCGGCCTGGTCGAGACGTCCGCCTCGGCGGAGGACCGCATACAGCTCACCGAGGACGGCCGGGCCCTGCAGTCACGGCTAGCCGCGTTCGCGGCCGAGGTCGCGCCCCGCGTCTACGGCACCGTCCCCGAGGAGGACCTGGCCGTCGCCGCCCGCGTCCTGCTGCAGATCACCGAGCGCGCGAACGCCGTCTTCGCCGAGACCGCCGACCGCTCCTGAGTAGTCCCGTGCTACGCGCTCCACTGGTCGAAGCCGAGCTTGGCGACGAGGGAGAAGACGACGACGAGCAGGACACCGCGCACGAATTCGCTGCCCCTCCTCAGGGCCATGCGGGCGCCGATCATGCCGCCGGCCAGATTGAAGACGGCCATGACCGCGGCCAGCTGCCACAGCACGGTGCCCTGGTACGCGAACATCGCCAGCGCGCCCGCGTTGGTGCAGACGTTGACGATCTTGGCGGTCGCTGAGGCGGTCACCAGGTCCAGGTGGAGCACGGCGGTCAGCGCCAGGACCAGGAAGGTGCCGGTGCCCGGCCCGAACAGGCCGTCGTAGAAGCCGATGCCGCCGCCGACGAGGACGATCGCCGCGACGGTGCGGGCCCGGCTCACACGACGCCGCGCCTCGTCGGTCACCGTCCCGAACGTGGGGCGCAGCATCACGAAGGCCGCCACCCCGAGCAGCACGACCATGATCACGGGGCGCAGGACGTCGCTGCTGATCCCGGCGGCGAAGAAGGCGCCGCCCATGGAGCCGGCGACGGCCGCGAGCCCGATCTGCACGGCGGTTGTCACCTGGACGGGCGCCTTGCGTACATAGGTGACGGCCGCGCCCGTGGTGCCGACGATCGCGACGGCCTTATTGGTGCCGAGGACGTTGGCGGCCGAGACGTTCGGCAGTCCGAGCAGCAGGGCGGGCAGGAGCAGCAGTCCCCCGCCGCCCACCACCGCGTCGATCCAGCCGGCCGCGGCGGCGGCGAGACACAGGACGACCAGCGTGGTCAGTGATATGTCGGGCACGATGGCGACCCTACGAACGGGGTGCGTGCACCTCCAACGAACTTCTGTTTCTTGAGCGTTCCCTGAGCTTTCCGTGACCGGCGTGAATCCGCCTGTGAGCGGCGGCCCCTCACACCCGCCCGGCGCCCCCGCTGAGGGCAGCGTTCCTCACGGGAAACAGAAGGGAACCTGCCGGGTAACACCGACGACGCACGCTGCTTGCATGACTTCGGACATCGTGGTGATCGGCGGCGGGACGGCAGGCGCGCGGCTCGCGCGGCAGCTGGGCACGGGCGCCCGCGTCACCGTCATCGGCGAGGAGGAGCACGCCCCGTACAACAGGGTGCTGCTCGCCGAGGTGCTCGCCGGGCGGTACGGGCCCGAGGTGATCGCCCTGCCCGAGGTGCCCGTGCGGCGCGGCGTGCGGGCGACGTCCATCGACCGTGAACGCCGGCTCGTGCACTGCGCGGACGGCACGGAGGTCGGCTACGACCGGCTGGTCCTCGCGACGGGTTCCAACCCGGTGCTGCCGCCGCTGCGCGGCATCGGCCCCGGCCTCCCCGAGGGCGTGCACCCCTTCCGGACCATGGACGACTGCGAGGCCCTGTCGCGGGCCGTCCGTCCCGGCACCCGGGCCGTCGTCGTCGGCGGCGGGCTGCTCGGCGTCTCCGCGGCCCGGGCGCTCGCCGAGCGCGGCGCCAAGGTGGTGCTGGCCCAGCAGGGCGAGCACCTCATGGAACGCCAGCTCGACGTCTCCGCGTCGACGCTGCTGCGCAGCCACCTCGAGGCCATGGGCGTCGAGGTGCACACCGAGTGCCGGGTGCGCGGACTGCGCACCGACGCCGACGAGGCGGTCAGCGCCGTGGTGCTCGCCGACGGCTTCACGCTCGACGCCGAGCTCGTGGTGCTGGCCTGCGGGGTACGCCCCCGGGTCGGGCTCGCGGCGGACGCGGGGCTCACGGTGCGCCGCGGCATCGTCGTCGACGACGAGCTGCGCACCTCCGACCCGTACATCCACGCCATCGGCGACTGCGCCGAGCACAACGGCGTGGTCCACGGACTCGCGGGCCCGGCCCTCGAACAGGCCGACGTCCTCGCGTCCGTGCTCAGGTCCGGCGCCACCGCCCGCTACACCGGCACCCGTGCCCTGACCCGGCTCACGCTCGCCTCGGCGACGAGCCCGCTCGACCTCGCCGCCTTCGGCGACCCGACACCCCGTCCCGGCGACGACGTCGTCCAGCTCGCCGACGCCACCCGCGGCGCGTACCGCAAGGTCGTCGTCCGCGGGGACCGACTCGTCGGCGGAGTGCTGCTCGGGGACCTCGCCTCGGTCGGCGCACTCGCCCGGGCCTGGGAGGGCGACGAGGCCCTTCCCGACTCCGTGCCCCTGCTCCACCTGCTCACCAATGATGGAGGCCTCTGAACATGGCTGCGATGTCCACCCCCGCGATCACCCCCACCATCGTGGTCGTCGGCCACGGCATGGTCGGCCAGCGATTCCTGGAGGCCCTCGCCGACCGCGGCGTCACCGACCGGGCGCGGGTCGTCGTGCTGTGCGAGGAACCCCGCCCCGCCTACGACCGGGTCCGCCTCACCTCGTACTTCTCCGGGAACACGCCCGAGGACCTGTCCATGGTCGAGGCCGGCTTCATGGAGAAGCACGGCATCGAACTGCACCTGGGCGACCCGGCCGAGTCGGTCGACACCGCCGCCCGCACGGTCACCGCGCGCTCCGGCCTGACCCTCTCGTACGACACGCTCGTGCTGGCGACCGGCTCGTACCCGTTCGTCCCGCCGGTGCCCGGCAAGGACGCCGAGGGCTGTTTCGTCTACCGCACCATCGAGGACCTGCTCGCGATCGAGGAGTACGCGAAGACGGCCCGCGTCGGAGCGGTCGTCGGCGGCGGTCTGCTCGGTCTGGAGGCGGCGGGCGCGCTCAAGGGGCTCGGCCTGGAGACCCACATCGTGGAGTTCGCGCCGCGACTGATGCCGGTGCAGGTCGACGAGGGCGGCGGCGCCGCGCTGCTGCGCACCATCGAGAACATGGGCCTCACCGTCCACACCGGCGTCGGCACCCAGGAGGTCACCGCCGGCGAGAACGGCGCCGTGAACGGCATGGCCCTGTCGGACGGTTCGGTCCTCCCCACCGACCTCGTCGTCTTCTCCGCGGGCGTACGGCCCCGGGACCAGCTCGCCCGTGACGCGGGTCTCGCCGTCGGCGAGCGCGGCGGCATCGTCGTCGACGAGCAGTGCCGCACCTCCGACCCGGCCGTGTTCGCCATCGGCGAGTGCGCGCTCGCCTCCGACGGGCGGGTCTACGGACTGGTCGCGCCCGGCTACGAGATGGCCGAGACCGCGGCGGCCGCGCTGGAGGGCGAGGTGTCCTCGTTCACCGGCGCCGACACCTCCACCAAGCTGAAGCTGCTCGGCGTCGACGTCGCCTCCTTCGGCGACGCCCACGGAGCGGCCGACGGCTGCCTCGACGTCGTCTACTCGGACTCCCGCGCCGGTGTCTACAAGAAGCTCGTCATCGACCCCGAGGGCACGCTGCTCGGCGGCATCCTCGTCGGCGACGCGGAGGCGTACGGCACGCTGCGCGCGTTCACCGGCTCGGTGCCGCCCGTCTCCCCCGAGCAGCTGGTGCTGCCCGCGGGTTCCGGTGCGCCGGTCGCGCTCGGCCCGGCCGCCCTGCCCGACGACGCGGTCGTCTGCTCCTGCCACAACGTCACCAAGGGCACGATCCGCGGCGCCGTCACCGAGCACTCCTGCACCACCGTCCCCGAGGTCAAGAAGTGCACCAAGGCGGGTACCGGCTGCGGCAGTTGCGTCAAGGTGCTGGGCCAGCTGGTCAACGCCGAGCTGGAGGCCGCGGGCGTCGAGGTCGACAAGGGCCTGTGCGGATGCTTCGCCCAGACCCGCCAGGAGTTGTACGAGATCGTGCGCGTCCTGCGCATCACCTCGTACCAGGAGCTGCTGGACGGGCACGGCCGGGAGGCGGCGCGCGGCACCAACGGCTGCGAGGTCTGCAAGCCGACCGTCGGCTCCATCATCGCCTCGCTGGCACCCACGATCGGCGCCTCCGGCTACGTGCTGGAGGGCGAGCAGGCGGCGCTCCAGGACACCAACGACCACTTCCTCGCCAACCTGCAGAAGAACGGCTCGTACTCGATCGTGCCGCGTATCCCGGGCGGTGAGATCACCCCCGAGAAGCTGATCGTCATCGGCGAGGTGGCCCGCGACTTCGGCCTCTACACGAAGATCACCGGCGGCCAGCGCATCGACCTGTTCGGCGCGCGGGTCGACCAGCTGCCGCAGATCTGGGGGCGGTTGGTGGACGCGGGCTTCGAGTCCGGGCACGCGTACGGCAAGGCGCTGCGGACCGTCAAGTCCTGTGTGGGACAGACCTGGTGCCGCTACGGCGTGCAGGACTCGGTCCGCATGGCGATCGACCTCGAGCTGCGCTACCGCGGCCTGCGCTCCCCGCACAAGCTGAAGTCGGCGGTCTCCGGCTGCCAGCGCGAGTGCGCGGAGGCCCAGTCGAAGGACTTCGGCGTGATCGCCACGGCCAACGGCTGGAACCTGTACGTCGGCGGCAACGGCGGCGCGACCCCGCGCCACGCCGACCTGCTGGCGCAGGACCTGTCCGACGCCGAACTGGTCCGGCTCATCGACCGGTTCCTGATGTTCTACATCCGCACCGCCGACCGGCTGGAGCGCACCTCGACCTGGCTGGAGCGGATCGAGGGCGGCCTCGACCATGTGCGCGACGTCGTCGTGCACGACTCGCTGGGCATCTGCTCCGAGCTGGAGTCCCTGATGGCCGACCACGTCGCCGGCTACCGCGACGAGTGGGCCGAGACGCTGAACGACCCGGAGCGGCTGCTGCGCTTCGTGTCGTTCGTCAACGCGCCCGACGTGCCGGACCCGACGGTGAAGTTCGTGCCCGAGCGCGATCAGGTCAAGCCCGACCTGCCGCTGCTGTCCATCCGTCCTCTGGACGAAGCCCTGGAAGGTACTGCCGCCCGATGACCATCGCCCCTGAGAAGACGCAGCTGTCGACGGACACGCAGATCCAGCTCCGGATCGGCGACGAGTGGCTGGCCGTGTGCCCGCTGTCCCGGCTCACGCCGGGCCGCGGGGTCGCCGCCCTGCTGCCGGACGGCCGCCAGGCCGGGCTGTTCCTGGACCGTGACGGCGTGCCGTACGCGATCGACAACCGCGACCCGTTCACCGGCGCGCAGGTGCTCGCTCGCGGCCTGATCGGCACGGCGGCGGGCCGGCCGTTCGTCGCCTCCCCGCTGCTCAAGCAGCGGTTCGACCTGGAGACCGGGCGCTGCCTGGACGACGAGACGGTCTCAGTAACCGCCTACGAGGTCCGCCTCCACTGACGGCGGGCACACCCGGCTCCGCTCACGCGTCGTCTGTCACTGCCCTGACTCTTCGCGACGCGTGAGCGGCACCACCCTCTCCTGCCGGGCCCCGGCGGCCCGGCAGGCGCCCCTGGGTGACGGCGAGCACCGCGCCGGCGAGCAGCACCACGGCGCCGGCCGCCTGGACGGCGCCGAAGGACTCGCCCAGGAAGACCACGGCCGCCGAGCTGCCGAGGACGGGCACGAGGAACATCATCACGGAGGCCGAGGCGGGGCCGACCGCGCCGACTCCGCGGTAGTAGAGGAGATTGGCGAGGGCCGTCGGCCCGACGGCGAGGAACACCACGTTCAGCCATATCCCGGCGGGCAGTTCGCCCCAGCTCACGTCGCCCAGGTCGGGGGCCGAGAACAGGCCGAGGGCCACGGCTCCGGCGCAGGTCGCGTACGTCGTGGCCCGCAGCGGTTCGATGCCGGCCAGCACGCGCGGTCCCGCGAGCGTGAACGAGGTCCAGCAGACGGCACTGAGCAGGAACAGCAGATCCCCGGTCAGCCGCGTCGCGCCCCCGCCGCCGGTGCCCGCCCCGACGAAGAAGACCACCGCGCCCACCACGCCCAGGCCGAGCCCGGCGATACGCGCGGGCGACGCCGACTCCCTGCGGGTGAGCAGCAGGAACGCGGTCGTCAGGACCGGGCTCACGACCGGGACGATCACGCCGGCGTCCATCGAGGGTGCCAGCGAGAGTCCCCAGAAGAAGCTCAGGTTGTACGCGAAGACGCCGAGCAGCCCGGCGAGCGCCGCCCTCCCCCGGTCGCGCGCGGCGACCCGTGCGCCGCGCCGGCCGAAGAGGCGCACGGCGACCAGCAGGGCGAGCGCGCCGCCGCCGAAGCGCAGGAACGCCGCGACACCGTGGGGCAGTTGCTCCACGACCACCTTGGAACTGCTGAAGGCGCTCCCCCACAGCACCATCGTCACCGTCAGCAGCAGATACGGGTTGTCCTTGCCCTTGACCGGGTGCGCCGTCTTCGCCGAGTTCATGGGCCCAGCGTCGCCCGTCCCGCCCTCCCCTGTCTTGTACATTCGTGCGGGCACAATGAGGCGGTGGACACAGCTCACGGCTCACCGGGCGCACACGGCGACGGATGGGCACGCTACTGGCGCGACCCGGACCGTTCGCTGGAGGCCATGCACGCCCACTTCTTCGACCACGTCTACCACCCGCACAGCCATGACGCGTACTCGTTCGGGATCACCGAGGCGGGCGCCCAGCGCTTCAGCTGCCGGGGCGGCGCGCACACCAGCGGTGCGGGCATGGTGATGGCGTTCAACCCGGACGATCCGCACGACGGGCGGGCGGCGGCCGACCTCGGGTACCAGTACCGGATCGTGCACATCGGCCCCGACGTCGTGCGCGAGGTGCTGGCGGACATGGCCGACGGGCGGGCGGTCATGCCGCTGTTCGTGGAGCCGGCGCTGAGCGACCCGGTGCTGCGCGACGCCCTGTTGCGGCTGCACACCGCGCTCGTCGGCGACGCGGAGCCCCTCGTGCGCGACGAGCGGCTGACGGCGGCGGTCACCGCCATGATCGCCCGTGGCACGGCACGCCCGCCGCGGGCACGCGTCCCGGGGCGGGACGGCCCGGCACGGTTCGCGGCGCGCCGGGCACGGGCGCTGCTGGAGGAGGCGTACGCGGAGAAGGTGACGGCCGAGGCGCTCGCCGAGGCGGCGGGCTGCAGCCGGTTCGCCCTGTACCGGGCCTTCCGGGCCGAGTACGGGATGTCACCGGCGGACTGGCAGCGGCTGGTGCGCCTGCGCCGGGCGCGCGGGCTGCTCGCTGCCGGTACGCCGGCGGCGGACGCGGCCGTCACGGTGGGTTTCACCGACCAGAGCCACTTCCACCGGTGGTTCGTGCGCTGTTTCGGCGTGACACCGGGGCTGTACCAGCGGGCGGGCCGGTCGTGACGCGTCCGTCACGACCGGCCCGCCGCCTCCCCCGCCGGAGTCACTCGCCCGGTGCCATGGCCTCCTTGGCGGCCTCCTCGTCCATCCAGACGACCTCCCACTGGTGGTGGTCGGGGTCCTGGAAGGAACGGCCGTACATGAAGCCGTAGTCCTGCGGGTCGTTGGCCGGCGAGCCGCCGGCGGCGAGGGCCGCGTCCACGAACTCGTCGACCTTCTCCCGGCTCTCGGCGCTCAGCGCCAGGATCACCTCGGTGGAGCCGGCGGCGTCCGCGATCTCCTTCTTGGTGAAGTCCTTGAACCGGGGCTTGGTCAGCAGCATCGCGTAGATGGTGTCGCTGATGACCAGGCACGCGGCGTTCTCGTCGGTGAACTGCGGGTTGAAGGAGTAGCCGAGCTTGCCCCAGAAGGCCTTGCTGGTCTCCAGGTCGTTCACGGGCAGGTTCACGAAGATCATCTGGGGCATGGCCGTCTCTCTCTCGTGCGCTCTCGTCGGGTGCTCCGCCGTGCGGTGTCTTCGAAGGGGTAGACGGGGGCGGTGGTCCGTACTCATCGCTCGGGCGCGGAAAAGTTTCGGCCATCTCCTGGGGCTCCTGTGACGGCCGGGAACGAACGCGCCGGTACTCCCTGGAGTCGACGCCTCCGAGTCACTGTCCGTTGCCGTGGCGTCAATTCACCCCTCCTAGGTTCTCCGACTGCGCGACCCCGTGGCGCCGGCCGGCGCCGCGGGGCGGTCATCCCACCCTTGGAGTGACAAGTGGAACGTCGTAGTTTCCTGCGTGGCGCGGTCGTCGGCACGTCGGCCGCCGCATTCGGCTTCACCCTGTGGCAGGGCGCCGCGTCCGCGGCTCCGGCCCAGCCCGGCGCCGGCCCGTACGGGGCGCTCGGTGCGGCCGACGCGAACGGCATCCAGCTCCCGGCCGGGTTCACCAGCCGGGTGATCGCCCGGTCCGGCCAGAGGGTCGGTTCCACGTCGTACACCTGGCACAACGCCCCGGACGGCGGCGCCTGCTTCGCGGACGGCAGTGGCTGGATCTACGTCTCCAACTCGGAGATCTCCTCCACCGGCGGCGCGAGCGCGGTCAAGTTCTCCTCGACCGGCGCGATCACCGGCGCGTACCGCATCCTGTCCAACACCAACCGCAACTGCGCGGGCGGCGCGACCCCCTGGAACACCTGGCTCTCCTGCGAGGAGGTCAGCACCGGCTATGTCTACGAGACGGACCCGTGGGGCGTGAACGCCGCTGTACGCCGCGACGCGATGGGCCGCTTCAACCACGAGGCCGCTGCGGCCGACCCCGTGCGCAGAGTGATCTACCTGACCGAGGACGCGTCCGACGGCTGCCTCTACCGGTTCGTCCCCACCACCTGGGGCAACCTGTCCTCCGGCACCCTCCAGGTGCTCAAGGCCGGAACGGGCACCTCCGGCTCCTTCACATGGGCGACCGTGCCGGACCCCGACGGCTCCCCGACCCCCACCCGCGACCAGGTGTCCGGCGCCAAGCTGTTCAACGGCGGCGAGGGCTGCCACTACGCCAACGACACCGTGTGGTTCACGACCAAGGGCGACAACCGCCTGTGGCAGCTGAACCTGCTCAACAGCACCTACGAGCTGGCCTACGACGATTCCCTCGTCGTCGGCGGCGGCGCCCCGCTGACCGGTGTCGACAACGTGACCGGGGCCACCTCCGGCGATCTCTTCGTCGCCGAGGACGGCGGCAACATGGAGATCTGCGTGATCACGCCGGACGACGTCGTCGCGCCGTTCCTGCGGATCACCGGGCAGTCCTCGTCGGAGATCTGCGGCCCGGCCTTCTCGCCCGACGGGCGCCGGCTGTACTTCTCCAGCCAGCGCGGCACCACGGGCAGTTCCTCGGGCGGCATCACCTACGAGGTGACCGGACCGTTCCGCTCGTAGGGCTCGGGGGTGTCCGGTGGATCAGGCCGGATAGGACGCGGTGTCCGGTGCATGGGGTCTCCCCGGGCCCGCAGGGCCTGGGGGACGCCTCGCAAGGCGGCGGAGTGACCTGACAGCGGAGCTGTTCGGGCATTTCGGCAGCGCAGCGAGTGCCGTCGCCTGGGGGCACCCCCAGGCGACGCTCTGGGGGAGCGTCGTGGCCCCGGTCAAGATCCGCCGGGCGCCCCCGAGGGCTCCGCACAGGAGCCGCCGCGCAGCAGGGCGGCGCCCAGCGGGGTGAGCGTGTGCAGGACCGCGTTGCCGTGGCGCAAGGTCACGACGAGTCCGGCTTCGCGGAGGACCGCGGCGTGCTGGCTCGCGGAGGCGAGGGAGACCCCTGCCCTGCGGGCCAGTTCGCTGGTGGTGCAGCCGTTGCGGATGGCCTGGAGCACGGCGGAGCGCGTGTGGCCGACGAGGCGGCCCAGGGAGGGGCCGGCCGACTCGCCGAAGGCCGGCTCGGCCCCGTGCGAGACGGGGTAGACGAGCACCGGCGGCAGCGAGGCGTCGCGCAGCACGACCGGTGTGCCGCGGCAGAAGAACGACGGCTGGAGCATCAGTCCCCGCCCGTTCAGGTTCAGTTCGCGGTCGACCGGGTAGTCGGCCTCCAGCACGGGGGCACGCCAGCGCAGCACGGGCGGCAGCGAGGCGAGGAGCTCGCCCGCGCCACCGTCGAGCAGCGCTCGGCCGCGCACGGCGCGGTCCGCCTCGACGCGGGCCTGGATGTGGGGCCAGTACGGCTCGACGGCGGACCGGTAGTAGGCGTGGAGGGCGGCCACGAGACGGGCGACGGCCTCCGAGCGGCCCTCGGCGAGGGCGAGGAGCCGGGCGGGCAGCACGCGCAGCGGCGAGCGGTGGGCGACCGCGAGGGCCAGCTCGGTGTGCAGCCGTGCGGGCGGAGTGGCGCGGAGCGCCTCCAGCCCGGCCTCGAGGCCGTCACGGCCCTCCGCGGGCGTCAGAAAGTCCGGGAAATAGCCCCGAGGCGGTACGAGCTGCGCGAG
The DNA here is from genome assembly GCF_013387495.1 of Streptomyces sp. PKU-EA00015. Lineage (GTDB taxonomy): Bacteria > Actinomycetota > Actinomycetes > Streptomycetales > Streptomycetaceae > Streptomyces. The sequence continues at coordinate 80,354 of NZ_JABZEE010000050.1, read as the reverse complement.
CAGGCGTGTTTCACCTTTCAACCGGGCGCGGGCTTCCGAGCGCCATTCACCGAAGGTGAGTGCGCCTCTGCGGTCACGCAATCGGTGAAAACTGAGAATGGATTCCCACAACGCGTCGGGCCTGGCGGCCATGCGCACTTTCGCCAGGTCGTCCGCATTGAAATGAATTCGAAGCACCGAACCCCCACTTGTTGCACCTGCAATCGCCCCCCATCACTGAGTATGCATGCAATCACAGGTTGTTACCACGGTGTTTCAGCCACAGTTGAAACGCCTCGCGGGAGCACGGGGGCAACCGAAAGGCTGTACGGCGTCGGGCATGAAACCTACTTCACCGATGTGACGCAGCAAGGACCGTGGGGGGCCTTCGCGTCCGGCGGCGGTGGCGGAGGTTGCGGCTCCGTGTCCGGCACGGGTAATGGAGTGCGGTCGGCGGGTGGGGATCCGCCGGCCGCGCTCCGCCGGTTTCTTCGTGCGGAGAATGTCGAGAATTCGATTCCCGTTGGACGTACGAAATTCAACTGAACGAATGGTCAGCAGGGGCGGTCCCTGCGGCACGGACCGCGTTTCTCGGATGCGAGCAGTCCGACGGACAGCCCTCGGCGAGGCACACGGCTCGGCGGTCGGCCCTCGATGGACGAAGCGGCGGAACGGACAGCGCGGAAGGGGCAGGCGCCTCGCACAGGGCGCCTGCCCCTTCCGCTGGAGTTCCGGGACCGTCACCGGGACGCCGGTGAGGGTCGAGGTTCCGGACTGCGGGTTTTCGTGCCCCGCTCCCGGATGACGGCCCCGGAAGTATGTGTCCGCGCTCGGACGCGTGGGGTGCTCGGACGCCGTCGGCCGAGCACCGCCCCGCGTCAGCGCGAGTCGCTGCCCGTCGACTGGGCCGCCGCCCGGCCCGCCTCGAGGCGGGCCACCGGGATGCGGAACGGGGAGCAGGAGACGTAGTCCAGGCCCACCTCGTGGAAGAAGTGCACCGACTCCGGGTCACCGCCGTGCTCGCCGCACACGCCCAGCTTCAGGTCCGGGCGCGTGGCCCGGCCCGCCGCCACCGCGCTGCGCACGAGCGAGCCCACACCGTCCTTGTCGATCGTCTCGAACGGCGACACCCCGAAGATGCCCTTCTCCAGGTACGCCGTGAAGAAGCTCGCCTCCACGTCGTCCCGCGAGAAGCCCCACACCGTCTGGGTGAGGTCGTTCGTGCCGAAGGAGAAGAACTCGGCGGCCTCGGCGATCTGACCGGCGGTCAGCGCGGCGCGCGGCAGCTCGATCATCGTGCCGAGCGCCAGCTTGAGCTCGACGCCCGTCGCCGCCTGCACCTCCGCGATGACCTGCTCGGCCTCGTCGCGGACGATCTCCAGCTCCTGGACCGTGCCCACGAGCGGAATCATGATCTCCGCGCGCGGGTCGCCCTTCGCCTCGATGCGCTCGGCCGTGGCCTCCGCGATCGCCCGCACCTGCATGGTGAACAGGCCGGGGATGACCAGGCCGAGGCGTACACCGCGCAGACCCAGCATCGGGTTCTGCTCGTGCAGCCGGTGCACGGCCTGGAGCAGACGCAGGTCGTTCTCGTGCGGGTCCTTGCGGGCCTCGGCGAGCGCGACGCGCACCGACAGCTCGGTGATGTCGGGCAGGAACTCGTGCAGCGGCGGGTCGAGCAGACGCACCGTCACCGGCAGCCCGTCCATCGCCTCGAACAGCTCGACGAAGTCCTTCTTCTGCAGCGGCAGCAGGGCCCGCAGGGCCTCGGCGCGCTCGTCGTCGGTGTCGGCGAGGATCAGCTTCTCGACCATCTCGCGGCGCTCGCCGAGGAACATGTGCTCCGTGCGGCACAGGCCGATGCCCTGCGCACCGAACCGCCGTGCGCGCAGCGCGTCCTCGGCGTTGTCCGCGTTCGCACGCACCCGCAGCCGGCGCACCCTGTCCGCGTAGGCCATGATCCGGTGCACGGCGGCGACCAGCTCGTCGGCGTCGTCGGCGCCCGCGTGCATGCGGCCCTCGAAGTACTCGACGACCGGGGACGGCACGACCGGGACCTCACCGAGGTACACCTTGCCGGTGGAGCCGTCGATGGAGACGACGTCGCCCTCCTCGATGACCTGGTCGCCCACGGTCATCCGGCGGCGCTTGGTGTCGACCTCCAGCTCCTCGGCGCCGCAGACACAGGTCTTGCCCATGCCGCGCGCCACGACGGCCGCGTGCGAGGTCTTGCCGCCGCGCGAGGTCAGGATGCCCTCGGCGGCGATCATGCCGTCCAGGTCGTCCGGGTTGGTCTCGCGGCGGATCAGGATGACCTTCTCGCCGGAACGCGACCACTTGACCGCGGTGTAGGAGTCGAAGACGGCCTTGCCGACGGCCGCGCCCGGGGAGGCGGCGATGCCGCGGCCGAGCAGGTCGGTCTTCGCCGTGTCGTCGAAGCGGGGGAACATCAGCTGCGCGAGCTGCGCGCCGTTGACGCGCTGGAGCGCCTCGGCCTCGTCGATCAGGCCCTGGTCCACGAGCTGCGTGGCGATGCGGAACGCGGCTCCGGCGGTGCGCTTGCCGACGCGGGTCTGCAGCATCCACAGCTGGCCGCGCTCGATGGTGAACTCGATGTCGCACAGGTCCTTGTAGTGCGTCTCGAGGGTTTCCATGATCTGCATCAGCTGGTCGTACGACTTCTTGTCGATCGACTCGAGCTCGGCGAGCGGCACGGTGTTGCGGATACCGGCGACGACGTCCTCGCCCTGCGCGTTCTGCAGGTAGTCGCCGTAGACGCCCTGGTGGCCGGAGGCCGGGTCACGGGTGAAGGCGACGCCGGTGCCGGAGTCCGGGCCGAGGTTGCCGAAGACCATGGAGCAGACGTTGACCGCGGTGCCGAGGTCGCCGGGGATGCGCTCCTGACGGCGGTAGAGCTTGGCGCGGTCGGTGTTCCAGGAGTCGAAGACCGCGTGGATGGCGAGGTCCATCTGCTCGCGCGGGTCCTGCGGGAAGTCGCGGCCGGCCTCGGCCTTGACGATCTTCTTGAACTGCTTGACCAGCTTCTTCAGGTCGGCGGCGTCGAGGTCGGTGTCGACGGTGACCTTCTTCGCGGCCTTGGCCTCGTCGAGGGCGTCCTCGAAGAGCTCGCCGTCGACGCCCAGCACGGTCTTGCCGAACATCTGGATGAGGCGGCGGTAGGAGTCCCAGGCGAAGCGCTCGTCGCCGGCCTGCGTGGCGAGGCCCGCCACAGACTCGTCGGAGAGACCGATGTTGAGGACGGTGTCCATCATGCCGGGCATCGAGAACTTGGCGCCCGAACGTACGGATACCAGCAGCGGGTTGTCGGCCTGGCCGAGCTTCTTGCCCATGGACTGCTCCAGGGCCTCGAGGTGGGCGGTCACCTCGTCGCGGAGCGCCGGGGGCTCCTCGCCGCTTTCGAGGTAGACCTTGCAGGCCTCGGTGGTGATCGTGAAGCCCGGAGGGACCGGAAGACCGAGGTTGGTCATCTCGGCGAGGTTCGCACCCTTCCCGCCGAGCAGGTCCTTGAGGTCCTTGTTGCCCTCGGTGAAGTCGTAGACGAACTTGTGATCTTTGTTTTCCGACACGGGTCTCGACTCCTCGAGGACTCGGTGGCTGCCCTGACGGCGAGGAACATACCCAGATCGAAGGCACCTCGGTACGTCCACTTGCGCGTCATACGGCCTTAACCACTCGTCCGCCAGCAGATCGAAAGTGCCCCCGGCCTCCGGAGATGCAGCCGCATAACTTCAAGTACTGAAGGCATCAGCGCGAAGAGTGACAGTCATGAGCGGCACCATGGACAGAGAGCGAGCGAAGGATCCAGGAGACGAAGACCAAAAGGGTGGCACTGAGTGCCACCCTTTGAAAGGTGCAATCGTCCGAATATCGCTCATCTGAGCGCACCCCCTATCAGGGGTGGCGAGGATCACGCCCGGGAACCTGACGGAATTCCATCATCCGGACCGGCACGGGAGGTGCCGACGAGCGCTCAGCCGCCCGAAGTGTCCAGTTCCGCATCGGCGGTGACCCCCGCGCAGTCGTACGGATCCTTCAGCCAGCCGTCCGGCAGCACCACACGGTTGTTGCCCGACGCCCTGCCCCGGGGCCCGTCCGCGCCCGACGGCCACGACTGGTCCAGATCGAGCTCGCTCAATTGAGCGCCGAGCTCGTCCAGGGAGGACGTGACCGCCAGCTTCTTGCGCATCTGCGAACCGACCGAGAAACCCTTGAGGTACCACGCCACGTGCTTGCGGAAGTCGATCACCCCGCGCGACTCGTCGCCGATCCACTCGCCCAGCAGCGTCGCGTGCCGCAGCATCACGTCCGCGACCTCGCGCAGCGACGGCCGTGCGTAGGCGTCCGTGCGCCCCTCGAAGGCCGCCACCAGGTCGCCGAAGAGCCACGGCCGCCCGAGGCAGCCGCGCCCCACGACCACCCCGTCGCAGCCGGTCTCGCGCACCATCCGCAGCGCGTCGTCCGCCGACCAGATGTCGCCGTTGCCGAGCACCGGGATCTCCGGGACGTGCTCCTTGAGACGCGCGATCGCGTCCCAGTCGGCCGTGCCGCCGTAGTGCTGCGCCGCCGTGCGCCCGTGCAGGGCGATCGCCGTGACACCCTCGTCGACCGCGATACGGCCCGCGTCGAGATACGTGATGTGGTCGTCGTCGATGCCCTTGCGCATCTTCATCGTGACCGGCAGGTCACCCGCGTTGGTCACGGCCTCGTGGAGGATCGCCCGCAGCAGCGGCCGCTTGTACGGCAGGGCCGAGCCGCCGCCCTTGCGGGTCACCTTGGGGACCGGGCAGCCGAAGTTCAGGTCGATGTGGTCGGCCAGGTCCTCGTCCACGATCATGCGCACGGCCTTGCCGACGGTGACCGGGTCCACGCCGTACAGCTGGATCGAGCGCGGGGTCTCGGTCGCGTCGAAGTGGATGAGCTGCATCGTCTTCTCGTTGCGCTCGACCAGCGCCCGCGTCGTGATCATCTCGCTCACGAACAGGCCCTTTCCCCCGCTGAACTCGCGGCAGAGGGTGCGGAAGGGGGCGTTGGTGATTCCGGCCATGGGAGCGAGCACCACAGGCGGCTGCACGGTGTGCGGCCCGATCCGGAGCGTGGCGGCAGCAGGGGCGAGCGTGGTCATGGGCCCCATTGTCGCTCACCGGCGCGGTCCTTAGTTAGCCGTACTATGCGCCCATGGACGAGATCGGCCGTCGGCACCGGATCCTGATCCTGGCGATCTGCTGCACCAGCCTGCTGATCGTCAGCCTCGACAACACCGTCCTGAACGTCGCCCTCCCCTCCCTGCGCGACGAACTGGGCGCCTCCGTCGCGGGGATGCAGTGGACGATCGACGCCTACACCCTCGTCCTCGCCTCTCTGCTGATGCTCGCCGGCTCCACCGCCGACCGCATCGGCCGCCGCCGGGTCTTCAAGGCGGGGCTCGTGCTGTTCACCCTCGGGTCCCTGCTCTGCTCGCTGGCGCCCAGCCTCGACCTGCTCGTCGCGTTCCGCATGGTGCAGGCCGTCGGCGGCTCGATGCTCAACCCCGTGGCCATGTCGATCATCACCAACACCTTCACCGACCCGCGCGAACGTGCCCGCGCCATCGGCCTCTGGGGCGGCGTCGTCGGCATCTCGATGGCCGCGGGACCGCTGGTCGGCGGCGTGCTCGTCGACACCGTGGGCTGGCGGTCCATCTTCTGGGTCAATCTGCCCGTCGGCCTCGCCGCCCTCCTGCTCACCTGGCGTTACGTCCCGGAGTCCCGGGCCCCCCGGCCCCGCCGCGCCGACCCCGTCGGCCAGCTCCTCGTGATCGTGCTGCTCGGCTCGCTCACGTACGCGATCATCGAGACCGATCCGGCCTTCGCCGCGCTCTCGGCCGCGGCCCTGGCCGGCCTCCTCCTCTACGAGCCGAGGTGCCGCGAGCCCCTCATCGACCTGCGCTTCTTCCGCAGCGCGCCGTTCAGCGGGGCCACCGTCATAGCGGTGTGCGCGTTCGCTGCGCTCGCCGGCTTCCTCTTCGTCAACACCCTCTATCTGCAGGACGTGCGCGGCTACTCCGCCCTGCACGCCGGCCTCTACATGCTGCCGATGGCGGGCCTCACCCTCGTGTCCGCGCCCCTGTCGGGCCGGCTCGTCGGCAGCCGGGGCCCGCGCCTGCCGCTGCTGATCGCGGGCACGACCATGGCCGCGAGCGGAATCCTGTTCGCCGCGTTCGAGGCCGAGACCTCGCAGGTGCTGCTGTTCACCGGCTTCATGCTGTTCGGCCTCGGCTTCGGCATGGTCAACACGCCGATCACCGACACCGCCGTCGCCGGCATGCCCCGCGCCCAGGCCGGAGTCGCCGCCGCCGTCGCCTCCACCAGCCGCCAGATCGGCCAGACGCTCGGCGTCGCCGTCATCGGCGCCGTACTCGCCGCCGGAGTCCCCGCCACGGCGCCCAGCGAGGGCTTCGTCGCCGCGAGCCGGCCCGCCTGGTGGATCATCGCGGGCTGCGGCCTGTGCGTGCTGGTCGTCGGCGCGCTCACCAGCGGCCGTCGCGCGCAGGAGTCCGCTCGCCGCACGGCCCGGCTCCTCGCGCCTCCCACCGAGGAGGACGCCCGCGCCCACCGGTGACCCGCCCCGGGTCGCGGAGCAGGCGGCCGTAGGTCATGCCGCGGGCGCAGCTCGGCGTCGTCGTGCCGACGGCGCGCTCAGCCTGCGCCTGCCGCGCTCGGTGGCCTGAGACCGGACACGCGAAGGCCCGGACCGCGCAGCGCGCGGCCCGGGCCTGTTCATGCGATCAGGACGCGTCCTCCTGCGGCTGCTCCTGGCCGCCCTGAGCGCGCTCGCGCATCTTGCGCAGCAGCTCCTGCTTCTGGTCGGCGGCCGCCTTGCGGTCCGCGCTGCGCGCGGGCCCGTTTCCGTGCTGGTCGGCGCGGGACAGCCTCTTGCGCTGTCCGCCCACGCCGAGCAGGTTGTTGCGGCTCTTGGCCATGGGGTTCTCCCATCGGGGGTGAGAAGGGTGAGAGGTGACTCGGATTCCGGGGGCGGCCAGGCCGCCGCCGTCTCACTCGTAGATCTGGAAGAACGAAGACATGGCACGGACGGTAGCGCGCGGCCGGCTCCGGAGCACCCGATTTTCCGCCCACCCAGAGAATGACAGATATTGAAATCTGTCAGCAGTCACGTCATAGTCGTCAGCACGAGATCCGACGAACGGGAGCCCTCATGACCTCCGTCCCGCACGCCCTCCGTCCCCTCGGCAGCACCGGCCCGCGCGTCTTCCCGCTGGGCCTCGGCTGCATGGGCATGTCCGCCCTCTACGGCGAGACCGACCGCGCCGAGTCGATCGCGACGATCCACGCCGCCCTCGACGCGGGCGTCACGCTCCTCGACACGGGCGACTTCTACGGCATGGGCCACAACGAGCTGCTGATCAACGAGGCCCTGCGCAGCGCGGGCGCGTCCGCGCGGGAACAGGCCCTGATCAGCGTCAAGTTCGGCGCGCTGCGCACCGTCGAGGGCGGCTTCAGCGGCTACGACGGCCGGCCCGCCGCGGTCAGGAACTTCGCCGCGTACAGCCTCCAGCGCCTCGGCGCCGACCACATCGACATCTACCGGATCGCCCGCGTGGACCCGGACGTGCCGATCGAGGAGACCGTCGGCGCCATCGCCGAGCTGGTCGAGGCCGGCCACGTCCGCCACATCGGACTGTCGGAGGTCGGGGCGGAGACCATCCGCCGGGCCGCCTCCGTCGCCCCGATCGCCGACCTCCAGATCGAGTACTCCCTGATCTCGCGCGGCATCGAGGAGGAGATCCTGCCGACCCTCCGTGACCTGGGCATCGGCGTCACGGCGTACGGCGTGCTCTCGCGCGGGCTGATCAGCGGCCACTTCACCCGTGACCACTCCTTCGCCCCCGGCGACTTCCGCGGGATGAGCCCCCGTTTCCAGGGCGACAACCTCCAGCGGAACCTGGACCTGGTGGAGCAGCTGCGCAAGGTGGCCGACGACAAGGGTGTGAGCGTGGCGCAGACGGCGATCGCCTGGGTGCTCTCGCGCGGCGAGGACGTCGTGCCGCTGATCGGCGCCCGTACCCGTACGCGCCTGGCCGAGGCGCTGGGTGCGCTGGACGTGGAGCTGTCGGCCGACGAGCTGGCGGCCGTCGAGCAGGCGGTTCCGGCCGGTGCCGCGGCCGGCGAGCGCTACCCCGCGGCCCAGATGGCCCACCTGGACAGCGAGCGCTGACCCCGCCGCCACGCCGGGTACTGTCACACCATGCCCACCGAGACCCTGACCGCCGAGCGCATCCTCGAAGCCACCGAGGAGGTGCTGCGACGCTACGGCCCGGCCAAGGCCACGGTCGTCGACGTCGCGCGGGCGCTCGGGGTCTCCCACGGCAGCGTCTACCGCCACTTCCGCACCAAGGCGGCGCTGCGCGAGGCGGTGACCGACCGCTGGCTGGCCCGTGCCGAGGTCGCTCTCGCAGCGCTCACCGAGGCGAGGGAGCGCACCGCCCCTCAGAAAGTCGCCGACTGGCTCTCCGCGCTCTTCGAGGCCAAGCGCCACAAGGCGGGCGACGACCCCGAGCTGTTCGCCACGTACGGCGTGCTGATCGACGAGAACAGCGGCGTGGTGGACCGGCATCTGGAGGTCCTGATCGGCCAGCTGCGGCAGATCGTCGAAGAGGGCGTCCGCACCGGGGACTTCACCGCCGACGACCCGGCGGCCACCGCCCGCGCGCTGTTCGACGCGACGACCCGCTTCCACGACCCGGCGTACGCGCCGGAGTGGCGAAAGCCCACCGTCGACGCCGAGTTCGACGCCGTGGTGGGCCTCCTGCTGCGCGGCCTGCGCGCCTGAGGGCGTCCGCTAGGAGGCCGTCGGGTCGACCGTCGCCTGGTGCTGCTGGACCAGATGCTCCTCCGCCTTCAGCCAGGGAAGAAACTGGGCGCTCCTGCGCCACCCACAGGTGTCGCAGCGCAACTGCCGCTGCACACCGGACCGTCGGACGCGCACGACGTGTTCCCTGCCGTGCCCGTCCCATCTGCTGACCTTGCTGGTGGTCATCGACACCATGGGCCCCAGTGTGCACGCGAGCCCCCGGTTCCGTACCCGGAACCGGGGGCTTCGTGACGAACGTCGGACGAACGTCAGCAGCCGAGCAGGCGGCTGCCCAGGTAGCCCTGGATCTGGTCCAGGGAGACGCGCTCCTGCTTCATGGTGTCGCGCTCGCGGACCGTGACCGCGTTGTCGTCGAGGGTGTCGAAGTCGACCGTGACGCAGAACGGGGTGCCGATCTCGTCCTGGCGGCGGTAGCGGCGGCCGATGGCGCCGGCGTCGTCGAACTCGATGTTCCAGTTCTGCCGGAGGTCGGCGGCGAGGCCCTTGGCCTTCGGCGACAGCTGCGGGTTGCGGCTCAGCGGGAGCACGGCGACCTTGACGGGCGCGATGCGCGGGTCGAGGCGCATGACCGTGCGCTTCTCCATGACGCCCTTGGCGTTGGGGGCCTCGTCCTCGTTGTAGGCGTCGAGGAGGAAGGCGAGCATCGTGCGGCCGACACCGGCCGCGGGCTCGATGACGTACGGGGTCCAGCGCTCGCCGGCCTCCTGGTCGAAGTACGACAGGTCGGTGCCGGACGCCTTGGAGTGCGCGGAGAGGTCGTAGTCGGTGCGGTTGGCGACACCCTCGAGCTCGCCCCACTCGTTGCCGCCGAACTGGAAGCGGTACTCGATGTCGGCGGTGCGCTTGGAGTAGTGGGAGAGCTTCTCGGCCGGGTGCTCGAACCAGCGCATGTTCTCCTCACGCAGGCCGAGGCCGGTGTACCAGTTCCAGCGCTGCTCCATCCAGTACTCGTGCCACTGCTCGTCCTCGCCCGGCTTGACGAAGAACTCCATCTCCATCTGCTCGAACTCGCGGGTGCGGAAGATGAAGTTGCCCGGCGTGATCTCGTTCCGGAAGGACTTGCCCATCTGCGCGATGCCGAACGGGGGCTTCTTGCGCGAGGTCTGCTGGACCTGGGCGAAGTTGGTGAAGATGCCCTGGGCGGTCTCGGGGCGCAGGTAGGCGATGGAGCCGGAGTCCTGCGTGGGACCGAGGTGGGTGGAGAGCAGGCCGGAGAACTGCTTGGGCTCGGTGAACTGGCCCTTGTTGCCGCAGTTGGGGCAGTTGACCTCGGCGAGGCTCTCCGGGAGGCGGCCGTGCTTCGCCTCGAAGGCCTCCTCCAGGTGGTCGGCGCGGTAGCGCTTGTGGCAGGAGGTGCACTCGGTGAGCGGGTCGGTGAAGGTGGCGACGTGACCGGAGGCCTCCCACACCTCGGTGGCCAGGATGACCGACGAGTCGATACCGACGACGTCCTCGCGGGAGGTGACCATGTAGCGCCACCACTGGCGCTTGATGTTCTCCTTGAGCTCGACACCCAGCGGTCCGTAGTCCCAGGCGGCCTTCTGGCCGCCGTAGATCTCGCTGCACGGGTAGACGAAGCCACGGCGCTTGCTCAGGCTGACGATGGTGTCGATCTTGTCGGCGGCCACGGTGCTCTCTTCATTACGACGACGACGAACGGAGAATGCTTCAGGTTACCGGCGGCCGCACCCCCCGGATCAAATCGGTCCGGTGAATGGCCAGGCCACAAGGTTTATTGACAATCGTTTCCGTTTTTGTTGAAAATGACTGTCATGAACGTACGACGCCTCATACCCACCACCGCCGTCGCCGGAGCCGTCACGCTCGGCCTCCTGGCCGTCTCCGCATGCTCCTCCTCCGACGCTGCCGAGGGCGACAGCGACGGCAAGCTGAAGGTCGTGGCGTCTTTCTATCCGATGCAGTATCTCGCCGAGCAGATAGGTGGCGCCAACGTCTCCGTCACCACGCTCACCAAGCCGGGCGTCGAGCCGCACGACCTCGAGCTCAAGCCCCGCCAGACCGCCGAGCTGAACGACTCCGGCCTGATCCTCTACCTCAAGGGCATCCAGCCCGCCGTCGACGACGCGATCGCCGAGTCCGGTGTGGAGCACAAGGTCGACGCCGCCACGCTGACCGAGCTGGAGAACCACGGCACCGGGGACGGGCACGAGGAGAGCGGCCACGAAGAGCCCGCCCACGAGGACGAGCACGGCCACGAGGGCGAGAGCGAGGCCGGCGCCGACCCGCACATCTGGCTGGACCCGGTGAAGTACGCCGAGGTCGCCGAGGGCGTCGGCAAGGCGCTCGGCAAGGCCGATCCGGACCACGCCGCCGACTACACGAAGAACGCCGACGCGCTGGTCTCGAAGCTGAACGGCCTGAACACCGACTTCGAGCAGGGCCTGAAGAACTCGTCCACGAAGACGTTCATCACCACGCACTCCGCCTTCGACTACCTCGCCGAGCGCTACGGCCTCGACCAGGAGGGCATCGCGGGCATGGACCCGGAGTCCGAGCCCAGTCCGGCGCGGATCAAGGAACTGCAGACGATCGCGAAGGAGGAGAAGGTCACCACGGTCTTCTTCGAGACCCTCGCGAGCGACAGGACGGCGAAGACGCTCGCGGACGACGCCGGCCTGAGGACGGACGTCCTCGACCCGCTGGAGGGAATCACCGACAGGTCAAAGGGCGATGACTACATGGAGGTCATGCGCTCCAACCTCGCCGCGCTGCAGAAGGCTCTCGGCACGAAGTGATCCCGCACGACGCGACACCCACCCCGCACGCAACGGAGGCACACGCCATGGAGCCCGTCACGGACCCGGCCGTCGATCCGGTCATATCCGTCAGCGGTGCCCGGGCCACGCTCGGCACGCGCCCCGTGCTGCGCGGCGTGGACCTCACCGTCGGGCACGGTGAGGTCGTGGCGCTGCTCGGCGCCAACGGCTCCGGCAAGTCGACCGCGGTGCGCTCCGTGATCGGCCAGGTGCCGCTGACAAGCGGCTCCATCGAGCTGTTCGGCACGCCCCTGCGCCGCTTCCGGCAGTGGGCGCGGGTCGGCTACGTGCCCCAGCGGACGACGGCCGCGAGCGGCGTGCCGGCGACCGTGCGGGAGGTCGTGTCCGCCGGCCGCCTCTCCCGCACCCGTTTCGGTCTCTCCTCGCGCGCCGACAAGGCGGCCGTGGAGCGGGCCATCGCTCTGGTAGGTCTCGCCGACCGGGCCAGGGACTCGGTGACCGCGCTGTCGGGCGGCCAGCACCAGAGGGTGCTGATCGCGCGGGCGCTGGCCTCCGAGCCCGAACTGCTGATCATGGACGAGCCGATGGCGGGCGTGGACCTGGTGAGCCAGGAGATCCTCGCGTCGACGCTGCGCGACCAGGTCGCGGGCGGCACGTCGGTGCTGCTCGTGCTGCACGAGCTGGGGCCGCTGGAGCCGCTGATCGACCGGGCCGTGGTGCTGCGCGACGGCTGTGTGGTGCATGACGGGCCGCCGCCGACGGCGGTGGGCCAGCACGCCCTGCCGGGCCACGACCACGTACATCCGCACGCGGCCGACGAGCCGCTCCGCACGGGACTGCTGACCTGATCATGGAAATCCTGGAAACCGCATTCATGCAGCGGGCGCTGCTCGCGGCGCTGCTGGTCGGCATCACCGCCCCGGCGGTCGGCATTCATCTGGTCCAGCGCCGGCAGGCACTGATGGGCGACGGAATCGGCCATGTCGCGATGACCGGTGTCGGTCTCGGCTTCCTGCTGTCCACCAACCCCGTGTGGATGGCGACGCTGGTGTCGGTGCTCGGCGCGGTGCTGATGGAGCTCATCCGCGCCTACGGGCGCACGCGCGGCGACATCGCGCTGGCGATGCTGTTCTACGGCGGCATGGCCGGCGGCGTGATGCTCGTCAACCTCTCCGACACGGGGTCGACGGCGAACCTGAGCTCGTTCCTGTTCGGCTCGCTGTCCACGGTGTCGCAGGAGGACCTGACGGCCATCGCGATCCTGGCCGGCTTCGTGGTGCTGGTCTCGCTGGGGCTGCGCAGGCAGCTGTTCGCGATCAGCCAGGACGAGGAGTTCGCGCGGGTGACCGGCCTGCCGGTCCGCGCGCTGAATCTCCTGGTCGCGGTGACCGCGGCGGTCACGGTCAGCGTGGCGATGCGCGTCGTGGGCCTGCTGCTGGTCAGCGCGCTGATGGTGGTGCCGGTGGCGGCCGCGCAGCAGGTGACGCGCTCGTTCCGGGCGACGTTCGCGCTCGCGGTGGGGATCGGGATCGCCGTGGCCTTGACCGGAACCAGCACCTCCTACTACCAGGACGTGCCGCCCGGAGCGACGATAGTCCTGCTGGCCATCGGCGTCTTCGTCGTGCTCACCGCGCTGGCGCTGCCACTGGCACGCCTGCGGGCGAAACCGGCGGCGGGCGACGCCGAGTGCACAGCGGACATGCCGGGTACGCGACGGCCGAGTGACGACGTCAAGGTCTGAGCGCGGGCCTGGCAGAATGGCCCGACACATGTGCGGGCGAGGCAAGGAGGCTCCTGTGACCACGGCGCCAACCGGCGGGAACACCGCCCCGGTACGAGGCCGGTCCACCCGGCAGCGTGCCGCGGTAGCGGCGGCGCTGGACGAGGTGGACGAGTTCCGCAGTGCGCAGGAGCTGCACGACATGCTCAAGCACCGCGGCGACTCGGTGGGCCTGACGACGGTCTACCGCACGCTCCAGTCGCTCGCCGACGCGGGCGAGGTGGACGTGCTGCGCACGAGCGACGGCGAGTCGGTGTACCGGCGCTGTTCGACGGACGACCATCACCACCACCTGGTGTGCCGGATGTGCGGCAAGGCGGTGGAGGTCGAGGGCCCGGCCGTGGAGCAGTGGGCGGAGACGATCGCCGCCCAGCACGGATACGTGAACGTGGCGCACACGGTCGAGATCTTCGGCACGTGCGCGGAGTGCGCGGCGAAGGCGAACTGACCGTCCGCGCTTGTCCCGCGCGGCGTGAGCGCCGCCTTCGTGGCGTGCCGCGCGGCCCCGTCGCGTGGGCCGCGCCGTACGGCCCCGCCTCGTGACCGGCGGGGTCGATCCCCGGCCGTCGCCACCGTGTGCGGCCTGTGAGAACGGACACACGTGCCGCCCGTACGTCATGCCGGCGGCCGCGGACGAGGGCGGGTCGAGGATCGCGGGGGCGGGCGTGTTCGTGTCCCACACCTGCCGCCGCTGCCGCCGGCGTCTGTGACACGCTGATCGCCCGCCCGGTGCCGGGGCGGCCGAGGCCCGCCGTCCCGAAGGCCCGGCACGACGCGGAGGCGGTCCTCGCCCGGTCCTGACGGTCCCGGCCGGTCACACCCGCCGGACGTGCTCGTCGAGCAGGGCGCGCAGGCGGTCGACGTCGTCCGGGGCGGAGACGCCCCGCTTGGGGAGGACCATCACGCCGACGCTGTGCTTGTCGGCGGTGAGCAGCACGAACAGCTCGTCGGTCTCGGCATAGCGGGGGTACATCTCCCACTTGGTGGTGCTCGTGCTGTCGCGCGTGGTCAGGCGTATGCCGGTGTCGTCGACGACGGCGCCGAACTCGCCCTGCCGGGCGGCCAGCGGGTGGAGCTGGCGGGCCTGGAGCGAGGGCAGCAGATACAGGCTGCCGAAGGCGAGGACGGTGAGGGCCACACCGGCGACGAGGACGGTGAGGTCACCGTCGCCGACGGCGGCCTGCAGGGCGACGACGCCGATGCCCATGACACCGGCGAAGAGCAGCAGGCGGCGGGTGCGGCGGCCGGAGGGGGTGGCGCGCATCCGGGCGTTCAGGGCGCCCGCCATGTCAGCGACGGTGGGCTCGTAGCGGAGCGCCACCGTCTGTCCGTCCTGCTGCTGCACCTCTGCCACGGTCCCTCCCGTACCCGACTGCCGAGCCGTGATCGTATCGGCGGGCACGCTCAATTCCCACGGGGGGTGCGGGCGTTGCTCACAGCCTCGGCAGGTGCCGGTCGAGCGTCGCGCGGAGCCGGTCGGCGTCTTCGGCATCGCGCAGGCCGCGCTTGGGCAGGACCTCCACCCACATCACGCCCCGGTCCCGGCTGAGCAGGACGAAGCTGTCGGCAGTCTCGCGGTGGCCGCGGAAGAGCGTCCAGCGCTGGGTGAGCGCGCAGTGGTCGTTCACGGCCGTGACGCCGTCCTCGGTGACCGTCGTGCGGTAGTCGCCCTGCCACCCGACGATGCGCAGCACCTGCGAGGCGTACAGGTGCGGGATCGCCCACACGAAGACGCCTAGCAGCACGGGCACCACGGCGGGCCCGCGCGAGGCGGGAGCGAACGCCGGCAGGATCCCCCAGGCCAGGAGAAGGGCGGTCACGATCCACCGCACCCACGTCATCCGCCGGTGTCTCTCGCGCACACGGACCGCGGTCAGAATGTCGGCGCGCGTCGGCCGGTAGACCAGCTCGACCGCTTCCGCCGTGTGTTCGGTGTCCCGCCCCTGGTGATCCATGGGCGGGACCCTAACGGCTGCCGGTCCGCGCCGGTCAGCCGGTCTCCTCGTCCGGCCGGCCCTGCATGGCCAGCAGTTCCTCGTTGGGGATCGCGCCGCCGAAGCGGCGGTCGCGCTGGGCGTACTCGAGGCAGGCGCGCCACAGGTCGCGGCGGTCGAAGTCGGGCCACAGCACGTCCTGGAAGACCATCTCGGCGTACGCGCTCTGCCAGAGCAGGTAGTTGGAGGTGCGCTGCTCGCCGCTCGGCCGCAGGAACAGGTCCACGTCCGGCATGTCCGCGTAGTACAGGTACCTGGCGAAGGTCTTCTCCGTGACCTTCGCCGGATCGAGCTTCCCGGCCTTCACGTCCTCCGCCAGCGCCTGTGCCGCGTCCGCGATCTCGGCACGGCCGCCGTAGTTCATGCAGAAGTACAGCGTGAGCCGGTCGTTGTCCTTGGTCTGTTCCTGGGCGATCTGGAGCTCCTTCGCCACCGACCGCCACAGCTTGGGCATCCGGCCCACCCAGCGCACCCGGATGCCGAGTTCGTCGAGCTGGTCGCGTGTCTTGCGGATGAAGTCCCGGTTGAAGTTCATCAGGAAGCGCACCTCGTCGGGCGAGCGCCGCCAGTTCTCGGTGGAGAACGCGTACAGGGAGACGCTTCCGACACCCATCTCGATCGCGCCCTGCAGCACGTCCAGCACGCGCTCGGCGCCGACCTTGTGGCCCTCGGTGCGCGGCAGGCCGCGGTCCTTGGCCCAGCGGCCGTTGCCGTCCATGACGATCGCCACGTGCTTCGGCACGAGCTCGCCGGGAATCCTCGGCGGGCGCGCCCCCGACGGGTGCGGCTCGGGGACCTTGTACTCGCGGCGGGACCGGCCCAGGATTCCGCGTCGTGCCATGCGGCTCACATCTCCTATTTCTCTACGTATCTGAGCGAGCGCAGGCCGCGCTCCAGGTGCCAGTGCAGATAGGCGGACACGAGTCCGCTGCCCTCCCTGACATGACGCGCCTCGCACGCGTCCGCCGTCGCCCAGTCGCCGGTGAGCAGCGCGCTGAGCAGGCCGATGGCCTCCGCCGAGGGTACGACGCTGCCCGGTACCCGGCAGTCGCCGCATATGGCGCCGCCCGCGGCGACGGAGAAGAAGCGGTTGGGGCCGGGCAGTCCGCAGCGGGCGCAGTCGTCGAAGCTGGGGGCGTAGCCGTTGACCGCGAGGGACCGCAGCAGGAAGGCGTCGAGCACGAGCCCCGGCGCGTGCTCGCCCCGGGCGAGGGTCCGCAGGGCGCCGACGAGCAGGAGGTACTGCTGGACGGCCGGCTCGCCCTCGTGGTCGGTGAACCGCTCCGCGGTCTCCAGCATCGCCGTGCCGGCGGTGTAGCGGGCGTAGTCGGTGACGATGGCGCCGCCGTAGGGCGCGATGGTCTCCGACTGGGTGCACAGCGGCAGCCCGCGGCCCACGAGCTCGCTGCCCCGGGCGAAGAACTGCACGTCGACGTGCGAGAACGGCTCCAGCCTGGCCCCGAACTTGGACTTGGTGCGCCGCACGCCGCGCGCGACGGCGCGTACCCGTCCGTGACCGCGAGTGAGCAGCGTGATGATGCGGTCCGCCTCACCCAGCTTCTGGGTGCGCAGGACGACGCCGTCGTCGCGGAACAGGCTCATGGGCCCATTCTCCCGTACCCCGGGGGCCCGCCGACACGGGCCGTGAACGAGCATTTCCCTGTCCATGAAGGAGGACCGGCGCGGGCGCCGGAAAGACAGCGACCGACCGCCGATGCATACGCGACCTCACGCTCCTCCACTACGACCGGGACTTCGAAACGATCGCCCGGACCACAGGGCAGCCGACCCGCATGATCGACCTGCGGAACTGACACGGGCAGCCGGCGCCGCGCCGCACGGACCGGCCGATAATCCGGTGCCGCCGGGGCCCGGACCGCGCTAGCGTCCGCGCCCATGACGCCTTCCCGCACCCGTCCCCCCTTCTCCGCGGACGAACGGACGCAACTCCTCGGCTGGTTCGACATGCAGCGCGCGATCGTGCACTACAAGTGCGAGGGCCTGTCCGACGAAGACGCCCACCGTGCGGTCCTGCCCTCCTCGCCCCTGATGACCATGGCGGGGATCGTCTCCCACCTGCGCTGGGTCGAGCACACCTGGTTCGAGGTCCTGTTCCTGGGCCGCCCGGCCGAGGGACCGCAGTTCGTCAACGAGCCCGAGGACGCGGACATGCGGGCGGAGGGCATCCCGCTCGCGCAGCTCCTGGACGAGTACGAGAAGCAGTGCGGGGTCTCCGACGAGATCATCGCCGCCCACGGCTTCGACGAGGTCGGCCGCCATCCCGACTTCGCGTCCGGCCAGGCGTCGCTGCGCTGGATGCTGATCCACATGATCGAGGAGACCGCCCGTCACGCGGGACACATGGACGCGATAAGGGAGCTCCTGGACGGCGAGACCGGTTACTACTGACCCGAGTCAGGGCAGTTCGCCCCGGCTGCGGGCGTTCACGTACGCCGTCGTCGCGCTGATCCGCTCCGCCGCCGTCGCGGGCCGCACCTCTTCCGGGGAGCACTCCCACTCCCGGCCCCCGCCGACGGGTCTCAGCGAGAGGAACGGGCCGGCCGGCCCCATGAGCCGGCCCACCCGGCCGGTGCGGGTGTCGACGACGTACGTACCGATGGGCAGGGTCATGGCGTACGGTCCCCTTCCCTGGGCAGAGCTGCCGCGATCAGGCGGACAGTGTCCACCGCGCGGCACCCTGATTCGACGAGCGGACACGGCGTGTCCCGAGCGTTCCCATTCTGCTCCGGATTCACCTTTCGCATGCGGAGCGTCACGCTGAGCAAGTACGCTGGACGGGTCCTGTGCCCGCGCCAAACGAGCAGCGGGGCAAGGGTGTTGCCCCATGGCCAAGGCCGCGTGCACCGCAATCCCCGGTGGCGATCTCTCGCGGCCAGTCATCAAGCAGGCCTTTGAGCACCCATAAGCCTGCCTTATGAGCCCATAGAATGGGACCGGGTACTGACTTAGGCTTGCCTTTGTTTAGGGTTGCCGACGAGCCAGTTGTCGCCGCTCGAAGGGAACCTGAACATGCCCCGCCCCCTGCGGGTAGCCATCGTCGGAGCCGGCCCCGCCGGGATCTACGCCGCTGATGCGCTGCTGAAGTCCGAGGTGGCCGCCACCGAGCCCGGTGTGTCGATCGACCTCTTCGAGCGGATGCCCGCGCCCTTCGGCCTCATCCGGTACGGCGTCGCCCCCGACCACCCGCGGATCAAGGGCATCATCACCGCCCTGCACCAGGTGCTCGACAAGCCGCAGGTGCGGCTCTTCGGCAACGTCGACTACGGGACCGACATTCACCTGGACGACCTGCGCGCCTTCTACGACGCCGTGATCTTCTCCACCGGCGCGATGGCCGACCGCGAACTGCGGATCCCGGGCGTCGAGCTGGACGGCTCGTACGGCGCCGCCGACTTCGCGTCCTGGTACGACGGCCACCCGGACGTGCCGCGCACCTGGCCGCTGGAGGCCGAGAAGGTCGCCGTCCTCGGCGTCGGCAACGTGGCCCTCGACATATCCCGGATCCTCGCCAAGACGGCCGACGAGCTGCTGCCCACCGAGATCCCGCCGAACGTCTACGAGGGCCTCAAGGCGAACAAGGCCGTCGAGATCCACGTCTTCGGCCGCCGTGGTCCGGCACAGGCGAAGTTCAGCCCGATGGAGCTGCGGGAGCTCGACCACTCGCCGAACATCGAGGTCATCGTCGACCCCGAGGACATCGACTACGACGAGGGCTCCATCGAGACCCGCCGCGGCAACAAGCAGGCGGACATGGTCGCGAAGACCCTGGAGAACTGGGCGATCCGCGACACCGGCGACCGCCCGCACAAGCTGTTCCTGCACTTCTTCGAGTCCCCGGCCGAGATCCTCGGCGAGGACGGCAAAGTCACCGGCCTGCGCACCGAGCGCACGCAACTCGACGGCACGGGCAACGTGAAGGGCACGGGCGAGTTCAAGGACTGGGACGTCACCGCGGTCTACCGCGCGGTCGGTTACCTCTCCGACGAGCTGCCCAAGCTCCCCTGGGACGTCGCCTCCGGCACCGTCCCGGACGAGGGCGGCCGGGTGATGGAGGAGACCGGTGAGCACATGGACTCGACGTACGTCACCGGCTGGATCCGGCGCGGCCCGGTCGGCCTGATCGGCCACACGAAGGGCGACGCGAACGAGACCGTCGCGAACCTGCTGGACGACCACGCGAACGGGCGTCTCCTGACGCCGGCTTCGCCGGAGCCGGAGGCGGTGGAGTCCTTCCTCGCGGACCGGAACGTCCGCTACACGACGTGGGACGGCTGGTACCGGCTGGACGAGGCCGAGAAGGCGCTGGGCGAGCCGCAGGGCCGCGAGCGCGTGAAGATCGTCGAGCGCGAGGACATGCTCCGGGCGAGCGGCGCGTAACGCGCGCGGACCGTGCGGACGGCCGGTTCCGGGGCTCACGGCCCCGGAACCGGCCGTCCTTCGCGTCACGGCTTGGGGACCGCGCAGCCCGCCCGGTTCAGGTCGATCCGGCTTCCGGGGCCGATGCAGGGCACGAGCGTGTGGGTCTGCTGCCCGTAGTTGATGCCCTCGCGCACCGTCACGTTGCCGCTCTCGTCGACCTCGCACGGGTTGTTGTCCGTGCAGCGTCCGCCATCCTCGTTGCCCGTGTTGTTGACGGCGACGACCTTGCCGGTGGCGGCGTCCACGACCGGGGAGCCGGAGGTTCCGCCGATGGTGTCGCAGCTGGAGGTGTAACGGATCGAGTCCTTCCAGGTCCAGGCGCCTTCCTTGAGAAGGTAGGCGAAGCCGTCGACGTCGCAGCTGTAGATCCGCTTCCAGTAGCCCGAGACGACCTTGATGGCCGTGCCCGCGGCCGGACGGGCGTCGTTCAGCTCCAGCGCCTTGATGCCGTAGCGGGACTCGATCTGCCCGTAGGTGCTGGTGAGTTGGTACAGCGAGACGTCGGTGTCCGTCATCGTCCCGTACGCGATCTTGCTTGCGCGCAAGGTGGCGACGCGGCTGCCCGCCGAGTCGAGCAGGCCGAAACTGCGCGAGGACCGCTGGTCGACCACGACCTCACCGGGCGCGGGGAAGCCCGTCTCCAGGCAGTGGCCGTTGGAGAGCACGAGTGCGGGGTCGCTCGGCTGAGAGGCGGCCGTCCTGACGACGGAGCCGGAACAGTTGCTGAGCGCGACGGTTCCGGCGAAGTCCACCGCCTGCGCCTCGACCGCGGGTTCGCCGGCGGTCTCGGCGGCGACTGCCGGCGCGGCGCCCACCCCGAGGAGGGCGAGGGCGAGCAGGGTGCCGGCGAGAGGCTTGTTCATGTGGGGGGTCCCCTCAATGCGACGTGAGTGGCCGATGTGACGGCCCGAGTTGTCATGCGCATTGTTGGTATGACGGGATGCCCCGACAAGGCGTGCTTTTCGGCCACGCGTGACGGGGCGGGCCGGTGCGGTCCGTGCCGGGCGGGCCGGTGCCGGCTTCGCGGGCGCGCCCGGAGGCGGCAAGGCCCCGCCCCGCAAGAGACGCGGTGTCCCGGCCTGCCAGGTGCTGCCCCGGGTCCCGGCCCGGCAACGGCGGTGGGCAGCGGCGCCTACGGCGCGACGCTGCCCTCGATGCGCGCCAACTACCGGCAGAACTACGACCGGCTGCGCGCGGTCAAGCGGCGGTACGACCCCGGGAACCCGTTCCGGCTCGACCACATCATCGCGCCGTGAGGGCCTGCGCCCGCTCGTTGCCCTCACGGTGACAGACTGTCAGGATGCCGCGAGCCGCACCTGGGCGCAGAGCACGGCAGCGCCGTCCTCCACCGCACGGGCCCCGGACGTCGAGGCCGCCGCCGTCACCGGACGGGCCCGGCTCCGCCTCGGCCGGCGCTACTCGCCGCCCGGCGTCACCAGGCCCGACTCGTAGGTAGCGATGACGAGTTGGGCCCGGTCACGGGCGCCCAGCTTGCCCATGATCCGGCTCACGTGCGTCTTGGCCGTGAGCGGGCTCAGGCCCAGGGACTCGGCGATCTCCGTGTTGTTGAGGCCGCGGGCGACCAGGGTCAGGACCTGGCGCTCGCGGTCCGTGAGACCGTCGGGGCCGCCCGTGGACGGCAGCCGGGGCGCGCTCAGGACACGGGCGATCAGGCGGGACGTGGGCCCCGGGGAGAGCAGCGACTCCCCCGCCGCGACAGTCCGGATCGCGGCCAGCAGATCGGCCGGCCTGGTGTCCTTCACCAGGAACCCCGACGCGCCCGCGCGCAGCGCCTCGACGATGTGCTCGTCCGTGTCGTACGTCGTGAGCACCAGGACCTTCACGCCCGCGAGGTCCTCGTCGGCGGCGATCAGCCGCGTGGCCTCGATGCCGTCGAGCTCGGGCATGCGGATGTCCATGACGACGAGGTCCGCCCGTTCGCTGCGGGCCAGTTCAACGGCCTCGGCACCGGTCCCGGCCTGACCGACGACCTCCATGTCACGGGCCGACTCGACGAGCATCGCGAACGCGGCGCGTACAAGGGTCTGGTCGTCGGCGAGCAGTACGCGGATCATGCGGCGGCCTCCGTGGGCTGCAGGGGCAACATCGCGGCGACCTCGAAGCCGGCCGCGTCCGTGCGCGGGCCGGCCGACAGCGTCCCTCCGACGCTGCGGGCCCGTTCCCGCATCCCGATGATGCCGAAGCCGGAGGACCCGTACGGCTTTTCGGCCGCGGGAGACGATGTGCCGTCGTCGGTGACCGTGACATGCAGTTCCTCTCCGCGCCGCTCCAAGGCGACGTCCACACGGGCCCCCGCGCCGCCGTGCCGTACGGCGTTGGTCAGCGACTCCTGCACGATCCGGTACGCGGCGGCCTCCACCGCGGGCGGCAGTGCCCCCTCCCCGGCGTCCAGGGTCAGCCGCGCCCCCGCTGCGCGTACGAGACCGGGCAGCGCGGCCAGGCCGGGCAACGGCCCGTCCCCGTCGGGTCCGTCGGCGCGCAGCACCTCCAACGTGGCGCGCAGTTCGCCGCGCGCGGTGCGGCACGTTTCGGCGATGTCGTCGAGCGCCTCGGCGATCTGGGCGCGGTCGAGGCGGTCGGGGTCGACGGTCAGGACGTGGGACGCGACCGAGGTCTGCACGCCGATGAGGGTGATGGAGTGCGCGAGCAGATCGTGCAGGTCCCGGGCGATGCGCAGCCGTTCCTCCGCGACCCGCCGGGCCGCCTCCTCCTCGCGGGTGCGTTCGGCACGCTCGGCACGGCCGACGACGGAGGCGATGTAGAGGCGGTAGACGCGCACGTCGACGCCGAAGACGAGGACGGCGAGGATCCAGCCCGTTGTCCGCAGGGCCTCCAACCCCTCGTGGGCCCCGACGCCGAACATCACGGTGAGCGTGATCCCGATGACGCCGCCGCCGACCAGCAGCGTGTGCAGTGGGCGGGCCGTGGCGGCGAACGTGTACAGGGCGAGCAGCGACGCCGGGACGGGTGCGGCGTGGGCGTTGTCGAGCGCGTGGTACGGCGCGACGCACAGCAGCACGGCGACGAGCACGAGCCCGGTCCGCGACCGCCGCCACACGAGGGGCACGGCCGTCCCGGCGAGGAGCGCCCACCCCAGGGCGTCGGGCCTGCGCCCTTCGTCGACGAACAGCGCGAGGAGGAGCGACACGAGCCCGACGCCGGCGGCGAGGATCGCGTCGTTGCGGGCGCGGTGGGGTGCGGTGAGAGGGTCGCGGCTCATCGCGGTGAGCACGCGTTCGCCGAGGCGCGGGCGCGGGCGCGGGGCGGTGTGTGAATCCTGCACGGCTCCATCCTGGTCGCGTTGCCTGCCTTTTCCCCACCCCGCCCCATCCCGTAACCGGGGCAAGCCCCGGGCCCCGTACCGCGCTTCGCGCGGTGTCCTCAGACTCCCCCTACGGCCTGGCGGCCGTGGGAGGGACCCCAGACGGGCTGCAATGCAGCCCCGCCGACGATCGAGGCACTGGGGGTCCCCCACGCCCACAGGGCGCAGGGGTCCCTCGGCCGCCAGGCCTAGGGGGACGGTCCGGGGGCGGAGCCCCCGGTTCAGGGATGGGGGCACCTCCCACGGCCGTCAGGCCTAGGGCCTCTCGTTTGGATCATGCCGGGCTCGCGGGCCCTGGCACGCACGCTCGCCGCGTTGTCGTCGGTCGCCATGGCTCCGCCATTGTCTCCCTCCTCCGCCTTGCGATCGCACGCACCAGACCCTCCCCCTACGCCCTGCGGGCGTGGGGGGACCCCCACTCACTGATCCGGCCTATCCAAACGAAAGACCCTAGGGGGAGGGCGGGGTGGGTCCTTACAGTCGGCCTGCCGGTTGCGGCGCCTCCGGTGCCACCGGCACGGCGCCCGGTCGCCGGCTCAGCGCCCCCGGCCACCACACCCGCCGCCCCAGCAGCACACTCGCCGACGTCACCAGATACGTCCGCACCAGGAACGTGTCCAGCAGCACTCCCACCGCCACCACGAAGCCCATCTCGACCAGCGCCACCAGGGGCAGGTTCATCAGCACCGCGAACGTCGCCGCCAGCACGAGGCCCGCCGACGCGATCACCCCGCCCGTGGTGCGCAGCGCCGTCAGCGCCGCCGCGGCCGGGTCGGCGCCCGACAGGACCTCCTCGCGCATCCGATGCATCAGGAAGATCCCGTAGTCGACGCCCAGCGCCACGAGGAACACGAAGGAGAGCAACGGCAGTCCGGGGTCCATGCCGTCGAAGCCGAAGAGCCCTTCGAAGACGAGACCCCCGAGCCCCAGCGCCGCTCCCCACACGGCGACGACGGCGGCGATGAGGATCAGCGGGGCGACAAGGCTGCGCAGCAGGGCGATCAGGACGAGCAGGACCGCGACGAGCACCAGGGGGATGATCACGAGGCTGTCACGGGTGTTGGTCTCCTCGAGATCGCGCTGCTGGGCGCTGGGCCCGCCGACGTGGCTGCCGTCGAGGCCGGCACGCAGCGCCTCGATGGTGGCCGTCTCCCCGGCGGTGTCCGGACCGTCCTTCGCGAAGACGGCGATCTCGGTCCAGCCGTCGCCGGTGCGTCCGGCCTCGGCGGCGGCGACGCCATCGGTGGCGCGGGCCTCGGCGAGCACCTGGTCGGCGCGGTCCGCCGGGGCCACGACGCTGATGGGCTGGGCGCTGCGCTCGGGGTAGGCGTCGGCGAGGGTGCGCATCGCGGAGACGGACTCGGGCCGGTCGGTGAAGCTGTCCTCCTGGCTGAGGCTGCCCGGCAGCCCGAGCACACCGAGGGCGAGCGCACAGAGCAGGACGACGCCTGAGCCGAGGACGAGTTGGGGCCTGCGCCCCGCGGAGCCGCCCATCGCGGTGAACAGCGAGCGGCGCTGCTCGGGCCGGGAGCCGTACGCGGGCACGAGCGGCCAGAACACGCGGCGGCCGAGGAGCACCAGGACGGCCGGGAGCAGGCTGAGCATGGCGGCCAGCGCGCAGACGACGCCGACCGCGCCGACCGGCCCGAGCCCCCTCGCGCTGTTGAGGTCGGCGGCCAGCAGGCAGAGCAGTCCGGCGGCGACCGTGCCGGAGGAGGCGAGGACGGCGGGTCCGCAGCCGCGCAGGGCGGCGAGCATGGCGTCGTACGGCCGCTGGACGCGGCGCAGTTCCTCGCGGTAGCGGGCGACCAGCAGGAGCGCGTAGTCGGTGCCTGCGCCGAAGACGAGGACGGTCATGATGCCGCCGCTCTGGCTGGTGACGGTGAGGTCGAAGCCCTGGACGAGACCGTAGATCACGGCCCGCGAGGTGAGCGCGGCGACGCCGACGACGGCCAGGGGCACGAGCCACAGGAACGGACTGCGGTAGGTGAGGATCAGCAGGACGGCGACCACGCTCACCGTGGCGATCATGAGGGTGCCGTCGATGGTCTCGAAGACGGCCTCCATGTCGGTCTGCAGGGCGCCGGACCCGCCCACGTCGACGGTGAGGCCCGGCCTGCCCCCGCTCACCCCGGCGCCGTCGCCGAGCCGTTCGCGCACGTCCTCGACGAACGCGGCGCGCGCCTCGTTGTCGGTCCCGGGTTCGTTGCTGGACACCGGGAACATCAGCGTGCCGCCGTCCTGGGAGGGCACGCCCCGGGGCGGGCCGCTCGCGAGCGGGTGGGCGTCCGCGATCCGGTCGAGCCGACGCCGGGCGTCGGCACGGTCGGCGTCCGTCAGTCCGCCGTCGCGGTGGAAGACGACGACGAGGTCGGTGGACTCGCCGCCGGGCAGGGCCTGCTGGATCTTCGCGACCTGCGTGGAGTCGGCGCTCGCCGGCAGGTAGTCGACGATGTTGTCGCGCTGGACGTCACCCAGCTTGCCCGCGAACGGGCCGGCGAGGGCGATGACCGCCACCCAGAGCAGGACGATCGCCCAGGGCACGGCCCGGTGGCGCGCGGGCGGCTTCGCCTGCGGTGGTTCGGTTGCGCTCCGTACGGCCCCCATGGGTGCCTCCCCTTCGTCACGGGTCCGGTGGCTGGATGCGTCACCAGACTCCCGGCGGCCGGGGGCGCTTTCGTCGCGCGCGGGGGCGAGATGGGGGCTACTGCCGTGGTCGGCCCGGTCCCGTGGTTACTCCCCGGGGAGTACGGCCGAAGGAGTGCGCCGGGACCAGGGCAACGCGACCCCGGCCTGATCCGGAAGAGAGGACCTAGAAGGGCGCGCGAGCCGTTTCCAGCAGGCGCGTGGTGTCGTCCTCGCCGAGCTGCAGTGCCGCCCCGACGGTGGTCAGCACCTCGCGCTCGGCCGGCGTGTAGGGGCCGTCGGCGAGGGCGATACGGGCGCCCTGCAGCAGGATCGACTCCCGCCCGGCGGGGGCGAGATGAGGGGCGAGCGGTTCCAGCGCCTCGTGCAGTTCGATGGCGAGGGCCGCGCCGTAAGGGGTGGTGTCGGCGACGAAGCGACCGGTGTCGGCGGCGAGCGCCTCGATGAGGGAGGTCAGCTGGTCCTCGGTGCAGTCGGCGAGCCCGGCGGCGCGGACCGTGTGCACGGCGGTCTCGCGCACGGAGCGGGAGGAGGTGCCGCCGGAGGCGAGGACGGCGAGGGCCACGGTGTGCACGGCGTCCCGGAGCATGGCCGAGAACCGGCTGGTGGTCGGGTGGTCCAGGGCGTCGGGGCCGAAGCGGGAATGGCAGG
Organism: Streptomyces sp. PKU-EA00015; assembly: GCF_013387495.1. GTDB lineage: Bacteria > Actinomycetota > Actinomycetes > Streptomycetales > Streptomycetaceae > Streptomyces. The sequence goes on along the minus strand of NZ_JABZEE010000050.1, from coordinate 53,894 downwards.
CGGCGCATTCGACGACGGGACCGGCGAGACCGCGGCGCAGCAGAGGCACTCCGAGGAAGGTGAAGCGGCGGCGGCCGGTACGGCGGCGGTAGTTCCGGTCGCCTCCGCAGCCGGGGCAGAAGAACTCCCCGTCGCCGACGGTGCTCCACGACGTATGAATGCCGCATACCCGCTGAATGCCGCAGACCTGCAGTTTCCGGCCGAACCTTCCCCGGGCTGGCAGCACGTCGCACCTCCGTCATTCCCCCGTGGCCCTTCGGGCACGGGCGGTGCCCCCTGCGGCAACGCTGCCGCGTGGACGTGATGTTAGCCACACGATTGAGGCGGCGTCAGCACCCCTACCGGAAGTACGGGCGGACATGGCCGGATCCGCTCGATGCCCAATCGGGCGCACAACGGCGCAAAATCGCCGGGCGTACTCGGATGCGAGCACGCCCGGCGATACGGCCGGATTGCTGGGCTGACTAGCGGGCCGCGCGGTTGACGGCGGAGACGACGGCCTTCAGGGAGGCGCGGGTGGTGTTGGCGTCGATGCCGATGCCCCACAGCACCTTTCCGTCGATGGCGCACTCGATGTACGAGGCGGCCTGCGCGGACGCGCCCTCGCTCATGGTGTGCTCCTGGTAGTCCAGCAGGCGTACGTCGACGCCGATGGCGTTCAGCGCCTCGAAGAACGCGGAGATCGGACCGTTGCCGGAGCCGGTCAGCACCGTCTCGACGCCGTCGACGACCGCCTCGACGGTCAGGGTGTCGACGCCGTCCTTGTCGGTGGTGGTCTGGCCGGAGCGGATCTGGATGCGTCCCCACGGATTGTCCGGGTTCGGCAGGTACTCGTCCTGGAAGACGGACCAGATCGCGGCCGGGGTGACCTCGCCGCCCTCCGAGTCGGTCTTGGCCTGGATGATCCGGGAGAACTCGATCTGCATCCGGCGCGGCAGGTCCAGCTTGTGGTCGTTCTTCAGGACGTAGGCGATGCCGCCCTTGCCCGACTGCGAGTTGACGCGGATGACGGCCTCGTAGGAGCGGCCGACGTCCTTGGGGTCGATCGGCAGGTACGGCACGGCCCACTCGATCTCGTCGACGGTCTTCCCGGCGGCGGCCGCGTCGGCCTCCATCGCGTCGAAGCCCTTCTTGATGGCGTCCTGGTGGGAGCCGGAGAAGGCGGTGTAGACCAGGTCGCCCGCGTAGGGGTGGCGCGGGTGGATCTCCATCTGGTTGCAGTACTCGCTGGTGCGGCGGATCTCGTCGATCTGCGAGAAGTCGATCTGCGGGTCGACGCCCTGCGAGAACAGGTTCATGCCCAGGGTGACCAGGTCGACGTTGCCGGTGCGCTCGCCCTGGCCGAACAGGCAGCCCTCGATGCGGTCGGCGCCGGCCATGATGGCCAGCTCGGCGGCGGCGACGGCGGTCCCGCGGTCGTTGTGCGGGTGGACGGACAGGCAGACGTACTCGCGCCGGGTCAGGTTGCGCGACATCCACTCGAACCGGTCGGCGTGCGTGGACGGCGTCGAACGCTCCACGGTGGCGGGCAGGTTGAGGATGATCTCGCGGCCGGGGCCGGGCTGCCACACGTCGCAGACCGCCTCGCAGACCTCCAGGGCGAAGTCCAGCTCGGTGTCGGTGAAGATCTCGGGGCTGTACTGGTAGCCGAAGCTGGTCTCCGGGCCCAGCAGCTTCTCCGCGTACTCCATGACCAGGCGGGTGCCGTCGACGGCGATCTGCTTGACGTCGTCCTTGGAGCCCCGGAAGACGACGCGGCGGAACGTGGGAGCCGTGGCGTTGTACAGGTGGACGGTGGCGCGCTTGGCGCCGACCAGCGACTCGACGGTCCGCTCGATCAGGTCCTCACGGGCCTGCGTCAGCACCGAGATGGTGACGTCGTCGGGGATCGCGCCCTCTTCGATGATGGAGCGCACGAACGCGAAGTCCGTCTCGCCCGAGGAGGGGAAGCCGACCTCGATCTCCTTGTAGCCCATGCGTACCAGCAGGTCGAACATCTCGCGCTTGCGGGCGAGGCTCATGGGGTCGATCAGCGCCTGGTTGCCGTCGCGCAGATCGGTGGACAGCCAGCGCGGCGCCTTGGTGATCCGCTGCTCGGGCCAGGTGCGGTCGGGGATGTCGACGGCTTCGTAGCGGCCGTACTTGTGGATCGGCATCCCGGACGGCTTCTGCGTGTGCGTCGTGTTGGTGATCGGGGTGGGGCGGCCGATCCACTGCGACTGAGACATTGCGTAGGGCTCCTCGGGGTCCATCTGAGGGACGGCCGACTGTGTCGAAGCAGCACCAGACTCCGCGGTGAGGGGGTCGGCCTACGACTACAGGCCCTCGCCGCGGCAGCTAAGGAGAAGCAGCCCGAAACGCATGATGCGAAGAAGGCTAACCGAGCCTCGGCGGGAGCGCGCGTCTGTTCCAGTATGCGGGACGACTCATCAGTAACGGTCAAATGTGCCCTATCACTCCATTTCACTAATCGTTGTCGCATCTCGTGACAGTCACGTCACGCACTGCCACATTGCCGGACATGGACATTCACGCCCCGGTCTTCTGCGGCATCGTGCCGCCGCACATCCTCGACAGGCTCGCCCGCTCGGGCGATCCCGCCCTTTCCGACCCGGCCCGCCGCACGCTGCAGGCGGACGCCGCGCAGCGCACCGGCCGGCGGCTGACGACCGTCCTCGGCCCGGCCGCCCGGCCGGCTCCCGGCGATGCCGAGGGCCCGCGCCGCACGCTCTACGACGCGCACAACGGCACCGTGCTGCCGGGCGCCGAGGTGCGCGGCGAGGGCGACGAGCCGGTGGCCGACGCCGCCGTCAACCGCGCCTACGCGGGCCTGGGCGCCACCTTCGAGCTGCTGCGGACCGCCTACGGGCGCGACTCCGTCGACGGCGAGGGCCTGCCGCTGGACGCGACCGTCCACTACGACGAGAAGTACGGCAACGCCTTCTGGAACGGCGAGCAGATGGTGTTCGGCGACGGGGACGGGGAGATCTTCCTCGACTTCACCGTCGCGGTCGACGTCATCGCGCACGAGCTGGCCCACGGCCTGACCCAGTACACGGCGAACCTCAGCTACTTCGGCCAGCCGGGCGCACTCAACGAGTCCGTGTCGGACGTGATCGGCTCGCTCGTCAAGCAGTACACCCTCGGGCAGGCGGCCGACGAGGCGGACTGGCTGATCGGCGCGGGCCTGCTGGCGCCGCGGGTCAGCGGGGTGGCGCTGCGCTCGCTGAAGGCGCCGGGGACCGCGTACGACGACGACGTGCTCGGCAGGGACCCGCAGCCCTCGACGATGGCGGACTACGTCCGGACCGGCCGCGACAACGGCGGTGTCCACATCAACTCGGGCATCCCCAACCATGCCTTCTACCTGCTCGCCACCCGCCTGGGCGGCCGGGCCTGGGAGCGGGCGGGACAGATCTGGTTCGACGTGCTGACCGGCGGCGACCTGAGCGTGGACGCGGACTTCGCCAGTTTCGCCCGGTTGACGGTCGGGGCCGCCCGTGACCGGTTCGGCGCGGGCGAGGAGCACGAGGCGGTGCTGAAGGCCTGGTCGCAGGTCGGGGTCGGGACCGCCGGTTGAGCCGGAGTCCGCTGAGCGGCGGGCGGCCGTGCGCCGTCCCGCTGTCGCCCTCGCACGATCCGTACTAGAACGGTTGCCATGCGTATCCAGGTAAGGCGTACGGGCGGGTTCGCGGGGATCGAGCGGCTCGCCGAGGTGGAGACCGACGGGCGCGACGACGCGGGCGAGGTGCAGGGCCTGGCCGAGCGCGCGATGGCCGACGGCCGGGACACGCCCCCGGTCGGGGTGCCCGACGGTTTCAGCTACCAGATCACGGTCGACGGGCGGACGGTGTACTGCTCCGATCCGCGGCTGTCCGAGGCGCAGCGGGACCTGATCTCGCTGGTGCTCAAGGAAGGTTCGTGAGGCCGGTCGCCCGGAGGCCGGCGATCACCGAGCGGGCGGCGCGCTCCGGCTCGTCGCCCGCCGCGACGGCGAAGTCGACGAGCGCGCCGGTCAGGACGTCGTCGGCCGTGTAGCCGCCCATGATGTACCCCGCACGGGCCAGCTGGGCGATCCCGTGCATCTGCGCGAAGAGCTGGCGCACCAGCAGGTCCGCGTCCGCGCCCGCCCGGAAGCGGCCGCTGTCCACGCTGCGGCGGATCGCGTCGCGGGGGAAGCGCAGGACGGACACGCCCATGCGGCGGTCGTCGTCGTCCAGCTCGAAACCGGCCGGCGTCGAGCCGCCGAACAGCACCGCGTAGACGTACGGCTCGTCGCGCGCGAAGTCCTGGTGGCAGCGGCACAGCGCGGCGATCGTCGCGACCGGGTCCTCCCCCTGCGGCACGGCCAGCGCCCGGGTGCGGAAGCGCTCGAACCCCTCCCGCATCACCTCGCGGACCAGGTTCGGCATGGAGCCGAAGTGGGTGTAGACGGCCATGGTCGAGGCACCGACCGCCTTGACGAGGCGGCGGGCGCTGAGCGCGGCGGGCCCTTGCTCGGCGAGGACACGGGCGGCCTCGTCGAGGAGCCGGCGGCGGACGGAGCCGGGCGGGGAGGCGGGACCGGGGACGGAATCTGCGGTTGACACGGCAGCAGGCTAACGCCGTTATGGAGGACGACGGCGTTGTGCGGAGGGGAACGCCGCGCGGGGGCGCCGAGGCGGAATCCGAGCGTGCGGAGTTGCTTCGGGACCCCGCTCCGACGGCCGCCCTCGCACGCCTCGGCCCCGAGGGGGCCTCACCGGCTTCGGACGACCGCGCCGGCCTCCGGCCGCCGGGATCGGGCCCGAGGTCAGAATCCGAGCTTGCGGAGCTGCTTCGGGTCGCGCTGCCAGTCCTTGGCGACCTTCACATGGAGGTCGAGAAAGACCGGCGTTCCCAGCAGCGCCTCGATGTGCTTGCGGGACTTGATGCCCACTTCCTTCAGGCGCTTGCCCTTCGGGCCGATGATGATGCCCTTCTGGCTGGGCCGCTCGATGTAGACGTTCGCGTGGATGTCCAGCAGCGGACGGTCCGCCGGGCGGTCCTCGCGCGGGAGCATCTCCTCGACGACGACGGCGATCGAGTGGGGCAGCTCGTCGCGCACACCCTCCAGCGCGGCCTCGCGGATCAGCTCCGCGACCATCACCTGCTCCGGCTCGTCCGTGAGGTCGCCTTCCGGGTAGAGCGCCGGGCTCTCGGGCAGCAGCGGGATCAGCAGGTCGGCGACCAGCTGCACCTGCTTGTCCCCGACGGCCGAGACCGGGACGATCTCGGCCCACTCGACGCCCAGCTCCTTGCCGAGCCGGTCGATCGCGATGAGCTGCTCGGCGAGCGTCTTGGAGTCGACGAGGTCGGTCTTGGTGACGATCGCGACCTTCGGGGTCTTCCTGATCCCGGCGAGCTCCTTGGCGATGAACCGGTCGCCGGGGCCGAGCTTCTCGTTGGCGGGCAGACAGAAACCGATGACGTCGACCTCGGCCCAGGTCGTGCGCACCACGTCGTTGAGCCGCTCGCCGAGCAGGGTGCGCGGCTTGTGCAGGCCGGGGGTGTCCACCAGGATCAGCTGCGCCTCGGGGCGGTGCACGATGCCCCGCACCGTGTGCCGGGTGGTCTGCGGCCGGTTGGAGGTGATGGCGACCTTCTGGCCGACCAGAGCGTTCGTCAGAGTGGACTTGCCCGCGTTCGGGCGGCCGACGAAGCAGGCGAAGCCGGCCCTGTGGGGGGCTTCGGAGGACTGGGTACGAGCGCTCATGGCGCCCATTGTCCCTGATGCCAGATGCTCCCGGGTACGCGCTCACCGCAGGGGACGCGCGACGGCGCCACCCCGCAGGGGGTGACGCCGTACGAACGGGCCGGGAACGGGCCGTTCAGCCCGCCGTGACCGAGGACTTCAGTTCGCCGTCGGGCCCGGCCAGCAGCACGGGGGTGGACGCGCCGCCCAGGTCCCGTACGGCGGCACGGTCCGCGTCGGACGCGGTGTCCGCCTCGGAGACGACGGCCGCGGCCTCCAGGGACTGCGCGCCGGACGCCACGGCCATCGCGACCGCGGTCTGCAGGGCGCTGAGGTTCAGCGAGTCCAGCGCCACGGTCCCGGCGACGTACGTCCGCCCGGTCTCGTCGCGCACGGCGGCACCCTCGGGCACACCGTTGCGTGCCCGCGCACTGCGGGCCAGCGTGATGATCTTGCGGTCCTCGGGGCCGAGGTCGGTGCTCTGCGTCATGCTCCCGAGCATAGATCGGCCCCGGGTCCGCACCGACGTCAGCCCTGGGCGGCCTTGACGAGCTTGTCGCCGATGACCTTGACGAGGCCGTCGAACGCCTTCACCGCAGCCGGGTCCTCACCCGGGATGTACGCGGCGCGGGAGACAGCCGTGCCCTGCGAGGCGACCAGCAGGTACACCTTGTAGTCCACGCCGAGGCCCGGGAGCTTCATCGTCATCGAGAACGTCTGGGAGTCCTCGGCGACCTTCCCGGCCGCCACCTTCTCGATCTTGACGTCGTTCTTCTCGCCGTCCTGCGTGAACGTCAGCTGCGGGCACGCGTCCACGGCGGTGCCGAGGGCCTTGGTGAAGTCGGCGGCGCCGGTGCCCTCGAGGGTGAAGACGGCCTGGCTGAGGGCCGTCTCGCTGCCCGCGCTCTCGAAGTCGGCCGGCTCGCCCATGGTGGCGCCCTCGACGTCGTCGGCCAGCAGGTTCGCGATCGGCTGGCACTCCGGCTTGTCGGCCTTCGGCGCCGGGTCGTCGGAAGAAGGCGTCTTGGTCGCCTTCCAGCCCTCGGGCAGGTCGCCGGCCACCAGCGTGGCGGCCTTCAACTGCTCGGCGGTGAACGGCTTCACGGCCGGCGCGCTCGCGCCGCCCTCCTGCTTCTCGCCGCTCTTGTCCGCGGAGGCGCTCGGCTTCTTGTCGTCCTCCGCACCGCAGGCGGTGCCCGCGAGACAGAGAGCGGAAGCGGTCAGAACGGCGGCGGCGCTACGGCGAATACGGGTACGCATTGCGTCATCTCCCCTGGTGAAACAGCTCGTGGGGAGCTTCCCCCCTCCCCTTTGACGCACAGACAATACACAGAACCGGAGGTCATCCGGCCACTGGATACATCGCCCCGCGACGACCCTCCGGGCTCGCCAGCCACTCCAGTTTCGCGGCCGTGTCCGCCGTCGCGTCCGGTACGGGAGTGTGCATCACGATCACGAGGTCCGGGCGGGCGGGGACACGGAGCTGGGTCGACTCCAGCACCAGCCGGCCGACCAGCGGGTGCTCCATCTCCTTGCGGATCTGGCCGCCGGGCGCGATGTCACGCCGCTCCCACAGCTCGGTGAACTCGCGACTGACCGCCTTCGCCTGCGTCACGACCTGCTGGAAGCCCTCGTCGTCCGGGCACTCGGAGCAGGCGGCCCGGAACTGGGCGACCAGCTGCGGGGCCACCTGCTCCCAACCGCAGCTGCGGGCCCGGTAGACCGGGTCGGTGAAGAACGCGAGCAGGCAGTTCTGGACGACGTCGGGACGCATGCCGAGCACCGTGCCCGCCGCGTCGTTGTACAGCACGGTGTTCCAGTGGACGTCCATGATGTGCGCGGGGTTCGGCATCCACGCGTCGATCAGCCGCCGCAGTCCCGCGCACATGTCCTTGTCGTCCGGATCCACCTCGGGCGGGGGCGGGTTGAGGCCGGCGAGGGCGTACAGGTGGCGGCGCTCGGCGCTGCTGAGCCTCAGCACCCGGCCCACCGAGTCGAGCACCTGCGGGGAGACGGTGATGTCCCGGCCCTGCTCCAGCCACTGGTACCAGGAGATGCCGACGCCCGCGAGGACCGCGACCTCCTCCCGGCGCAGCCCCGGGGTGCGGCGGCGGGCGCCGCCGTCCGGCAGACCCGCCTCGGCCGGGCTGATCCGCGCGCGCCTGCTCATCAGGAACTCGCGCAGCTCGGCGAGCCGGTGCGCCTTCATCGCGTCCTGTTCGACCGACGTGCCCACGTACTCCCCCTGTCCGTAAGCCTGGTGGTGCGGCCAACAGGATAAGTTCCCGCTCCCCACGTCTGTTCCGGCCGCCCGAGGGTGGGGCCATGGCTACCGACACCTCCCTCCCCACGGCCCGCGGCGCCGCGTCGCCGCCCGGACTCGACCGCCGGTCCCGGCTGATCCTCTTCGTCCTGTGCGCCGCGCAGTTCATGGTCGCCCTCGACTTCTCCGTACTGAACGTGGCACTGCCCGTCCTCGGCCAGGACCTCGGGCTGAGCCGGTCCGCCCTGCAGTGGGCGGTCACCGCCTTCGCGCTGCCGTCCGGCGGCTTCCTGCTCCTGTTCGGGCGGATCGCCGACCTGTACGGGCGACGCAGGCTCTTCCTGGCGGGCCTCTCCGTCTTCGGCGCCGCCTCGCTGCTCGCGACCTTCGCCTGGGACCCGGCGTCGTTCCTCGCCGGGCGGGCGTTGCAGGGGCTGGGCGCGGCGGCCATCGTGCCGACGGGCATGTCGCTGCTCACCACGACGTTCCCCGAAGGGCCGCTGCGCGACCGGGCGCTCGGGATCAGCGGCACGCTGCTGTCCCTGGGCTTCACCATCGGCATGGTGCTCGGCGGCGTCATGACCGACACGCTCGGCTGGCGCTCCACGATGGGCCTGCTGGCGCTCTTCACCCTGGTCGTCCTGCCGCTCGCGCCCCGCCTGCTGCCGGAGTCGCGTACGCCGGAGCGGCCCCGGCTCGACGTGCCCGGCGCGGTGACGGTCACCGGCGGCCTGCTCGCCGTGATCTACGCCCTGTCCACGGCGGCGGACCGGGGTTTCGGCGGCACGGACGTCCTGGTGACGCTGGCCGTGGGCATCACACTGCTGATCGCGTTCGCCGCCGTCGAGTCCCGCAGCGACGCGCCGCTGGTGTCCCTGCCGATGCTGCGCCGCCGCACGGTCGCGTTCGGCAACCTGGGCGGCCTCGTGACCTTCTCGATGATGAGCACGGTGGTGTTCGTGCTCACCCTCTACCTCCAGGAGACGCTGGGGCTCTCGGCGTTCGGCACGGGCCTGGTCTTCGGCGTGCAGGGCGTCGTGTCGGTGTTCGCGGGCGCGTTGGTGCCGAAGGTGATCGGCCGCATCGGAGCGCACCGGACGCTGGTGTTCTCGCTGCTCGGCCAGGGCGTGTTCGTCGCCGCCCTGCTGGGCGTGGGCGCGGAGTCGGGCGCGCTGCTGGCCGGGGTCGGCGTCTCGCTGGCGAGCATGTGCCACCTGGGCGCGATCATCTCGTACGGCGTGACGGTGACGTCCGGGGTCCCGGACGAGGAACAGGGGCTGGCGACCGGCCTGGTGACGACGACGCAGCAGGTGGGCGTCACGGTGGGCATCCCCCTGCTCGGCGTCCTCGCGACGACGGGCCCGTCACTGCTGGAGGGCGTCCGGCTGGTGCTGTCGGTCGACGCGGGCGTGGTGCTGGTGGCGGGGCTGGTGGTGGCGGCGGGGCTGCGGGGCGCGTCGCGGAGGGGGTGACTTTCCCCTCCCCGCCCCTTCCCACAACTGGGGCTCCGCCCCAGCCCCCGTGGCCCTGTGCCCTGGCGGGCACGGTTTGCGGGTCTTGGCCCCTGGCCCCGTCCCGCGCTTCGCGCGGTGTCCTCCAACTCCCCCTACGGCCTGGCGGCCGTGGGGAGGTGGCCCCGGACGGGCTGATCCGCTCCGAGAAACCCAGCCCTGTCGGGGGACCTTCCCTGGCTTGGCCAGGGGACCCCCACCCACGGCCGCCAAGCCGCATGGGGCGTTCGATACGCAAAGGCGGCGCTCCTCCCCGCCCCGGCCAGGAGAACCCCACCCACGCCGCAGGGGGAGATGAGACGCGGGGCCCACGGAAGGCACACTCCCTGGCTCCGCCGGGAGACACCAACCACGCCCGCCAAGCCGCATGGGGCGTTCGATACGCAAAGGCGGCACTCCTCCCCGCCCCGCCAGGGCACCTCCCCCGGCTTCGTCAGGCCCCCACGCCGCCAGGCCGCAGGCGGAGATAGAGACGCGGGGCCCAAGGCCACACTCCCTGGCTCCGCCGGGAGACCCCACCCCACGCCCGCGGGACCACAGGGGGAGAGCGATACGCGTGGCCCGCCAGGTGCACCCTCGCTCGCCTCGCCAGGGGCCGCCACCCAGCGCCCGCCAGGCCGCAGGGGGAGATCGAGCCGCCAGGGGCACCCCCTCGCCCCCGGAGGCCGCAGGTGCGGGGCCCGGTGGAGGCACCGCTCGCAGGGCGGCCCGCTAGCCGCGGTCCAGGCGGAGGCGTTCCGATCGCGGCAGGCCCGCCACCACCAGGTCGTACGAGTCCTCGATCAGCTCCCGGACCATCCGGTCCGGGAGCCCTCCCACCGTCACCGTGTTCCAGTGGCGCTTGTTCATGTGCCACCCCGGCACGATCGCCGCGTGCTCCGCACGCAGCTGGACCGCCAAGTCCGGCTCGCACTTCAGGTTGACCGTCAGCGGCTCCGCATCCAGCGCGCTGAGGGCGAACATCTTCCCCAGCACCTTGAACACCGACGTCTCGGGACCGAACGGGAACTCCTCGACCGCCGCGTTGAACCCGAGGCAGAACGCCCGCAAATCCTGCGCCTTCATCCCGCCGCCCCCTTCTCCGCCGGCAGTTCCGCCGGCTCCGACAGCACCGTGACGATCTTGTTCCGGCGGCCCGCCGGCGACTCGGCGGTCAGCCGCAGGGCGCGGCCGTCCGGCAGGTCCACCACCGCTCGCGCGCCCGCGATCGGTACGCGGCCCAGTGCCTTGGCGAGCAGACCGCCGACCGTCTCGACGTCCTCGTCGTCGAGCTCGTCGGCCCCGAGGCCGTACAGCTCGCCGAGGTCGCCGATGTCGAGGCGCGCGGTGACCCGGAAGCGCCCGTCGCCGAGCTCCTCGACCGGCGGCGCCTCGCGGTCGTACTCGTCGGTGATCTCGCCGACGATCTCCTCCAGGATGTCCTCGATCGTGACGATGCCCGCCGTGCCGCCGTACTCGTCGATGACGACGGCGACGTGGTTGCGCTTCTGCTGCATCTCGCGCAGCAGGTCGCCCGCGTTCTTCGTGTCCGGGACGAACATCGCGGGCCGCATCGCCGTGGACACCGGGTCGGCCTCCGCGTCGCGGTTGATGTGCGTCTTGCGGACCAGGTCCTTGAGGTAGACGACGCCGACGATGTCGTCCTCGTTCTCCCCGGTGACGGGGATGCGGGAGAAGCCCGAGCGCAACGCCAGAGTCAGCGCCTGCCGCACGGTCTTGAACCGCTCGATGGACACGAGGTCGGTGCGGGGGACCATCACCTCGCGGACCAGGGTGTCGCCGAGTTCGAAGACGGAGTGCACCATCCGGCGCTCGTCGTCCTCGATCAGCGACTCCTGCTCGGCGAGGTCGACCAGGGCCCGCAGCTCGGCCTCGGAGGCGAACGGGCCCTTGCGGAAACCCTTTCCGGGCGTCATCGCGTTGCCGATGAGGATCAGCAGCTGCGGCACGGGGCCCATGACCCGGGCCAGCGGCAGCAGGACGTACGCGGCGGCGGTCGCGGTGTTGAGCGGGTGCTGGCGCCCGATGGTACGCGGGGAGACGCCGACGGCGACGTAACTGACGAGCACCATCACGGCGATGGCGACGAGCAGCGCCGACCAGGTCTCCTCGAACTCCCCCAGGCACACGTACGTGACGAGCACGCCGGCCGCCATCTCGCAGGCGACCCGCACGAGCAGGGCGACGTTGAGATAACGGGTGGGGTCGGCGGCGACCTGCTCCAGCTTGGCGGCGCCGCGCCGCCCCGACCGTACGGCCTCGGCGGCGCGGAAGCTGGACACCCGGGCGAGGCCTGCCTCCGCGCAGGCGGCGAGCCAGGCGACGACCACCAGCGCGACGGCGCCCGCGAGGAGTTGGCCGGTCATGAGACGGTCGGCGCCGGGGACGGGCCGGTCAGGCCCTTCTCCGCCCGCCAGCCGTCGACGATCGCGGCCTGCAGCCCGAACATCTCCGCCTTCTCGTCCGGCTCCTCGTGGTCGTATCCGAGCAGGTGCAGCACCCCGTGGACGGTGAGGAGCTGGAGCTCCTCGTCCATGGAGTGCTGCGTCGGTGCGTCCTCGCCCTGCTTCTTGGCGACCTCGGGGCAGAGCACGATGTCACCGAGGAGCCCCTGCGGGGGCTCCTCGTCGTCCTTGGCCGGCGGACGCAGTTCGTCCATGGGGAAGGACATGACATCGGTCGGGCCCGGCAGGTCCATCCACTGGATGTGCAGCTGCTCCATGGCCTCGGCGTCCACGACGATCACCGAGAGCTCGGAGAGCGGGTGGATACGCATCCGCGCGAGCGCGTAGCGGGCGACGTCGAGGATCGCCTGCTCGTCGACCTCGGTTCCGGACTCGTTGTTGACGTCGATCGACATGGTGCGGCTGTTCTACTTCCCGTTGCGGCTGTCGTACTGCTCGTACGCGTCGACGATACGGCCGACCAGCTTGTGCCGTACGACATCCTGCGACGTGAGCAACGAGAAGTGCACGTCGTCGACCCCGTCCAGGATGTCCCGGACCTGACGCAGACCGCTCTTGGTGCCGCCCGGCAGGTCGACCTGCGTCACGTCACCGGTGATCACGATCTTGGAGTCGAATCCGAGCCGCGTGAGGAACATCTTCATCTGCTCGGGGTTCGTGTTCTGGGCCTCGTCGAGGATGATGAACGCGTCGTTGAGCGTGCGGCCGCGCATGTACGCGAGGGGCGCGACCTCGATCGTGCCCGCGGCCATCAGGCGCGGGATCGAGTCGGGGTCGAGCATGTCGTGCAGCGCGTCGTAGAGCGGGCGCAGATACGGGTCGATCTTCTCGTACAGCGTGCCGGGCAGGAAGCCGAGGCGCTCACCGGCCTCGACGGCGGGCCGGGTCAGGATGATGCGGTTGACCTGCTTGGACTGCAGCGCCTGCACGGCCTTGGCCATGGCGAGGTACGTCTTGCCCGTGCCCGCGGGGCCGATGCCGAACACGACCGTGTGCTTGTCGATCGCGTCGACGTACCGCTTCTGGTTCAGCGTCTTGGGCCGGATGGTGCGGCCGCGGCTGGAGAGGATGTTCTGGGTGAGCACTTCCGACGGCGTCTCGACGGCCTTGCCCCCGGTCTCCTCCTTGAGCATGGCGATGGAGCGTTCCACTGCGTCCTCCGTCATCGGCTGCCCGGTGCGGAGCACGAGCATCATCTCGTCGAACAGGCGCTGGATCAGAGCGACTTCCGTGGCGTCACCGACCGCGCTGATCTCGTTGCCGCGGACATGGATGTCCGCCGCCGGGAAGGCCTTCTCGATCACGCGCAGCAGGGCGTCGCCAGAGCCGAGCACCGTCACCATCGGATGCTTGGCGGGGACGGTGAAGTGGGCTCGCGCCTGGCCCGGCGCTGGGGTCTGGGCTGTGGGTGTCTGAGTCATGGGCCGGCTCTGTGGCCTGCACATACCTCCCGTTGCAGGGTTCTCGCTGCTCGACAACCTCTGGACCATCCAGGGTACGACCTGTCACTGACAGGACCGAGGGCTTTTCCGCCCGGAGCGGGCCGGGACCGGGGGGCCGGGCTCAGCCGTTGCGGCCGAAGCCGATCGTGGGGACCGCCCGGCGCAGCGGCCACGGCCGGGCCGCGGCCGGCAGCAGGTCCTCCAGGAAGGCGTAGCGGCGCAGCGCGGCGGGGTCCTGGTCCGGGAGGCCCTGCACCGACTGCCACCAGGCCGCGATCTCCGACCAGCCCGGCGCGGAGAGCGAACCGCCGAACTCCTGCACCGACAGCGCCGCGGTGAGCCCGGCGAAGGCGAGACGGTCGGCGAGCGGCCAGCCGGCGAGGGTGCCCGTGACGAAGCCCGCCACGAACACGTCGCCCGCGCCGGTCGGGTCCAGCGCCTCCACCTCGATGGCCGGGACCTGGGCGCTCTCGCCGGTCGCGCCGTCCACGGCGTACGCGCCCTCGGCACCCAGCGTGACGACCGCGAGCCGGACGTGCTCGGACAGGGCGTGGGCGGCGGCGAGCGGGCACTCGGTGCGGGTGTACCGCATCGCCTCGTCGGCGTTGGGCAGGAACGCCTCGCAGTGCTCCAGGTCGGCGAGGTCGGCCGGGTCCCAGCGGCCGCTCTCGTCCCAGCCGACGTCCGCGAAGACGCGGGTGCCCTTGCGGGCGGCCTGGGCGATCCACTCGGCGCGGTCGGGGGCGAGGGAGGCGATCGCCGCGCGCGCGGGCGGTGGGCATTGCGGGGCGGACTCGGCCGGCGGCGCCTCGTGTCCGTGGGACACCATGGTGCGCTCGCCCTCGTAGGCCATGGAGACGGTGACGGGCGAGTGCCAGCCGGGGACGGTGCGGGACAGCGTGAGGTCGATGCCCTCGCCCTGTTCCAGCGCGTCCCAGCAGTACTCGCCGTAGTGGTCGTCGCCGAAGGCCGCGGCCAGCGACGTCCGCAGCCCGAGACGGGCGAGTGCGGTGGCCATGTTGGCGACGCCGCCGGGGCTGGAGCCCATGCCGCTCGCCCAGGACTCGGTGCCGCGGACAGGCGCGGAGTCGAGGCCGGTGAAGATGATGTCGAGGAAGACGCTGCCCGTGAGGTAGACGTCGCAAGGCGGATCGGCAGGCGTGCGCAGGGCGGCCAGGGGGTCCAGGCCGGCCGCCGTGTACAGGTGCTGTCCGTCGCGAATGGTCACCGTGCGCGCTCCGAGTACGTGGTGCAGGTATCAGGCCAGTCTGCCCGAAACGACGCGGTGCGTTGACGTTCCCGGGGGACGTGGTTCACGTCCCCCGGGGCGGGGCTTCGCCGGCCCCGGCAGCTGCGCCCGGCCGGCCGGGCGCAGCTGCCAGCGGCCCGGCGACCAGTCCGGCTCGGCGGCCCGCATGGCCGCCGCGTCGTCGCGGTCGCGCAGCGAGCCGTCGTCGTCCAGCCACCGCCGGCGCAGGCGGGCGAGCCGGTCGCGGTCGACTTCCACACCGAGTCCGGGCAGATCGCTCACCGCGAGCCGGCCGTCCTCGAAGACGTGTCGCTCGGTGATCACGTCCTCCGTCTGCCACGGGTAGTGGCTGTCACAGGCGTGGTCGAGGTTCGGGACGACGGCCGCGACATGCGTCATCGCGGCGAGGCTGATGCCCAGGTGGGTGTTGGAGTGCATCGACAGGCCGACCCCGAAGGTCCGGCAGACGGCGGCCAGTTCACGGGTGGCGAGCAGCCCGCCCCATAGTGGTGGTCGGGCCCATCTGTCTCTCCATGCAACTTGCGTACATGTATGAGAACCGAGATTGGATACGCGAACCAAGGCGGTCAATGGGCCCGACTTGCCGGCGCGATGACCAGATAGGTGGACGACGACGTCAGAGCGGCGGCATGGGACGCAGAATGCCCAGCAGCATCCGCACCAGTTCGTCGACCAGTTCGTCGAGCGTCGCGTCCACCCATCCGGCGGTCCAGTCGTGCAGCAGGCCGTTGACGCTGCCGATGAACGCCGCCGCGGCGATCCGGTAGTCACGCGGCTCGGCCTCGCCCCGCTGCACCGCTCGCGCCGCCTCGGCGCAGATGAAGTCCACCCAGCGGGCGCGGCGGGTCAGCCGCTGACGTTCCATCGCCGGGCTCACTCCGACGATCTCGGTGAAGGTGATGCGGATACGCCGCGGATCACCGGTCACGTTCGCCGCGTACGCCCGGAAGACCGCCGTCGCCCGCTCCGCCAGCGCCAGGCCCTCCGCCTGCGCGAGCGCGGCCAGCGCCGCCTCCTCGGCCCAGTCGTTGACCTGGAGGTGGAGCGCCGCGAGCACGTCCTCCAGCGTGCGGAACTCCTCGTAGAACTGCCGGGTCGACAGGCCCGCCGCCTCACTGAGCGCCGCGACCGTCGTCGCCCGGTAGCCGGGGCTGTCGCCGAACAGCCGCAGGCCCGCGTCGAGGAACCGCTGCCGCCGCTCGGCCTGCCGCTCCTCGGCCGACCTGCCCCCGTAACGGCCCCTCGGGGCCTTGAGTCTGCCCGCCAATGACCCTCCCTCGTAGGCCTGGCTCATTTTGTCGTGTCCACAGTCTTGTGGAGTCTGCCACTACTCGTTACTTTCCAGTACCCCAATCTGAACGCGCTTGTTTTCAGACTGCGCCCGGTGCTCGGACCGGCCGCCTGCCCGGAAGGCAAGGACCATGTCTCTGTCCCGCACCAGGCGGACCGCAGGCGCGATCGCCGCCGCCCTGGCCCTCACGGCCGGCGCCGCGCTCCCGGCCCACGCGGAGGGCACGACGGGTACGACGGCCACGCAGCACGGGGGCAGCGGGGTCGCGCTGCGCGAGGTCATGTTCGTCGGCAACAACTGGGACGGCACCGCCGATGTCATCGAGGCCGAGGGGGACTTCGGGCGGATCGGCCGGGTGAACGTCGTCCCGGACAAGGAGGAGCGGCTGCGGGAGATCTACCGCGACCCCGTCAGGCTCGCCTTCTTCCTCGGCGTCCGGCAGGGCCCCGGCGAGGGGCACGACCAGTTCGTCGACGACATGTACGCGACGCCGGACGGCGGAGCCATGGTCGTCTCCCGGCCGAGCTTCGCCGACGTCGTCTCCATCGACCTCGCCACCGGCAGGCTCAACTGGCGTTTCCCGGTGTCCGGTTTCCGCGCCGACCACATGGCGGTCTCCCCCGACGGCACCCGCGTCGCCGTCTCCGCGTCGACGTCCAACACCGTGCACGTCCTCGACATCACCACCGGCCGGGAGGTCGGCTCGTTCGCGACCGGTGACAAGCCGCACGAGAACGTCTTCACCGACGGCGGCAGGTATCTGTGGAACATGTCGATCGGCGAGGTCACCACCGCGCTCGACGCGCCCTGGCTGGACTGGACGAAGGGCGACCGCCGGATCACCGTCGTCGACGCGCGGACGTATCAGCAGGTCACGGTGATCGACATGCGTCAGCGCCTGGACGCCTTCGGCCGCCGGGACCTGTCGGACGCGGTCCGTCCCGTCGCGTTCACGCCGGACGAGTCCCGGCTGTACTTCCAGGTGTCGTTCTTCAACGGCTTCGTCGAGTACGACGTCGCCGCCGACAAGGTCACCCGCGTGAAGGAACTGCCGAAGAACCCGGCGACCAGCGAGGACCGCACCACCTGGGTCAACGACTCACGCCACCACGGCATGTCGATGAGCCCCCGGGGCGACAAGCTCTGCGTCGCCGGGACGATGGACGACTACGCGACGATCGTCGACAGGTCCACACTCCGGGAGAGCCCGCCGGTGCCGGCCTCGAAGCCGTACTGGGCCACGGTGAGCGGCGACGGCAGGTCGTGCGTCATCTCGGAGAGCGGCGCGGACGCCGTCACCGCGATCGACTTCACGACCGGCCGGAAGGTCGCGACCGTGGCCGTCGGCGACCATCCACAGCGGGTCCGCATCGCCCGCGTCCCGGCGGACTGGACGGGACCGGCGGCGAGCGGCTGACGGCTCGTCAACCTCACCCGAAGTCGTAGGCCTCCACCTCGGCCAGATACCGGGCCCGCAGCTCCTCCTCGTCGCCGAGGAACGACGCCAGGAAGGAGTTGCGGGCCAGTTCGCGCAGCTCCTCGTCGCCGAGCGGCAACGCCTCGCGCACCGCACGGAAGTTGTCGCCCGCATAGCCCCCGAAGTAGGCGGGGTCGTCGGAGTTGACCGTGCACATCAGGCCGGCGGCCATCATCCTGGGCAGCGGATGGTCCGCGAGCGTGTCGACGGCCCGCAGCCGGACGTTGGACAGCGGGCACAGCGTCAGCGGCACCCGCTCGCGCACCAGCCGCGCCACCAGGTCGGGGTCCTCCATGGAGCGCAGCCCGTGGTCGATCCGCTCGACGCCGAGGACGTCCAGCGCCTCGCGGACGTACGCCGCCGGGCCCTCCTCCCCCGCGTGCGCGACCCGGCGCAGCCCGAGGGCGGCCGCCGCCTCGTAGACCTCCCGGAACTTCGACGGCGGGTGCCCGACCTCCGCGGAGTCGAGACCGACGCCCGTGATCCGGCTCAGATACGGCTCCGCCTCCCGCAGCGTCGCCAGCGCGGACTGGGCCGGCTCGTCGCGCAGGAAGCACATGATCAGGCGCGTGGAGACGCCGTGCCGGTCGCGGGCTCCGTCAAGCGCCCGTCCGAGGCCCTCGATCACCGTGCCGATCGGGACACCGCGGGCGGTGTGCGCCTGCGGGTCGAAGAAGATCTCCGCGTGGCGTACGCCCTGGGCGGCGGCGCGCGCGAGATAGGCGTCCGCCAGCTCGGCGAAGTCGTCCTCGGTGCGCAGCACGGCCATCAGCCCGTAGTACAGGTCGAGGAACGACTGGAGGTCCTTGAAGTCGTAGGCGTTCCGCAACTCGGCGGTGTCCGCGAAGGGGAGTTCGACGCCGTTGCGCGCGGCGAGGGCGAAGGCGAGCTCGGGCTCCAGTGTGCCTTCGATGTGAAGGTGCAGTTCGGCCTTGGGGAGGGGCATGACCCAATTCTAGGCCGCAGCGCCTTCAGGAGCGCTTGGGCACGGGGATGCGCCACAGGTCCCGGGCGACGGTCACCTCGCCCTCGAACCCGGCGGCGCGGGCCTGGCGCTCGAAGGTCTCGGCGGCGTCCGTGTAGCGCTGCGAGAAGTGCGTGAGGACGAGGTGCCGTACGCCCGCCTCGTGGGCGACCCGGCCGGCCTGACCTGCGGTCAGGTGACCGTGCTCGGTGGCCAGCCGCACGTCCTCGTCGAGGAACGTGGACTCGATGACCAGCATGTCGCAGCCCTCGGCGAGGGCGTGGACGCCGTCGCAGAGCCGGGTGTCCATGACGAAGGCGAACCGCTGCCCGCGGCGGACCTCGCTGACGTCGTCCAGCGTGACGCCGCCGAACGCCCCGTCGCGCTGGAGCCGGCCGACGTCCGGGCCCTTGATGCCGTGCGCGGCGAGCCGCTCGGGCAGTATCCGGCGGCCGTCCGGCTCGACGAGCCGGTAACCGTAGGACTCGACGGGGTGGGACAGCCGGTGCGCCTCCAGGGTGTACGCGCCCGCCCGTGCGAGGACGCCGTCTGCGGCGACGGGCGTCTCGACGAGCGGCACGGTCTCGCGGTAGGCCGTCGCGTACCGCAGCCGGTCGAAGAAGCGCTGCCCGCTCGCGGGGTAGTGGGCGACGACCGGGTGCGGGACCTGGTCGAGGTTGATCCGCTGGATCACCCCGGCCAGGCCCAGGGAGTGGTCGCCGTGGAAGTGCGTGACACAGATCCGGTCGATGTCGTGCGCGGACACGCCGGCGCGCAGCATCTGCCGCTGGGTGCCCTCGCCGGGGTCGAAGAGGATGCCCTCGCCGTCCCAGCGCAGCAGATAGCCGTTGTGGTTGCGGTGCCGGGTCGGGACCTGGCTGGCGGTGCCGAGCACCACCAGTTCACGTACGGACACTGCGCTGCCCGCCCCTACCCGGGGGGCCACTCGAGACCGCGGCCGCCGAGCACGTGGGCGTGGGCGTGGAAGACGGTCTGCCCCGCACCGGAGCCGGTGTTGAAGACGACGCGGTAGCCGGTCGCGTCGGCCTTCTCGTCGGCGGCGACCTCACCGGCCTCCCGCAGCACGTCGGCGGCGAGCTCCGGCGCGGCGGAGGCGAGGGTGGCGGCGTCGCGGTAGTGGGCCCTGGGGATGACCAGAACATGGGTGGGGGCCTGGGGGTTGATGTCCCGGAAGGCGACGGTGGTCGCGGTCTCGCGCACGATGGTGGCGGGGACCTCCCCTGAGGCGATCTTGCAGAACAGGCAGTCCGCCTGCGGTTCTCCGGCCATGCGGGGGCGCCTCCTCGCGGGTGGGTGTCACTGCTGACGGCATGCTATCGGCCGTGCGGAGGCGCACGGCCCTGGCCCCGCGACCCCGTACCGCGCTTCGCGCGGTGTCCTCAATCGCCGGACGGGCTGGATTCGCCGCAGGCAAATCCAGCCTCGCTGGGGGCACCTCCCACGGCCGCCAGGCCGTAGGGGGAGATTGAGGCCCGGGGGCCCGGGGGCGGAGCCCCCGGTTACGGCAGCCGCGGCGGCGACTTCGCCGCCGTCTCCTCCAGCGCCGACAGCGCCATCCGGATCGCCTCGTCCAGCTGCGGGTCCCGCCCCGCCGCGTAGTCCTGAGGCGTCGGCACCACCTCCACGTCCGGGTCCACGCCGCGGTTCTCCACGTCCCAGCCGTAACCCTCCAGCCAGAACGCGTACTTGGGCTGTGTCACCAGCGTGCCGTCGACCAGGGAATAGCGGCTGTCGATGCCCACCACACCGCCCCACGTCCGCGTGCCCACCACCGGGCCGATGCCGAGCGCCTTGATCGCCGCGTTCACGATGTCGCCGTCCGAGCCGGAGAACTCGTTCGCCACGGCCACCACCGGCCCCCGGGGAGCGTCCAGCGGGTAGCTGGACGGCTGCATCCCGCGCGGCAGGTCCCAGCCCACGATGCGGCGGGCCAGCTTCTCGACGACGAGCTGCGATGTGTGGCCGCCGCGGTTCTCGCGTACGTCGACGACCAGACCCTCGCGCGCCACCTCCACCCTCAGGTCACGGTGGATCTGGGCCCAGCCGGGCGCCTGCATGTCCGGGACATGGAGGTAGCCGAGACGTCCGCCCGACTTCTCGTGGACGTACGCCCGCCGGTCCGCCACCCAGGCGTGGTACCTCAGCGGCTCCTCGTCGGCGAGGGGCACCACCACCGCGTGGCGCGGGTCGCCGCCGCCCGCCGGGGACACGGTGAGTTCGACGGGCTTGCCCGCCGAGCCGACGAGCAGCGGCCCAAGGCCCCTCACGGAGTCGACGGGCCGCCCGTCCACGGCCACGATCGCGTCTCCCGCGCGCAGGGCGACGCCCGGCGCCGCGAGCGGTGAGTGGGCATGCGGGTCGGACGTCTCCGAGGGCAGGATGCGCTCGATCCGCCAGGACCCGTCCTCCGCGCGGGAGATGTCCGCGCCGAGCAGCCCCTGCCGGGTCGCGCCGCTGCCGTAGCCGCCCGCCGGCATGACGTACGCATGCGAGGTGCCGAGTTCGCCCTGCACCTCCCACAGCAGGTCGACGAGGTCGTCATGGGTGGCGACGCGGGCCAGCACCGGCCGGTACCGCTCCAGCACCCCGTCCCAGTCGACACCGCCGAGGTCGGCGCGCCAGAACTGGTCGCGCATCAGCCGCCCGGCCTCGTCGTACATCTGCCGCCACTCGGCGGCCGGGTCGATCGTCCGGCGCACGCGGCTGAGGTCGACGGTGATGTTGGTGTCGGAGTCCTCGTCGCGGGAGGCGCGCCGGTCGCTGGGGACGACCTTGAGCGTGTCGTCGGTGTGGAGCAGGATCCGCTTGCCGTCACCGCTGACGCGGAAGTAGTCGGCGTCCCCGCAGAGTTCCTCGATGTGCTGCTGGACCAGGTCGTACCGCTCGAGCGCGGTCTTCGGGCCGGGGTCGTCGGGCGTGGCACGGGCCGCGCCGAGGACTCCGCGCAGCGGGTGCCGCAGCCACAGCAGCCCGTCCTTCGCGGCGCGCAGCGTCGAATAGCGGGCGGCCTCGACGGGGAACGGCACTATGCGGTCCGCGAGTCCGTCGAGGTCGATACGGGTGACGGGCGCGGCGCCCTCGTCCGCAGCGGAGTCGGACGCACCGTCCTTGTCCGGGTCGAAGGCCCGCCCGTGCCGCTGCGGGCCGAACGGCGAGGGCGTCGTCGCGGCGAGCGTGATCAGGTGCGGCCGGCAGCCGCCGATGAAGGCGAGGTCGAAGACGTGCGTGTCGTAGACCGGGTCGAAGGACCGCTCGGAGAGGAAGGCGAGGTGCTTGCCGTCGAGCGTGAAGGCGGGCTGGAAGTCCTTGAACCGCAGCGGTGTCGCCTCGGAGACCGTCAGATCACCGGTGTTGGCGAGTTTGATCTGGCGCAGCGGGCTGGGGCCGGGGTGCGACCAGGCGAGCCAGCCCGAGTCGGGTGAGAAGACGAGCCCTGTGGCGTCGCCGTGCTCGCTGCGGTCGACCTCGCGGACCTCGCCGGACTCGCGCTCGACGAGAAGCACCCGGCCGTCGTGCGAGGCGACGGCCGCACGGCTGCCGTCGGGCGCGACGGCGAGGCTGAGAACGCGGCCGATCCGGCCCGCGGCGAGCCGTCGGGGCGTGGCGCCCGCGGCGGGGCCGGTCGCCGGCGCGAACTCGAGCGCGTCGTCCCCCTCGGCGTCGGTCACCCAGACGACGTGCTCCTCGCCGTCCACGCGGAACGTGCGCGGCAGCCGGGAGCGCACGCCGGGCTCCACGGCGAGCGAACGCGCGGGCCCTCCGCGGTGGGTGACCCAGTGGATGCCGCCGCGGACCTCGACGGCGCTGCCGCGGCCGGTGTGGTCGGGGGCGGCGTCGCCGAGGTGGTGGTCGGCGTCGACGGGCCGGGACCGCAGGTCGGTGCGCTGACCGCCGAGCCTGATGTCGAGCCGGCGCGGCTCGGCGCCGGCCAGGTCGTCGAGGATCCACAGTTCACCGGCGCAGGCGTAGACGACGCGGGCGCCGTCGGTGGCGGCGTGGCGGGCGTAGAAGCCCTCGATGCCGGTGTGCCGGCGCAGGTCGGAGCCGTCGGGCAGCGAGGAGTACAGCGCGCCGACTCCCTCGTGGTCGGACAGGAACGCGATCCTGTCGCCGACCCACAGGGGGTACTCGATGTTGCCGTCCACGTCCTCGTGGAGGCGTACGAACTCTCCGTCGCCCGCCGCGTCGATCCACAACTTGCCCGCGGTGCCGCCCCGGTAGCGCTTCCAGGCCGCGGCCTCGCGTCCCATCGTCGCCGACAGCAGCAGCGTCTGCGGGCCGAAGGCGACGTCGCCGACGAGCCCGTACGGCAGGGTGGTGGCGGGGCCGCCGTCGAGGGGCACGGCCCGCGCCCAGGTGCGGCGCAACGACGCCTGCCCGTGGGTGGTGAGCGCGAGGACGTGGCCGTCCGGGGTCCAGCCGCGTACGGAGGTCTTGTAACTGCCCCAGTGGGTCAGGCGGTCCGACGGCCCGCCGTCGAGGGGCGCGACGTGCACCTCGGGCGCACCGTCGCGGTACGAGGTCCAGGCGATGCGCGTGCCGTCGGGCGAGATTCTCGGATGGTTCACGGGCACGTCGTCGGCGCTGACGCGCCACGCGCGGCCGCCGTCGAGCGGCGCCACCCAGACGTCGTCCTCGGCGGTGAAGGCGACCGACTCGCCGTGAAGATGGGGAAACCGGAGGTAGGCAGGGTGCGTCACACCGTCACCCTAGGCAGGTGGAGGCCGTGCGCGGGGGGCTTTGGATCACTTGGCCGGAACGGCGGTCACGGTGACGGTCTCGGTGACGGTGACGGTGGGGCCCGGCCGGGGCGGCGCGGTGGTCCGGGGCCCCGTCGTGCCGGGCGCGGTGCTGCTCGGCGCGGCGGAGCAGTCACCGAGCATGGTCGCCTGGAAGACGACCTTCCTGTCGATCCGGGCGGTCAGATCACCGCGTACGCACTTTCCGGCGCGCTCGTCGGTCACTTTGCCCTTGATGGTGATGGTCTGGCCGGATTCGGTCTCTCCCCGGCAGTCGACCGTCGCGCTGCCCGGTGCCGTGGTGGCGCCCGAGGGGCTCGCGCCTCTGTTCACGGTGGCGGTGCAGCTGAGCCACGCCACGTCGAAGGTCAGCCGTTCCAGCGTGGCGGTCGCGGTCCGGTCGGTGGTGACGGCCACGGCGGCGGAGTCGAGCCCGCCGGCCGCCGGCTCGCAGGCGGCGAGGCTCGCGACGGCGATTCCGCAGGCGCCGGCGGCGGCCACGGTCCTGAGGACACTCATGGGTGGCAGGGTGCCATCCACGAGGGCGCGGGAAAAGGACGGTTGTGGCCAGCGTGGTGCGCGTGCGGCCGGTCCATGCCCAGGAAGGCCACCCGTGCCGACGCGCGGCCCCTCCCCCTCAGGACCAGCGGCCCGTGCGGCCCAGCAGCAGGGCCGTCGCCGCGGTTCCGGCGGTCGACGTGCGCAGCACGCTGCGGCCCAGGCGGAACGGCTTCGCGCCCGCCTGCGCGAACGCCTCCAGCTCCTGCGGGGACACGCCGCCCTCCGGGCCGACGACCAGCACGATCGAGCCCTGTGCGGGGAGTTCGGCGGTGGCCAGCGGCTCCGCGCCCTCCTCGTGGAGCACGGCCGCGAAGTCCGCGGCCGCCAGCAGCGCCGCCACCTGCTTGGTCGTCGCCGCCTCCGCGACCTCGGGGAAGCGCAGCCTGCGGGACTGCTTGCCCGCCTCCCGCGCGGTGGAACGCCATTTGGCCAGCGACTTGGCGCCGCGCTCGCCCTTCCACTGCGTGATGCAGCGCGCGGCCGCCCACGGCACGACGGCGTCCACGCCCGTCTCCGTCATCGTCTCCACGGCGAGTTCGCCGCGGTCGCCCTTGGGCAGCGCCTGGACGACGGTGATCCTCGGCGCGGGTTCCGGCTCGGCCGGGCACTCCCGCACCTCGATCGTCAGCCGGTCCTTGCCCTCGGTGGCCAGCACGGAGCCCGCCGCGCCACGCCCCTGACCGTCCGTCAGAACGATCTCCTCGCCCGCTTGCAGCCGCCGTACGGACACGGCATGCCGTCCCTCGGGGCCGTCCAGGGTGACGACACCGCCCGGTGCGACGCCTTCGAGCGACTCGACGACGAACACGGGGGCGGTCATCGCGCACCGCCCAGCGCCAGCGCGGCCCGCGCGGAGTCCAGTTCCGCGGCGAGGAGCTCCACCAGCCGCCCCGCGGGCAGTTCGCGGGCCAACCGGTGGCCCTGCCCGGCCCACAGCGCCATGCCCTGTGGGTCCCCGGCCTTCGCCGCCGCCTTGCGCAGCCCGCTCGTCAGGTGGTGGACCTCGGGGTAGGCGGCGGGGGCGTACGGGCCGTGCTCGTGCATGAAGCGGTTCACCAGCCCGCGCGCCGGCCGCCCGGAGAAGGCGCGGGTCAAC
This sequence comes from Streptomyces sp. PKU-EA00015, assembly GCF_013387495.1. Classification (GTDB taxonomy): domain Bacteria; phylum Actinomycetota; class Actinomycetes; order Streptomycetales; family Streptomycetaceae; genus Streptomyces. The sequence goes on along the minus strand of NZ_JABZEE010000050.1, from coordinate 29,081 downwards.
GCGGTGCGGGCGAACAGGGGATTGGTCATGGCCTGCTTGTGGAGGGCGTTCGCCCCGGACTCGGGGCAGACGAGGAACGCCGTGCCGAGCTGCGCGGCGCTCGCTCCCGCCGCCAGTACCGCGGCGATCTGCGCGCCCCGCATCAGGCCGCCCGCCGCGACGACCGGCAGGTGCACCGCCTCGCGCACGAGGGTGATCAGGGGGAGCAGCCCGATGCCGGAGCCGTCCGCGGCCGGGTCGTCGCGGTGCGTGCCCTGGTGGCCGCCCGCCTCGACGCCCTGCACGCACACGGCGTCGGCACCGGCCCACTGCGCGGCCTGCGCCTCCTCCGGCGTGGTGACGGTGACCACGGTGATCGTGCCTGCGGCGGACAGGGCGGCGAGCGCGTCGCGCGAAGGGCAGCCGAAGGTGAAGGAGACGACCGGGACGGGGTCGTCGATCAGGATCGCGAGCTTGGCCTCGTAGCCGTCGTCCCGCCCCGCGTCGGGGTCGCCCAGCGGGGTGTCGTACCAGGAGGACTCACCGGCGAGCTGATGCCGGTAGACCTCGACGGCCGCCGGGTCGGCGGTGCCGGGCTGCGGCATGAACAGATTGACGCCGAAGGGGCTCGCCGTGCGGCTGCGGATCTGTTTGATCTCCTGGTACATGCCGTCCGCCGTCTTGTACCCGGCGGCGAGGAACCCGAGCCCGCCGGCGTCGGACACGGCGGCGGCGAGCTCCGGACAGGATGCACCGCCGGCCATGGGGGCCTGCACGATCGGATAACGGCAAAGACCGGTCAGCGCGGACGACATGCAGGCATCGTCGCATGCCCCGGCCCCCCGACCGAATCCAGGATTCCGCCCCGCCGGGACGCACACGGCGGCGCCTGCGGCGGGCTGCCCTACGGCCTAGCGGCCGTGGGAGGGGCCCCAGGCGGGCTGATTTCGCTCCGCGAAATCCAGCCCCGCCGACGTCGAGGCGCGGGATCCGGGGCGGAGCCCCGAAAGCGCCCGCAGCGCGGTGTGCGCCGATGCCGGAGCCTCTAGGCCCGCGGCGGGGCCTCGCGCCCGCCAGGCGCGCAGCGCGGTACGAGACCGGGCAGGGGCCCGAACCCGCGCCCCTGGGCTCACGCGGCGCGCGGTACCGGGACCGGAGCCCCGGGGCGGGAAGGGGCGGGGGTGGGGGAACCCCACGGGCTAACGCCCGTTGAACGCGTCCTTCAGGCGCGAGAACAGCCCCTGCTGCCCCGGCTGGAACTGACCCGTCGGCCGCTCCTCGCCCCGCAGCTTCGCCAGGTCCCGCAGCAGCCGCTCCTGCTCCGGGTCCAGCTTCGTCGGCGTCGTCACCTCGACGTGGACGATCAGGTCGCCCCGGCCGCCGCCCCGCAGGTGCGTGATGCCGCGCCCGTGCAGCGGGATCGACTGGCCGGACTGCGTGCCCGGCCGGATGTCGACCTCCTCCATGCCGTCGAGCGTCTCCAGCGGGCACTTCGTGCCCAGCGCCGCCGCCGTCATGGGAATCGTCACCGTGCAGTGCAGGTCGTCGCCGCGCCGCTGGAAGACCGGGTGCGCGATCTCGTGGATCTCGACGTACAGGTCACCGGCGGGGCCGCCGCCCGGGCCGACCTCGCCCTCGCCCGCCAGCTGGATGCGCGTGCCGTTGTCGACACCCGCGGGGATCTTCACGGTGAGCGTGCGGCGGGACCGGATCCGGCCGTCTCCCGCGCACTCCGGGCACGGGGTCGGCACGACGGTGCCGAATCCCTGGCACTGCGGACACGGACGGGACGTCATGACCTGGCCCAGGAAGGACCGCGTCACCTGCGAGACCTCACCGCGGCCGCGGCACATGTCACAGGTCTGCGCGGAGGTGCCGGGCGCCGCGCCCTCGCCGGAGCACGTCGTGCACACCACGGCCGTGTCGACCTGGATGTCCTTCGTCGTGCCGAAGGCCGCCTCGTTGAGCTCGACCTCCAGGCGGATCATGGCGTCCTGGCCTCGCCGCGTACGCGAACGGGGTCCGCGCTGCGACGCCGTGCCGAAGAAGGCGTCCATGATGTCGGAGAAGTTCCCGAAGCCGCCGGCGCCGAATCCGCCCGCGGCTCCGCCGCCGGCCTGCGACAGAGGGTCGCCGCCGAGGTCGTAGACCTGCTTCTTCTGCGGGTCCGAGAGCACCTCGTACGCCGCGTTGATCTCCTTGAAGCGCTCCTGCGTCTTCGGGTCCGGATTCACGTCCGGGTGGAGTTCGCGCGCGAGGCGGCGGAAGGCCTTCTTGATCTCGTCCTGCGATGCGTCGCGGCGCACGCCGAGTACGGCGTAGTAGTCCGTGGCCACTTACGACTCCGCCAGGATCTGTCCGACGTAACGTGCCACTGCGCGTACCGCTCCCATCGTTCCGGGGTAGTCCATGCGGGTCGGTCCGACCACGCCGAGTTTGGCGACTGCCTCGCCGCCCGAACCGTAGCCGACCGAGACGACGGACGTGGAGTTGAGTCCCTCGTGGGCATTCTCATGCCCGATCCTCACGGTCACGCCCGATTCCTTGGCCTCGCCGAGCAGCTTGAGCAGCACGACGTGCTCCTCCAGCGCCTCCAGCACCGGCCTGATCGTCAGGGGGAAGTCGTGTCCGAAGCGGGTGAGATTGGCGGTGCCGCCGATCATCAGCCGCTCCTCGGTCTCCTCGACCAGCGTCTCCAGCAGGGTCGCGAGCACGGTGGAGACCGTGCCGCGGTCCTCCGTCTCGAACGACTCGGGCAGGTCCTGCACCAGCTGCGGCACGTCCGCGAAGCGGCGGCCGACGACGCGGCTGTTGAGCCGGGCCCGCAGGTCGGCCAGCGAGGTCTCGCCGAACGGCGCGGGGCAGTCGACCATCCGCTGCTCGACCCGGCCGGTGTCCGTGATCAGCACGAGCATCAGCCGGGCGGGAGCCAGCGACAGCAGCTCCACGTGCCGGACCGTCGAGCGTGTCAGCGAGGGGTACTGGACGACGGCGACCTGCCGGGTCAGCTGCGCGAGCAGGCGGACCGTGCGGCCCACGACGTCGTCGAGGTCGACGGCTCCGTCCAGGAAGTTCTGGATGGCCCGGCGCTCGGGGGACGACAGCGGCTTGACGCCTGCCAGCTTGTCGACGAACAGCCGGTAGCCCTTGTCCGTGGGGATGCGGCCGGCGCTGGTGTGGGGCTGCGCGATGTAGCCCTCCTCCTCCAGCACGGCCATGTCGTTGCGGACGGTGGCCGGGGAGACACCGAGCTTGTGCCGCTCCGTCAGCGCCTTGGAACCGACGGGCTCCTCGGTGCCGACGTAGTCCTGGACGATGGCGCGCAGGACTTCGAGTCTGCGTTCGCTGAGCATCGCGCGCACCTCCAGCTGCCGGTCCTCGGTGTGTCCTGGCACTCGATACGGCCGAGTGCCAGCTTTCCCCCGGCCAGTGTACGGCGGCGGGGTAGGCCCCTAGCAAGGGCGGCCGACCACGCTACCGCGAGACCTGTGCTGGTCGATGCGGATAGCGTCGCCGTATGGACGCCGCTTGGGAAGACTTCGGGTGGGAACGGCTGGCCGACGGAGTCGGCCGGCGCAGGATGCCGACCTGGGACGCGACCGTCGGCCTGGTGCTGGGCGAGGAACACGTCCTGCTGTACGACACGGGCTCGACGATCCGCGAGGGCGCCGAGCTCCGCGTACAGGCTCAGGCGCTGGCGGGCGGGCGCCGAGTGACGTACATCGCACTGAGCCACCCGCACTTCGATCACGTGCTGGGCACGGCGGCGTTCGCCGGTGCGGAGATCTACGGGGCGGTCGGCATGGACGCGCTGCTGCGCCGGGAACGCGACGCGATCCGCACCGACGCGGTGCGGCACGGGGTCCCGGCGGCCGCGGCGGCGGAGGCAGCCGATCTGCTCGCGCTGCCGCACCACCTGGTGAGCGGGGAGTGCACGCTCGACCTGGGCGGACGCAGGGTGCTGCTGGCCAACGTCGGCCCGGGCCACTCGGGCCACGACCTCGCGCTGTTCGTGCCCGGCGAACCGGAGGTCGTGTTCTGCGGCGACCTGGTGGAGGAGTCGGGCGAGCCGCAGGCGGGCCCGGACGCGATCACCTCGCGCTGGCCGGCGGCGCTCGACCGTCTGCTCGCGCTCGGCGGCGAGGACGCGCTGTACGTGCCGGGGCACGGCGCGGCGGTGGACGCGGCGTTCGTGCGGACGCAGCGTGACGAGCTCGCCGTGCGCTTCGGCGTGTCGTAGGGCGACCGGTCGTATCGTCATCCGACATGCGCAGCTACAGCCCTGACCTGACACCTCCGTGGAAGCGCTCGGCAACGGCCCCGGAGGTCCCCGCGGAGCCTGACCTGGTGGTGGAGGAGGTCGCGACCGGCTTCTGCGGAGCGGTGATCCGCTGCGAGGCGGGCACCGTGACGCTGGAGGACCGCTTCGGCAGGCACCGGGTCTTCCCGCTGGAGCCGCGGGGCTTCCTGCTGGAGGGCAAGGTGGTCACGCTGGTCCGCCCGTCCGCGCCGGCGCCGGCCCGCCCCGCGCGTACGGCCTCGGGCTCGGTCGCGGTCCCCGGTGCCCGCGCCCGTGTCGCCCGCGCCGGCCGGATCTACGTGGAGGGCCGCCACGACGCCGAACTCGTGGAACGGGTGTGGGGAGACGACCTGCGCATCGAGGGCGTGGTCGTGGAGTACCTGGAGGGCATCGACGACCTCCCGTCGATCGTCGCCGAGTTCGCCCCGGGCCCGGACGCCCGCCTGGGCGTGCTGGTCGACCACCTGGTCGCCGGCTCCAAGGAGTCCCGCATCGCGGCTTCGGTGACGGACCCGCACGTGCTGGTCGTGGGCCATCCGTACATCGACGTGTGGGAGGCGGTGAAGCCGTCGTCGCTGGGCATCGCGGCGTGGCCGAGGATCCCGCACGGCCAGGACTGGAAGACGGGGGTGTGCCGGGCCCTGGGCTGGCCGTCCGGCACGGGTGCGGCGTGGCAGCACATCCTGTCCCACGTGCGCTCGTACAAGGACCTGGAGCCGGCGCTGCTGGGACGGGTGGAGGAACTGATCGACTTCGTGACGGAACCGGGGGTGAAATCCAGCCCCGCCGGCGTTTGAGGCGCTGGGGCCCCCACGCCCGCAGGGCGTAGGCGGGGGGTCCCTCCCACGGCCGCCAGGCCGTAGGGGGAGGGTCCGGGGCGGAGCCCCCGGTTACGGGAAGGGGCGGGGTGGGGAAATCGCAGCGGCCCCGCCCTCTCAGTCCACCAGGTCCCGTACCACCGCGTCCGCCAGCAGCCGCCCCCGCAGGGTCAGCGCCGCGCGGCCCCGTGCATAGGGGCCGGGGTCCAGGAGCCCGTCGGCGAGGGCGCGGCGCCCCGCGGCCAGGCCCGCGGGCCTGAGGAGATCGAGGGGGCAGCCGTCCCGCAGCCGCAGCTCCAGAAGGATCCGCTCCACCCGGCGGTCCTCCGGCGTCAGCACCTCACGGCCCGCACCCGGTGACCGCCCCTGCCCGAGCGCCGCCGCGTACGCGCCGGGGTGCTTCACGTTCCACCAGCGCACCCCGCCCACGTGGCTGTGCGCTCCCGGGCCCGCTCCCCACCAGTCCGCGCCGCGCCAGTACAACTCGTTGTGCAGGCAGCGGCCGGCCTCCGAGGTGGCCCAGTTGGAGACCTCGTACCACTCGTATCCCGCGCCCGACAGCACCTCGTCCGCGATCAGGTAGCGGTCGGCGTGGACGTCGTCGTCGGTCATGGGAACCTCACCGCGCCGGATGCGCCGCGCCAGCTGCGTGCCCTCCTCGACGATCAGCGCGTACGCCGACACATGGTCCGGTCCCACGCCGACCGCCGCCTCCAGGGACGCCCGCCAGTCGTCGTCGCTCTCGCCCGGCGTGCCGTAGATCAGGTCGAGGTTGACGTGCTCGAAGCCCGCCGCCCGCGCCTCCGCGACGCACGCCTCCGGTCGGCCCGGCGTGTGCGTGCGGTCGAGCACCTTCAGCACGTGCTGACGCGCGCTCTGCATGCCGAAGGAGATCCGGTTGAAGCCCCCGGCCCGCAGGGCCGCGAGATACTCCGGGCCGACCGACTCCGGGTTCGCCTCCGTGGTGATCTCGGCGTCGTCGGCGAGCCCGAACTCCTCCCGTACCGCGTCCAGCATCCGTACGAGGTCGCCGGCCGCGAGCAGCGTCGGTGTGCCGCCGCCGACGAACACGGTCCGCACCGGGCGGGGGTCGTCGCCGAGGACCTTGCGGGCCAGCCGGATCTCGTCGGCGAGCGTCTCGGCGTAGTTGTCGCGGGACGCGAGCACGCCGCCCGAGCCGCGGAGCTCGGTCGCCGTGTAGGTGTTGAAGTCGCAGTAGCCGCAGCGCGTCGCGCAGTACGGCACGTGCAGGTAGAAGGCGAGCGGCCGGTCACCCGCGCCGTCGAGGGCGGACGCGGGCAGCGAGCCGTCCTCGGGCACGGGCTCACCGTCGGGCAGTACGGAAGGCATGCCCCCCATTGTCCGTCACCCGCGGAGTCATCCCGCCTGGAGCACCAGCAGCGCCAGATCGTCCCCCGGCGGCGTCTGCGCGAACGCGTGCACGGCCGCCCTGATCCGTTCCGCCACGCCCTTCGCCGACAGTCCCGCGCATCCGGCGAGTACGGTCGCGAGACCGTCCTCGTCGTCGAACATCCGGGGCCCGGAGCGCCGCTCGGTCACCCCGTCCGTGACGCACAACAGCGTCTCGCCCGGCGCCAGGTCGAACGTGCTGCTCCGGTACGCGACGTCGTCGACCACCCCGAGGAGCACCTGCGGCTCGGCGATGACGGTGACCGTGCCGTCGGGGCGCAGCAGCAGCGGCAGGGGGTGACCGGCGCTCGCGAGGGTGCACCGGGCGCCGCCGCGCCCGTCCGGGGAGGGCACGACCTCGCCGTAGAGCAGGGACAGGAAGCGGGAGTGCTGCCCGTCCGGCAGGCCGGGACCGTGGCCGCCGGTGACGAGCAGGGCGGCGGCCTCGGCGGCCTCCATGGCGTCGTCGAGGAGCAGGCCGTTGAGCCGGTCGAGCACCTGGCCGACCTGGTAGCCCTCGCGGGCGAGGAGCCGCAGCCAGGGGCGGGCGAGCCCGGTCACGACGGCGGCCTCGGGGCCGCTGCCCTGGACGTCGCCGAGCACGAAGCACCAGCGGCCGCTCGACCCGGCCGGGAAGACGTCGTAGAAGTCGCCTCCTGCCACGCCGTCCCCGCTCGGCTCGTACACCAGGCAGGTGTCGACACCGGGGATCTGCCCGACCTTGCTGGGCAGCAGCCCGCGCTGCAGGACGCGGCTGATGGTCGCCTGCCGGGTGTACTCGCGGGCGGCACTGATCGCGAGCGCGACCCGGCGGGCGAAGTCCTCGACGAGCGCGGTCACTTCGTCCGGCAGCCGGGCGGTGTCCTGCTGGGCGACGACGAGCACGCCGAGCCCGCGCCCGCCGGCGGCCAGCCGGTACGCGAGGGCCGCCCCGCTGCTCCCGTGGGCGCCCCCGTCCGCAGCCGGGACGCCGTCCCGGGACGCGGCCGGCCACGGGACGGGTACGGAGCCCTGGAAGCCGGGGTCGGGAGGCTTGGGCGCCTCCGCGCCGAGAGCAGCCCGCAGGTGTTCCACGGCGGACTCGTCGCGGTGCCAGACCCCGGCGAGACGCGGCGCGGGGGCGGTGCGGCCGGGCTCGCGCAGTCCGTGCCGGCCGGTCTCGTCGTCGAGCCAGACGGCGCACCAGTCGGCGAGACGCGGCACGAGGAGCTGTCCGGCGAGTGCGGCGACCATGTTCTCGTCGAGCTGGCCGGCGAGCAGATCGGACGCCTCGGCCAGGAAGGAGGCGGCCCCGCCGCGGGCGAGCCATTCGTGGTCGTCCCGCCCCGGGGCGGGCGCCTCGGGGGCGGTGCTGCCGACGGGCGCGGGCCCGTGCAGGTCCGCGGGCTCGTCGCCGGTCCGCGGCCGGCTGCCGCGGCCGTCGAGCGGCAGCCGCGCCCATACGGTCTTGAGCGCGGCGCGGTAGGTGACGCCCCAGCGTTCGGCGAGGGCCGCGACGAGATGGAGGCCGCGTCCGTAGTCGGGGGTGCCCGACTGGTCGAAGCCGTGCGGATGGCTGTGGACGGGCCGGTCGGGATGGTGGTCGGAGACCTCGATGATCAGGGCGGCGGGCTCGGCGCCGGCGTCTGCAGTGTCCTCGACGGGTCGCTCGTAGCGGCACACGAGCTCGGCGGGCGTGCCCGCGTGGACGACGGCGTTGGTGACGAGCTCCCCGGCGACGAGCGCGGCGTCGTCCGCGAGCCGCTCGGGGCAGGAGGTGCCGGGCGGGCAGCCGCCGGCCGGGCCGTCGCAGCAGGCGCACGCGCCGAACAGCCCGAGTGCGGTCCACTCGGCGACGGCCGTGCGGACGAGACGCCGCGCGGTGCCGGGCGCCAGAAGGTTTCCAGGGAGGCTGACGCGCACCCCGGCGCCGTCGGCGTCCGGCCACCCGGCGGACATGGGTGCGGGCCGGTTGCCGGTGTCCCGCTGCAACGGAATGGACCCCACGTGCGGCTCCTGGTCGGTGCTGTGTGCGCCGCTATGACACCGACAGGGTGACAGACCGAGCCCGTTCATAAGCACGGAGTCACCGAACTGGGTGCAGCCGTTTCATGTTTCCGCTGGTCGCGAAGGGGTGTTGCGAGGATCACGCCGCACGCCCGTGTCGCGGTCGTGCGGCGTATCCCCGTGTCGTGACGGATCAGTCCTCGCGGGACCCCGCGTACATCTCCTCGATGAGGTCCTTGTACTCCCGCTCGACGACCGGGCGCTTCAGCTTGAGGCTGGGCGTCAGTTCACCGTGCTCGATGTCCAGGTCGCGGGGCAGCAGCCGGAACTTCTTGATGGTCTGCCAGCGCTGCAGGCCCTCGTTGAGCCGCTTCACGTAACCGTCGATGAGCTGCTCGGCCTGCGGCGAGGCGACCACCTCCGCGTAGGACCTGCCGCCCAGACCGTTCTCCTCGGCCCAGCCGAGGATCGTGGGCTCGTCGAGGGCGATGAGCGCGGTGCAGAAGTTCCGGTCCGCGCCGTGGACGAGGATGTTCGAGACGAACGGGCACACGGCCTTGAACTGGCCCTCGACCTCGGCCGGTGCGATGTACTTGCCGCCGGAGGTCTTGATCAGGTCCTTCTTGCGGTCGGTGATCCGCAGGTAGCCGTCCGCGGACAGCTCGCCGATGTCGCCGGTGTGGAACCAGCCGTCGGGCTCCAGGACCTCGGCCGTCTTCTCGGGCAGCTTGTGATAGCCCTCCATGATGCCGGGGCCGCGCAGCAGGATCTCGCCGTCGTCGGCGATGCGCACCTCGCAGCCGGGCACCGGCTTGCCGACCGTGCCGGTGCGGTACGCCTCTCCGGGGTTGATGAAGGAGGCGGCGCTCGACTCGGTGAGGCCGTAGCCCTCCAGGATGTGGATGCCCGCACCGGAGAAGAAGTAGCCGATGTCGGGGGCGAGCGCCGCGGAGCCGGAGACGGCGGCACGCAGCCGGCCGCCGAAGGCGTCGCGGAGCTTCGCGTAGACGAGGGCGTCGGCGACCTTGTGCTTGGCGCCGAGACCGAAGGGCACCGAGGCGGTGCCGGTGCGGCGGAAGTTGTCCTGGGAGACCTTGGCGTACTCGCGGGCGACGCCGGCGGCCCACTGGAAGATCTTGTACTTGGCGCCGCCGCCGGCCCGCGCCTTGGCGGCGACCCCGTTGTAGACCTTCTCGAAGATGCGGGGCACGGCGGCCATGTAGGTCGGCTGGACCACCGGCAGGTTCTCGATGATCTTGTCGACCCGGCCGTCGACTGCGGTGACGTGCCCGACCTCGATCTGACCGGAGGTCAGCACCTTGCCGAAGACGTGCGCGAGCGGCAGCCACAGGTACTGGACGTCGTCCTGCGTGACGAGTCCGGTCGCGGCGGTGGCCTTCGCCATGTACGACCAGTTGTCGTGCGGCAGCCGCACGCCCTTGGGGCGGCCCGTGGTGCCGGACGTGTAGATGAGCGTCGCGAGCTGGTCGGCGGTGATGGCCGCGACCCGCTCCTTGACGGCCTCGGGGTGCTTCTCGAGGTACTCCGCGCCGCGCGCCTCCAGGTCGGCGAGGGTGAGGACCCAGCCCTCCGGTTCGGCGGCGGCCGGCTCGACACCGGCGGGGTCGATGACGACGACGTGCTTCAGCTCGGGCAGTTCGGCGCGCCTCTCGCGCGCCTTGGCCAGCTGGGAGGCGTCCTCCGCGATCAGCACCCGGCTCTCGGAGTCGGCGAGGATGTACGCCGACTCCTCGGCGTTGGTCGACGGGTAGACGGTGGTGGTCGCGCCGCCCGCGCACATGACGCCGAGGTCGGCGAGGATCCACTCCACCCGGGTGGAGGAGGCGAGCGCGACGCGCTCCTCGGGGTTGACGCCGAGGTCGATCAGGCCGGCCGCGATGGCGTAGACCCGCTCGGCGGCCTGCCCCCAGCTCAGGGACTTCCAGTCGTCGGGGCCCGTCCCCGAGGCGGGGGGCACCGGGTAGCGGTAGGCCTCCCCGTTCGGCGTGGCGGCCACGCGCTCGGTGAAGAGAGTCGCCACCGATGGCGGTCGGTTCTCGATCTGGGTCTGGGTTTCGCTCACGACGTCCTCCGGGCCTGCGGCAACATGCACGACTGGCTGGTTGTTTAACTGGCGAGTAACCATCGAGCCGTGATCAGGGTAGAGCGCACATGGGCGGCGCGTAAGAGCCTGCGGGCTGCCGCTTCATAACAAACGGAGCGCAGGTCCGCTCTCTGGAGCAACCGGTCGGTGCTGTGTACATGTAACGATTCGTGCCCGTCCGATGGCCGAAAAGCGCCCGTCCTGGGCCGGACGGGCGCTTTTCGGTACGCGTGGGAAGCGGGGGGTCGTACGCGGGGGAAGCGGAAGCGGACGGACCGGGCGGCCGAGGGAGGGACGGCTGCTTGCCGCACCCGCCCTCGCCCGCCCGGTCTCCCGCCTACTTCTTGCTCTTGCCGCCCTCGTCGCTGGACAGCACCGCGATGAAGGCCTCCTGCGGCACCTCCACGGAGCCGACCATCTTCATGCGCTTCTTGCCTTCCTTCTGCTTCTCCAGCAGCTTCCGCTTACGGGAGATGTCACCGCCGTAGCACTTGGCGAGAACGTCCTTGCGGATGGCGCGGATGGTCTCGCGGGCGATGACGCGCGAGCCGATGGCCGCCTGGACCGGGACCTCGAACGCCTGCCGCGGGATGAGTTCCTTGAGCTTGGCGACGAGCCGGACGCCGTACGCGTACGCCTGGTCCTTGTGGGTGATGGCGGAGAAGGCGTCGACCTTGTCGCCGTGCAGCAGGATGTCGACCTTGACGAGGCTGGAGGCCTGCTCGCCGGTGGGCTCGTAGTCGAGGGAGGCGTAACCGCGCGTCTTGGACTTCAGCTGGTCGAAGAAGTCGAAGACGATCTCCGCGAGGGGCAGGGTGTAGCGGATCTCGACCCGGTCCTCGGAGAGGTAGTCCATGCCGAGCAGGGTGCCGCGGCGGGTCTGGCAGAGCTCCATGATCGAGCCGATGAACTCGCTCGGCGCGAGGATCGTGGCCCGCACGACCGGCTCGTGCACCTCGTCGATCTTGCCCTCGGGGAACTCGCTCGGGTTCGTGACCGTGTGCTCGGTGCCGTCCTCCATGGTCACGCGGTAGACCACGTTCGGGGCGGTGGCGATCAGGTCGAGGCCGAACTCGCGCTCGAGCCGCTCACGGATGACGTCGAGGTGCAGCAGGCCGAGGAAGCCGACGCGGAACCCGAAGCCGAGGGCCGCGGAGGTCTCGGGCTCGTAGACCAGGGCGGCGTCGTTGAGCTGGAGCTTGTCGAGCGCGTCGCGCAGCTCGGGGTAGTCCGAGCCGTCCAGCGGATACAGCCCCGAGAAGACCATGGGCTTCGGGTCCTTGTAGCCCCCGAGGGCCTCCGTGGCGCCCTTGTGCAGGCTGGTGATCGTGTCACCGACCTTGGACTGGCGGACGTCCTTCACACCGGTGATCAGATAACCCACCTCGCCCACTCCGAGGCCGTCGGCCGGCAGCATCTCGGGCGAGTTGGTGCCGATCTCCAGCAGCTCGTGGGTGGCGCCCGTGGACATCATCCGGATGCGCTCGCGCTTGTTGAGCTGGCCGTCGACCACTCGTACATACGTCACCACACCGCGGTACGAGTCGTACACCGAGTCGAAGATCATCGCGCGGGCGGGGGCGTCGGCGACGCCGACCGGGGCCGGGACGTCCTTGACCACCCGGTCGAGCAGCGCCTCGACACCGAGACCGGTCTTCGCGGAGACGCGCAGGACGTCGTCCGGGTCGCAGCCGACGAGGTTCGCCAGCTCCTCGGCGAACTTCTCCGGCTGCGCGGCCGGCAGGTCGATCTTGTTCAGCACCGGAACGATCGTGAGGTCGTTCTCCATGGCCAGGTAGAGGTTGGCCAGGGTCTGCGCCTCGATGCCCTGAGCGGCGTCCACGAGCAGCACGGTGCCCTCGCAGGCGGCGAGCGACCGCGACACCTCATAGGTGAAGTCGACGTGCCCCGGGGTGTCGATCATGTTGAGGATGTGGGTCCTGCCCTGGTCCTCACCCTCGGTGGGCGCCCACGGCAGACGGACCGCCTGGGACTTGATCGTGATGCCGCGCTCGCGCTCGATGTCCATACGGTCGAGGTACTGAGCACGCATCTGCCGCTGCTCGACCACGCCGGTGAGCTGGAGCATCCGGTCGGCAAGCGTCGACTTGCCGTGGTCGATGTGCGCGATGATGCAGAAATTGCGGATCAGCGCCGGGTCGGTACGGCTCGGCTCGGGCACGTGGGTAGGAGTCGCGGGCACGCAGGGTCCTGATTCTTTGGCAGACGCCGGGTCGGTGAGCTCGGGTCCGTGTCGGATCGATACGTAGGCTCCATGGTCCCACGCGTGAGGAGCTGTGCCCGGTTTGGGCCACCCGTGGGGCGACTGGTAGCCTGAGCAGCTGTGTCTCGTGCCCTCTCCGGGGGCACCTCCCGTGCCCGAAGGGCGAGGGGGGAGGGACACGAAGTTGAAGATCATCGAACTCCTCCTGCGCCCCATGGGCGTGGGTGAACCCCAGAAAAGGGCTTTTCGTGGCGAACATCAAGTCCCAGATCAAGCGGAACAAGACGAACGAGAAGGCGCGCCTGCGCAACAAGGCCGTCAAGTCGTCGCTCAAGACCGCGATCCGCAAGGCCCGCGAGGCCGTCGCCGCCGGCGACGTCGAGAAGGCGACCGTGGCTGCCCGTGCCGCCTCGCGTCAGCTCGACAAGGCCGTCTCGAAGGGTGTCATCCACAAGAACGCCGCCGCCAACAAGAAGTCGGCGCTGGCCTCCAAGGTGTCCTCCCTCCAGGGCTGAGCATGTGACTGATCGCCGTCAGGGATCAAGCGGGCCCTCTCATCCGCTCCCGACCGGCACCCCTCGCGCCGCACGCGGCCTGCGTTCGCCACGCGGGTGCGGCGCACCCATCCCAAAGCAAAGGCCCCGCCCCGGCCCTTCCCCAGGACCGGACGGGGCCTTTGCCATGCCCGGGCGCCGGCGTGCCGGCTGCGCGAGGAGCGCGGCAGGGCATCGGACGCCGGTGCGCGCGGCGGGGGGCGCTGTTGGGGCGGGGCGTACCCGGTGGGGCCACCCGTCGCCGGGCGGGCCGGGGCCTCCTGGGCCGCGCCCGGTACCCGGCCGGTGACGACCGCGCCGACGGGGCGGGCCCACGCGTGGCGGCAGTGACGAGGCCTCGTCCCCGGGAACCGCACGCGGGGCGCGACGCCTCGTCGTCCGGGCGGTCCCCCGAGGGCACCCCGGCGGGCATGCCCCTGGAGGGTCAGGCGCGGCGGAGGCGGGCCGCTCGGGCGATCGTGACGACCGCCTTCTCCAGGGCGTATTCCGCGTCGTCGCCGCCGCCCTTCACTCCCGCGTCCGCTTCCGCGATCGCCCGCAGCGCCATCGCGACGCCGTCCGGGGTCCAGCCGCGCATCTGCTGGCGGACCCGGTCGATCTTCCACGGCGGCATGCCCAGCTCGCGCGCGAGGTCGGCCGGCCTGCCGCCCCGCGCGGAGGACAGCTTCCCGATCGCGCGCACACCCTGCGCCAGCGCGCTGGTGATCAGCACGGGGGCGACGCCGGTCGACAGCGACCAGCGCAGCGCTTCCAGCGCCTCCGCCGCCCGGCCCTCGACGGCCCGGTCGGCGACGTTGAAGCTCGACGCCTCGGCGCGGCCGGTGTAGTAACGCCCGACGATCGCCTCGTCGATCGTGCCCTCGACGTCGGCGGTCAGCTGGGACACCGCGCTCGCCAGCTCCCGCAGGTCGCTGCCGATGGCGTCGACCAGGGCCTGGCACGCCTCCGGCGTCGCGGACCGCCCGAGCGCCCGGAACTCGGAGCGGACGAAGGTGAGCCGCTCGGCCGGCTTCGTCGTCTTCGGGCAGGCGACCTCGCGCGCGCCCGACTTCCGGGCCGCGTCGAGCAGCCCCTTGCCCTTCGCACCGCCGGGGTGCAGGAGCACGAGCGTGATCTCCTCCGCGGGGGCGTCGAGGTACCCCTTGACGTCCTTGATCGTGTCGGCCGACAGATCCTGCGCGTTGCGCACGATCACGACCTTGCGCTCGGCGAAGAGCGAGGGGCTCGTCAGCTCCGCGAGCGTGCCGGGCTGCAACTGGTCGGCGGTGAGGTCGCGTACGTCGGTGTCGGCGTCGGCGGCCCGCGCGGCGGCCACCACCTGCTGCACGGCGCGGTCGAGGAGCAGATCCTCCTGGCCCACGGCGAGAGTGACGGGGGCGAGCGGGTCGTCGGTCGAATTCTTCCTGGCCATCGCGGTCAAGCATCCCACGGGCCACTGACACCCTCCGGCGCGTCCCGCGGCATACCGGAGAATGGGCCGGTGAACGAACGACACGTACTGGTGCTGCCCGACCGCGACGCCGCCGAGGAAGCGGCCGAGGAGCTGGCGGAACGCTTCGGCGTCACGGACGAACCGCAGCTGGTGCGGGACGCGCTGGCCGGCGAGGACGACGCCGAGGACGCCCAGTGGCTCGTCGTGGTGGAGGACCCCGAGGGGCGCCTGGACGCGAGCGCGCTCGACGAGTTCGCCGCCGGGTACGAGGGCTGGCTCGAGGCGCCGTGACCGAGGGCGCGGAGGCCGGGCGGCGGCCCGCCTGCGGTTCCTCCGCGCCGGGCCGCACAGCAGGGCGAGCGGGACGGTACGCCGTCAGGGCCGGATCGGACCTGCGGCGTCGCCTCAGCCGGCTGCCGGATCGGGCGGAATCCGGTCGAGCACCAGCCCGAAATGCTCCTCGTACGCGGCCAGTACCGCCGCGTCGCCGGACAGCTGCCGCTCGTGCCGCTCACCGTGGGCGGTGACCACCAGCTTGCGTCCGCTCAGGGTGACGCGGCCTTCGGGAGTCAGCCGCGAGCAGACGAGGGAGCGGGTGAACTGCGAGGCCGGCGACGTGCGGTGGTACCAGGCCCCGGCCTCGAAGTCGGTGAGGTCACGCGGCCGGGTGTCGATCCGGAACTGCGCCTTGCCGTCCCGCAGCAGGTCGAGGTCCCCGTACTGCGCCCGGGCCATGATCCGGAAGACACCGGCCGGGTCCTGCTGGTCCTCCCTGTCGTCCAGCGCGAGCGGATGATGGCTGTGGTCCCCGAACCCGACGTCGGCCAGCCACGGCCCGCTGCCGTCCACCGTCTCCACGCGCAGGGTGAGGTGGTCGTACGGAATGCCGAGCCGCCCGCCGTTCCCGAAGACACGCGCCTGGTAGAGCGTCACGGTGAAGCCGAGAGCGCGCAACAACGCCGCGAACGCGCCGTTGAGTTCGTAGCAGAAACCGCCCCGCCGGGCCTCCACCACCTTGGCGACGAGCAGCTCGTCGGCGAGGACGATGTCCTCGCCCCGGTGGATCGACAGATTCTCGAACGGCACCGTGCGCAGATGCCGCAGCTGGAGCTCGCGCAGGGCCGCCGCGTCGGCCCGCGCCGGTCGGTCGGCGCCGATCCGGCGCAGGTACGCGTCCACGGTCTGCGACGAGAGCACGGGCGGCGGCTGTCGCTCCTGTCCTGGTGTTCCCATGTCGGGCAGTCTCGTCGGTCGCGCGCCGCCACGCCATGCGCCGCAGGTCGGAGCGGCGGCGGCGTACGGTCCCGGGCCTCCCGGCGGAACGCGTCGGTCTCCGGACCCAGGGCTTCTGGGACCCGCGGCCGGTGCGTGGCCTTCGCTGCCTGCAGGGCCCCTCTGGCCCCGGCCCGGAGCCGCCGCCGCGCCCGTTCGGGTCGGGCCCCGGCCTAGGACCCACCGGGCCCCGCGCGGGTCGTGACCCGCAGGCGCGGGCCCGCTCCAGCCACCGCGATTGCCCCATCACGGTCCGTACGCAGCACCATCGCTCCCTGGGACCGCAGCAGCCCGACGGTCCCCGGCGCCGGGTGACCGTACGGGTTGTCGCGGCCACAGCTGATGAGCGCGAGCCTCGGCCGGACCTCCGCAAGCAGCGCGGGGTGCTGGTACGCCGAGCCGTGATGGGCCACCTTGAGCACGTCCACCCGCGGTATCACCGGATGCGCCCGCAGCAGCGCCTGCTGGGCGGGCGGTTCGAGGTCGCCGAGGAGCAGCAGTGACAGACCGCCCGCCGCGCGGACCAGCAGGGCGACGCTGGCGTCGTTCGGGCCCTGCGGCCTCAGACCCGCCCCGGCGTCCGGCCACAGCACCTGCCAGTCGATGCCGCCCGTGCGGCGGTGCTCGCCCGGTGCGGCGCGCGCGACGGGCACCCCGGCCGTCGCGGCGATGCGCCGGACGAACTCAGCCTGCCCGGCAGGCTCCTGGAGGGTCGTCGTCTGGATGATCCCGACGCTCCTTCCTCTGAGCGCGCCGGGCAGCCCGGCGACATGGTCGGCGTGGAAATGCGTGATCAGGAGCAACGGGATCCTTGTCACGCCGAGCTCCCGCAGGCAGCGGTCCGCCAGCTCCGGGTCGGGGCCCGCGTCCACGACCACGGCCGTACCGCTCCCGGCCGCCAGGACGGTGGCGTCTCCCTGTCCGACGTCGCACATCACGTAGTCCCATTCCCGCGGCGGCCAGCCGCTGATGACTCCGGTGATCGGTGGCGGGCGCAGCACCACCAGGAGCAGCAGCAGTGCGCACAGCGCGCCTGCCAGCGGATGGCGTGGCAGCCGCCGGACCAGGAGCAGCACCACGGCCGTGACCGCCGCCAGCAGCAGCCCGCCGGTCCAGCCGCGCGGCCAGCCGGCGTCCGCACCGGGCAGCGCCGCGCCGGTCCGCGCCACGGAGGCGATCCAGCCGGCCGGCCACCCCGCGCAGCGAGCCAGCACCTCCGCGACCGGTATCGCCACCGGCGCCGCCGCCAGCGCGGCGAAGCCGAGGACCGTGGCCGGCGCGACGGCGACTTCGGCGACGAGGTTGCAGGGGATCGCGACCAGGCTGACGCGGGCGGCGAAGACCGCCACCACAGGCCCGCAGACGGCCTGTGCCGCGGCGGCCGCGGCCAGGGCCTCGGCGAGCCGTGGCGGCACGCGCCGCCGCTGGAGAGCGGCGCTCCACCCGGGTGCGACGGTGAGCAGCGCCCCCGTGGCGAGCACGGACAGCACAAAGCCGTAACTCCGCGCCAGCCACGGGTCGTACAGCACGAGCAGCAGCACGGCGGCGGCCAGCGCGGGGACGAGCGATCTGCGGCGGCCGGTCCCGATGGCGAGCAGGGTGACGAGCCCGCAGGCCGCTGCCCGCAGCACGCTGGGCTCCGGCCGGCACACGACGACGAACGCGAGCGTGAGCGCGCCTGCGAGGAGGGCCGTGCCGCGCAGGGTGATGCCCAACCTGGGTGCGAGGCCGCCTCGTTCCGCGAGCAGTGCCCTGCCGGGTGGGCCGATCAGCAGGATGAGGACGATGGTGAGGTTGCTGCCGGACACGGCAAGCAGATGCGTCAGGTCCGTCGCCTCGAACGCCTCGTGCAGATCCTCCGCCACGCGGGAGGTGTCGCCGACGACCAAGCCGGGCAGCAAGGCCCGGGCGTCCGGCGCCAGATCGTCGGTGGCCGCGCGCAACCCGGCGCGCAGGTCGCCCGCCATGCGCTGGAGGGCGGTGGGTGGTCCGGTGATCCGCGGTGGCCCTGAGCCCTGGGCGCGCAGCACGGCGGCGATGGGGTCGTCCGGCCGGAGCGGCGGTACGAGCCGGCCGGCGAGCCGCAGCCGGGTCGAGGGCAGGAGCCGCCGCCAGTCCGCGACCGCTCCGCCCGCGGGCACCATCACGAGGACCGGCGTCCGTGTGCCGGTGGTGACGCCGCCCGGTCCCGTCACCCGCGTCGCCTCGGCGTTCAGCACGGTCGCTCCCGGCGCCATCCGGTTGCCGACGACCTTGGGCCGCACGGGTCTCGGGTCCGAGGTGACGGTCAACTCCAGTGTCACGTGAGCACGCTGACGGGCGAGCTCGGGCAGCGGCCCCCGGCGCACGTCGGCACTGTGCAGCCCCGCTGAGGCCGCCGCGGCGGCAGCGCACAGCAGCACGCCGACGACGGCGGTGGCGTTGAGCCGCAGCCGCGAGCCCTCCCCCTCCAGCCGCCCGCGCGAGCCGTCCCCATCAAGCCGCCCGCGCGAGCCGTCCCCGTCGAGCCTCAGGCGTGAGCCGTCCGCGGCCGACCGCCGCGGGAAACCGTCCTCGTGGAGCCACCAGCGCGAACCCTCAGCGCCGAGCAGCCGATGCGTGCTGTCTCCCCCGGAGACATGCGACGACGGTGCTCGGGCCCTCCACCGCCCGCATGCGACCAGCACGAGCGGAATCGTGCCCGCCGTCACGATGCATACGGCGACACCCGTCGCCGTCCACCGGCCCGGAGCGGCGACGGCGAGCGCCGCCGCTGCCCAGGCCGCCAGGGCGGGAGGGACGAGACGCAGATCGGCGGGTCCCTCCTGACGCGGTGCCGCCTCGCCCAGCCGGTTCCGCGACACGACGTGAACGGCCGCACGTGTCATGGCCGCACCCGGTTCTGCAGATCCGCGAACCGCCGGTCGCCGATCCCGTTGACCTCGCGCAGCTCGTCGACCGAGCGGAAGCCTCCGCTTCTGGTGCGGTGGTCGATGATGTGCTGGGCCAGAACGGGGCCCACGCCCGGCAGCGTCTCCAACTGCTCGGCGGTTGCCGTATTGAGGCTGATCGGGCCGGTCGCCGCCCCGACGGGGCCGGTACCCGTCGCGCCGGGCGGCCCCGCCCCGGCGACGGACGGCGGCGCACCGACCACCACCTGCTCCCCGTCCATCAGCACACGTGCCCGGTTGAGGCCCGTCACGTCCGTCCCCGTCGTCACTCCCCCGGCCGCCTCCAGCGCGTCGGCCACCCGGGAACCGGCGGGCAGGCGCAGCACGCCCGGCCTGCGGACCTTGCCGCTCACGTCCACCACGATCCGTGCGGACGGCCGGGCCTCGGCGGGCGCGGGGGCACCGGACGCGGGCACGGATTCCGCGACGGGGTCCGGCGGCGGCTGCGCGGCGCCCTGCTGGACCACCTCCGGGGCCCGTACCGCCTGCGGCCGCCCCGCCCAGAAGTGCTGGGCCGCGAAGACGGCGCCGACCACGAGGACGACGGCCAGGGCGGCGAGCGTCCGCGGTTCGAGCCCGCACCTGAGCTGCACCCACACGGGCAGACGCTCGCGCAGCGCGAGCCACCGCGCTGCGCTGCGCGGTCCTGTGGCTGCGCGGCCGGCATCGGCCCCGTCCCCCGCCCCCGTCGCTGCCCCGTCCGCGCCGGGACCGCGCCGTCCGCCGCCGTGGGAGGGTGGGCGCAGCTCCGCCGCGGCGGCACGGGCCGCCGCGACGGGGACGGACCGGTACGCCGAGGCGTCGGGGCCCGGGGACGGGGCACGCCTCGCCGGGACGCCTGGACGGGCCGGGGGCTCGGGAGCCGACGGGATGGTGCGCGTCGCGGGGTCCGGTCCCGCCGCGGACCGGACTCCGGCGAACAGTGCGTCGGCCCTCCGGCGGACGGCGGCGGCGCCTGCGGTCGACGCCCGGCCGCCCCTCATCCGCCCTGGCCGCAGAGGACGGCGGTCCGCGGCAGCGGTCGGCTCACCGGCCCTCGATGCGGCCCCGCCCACGGTGCCCCATCCCCCGGCTGCCCCGCGGTCCAGGCCGGAACCGGAACGCACCACCCCGGCCGGCGTGCCGCCACGATCCGCGCGCGCTCCCAACGGCGGACGCCCCGTCACCGGACGCGCCACGGCAGGCGGCCCCGCACCCACCGCGGTCCCCGCCCCACCGGGCGCCCCCGCAGCAACTCCCGCACTCATCCCGGGCAGCGGACCGGTCCCCGCCGTCGGACGCCCCCTCACCGGACGCACACCGCCGGGCGGCCCCGCACCCGCTTCCGGAAACCGGTCCCGCAGCGGCCCGGCCCTGCCGGCCGGGTCGGCTCCGGAGGTTCGTGCGTCAGGACTTCCCGTGGCGCGGTGACGGCCCCTCGAGGCGAGGCGCAGGCGGCCGTGGTGCCCGTGGCGCGTGCGCCCGTCGGAGGCCGGTGCACGGCCGGGTCCACTCGTCGCGGAACGTGATCGAAGAGTCATGCCACAGGACGGTAGGCACATGTGCCCGAATCCGCTGAACAGGCCCAATTCCTGTGGACAGACCACCGGTTGTGGACATCTCGGCCACTCCCCCGAGTGACCACCGCTGCGGCAGCGCGGCGACCACCGCCGGCAACTCGCCCACGGCACCGCCGTCTCGGCGCATACGGCGGTGGTCCCTCAACGAGCCGAGACCACAACTCCCAGCAGGCCCGGCCCGGTATGGGCACCGATCACCGCGCCCACTTCGCTCACATGCAGGTCGGCCAGTCCGAGCACCCGGTCGCGCAGTCGGTCCGCGAGCGCCGCGGCCCGCTCGGGTGCCGCGAGATGATGGACCGCGATGTCCACCGGAGCCGCACCGGCCCGCTCGGCGACGATCTCCTCCAGCCGGGCGATGGCGCGCGAGGCGGTCCGTACCCGCTCCAGTGGTTCGATCCGGCCCCCTTCGAGCTGCAGGAGCGGCTTCACGGCGAGCGCGGAACCCAGGAGGGCCTGCGCGGCGCCGATCCGGCCGCCGCGGCGCAGATAGTCGAGGGTGTCGACGTAGAAGTAGGCGGACGTGCCCTCGGCGCGCTTCTCGGCCGCCGCGACGGCCTCGTCCAGGGAACCGCCCGCCTCCGCCGCCTCTCCTGCGGCGAGCGCGCAGAAGCCGAGCGCCATGGCCACCATGCCCGTGTCGACGACCCGCACCGGCACGGGTGCGTCCTTCGCGGCGAGCACCGCGGCGTCGTAGGTCCCGGAGAACTCGGACGACAGGTGCAGCGACACGATCCCGGTCGCACCGGCCTCGGCGATGGCCCGGTACGTCCGCACGAACGTTTCTGGGCTGGGCCGGGACGTGGTCACCGGCCGGCGCTTCTGCAGCGCGAGAGCCAGCGAGCGCGCCGAGATCTCCGTGCCCTCCTCCAGCGCCCGATCGCCGAGCACGACGGTCAGGGGGACCGTGGTGATGCTGTGCCGCTCCATCATCTGTGGCGGCAGGTAGGCCGTGGAATCGGTGACGATAGCGACATGGCGGGACATGAGCGGGAGGTTACCCGCAGCAGGTGCCGGGCGGCAGCCCGGCCCTGCCCGGCATTCCTCCGAGGCGCGCAGGAGAACGGCCCGAAGGGCGGCTCGGCCGGCCGTCCCTGATCAGTTGGAGGTCTCGGGGTGGGCGGACTTCTGCCACGGATAGGCGGTCTGCTGCCGAGGGTCCCGTGCCGTGATGGCCTGCGGCTGCCCCGGAGCCGACTGCTCCGGGGCCTGATCCGGCTCCGCCCAGGACTGCTCGGCCGGCGCACCGGGGGCCCGCGATGCGGCGCCGCCGGCGTCCGCGACGCGGCCCGCGTCGTGGTCCGGACCCGAGCCCGGTGCCTCGGCCGACCAGTGCCGCAGCGCACCGGCCTCCATGTCGATCTGCGCGCTGAGGATGTCCAGATCGTCCTCGGCGAACTTGCTCGCACGGTCTCTCGCCGCCCAGCGCAGCGATTCCGCGGAATGCGTGATCCGCTCTGTGCGGTCGCGCAGGCCCGGCAGGAGCGAGGCCACCGTCGCCCTGTCGGGCTCGCGCTCCAGCCGCTTGAGCTCGGCGTCGAGCTCCTGTCCGTGGGCGCTCAGCCGCCGGAACAGCGCCAGCGACTCGGAGAGCGACGCATCCTCCGCCACGCCCGCCTGCAGCGCTTCCTGCGTCGCCCGCATCGATGTGCGCAGCGCCAGCCGGAGCTGCGCCAGCTCGCCGCTCACGCCGCCCTGTCCGTAGCTCTTCGCCCGCAGTGTGGTGTCCTCGACGGTGCGCCGCGCCTGGGTGACCGTGCGCTCGACGCCGCGCTTGGCCGCGCCCACCACCTTCGCGGCGACATACACCCCCAGTGCCACGAAGGCGAAGAAAAGCAGCGCCAGGATCGTGATTACGGCTCCGGCATCCATGAACGCCCTCCGGCATCGGTTCTCGTTCCTCCCACGGTAAACGGAAAGGGCAGGCCGAGGGTTCCACCACAACCCTCGACCTGCCCCTAGGGGAGACCCCCGGTCCCGCTACGCGGGAACGATGTTGACGAGCTTCGGCGCCCGCACGATGACCTTGCGGATGCCCGCACCGCCCAGCGCCGCGACGACCGCCTCGTCGCGCAGGGCCAGCGCCTCCAGGTCCGCGTCCGTGATCGAGGGGGAGACCTCCAGACGCGCCTTGACCTTGCCCTTGATCTGCACGACGCAGGTCACGGTCTCGTCCACGACGTACGCCGGGTCGGCGACAGGGAAGTCGGCGTGCACGACCGAGTCGGTGTGGCCCAGCTTCCGCCACAGCTCCTCGGCGATGTGCGGGGCCAGCGGGGCGATCAGCAGCACCAGCCGCTCGGCGACCAAGCGCGACAGCGGGCCGGCGGTCTTGGTCAGGTGGTTGTTCAGCTCGGTGACCTTGGCGATCGCCGTGTTGAACCGCATGGCCGCCAGGTCCTGGCCCGCGCCGTCGATGGCCTTGTGCAGGGCACGCAGGGTGTCCTCATCGGGCTCGGCGTCGACGACGGTGACCTCGCCGGTCGACTCGTCGACGATGTTGCGCCACAGCCGCTGCAGCAGGCGGTACTGGCCGACGACCGCACGCGTGTCCCACGGCCGCGACACGTCCAGCGGGCCCATCGCCATCTCGTACAGCCGCAGGGTGTCGGCGCCGTACTCCGCGCAGATCTCGTCCGGAGTGACCGCGTTCTTCAGGGACTTGCCCATCTTGCCCAGCTCGCGCTTGACGGGCTCGCCCTCGAAGAAGAACTTCCCGTCGCGCTCCTCGACCTCGGTGGCCGTCACGGGGAAGCCGCGGCTGTCCCGGTAGACGTACGCCTGGATCATGCCCTGGTTGTACAGCTTGTGGAACGGCTCGGCGGACGAGACGTGCCCCAGGTCGAACAGCACCTTGGACCAGAACCGGGCGTACAGCAGGTGCAGCACCGCGTGCTCGGCACCGCCCACGTACAGGTCGACACCGCCGTGCGGCTGCCCCTCGCGCGGGCCCATCCAGTACTGCTCGATGGCCGGGTCGACCAGCTTCTCGCTGTTGTGCGGGTCCAGGTAGCGCAGCTCGTACCAGCACGAGCCCGCCCAGTTGGGCATGGTGTTGGTCTCGCGGCGGTACTTCTTCGGGCCGTCGCCCAGGTCCAGCGTCACGTTGACCCAGTCGCCGTTGCGGGACAGCGGCGTCTCGGGCTGGGTGTCGGCGTCGTCCGGGTCGAACGTGCGGGGCGAGTAGTCGTCGACCTCCGGCAGCTCCAGCGGCAGCATCGACTCCGGCAGGGCGTGCGCGACGCCGTCCTCGTCGTACACGATCGGGAACGGCTCGCCCCAGTAGCGCTGGCGGCTGAACAGCCAGTCGCGCAGCCGGAAGTTGACGGTGCCCTCGCCGATGCCCTTGGCGACCAGCCATTCGATGATCCGGCTCTTGGCCTCGGCGACCGCCAGACCGTTCAGCGAGATCTCGTCGTTGGCGGAGTTGATCGCCGGCCCCTGGCCGGTGAACGCCTCGCCCTCCCAGCCCTCGGGCGGCTGGACGGTGCGGATGATCGGCAGCTCGAAGGCCTCGGCGAACTCCCAGTCGCGCTCGTCCTGGCCGGGCACGGCCATGATGGCGCCGGTGCCGTAGCCCATCAGCACGTAGTCGGCGACGAACACGGGGATGCGGGTGCCGGTGACGGGGTTCAGCGCGTAGGCGCCGGTGAAGACTCCGGTCTTGTCCTTGTGCTCGGTCTGCCGCTCGACGTCGCTCTTCGTCTGGGCCTGCTTGCGGTACGCGGCGACGGCGTCGGCCGGCGTGGCCGCGCCGCCCGTCCACGACTCCTTGACGCCCTCGGGCCACTCGGCGGGCAGTATCGAGTCGATCAGGCCGTGCTCGGGGGCCAGCACCATGTAGGTCGCGCCGAACAGCGTGTCCGGGCGGGTGGTGAAGACGGTGATCTTCGCGTCCGCGTGGCCGTCCACGGAGAAGCCGACGCGGGCGCCCTCGGAGCGTCCGATCCAGTTGCGCTGCTGCAGCTTGATGGCCTCGGGCCAGTCCAGCGCGTCCAGGTCGTCCAGCAGCCGGTCGGCGTAGGCGGTGATACGCATGTTCCACTGGCGCAGCTTGGCCTTGAAGACGGGGAAGTTGCCCCGCTCGGAGCGGCCGTCGGCCGTCACCTCCTCGTTGGCCAGCACCGTGCCCAGGCCGGGACACCAGTTGACGGGCGCTTCCGAGGCGTACGCCAGGCGGTACTCGCCCAGGACGTCGGCGCGCTCCTTGGCGCTCAGCTCGCTCCACGCGCGCGTGCCGGGCACGGACCGCTCACCGCTCTCGAACAGCGCGACCAGTTCGTCGATCGGGCGGGCCTTCTTCGCCTCCTGGTCGTACCAGGAGTTGAAGATCTGCAGGAAGATCCACTGGGTCCACTTGTAGTAGTCCGGGTCGATCGTGGCGAACGAACGGCGCTTGTCGTGGCCCAGACCCAGCCGGCGCAGCTGCGCCTTCATGTTGACGATGTTCGCCTCGGTCGACACGCGCGGGTGCGTGCCGGTCTGTACGGCGTACTGCTCGGCCGGCAGGCCGAAGGCGTCGAAGCCCAGGGTGTGCAGGACGTTGTGCCCGGTCATGCGCTGGTGGCGGGCGAAGACATCGGTGGCGATGTAGCCCAGGGGGTGACCGACGTGCAGGCCCGCACCCGAGGGGTACGGGAACATGTCCATGATGAACTTCTTGGGGCGAGCGGCCACGGCCGGGTCGCCGGCCAGGTCACCGCTCGGGTTCGGCGCCTCGTAGATCCCCTCGGCGTCCCAGAAGTCCTGCCAGCGTGCCTCGATGTCGGCCGCCATGGCAGCCGTATAACGATGCGGGGCTGCTGCCTCGGCAGCAGAAGTCATCTCGCTCATGATCCTTAAAAGCTCCATCGATCGTCTCTGCCAGCTGCCGCTGATTCATCCGGTGACGAAATGAAAAATCCCCTCGCACAGGAGGGGACGCCGCGCCGATTCCGACGGGTCTTTCATCCGCCGGGACTGATCAGCGCGGCTCGCTAAGCAGAAGGCGTACGGCACGCATGGCGTCAGGGTACCGCAGCGGGGGAAGGGGCCGCATTCGCCGTCCACGGCGCCCGTGACCGGCCGGTCGGCGGCTCGTGCGCGATCATGGATCCGCCTTACTCCGCGTATCGACCCTATACAGGGCAACCCCCGGGTCAGTTGCCGCTGCTTCCCCGGGAATAACCCTGAAACCTCGTACCGGGCGGTATGGGTCGACCTAGAGTGCGTCAACGGGACAGCTTTCCCGCACCATTCGGAGTCGCCCCATGAACCCTCGTCTCAAACAGCGTTTGTCGCCGGGCCCGGAGCCCGGACTCGGCCGCCCGGTGCAAGGCGGCCTCTACACGGCCGCGTTGATCCTCATCCCCGTGCTCGCCATCGGGGGCAGCGACAGCTTTCGCGCCGCGCTCGACTTCACCACCGGGGTTCTGTCCCTGGTGTCGCTGACCGCATCCGTCGCGTGGGGTCTGATCGCCACCGACCGGGTCCTCCTCTCCCCGCGCCACCGTCTGCTCGCCCAGGGCATCCACCGAACGACCGCGGTCGCCTCGCTCGGCTTCCTGCTGCTGCACGCCACCGTGAAGGTCTCGCTCGGGCACGTGGCGGTGATCGGCGCGCTGATCCCGTTCGGGCTCGGGGTCACGGGCACCTCCGCCCTCATCGGCTTCGGCTCGCTGGCCGGCTTGCTCATGGTGGTCGCCGCCACGACCGGAGCGCTCCGCAGCGCGCTTGCGGGCAACGTCCGTGTCGCCGGCCGCTGGCGGCCGCTGCACATGCTGGCCTATCCGGCCTGGTGCTTCGCCCTCGTCCACGGACTCTACGCGGGTCGCCCGGCGGCGACCTGGGTCGTCACCATGTACTGCCTGGCCCTGCTCGGAGTGGCGGCCGCGGTGTCGGTCCGGCTGCTGCCGCGGCCGGTGCAGCGACGCGTCGCCGCCCGGATCATGTCCCTGACCGGCGTCGGCGACGGCGGACCGCCCACCGCCGACGAGCAGGCACAGCGCGATCCGATCATGTCGCCGCTGCCCGGCGCGGGCGGACTGAACGGGACGGGGCGCTCGCCCGTATCCGCCGGCATGGACCGCATGGACCGCATGGACAGGGCGAACGGCATCCCGTCGCAGCGCCCGTACGAGCAGGATTTCCAGACGCCGCTCGAACAGGCGCGCGCGCAGCCGCCCCGGCTGGCCGCACCCTCGCCGCAGCTCTACGAGGCCCCTCCGCCGCCGGACGCCGAGCCGACGGTGGTCCCCAGCGGTTCCGGCACCGGCCGCGGCCCCGGCATGGCCGCGGCCTACCGGGCCGTGTCCCTGGCGGCCGACGCCGCCGCCCCGCTCGCCGAGCGCGTGCCGATGACCGAGGAGATACCCGTGGTGTCCGAGACGGGACCCCGTCCGGGCACCTGGCCCACCCCCTCGCCGCCTCCGCCGGCCCAGGCCGTACGCCCGGAGCCGGCATCCCCGCTGTACGACACCCCGCCCCCGCCACTGTTCGACTCGGCCCCTTCCTACGACACCCCGCCACCGCCGCCGTTCGACCCCGCCCCCTCCTACGACACCCCTCCCCCGCCACTGTTCGACCCGGCACCCTCCTACGACACCCCGCCCGCGTACGGCGCCACCACGCCGTCCTACGGCTCCACGGCGGCCTACGACACCCCCGGGGCATACGACACCACCGCCGCCTCCTACGGGGTCGGCGGTGCGGACGAGGCCGCGTCACCGCCCCCGTACGACGACCGCTCCGCGTACGGAATCGGCGGCCCCGCCGCGTACGACGAGACAGCGCCGATGCCAGGGCCTCTCTTCCAGCCGCCGGCCGGAGAGCCCTGGAACGCACCCGCAGGAGAACGACCGTGAACGCCCCGCTCCCCGACGTCCCCGAGGTCCGCGTCGTCGGGCTCCCCCAGCTGACGCAGGGCTTCGACCTGGTCGAACGCCTCGACCTGCAGATGCACCTGAAGGTCCACGGGCCGCTGGAGCCGGTGAGCGGCGAGCGGCTGGCCCAGCTGGCCGAGGAGATATCGCTGACCGGCCGCGGCGGCGCGGGGTTCCCGTTCGGCAAGAAGCTGCGCGCCGTCGCCAAGTCGGCGATCCGGCGCGGCGTACGGCCCGTCGTCGTCGTCAACGGCAGCGAGGGCGAACCGGCCTGCCGCAAGGACACGGTGCTGCTCAACCGCGCGCCGCACCTCATCCTCGACGGTGCGCTGCTGGCCGCCGAGGCGCTCGGCGCACGCACCCTGGTCGTCGCGGTCACCCGCAACTCCACGGAGGTCTCGATGCGCGCCGCGCTCGCCGAACGCGGCCTGAGCGACCGGCGCGGTCAGCAGCTGCGCGCCAGAGTCGTGCGCACGCCGGAGCGGATGGTCTCCGGAGAGGCGTCCTCCGTCATCCGCGCGGTCAACGGCGGCCCCGCGCTGCCGCCCGGCCGCCGGGTGCGCGCCGCGGACTCCGGTGTCGGCGGCGCGCCGACACTGCTGTCGAACGCCGAGACGTTCGCGCAGCTCGCCGTCGCCGCGCGCATCGGCTCACGCCGCTACGCCCACACGGGCCTGGACTCCGAGCCCGGCACGGTCATGCTGACGATCTCCGGCGCGGTCTCGCGCCCCATGGTCGTCGAGGTGCCCACGGGCGTCCCGCTGCGGTACGTGCTCCAGCTGGCCGGTGCGCCGCCGCTGCCGCAGGGCGTGCTCACGGGCGGCTACCACGGCAACTGGATCGACTCGGTCGCCGTGCACGAGGCGGTCGTCTCCAAGGCGTCCCTGGCGTCCGTGGGGGGCGCCCTGGGCGCGGGGGCGATCCTGCCCATCGGACCGGAGACCTGCCCCCTGGGCGAGTCGCTGCGGGTGGCCAACTGGCTCGCCGCGGAGACCGCCGGCCAGTGCGGCCCCTGCAAGCTCGGCCTGCCGGCCGCGGCGGGCGGTCTGGCCGACGTGATCAACGGCGGCGGCCCGGCGGCACTGGAGGCGCTGCGGGAGGTGACGGGAGCGGTGAAGGGCCGCGGCGCGTGCAAGCACCCCGATGGATCGGCCCGCTTCTTCGCATCCACCCTGTCCGCGTTCACCGACGACCTCGCGGCCCATGTGCTGGACGGCGGCTGCGGTCGGCCGGTGACCGGTGTGCTGCCGCTTCCGCTGCCCGGTTACGAGGAGGCGGAGGAGTCCATTCCCAGCGGCGAGAAGGTCTTCATCGACTGGACGCTCTGCCAGGGGCACGGCCTGTGCGCCGACATCATCCCGGAGCTGATCCGGCTCAACCCGGACGGCTACCCGTCGGTGGCCGACGCGGTGGTCCCGATGCACATGCGCGGGCGCGCGCAGCGTGCCGTGCGCCGCTGCCCGGCGCTCGCGATGCGGATCGAGCAGGTGGCCGCCCCCGCGCCGGAGCCGTCGCGCCCCGCGCTGCCCAGCAGCAACCGCAAGGCCCTTGGCAGCGGCCGGAGTTGACCGAACGCACCGACACGAAGAAGCGGGCCACCCGATCCGGGTGGCCCGCTTCTTCTTCTGTGGAGCTAAGGAGAATTGAACTCCT
>NZ_JABZEE010000005.1 GCF_013387495.1 Streptomyces sp. PKU-EA00015 | reverse complement strand
GCCCGCGGGGTACTGGGCCGGGGAGCCGTTCGTGTCCCAGAACCGCTCGATCGGGTCGAGGATCTTCCAGGACTCCTCCACCTCCTCGGTGCGCGGGAAGAGGTTGGCGTCGCCGAGCAGGACGTCGAGGATGAGGCGTTCGTACGCCTCGGGGCTGGACTCGGTGAACGACTCCCCGTACGCGAAGTCCATCGTCACATCGCGCAGTTCCATCGAGGTGCCGGGCACCTTGGAACCGAAGCGCAGGGTCACGCCCTCGTCCGGCTGGACGCGGATGACCAGGGCGTTCTGGCCCAGTTCCTCCGTGGCCGTGGAGTCGAACGGGGAGTGCGGGGCGCGCTGGAAGACGACCGCGATCTCGGTGACCCGGCGGCCCAGCCGCTTGCCGGTGCGCAGATAGAACGGGACGCCCGCCCAGCGGCGGTTGTCGATCTCCAGTCTGATCGCGGCGTACGTGTCGGTCTTCGACGCGGGGTCGATGCCCTCCTCCTGGAGGTAGCCGACGGCCTTCGCCCCGCCCTGCCAGCCGGTCGTGTACTGGGCGCGCACGGTGTGCCGGCCCAGGTCGTCGGGCACCTTGACGGCCTTGAAGACCTTCAGCTTCTCGGTGACCAGGGAAGCGGCGTCGAAGGAGACGGGCTCCTCCATCGCGGTCAGCGCGAGCAGCTGGAGCAGGTGGTTCTGGATGACGTCACGGGCGGCGCCGATGCCGTCGTAGTAGCCGGCACGGCCGCCGATGCCGATGTCCTCGGCCATCGTGATCTGCACGTGGTCCACGTACGACCGGTTCCAGACGGGTTCGAAGAGGGTGTTGGCGAACCGCAGTGCCAGGATGTTCTGGACGGTCTCCTTGCCCAGGTAGTGGTCGATCCGGAAGACCTCGTCCGGGGCGAACACCTCGTGCACGATGGCGTTGAGATCGCGTGCGCTGGCGAGGTCGTGGCCGAAGGGCTTCTCGATGACGGCGCGCCGCCAGGAGCCGTGGGGCGCATCGGAGAGCCCGTGGTCCTTGAGCTGCTGGACGACCTTGGGGAAGAACTTCGGCGGCACCGACAGGTAGAAGGCGAAGTTGCCGCCCGTGCCCTGCGCCTTGTCCAGGTCCTCGACCGTCGCCCTCAGCCGCTCGAAGGCGGCGTCGTCGTCGAAGTCTCCCTGGACGAACCGCATTCCTTCGGCCAGCTGCTGCCACACCTCCTCGCGGAACGGTGTGCGCGCGTGCTCCATGACGGCGTCGTGGACCTCCTGCGCGAAGTCCTGGTCGGCCCAGTCCCGGCGGGCGAAGCCGATGAGCGAGAAGCCCGGCGGCAGCAGCCCGCGGTTGGCGAGGTCGTAGACGGCGGGCATCAGCTTCTTGCGGGACAGGTCCCCGGTGACTCCGAAGATCACGAGTCCGGAGGGCCCGGCGATACGGGGCAGCCGCCGGTCGAGCGGGTCCCGCAGCGGATTCGCCCAGCCGCTGTTCTCTGACATGAGGGTCAGGCCTCCTTGAGCGAACGGCTTCGAGTGCGTCCGTTCCGAGGATCGCATCTCACCCGATCTTGTGCGGCTACATCAGCGCAGCGACGCGTCGATCCATTCCCGTGCGGCCCGAACGGCGGCACACATGTGCCCCGTCCGCGCCGAGCCACCGACCCAGCCCGCCCGTGACGGCGCTCTTGTGCCCGGGCCCGGTTGTACCGAACAGTACGTCCCATGGCGACAGTTGTGCTGGTGGGGACCCTGGACACCAAGGGTGAGGAGTACGGCTGGCTGCGCGAGCGGCTGCTCGGCGGCGGGGTCGACGTGGTGGTGGTCGACACCGGAGTGATCGGTCAGCCGCGCTTCACCGCGGACGTCTCCCGCGAGGAGGTGGCGCGCGCCGCCGGGACGGACCTGGCCGAACTCCGCGCGCAGGGGGACCGGGGCACGGCGGTGACGGCGATGGCCCGCGGGGCGGCCGAGGCCGTCGCGCGGCTGTACGGGGAGGGCCGGCTGCACTGCCTCCTGGCGATGGGCGGCAGCGGCGGCACCTCCATCGCGACCCGTGCGATGCGCGGGCTCCCGCTGGGCGTACCGAAGTTGATGGTCTCCTCGATGGCGGCGGGCGACGTGTCGCCGTACGTGGGGTCCACGGACATCACGATGATGCACAGCGTCGTCGACATCGCCGGGATCAACTCGGTCTCCGCCCCGGTCCTCGCGAACGCGGCCGACGCGGCGGCGGGCATGGCGAAGGGCTTCGCGTCCGGGCGCCGGGCGCTGCGCCCGGCCGATCTGGCCGCGGGCGAGCGGCCGCTGGTGGCGGCGAGCATGGCGGGCGTGACGACGGCCGGCGTCGACGCGGCCCGGGCCCGGCTGACCGAGCTGGGCTACGAGGTTCTGGTGTTCCACGTCAGCGGGCCGGGTGGGCGGACCCTGGAGTCGCTGGCCGGGCAGGGGCTGTTCGCCGGCGTGCTCGACCTGACGCTGAGCGAAGTGGCGGACGACCTGGCCGGCGGCATCCTGTCGGCGGGACCGGACCGGCTCACCGCCGCGGGGCGCAACGGTGTGCCGCAGGTGGTGAGTCTGGGGGCGTTGGACATGCTGAAGTTCGGCCCGCCGGACACGCTCCCGGCCGCGATGCGGGACCGGCACGTCCTGGTCCACAACCCGTCGATCACGGTGGTGCGCACGACGGCGGAGGAGTGCGCCGAACTGGGCCGGCGAATCGCCGCGAAGCTGCGTGCGGCCACGGGCCCGGCCGAGGTGTGCGTACCGTTGCGCGGCCTGTCGACGCTGGGCGTCCCGGGCGGCCCGTACCACGACCCGGCGGCGGACGCGGCCCTGTTCGACGCGCTGCGGGAGGGGCTGCGGGGCAGCACGGTCACCGTGACCGACATCGACGCGGACGTCAACGACGCGTTCTTCGGCCGGGCGACGGCGGAACGCCTGCACCGGATGATCAGCGCTCGCGCGGCCGCCCCTGCCTGACGCCGGCCGCATGGGCCTCGGCGCGTCGGCCCTACGGTCCGCCGGGCGGGTCGAGCGGGGCGTCGAGCAGTGCGGTGAGGTCGCGGACGAGGGCGGCCGTGCGGTCGCTGTCCGGGCCGCCGAGCGGGGCGAGGAGCTTGCCGATCAGGTCTTGGACGACCACGACGGCGCGGCCGGTGACGTCCCGTCCGCGTTCGGTGAGCGAGAGGCGTACGGCGCGGCTGTCGGCGGCGTCCCGGACCCGCTCGATCAGCCCGTCGGCCTCCAGGGCGCGGGCGAGCTTGGACACGTAGAGCGCTTCGAGGCCGGTGTGGTCGGCGAGTTCGCGCTGGCTGGGGCGTACGCCGGACCGGTCGAGGCCGTGCAGGGTCGCCATGAGCGAGTACTGGGCGTGGGTCAGGCCCACCGGCGCGAGCGCCCGGTCGACGGCGACGCGCCATTTCATCGACAGCCGCCACACCAGGAAGCCGGGCGTCGGACCCGTGGATGCCTTGCTCATGCCGGGCACTGTACATGGCTACTATCAGCGTCCCGCTCGCTCACGGGCGCAGGTGCGGCGGCAGCAGCTGCTCCGTCCACAGCGTCTTGCCGGACGCGGTGTACCTGCTCCCCCACCGGTGCGTGAGCTGGGCGATCAGGAAGAGTCCGCGGCCGCCCTCGTCGGTGAGGCGCGCCCGGCGCAGATGCGGCTGGGTCTGGCTGGGGTCGGACACCTCGCACACCAGCCGCTGGTCCCTGATGAGCCGGACAGCGACCGGCCCGCCCGCGTACCGGATGGCGTTGGTGAGCAGCTCGCTGACGATCAGTTCGGTGGTGAACACGAGGTCGTCGAGCCCCCACCCGGTCAGTCGGCGGGCGACCTCGGCCCGCGCGTCCGCCACGATCTTCACGTCCGCCGGGAACTCCCAGGCGGCGACCGCTTCTTCGGGCGTGACGGCCACCCGGGCCAGCAGCAGCGCGGCGTCGTGGTCCGGAGGCTCGGCCAGGAACGGTACGAGCATCTCCCGGCCGATGTCGGGCACCGGCCGGGCACCGCCGCCGACGGCCTCCTCGCGCAGGTACGTGGTCACACGGCCCGCGTCACCCGCCTCAGCGGACAGCGATCCGGCGGTGAACGCCAGCAGGTCGCCCGGCCGGAGCTCCACCTCCACCGGTTCGAAGGGCGCGCCCTCCCTGCCCAGAGCGGGGCCGGCCGGCAGCCCGACCGGCGCGGCGCCTCCGGCGGCCCGGGCCAGCACGGGCGGCGCGTGACCGGCGCTGGCCATCCTGCACCGTGCGCTGACCGGGTCGTAGACGGCGTACAGACAGCTCGCCCCGCGGACCGTGCCCTCGGCGCCGCCCGGCTGCTCGTCCTCCGCGAGCCGCACCACGAGATCGTCGAGGTGGGTCAGCAGCTCGTCCGGCGGCGGGTCGAGATCGCTGAGCGTGCGCACGGCGGTCCGCAGACTGCCCATCGCGGCGGCCGCGTTGAGACCGTGCCCGCGCACGTGGCCGGCGACGAAGGCGACCCGCGACGAGGAGAGCGTGATCACGTCGAACCAGCTGCCGCCGGTGCCCGCGAGCGTCCTGCCGGGCACGTAGATCCCCGCCGTCTCCGCTGCGGTCACCTTCAGCAGAGGGCGTGGCAGCAGACTGCGCTGCAGGGTCTCCGCGGTGCGCCGTTCACGGGTGTACCGGCGGGCGTTGTCGACGGCGAGCGCGGCCCGGGAGGCGATGTCCTCCGCGACGGCGGCGTCCTGCGCGTCGAACGGGGCCCGGTCGCCGCTCCGCCACACCGAGACGGCTCCGAGGACGTGCCCGCGGGCCTGCAGCGGCACCACCATGTACGAGGTGGCGCGGTCGGTCAGCACGAGACGCACCCGGTCGGGGTCGTCGGCGATCCTGGGCCGCAGCTCGTCCAGGTCGGCGACGATGACGGCCGACCCGAGCCGCAGCCGGTCGCTCTCGTAGCCCCGTACGCGGATGACGGAGCCGGGCGGGTACAGCTCGTCGGGCCACCCGCCGTCGGCCGCGACGGCCGAGACCCGGCGCAGCGGCGCCCCCGTCGCGAAGGCGCCCGGTTCGTCGCCCACCAGCACGGCCTCCGTGAGGTCCACGGCAGCCAGGTCGGCGAACGCCGGGACCAGCAGGTCGGCCAGCACCTGCGCGTTGCGCGAGACCTCCAGGGACCGGCCGAGCGCGGAGGCCGCCGTGGCGACCAGTGCCGCCCGCTTGCGGGAGCGTTCGTGCTCTGTGACGTCGGTGAACGTCACGGCGACGCCGCGTACGGCTCCCTTGGCGCCCGACAGCCTGAGCGCGGACAGCGAGATGACCCGCTCGCGTCCGGGGGCCCTGGCGAGCCGTGCCGGGGTGACGAAGTCGATGAGCGGCTCGCCCGTCGTGGCGACACGGCGAAGCCGGGCCTCGACGACCGCCGCGTCCTCGGGGACCAGCAGCTCCCCGATCCGCAGCCCGAGGGCACCGCCGGAGGGGTCGCGGCGCGCCGCCCCGGGGCGCAGGTCCCCGGGCAGCGGATTGATGCGCGTCAGGCGCAGCTCCGGGTCGTGGATGGCGAGCCCGATGCCCGTCTGCGAGAACAGCGCGCCGACGAGGGCCTCGTTCTCCTCCCGCCGGTCGACGTGTTCCGCGGCCGTGATCCGCAGCAGGAACCGCGCGGGCAGCGTGCCGTCGATCGGCAGCAGATCCAGTTGCACGGGCACCGGACCGCCGGGCCCGCGCAGCGATGCGCGCAGGGAGCGAGGACGGTCGTCGGGCGCGAGGCCCCGCAGCCGTGGCCAGTCGCCGGGTTCGGCGAAGAACGCGCCGACGTCGCGTCCGCTGATCCCGGCGGCGGGGGCTCCGAGCAGCTCGGCGGCGGCCCCGGTGCAGGCGAGCACCGTAGCGGCGTCGTCGAGCACGAGGAGTGCGCCGTCCTCCGGGCGGTGGGGACCGCTGCCGGGAACATGGCCGCTGGTGCTCACTCGTCGATCACTCCCAGGGGGCGCTCCCGTGATCCGTCGGTCCCTGCCCGGCGCCGGTCGCGCCCGGCATCGGCCGGTGTCCCGTCCCGCCGGCGTCCGGCGACGGCTGTGCGCTCGGCCCCCGCGCCTCTCATTGAACTCCACCGGGCCCGCTGCCGCTCGGCGAACCGGTGAACGGGCCGGTACCGACCGGCCCTCGGGCGGCGCTGCGCCGCGTCACGTGCCGCCAACTCGCGTCGGCGGAGCACCACATGGGACGCCGTGCGCGGCAGAAGAGCGGCGTGACAGGGGCCCGGGAGCCGATCTACGCTCACGTGTACGGCATCGCGTGTCGGTCACCGACCGGGTGAGGCATGGAGGTGCCCGTGAGTTTGCCCGACGGAGGCAATCCACAGTGTCAGCAGAGTTCAACCACACCATCGTGCTCGCCAAGGACAACCGCGAGTCGGCCGCGTTCCTCGCCCATGTCCTCGGGCTCGAAGTCGGGCAGGAGTGGGGCCCGTTCATCCCGCTCGCCCTCAGCAACGGCGTCACCCCTCGACTTCGCGACGCTCGGTGACGAAGTCCCCCTCCAGCACTATGCGTTCCTGGTCTCGGAGGACGAGGTCGACGGGATCTTCCGGCGCATCGAGGAAGCGGGCGTCACGTACTTCGCCGATCCGCACGGCTAAAGTCTTTCGTTTGGATCAGGCCGGATCAGTGAGTGGGGGTCCCCCCACGCCCGCAGGGCGTAGGGGGAGGGGCTGGTGCGTGCGATCGCAAGGCGGAGGAGGGAGACAATGGCGGAGCCATGGCGACCGACGACAACGCGGCGAGCGTGCGTGCCAGGGCCCGCGAGCCCGGCATGATCCAAACGAGAGGCCCTAGCGGCCGGGTGAGATCAACCGCAACGACGGCGGGCGGGGCATGTACTTCCACGATCCGGCAGGGCACGGCATGGAGGTCATCACCCGGCCCTACTGAAGCGGTGGGAGCTGAGCCCTCGGGCCGAGGGCCCGCACGGATTGCGCATGCTCCGACAGGGGCGGGGACCGCGTCCCCGCCCCTGTGCGCCGTCCGCTGCCCGCCGACCCGGGACCCGTTCGCCCCGACGGCCCATCGGGGGCCGACCCCCGATGGCGCAGTGCGGGGAACTGCGCACTAGATGTAACAAGTGCGCGCCCACCCATGAGGACGCGCCCACTCATGAGCACAAGGCAGCACGAGACAGACACGGTGGACGCCTACCGTCCACGAACGGAGCCCGCGCCATGCCCCCCGACGCCTTCACCCCGGATCCGGCCGACCGCATGAACCAGCCCGCCGGGCCCGCGCCGGCGGCGCGGGCCGCGCGGAGCCCGGACGAACGCGCCGAGGACGGGAAGGAATCCCCGGCCGTCCTCGCCGTGCAGGCGGAGCGGCCGAGACCATCGAAGCGGCCGCGGGAGCGGAAGGAGTCGCCGGAGCCCTCGACGTGGCCGCCGGCGGCGCTGGACAGCGCGCTCGCGGCGGGGCCGAGCAGTCACACCGTCTCCCCCGCGCTGCGTTCCGCGCTGCGCTGGCCCGCGGCGGTCCTGCTGTTCGCCTGCGGCCTCCTCCATGTGCCGACCGACCTCGCGGGACTGCGGTCGGGCGGCTACGCGGAGACGCTGTCCGTGGCCGTCATGGTGCTCTGCATGGTGTGCGCCGTATGGCTCGCCCTGCGGGACACGGTGGTCGTCTCGGCCGCCGCGGCGGGACTGGCCGTGGGCGTCATCGCGCTCCACGCTCTGGCGAGTGCGGGTGCGGTCGACCTGGTGCACAGCAGCCTCGGCGAGTCGTTCACCTCGGCGGGGGCCGCGGCCGTGCTCAGCGCGGTGGCAGCGGCGCTCCTGACCGGCTCGGCTCTGGTGCGCCGCACACGGGCGGCGAGAGCGGCGCACAGCACCTGACGCCCTGGACCGGACGGTCCGGTTCGCCCGGCAGCCTCGCTGCCGCGCGAACGCATGCCCCGACGTCCGGAGAGTGGCCGCCACGGGGGCGACTCGGCCCCGGCCGTCAATGGGACGAAGGCCCGCGGCATACCGCGCATGATCGGCGTCCCGGCGGGTACTGCGCAGTACTTCCGGCTGCGGCGCGCCCGCCAGATACGGCATGGTGTTTCGTGTGGGTTTGTCGCCTATGGGTATGGGCCGGGCAGAGAACGAAGGCACGTTGAGGAGGTGCGCTCTCCATGGAGCGTGGCAGCAACCGCGTGAGCCCGCGCAAGGACGACGAGATGAAGCACGAGGTGCAGGACTACCTGCGGTCCCGGCAGCAGCACACACGCATCGAGCAGGCGAACGACCCGGAGCCGGGTGCGGACGACGCCGAGGCCGGCGGGTCCGAAGGCGTCGGCGGGTCCGAAGGTGCCGGCGGCCCCGGCCCCCGGCGTACGCGCGAGCGCTGAGGCGGACGGCGAGCCGGCAGGGGGCGGGCCCGGGCGGCCGGGCTCACTCCCTGTCCGACGTCGGTCGCCCCACGTTCTGCGACGCCTGGCGGGCCCGGTGGCGTGCCGACGAAGCCGCGACGTCCGCGGCACGGGCCCGGTCGCGTGCACGGCGGGCCTCCTTCTCGGCGGCACGCAGGTTGGACCTGGCCTCTTTCAGCTCCTCGGTCAGCACGTCGACCCGTTCGGCGGCCTCGTCGGCCTGCGCGTCGGCGCGCTCGCTCTCCGCGGCGGCCCGGGCGTGCTCCGCCTCGCGGTCGCGCGCCTCCTCCTCGGCTGATGCGGCCTGCTCCCGCGCCTTGCGGCGGGCCTGCTCCTGCTCCGCCCGGCGGGCCTCGTCCCGCTCCGCGCGCCGCTCTCGTCCAAGCGGCTCCGCCGCGCGTTCCGGGCCCTCGGCCTGTGGCCTCCCGCCCGGCCGGGGCGCGGGCGCGCGATTCGCCACGACGCCGGGGTCCGCCACCGCAGCCGTGAACCCCACGGGCGGGGTCAGCGGCCGGTCCAGGTGGCCCGCCGCCCACTCCTCGGCCGCCGCCGGGTCGGCGAGCACGGCGTGCAGGGTGCCCTCGATCTCCCGCAGGGCGCTCTCCCCCACCTGCTGACCTTCCGCCGCGGCCAGGTCGCGTGCCTCGCGGGCGAGTGCGGAGACCAGGAGGTGCTGCTGCCGGCTCAGCTCGCGCAGCTGCTCGCCGTTGAGGCCGCGGTGGGCACTGCGCAGACCTTCACCGAGGGCCAGCAGCGGCCGGACCCGTTCAGGGTCGCGGCGCACGAGGAGGTTGCCCGCCCACGCCGAGACGGTGGGGCGCCGCAGCGCCTTGATGCGCTCCGCGAGGCGGGGGTCCCCCGCTCTGCGGGCCTCGGCCGCGCGCGCGTTGCGGGCTGCGGTGAAGTCCTGCGGGCGCAGCCCGTACAGCTCGTCGAGGATGCTCTCCAGGTCCACGGTCCTCCTTGCGGCCCGTCGCCCCGGCCCTCGGCGGAGAGGGCCCGTGACCAGGATGGCTCACAGCCTCGGTTCGCCGTACCAGCGCCATGCCGTGCGGCGCTGCCGCCCGGGGAGATCGCCGCGCCCGGTGGCCCACAGCAGCGTGGGCCAGGGGTCCGTACCGCCCGGCACGTCGGGGAACAGCCGCGTCAGCACCCGCGCACACAGTCCGTCCGGCGGCGCCCAGCGCAGCCCGAGCCCCAGCGCCACGTCGTGCGTGTGGACCAGGGTCTCGACGACGCCCATGGCGGCGAAGCCCTCGGCGTCGGAGTTCCCGAAGACGTGGTGCGAGCGGAGTCCGGGCGGCGCCGTGCGCACCATGGCGGTGAGCAGCGCCCCGCACGACTCCAGGACCTCCAGCAGCCCCGCCGCTCCCTCCCCGCGCTCCACGTGCACGGTGTTGCGGGGGCCGCCCGGCCTGCGGCTGTCGTAGACGAAGGGCACGACGCGGTCCGGGGAGGGATTGCGCGGGCCGAGTTGGACGGCGTAGGCGAACAGGTCGTCGGCGAGGTGCTCGACGGTCTCCCAGCAGTCCCACTCGAGGGTCCCCGCCCTCGCGTCCCACGCGGCGCCGGGCGGCGCGGAGCCCAGGAGATCGAGGCCAAGACGCACGGCGCGGTCGACGTCGTCCGCCGTCACGGCGGAGGGGGCCCTGTTCTCGGCTGAAGGGGACATGCCGGGACCGTATCCCGGGCGGACGGGTCGCGCTCCACCCGATACCGCTGCGGACGGCGTCAGCCGTCGTTGTCAGGAGACGGGGCGCAGGACGCAGCGGGCCGGCCCGGCGGCGCGCAGGGTGATCCCCGTGTCGACGGGCACCGTCTCGTCCTTCGCCGTCAGTTCGTACTCCCCGAGGATCATCGCGAGCGCGAGCACGGACTCCAGCATGGAGAAGTGCTGGCCGATGCAGGCGCGCGGCCCGCCGCCGAACGGGAACCAGGCGTAGCGGGGCCGTTCCTTGTCCCGCTCGGGCGTGAAGCGCTCGGGGTCGAAGCGCTCGGGCTCCTCCCAGTACCGCGGGTGGCGGTGCGTCACCCAGGGGGCGACGAGCACATCGGCGCCCGCCGGCACGGTGTGGCCGCCGATCTCGGTGGCGGCGACGGCGCGGCGGCCGATGACCGGGCCCGCCGGGTAGAGCCGCATGGTCTCCTTGAGCACCTTGGTCAGGTACGGCAGCAGGTCGAGGTCCGCCGCGCCCGGTACGCGACCGGCGAGGACGCTCGCCGCCTCGGCCCTGGCCCGCTCCTGCTGCTCGGGGTGACGGGCGAGCAGATGCAGCGCGAAGCCGAGCGAGGTCGCCGTCGTCTCGTGGCCCGCGAGCAGGAAGATCAGCACCTGGTCGCGGATCTCGGCGGCGTCGAAGCTGCCGTCCTCCTCGCTGTGCGCCGCCGCGAGCAGCGTGAGCAGGTCGTCGCCGTTCGCCGCGTCCCCCTCCGCGCGCCGCTTCTCGATGATGCGGTCGCACACGGCGTACAGCTCGTCGGTCGCGGCCGCGGCTCGGCGGTTGCCCGGAGTGGGCCAGTCGCGCGGGACGTTGACGGGCGAGTAGCCCCGGCGCAGAACGTAGTCGCCGATGACGGGGAAGCAGCGCTCGACGACGGCGACGGCCGATTCGACGTCCGTGCCGAAGAGGATGCGCGCGACCGCGCGCAGCGTCAGGCCCGTCATCTCGCCGACGACGTCCACGGTCCGGCTCGGGGCGCCGCGCCAGGCGGCGAGCATCGACGCCGTCTCCGTGGTGACGGCGTCCGCGTAGCCGTCGACGCGGCGCCGGGTGAACAGCGGCTGCACCAGACGGCGCTGCCGCAGGTAGTCGGCGTCCTGACTGGTCAGCAGGCCGTTGCCGAAGGACTCGCGGACCTCCTGGTAGAAGGCGTTGTCCTTGCGGAAGTTGGCCGCGTCGGTGGCGAGCACCTGCTGCGCGCCCTCGGCGGAGAACACGGCGTACAGCTCGGCCCGCAGTCCGGGCGGCCCGGCGGTGAGGCGGACGACGTCCCCGTGCTCGCGCCGGGCCGCGAGGAAGGTGCCGAGGGAGTCCCGCTTGAGGTCGAGCATCGACCCGAGCAGCGGCAGCCCCGCCGGACCGGGTACCCGTGCGGCAGTGGTGGTCATGGTCCCCCCAGGTCGGCGGCGGCGTCGCACATCGTTGTGAACGCCCATTGTGTCAAAGGGCGTTGGGTGAGGGGGCGCGCCGGCCACCACCGCCGCGTCAGGCTCCGTCGGCCGCCGCGCGCAGTGCCGCCACGTCCAGCTTGCCCATCCCGAGCATGGCCTTCATCACACGCTGGGCGCGCTCGGCGTCGGGGTCCTTCAGCAGCTCCTCCAGCACGGCAGGCACCACCTGCCACGACAGTCCGTACTTGTCCTTGAGCCATCCGCACGGGCCCTCCTGCCCGCCCTCGGACAGCTTGCTCCAGTAGTAGTCGACCTCCTCCTGGTCGGCGCAGTCGATGAGGAAGGACACCGCCTCGTCGAAGGTGAACTCGGGTCCGCCGTTGATCGCGGTGTAGGGCTGGCCGTCGAGCACGAAGTCCACGGTCAGCACGGTCCCGGCCGGGCGCGGGCCCGCCTCGCCGTAGTAGGAGACGTTGGTGATCTTGGAGTTGGGGAAGACCGAGACGTAGAACTCGGCGGCCTCCTTGCCCTGCGTGTCGAACCAGAGATTGGGCGTGATCCTGGGCATGTCGTTC
Organism: Streptomyces sp. PKU-EA00015; assembly: GCF_013387495.1. GTDB lineage: Bacteria > Actinomycetota > Actinomycetes > Streptomycetales > Streptomycetaceae > Streptomyces. The sequence goes on along the minus strand of NZ_JABZEE010000005.1, from coordinate 250,154 downwards.
TCCTGACCGGGTGGGTCGGACGGGTCTTCGCCGGTTCAGACCGTCCGGCCGTCCGGAATTCATCGCTGCCCGCCGCCGGACTTCCCCGGAGGGCCACCGAGTGCGCGGCCCGGGGTCCCGGCGGAGGATGGAAGCGATGACCGGTTCCGTGACACTGATCAGTGAGAGCCCGGAGGACCCGTTCTCGCTGGGTCGGGCCGTCTCCGTGGTGCTGGATCCGCACGGGCGGGTCACCGGCTGGAGCGAGCGCGCGGAGGCACTGCTCGGATACGCGTCCCGCGAGGCCCTCGGCCGGGAGGCCACCGAGCTGCTGGTGGACCCCCAGGACGAGGGGGTCCTGATGAAGGCCGCGGCGGAGTGCCGGCGGGACCGGGGCTGGTTCGGGGTGGTGCCCGTACGCGTCAAGGAGGGGCGCACCCTCGGTTTCGGGGTCCGCGCCCGGCTCGTGACGCGGGACGACGGGGAGACGGAGTGGTTCCTGGTCGGTGCCCCGGCCGCCGAGGTCGTCCAGTGGGAGATCGACCGCTCGGTGATGGACGGCCTGTTCCGCAGGTCCCCGATCGGGCTCGCGGTCCACGACACCGCTCTGACCATCCTGCGCGTCAACCGGGCGATCGCCCGTCTCGGTGGCTTCGAGGCGGAGCAGGCGCGCGGGTTCAGGATCGGTGACTTCCTCGTACGGGTGGACGCGGACACCGTGGAGGACCGGCTGCGGGAGGTACTGGACACCGGGGAGCCGCTGATCTTCACCGAGCAGTCCTGCCGGCTGCTCGCCGCACCCACCACGGAACGGTTCGTCGACGTGTCCGCGTACCGGCTGGAGGACTCCACCGGCCGGGTGCTCGGAGTGACCCAGCTGGTCGAGGACGTCACCGAGCGGCACCGGGCGCGGCGCAGGCTGGCGCTGCTCAGCGCCGCGGGCGCCGGGATCGGCACGACGCTGGACGTGGGGACGACCGCCTCCGAGCTCGCGGAGGCGGCCGTGCCGGGACTGGCCGACTGCGTCTCGGTCGACCTCCTGGAACAGGTCAGCCGCGGCGAGGAGCCGGTTCCGGACAGCAGGGGAGACGCGGTGCGCAGGACGGCGCTGCACAGCGTCGCAGCCGCATCCGAACAGATCATGTTCCCGGTGGGCACGCTCACCACCTTCCCTCCCGGCACACCGCAGGCGCGCTGTCTGTCCGGCCGGCGTCCCGTCCTCGAGCCCTTCGTCGACCTGTCGAAGGCGCTCGCGGGTCTGGATCGCGCGGAGGCCGCGGAACTGCGGGGGGTGCATTCGCTGATGGTCGTGCCCCTCACCGCGCGCGGCCTCGTGCTGGGATGCATGAGCCTGTGGCGCTCCCGGCTGCCCGAACCGTTCGAGGAGGACGACCTCACGCTCGCGGGCGAACTGGCCGCGCGGGCCGCCGTGTCCATCGACAACGCACGGCGGTTCACGCAGCAGCGCAGGACGGCGCTGGCGCTGCAGCGAAGGCTGATGCCGCGGGAGCTGCCGGAGCACCCCGCGGTCCTCGTCGCCCATCGCTACCTGCCGGCCGGCGGTGCGGCGGGGGTCGGCGGCGACTGGTTCGACGTGGTCCCCCTGTCCGGGGCGCGGGTCGCCCTCGTCATCGGCGACGTCGTGGGGCACGGCATCAACGCGGCCGCGACCATGGGGCGTCTGCGCACCGCGGTGCACACCCTGGCCGACCTGGACCTCGAACCGGACGAGGTCCTCTCCCACCTCGACGACCTCGTCACCCGTCTCGCCGGCGAGCAGGAGCCCGACGACCAGGGAGGCCCCGGGGAGCAGGTGGTGGGGGCGACCTGCCTGTACGCGGTGTACGACCCGGTGGCCCGGCAGTGCTGCATCGCGCGGGCCGGGCACCCGCCCCCCGCGGTGGTGACTCCGGACGGCGTCGTGAGCGTCCCGGACCTGCCCGCCGGGCCGCCCCTCGGCCTCGGCGGACTGCCGTTCGAGACCGCGGAACTGACACTGCCGGAGGGCAGCGTGATCGCGCTCTACACCAACGGTCTCGTCGAGGGCGAGGAGCACGACATGGAGGACGGGATCGCCCGCCTGTGCACCGTGCTCGGCGGGTCCGGCCCGCGGCAGCTGGACGAGCTGGCCGAGGACGTCGTCGACGCGCTCCTGCCCGCCCGGCCGAGTGACGACGTGGCGCTCCTGCTGGCACGGACGAGCAGGCTGGCGCCGGAACTCGTCGCCACGTGGGAGCTGACCGCGGAGGCCACCGCGCCTTCGAAGGCCCGTCGGCTGACGGCCGAACAGCTGGCGGCTTGGGGGCTGGACGAGCTGGTGTTCACCACCGAGCTGATCGTCAGCGAGCTCGTGACCAACGCGTACCGCTACGCCGGGGGCCCGGTGACCCTGCGGCTGATCCACCATCACCGGCTGATCTGCGAGGTCACCGACCCGAGCAGCACCTCTCCGCACCTGCGGCGTGCCCGCGCCACCGACGAGGGCGGACGCGGACTGCTGCTCGTCGCCCAGCTGACGGAGCACTGGGGAACGCGGCACGCGCGGGAGGGCAAGACGGTGTGGACGGAGCAGTTGCTCCCTCCGACGCCGGGGAGCCCGGTGGTGTGACCGGGACCGGCGCGCGACGCCCGGGCGGCCGCACGACACGCTCAGGCCCCGGCCCCCGGGCGGCGTCGGAGACGACCCCCGACCGTCAGGCCGGGGCCGGGGCAGCGGCCGCCGGAGGCGTCACCGCGGCGGGAGGGGCGACCGGCGTCGCCGCGGGCGTGACCGCCGCTGTGACGGCGTCCGCGCGGCGGGCGAAGACCCGCAGGCCGGAGCCGTCCGTACCGGCCTCGAGCAGGCGCCTGGCCGATGCCACCGTGGCCACCGCCGACAGCGTCATGCCCGCCTGGCCGCACTGCCGGTGCGCCCGCAGCACGGCGCTGAGCGCCGCCGCGCTCACCACCGACGTCCGGAGCTCGATCACCACGGCCCGCGGCAGATAGGACCGGACGACCTCCGCGAGCTGCTGCGACACCGTGGCACGGTCACTGATCATGACGTCGCCGTGGAGCGTGACGACCAGTACGCCACGGTCGAGCGTGTGGGTGAGCACCATGAGCCATCCGATCCGGGGAATTTTTGGGATTTGCCTCATTTAGGGGCCCGGCGGTCGCCGCCGCAACACGCCACACCACAACCGGGGGAACGACCCCTCGCCCACGGTTTCCGACCAGCGCTTTTCCTCGGGACGGTGCGACTCGTGCCCGTGACCCGGATCACCGCGCCGTTGACATCACCGTTCGCCCCGGTTTCACCCCTCCGTTTCCGGACCGTGATCCTCAAGTTCAGCTCAGATGTGGTGACGAACCGCCGAGCCCTTCCTTAGGGTCCTCACCATCGAGAACGGTGGAGCAGGGGACCACGGTCTCGGTGCGGGAGCAACGCCGCCCCCAGGCGTCGTCCGCTCCCCCGGATCGTTGGAACAGAGGATGTCGCACCATGAAGTCCCGCAAGTCGGCCACGTTCGCGGCGATCACCGTGATCGCGGTCGCTCTCACCGCCACCTCCTGCAGCGGCGAGCAGAGTTCCCCCGGTGACACCCCGTCCCGCAGCACGAATTCCCTGGAGCAGCCCAAGCTGCCGACCTACAAGGTCGCGACGGACGTCTCGTTCGACTCGCCGACCCTGGCCCGGGCGCAGAAGGCCGGCAAGCTCGTGATCGGGGTCAAGGACGACCAGCCCTTCCTCGGCTACCAGGACGCGAACGGCCAGCGGTCCGGCTTCGACATCGAGATCGCCAAGATGGTCGCCGCGGACCTCGGCTTCGCCCCCCGGCTGATCCAGTTCAAGACGATCGACACCCGCAGCCGTGAAGCGGCCATCGCCAACGGCGAGGTGGACCTGTACGTCGGCACGTACACCATCAACGCCGAGCGCAAGAAGAAGGTCGGCTTCGCCGGCCCGTACTTCATGGCCGGCGCCGACCTGCTCGTCCGCAAGGACGACCGCACCATCGGCGGCCCCTACTCCCTGCAGGGCAAGACGGTCTGCTCCGTCAAGGGCGCGACGGCCCTGCGCGAGATCCAGAAGCCCGAGTACAACACCCAGACGGTCGAGACGAACAAGTACGGCGAGTGCGTCAAGCGGCTGCTCGACGGCGACGTCGACGCCGTGACCACGGACGACGCCATCCTCCTGGGGTACGCGGCGCAGGCGCCGGACAAGCTGAAGGTCGTCGGCAACCCGTTCACCGAGGAGCCGTACGGCATCGGGATGGCCAAGAGCGACACGGCGCTGCGCAAGGCGGTGTCGGACTCGATCGAGGCGCACGACGCGAGCGGCGACCACGAGCAGGCGTACGACGCGACGCTGGGTCTGTCCGGCTCCAAGTACGCCGGTACTCCGCTCGTCGAACGTTACTGACACCCCGTCACGAAGGGGCGGCCACCCGGTCATCGGGCGGCCGCCCCCTTCGTCGTGCGGTCGTGCTTCGCGGCGCAGGGGAGCCGGCCCCTTCACAGGCACACGGCTGCCGGCACCCGACAACGGGTCCGCCCCGGCCGGGCGTGGCGCCGGCCGGGGCGGATGGGGTGCGTCGGCGTCAGCCGAGGGTGGCGAGCGCCTGGTTGAAGGTCGCCGAGGGGCGCATGACGGTCGCGGCCTTGGCCGGGTCGGGCTGGTAGTAGCCGCCGATGTCGGCCGGGGAGCCCTGGACGGCGATCAGCTCGTCGACGATGGTCCGCTCCTGCTCGCCCAGCGTCTTGGCCAGGGGCCCGAACGCCTTCGCGAGCTGCGCGTCGTCGGTCTGCCGGGCCAGCTCCTGGGCCCAGTACAGGGCCAGGTAGAAGTGGCTGCCGCGGTTGTCGATGCCGCCGAGCCTGCGGCTCGGCGACTTGTCCTCGTTGAGGAAGGTGCCGGTGGCGCGGTCCAGCGTGTCGGCGAGAACCTGGGCGCGCGCGTTGCCCGTGGTCGTCGCGAGGTGCTCGAAGCTGACCGCCAGCGCGAGGAACTCGCCCAGGCTGTCCCAGCGCAGGTAGTTCTCCTTGACGAGCTGCTGGACGTGCTTGGGGGCGGAGCCGCCGGCGCCCGTCTCGAAGAGGCCGCCGCCGTTCATCAGCGGGACGACCGACAGCATCTTGGCGCTGGTCCCCAGCTCCAGGATCGGGAACAGGTCGGTCAGGTAGTCGCGCAGTACGTTGCCGGTGACGGAGATGGTGTTCTCGCCACGGCGGATGCGCTCGACGGAGAGCTTGGTCGCCTCGACCGGGGACAGGATCCTGATGTCCAGACCCTCGGTGTCGTGCTCCCGCAGGTACGCCTTGACCTTCTCGATCAGCTGCGCGTCGTGGGCGCGGCCCTCGTCCAGCCAGAAGACGGCCGGGTCGCCGGTGGCGCGGGCGCGGGTGACGGCGAGCTTCACCCAGTCCTTGATCGGGGCGTCCTTGGTCTGGCACATGCGGAAGATGTCGCCCGCTCCGACGACCTGCTCCAGCACGGCGTTGCCGTCGGCGTCGACGACACGGACGGTGCCGGTGGCGGGGATCTCGAAGGTCTTGTCGTGGCTGCCGTACTCCTCGGCCTTCTGCGCCATCAGGCCGACGTTGGGCACGGAGCCCATGGTGGCCGGGTCGTAGGCGCCGTTGGCGCGGCAGTCCTCGATGACGGCCTGGTACACGCCCGCGTAACTGCTGTCCGGGAGGACGGCGAGGGTGTCGGCCTCCTGGCCGTCGGGGCCCCACATGTGGCCGGAGGTGCGGATCATGGCCGGCATGGAGGCGTCGACGATGACGTCGCTCGGAACGTGCAGGTTGGTGATGCCGCGGTCGGAGTCGACCATGGCGAGGGCCGGGCCCTCGGCGAGCTCGGCGTCGAAGGACGCCTTGATCTCGGCGCCCTCGGGCAGGGCCTCGAGGCCCTTGAAGATGCCGCCGAGGCCGTCGTTCGGGGTGAGACCGGCCTTGGCGAGCGCCTCGCCGTACTGCGCGAAGGTCTTCGGGAAGAAGGCGCGTACGACGTGGCCGAAGACGATCGGGTCGGAGACCTTCATCATCGTGGCCTTCAGGTGCACGGAGAACAGCACGCCCTCCGCCTTGGCACGGGCGACCTGGGCGGTGAGGAACTCGCGCAGGGCGGCGACGCGCATGACGGACGCGTCGACGACCTCGCCCGCGAGGACGGGGACCGACTCGCGCAGCACGGTGGTGGAGCCGTCGTCACCCTTGAGCTCGATGCGCAGGGTGCCGTTCTCGGCGACGACCGCGGACTTCTCGGTGGAGCGGAAGTCGTCGACGCCCATGGTGGCGACGTTCGTCTTCGAGTCGGAGGTCCACGCGCCCATGCGGTGCGGGTGTTCCTTGGCGTAGTTCTTGACCGAGGCGGGGGCCCGGCGGTCGGAGTTGCCCTCGCGCAGGACCGGGTTGACGGCGCTGCCCTTGACCTTGTCGTAGCGGGCGCGGATGTCGCGCTCCTCGTCGGTCTTCGGGTCGTCCGGGTAGTCCGGCAGCGCGTAGCCCTGCTCCTGGAGCTCGGCGACCGCGGCCTTCAGCTGCGGGATCGAGGCCGAGATGTTCGGCAGCTTGATGATGTTCGCACTGGGTGTCTTCGCCAGCTCGCCGAGCTCGGCGAGGGCGTCGTCGACGCGCTGTCCCTCTTCGAGGTACTCGGGGAACTGGGAGATGATCCGTCCCGCGAGCGAGATGTCACGGGTCTCCACGGTGACACCGGCCGTCGAGGCATACGCCTGGACCACGGGCAGGAACGAGTACGTCGCCAGGGCGGGCGCCTCGTCAGTGTGCGTATAGATGATGGTCGAGTCAGTCACCGGGTGCTCCGCTCTCCACGTCTGCAACATTGCTCGACATCAAGATATCTCGTGATCGGCCCCTGATCGACAGGGGCCTCGTCACGGTCGTGATCGGCGCCCCGGAGGGAGCGATCTTGACCGCCCCGCGCCCGGAGCGACGGCCGTGGCGGGGGACGGCCGGCGTCCGCGCGCGCGTGGACCGGCGTCGTCCGCCCCACGGGCGGACGACGCCGGTCTCCCGGTCCTGGACGACGGCGGTCGCTCGGTCCTACTTGACCGATCCGGCCATCACTCCCTGCACGAAGTGCCGTTGGAAGGCGAAGAAGACCACCAGCGGGACCACCAGCGAGAGGAACGCGCCCGGGGCCAGCACGCCGATGTTGCTGCCGAACTGCCGCATCTGGGACTGCAGGGCGACGGTCAGCGGCTGGGATCCGCTGTCCGCGAAGAGCAGCGCCACGAGCATGTCGTTCCAGACCCACAGGAACTGGAAGATGGCGAGGCTCGCGAGGGCCGGCCGGCCGAGCGGCAGCACGAGACGGGAGAAGATGCGCCACTCGCTGCCGCCGTCCATCCGGGCGGCCTCCAGCATCTCGCGTGGTATCTCGGCGAAGTAGTTGCGCAACAGGAAGATCGCGAACGGGAGTCCGTAGGCGACGTGGAACAGGACGACGCCGGCGATCGTGCCGAACAGCCCGATGGTGCCGAAGAGTTTGGCCACGGGCAGCAGCCCGATCTGGACGGGAACCACCAGCAGTCCGACGACCACCAGGAAGATCGCGTCACGGCCGGGGAAGTCGAGCCAGGCGAAGGCGTATCCGGCGAGTGCGGCGATGCCGACGACCAGGATCGTGGTGGGCACGGAGATCAGGACGGTGTTCCAGAACGCGGCGGTGATGCCGGAGTCCTCCAGCAGCGCCGTGTAGTTGTCCAGCGACAGCTGGGAGGGGTCGCTGAGCGCCGTCCACCAGCCGTCGGACGCGTTGTCCCGCTCCGAGCGCAGCGAGGAGAGGAACAGCCCGGCGAGGGGCGTGATCCAGACCAGGGCCACGACGATCAGCAGGGCCTGGACGATCCCGCTGTTGAGCCACTTGGTCAGGCGGCTCTGCCGCCCGGGACGGCGCGGCGCGGCCGGGACCGCCGTGGGGACGGGGGCCTTCGCGAGCGGCGGACGCTCGATGGTGCTGTGGCCGCTCATGCTCCGCTCCTCCTGAACCGCCGGACGTTGAAGATCATCGCGGGGACGACGAGCAGGAGGAGCAGGACGCTGAGCGCGCTGCCGAGGCCCTGGTCGTTGCCGCCGCCGAACGACACCAGCCACATGCGGGTGGCCAGTACGTTGGCCTCCTCCTGGACCGGTCCGGGCGCGATGATCCAGACGAGGTCGAAGACCTTCATCACATTGATCACCAGGGTCACGAAGACGACGGTGAGCACGGGTGCGAGCAGCGGCACGGTGATCTTGCGGAAGATCTGGCCCTCGGTGGCGCCGTCCATCCGGGCCGCCTCCAGCGCGTCGCGCGGGATGGCGGAGAGGCCGGCCCCGATCAGCACCATCGCGAATCCGGTCCACACCCACAGGTAGGCGCCGATGATCGCGGGGGTCACGAGGGCGGGGCCGAGCCAGTTCACGCCTTCGTAGGGGGCGGCGAAGTTCGACGCGGGCAGCCGGACCGTGTACGCGCCGTCGTCCAGGCCGGCGAAGCGGAACGATCCGTCGGCGGCCGTCGTCGTGGTGGCCGCGGTCGTCCCGTCGCGTACGGCCTCGACGGTCATGCCCGGCAGTCCCTTCTCGGCCGGGTCGACCTTTCCCTGTGCACCGCCGCCTCCCGGGGCGAAGTCGAGGTAGACGACTCCGCCGATCGCGTCGGGTCCCGGCTCCTTCACGGCCGCGGTCTTCGCCCCTGCGGGCATGGCGTCGGGGGAGACGCCCACGAAGCCGAGGGTCACGGTCCGTCCCGGGTGCACGGCCTCCTCGGTGGTGTAGGGGCCGCCCGCGCCGCCGGCGAGACCCTGGTTCTCGCGGGCCCTGGCCGTCGGATACGCCGCCGGATCCTCGAACGCGTCGTGGACGCCGACGACGGCGGCGTTGAGCACGCCCCGGTCCGGGTCCTGCTCGTAGGCGAGCCGGAAGATGATACCCGCGGCGAGGAAGGAGACGGCCATGGGGAGGAAGAGCACCAGCTTGAACGCGGTGGCCCAGCGCACCTTCTCGGTGAGCACGGCGAGCATCAGCCCGAGACCGGTCAGCAGGACGGGTGCGACGACGACCCAGATGGTGCTGTTGCGGATGGCCCTGAGCGTGGCCGGATCACTGAACATCTCGGTGTAGTTCGCCGCGCCCACGAACCGGTCCCCGCTCGCGTCGAACAGACTGCGGCCGACGGAGAAGAGGACGGGGTAGACGACGAGCGCACCGAGAAGCAGCAGTGCGGGCAGGACGAAGACGACCGCGAGGCGGCGCTTCCTGCGCTGGGCCCGGCGCCGCGTGTCCACCGCGGCGCGGGCCTTGAGCATGTCAGCCATGAGAGCAGCCTCAGTTCCGGTACGCCTTGGCCGCCGCGGCTTCCAGCTTCGCCGCGGTGGCCTTCGGGTCGGACGGGTCGCGCAGGAAGTCCTGGAGCAGCTTCCACTCCCCCGCGCCCTTGGTGCCGCCGAAGGCGGCGGGCGCCTGGTCGGACATGTCGAAGCGGACCGAGTTGCCCGCGCCGATCAGCGATTCGGCGGTCTCGCGGGTCACGTCGTCGCCGTACGCGTCGAGGCTGACGTCCTTGTTCGGCGAGAGGAAGCCGCCCGCGCCGGCCCAGACCTCGGCGGCCTCGGGCGTCGCGAGGAACTCCAGCAGCCGCATCCCGGCCTCGGCGTTCTTGCCCTCCTTCAGGACGACGGCCGCGTCGCCGCCGCTGACCACCGGCGGCTCGCCGGCGCCGACCCCGGGGAAGGGGAAGAACTTGGCGTCCTCGCCCGGCTTCCTGCCGAACTCGTCCTTGGCCACGCCCGCGACGAAGTCGCCCTCGTAGACCATGCCCGCCTTCGGTTCGGGGCCGAAGACCTGCTCGACGGAGGCGGGGAAGTCGGTGCGCAGCGCGCCCTGGGCGCCGCCGGCGACGAGCTGCTTGTCCTTGAACACCTCGGCCAGGGTGGTCAGCGCCTTGACGACGCTCTCGTCCGTCCACTTGATCTTGTGCTGGGCGAGCTGGTCGTACTTCTCCGGTCCGGCCTGCGAGAGATACACGTTCTCGAACCAGTCGGTGAGCGTCCAGCCGTCCTCGCCGGCTATCGCGAAGGCCGGTCGGCCCGAGTCCGAGAGGGTGCGGCCGGCCTCCAGCAGGCCCGTCCACGAGCTGGGCTCCGTGACGCCGGCCTGGGTGAACGCGTCCGGGCTGTACCAGACGGTCGACTTGTGGGCCGCCTTGAAGTAGAGGCCGTAGTAGGTGCCGTCGACCGTGCCGTAGTCCTTCCAGACAGGGGCGAGGCCGTCGGTGGCCGACTTCGCGGTCTTGTCCGACAGCGGCTTGAGCCAGCCCTCGGAGGCGAACTGCTTCAGCACGCCGACCTGCGGGACCATCACCACGTCGGGGGCGTTGCCGCCCTCGATCTTGCTGCCGACGAAGGTGGAGACGTTGTCGCCGGAGGGCACGAAGACGGTCTTCGCACCCGTCTTCTCGGTGAAGGCGTCGAGCACCTTCTTGAAGTTCTTCTGTTCGCTGCCGGTCCAGACACCGGCCACGGTGACGGTCTGGCCGCTGAGTTCACCGCCGCTCGCGGGGCCGGTGGTGCCACCGCAGGCGGTGGCGGTCAGGGCGACGGCGAGGGCCGCCGAGACCGTCGCTGCCGTCCGCCGGGTCGTGTTCGAGGGTCGTCGCATGGTGAGGGTCCTTCCGAGAGTGGGGCGGTCAGGAGGTGGGGTCGGCGGTCCACCACGCGGCGGTCGCTCCGGGGAGCACACCGTCGGGGCAGGGGCCGCTGGAGAGCAGGGGGGTGCCGCTCGCGGGAGCGGGGACGGGCTCGGCGCCGAAGTTCACCGCGCAGATCAGTCCGTCGCCGCGGACCATGGCCAGCACGTGCGGGGGCGCGTCCAGCCAGCGCAGCGTGCCCTCGCCCAACTGCGGGAGGCTGTGCCGCAGTTGCAGGCCCTCGCGGTACAGGTGCCAGAAGGATCGGGTGTCGGCGAGGGCCCGGTCCGTGGCGTGCTCCGCGAACCACTCGGGCTGCGGCAGCCACGGCCGGGCCCCTGCCTCGCCCTGGCTGAAGCCGAACGGGGAAGCATGGCCGGACCAGGGCAGCGGAACGCGGCAGCCGTCACGGATGTGCTTGCGGCTGCCGGTGCGGTGGAAGATCGGGTCGGTGAGGACCTCGTCCGGCAGGTCGAGGACCTCGGGCAGGCCGAGCTCCTCCCCCTGGTAGACGTACGCGGCGCCGGGCAGGGCCAGCATCAGCAGGGCGGCGGCGCGGGCGCGGGCGGCGCCGAGGCCGCTGCCCTCGACACCGGGTTCCCCCGCGTACCGCGTCACCGTGCGGACCTGGTCGTGGTTGTTGAGCACCCAGGTGACGGTGGAGCCGGTGCCGGCGATGTCGCGTACGGCCTCGTCGATCGTCGAACGGAAGGCGTCGGCGTCCCAGGGGGCGCTGAGCAGGTCGAAGAAGAACGCCTGATGCAGTTCGTCGGGCCGGACGTACAGGGCGTGCTCGCGCGCCGTCGGTACGGAGACCTCGCCGACGAGCAGCCGCTCGTGACCGTCGCGTGCGGCGTACTCCTCGCACACCGCGCGCCAGCGGCGCCACACGTCGTGGACCTCCGGCTGGTTCCAGGCGAGCGGGTTGACCGAGTCGCGGGAGCGCTCGTCCGCTTCGGGGTCGTCCGAGTCCGGCAGGTCGGGGTGCTTGTAGAGACCGGCCGCCACGTCGATGCGGAAGCCGTCCACACCGCGGTCGAGCCAGAAGCGCAGCACCCGCTCGAACTCGTCGCCGACGGCCGGGTCGCGCCAGTTGAGGTCGGGCTGCTCGGGGGTGAACAGGTGCAGGTACCACTCTCCGGGCGTCCCGTCGGGGTCCGTGGTCCGGCTCCAGGCGGGGCCGCCGAACATGGCACGCCAGTTGTTGGGCGGTTCGGCGCCGTCCGCGCCGCGGCCGGGGGCGAAGTGGAAACGCGAGCGGGCGGGGCTGCCGGGGGCGGCGGCGAGGGCCTCGCGGAACCAGGGGTGCTCGCTGGAGCAGTGGTTCGGGACGATGTCGAGCAGCAGCTTGAGCCCGAGCCTGCGGGCGTCGGCGACCAGCCGGTCGAACTCGGCGAGGTCGCCGTAGACGGGGTCGACGTCGCAGTAGTCGGCGACGTCGTAGCCGTGGTCGTGCTGCGGCGAGGGGTAGAAGGGGCTGAGCCAGATGCCGTCGACGCCGAGTTTCCGCAGGTAGGGAAGCCCGGCACGGACGCCGGCCAGGTCGCCTATCCCGTCCCCCGTGCTGTCGAGGAAGCTGCGGACGTACACCTGGTAGATCACCGCGTCGCGCCACCACGGTTCGGGAGTGGCGGAGCTGCGGAGGGGCTGGCCGATGCCGGCCGGAAGCGTGCTGAGCATCTCGCGTCGACCTGTTTCTGCTGAATGCGAGAGCGCCCCGGATCGGGTGGCGCTGTTATGCATGCATGTTAAGTAGCCATGACGCCAAGGTGTCAACGATGCGTCCGTAAACTACCTAAAGCTGGGGTGCTTTGTCCCGCTCTGGGGTCTTCAAATAGCAAGGAGCCTCTACTTAACATGTAAGTAGAGGCTCCTTGAGGAGGTGACGATGGGCTCAGCCGGTGCGGGAAATGGCGCCGAGCTCGCGCGCGAGTCGCGCGACCGCCTGCTCGGGCGTCTGGCGCAGCGCCATGACGTCCTGCGCCACCGCCTGCACGGCGAGGCTCACCTGGTCGTAGCGCGCGGACTTGGGGCGCGGCACGGCCGACAGCACGCTCCGGCGCAGGGTCGGCAGATACGGATGCGCGGCGATCAGCCCCGGATCCTCGTACAGGGCGGCACGCACGGGCGGCAGCGACCCCTCGGTCAGGACCTTCCGCTGGACGCGCTCGCTGGTGAGGTACGCGATCAGGTCGGCGGCCGACTCGGGGTGGCGCGCATGGCTGCTGACCGCCAGGTTGGAGCCGCCGAGCACACTGGTGCCCGGGCCGTCGGGGCCGGGCAGGGGCACCGCGCCGAACCGCCCGGCCACCTTGGAGTCCTTCGCGCTCGCGTCGGCGTACACATACGGCCAGTTGCGCAGGAACAGCAGCCGGCCGTCCTGGAACGCCCGGCGGGACTCCTCCTCCTTGTAGCCGAGGGCGTCACGGGGGATCCAGCCCTCGCGCACGCCGTCCGCGAGGAAGGAGAAGGCGGCACGCGCGGCGTCCGAGTCCACGGTGACCCGGTCGCCGTCGTCCCGCAGGATCGAGCCGCCCGCCGAGTGCACCGCCTCCGTGACGTTGACGGTCAGGCCCTCGTACGGCAGGAACTGGCCCGCGTATCCGCCGAGGCCGTGGCGCGGGGCCAGGGTGCGGGCCTGGCGGGCCAGCTCGGTCCAGGTGCGGGGCGGCTTCACACCGGCACGGTCGAGGACGTCCCGGCGGTAGTAGAGCAGCCCGGCGTTGGTCACGTACGGGACGGCGTACAACCGCCCGTCGAAGGTCGCGGTGTCCACCACGGGACTCAGGAAGGTGTCCAGGGGGAAGCGGTCGCGCTCCAGCGGCGAGATCCACCCCGCCGCGGCGAACTCCGAGGTCCAGGCCACGTCGATGTTGAGCACGTCGAACCGGTCGCTGCCCGAGCGCAGCTCGCTGATCATCTGCGCGCGGGTCTCGTCGGCCGAGTCCGGCAGCTCGACGAGCGTCACGCGTTCGCCGGGGTGCTCCTCGTTCCAGTCCTCGAGCAGCGGCGGGAGATAGCCGGTCAGGTCGCCGGCCGTCACCAGGGTCATCGGCCCCCGGCCGACGGGCTCCGCTCCCCCGGCACGCGCGTCGAATCCGGCGTATCCCGCAAGAACCACCGCCGCGGCCAGGAGTCCCCTACCCGCGGCACGCATCCACCGCATAGGTTCCTCCCGGTGCACGATCCGGCTGCGCCGCCGACCATCGTGGCCTATATATACCCGTTAGGCATGGGCGATACTAGAGGCCCAGGCAGACGGGGCGGGCGGGCGGTCCGGACGTCCCACTGCCCAGCCAACAGCAGACTACGCAGCGGGAGAGAGGGGGAGCGCGTGCGGCTGCCGCTCCTGGCACTCCTCACCCGGGGCCCCGCGCACGGCTACGAGCTCAAGCAGGACCTTGAGAAGCTCCTGGGCGCCGCGTACCCTCAGCCGAACGTCGGCCAGATCTACGTCACTCTCGGCCGGCTGGAGAAGAGCGGCCTGATCGACGGCGAGGACGTCGAGCAGTCGGGCCGGCCCAACAAGCGGACGTACCGGCTCACCGACGCCGGGCGCGAGGCCGTGCTGGCCTGGTTCGAGGAGACCACCGACGAGCCGCGGGTGCGGGACGAGTTCTTCATGAAGATCGCGCTCGCGCCGGAGTCGGGGCTCGCCGACCCGATCGCCCTGATCAACAGACAGCGGCGGCAGTACCTCAACACCATGCGGGAGCTGTCGAAGCTGGCCGCGTCCGAGGACCGGGACAACAGGATCTCCCAGTTGCTGATCGAGGGCGCCATGCTGCATCTGCAGGCCGACCTCGACTGGCTGGAACGTTGTCAGGAGGAGCTGGAATGAGCGACGACGCGCCATCCGGTGGTCGCAGGGCGCTGCCCGGCGCGGCCGGGTCCGGCGGCCGGGACCGCGGTGACCGGCCGTCCGGCGCCCCGGGCGTCCGCGCCGGCGCGGACGCGGGCTCCTCGCCGCACCCGGACATCCCACCCTCCGGAGCCGGGAGCACACCGATCGTGCGCGCCGAGGGTCTGACCAAGACCCACCACGGCGAGGGCGCCGCCGTGCACGCCGTGCGGGGGGTGGACCTGACCGTGCGGCCCGGAGAATTCGTCGCGGTCACGGGCCCCTCGGGCGCCGGGAAGTCGACGCTGCTGCACCTGATCGGCGGACTCCAGCGGCCCGACAGCGGACGGCTGTGGATCGGCGGCGAGCAGGTCGACGCCTACCGGGAGGCCCGCTGGGCGGTGCTGCGGCGCCGCAGCATCGGCATCGTCTTCCAGTTCTTCAACCTCGTCTCCAACCTCACCGTCGCCGACAACGTGGAGCTGCCCGCGCTGCTCGCCGGGGCGTCGCCCCGGTCGGCGCGCGCCTCCCGCGCGGAACTGCTCGCCGAGCTCGGGCTGGAAGGCCGGGAGAAGTCGATGCCGGGCGAACTGTCCGGCGGTGAGCAGCAGCGCGTCGCGCTCGCCCGGGCACTCGTCAACCACCCCGCGCTGCTGCTGGCCGACGAGCCCGCCGGCAGCCTCGACAGCAAGGGCACCCGTGAGGTGCTGCGGCTGCTCTCCCGCTTCCACCAGCGCGGTCAGACGATCCTGATGGTCACCCACGACGCCCGGATGGCGAGCGCCGCCGACCGCGTCATCAGCTTCTTCGACGGACGCATCGCCGACGACGCGGTGCTCGGCACCGGGCACCGCGCCCCGGGCGGCGGCGTCTCCGGCGTGCTCGAGCTGAGGGACTGACGGTGCGCGCCACTCTGCGCTGGGCGCACGCCGACTTCCGGGCACACCGCGGCGAAGCCCTGTTCGTCGTCCTCGCCAGTGCGGGGATCATCGCCTCCCTGCTCCTGGCCGGCGTGCTGTTCGGCTACGCGGCCAACCCCTGGCAGCGGGTCTTCAACCAGTCCCAGGGCGCTCACATCTGGCTGCACACGCGCGCCGGAACCGACACCACCGGCCTGTCCCGGCTCGACGGCGTGGCCGCGCTCTCCGGCCCGTACCGCACCGCGACGACCACGGTCGAGTCGCGCGGGGCACGGGCGGGTCTCGAACTGCGCGCGACCGGCGCCCGGCCCCCGGAGACCGCCCGGCCGCTGGTCACCTCGGGCAGCTGGCTCGCGCCGTCCGGCGACGGCGGCGCGGCCGCGGTCGTGCTGGAGACGTCGGTCGCCCGGGCCCTGTGGGCGGAGCCGGGCGACACGCTGCGGGTCGCAGGGCCGGAGGGTTCGGCGAGCACGCTGCGGGTCGCGGGCGTCGCGGAGGCCGCGGAGCCGCGTTACCGGCCGGGGGGCGAGCCGGGCATCGGCTGGGTGCTGCCCGGCACGCTCGACAAGGTCGCCCCCGGCAGCGGCGGGCAGACCGTGGGCCTGCGGCTGGACGACCCGGACGACACCGACTTCACCGTCCAGCGCGCGGTGACGCTCCTCGGCGCCGACCACGTCGCCCGGGTGACCAAGTGGCAGCAGGCGCGGGCCGAGGCGGGCGGCGACGACCGGCTGCTGGGCCAGTTGTTCGCCGTGTTCGGGACGGGCGCGCTGCTGGCCGCCGCACTGGCCGCGTCGGGGGCGATCGCCGCACGGGTGCGCGGCCAGCTCCGTGACATCGCGGTGCTCAAGGCCGTCGGGTTCACACCCGGCCAGGTGGTCCGCGGCTTCCTCGTGCAGCACCTGGCCTTCGCGCTGCTGGGCGTCGCCCTCGGCACGCTCGCGATCGCCCTGCTGGGGTCGCGGATACCGGGCCGGATCGGTGACGCGGTCGCCCTGTGGCAGGACCTGCCCGGTCACACGGCCCTGCTGATCGGCCTGCCGTGCGGCGCGGTGCTGCTCATCGCGGTCGCCACGGGCCTCGCGGCCTGGCGTGCCGGACGCGTGCCCCCGGTCCCCGTGGCGCGGGCGGCGCTGCCGACCGCCGCGCCGATGACCGTGCTCGGCAGATGGGCGCTCGGCATGCGGGTGCCGCCCGCCCTCGTGCTCGGCACGCGCGCCGCCTTCGCGCGCCGGGGCGGCGCGGTGGCGGCGGTGCTCCGCCTCGCGCTGCCGCTGGTGCTGATCACCGTGGCGCTCGTCGCCTGGTCGACCCTGGACCAGTTCCGCAGCCACCCGGACCGGGTGGGACTGCCGGCCGCGCTGACCGTACGGGCCGAGCAGCCGGGCGGTCCGACGGAAGCGGAGCTGGAGCGCATCCTCGCCGGCGTCGACGACGTGACAGCGGTCCATCCCGGTGTGGAGACGGCGGCCCTCGTACCGGGCCAGACGGGCACCATCACCTTGCGCGGGCTCGGCACCGCCCACGAGCCGTACCCGTCCGCCGTGGTGGAGGGCCGGGCGCCCGACGGCCCCGACGAGGCGGTCGCCGGCCAGGGGCTGCTGGACCTGCTCGGCGTACGGGTGGGCGACTGGGTGCGGATGACGGTCGAGGGACGGCCGCAGATCCTCCACATCGTCGGCCGCAGCATCGAACCGGAGTCCGGCGGCCGGATCGTCTCGACGACGATCGACACCCTGCGCGAGCGCGATCCCGGCCTGCGGCCCGGATTCCACGCGCTGGTGCTGCGCGACGGCGCCGACCCGCGCGCGGTGAGCGCGGAGCTCGCAGAGGCGGGCGGCGGCGCGCTGGAGATCCGGGAGACGCCCAACCCGGCGGACCGTCTGGAACCGGCGCGCGCGGTGATCGCCGCGCTGATCGTGGTCCTCGCGCTGATCGGCCTGATCGAACTGCTGACTCTGATCGGTACGGGTGTACGCGACCGGGGCCGCGACCTGCTCGCCCTCAAGGCCATCGGCCTGACGCCCCGGCAGATCGGGGCGGTGATCGTGACGGCGGCCGGTCTGACCGCGCTGCTGTCCGCCGTCCTCGGGACAACGGTGGGCGCCGTGGCGGGCCGCCGTCTGGTCGACGCCCAGGGCGGTGCCGGCGGCATGGGCGCGGGCATCGCCCAACTGCCGCCGCTGCCGGTGCTGTTGGCGCTGATCGCCGCGGCGGTGCTCGGCGCGGTGGCGGCGGCCTCGGTCCCCGCGACCCGAACGGCCCGGCGCAGGCCGGCGGACTCGCTGAGCGAGACGCTGTGAGCTGACGGGCCGGCTGCCTTGGCCGGCCGGGTCGGCCGCGGCTGAGTGCGGTGTGCGGCTCGGGAGGTCGCGGAGCGTGTTCCCGTGCCGCACATGTCAGGTCCAGCGCCGGGTGCCGGTCGGTTTGCCGTGCGTGAAGCGGGACGTCCTCGTGAGGCGCCACTCCTCAGCACCCCCCTGCCGGGCCGCCGTTGACGATTTTGTACTCGGGGGTAGGCCCGAGCGGCACTCTTACTATACGGTCCGTCTAACAAGCGGCGGCAAGATCTCGCGAGCCGCCGGTCGCCGCGCGGGCACGAGCGCGGCCGACGGCCCCACAGCCCTCCCGTCGCCCCGACGTACCCCCGGCACATCCCGCACATCCCGCACATCCCGCACCAGCGAACAAGGAACACCACCCACCGCAACGAGGAGCCGCACCATGGCAAGCAGCACCGTTCGGCCGGAGATCCAGGACGGGGCCCCCGACGAGGACCGCGACCACGACGTCGCCCGGCGCCTGCTCGAATCGGCCGCGACGCTGTCGTACGACCCGGTCACGGAGGTGGACTGGGAGACGCCGCTGGACAAGGACTTCCACGGTGCGAGCCCGGAGTGGAGCACGCTGTACGGCACGGCGTACTGGCGGGAGCTGACCGATGCACAGCGCAAGGAGCTGACGCGGCAGGAGGCCGCGTCGGTCGCCAGCACCGGCATCTGGTTCGAGATGATCCTGCAGCAGATGGTGCTCCGCGACATCTACGCCAAGGACCCGACCCAGGCCGGCTTCCAGTGGGCCCTGACCGAGATCGCCGACGAGTGCCGGCACTCGATCATGTTCGCCCGCGGCGCGAGGAAGCTCGGCGCACCGGCGTACCGCCCGCACCGGATAGCGGTCGAACTGGGCAGGGTCTTCAAGACAGTTGCGTTCGGCGAGGCCGCGTACGCCGCGATCCTCGTCGCCGAGGAGGTCCTCGACGTGATGCAGCGCGACTGGATGCGCGACGAGCGGGTCGTGCCGTTCGTCCGCACCATCAACAACATCCATGTCGTCGAGGAGTCGCGGCACATGAAGTTCGCCCGCGACGAGACGCGCAGGCACCTCGAGAAGGCCGGGTGGCTGCGCCGCCAGATCCACGCCTTCGTCATCGCGGTCGCGTCCTACGTCATCGTCACCAGCATGGTGAACAAGGACGTCTACACCAACGCCGGACTCGACAGGAAGCGCGCCGTCGGCGAGGCGAAGGCCAACGAGCACCACAAGTCCCTGATGCGCTCGAGCTGCGCGGGCCTCATGGAGTTCCTGGCCTCGGCCCGACTGCTCACCAAGCCGGCCCAGATGTTCTACAAGCGCGCGAACCTGATCTGACCGCGCCGGACCGAGCTGAGCCCGAAGAGCCGAATCCGAGCCGAACTGAGCTGACGACATGACCTTCGCCATCACCCAGACCTGTTGCAGCGACGCCACCTGCATCGCTGTGTGCCCGGTCAACTGCATTCACCCGACGCCGCAGGAGCGCGCCTTCGGCAGTACGGAGATGCTGTACATCGACCCGAAGTCGTGCATCGACTGCGGCGCGTGCGCCGACGCCTGTCCGGTGGACGCGATCTTCCCGGTGGACAGCCTGTCCACCGCGCAGAAGGAGTACGCCCGGCTCAACGCGGAGTACTTCGAGGACCAGGAGCCCCAACCGGCCGGCGACGGCCCGAACTTCCACTCCTGGGGCGAGCCTGCCTTCGACCGCAGCCTGCCGTCCGACTTCGCGCCGATCCGGGTCGCGGTCGTCGGCACCGGCCCGGCCGGCATGTACGCCGCCGAGGACCTGCTGCTGCACACCAACGCCGAGGTCACGCTGGTGGACCGGCTCCCGGTGGCCGGCGGCCTCGTCCGGTACGGGGTGGCGCCGGACCATCCCGCCACCAAGAAGGTCGGCGACACCTTCGGGCGGTTCCACTCGCACCCACGCGTGCGGATGCACCTGGGCCTGGAGGTCGGCCGGGACATCACCGCGGAGGAGCTCGCGGCGCACCACGACGCGGTCGTCTACGCCGTGGGCGCCTCCGCCGACCGACGGCTCGCGATCCCCGGCGAGGAACTGCCCGGATGCATCTCCGCCACGGCGTTCGTCGCCTGGTACAACGCCCACCCGGAGGTCGCGCCCGACGCGATCGACCTGTCCGCCGAACGCGTGGTCGTGGTCGGCAACGGCAACGTCGCCCTCGACGTCGCCCGCATCCTGGTCGCGGACCCGGACACGCTGGCAGGCACCGACATCGCGGACCACGCGCTGACGGCCCTGCGCGCCGGCTCGGTGCGCGAGGTGGTGCTGCTCGGACGCCGCGGTCCGCAGGACGCGGCGTACACGAGGTCCGAACTGCTCGCGCTCAAGCACCTGGAAGGTGTGGAGCTGGTCGTGGACGACCACGATCCGCGGACCGGTGCGTCGATCGACGCGGCCGGGCCCAGGGACAAGACCGCGGCCCTCCGGGGTGTCACCCGCGGACGTGTCGACTTCTCGCTTCCCCCCGCGCCGGGGCGGCGCATCGTCTTCCGGTTCCATTCCTCGGCGGCGGAGGCGCTCGGCGAGGAGCGGGTCCGTGCCGTGCGCGTCACAACCGACTCCGGCGAGCAGGAGGTTGTGGCCGGCATGCTGCTGCGGGCGGTCGGCTACCGCGGTGTGCCGGTCGCCGGGCTGCCGTTCGACGAGGCCACGGGCACCGTCCCGCACGAGGCGGGCCGAGTGACCGGCCGGCCGGGGACGTACGTCGTGGGCTGGATCAAGCGCGGGCCCTCGGGGGGCATCGGCGCCAACCGCACGTGCGCCGCCGAGACGATCGGCACGCTCCTCGCGGATGCCGTCGCGGGCTCGCTGCCCACGCCGACGGCCCCGCCGAAGGCGTTCCACCGCCTCGCCCGCCGCCGCAACCGCCAGGTCGTCGACGCCCGCGGCCTGGCCGCGATCGAACGGGCCGAGCTGACCCGTGGCCGCCGGGCCGGCCGGCCGAGGGGCAAACTGGCCACGGTGCCCGAACTGCTCGCTGCGGCCAAGGGGGGCCGCTGGGCGCTGTCGCGCTGAGGCACGGGGGTCACGGGCCGTCGGATGCACAGCACCGGACGGCCCGCCGCCGAGGGCTCGTCGGCTCCGAGGGCGAGGGCAGCGAACCGCGCGATGCCGTCCGCGCACCTCCCGGCCTCTGTCGGGTCGCCGGTGCGCACCGAACGGTGGACACGGCAGTACGGCGGCCCCTGGCACTCCACGCCATCCACGGCATCAGTGCCGCAGGAAGCGGCGCAGTTTCGTCAGCGGCCAGGTGTTGATGACATCGTCCGTGGTGAGCCAGCCACGCTGCGCCGTGCCGACTCCGTAGCGCATGTACGGCAGGTGCGTGGTGGCGTGGGCGTCCGAGTTGACCGCGAACTTCACGCCGTACCGCTTCGCTCGCAGGATGTCCTCGTCGCACAGGTCGAGCCGGTTGGGATGCGCGTTGATCTCCAGGGCGGTGGCCGTGCGCGCGCAGGCTTCGAAGACCGCGTCGAAGTCGGCGTCGATGCCGGGGCGTTTGCCGAGCAGCCGCGTGGTGGGATGACCGATGACGGCGACCCAGGGGTTCTCACAGGCGCGTACGAGACGGCGGGTGAGGTCGTGCCGGCTCTGGTTGAAGTGGGAGTGGACCGAGGCCACGCACAGGTCGAAGGTCTCCAGGAAGTCGCGGGGCCAGTCGACCTCGCCCTCCGGGCCGATGTTGAGTTCCGTGCCGTGCAGCAGTCGCATGCCGTTGTGCCGGCGGTCCAGTTCCCGTACACGCTCGCGCTGGGCGAGGATCTTCTCCTTGGTCATGCGCTGCATCGCGAGGTCGGGGGCGTGGTCGGTGATCGCGTAGTAGGCGTAGCCGCGTCCGGCCGCCGCGGCGACCATGTCCTCCAGGGAGGCGAGACCGTCCGTGAGGTCGGTATGTGTGTGCAGATCGCCCCGGATGTCCGCCTCGTCGAGCAGGTCGGGCAGTTCGCCGCGCAGCCCGGCGGCGATCTCGCCGCGGTCCTCGCGCAGGGTCGGTGGGATCCACGGCAGACCCAGGCGGGCGTAGATCTCCTCCTCCGTCTCCGAGGTGATCTTCTTGCCGCTCTTGACGCGGAACAGTCCGTACTCGGAGAGCTTGAGCTTGTGGCGCACGGCGATCTCGCGGGTGCGGATGTTGTGGGCCTTCGACCCCGTGAAGTACTGGAGTCCGGCTCCCCAGGACTCCGGTGGCAGGACCCGGACGTCGATCTGGAGTCCCTTGGTGGTGCGGATGCTGGTCTTCTTCTCGCCCCGGGCGATGACCTCGGCGGTGTACGGAAGGCCGGCGACCGCGTTCATGAAGGGGCGGGACTGTTCCGACGCCACCAGGATGTCGATGTCGCCGATGGTCTCGCACATGCGGCGCAGTGACCCGGCGTAGCAGCACCGTCCGCAGCCGGTGATGCGGGACAGCTCGGCGACGATCTGTTCGGCGGTGTCCATGGCCGCGTCGAGGAGGATGCGGTCGCCGGCCTTCTGCATCAAGGCGATGCCGTGGAGGATGTTCTCCTCGGTCTTCTCGCCGAAGCCCTTCAGGTCGCGCAACCGCTCCTCGTGGATGGCGTCGAGCAACTGGTCCACGGAGGAGATGCCCAGTTCCTCGTAGAGCACCAGGGCCTTCTTGGGGCCGAGCATGGGGATGGTGATCAGCTCGCGGACGCCGGCCGGGATGGTCTCCCTGCGCTCCTCGATGGCGGAGACATGTCCGGAGTGCAGGAACTCCACGATCTTGTCGGCGATGGACCTGCCGACGTTGGGAATCTCCCGCAGCTGCCCGGCGTCCAGCTGGGACACGTCCGCGTGGTAGCCGCCGACCGCACGCGCGGCCTTCTCGTACGCGCGCGCCTTGAAGGCGTCGCCTCCCGTGATGGCGATGAGGTCGGCGTACTCCTGGAGGAGCGCTTGGACCTCCTCATTGGCTCGCACCATGCTTCCAGGATGCTTCGGCGCCGCCGTGCGGGCAGCACGGCCGAGGCCGGCCGCCGGGCCCGTCCCCACGGCGACCGGTTGCCCGGGAGGCACACACGGCTCAACTGTTGATCATGCTGCGGACCTGCGCGTAGACGGTGGCGTCGGTGAGCAGTGCGTTGTGGCCCAGGCACGCGGTCCGGGTGTTGCCGGCGCCCGTGAGGGCGACGCTGGTGTCGGGGTTGATGACCGTGTCGCAGGGTGACCACCAGGTCGCGTACCGCGGGCCTCCTGGCGTCTCGTCACCGGAGTTGAGGGCGGTCAGGAAGTTCGATCCGATGCGCATCTCCGCACACGAGGGGTCGAAGCAACCGTTGGCCGTGTCGGTGCCGTGGTTGGGTCCGCCGAGCGACACCCATGCCTCGGCCCTCGCTTCGCCACCGAGGTTCTTGAGGTAGTGGCGCGAGGAGAGCCCGCCCATGGAGTGGGTGACGACATCGACCTGCGAGGCTCCCGTGGCGGCGAGCAACCGGTCGACCTCACCGGCGAGTTGCTCGGCCGTGGTGGCGTTGGACTGCCGCGAGTCGTAGCTCCACTGGTCGAGGTACGCGGCGGGCCAGCCGTCGTTCCTGAACCGGCTCACCATGGTGTCCCAGTTCGCACCGCTGCCGTTGTAGCCGTGGACGAACAAGATGGGATGGCTGGAGGAGTTGAACGTCGACGTGCCGGCCGCGCCTGCCGGAGTCCCGAACCCCAGGGCCGGCAGCAGGGCGGTCAGAGCAGCGACGATCATGCGTTTTCTCACGGTCACCTCACGGAGTTCCGGGCAAGCGGGACAGCGCGTGGGGGCGCTGGGGGAAACTGTCCAGAGCGTGTCGTTCCCGGGTCACGGAAAGACCAGGAGCGGTCGGCAGAACGCGAGTCCGCAGAAGCCGCAGGGATGAGGCACCGGTGCCGTACGGGGGTGGCGAAAGGTTACTGCTGGGTATCCGGAACGTGGCAAGAGGCGTGCAGGAAATACTTCGGGACCGCCTCGTGCGGCAGGCGGCCTGAGCGTCAGACGACGCAGGAGGGCAGGAAGGCCGGGTCGGCCGGACCGGTGCGCTCCAGCGCGTGCAGGACCCACTGGTGCACCACCGGGTCGTTGGGTGCCTGGTCGTGCTCGATGGCGTTCAGCGGGCAGGCGTCCTGGAGCGTCACATTGGTGACCTCGCGGGCGGATCCGTCCAGGAAGGCGCTGGTGTACGGCGTGACAACCTCGTCGTACCTGGTGGTGACGACGGTGTAGTCGGGGCCGGCGGGTGTCTCGTCCTTGGCGTTCAGTTCGGCCAGGAACTGCGACCCGGCCTGCTGCTCGTCGCATGCCGGACAGGGGCTGCTCTCGGAGCCGGCAGGCAGGGGGATCACGCCCTCTGTGCCGTGATTGGAGGGAACGATGCCGACCAGATCGTCGACCTTCGTCGCACCGCCGAGGTTCTTGATGTAGTAGCGGGGCATCATCCCGCCCTGGCTGTGCCCGACGAGGTCGACCTTGCGTGCACCGGTGGCCCCGAGCACCGCGCCGACGAACGAGTCGAGCTCCTGCGCCGAGTCGGCGATGGGCCCCATGGCGTTGCCGCCGTAATTCAGGGCGAAGACGCAGTATCCCTCGCTCTTGAGCTTCGGGCTGAGCGTCGGCCAGTTCTTGGCCATGTTCTCGAAGGTTCCGTGCACGAGCACGACCGGGTCGGGATGCTCGGCGCTGGGCCTGCACGACCAGTCGTTGGCACCGGGCGGGGAGACATCGGTGGTGTCGGCGACGGCGGACGGAAGGGGCTGGGCGAGGGCAGCGGTGACCGCGAGAGCGGCGGCGGCAAGGATCGGGCGCAGTCTCGGCACGGGGGTGTCCTTCTGTGGCGAACGGAAGCGGGAACCACAAGTCGTGGCTGCGGTGGTCGACGGCGGTGTCCGGCTCCCCCGGGGACGGCGCTGATCGCATCCGTTCACCGGGGCCAGGGGTGGACTCCCTTGGAGTGATCGAATCCCGAACACCGTTCGACAATGTCGTGCGGTGCCGCGATTTTGCGCGTACGTTACCGGCGTGTCAACCCTCCGGGGTCCGCCGTCCCCCTCCTGACCGGCCCGGGAGCCCGCCCGGGTCTGCTCGTGCGGGGCCTTGGGGCTTGACCCAACGCGACACGGGTACCCGCGGGTCGTCAGAGGCCGAGCATCTCAAGGGGCATGCCATGGCCGGCACACATCGCACACCCATGACCAGGTCACCCGCGCAGCAGGCCGCGATGCTCGTCGGAGCGGTGTTCCTCGTCGTGGGCATCCTGGGCTTCATCCCTGGTGTCACCACCGATTACGACACCATGAAGTTCGCGGAGCACGACTCGCAAGCGAAGCTGCTGGGGCTTTTCCAGGTGTCGATCCTTCACAACATCGTGCACTTGCTGTTCGGCATCGCCGGCCTGCTCATGGCCCGCACAGCCGCCGCCGCACGCTTGTTCCTCGTCGGTGGCGGGCTCGTCTACCTGGTGCTGTGGGTCTACGGATTGATCATCGACCACGACAGCGCCGCCAACTTCGTTCCCGTCAACACCGCTGACAACTGGCTCCACCTCGTGCTCGGCGCCGGCATGATCGCGCTGGGACTCCTGCTGACTCGTCGCACAACGCTGACGTCCGGTCACTGAACGGTCAGGTCCCGCCGCGGCCGAGGAGCGGCATCGCTGTCGATCGTCACCTTCCTACGGGATCGAGTCCTCGCTCACCGGACGCCGCCGGCGTCGTGCTGCCCATCGAGACCGCGACCACCTCCGGGAGAAACCGATGTCGCCCTCCATCACAGAGCAGAGCATCGAGCAGCTCGGCGGCGAGGCGAGCGTCCTGACCCGGCAGCGCCGTGACCACGCCGAGCTCGACCGCCTCATGAACCTCTACGCAGAAGGCAGCCAACCGGCACAGGAGCGGCAGCAGACTCTGCAGCACATCATCCAGCTGACCTTCAGCCACGCCTTCGCCGAAGAGACCGTGCTGTGGCCTGCCCTGCGGCGGCTGGCAGACGACGGGGAAGAGCTCACCTCCCGGGTCGAACAGGAGCACCAGGAGATCAACAACCTGGTCGCCGACATCGAGCGCACCAGGCCGGCCGACCCCCGCCACGTCGAGCTGGTCGGCCGGGCCTTCGCCCTCATACGGCAGGACATCCAGGACGAGGAGGATCTGCTCCTGCCACGCCTGCAGGAAGCGCTCCATCATGACCCCGCGCGCTTGCGTCGGCTGGGCACCACGTGGGAGACCGTGCGACGTACCGCCCCCACGCATCCCCATCCGTCAGTGCCCCGGCGCCCGCCCCGCAACGCCGTGGCCGGAGTCCCGCTGAGTGCGTTCGACCGGGCCCGCGACCTGTTCAGGGCCGGTACCCCGACCGGAGGCGGCCGAAGGATCGCGGTGATGACGGCTGCGCTCATCACCGCTTGGTTCGCAGCCAGGCGGGCACGGGCGAATCGCCGCCACGTCGCTGCATTCGAGCAGCGGCGATCCAGCTCGCCCTCCCCGCACGCCGGCCGCTCAGCCGTGGCCCGGGCACTGGCCGGAAGTGCGTGCGGGGTGAGGAGTCTGCGGGGCGAGCGGCGTCGATGGCGCCCTGCGGCCCGCGGCCGCCTGATGCGGCTGCGGAGAACCGTAACCCTCCCCGGTTGACCGGCTGCTCCGACAGACGTTCCATGGACATAAAGGACACATAAGCTGCTGACAGGAGGCGGCCCACCGTGACCACACACGCAGACATCGGGCAACACCCGGACCTTGCCGAGATGCGTTCCCGCTTCGAGCGGGCGACCATCACGCCGCGTGCCCAGGCCGTCGAGACCTTGGCCGTTCTCACTGGCCTCTACCTGGCCGCCTCGCCATGGATCGTCGGGTTCAGCGGGCTGACCAACCTGGCCGTGTGCAATCTGATCACAGGAATCGCCTTTGTCCTGTGCATGGGCGGATTCGGATCCGCATACGAGCGCACCCACGCCATGGCCTGGGCGGCGTGCGCCATCGGCGCTTGGACGATCATTTCCCCATGGGTCGTGTCCGGCGACATGGCCACGACCCGTAGCGTCGTCAGCAACATCATCGTGGGCGTGGTCGCGCTGCTCTGCGGCCTGGCGATGGCCGCTGCGGCCGGCCCGCGAGCCGGAGGCGGCGGCTCCAGTCGGGCAACCAGGCGCGGACCGATCAGCTGACCACCCTTGATCGAAGAACCGGCCCCGGCGACAGGAGCGCGCCGGGGCCTTCTCCTTACGCGGGGCGCGAGGGGGCCGGGCCGCGCGCATGCGTCGTACGTCGCACCGGCCCCTCTTGCCTCCGACGGGACGGCACCCGTACGCTCCCCTCATACCGACTAGCCGGTATGCCGGGCGGGCGCGTCGGTACGCAACGACGCCGGCCCGCCGCCTGCACCGGCCGCCGATCCCACGCGACCGTCGAAGGAGCCGCACAGATGAGCAGAATCAACCACCAGGTGCGTCTGGCTGCACGCCCCGTGGGAGAGCCGCGGCCCACCGACTGGGAGCACGTCGAGGAGCCGGCCGGGGAGCCGGGCGACGGGGAATTCCTGGTGCAGGTGCTCTGTCTGTCGATCGACCCGGCGATGCGCGGCTGGATGAACGCGGGCAGGTCCTACATCCGCCCGGTGGAGATCGGCGAGGTGATGCGCGCCGGCGCGGTGGGAAGGGTGATCGCCTCCCGGCACTCCGGGTTTGCGGTCGGCGACCATGTGTCGGGCTCGTTCGGGGTGCAGGAGTACTGCGTGTCGGACGGGCGCGGCGTGACCAAGGTCGACCCGGCCGCCGCCCCCTTGCCCACGTATCTCGGCACTCTCGGCATGTCGGGCCTGACGGCCTACTTCGGCCTGATCGACATCGGACGTCCCGAGCCCGGCCAGACCGTCGTCGTCTCCGGAGCGGCGGGAGCGGTCGGCAGCGTCGTCGGGCAGATCGCCAAGATCCTGGGCTGCCGGGTCATCGGCATCGCCGGCGGCGAGGCCAAGTGCCGGCTGGTGGTCGACGAGTTCGGGTTCGACGCCGCGATCGACTACCAGAAGGAGGACGTGCGCAAGGCGCTGCGCGAGCACGCCCCCGACGGCGTCGACGTGTACTTCGACAACGTCGGCGGTGACATTCTGGACGCCGTGCTGCTGCGGCTGGCGCACGGTGCCCGCATCGTCGTCTGCGGCGCGATCTCCCAGTACAACAGCACCGAGCCGAAAGGCCCCGCCAACTACCTCTCGCTGCTGGTGAACCGCGCCTCCATGACGGGCATGGTCGTGTTCGACTACGCCGACCGCTACTCCGAGGGCATCGCCCAGATGGCCGCGTGGCGCGCGGAGGGCCGGCTGAAGTCTCTCGAGGACGTGGTGTCCGGCGGAGTGGCGGCGTTCCCCGAAACCCTGATGCGGCTCTTCCGTGGTGAGAACCACGGCAAGCTGGTGCTGAAGATCGCGGACTGACCGGCAGAGGGGAGGGAGAAATCCGGTGAAAGCACTGAGCTACCACGGCCGTCACGACATCCGCTACGGGGATGTCCCCGACCCGGCCGTCACCCGCCCGACCGACGCGGTCGTCCAGGTCACCACGGCGGGCATCTGCGGCAGCGACCTGCACATCTACGATGGCAACGGGTTCAGCCCGGAACTGGGCTACACACCGGGACACGAGTGCGTCGGCGTGGTTGCGGACACCGGCAGCCAGGTCACCCGCTTCAAGCCCGGCGACCGGGTTCTGGTGCCCGCCTCGGTCGGCTGTGCCCTGTGCCGGTCCTGCGCGGCCGGGTTCACGGCCCGATGCGAGCGCGCCAAGTCCAGTACCGAGCTCTGTTACGGAGTCAGCCCGCAGCTTCCGGGCAGCCAGGCCCAGGCCCTCGCGGTGCCGTACGCCGATGTCAATCTGGTACGCCTGCCCGAGGGCATCTCCGACGAGGCCGCCGTCGTCCTGACGGACAATGCCCCCACGGCCTGGTACGGCTGCCGCCGTGCCCGCATCCAGCCCGGTGAGACCGTCCTGGTCATCGGCCTCGGTCCGGTCGGCCTCATGGCCGCCCAGTCCGCCTTCGCGATGGGCGCCGCGCGGGTCCTGGGCGCGGACCTGGTCCCGGAGCGCCGCGCCTTCGCCGCCACCCTGGGTGTCGAGCCGGTCGAGGGCGAGGACACGCGGACGGCCGTACGGGACATGACCGCCGGACGCGGGCCGGACGCCGTGGTGGAGGCCGTGGGCTCGGACGCCACCATCGAACTCGCCCTGAAGGCAGTCCGGCAGGCCGGCCGGGTCAGCGTCATCGGAGTCAACCAGAGCAAGGCGTTCCCCTTCCACATGGGACTGGCACAGGTCAAGGAACTCGAGTTCGCCATCGGACTCTGCTCGGTGCACTACGAGCTCCCTCCCCTGATCGCCCTCGCGCGCGCCGGCCGGATCAAGCCGGAGGTCGTGGTCTCCCACCGCTTCCCCCTCTCCGAAGGCCCGGCGGCGTACGAACTGTTCGCCGGCCGCTCCGACGGCGTCCGCAAGATACTTCTCGACCCCACGCGCTGACCTTCATCGGCCCGCCTCGTCCGATCCTCAGCACCTGACCCGCCCTCAGACCCCGGACCGAGCCGGTCCGGGGTCGGCTGTTTCGGCGGCACTGTGCCCGGCGCATCGCGTCCGCGCGCCCTCACGGCTGCCCCGGCGACGGCGTCGCCGAATGCGCTCAGCGCGGCGGCGGGGGACGCGGCTGAGGCAGCTCAGCCGAGCAGTTCCGCGCTGCCGGCCGGCTCGCGCCGCGGTTGCCCATTGATGCGGTGCCGCTCAATGGAGGAGCGCCGGTACACCTCCTGTCGCACCCGCTGGATCTCCCCGATGGGCCGGTGCTCCTCGCGGGATCGCCACGGGGTGATCGATGTGGCGTCGGCGGCCGTCAGGTTGTCGTCCCCGCCGACGTCCTGGCGCGGAAGGTCCACACGGGCGACGGTCACCCAGGGGGACAGCTCCTCGGGCCACTTCACGGAGGTGTTGTCCACCGGCATGCGGACCGGATCGGTGTTGAGCTGCACCTGGAGCTCGAAGGAGTGGTCCCTCTCCACGGCCTCCGCCACCAGGGTGCGGCGGAACGCCTCGTGGTCCGCGCGCACGTCCACGATCTGGTGCGAGAGGGAGGCCAGGGACTCGGCCGTCGGCACGGTACGGATCTTGGCGATGTGGTCGCCGTACCGGAAGGCGCCCATGCTGTTGTAGGTGTACGACAGCAGGTTCCTGCGCGGGACGGTGGTGAACGACAGCATGGCGAACAGTTCGTCCCACAGCCAGCTGTCGGGGTCGGTGAGGGTGCCCCGGCGCGTCAGGAACTCCGCCATCCAGCTCTTGCGGCGGGCGGGGTTCACCAGGGCCTCGGGCAGTTCGGCGAACAGCTCCTCGATGACCATGTAGTCGTAGGCGGTGTTCGCGAAGAAGACCTCGTTGTTGATCAGGTTGAGGTCGAACGTACCGCTGTCCGGCTCGTCGTCCAGCAGCGAGGGGCCGGGGACGCCGAACATCTTGATGCCCATCCCGCACGCCGCGCCCAGCTGGTGGTCGGGGCGCTGGTGGCCGAGGCCGTTCGAGTAGCGGACGACGGCCTCGTACACGGCGGGCCTGGCGAAGACGCCCTGGCCGTAGAAGCCCGGGTTGTCACCGACCGTGACGGTTGCCTTGAGGAGGCCGTAGGTCTTTCCGTGGGCGGTGCGGACGGCGCGGCCGACGGCCTCGCGCTCGACCGAGGCGCGGGTGCGCTGCGCCACCTGGGCGACCACTGCGTCCAACTCCTCTTGGTAGGTGGGACGTTCGGCGGGGCGGTAGTCCTCGTAGCGGACGGGATCCATGATGGCGCCTCCCTGGCGTGGTGGTGTTCCCTCCAGACGCTAGCGAGCAATTAAATTGTGCACAACATAACTTGCTGTGATGAATCGCACGCCGGACGGTGTCAACCACGCCGGGCAATCGCGCCCGTGGGATCGACACGTGCGAGGCCACGGCCGTCCCGCGGAGCCGCTCCGCTTCCGGTCAATTCTCTGCAGCCATGTGGACACGCCTCCCTCTGAATGGAACGCTCGCTACAGACGCGGACCTGTTCTCCCGCTCAGCCGGTTCGACTTCTGCTCCTCGGTCGGCGTCACCGCTCCAGTGCAGCCCCGTCGCGCTCTCCGCACGAGCCGCGCCTCCCGCACCAGCGCGAAGTTCTCGCAGCAAACCCAGTCCTCGTACGCCCAGATTCCTCGCCGAGAGGAGTTCACCGCATGAGGGTCCACGTCACCCTTGCGGCACTCGCCGTCATCGTCCTGACCGTCACGGAGCCCCTTGCCGCCCCCACCGCCGCGGCCCGGGCCGCCGGCCCTGCGCAGTTCACCGTGGACACCACCGCTGACGCGGTGGACGCCGACCCGTCGGACGGCCGGTGCCGTACCGCGTCGGGCGCGTGCAGCCTGCGCGCCGCCGTGATGGCGGCCAACGCCCGGCCGGGCAGCACCATCACGCTGCCTCCCGGCCACTACCGGCTGACGATCCCGCCGGATCCGCGGCTGATCCTCGGTTCCCATCCCGATCCCACCACAGGCGACCTGAACGTCGACGCTCCCACCATCGTTCGAGGCGCCGGCGCACGCAGCACCGTCATCGACGCCAACCGCCTGGACCGGGTCTTCCGCCTGCGGGCGGACACCCACATGTCCGATGTGACGATCACCGGGGGAAGGGCCAGGCAGCGCGAACTGCCCTTCACCGACACCGGTGGCGGCGGCATCGCCAACGAACGGCACCTGACACTGCGACGGGTCGCCGTGACCGGGAACTCCGCCGGCTACGGCGGCGGCGTCTTCAACATCCCGGACTCCCACCTGGATCTCGTG
This sequence comes from Streptomyces sp. PKU-EA00015, assembly GCF_013387495.1. Lineage (GTDB taxonomy): Bacteria > Actinomycetota > Actinomycetes > Streptomycetales > Streptomycetaceae > Streptomyces. Next base: position 218,591 of record NZ_JABZEE010000005.1, on the reverse strand, counting down.
GACAGCACGGTCAGCCGGAACGCCGCGGGAGAGGCCGGGGGCATCAGATTCGACGACAGCGGCACCGTGACGAACTCGACGGTCGCCGACAACCGGGTGACGGACCCCGGCGACCGTCCCGGCAGCCTCGGCGGGTACGGCGGAGGCATCGACATCCGCGGCCTGGGAACCGTGCGGATCCTCAACTCGACCATCACGAGGAACAGTTCCAGCGACGGCGGGGGCGGAATCAACATCGCGCCGGCCTACCTGGACAGCCTGCCCGCGCCCATCCCCGACATCGTCGATCTGCCGCTGGGGCGTATGACCCTGCGCAACTCCGTCGTCGCGGGCAACACCGTCGACGGCGCGGCCGGCGACTGCGAGAAGGCCTTCGCCACCATCACGTCGCTGGGCCACAACCTCGACGGCGACGGCAGCTGCCGGCTCACCGCCGTGGGTGATCTGCCCAGCCGGGACCCGCTCTTGGGACCGGTCGCGGACCACGGCGGCTCCACGGACACGGCCGCACTGCTGCCGGGCAGCCCCGCCCTGGACGCGGCCGACGGCTGCCCGGCCACCGACCAGCGCGGTGTCACCCGCCCGCAGGGCGCCGCCTGCGACATCGGCGCCTACGAGCACGCCACGACCCCTCGCACCCGCACCCGAACCCGGAGCGACGGATGAGAGCCCCGAGCCTGCGCCACGCCCTGGCCCGCGCCACAGTCGCCGCCGCGGCCCTGCTCCTGTCACTGACCGTTCCCCCGCCCGCTGCCCGCGCCGATTCCGGCACCGGTTCCCTGGTCGTACGCACCGACCGGGGCTGGGTGCGGGGCGCGGCCGACCGCGACGGCGGGCGGGTCTTCCAGGGAATCCCGTTCGCCGCCCCGCCGACCGGTGAACTGCGCTGGCGTCCGCCGCGCCCCGCAGCGGGGTGGTCCGGCGTACGGGACGCCACCCAACCGGCCGACCCCTGCCCCCAATTACCGCTGACGCTGCTCCCCGACGGGGGCCCTGTCCTGCCCGGCGAGTCCAACCGCACCGGCAGCACCACCGAGGACTGCCTGCACCTCAATGTGTGGACGCCCGCCCGCACCGGCGGCCGCCCCCTCCCGGTGCTGGTGTGGCTGCACGGCGGAGGCAACGTCTACGGCGCGGGCAGCGACTACGACGGCGCCGCGCTGGCCGCACGGGGCGTGGTCGTGGTGACGGTCAACTACCGCCTCGGAGCACTGGGGTTCCTCGCCCATCCCGCCCTGTCCGCCGAGAGCGCGGACCACGCCTCGGGCGACTACGGCCTCATGGACCAGCAGGCCGCGCTGCGCTGGGTGCGGCGCAACATCGGTGCCTTCGGCGGCGACCGGAACCGGGTGACGTTGGGCGGCCAGTCCGCCGGATCGGCGGACACCTGTTTCCACATCGCCTCGCCGACCGCGAAAGGGCTGTTCCACCGGGCGATCCAGCAGAGCGGAAGCTGCGCCGCGGTCGGTGGTCTGACGCCCCTCACGCTCGCCGCGGCCGAGCGGAAGGGAAGCGACTTCGCGGCCTCGGTCGGCTGCACCGACCCGACGACCGCGGAGGCCTGTCTGCGCGCCGTGCCCACCACCCGGCTCATCCGCGCCACCGGGACCGGAGCCTCGTCCCTGTGGGGTCCGAACACCGGGCCACGCGTCCTCCCGCGCCCTCCGCACGCGGCGTGGGCCGAGGGACGGGTGAACGCTGTGCCGACGCTGAGCGGCAACACGCATGACGAATACCGCTACTTCACCGCTCTGTACGTGGACCTGCTGGGCGGCGGCCCGCTGACCCCCGCCTCGTATGCCGCCCTGATCAGGCTGCAGCACGCAGACCGCGCGGCCGCGGTCCTCGACGCGTACCCTGCCTCGGCGTATCCGTCCCCCAACCTGGCGTACTCCGCCGTCGGCACCGACCAGCGGTTCGCCTGCCCGGCACGGGCCGACAGCCGGCTGTACAGCACCCGGGCGGCCGTCTACGCCTACGAGTTCCACGACACGCAGGCACCGCCGTTCATCCCGGCACCACACACGCCACAGGGTGCCTTCCACGCCTCCGAACTGGCCTATCTCTTCCCCACGCACGCGCTACCGCCCCTGGAGCCCGCCCAGCGCCGGTTGTCCGCCACCATGACCGCCTACTGGGCCCGCTTCACGGCCACCGGCGATCCCAACGCGCCCGGGACTCCGCGCTGGCCGCGCTACACCGCCGACGGGGACCGCGTCCAGGTGCTGGCGCCGGACCGGGTCGGCCCCACCACCGGGTTCGCGGCCGACCACCACTGCGCGTTCTGGCAGTCCTCCCCCGTTCACCGAGGAGCGGTGCGATGACCTCGACATTCGCCCTGGTCCGGGACGGGCGCCGGACACTGCGGCAGGGCCCGGACGCCCTGGCGCACCGGCAGCGGGAGCGGCTGGCCGCGATGGTCGACTTCGCCCGCGCCCGCTCGCCGTACTACCGCGAGCTGTACCGGACCCTGCCCGAACGCGTCGAGGACCCCGCCCTGCTGCCGGTGACGCGCAAGCAGACCCTGATGGCGCGCTTCGACGACTGGGTCACCGATCCCGAGGTGACCATCGACCGCGTACGGGCCTTCGTCGCGGATCCCGGACGGGTGGGCGAACGCTTCCTGGGCCGGTACCTGGCCACCACCACATCCGGAACCACCGGCCACCGCGGCCTCTTCCTGCTGGATGACCGCGCTGCGGCGGTGGTCAGAGCCCTGTCGCTGCGGGCGGCCCTGCGTACCCTCACCCCCTCGGTGACGGCCCGGTTGCTCGCCCGCCGCGTGCGGTCGGCGCACATCGTGGCCACCAGCGGCCATCTGGCCGCGTACGCCGTCATCGCCCGCTCCCGCGCGGCCGGCCGGCTGCCCGCCCGGGGCAGCCTGGTGCTGTCGGCGCACAGCCCGCTGCCGGAGCTGGTGGACCGGCTCAACCGGTACCGCCCGGTGTTCCTGACCGGCTACGCCACGATGATCGCGCTGCTCGCCGGCGAGCAGCTGGCCGGCCGGCTGCGCATCGCCCCGGCTGTGGTGTCGCTGCTGGCCGAGGGCGTCAGTGACCGCGACCACCAAAGGATCCGCTCCGCCTTCGGGGCGCACCTGGTCAACACCTACGGCTGCAACGAGAGTCTCGCCCTGGCCTACGGCTGCCCGTTCGGATGGCTCCACGCCCACAGCGACTGGCTGATCCTGGAGCCCGTCGACGCCGACCACCGCCCCACCCCGCCGGGCCGGGAGTCCTTCACGGTGCTCCTGACCAGCTTGTGCCGATGGGCGCAGCCGATCCTGCGCTACGACCTCGGCGACAGCGTCCTGCTGCGCCCGGATGCCTGCGAGTGCGGAGACCCGCTCCCCGCGATCAAGGTCCGCGGCCGCGCGGCCGAGTTGCTGTCCTTCCCGCGCCGGGACGGCGGCACCGTCCGTATCGTGCCCATGGCCTTCGAGACCCTCCTGGAGAGCATCCCGGGCATCGATCTGTTCCAGATCGTCCAGACGGCGCCCGCCTGTGTCCGGGTACGGATCCGGCCCGCCGCCGGAGCCGATCGGGAGCGGCTGTGGACGGCGGTGCGAAAGGAGATGGTCGCCCTGCTCACCGACCACGGGGCAGGCCAGGTGAGCGTCGAACGCGCCCATGAGCCGCCCGAGCAGTCTCCGGGCGGCAAGTACCGGGTCGTCATTCCACGGTCGTGACGCCGCGGTGCGGGGCGTCCTCGCCCGGGACGCCCCGCACCGGAACGCCGTGGTGGGCCGCCAGCGCCAGCAACGCCACGCGCAGCGGTCCGGTCTCCAGCAGGGTGTCCGGCTCGAACCAACGGGCCACGGCGGTTCCGCTCGCCATCCTCAGCGTGAAGCGCGCCAACTCGTCCGCAACCTCGGGGCGGTCACGCAAGGAGAAGACGGAGCCCACCGAATCCCGGGCCCAGGCCACCAGCGCGTCGCGGTACTGACGCACCTCGGCCACGGCCGCCGCACTGGCGTCCTGCCGCACCGTGCCCAGCCCCAACAGCAGCTTCACACCGTGCGGGTGACGCCGGAATGCGTCCTCGACCTCCACGAGAAAGGTGTCCAGACGCTGCGCCACGTCGGTGCCCGGGACCTCGGCCGGGGGCAGGGCCGCCAGCAGCGCGGTCCTGGCCCGCTCCAGCACCGCGACGTAGATCCCGTCCTTGCTGCCGAAGTGCCAGTAGATCGAACTGACCGGCAGACCGCAGGCGGCGGAGATCATCGAGATGGACGTGGCGGCGTAGCCGCAGCGCGCCATCAGTTCGCCGGCGGAGTCCAGTATCGCGTCACGGGACCGCGCGCCGCGGTCCTGGGCCGATGCCTCCGTCATAGGGCCGACTCTAGAGGAAACACAGGCCGACAGGGCCTCCGAGGCTTCCTGGGCCTCGGTTCGGGGGTGCCCGCCCGCCCTGCGGCTGCGCGGGGCGCGTCGTCGGCCGCCCGCGCAGAGGCGGGGCTGCTCCCACAGGTGTCATGAACACAAGCCCTGAGCACGACAAGTCCGGCCCCAAGTGGATCTCATGGCGGCTGTTCGGGGGAATCGCCGGTGTGGTCAACGGGATGCGAGGGGCACCGCTCCTACGGTCGGCTGATATGACGCATTTTCCGAAGGGCCCCGCCGACCCCACCCGGCGGACGGCACTGACTGGGCTCGTCGTCGGCGCCGGGGCGGTGCTGGCGGCCGGCTGTACGCCCCTGGGCACTACCTCCGCGCAAGGGACCACCCCGAGTCCCACAAGGCCGGCCACCGGTTCCGCGGACGGTGCCACGCCCGGGGTGATGACCCTCTTCAAGGACCCGGGGTTCAACTTCAACGCGCTTCTCGCCCTGGGTGGATCCGGTCAGGGTTCCGCCGAAGTCGGCGAGGTGCTCACCGCGGTGAACGCGATCAACGAGGCCGGGCTCTCCGCGCAGACGTATGTGGAGACCTTCGGGAAGCTGGCCGACCGGCTGTCGAAAGGGCCCGAGGGCGACAAGCCCGGCAGCGAGACCACGCGCTTCCGTGCGCTGCGGGCATCGCAGTACTACAGCCAGGCGCTGTTCTTCGTCCTCGGCTCCGACGACCCCGGCAACGAGGAGCAGCTGTACAAGTCCACGCGCGGCGCCTGGGACACGTTCTGCAAACTGTCCGACCCGGCCCCGGTGACGGCGAACGTTCCGTACGGGAACACGCCGCTTCCGGTCTGGTTCTTCCGACCGGACGACGCCGCCGGGCGACGCCCCACCGTGATCCTCACCAACGGCAGCGACGGACAGAACGTCGACATGTGGACCTACGGTGTGTCGGCCGCCCTGGAGCGCGGCTGGAACGCCCTCGTGTACGACGGACCGGGCCAGGGCCAGATGCTCTTCGTGGACCGCGTGGTCTTCACGCCGCGCTGGGAGACGGTGGTGACTCCCCTCGTCGACTGGCTGGCCGCCCGTTCCGACGTGGACACCGACCGGATCGCCCTGACCGGACTGAGCATGGGAGGCGAGCTGGCTCCCCGGGCCGCGGCCTACGAGCGCAGGATCGCCGCTCTGGTGGCGATGCCCGGGGTACTGAGGCCCTGGCTGGGTTTCCCGGCGGAGATCCGGGAGATCCTCACCCCGGACAAGGAGGAGACGAACAACATCTGGAACAAGGAGGTCGTCCCCGAGCTGTCGCCGGCCGAGGCCGCGACGCTGAGAAAGCGGTTCGAACCGTTCTCCGTGCCGGCGATGCTCGCCGCCCGCCAGGGGAAGATGTTCACCGACTTCCACACCCCGGCCAAGCTCGTCGAGTCGCTCGACATCACGAACGTCGTGGGGCGCATCAAGACGCCCACACTGGTCCTGGACTACGACGACGAGCAGTTCTATCCCGGGCAGCCGCGCGAGTTGTTCGACAAGCTGACGTCCCCCAAGGACTACATGAAGCTCAGCGCCGCCACCGGCGCGCAACTGCACTGCTCTCCGATGGCCCCGCAGGAGCACTGCGAGGTCGTCTTCGACTGGCTGCAGGAGACGTTGCCGGGACGCTGAGCAGCGGGACGAGGCCGGGGCAGGGGTGTCGTCAGCGCGCGGTCGCCGAGGAGACCGCCGCGCGGGCCGCGCGTTCCACCAGCGAGACGCCGTCCTTCATCGATGTGCTGCCGTCCGAGAGGACGGCGACGAGGTAGCGGTGTCCACTCGTCGTGACCTGTCCGACGCTGTTGACGTCCCACAGCCCGGTCCTGCTGCGCTGCAGCCAGCCGTTCTTCAAGGCCCATCCGGAGCCGGCGGCCGCCGACACGCCCCATGCCTGCTCGCCGACGACGTGGGCCATCAGGGTGCGGATGTAGGTTCGGGAGGACTCATTGAGCGCCGTGGGGGTCGCGCGGGGAGCCGGGGCAGTGTCGAACACCGCGCGCAGCAGCCGTATCTGGTCGCTCGCCGTCGTCCGCGTCAGCCCCCACCTGACGCCGGGGCCGCCCTTCGTCGAGGTCAGCCCCAGCTGCTTGTTCGCCGCCTCCAGGCCCGGCGCCAGGCCGATGCGCCGCCACAGCGCGTTCGCCGCCGCGTTGTCGCTGCGCTCGATCATCGCCGCCGCCCAGGCGCGCTCCCGCGCGGTCAGGTCGTGTCCGGCGTTCTGCGCCTGGAGCAGCGCGACGGCAAGAATGTCGACCTTGACGATGCTCGCGGTGTCGTACGGCGAGTCGTCGCCGTACACCACGGGCTCCCGGTCCATGCCGTCCAGGTCGAGCACCGCGGCCGTCACCCGCTCCTTCCCCTCCGGCCGCACCAGCGCCCGGAAGTGGGTCGTGGCGTCGTCGGGCCCCGTCGGCGCGGTGGCCGCCAGTGCCGGGGCGAGCGTGCCGGCCGAGAGGAGCATCGCCACAAAAGCCGCGAGAACGCCGACGCGGCCCGCGGCGCGCCTGGCGCGGGGCCTGCGCCTCCGTGCGCTCTGCGGGTGCGACAGGGGGGACGGTCGGTGCGGCATGGTGCAGGGCCTCGCGGTTCGTGTGGGAGGGCACGGAACTGCGAACGTAGACAGAACGCCCGTCCTGCGATGTGACCAATGCCACGAAAAGGTCCATTTAGCCTGAATTGTGGGGAGAACCACAGGCTCAGGCCGAGGAATCTCAGTAAGGCGCGCCAGTCCGCTCAAGAGCGTCCGCAGGACGGGTGAGCGCTGCGCACGCTCGGTCAGGCCGGCGGTCAGGGCGCCTCGGGCAGGAGCCGATGCGCGCACGTTCCGGCGGGGGGCGGGAGCGGTCCGCAGGTGTCGGGCACCGACTCGGACCGCCCCCGCCGGCTCAGTTCGCCGGGGAACCGAACTCCTTGCGGGTGTCCACCGGCTTGCCGAACAGCTGCCACCGCTCGCCCTTGAACCGCATCAGCTGCATCGTCTCGATCGGGAACGCGTCGTCGGGCCCGGTGGAGAGGGCGACACCGGGCAGCAGCATGTCCACCTCGACGTCCTTCAGGTTGCGCACCGCGTCGCGCAGTCCCTCCCTGGTCGGGCACTTCATCGTGTCCAGGGCCTTGTGCAGGCTGGAGGCGGCGGTCCAGCCGTAGGCGTTGAACTGGTTGGCCGGGTCGGAGCCTGGCGCGTACTTGCGCAGCGCGTCCCGGTACGTCTTCATCTCCGCGTCATCGGCCCACTGCGGGTCGGCGGGGTCCTTGAAGTAGGTCGCCGAGACCACGCCCTGGACGTTCTTGAACCCGACGGGCTTGAGCACAGTGGCGGACGAGGAGACGTTGTTCACGATGTGCAGCGGGTTCCACTTGGTGTTCCTGGCATCGGCGGCGAGGGCCTGGCTGCCGAACTTGGGCGTGGTGATGTTCAGCAGCACATCCGCCTCGGAGCGGGCGAGGCCGGACATCTGGGCCGAGACGGAGGGGTCGGTGACCTCGTAGCTCTCCTCGGCGACGACCTTGATGCCGCTGCCGGCGAGGGCCTCCTTGAACCCGCCGAGCAGATCCTTGCCGAAGTCGTCGTTCTGGTAGAGGACTGCGACCTCGGCCTTCGGCCTCTCCTCCTTGAGGTACTTGGCGTACACCCGTGACTCGGCAACGTAGTTGGGCTGCCAGCCGGTGGTCCACGGGTGCTTGTCGTCCGTGCCCCAGACGGAGGCGCCGGTGGCGACGAAGGGCTGCGGCACCTTCCGCTTGTTGAGGTAGTCCCACACGGCTGCCGTGGACGGGGTGCCCAGCGTCTGGAACACGGCGAAGACCTTCTCCTGCTCGACCAGTCTGCGGGCCTCCTCGACCGCCTTGGGCGGCTGGTAACCGTCGTCGCGGACGGTGAACTCCACCGTGCGGCCGTCGATGCCACCCTTGTCGTTGACGTGCTTGAAGTAGGCGCCCACGCCCTTGCTGATCGTGCCGTAGGCGGAAGCCGGTCCCGACAGCGGGTAGATGCCGCCCAGCTTGATGGTCTTGTCGGTGATGCCGGTGGTCTGCTGACCCTGGCACGCGCCGTCGGCGGCGGCGTTCTTGTCGTCCTGCGCTCGCTGGCTGTTGCAGGCGGTTGCGAGGAGCAGGGCGGCGGACGCGGCCGCGGCCGCCCGCAGAGAGGTCGTCTTGCGCATGTGAGTCATTCCTTTTCCGTGCGGGGCGCAGCGCCCACGGGTTCGGCGTCGGCAGGTGAGGGATCCGCCGGGGTGGGGTGCGCGGAGGGTTCGGGGTCGGGCGTCCTGTCGGTGGTGGGGGTACGGGTGAGGCGGCGGGCGGCGGCGCCACGGACGCGTGCCGCCAGGCCGGCCAGTCCCGTCGGCGCCACGAACATCACCGCGATGATCAGCAGGCCGAACACCACACCGGGCGCCGCCTCGCTGATGTCCTGGGCCACGCTCGGCACGTACATCACGAACGCCGCCCCGAGCAGCGGTCCGTACAGCGAGGCGAGCCCCCCGACCACCAGGCCGGCCAGCAGCGTGATGGACAGGACGAAGCTGAACGAATCGGGCGAGACGAAGCCGATCACCCAGGTGTACACACACCCCGAGACACCCGCGAACATCGCGCTCCACGCGAAGGCGAGGGTCTTGTGCAGCGACAGTCGCACGCCCATGACCTCCGCGGCGCTCTCGTTGTCCCGCACGGCGAGCAGTGCCCGGCCGACCCGGGACCGCAGCAGGTTGCGGGCGAGCAGCAGGGCCACCGCGGCGACGGCGAGGACGACGAAGTACGTCCACTGGTCCTCGGCCAGCCCGCTCCACGCGGGCGGCTGCACCTTGTCCACGGTCAGGCCCATCGAGCCGCCCGTGACCGGTTCGAGCCGCTTGAGCAGCGGCGGCAGGAACACCGCGAACGCGAGCGTGACCAGGGCCAGGTACAACCCGCGCAGCCGCAGAGCGGGCACCCCGAAACCGAGGCCCAGCAGGAAACATCCGGCGGCCGCGACCGGCAGCGTGGCCAGGTGGCCGGTGTCGTACCGGTCGAGCATGACCGCCGCCGTGTACGCCCCTGCCGCGAAGAACGCGCCGTGTCCGAGGGAGATCTGCCCGCCGAATCCGACCAGCAGGTTCAGTCCGGCCAGCGCCACGGCGTACAGCAGCACCATGGTCAACTGGAAGACCTGGAAGGGGGCGAAGTAGAACGGTGCGCCGACGGCGACTGCCGCTGCGAGCAGCGCGGTGACCGTGGCCCGCAGGCGCCGGGCGCGTTCGGTGCCGAGTGTTGCGACGATCGTGCTCATGCGCGTTCCACCGCCGCCCGTCCGAACAGGCCCTGGGGCCGCACCAGTAGCACCACCAGGATGATCAACAGGGGTACTCCCACCTTCAGATCGGCACCGATCGCGTCCACGTACGCCCCGGCCAGCGTCTCGGCGACACCCACGAACAGGCCTCCGACGACCGCGCCGACCGGGCTGTCGAAGCCTCCGAGGGTGGCCGCGGCGAACGCGTAGATGAGCACCCCGCCCATCATGTTGGGCTCCAGGAACAGCACCGGGGCGACGAGTACGCCCGACACGGCGCCGACCGTCGCGGCCAGCCCCCAGCCGAGCATCAGCACCCGTCCCACCCGGATGCCCGACAGCCGGGCGGAGGCGGGGTTGCAGGCGACCGCCCGCATCACCAGGCCGATGGAGGTGTGCTGGAACAGCAGGTACAGGAGCCCCATCACGGCGGCGACGACCGCGATGATCCCGAGGGTCGACCAGTCCACGCGCACTCCGGCCAGGTCGATCCCGCCGCCGGGGAACGGCTGCGGGAAGTCCTTCACGGTGAACGACCAGATCAGACCGGCCATCGCGTTGACGAAGATGAACAGGCCGACCGTGACGATGACCATCGTCAGCTCGGGCGCGTGCTGCACGGGCCGGATGACGATCCGCTCGACCAGCATGCCGCCGATGAAGGACACCGCCAGGGTGACCGGCAGCGCCAGCCAGAACGACATCCCGGACGCCACGAGCTGCCACGCCACATACGTGGAGATCATGGCGAGCTCACCCTGAGCGAAGTTGACGATGCCGGTGAACCGGTGGATCAGCACCAGAGCCAGCGCCAGACTGGCGTAGACCGCGCCGGAGCCGACCCCTTCCACCACTTGCTGGAGCAGTTCGGTCACGGCCCTCACCCGTCCTTTCCGGAGCGGACGGAGACACCCAGGTACACCTCGGCGACCTGCCCGTCCTCGCGGATCCGGTCGGCCGGTCCGGACAGCACCAGACGGCCGGCCTCCAGTACGTGGGCCCGGTGCGCGACATCCAGCGCGAGTTGGGCGTTCTGTTCGACGACCACCACGGTGGTGCGTTCCTCCTCGTTCACGGCACGGACGATCTCGAACAGCTCACGCGTGACCAGCGGCGCGAGCCCCAGCGACGGCTCGTCCAGGAGCAGCAGCGAAGGCCGCAGCATCAATGCCCTGCCGATGGCGAGCATCTGCTGCTCGCCGCCGCTGAGACTGCCGGCGGCCTGGCGGGACCGCTGGCGCAGCTTGGGGAAGTAGCCGTAGATCCGTTCCAGGTCGGCCACCACGGCCGCGCGCTCGGCGCGGCCCCGCCGCCACCGGCCGGTGCGCAGGTGGGCGCCGATGCGCAGGTTCTCCTCGACGGTCAGGTCGTTGAAGGTGCCCCGGCCCTCGGGCACGTGCGCCACACCGAGCCGGGCCGCCTGCTCCGGGGAACGGCCCAGCAGCTCCGCACCGTTCAGGGTCACCGAGCCTCGGCCGCGGACCATGCCGCACAGGGCGCGCAGGGTTGTCGTCTTGCCCGCGCCGTTGGGGCCGAGGATCGCGCACACCTCGCCGCGGGCGACGGAGAAGTCGAGACCCTGGAGCACGCGGGCCTGGCCGTATCCGGCGTGCAGGCCGGACACCTTCAGGAAGTCCGGCTCCGCACTCGGCCCGGCCTCGGTGCGGTCGGTGGTCGGCTCGCTCATGCCGCCACCCCCAGGTACGCCTCGATGACCGCCGGATCGCGCTGGATCTCCTCCGGCGAGCCCTCGGCGATCTTGCGCCCGAAGTCGAGACACACCACCTTGTCGCACAGGCCCATCACGAATCCCATGTGGTGTTCGACCACCACGAGCGTCAGGTCGAACGCCTGGCGCACCGTGCGGACCAGATCCCCGAATTCGTCGACCTCGCCGTGGCTGAGACCGTTGACGGGTTCGTCGAGCAGCAGCAACCGGGGTCGTACCGCGAGCGCCCGGGCGAGTTCGACGCGTTTGAGGGTGCCGAACGGCAACCCGGAGGCGGGGTGGTCGGCGACGTCCGCCAGGCCGAGCCTCCGTAGCAGGTCGTCCGCCTGGTCACGCAGTTCCGCCTCCTCGCGCCGGACGCGGGGCAGCCGGAGCGCCGCGGCGAGGTGTCCGGTGCGCCCCCGGCTGTGGGCGCCGATCATGACGTTCTCCCGGACCGTGAGCCGCGGGAACAGTCCCAGGTTCTGGAAGGTGCGGGCGATGCCGCGCCCGGCCACGGCGTGCGGCGGGAGGGCGAGCAGGTCCTCGTCCTCGAACCGCACCGTCCCCGCGTCAGGGGTGCAGCGCCTGGTGAGGCAGTTGAACAAGGTGGTCTTACCGGCTCCGTTCGGTCCGATGAGCCCCACGGCGGTGCCCGGCTCGACGGTGAACGCGACACCGTCAAGTGCCGTTATCCCGCCGAAACGCACGCTGATACCGTCGACCGCGAGCATGAATGACGCCCCTTCCGAGGTGCTTGGGGGTGGGCGAGCGTCACAGTAGGTGGGGGCCTTCCGGGCGCACATTGGGTGCGAGCACCCAACTTCGCGGTCGCCGACTTGTGCGCCGCGCCCAGTCGCCCCGGCATCTCGCCCGCCGAGCCTGTTGACGGGACACGAGTCGGGCAGCGACGATCGGCGCCATGTCTCGCGGACCCGCCCTGGGCGTCCCCGCACTCTCCGAACCCCTCAGCCGGGAGCGGCACCGCATCCTGCACGCCGTCCAGCACCGGCTCGAGGAGGTGGCGAAGACGGCCGTTGCGGTGATGCGTACGGAGATCCCGTCGTACGCGCTGCAGGACGAGCGGTTCTTCGACGACGTACGGAACCAGGTCCTCACGCACTACCGGATACAGCTGGCGGCGCTGGCCGGCGGCCAGGACATCGCCCCCGAGGACCTGCTCTTCAGCCGCGCGGCAGCCATGCGCCGAGCCCGCGCGGGGTTCGCCCTCGAGGACTGGATCAGCGCCTTCAGGGTCGGCCGGCAGGTGTTGTGGGACGCGCTGCTGGACTGCGCGGGCACGTCCGCCGAGGCACAACAGGCCGCGCTGTCCCTCGTCACACCGCTGATGCGGTACGTCGACTACGCCAGCACTCACGCCGCGCAGGCCTACGTCGAGTACCAGCAGCACGTCGTCGCGGACGCGGACCGGGAGCGCCGGGATCTCCTGGACCAGCTCCTGGCCGGCGCGGCGCCTGCGCGCGGTCCCTTGCTGGCCACGGCGCAGGCGTACGGCATCGGGCCGCACTCGCCGATGATGGCGGTCGTGGCCGTGTGCATCGGCGACACCCACACCGGCGACCTCACCTCGGCCGAGAGCGGCTACGCCACCAGCGCGTCCCTCAGCGTCGCCGGGCCCTGGGCCGGCCGGACCCTGGTCGTCGTACGCCACGGCGAAGTGGTGGCCGTGCCCGTGGTGCGCACCGGCATGGACGCGGAGGACATCTGTGCCCACTTCGAGGCGGTGCAGCGGCGGCTCGCGCGGGAGGGAACTCTGCTCTCCATGGGCATCAGCACCGTCGCACGGGGCGCCTGCGAACTGCCACGCGCCTACGAGGAGGCGCGGGCCGCCCTCGACCTGGTGCCGGGCGGGGGCGGGGTGGCGGCGCTGCCGCGCCTGTCCCCCTTCGACTACCTGGCGCTGCGCGCCGACGACCTCGCCCGCCAGCTGGTCGATCCCCGCGTGCGTGCGCTGCTGGAGGAGGACCGCGGACGTGGCGACATGCTGGCGGCGACCATACGGGCCTTCGCGGAGGCGGACCTGAACCTGCGGCTGGCCGCCGACCGGCTGCGGGTGCACCACAACACGGCGCACTACCGGTTGCGCCGGATCGAGGAACGCACCGGGCGCAATCCGCGCCGCATCGCCGACCTCCTGGAACTGCTGGTCGCCCTCGCCATCCGCGACGGGGCCGGGGAAGGTGGGAATGATCAGTGAGCGGCATCGTGGAGCCGACCGGGACGCAGGCGGCACGTCAGCGGCCGGACGGGCAGGCAGACGGACGCCTGCCGGAAGGGCACCCCGAGCGGTACGGCTCCGTTCGGCACGCCCTGCTGCACGCCGCGCTGGAGGTGTTCACCGAGCGCGGCTACGCCGAAGCCGGTCTCGCCGAGATCGCGGTACGCGCCGGCATCCCGGTGGGCAGCCTCTTCCAGCACTACGGCGGAAAACGAGGGCTCTACCTCGCCCTCTGGGAGGAGTTCCGGGAGGAGCAGGAGCGCCGGACCGCGGCGACGCTGGCCGGCGAGCGGAGCCGTGGCGTGGACGATCCCGTCGCCCTCTTCGTGGCGGGAGCCAGGGCGTACCTGGAGGGTGCCTGGGGCAACCGGCGCCTCGGCTTCCTCCTCTGGGAGGACGACGGCCCCGCGGGCTTCGACGCGCTGCGCCGCCGGTGGGACCGCGCGTGGGTACGGCGCAACGCCCGGCTCCTGGAGGTGGACGAGAGGCGACGCGCCGGCCGGGTTCGCGTGAGAGTGCTGACCACCGTCATCGGCGGGGCGGCACGCGAGCTGGGCGACTGCGCGGACCAGAGTGAGGCCCGGGAGATCGTGGACGAGGTGTGCGGCATCCTCGTCCACCTGACGGCTCGGCCCGGCTGACCGAGCGGGCGCCGGCCGCTGTCACGGGCTAGCGCTCCTGGGCCCCGGGGTGCCGGCAGCGTACGGCGAGGGCCGCGATGTCGTCGTCGAGCCTTCCGCCGCCGTAGCGGAGCAGGTCTCCGTGCAGCCGGTCCAGCAGCTCACGGGGCGGTGCCGCGCTGTGCCGCCGCATCCAGTCCGGCAGCGGGAAGAACTCGCCGGCGCGGTCCCGGGTCTCCGTTACGCCGTCGGTGTAGAGCAGCATCTGATCGCCCGGGACGAAGGCGACGGTGTCCACGTAGTAGTGGTCTCCGAGGAGCGCCGCGAGATTGAGGGGTGTTGAGGCGAGGGCGGGATCAAGAACGTGGACCTCCCCGCTCCGCACGAACACCGGTGGTGGATGCCCGCAGTTGAGAATTCTGACGTGCCCGCCGCCGCGCGGGATCTCGGCGATCAGGGCGGTGGCGAAGTGCTCCGACTGGTCATCAGCGGGGACCGCGGCGCCGTAACGACCGATGGTGATCTGCAGGCGATGGATGATGCCCCTCAGGTCGGGCTGGTCGTACGCGTTCTCCCTGAAGCAGTTGATCACCGCCGCGGCCGCCCCCACCGCCGACAGGCCCTTGCCGCGCACGTCTCCGATGAGCAGCCGGACTCCGTACGGCGTGTCGGCCACCTCGTAGAAGTCGCCTCCGATCCGGGCCTGCTCCTGGGCCGCCAGATACAGCGACTCGATCTCGACGTCCTGGATACGGTGCGGCAGCGGACGCAGCAGCACCTTCTGGGCTGCGTCGGCGACGAGCCGTACCTGGAAGAGCGTCTCCTCTCGCTGGAGTCGCAGATGGCTCGCATATGCGGCCGCCAAGGTGACCGCGACGATCGCGGCGGCCGTGTACGGCGTCCCCAGATCGGAGTAGACGAAGCTGAGGCCGATCATGAGCATCAGGCAGAACGCCCCCAGCAGGACCGTCGGGAGCATGGGCCACAACGCGGCGGCAAGGGCGGGCGCCGCGGGCAGCAGGCGGCTGAAGGCGATCTCCCTCGGGGTGGAGAACGCCAGACCGGCGATGACAACGGTGACGATCACCGGTGACAGCAGTACGGCGTCCCGCTGGCCACCGTAGGGACGGTGGCGGCGCCGGAACCGCGTTGACCTGATCACGAAATAGATCATATCGGGATGAATCGAGCATCGATCCGCGACAGCGCAGAACCCACGTCCGGCGGTCGGAGCGGTTCCGGGGGCTGGCTGCTTTGAGGCCCGGAGGCTGACGGAGTCGATTGCGCACCTACGTTCGACGAGCCGGCCTGCCGGTATCCGCCCCAGAGCTGGGCCGATGATGAGGCCGCCGGTGGCGACGGCGATGGCGGTATCCACCATGCCCTGGGCCTCGGCACGGGTGGCCGACGCCCTGCAGGCGCGACTCAAGGGCGCCGCAGCGACAATCCGCCGCGGTGTGCGTGGTGGAGGCCGTCAGGGAGTGCGGAGCCCCCAGAAGGTCACGTGCTTGCGGACCTTGAAGCCGAGCCGCTCGTAGAGTGCGATCGCGCCGGTGTTCGCCTCGGCCACGTGGAGGAACGGACGCTCGTTGCGAGCCACGATACGCGCGCCGAGCGCACTGACCAGGCGGGCGGCGTGGCCTCGCCCGCGTGCCTCGGGAGCGGTGCAGACGGCGCTGATCTCGGTCCAGCCCGGAGGCCGCAGCCGTTCACCCGCCATCGCCACCAACGTGCCCTTGTCACGGATGCCGAGATAGGTACCGAGTTCATGGGTACGCGGCCAGAACGGCCCTGGCCGGGTCCGCGCGACGAGGTCGAGCATCTCGGGCACGCTGTCCGCGCCCAGTTCGACGACACCCGTGTCGGTCGCGGCATGAGGGTGATCGGGGCGGCCACTGCCGGGCCAGATCATCTGGCGGCCCTCGAGGCTGAAGACCGGCTCCCAGCCCGACGGCGGAGCGGCCGGGCAGCTGAACATGTCGGCGAGTTCCCCTGGGCCGAGCAGCCGGGCCAGGTCCGCCCATTCCGCCGCGTCCGGGTCGGCGGACACCGCGGAGAAGGTCGCGACTCCCGGCAGGTAGGTGGCAGTCCGACCGAGTCGCCGGGCGAAATGTGCGTGGTGGCCGCGGAGTGACTGGCCCACCGGGTCGTCGAGTGCCAGGGCATCGCGGTTCACCATCGTGCTGTACCTCTCATGTCGTGCGCGGAAGCAAGGCGCCCAGGCCGCTCGACGCCGAAGGGCGTACCCGACTCCGCAAGCGCTGCGAGCTCAAGCCGACCCGACCATCTCTGTTGAGCCCGGTAAGGGTTGCGATCATAGACATGCGCCTCGAGGCATACGCGACGCGGGCGGAGCCTGTGGTGGCCCAGGAGGCGAGGATCCGCAGGCCGTTGTGGGAGCGTGCCGGGTTCCGCGGTCCAGACGACAAGCCGCTGGTCGGGATCGTGCGCGCAGGCGAGAGCGTCCCAGTCGAGTGCGAGGTCGCCGGTGACGGGGTGGCGCAGTACCTTGCTGCCCCGACTGCGGGTGGATACGTCGCGTTCGCCCCGCCGGCGGCGGAAGTCGTCATCTCGCATGGAGAGTTCGCCGACGAGAGCCGCCATGCGCTGGTCGTGGGGGTTGCGGCCCGCTTCCATGCGGAGCATCGCCACGCACGCACGTGCCGTTCCCTCCCAGTCCACACGGATCGCTTTCCGTGTCGTCATCGCCGCGACGCGATCTTCTGAATCCCCACGTGCGGCTGCGACAAGGACATGCCGGACGGCGGCCGACGGCTACTCCATGTCCGGTGATCGGCGTCGACCGTCCGCGAGGGGGCGGGGTGGGCCGGCGTCGGCGTCGGCCGCGTCGGCGAGGGCCTCGGCGGCGGCTTCCGCGGCCTGCGCCGCATCGTCGGCGGCCTGGGCGGCCGCCCTGTCCTCCGAGGACGTCTCACGGGTGGCCGGCGACTGAGGCAGCACCTCGCTGAAGGCGCGGGACACACCCTGCAGCGCGGCAGTTACCTCGCCGGGGATCACCCAGAAGGTGCTGCCCGCCCCCTGGGCGAGCTGAGGCAGCATCTGCATGTACTGGTAGGCGAGCAGCTTGGGGTCGGGATCGTTGCGGTGCACGGCCTGGAACACCTCGTCGATGGCCCGGGACTGGCCCTCGGCCTTGAGGATCTCAGCGGTACGGTTGCCCTCCGCCCGGAGGACAGCTGACTGCTTGTCGCCTTCGGCGGTGAGAATCTGCGACTGCCGTTGCCCCTCGGCCCCCAGAATCGCCGCCCGCTTGTCGCGCTCGGCACGCATCTGCTTCTCCATCGCGTCCTTGATGGACTGCGGAGGGTCGATGGCCTTGATCTCCACCCGGTTGACTCTCAGCCCCCACTTGCCGGTGGCCTCGTCCAACACGCCACGGAGCTGATTGTTGATGGTGTCGCGCGAGGTGAGGGTCTTCTCCAAGTCCATGGAACCTACGACGTTGCGCAACGTGGTGACGGTGAGCTGTTCGACACCCTGCAAGAAGTCGGCGATCTCGTAGGCGGCCGCTCGTGGATCCGTGACCTGGAAGTACAGGACGGTGTCGATCTCGACGACGAGATTGTCCTCGGTGATGACCGGTTGCGGCTTGAACGAGACGACCTGTTCCCGCAGGTCGATCACCGGATAGACCCGGTCGATATAAGGGATGACAAGGTTGAGGCCCGGCCTCAGTGTGCGGCGGTAGCGGCCGAGGCGTTCGACATTGCGAGCGCGCGCTTGAGGCACGATGCGTACCGCCCGCACCACCGTGAATACCGCGATGAGCGCGACGATCACGCCGGCTATGAGCAGCGCCGAGACTTCCATGGCTCACTCCCGGGGGTAGACCACGGCGGTGGCGCCACTGATCTCTATGACGTCGACGGTCGTTCCCGGAGGAATGACCAGCGTCTCGTCATAGGCACGAGCCGTCCATTCCTCGCCCCCGATGCGCACCCTGCCGCCCAGGCCCGACACCTCCGAGACGACATAGGCTGCCTTGCCGACCAGTGCGTCCACGCCGAACCGCTCGGCCTGAGGCTTGAGCAGGTGGCGCACCGCGATGGGGCGCACGAAGAACAAGCTGACCGCAGCGAGGACGGTGAACACCAAGAACTGCAAGGGCACCGGAAGTCCCACCGCGGCGAACCCTGCTGTGACCAGTGCAGCCGCACCCAGCATCCCGAGCGCAGCAGTGAGAGTGAAGATCTCCGCTACCGCCAGCACCCCTGCGGCGATCAACCAGATCAGCCATAGATCCATTGCGCCCTCCTGGCCGCTACGGCTTCCGGGCACCTCAGGCGACTGATTCACCCTTTACGCCAATTTACCCCTTTACTGAAACCCGGGCCTTTTCCACGTATGCACAGGTGAGGAGGCCGGGACAAGCTCGTCATCAGCACCCGGCCGCCTTCGCGACCGCAAGACATCTTCGGCCCCACTCGCCGCACGCCTTCGGCGGTCGGGGCTCCAGGCCCACGGTCGGCGAGCACGAACTGACGACGTCAGATGGGAGTTGAGCGGCACGGGCGCCGGGCGTCGAGATCGAGGCCGGCCGGCGCCCGGCCGCGATCAGGTGGTCTTGGTGGTCTCCTCGGGGTGCAGGCGCCCCAGTAGCTCGTAGAGACTGCGGCGCCCCTCCTCGTCCAGACGCGCAAAGGCTGCCGAGGTGGCCCGCATGTCGGCGCGGATGAGGCGGACTGCCTCCCGTCCCTCGTCGGTGGCGACCACGTTCTTGATCCGCCGGTCGGCCGCGTCGAGGTGTCTGGAGACCAGCCCTCGTGCCTCCAGCCGGTCGACAAGCCCGGTGATGTTGGAGGCGTCGCAGGAGAGCAGTCCCGCGAGCGCGCGCATGGGCAGCGGCTGCCGGAGCAGGATCAGCATCTTGGCCTGCGTCATGGTGAGCCCGTGCATGGCGGCCGCCGCTGTCAGATCCCGGTAGTAACCGGCAGCAGCGCGCGCCAAGCGCTCCACGAGTGCGTCGTGGGCAGGGTCGCCGCCCTGCGCAGCGAAGTGGTCGGCGGGCGGAGCGGGGGTGTGGGCCATGCCTCAAGTGTAGGCGAACATCAATGTTTGACTTCCTCAACCATTGAGGTTTACCGTCTCAGGCATTGCTTGGGTTCATCAAGCATCTAGTCGTTCGACCAGTCCCACCGTCGAGTGCCCGCCACGACGCCCCCGCACCGGAGAAACCACCCGTGTCACAACCCCTTGCTCAGGCGCATGGCCGACGCCGAGCCGAGACCACAGTCGTCCTTGCCCTGAGCCTCGCCGCGATGATCGTGTCGATGATGCAGACACTGGTGGTGCCGATCCTCGGCCTGATCCAGAGCAGCCTCGGCGCCAGCTCCGCCGAGGTCAGCTGGGTCACCACCGCGACCCTGCTCTCGGCAGCCGTCTTCACCCCGCTACTCGGCCGCTTCGGGGACCAGCACGGCAAGAAGCCGACCCTCATCGGCGTGCTGGCGGTGATGATCGTCGGATCCGTCCTGGCCGCCACCACCGACTCGCTGCTCTGGCTGATCGTCGGCCGCGTGTTGCAGGGCGCCGCCACCGCGATCTTCCCGCTCGCTCTGTCGGTGCTCCGCGAGGAGCTCCCTGCCCGCCGTCTGCCCGGAGCGATGGCGCTGGTCAGCGGCACCCTGGCGTTCGGCAGCGGTTTCGCACTGGTCACCACCGGCCTGCTGACCCGCGGCGAGGACGCCGATTACCACCGCGTCTTCTGGCTGGCCACCGGCCTCGCAGTGGTCACCCTGCTCGCCGTCGCCCTCCTGGTACCGGCGAGCCGCAGCAAGACCGGCGGACGCACCGACATACTCGGCGCCCTCACCCTCGGCATCTTCCTGGTTCTCCTGCTGCTGCCGATCTCCCAGGGTCACGAGTGGGGCTGGACCTCCGCACGTACGCTCGGCAGCTTCACCGGAGCGGTCCTCATGGCCGGCGTCTGGAGCTTCACCGAGAGCCGCGTCCGCGAACCCATGGTCGACATGAGGATGTTGCTCCACCGCCCGGTGCTCCTGAGCAACCTCGCGGGCCTCTTCGTGGGATTCGGGATGTTCGCCCAGTTCCTCGGCGTCTCCTACCTGGCGCAGGTGCCGAGGGACGTCGCAGGCTACGGCTTCGGCGCCTCCGTTCTCCGCGCCTCCGTCGAGTACCTGCTGCCCAGCACGATCGCGTCCCTCGTCGCCTCCCAGTTCGGTGGCCTGCTGATCCGCAGGATCGGACCACGCCTCACCCTCGCCCTCAGCGCGATGATCGGCATCGCCGGCTTCGCGTGGCTGGCCGCCGCACACTCCTCGACCCCCTCGGTCATCGGCGCCGGAATGGCCGTCGGAACAGCCATCAGCCTCGGCTACGCCGCGATGCCCGCCCTCATCGTCGCGGGGGTACCGCCCCACCAGACCGGCATCGCCAACGGCATCAATTCCATCTCCCGGTCCGTCGGCAGCTCGATCGGCAGCGCGCTGATCACCTCGCTGCTCGCCTCCAGAACCATCGAGAACCTTCCGGCCGGAGTGCCCCCGCTGCCCGCCGAGAGCCAGTTCACCCTGAGCTTCACCCTGGCCGGTGCCGCCTTCGCCTTCGTCCTGGCCCTCTCGCTGGTCGGCCTCAAGCGGGGACAGCAGGCACCCCGTACGGAACACCTGCCCGCCACGGAGCCGGCGGCTGTCACCACCGCTGCCTGACGATCCCCACCCGTATCCGCACCACTGCACCACTCCCCCACACCAAGGAGTCACCACCATGAAGGCCATCACCTACCGCACCTACGGCGGCCCGGAGGTCCTGGAGTACGGCGATGTGCCGAACCCGAAGCTCGGCGTGGACGCCGTACTGATCCGCGTCAAGGCCGCCTCCGTCAACCCGGTCGACTGGAAGATCCAGGCCGGGTACCTGGACGCCGTCATGGACGCCGTCTTCCCCGTCATCCCCGGCTGGGACGTGGCGGGCGTCGTCGAGGAGACCGGCGTCGGGGTCACCGAGTTCGCTCCGGGTGACGAAGTGATCGGCTACGTCCGTGAGGACTTCGTCTCCCGCGGGACCTTCGCCGAGTACGTCGCCGCCCCGGTCCGTACGCTCGCCCGCAAGCCTGCCAACCTCTCCTTCGAGGAGGCCGCCGGCCTCCCGCTGGCCGGCCTCACCGCATACCAGGCACTGACGCGATCCCTGCAGGTGCGGGCCGGCGACACCGTGCTGGTGCACGCCGCGGCGGGTGGCGTCGGCTCCCTGGCCGTACAGATCGCCGGATCTCTCGGCGCCCGGGTCATCGGCACCGCCGGTGACCACAACCACGCCTACCTGCGCGGGCTGGGAGCGGAGCCGGTCGCCTACGGCGAGGGCCTCGCCGACCGTGTGCGTGCCCTCGCGCCGCAGGGCGTGGACGCCGTCCTCGACCTCGTCGGCGCAGACGCCCTGAAGATCTCGCCAGGGCTGCTTGCCGAGGGCGGCCGCCTGGCCTCGGCTGTGGACGGCGCCGTGCTCGGCCTCGGTGGCGGGTACGTCTTCGTGCGACCCGACGCCCGGGACCTGGAGGCTCTCACCGAGCTCGCCGAGCGCGGGGAGCTGCGGGTGGACGTGGCCGCCACGTTCCCCCTCGCACAGGCCGCCGACGCCCAGCGCCTCAATCGCGAGGGCCACACCCGCGGCAAGATCATCATCACCGTCGCCTGAGCCACCGCTCGCCGCCGCTCCACTTCCTGAACCGCGGCTGATCCCCTGTCGACGCCGGCGCCCGGGCGGCCCCGCAGCGCGGCGACAACGCCCCCGTCCACGTACCGCACCTGTGAGGGAACCATGAACACTCCAGCGCCCGAGCAGCCCGCCGAGCTCGTCGCCCGGCTGCGCACCACCTTCCGCGCCGGCAGGACCAAGCCCGTGGCGTGGCGCACCGAGCAGCTGCGCCGGATGCGTACCCTGCTCACCGAGCAGGGGGAGACATTCGCCGCGGCGCTCCACGCCGACTTGGGAAAGAGCACCACCGAGGCCTACCGCACGGAGATCGACTTCGTCATACGCGAGATCGACCACACCCTGGAGCATCTCGACGGGTGGCTGCGCCCCGAACCGGCCCCCGTTCCCGCGTTCCTCGGCGAGGCGAGCGCCTGGACGCAGTACGACCCCCTGGGCGTCGTGCTGGTCATCGCCCCCTGGAACTACCCGGCGCAGCTCCTGCTGGCCCCGGTGGCCGGTGCCCTGGCCGCGGGCAACGCGGTGGTCGCCAAGCCCAGCGAACTGGCCCCGGCCACCTCCGCCGCCCTGGCCCGCCTGCTGCCGCAGTACCTCGACACCGACGCGGTCGCCGTGGTCGAGGGCGGCGTCCCGGAGACCACCGCCCTGCTCGAGCAGCGCTTCGACCACATCCTCTACACCGGCAACGGCACGGTCGGTCGCGTCGTGATGGCCGCGGCCGCCCGGCACCTCACGCCCGTCACCCTCGAACTCGGCGGCAAGTCCCCCGCATTCGTGGACCGGGGCACCGACCTGGACGCCGTCGCCGCCCGCCTCGTGGCCGGAAAGTTCCTCAACGCCGGTCAGACCTGCGTCGCCCCGGACTACGTGCTGACCGACCCCGAGACCGCACGCACTCTGGAGGGCGCGCTGGCCAAGGCTGTGGAGAGCCTGTACGGACCGGACGCCTCCGCCTCCCCGGAGTACGGCCGTATCGTCAACGAACGCCACTTCGACCGGCTGACCGCCCTCCTCGGTTCCGGCCGCCAGGTCACCGGCGGGGCGTACGACCGGGACTCCAAGTACATCGCGCCGACCGTCCTGGCCGAGGTGTCACCGGACGCGCCCGTCATGCAGGAGGAGATCTTCGGCCCGATCCTCCCGATCGTCGAGGTGGCCGGACTCGACGAGGCCATCGACTTCGTCAACGACCGCGACAAGCCGCTGGCTCTGTATGCGTTCACCGAATCGGACACCACCCGGGAACGGCTCGCCGCCGAAACCTCCTCGGGCGGCCTCGGGTTCGGCCTGCCGCTGGCCCACCTCACCGTCTCCGACCTGCCGTTCGGGGGCGTCGGGGAAAGCGGCATGGGCAGCTACCACGGCCGCTACTCCATCGAGACCTTCAGCCACCGCAAAGCCGTCCTCGCCAAGCCGCTCAGCTGATCCACGCCCAGTCGGCAAGCGCCTGACCTTGCGCGGTCCCTCAGCGCGTGGGCCCGGCGCTCCTGCTAGCCGGCCCTGGCCTGCGCGTGCCGGCTCCGCACGGCGCGGCGGCCCGGCTGTGACTCCTCCTGGAGGAGTCACAGCCGGGCCGCCGCATGATCGCCGGGCCCCGCACCTGCGGTGGTGGCGTCAGTTGAATGTGCCACCCTCGTCGGCCAGCCGCATCAGCAACGGCGAGGGCTCCCAGCCGTCATCTCCGTGGAACCGCCGGAGTCCGGAGAGGACCTGTGCGGCACCCATGGTGCCGGCGTGGAACATCGGTCCGCCGCGGTACCTCGGGAAGCCGTACCCCGCGATGTAGACGACGTCGATGTCCGAGGCGCGCAGGGCTATGCCTTCGTCGAGGATGCGTGCGCCCTCGTCGACGAGTGCGAAGACGAGGCGCTGCACGATCTCGTCCGCCTCGAAGGTGCGGAGCTCGGTGCCGTGCTCGGCGTGGAACGAAGCCAGCAGCTCTTCGACGACAGGGCTCGGGATCGCCTCCCGGCTGCCGGGCGCGTAGTCGTACCATCCGGCGCCGGTCTTCTGCCCGAACCGTCCCATTTCGCACAGGGCATCGGAGATCTCATCCCGGGGCGTGCCGGGGTCCTCCGCGTAGCGCCTTTTACGGATCGCCCATCCGATGTCGTTGCCGGCCAGGTCGGCCGTCCGGAACGGGCCCATGGCGAAGCCGAAGTGCTCTGCGGCGGAATCGATCTCGGCCGGTGTCGCGCCCGCGCGGAGGAGTGTCATCGCCGCATCCCGGTACTTGGCGAGCATCCGGTTGCCGATGAAGCCGTCGCACACCCCGGCCACCACGCCGGTCTTGCCGATCCGCTGTCCCACCGCCATGGCCGTGACCAGTACGTCGTCCGAGGTCTTGGCCCCGCGCACGATCTCCAGCAGTTTCATGACATTCGCGGGGCTGAAGAAGTGCATGCCGAGGACGTCCTCGGGGCGCCCGGTCATGGCGGCGATCGCATCGATGTCGAGGGTCGAGGTGTTCGACGCCAGAATCGCGCCGGGTTTCGCCACCTCATCGAGCCGGGTGAACACCGAACGCTTGACGTCCATGTCCTCGAATGCCGCCTCGACGACCAGGTCGCTGTCCGACACGTCCGCATAGTCCAGCGTCGGCGTCAGGAGCGCCATGCGCTGCTCCAGCCCGTCGGCCGTCAACTTCCCTCTCGCGACTTGACGTTGGTAGTTGCGGCGCATGACGTCCAGGCCGCGGTCGAGCGCCTCCTGGCTGCTCTCCACGATGGTGACCGGAATCCCCACGCCCAGAAACGTCATCGCGATGCCGCCGCCCATCGTTCCGGCACCGATGACGGCCACCTTGTCCACCGTCCGTGCCGGCGTCTCGGGCCGGACGTCGGGGACCTTGCGGGCGGCCCGCTCGGCGAAGAAGGCATGGCGCAGTGCGGCCGACTGCTCGCCGTTCATCAGCTCCAGGAATGTTCTGCGCTCCTCGGCCAGGCCTTCCTCGAACGGTGTGGTTGCCGCCTTCTCGACGAGTGCCAGAGCCTGCGCGGGTGCCACGAATCCGCGGCTGCGCCGGCGCAGGCGCTCGCGTATCGCGCGTGCCGCGGCCGCGTCGTCGCGACCGGCGCTCAGGTCCCGGACCCGAGGGAGCGGCCGTACCGCGGCGACCTCGACCGCGAGTTCCGTCGCCGCCGCCATCACGTCACCGTCCACGATCCGATCGAACAGCCGTTGGCCCGGGAGGTCTCCGAGCTCCCGCGCCGTACGAGGCGCCCCGCCACTGATCATGTCCGCCGCGACGCCGGCTCCCACGACACGGGGCAGCCGCTGCGTGCCGCCGGCGCCGGGGACCAGACCGAGGTGCACCTCGGGGAGGCCGATCCTGCTGCTCGATGTCGCGACCCGATAGTGGGCGCCCAGCGCGAGTTCCAGTCCGCCGCCCAGACAGGTGCCGTCGATCGCCGCCACGACCGGCTTGCCGGCGTCCTCCAGGGCCGCGATGACATCGCCGAGGCCCGGTGCGGCGGTGGTCCCGGGCGTCCCGAACTCCGAGATGTCGGCCCCGGCCGAGAAGGCTCCCTCGCGGCCGGTGAGCACGACCGCATCGACATCGGTGGAGTCCAGGGCACGCTGCAGACCCTGCACGATGCCCTTGCGCGTTGCGTGCCCGAGCCCGTTGACCGGAGGGTTGTCGATGCGGAGGATCGCTGTGCGTCCGGTGACGCTGTAGTGGGTGGACATGCCTGGCACCACTTCCTGAATTCTTTGACAGACGGATTTCGGCGAAGGTCGGGGACGGGGGGATCACGGAACGCTCGCCGAGGCGTGCGCACCACGCGTCCCTTCTTCTGTGTCGCGGCCCGCCATCGACCGGGGCCGTTCGAAGCGCATGAGTCCCTCCTGCGCGACGGCGGCCACCAGACGCCCGCCCGTGTCGAACAGCCTTCCGCGGGTGAGCGCCCGGCCGTGCTCGGCCGAAGGGGAGACCTGGTCGTACAGCAGCCACTCGTCCGCACGGAAGGGACGCAGGAACCACAGCGAGTGGTCCAACGAGGCACCCTGTACGGCGGTTCGGGGATGTGGCAGCCGCGCGGATCCCAGCAGCGCGATGTCGCTGAGATAGGTCAGTGCGCAGGCATGGACGGCACCGTCATCCGGCAGCGGACGCCCGTACCGGATCCACACCCGCTGGCAGGCCGGCGCCTCCGGAACGTGGACGACCTCCCCCGGGGGCACCCATCGCATCTCCCAGTGGCGCCACTCCGCGGGCCGCGGCATCCCCCAGCCGTTGATGCTGTCGGACTCCGGGATGTCGTCAGGTGCCGGCACCGCCGGCATGTCCACCTGGTGGGAGAACCCTTCGTCCCCGCGATGGAACGACGCCGTCATCGTGAAGATCGCCTCCCCCGCCTGGACCGCGGTCACCCGGCGGGCGCAGAAGCTGCCACCGTCGCGGATCCGCTCGACCGAAAAGTCCGTCGGCTCGTGCGGACGGCCGGGCAGCAGAAAGTAGCCGTGCAGCGAGTGAGCCGAGTACGACCGGTCGAGGGTGCGCGCCGCGGCCATCAGCGACTGGGCGGCGATCTGGCCACCGAACGTCCGCGCCCACTCGCTGGGGATCGGGCCGGACCGGAACCGGTCCGGCGCGATCTCGTCGAGGGCCAGGACCTCTCGCAGGCCGGCCATCCTCTCGCTCCTCTCGCTCGTCACGCGGACGTCGCCCCGCGCAGTTCGCGGCGCGCGATCTTGCCGCCGGTGGTCTTGGACAACCGTCCCGGACGCTGACGGCCCGAGGGGCCTTGCAGGCGGCCAGGTGCTCGCGGCAGCAGGCGGCCGGCTCGTCGGGCTCGGCAGATCCGCCGGTCCTCAGGTTGATGAGTGTGGGGGCTCCCGTGTGGGCGCGCTGACCTTCACATGCGGCCGGTCAGCGCGTCCCGGAGATCCCGCCGTCCACGGGGATCACCGTGCCGGTCAGGTATGCGCCCGCGCGGGAGGCGAGGAAGATCGCCGCACTCGCGATGTCCTCGGGGGTGCCGACGCGGCCGAGGGGCACCCGTTCGACCACGTCGTCCCGCAGCTCGGGGTCCTCCAGGACGTGCGCCATCATCCTGGTCGGGAACGGGCCGGGGGCGAGGGCGTTGACGGTGATGTGATCACTCGCGAGCGTGGCGGCCGTCTTGCGGGTCAGCATGTGCACCGCCGCCTTGCTCGCGACGTAGGAGAAGTTGTCGGAGGCGGAGACGACGAGCCCGTCGATCGACCCGATGTTGATCACTCGCGCGGGGTCCTCGGCGGTGGCTGCCGCCCGCAACTGCGGAAGCAGCCGTTGTGTCAGCGAGAAGACGGCCTTGACGTTGACGTTCATCACCTTGTCGAAGCCCGAGTCGGGGAACTCGCCGAACGGCGCACCCCACGCGGCTCCCGCATTGTTGACCAGGACGTTCAGCCGCGGCGCGACCTCCGCGACCCGCTCGGCCAGGCTCTCGAGGCCCTCGGCGGTGGACAGGTCCGCCGGGTGCGCCAGACAGGTTCCGGCGCCGGCGGACGTCAGGGCGGACAACTCCGCTGCCGCCTTCTCGCACGCCTCGGCCTTGCGGGAAGAGATGATCACCGTGGCCCCGGCCGCCACAAAACCGTGCGCGATCATCAGCCCGATTCCGCGTGAGCCGCCGGTCACCACCACGGTCTTTCCGCTGACGTCGAACAGTGCGGCGGGGTTCACGACACCACCTCGAACAGCCCCGCCGCGCCGGTCGCGTGCGCCGCCGGCTCCTGTCCCTCGGTGTTGTCGAACGCGCCCCGGTGGGCGTTCACGATCGGCGTACGCGCCGCCGATACGAGGACTGCTTGCCTCATCACCGCTCCTTTCGTGTATGCGTGAGTGTCAAAGTCCCGTGGGCATGCGATCGGGTCAGATGCCTGCCGTGTCCGCGACTTCGTGGGCCTTCGCCACCAGCGCGTCGATGCGCTCCGCGGTCGGGGTCCCGGACGCGGCCTTGTTCCGCGGTTCGTCCATCGCGCGGCGCATGACGCCTTCCGCGATGATCGCGACCTTCCACAGTCCCATCGCGTGCCAGTAGCCCAGCGCCGTCAGGTCGCGTCCCGACGCCGCCGAGTAGACGGCCACGAGTTCCTCTCGGGTCGGGAAGCCGTCGAGAGAGGCAGCGCCGAAGTCGCCCGAGGTGTTCTCACCCTTGGCAGGCCAGTAGGCCAGCAGGCTGCCCATGTCCGCCAACGGATCACCCAATGTCGACAACTCCCAGTCGAGCACCCCGGTCACCTCCCCGCTGTCGTAGGAGGTGATGACGTTGCGCAGATGGAAGTCGCCGTGCACAAGCGTCACTTCGCGCTGCTCCGGGACGGCCGCGACGAGGCGCCGGGTGAGATCCCCGAGGGCGGGCAGCTCGCGGGTCCTGGACCTCTCCCACTGGCCCGACCACCGCTTGAGCTGGCGCTGCGCGTACGGCTTGTGGCCGGCCAGACCGGTCAGCCCGGTCGCCTCGAGACCGACCGCGTGGATCTTCGCCAGCGTCCGCGGCAACGACATCCCGATCGCCCGGCGGTGCTCGGGCGTCAACGACTGTGCGATCGACATCGTGTCGACGACCTGGCCGTCCACGAACTCCATGAGCAGCAGTGGGGCATCGGTCACGGCAGGATCACCGGTCAGCCCGAGCACCCGCGGGGTGGGGACGGCGGTGCCCTCCAGCGCGGTCAGAATCCGTGCCTCGCGGGCCACGTCGTGCGCCGATGCCAGCAGGCGACCCAGTGGCGGGCGCCGCAGCACCCACCTGCGGCCGCCCTGGTCCCGTACGAGATAGGTCAGATTCGACTGGCCGAGGCCGATGCGTTCGAAGGCCAAGGGCCCGGCGAAGTCGACGCCGAGGGTCTGGAACCAGCGGCTCACCGCCCCGGCGTCGATTCCGACGACGTCCACGCTAGACACCGATGCCGGCTCCTTGCCTGAACGGGAGCGCGTCACCGAGCAGTTGCCCGCCGTCGATCACCATGGTCTCGCCGGTGATCCAACTGGCGGCGTCCGAGACGAGGTAGGCGACCGCCGAGGCGATGTCGGCAGGCTCTCCTATCCGCCCGAGCGCCGTCGACGCCGACACGGCCTGCTCGTGCTCCTTCCACAGAGCCTCGGCCAGCTTCGTGCGCACGACACCCGGCGCCACCGCGTTGACGCGAACCTTCGGCGAGAGTTCCAGGGCCAGTTGCTTCGTGAGATGGATGAGTGCGGCCTTCGACGCGTTGTACAACCCGATGTTCGCCTCGAAGGCCATGCCGCCGACCGACGCGGTGTTGACGACCGCCCCGCCGTGCTCGCCCATCCAGGCCCGCGTGGCCAGACCCGTCCACAGGACGGGAGCCCACAGGTTCACGTCGAAGGTCTTGGCGAACCGCCCGTGGTCCTGGTCGATAACGGGCCCGAAGGCCGGGTTGGTCCCCGCGTTGTTGACGAGGATGTCCAGGCTTCCGAAGCGCTCGAGCGTCAGGTCCACACAGCGCTGGGCCGCCTCTTCGTCGACCGCGTGCGCACCGACCCCCAGCGCTGACCGGCCCACCCGGGCCGCGGCGGCGTCCGCCGCCTCCTGGGACCGGGAGGTGAGGACGACGTTTCCGCCGGCCGCGGCGATGGCCTGGGCGATCGCCAGCCCGATACCGCGCGAGGCGCCGGTGACGACGGCGGTACGACCGGTGAGATCGAGTCCTGCCATCTCAACTCACCGCTGCCGTGGCCGCGTCGCGGTACTGCCGCAGTTCCTGCCTGGCGATGGCCCGCTTGTGGACCTCGTCGGGACCGTCCGCCAGCCGCAGCGTCCGCAGACCCGCGTACATCATCGCCAACGGGAAGTCCTCGGTCACTCCCGCTGCCCCGTGCACCTGGATGGCGCGGTCGACGATCTTCAGCGCGATGTTGGGGGCGGCCACCTTGATGGCCGCGATCTCGGTGCGCGCTTCCTTGTTCCCGACCGTGTCCATCAGATACGCGGCCTTGAGCGTGAGCAGGCGGATCATCTCGATGTCGATGCGCGCCTCCGCGATCCAGTCCTGGATGTTGGACCGCTCGGCAACCGGACGACCGAACGTCACCCGTGACTGCGCGCGCCGGCACATCAGCTCCAGCGCCCGCTCGGCCGCACCGATCGCCCGCATGCAGTGGTGGATACGACCGGGCCCGAGCCGGGCCTGGCTGATCGCGAAGCCCTCGCCCTCGCCCTTGAGCACGTCCTTGGCCGGCACCCGCACGTCGGTGAAGTCGATCTCGGCGTGCCCCTCACGGTCCTGGTAGCCGAACACCGGCAGCCCGCGCATCACCGTGATCCCGGGGGCGTCGATCGGGACGACCATCATCGACTGCTGCCGGTGCGGGGCAGCGGTGGGGTCCGTCTTCCCCATGACGATGAGCACCTGGCAATTGCGGTGCAGGGCATTGGAAGCGAACCACTTGCGGCCGTTGAGCACGTACTCGTCGCCGTCGCGCTCCATCCGCAACTCGATATTGGTGGCGTCGGAGCTGGCCACGCGCGGCTCGGTCATCGCGAAGGCCGAGGCCATCGTCCCGTCGAGCAAGGGCTTGAGGTACTTCTCCTTGTGCTCGTCGGTGCCGAAGAGCGTGAGCACCTCCATGTTGCCGGTGTCGGGGGCGTTGCAGTTGCACGCCTCGGAGGCGATGTGACTGCGCCCCATGATCTCGGCCAGCGGCGCGTATTCGAGATTCGTCAGCCCCGGGCCCCACTCGGGGTGCGGGTGAAAGAGGTTCCACAGGCCGCGCTTACGCGCCTCCGCCTTGAGATCCTCCAGGATCGGCGGGTGGAAATTCGGGTCGCCCGACGCGTGCATCTGCTCGTGGTAGACCTCCTCGGCGGGGTAGATGTGCGAGTCCATGAACTCGAGCAGATCCGCCTGGTACTTCTTGGCGCGGTCCGACATGTCAAACAGGGACATCTGAACTCCTGACGGGTAGGGAGGGAAAGCTCGGCGGGCGCTTGTCGAGGTGACTGGCCACGCCTTCGACGAAATCGGCTCCGCGGAAGGCCTGGAGCATGGCGCCTTCCGCCCGGGCCGAGGAATCGGCGTAGGTGCCGTCCGCGTCGCTGCGGAGTTGGTTCTTGATCGTGGCCATGGATGCCGGGGAGCAGCGCGTCGCCAGATCTGCGGCGTACGCGACAGCGGCATCGACCACACTGCCGGTGGGGACCAGGTGGTCGAGGAGTCCGATACGCAGTGCCTCCTCGGCGTCCACCATGCGACTCGACAGCAGCAGGTCCGCGGCCCGGCTGTGCCCCACCAGCCGCGGCAACAGCCAGGAGATCCCGTACTCGGCGATCAGCCCGCGCTGCGCGAATGCCGTGGTGAACCGGGCCGAGGGCGAGCCGAAACGGATGTCGCAGTAGAGCGCCTCCACCATGCCCAGGCCCGCGGCCACCCCGCCCACCGCACCGATCAGCGGTTTGCGCAGGGTCAGCGGCACGTCGCGCGGCCGGCGCCGGGCCCTGTCCGCGTCCAGGACCTCGCCCACCGCCTGCAGCCGCTGGAGGTCCGCGCCGGCGCAGAACCCGCGTCCCGCGCCGGTGACCACGACGGCGCGTACGTCCGGGTCGTCCTCGGCGGCGTCGAGCAGCGCGAAGTAGCGGTCTTCGAGTTCGTCGGTCCAGGCATTCAGCTTGGCCGGCCGGTTGAACGTGAGCACCAGCACCGGCCCGCGGTGTTCGGCGAGGACGAGCTCGTCGGGTTCGCCGGTCATGCCTGCGCCAGCAGAGAGTTCTGGTAGCGGCGCATGCCGCGCAGCCACCGGTCGTAGTCCGAGCCCTTCTGCCGGTACATGTCCAGAACGTCTTCGTGCGGCAGGATCAGGAAGCGCTCCTCCTCGATCGCGGCGAGGACGGCGTCGGCGACCTCGGCCGGCTCGAGGACGTCACCCGCGGAGGTGACGGCCTGCGTGGCCGCTCGTCCCAGCCCGTCCCCGGAGTCCTTCCCCAAGGACAGCATCCTGGTGTTCACCCCCATCGGGCACAGGCAGCTGACATGGACCCCGCGATCGCCATAGGTGACACTCAGCCATTCGGCGAAGCCGACGGCCGCGTGCTTGGTGACGGAGTACGTGGCGGAGCCGATCTGGGTGAGCAGCCCGGCCGCCGAGGCGGTGCTGACGAAGTAGCCCTCGCCGCGCTCGAGCCACCCCGGCACCAGCAGCTTCGCCGCACGGATGTGAGCTCGAAGGTTCACGTCGATCGAGACGTCCCAGTCCTGCTCGCTCACGTCGAGGCCCGGTGCCCCGGCGATGCCCGCGTTCGCGAAGTAGAGGTCGACCGGACCGAACGCGCTCTCCGCCAGGTCGATCAACTGCTGGATCTGGGCGGTGTCCGACGCGTCGGCGCCGGCGCTGACGGTGCTTCCGGGGTGGTCGGCGTTGACTCTCTCCGACACCGCCTGCGCGGTGTCCGCGTCGAGGTCTGCGACGACGACCCGCGCACCCTCGCGAGCGAGCCGTGCGACCAGCGCGCCGCCGATGCCTCCACCGCCCCCGGTGACGACGGCGACTCTTTGTTCAACGTTCACAGCGAACCCTCTCCGTGGCGGGGCGTGCGGTGCCGACCACGGCCCGAGATGCTGCGGCCGTGCTCCCGACCACCTGTATAATTGAATCCGACGTCAAGTTCAACAGTCGGGGGGCATCAGGCCCTGGAGAAGTCCGTCTCGTCTACTTGCGGCCGGAGGGTTCATGGTCGGCCTCGCGGCCCTTGCGTCCGTCGCCAGAGGGAAAAGCCGCTCACCGAGCGGATCGGCAAGGGGCTCGGGCCTACGGAAGCCCAGAAGCGGGTCAACGCCTTGGCAGAGGCAAGAGAGGCCACACTCGGCCAAGAGCGCCGGCTGCGAGCCCGCTGACGGGCACCATCGCGGACCGGCTGCACGCCTTGGACTCCGACCCGGCCCGGTTGCCGTGTCATCGCCGGGCTGCGTTCGACGGCTTCAGCTCGTGCCTCGACGACGGCTACGGCCAGGTGCCGTTCCCCGGCCGTTACCGGGCGGCTCGAGGAGAACGAGAGAGCCGTCGTACCAGGGGTGGTGAGCCAAGTGGTCGAGCACGCAGGCGCGGGCAAGCCGCTCTTCGTCGCTGCTGCGGGCGCCGGGGTCGTCGAACGGTCGTAGGCGGCGGGCTTCGCCCCAGCCGGCGCTACTGCCGGATTCAGCGGTGGCCGGGGAACCGCAGGGCGTTCGCCCAGAGCCGGGTGACCGTGGACACGAGTTCTTCGAAGTCCACCGGTGTGCCTTCTTCTCGCCCCTCGCCGAGCGCGAAGGCGTTGTAGGCCATGACGCTGACCATGCCCGACAGCGCACGGGAGGCCATCATCGGATCGACCTCACGGTCTGCGACACCTCGCGCCTGCAGGTCGACGATGCCGCGGGCGTTGCGGCGGATGAACGCATCCGTGCGCCGGCTTCGGAACTCCCAGAACACCGGCTCCACCTGTGCGACCTGCTCGAGCAGTCGCATCAGCTTCGCGTTCCGTTTGTACGCCTCGAGATACGCGCGATTGCTCGCCTCGAGTACCGCATACGGATCGTCGGTATCCTGCACCCGGCCCATGCCGGGGTGCAGCATGTCCTCCTGCGCCTCCAGGAGGACGGCGGCGAGCACCTCTTCCTTGTTGGCGAAGTAGGTGTAGAAGGATCCCGACGCGCATCGGGCCTCTTTGGTGATGTCGACCAGGCGGGTGTCGAGGTAGCCGTCCCGCTCGAACACCTTCCGCGCGGCCTTCACCAAAGCGGCGCGTGTCCGCGCTCCGCGTTGGGTCGTGGGCGGCTCGCGAAGTGGCGAGAGAGGCGCCATGGGCGGGGCCTTCTCGCTGTCCTCGGGCGCAGTGGTGTTCATCCCCGGAAGTATACTTGAATCCGACGCCAGACTCATAAGTGAGGTCCCGGGCTCGTGCGGCTGCGGCGTACACCGTCACATGCGCTGAAGTCGACGCTTCGCCTCGGCGTACTCACCGGCGAGGCGCTCGACGACCGCTGCGGCGGGAAGTACCGCCCCGACCGCACCGACGCCCTGACCGGCGCCCCAGACGTCCCGCCACGCCTTCGCCCCTTTGACGTCCCGGTTTCCGAAGTCCATGGCGGACGGATCGGAGCCGGGCAGTGCGGCTGGATCGAGCCCCGCGGCCTCGATGCTGCCCCGGAGGTAGTTGCCGTGCACGCCGGTGAACAAGTCGGAGTACACGATGTCCGCAGCGGTGGAGTCCACGATCATCTGCTTGTACTGGTCCTCCGCGTTCGCCTCGTCGGTGGCGATGAACGCCGAACCCACGTAGGCGAGGTCGGCGCCGGCGGCCTGCGCGGCGAGGACTGAGCGGCCGTGGGCGATGGAGCCCGACAGCAGAAGGGGGCCGTCGAACCAGTCGCGAATCTCCTGGACGAGCGCGAAGGGTGACTGCGTGCCGGCGTGACCGCCCGCGCCCGCGGCGACGGCGATCAGGCCGTCCGCCCCCTTCTCCACCGCCTTGCGCGCGAACCGGTTGCTGATGACGTCGTGCAGCACGATGCCGCCGTAGGAGTGGACCGCGTCGTTGACATCGGCCCGGGCGCCGAGAGAGGTGATGACGATCGGCACCTCGAACTCCACGACGGTCGAGAGGTCCTCCTCGAGGCGCGAGTTGGTCTTGTGCACGATGAGATTGACCGCGAACGGCGCGGACGGTGCCTCGGGACGGTCGGCGTCGTGCTTGGCCAACTCCTGCGTTATGTGCTGCAGCCATGCGCGCAGCGCCGACTGGGGCCGCGCGTTCAGCGTGGGGAAGGAACCCACGATCCCGGAGGTCGACTGGGCGATGACCAGCTCCGGACCGGACACGAGGAACATCGGCGATGCGACCACGGGCAGGCGAAGCCGGTCCCGCAGGACGGGAGGCAGGCTCATGAGCAACTCACCATGTGTCATGCGACTTTCTCCTGTGGCGGACACATCTCGTCCGTCGACGGATGTTCAGTGCCGGCGGGCGGGTACGTCGCCGGGCGCGGGGTCACGGGTCAGGTCCGTACGGTCGATGGAACGCTTGAGGATCTTCCCGGTCGGGCCCTTGGGCAGCGCGTCGACGAACCGGATGATGCGCGGCACCTTGTAGGCGGACAGCCGCTCGCGTGTCCAGTCCGACACCTCGGCGGCACCGAGCTGCGAACCGGGCCGGGCGGCGACGAGCGCGGCGACCTCCTCGCCGTAGTGGTCGTCGGGAACGCCGATCACGGCTGCCTCGACGATGTCCGGGTGCTCGTAGAGGACTTCCTCGACCTCACCGGGGTAGACGTTGTAGCCGCCGCGAATGATCAGGTCCTTGATCCGGTCGACGATGCGCAGGTCGCCGTCCGTGTCGGTCTCACCGAGGTCGCCGGTCCGGAACCAGCCGTCGGGCGAGATGGCCGCGGCGGTGTCCGCGGGGCGGTTCCAGTAACCGCGCATCACCGTGGGCCCCTTGATGTGGACCTCGCCGACGGTACCCGGCGGGCACTCGTTCCCGTCGGTGTCACGCACCTGCACCTGCAGCCGCGGGACCGCCCGCCCGGTGTACCCGGTCTTGCCGCCGCGGTCGACGTCGTTGAAGGTGCCGAACGCGGTCGTCTCGGTGAGCCCATACCCTTCGAGGATGGTGCAGCCGAACCGGGCCTCGAAGGCCCGGGCGATCTCCCCGGGCAGCGACGCGCCGCCGGAGACGGCGACGCGGAGCCCGGCGAAGTCCGCCGGATTCGCGTCACCCGCCGCGTGCAGCATCGCGTTCCACATGGTCGGTACGCCGGCCATGATGGTGAGCCGGTCGCGGCGCAGCATCTCCAGCATCGCCGCCGGGTCGAATCGGGCCAGCAACGACATCGAGCCGCCCACGGTCAAGGTCGCCATCATGACGGACGCCTGGCCGAACACGTGGAACAGCGGGAGTCCGGTGCCGGTACGGTCGGCGCTCGTTGCGCGGCTGCACTCGGCGCCGATCTCCCCGGCTGACAACAGGTTCCCGACGGTGAGCTGAGCACCCTTCGGCCGCCCTGTCGTACCCGAGGTGTACAGGATCGCCGCGGTCTCGTCCCGGTCCCGGTCGACCACGGGGGCAAGGTCGGCGCCGGTGACCGTCGCACCAGGAGACAGCGCCCAGGAGGGCACCTTGAGCGAAGAGGCCGCCTCCGCCACGGCGGGGCCGATGGCGTGCCAGGCGATCGCCAACGAGCACCCGGCGTCGCCGAGAACGTACTCGACCTCGGCCCGGGTGGACATCGTGTTGACCGGCACCACCACACAGCCCGCGGCCTGGATCCCGAGGTAGGCGACCACGAACTCGGGCACCGACGGCGCCGCCAGCAGCACCCGGTCCCCGGGAGACAGGCCCGCGGCCGCCAAGGCGCTCGCGTACCGTGCGCTCGCGTCGCGCAGTTGCCGGTAGGTCCACTGATCGGCGCCGCCGCGCAGCGCGATGTTGTCGGGAGTTGCGGCCGCGTGGCGGCAGACCGGGTCGAGAACACTGGCCATGGGCGGTGCCTTCCGGAGAGGTGAGCAGGTGATGCGGTGCGGGTCCAGGCCTGACCGGTCTCCCCCGACCGGTCGCCCGATCGGTCAGGCGACGATCCTGAAGCGTTCGGCGAGTTGGCTGCGGGTGTCGGAGGCACTGGTGTGCAGTACGCCCTCGATTCCGATCCGCGCCGCTCCGTCGAGGTTCTGCTGCAGATCGTCGATCATGACTGCTTCCTCGGGGGCGACGCCGAGGCGTTCACATGCGATCGCGTAAATCCGCCGGGAAGGCTTACGGATGCCGACCTCGGAGGAGATGACGACCGCGTCGGCCACTGCGGCGAGGTCGACGCCGTCATAGGTTCCGGTCCCGAACGAATTGGACACCAGCGCAACGGGATACCCGGCGGCGCGGAGATCGTCGAGCAGGGCGAGCACGTCCTGATCGATCGACATTCCCGCTTGCATCCGGGCCGTGAGCCCCTGCGCCTGTACGTCGGCGCCGTGGGCGCGGAGACGCTCGGCGAACCCTCGCTCGAAGGCTTCGGCGTCGATACGGCCGGACTCGTGATCGGCCAGGAGGGTGCGTGACGGCTGATCCCGGCTCAGGAGGTCGAGCGGCAGGCGCGGGTCGCCGCCGAGCGAGGCGCCGAAGTCGGTGAAAGCCCGCAACACACTGGAGGTGATCACCCCGCCGAAGTCCACGAGGACCGCGGTTCGCGCCTTCTTCGTCACGCTCGACACCTCAGGCCACCTCGAACAGTCCGGCCGCGCCCATTCCGCCGCCGACACACATCGAGATCACCACATACCTGACGCCCCGGCGCTTGCCCTCGATCAGGGCGTGCCCCACCAGGCGGGCGCCGGTCATTCCGTACGGATGACCGACCGATATGGCACCGCCGTTGACGTTGAACCGCTCCGGGTCGATGCCCAGTTCGTCACGGCAGTACAGCGCCTGGGAAGCGAACGCCTCGTTGAGTTCCCAGAGACCGATGTCGTCGACGGTGAGGTCGTGCTGCTTCAGCAGCTTCGGAATGGCGAAGACCGGACCGATCCCCATCTCGTCCGGCCCGCAACCGGCAACGGCCATGCCGCGGTACACCCCCAGCGGCTCCAGCCCGCGGCGCTCGGCTTCCTTCGACTCCATCAGCACCGACGCCGAGGCCCCGTCCGACAACTGCGAGGAGTTGCCCGCCGTCACGCTGGAATGCACGGTCACCCGACCGTCCGGCAGCACCGGCGCCAGCCCGGCCAGGCCCTCGAGTGTGGTCGACGCGCGGTTGCCCTCGTCCCGGGTCAGGGTCACAGCCTCGTCCCGCACCTCCCCGGACTGCTTGTCCAGGACCTTCTTGACACTGGCGAGCGCGACGATCTCCCGGTCGAACCGCCCGGCCTCCTGCGCCGCCGCGGTGCGCTGCTGTGACATCAGCGCGAACTCGTCTTGGCGTTCCCGGCTCACGCCGTAGCGTTCGGCGACGATCTCCGCCGTCTGCAACATCGGCATGTAGATGCTCGGCTTGTGCTCGACCAGCCAGGGATCCGCCATGCGGTGGGTGTTCATGTGGTCGTTCTGCACCAAGGAGATCGACTCGACACCGCCGCCGACAGCGACCTGCATCCCGTCGCTGACGATCTGCTTGGCGGCCGTCGCAATCGCCATCAGGCCCGACGAGCACTGCCGGTCGATCGTCATCCCCGACACGACGTCCGGAAGTCCGGCACGAAGAACGGCCTGGCGGGCGACGTTGCCACCGGAGGACCCCTGCTGCACGGCACAGCCGAATATCACGTCCTCGACCTCGCCTCCCTCGAGCCCGGCACGCTGCACCGCGTGCGAGAGGGCATGGGCGGCAAGTTCCTGCGCCTGGGTGTCGTTGAACGCGCCGCGGTATGCCTTCCCGATCGGCGTCCTGGCCGTCGAAACGATGACTGCTTCCCTCATGTCGCCTCACTGCTTTCTGTCGGTCCGGTTCGTCCGGGAGCTTCAGGGCCGGTGTCCCGAGCTCCGTGAGCCGGGCTCGATGCCGGTCGGCCTTTCCGCATGCCACCCGGGGCGCTCCGCCTCCCCTTTTTCCGAGGGCGTGGCGCCATGGCCGCAGGGTGGCGGGCCGGCCTCCGTTGGTTATAGTTGAATCCGGCGTCAGGTTCAACCATTCCTCTGGCGCAACACCGCCCAGAAGCGCCGCGTGCGCTCGCCGGCCGGAATGCTCACCCTCGACCTTGACAATCCATTTCCACGACTGGAGGCTAACCGACCAGTCGGTATGAAGGGGCGGACAGTGACCGAGCTGAGCATCTCCACTGCTGCGGGCGTGTTCGACGCGATCGCGGCGGGCCCGCCCGAGGGCCGCCCCGTGCTGCTGCTGCACGGCTTCCCGCAGACGGGGCTCGTGTGGCAGCGGCAGATCGAGGCGTTGGCCGCGCACGGCTACCGGGTGGTGGCACCCGACCAGCGTGGGTACTCCCCCGGGGCCCGCCCCGAGCGGCCCGAGGACTACCGCATCAGCGTTCTGGTCGAGGATGTCGTCGCGATCACCGAGGAGTTGGGCTGGGCGTCCTTCGACCTGGTCGGCCATGACTGGGGCGGCGCGGTGGCGTGGTGGACCGCCGATGCCCACCCCGGCCGCGTACGCACCCTGACGGTCGTCTCGACGCCGCACCCCGGCGCTCTGGCCACCACCCTGCGTACCGACCCGGACCAGCGAGAACGATCGCGCTACATGATCGACTGGCGCGAAGCGCCCGCGACCGAAGAACGCATGCTCGCGGACGATGCCGAGGCGCTTCGCGCCTCTTACGCCGGAAAGGTCCCGCAGGACAGTGCCGACGCCTATGTGCGGCACCTGTCCCGACCGGGCGCTCTCACCGCGGCGCTGAACTGGTACCGCGCCGGCCGCCCCGACGGCGCGATCGGCGTCATCGACGTGCCCACGCTGTACGTCTGGAGCACGCTGGACAGCGCTTTCGGCCCGGCGGCCGCGCAGGAGACCGGGCAGTGGGTGGGCGGGCCGTACCGGTTCGAGATCCTCCAGGGCGTCAGCCACTGGGTCCCCGAGGAGGCGCCCGAGACGCTGAGCCGCCTGCTGCTCGAGCATCTGCGAGCGCACGGCGAGCAAGGAAGCCAAGTTCCCGACCACCGACTCTCAGAAGAGGTGACCCCGTGAAGACAGCGCGATCAGCCTGGCGCCGGCTCGAGCCCGTACACGCCATGATCTACTTCGCCCCGGAGGCAAGGCGACGGTACGCGGACCTCGGACTGAGCGGACGCGCCGGGTACTTCGCCTCCCGGAGCGCCGCCTTCGGCCGGGCATCCGCTGAGCTGGTCGTCTCGACCTTCTACAACTTCAACCCCGATTTCGTACGGAAGGCGGTCGACGGGGCCTGGGACGCCGCGACGCCGCAGCAGGTGCTGGACGCGCGGCACGCCGCCGCGAGCGAGGCCCTGCGACGAGCCGGGATCCACGAACTCCCCGGTCTGGACGAGGCCCTGACACTGACCCGCCGGGCCGCCGAGGCGGCCTGCGAACACGGACAGGGCCGCCCGCTGTTCGCCGCGCATGCCGCACTGCCGTGGCCGGAGGAACCGGTACTGCAGCTGTGGCACGCCCAGACGCTGCTCCGGGAGTTCCGTGGAGACGGCCATGTCGCGTGCCTGCTGAGCGAGGGCGTCGGGGGCTTGGAGTCCCTGGTGCTGCACGCCGCGACCGGTGAGGTTCCCGTCGACTTCCTCAAGGCAAGCCGTGCGTGGCCGGAGGAGGAGTGGGCCGGCACCCAGGAGCGCCTACGCACGCGAGGTCTCCTCGACGGCGACTCCCTCAGCCCGGAAGGCGTACGCCTGCGCCGGCACATCGAGGACCGCACCGACCGCCTGGCCCTTCCCGCCTACGCCGCTCTGGGTGACGCCGACTGCGAACGCCTCGCCGAACTCGCGAGCCCCTTCGGCCGCGCCGTCGTCGAAGCCGGCCTCCTCAAGATCGGCTGACCGGGCCCTTCTTCCTCCGCCCCGTGCTCGATCTGCTCGAACCGACTCACCCACGTCGACGAGTGGATGCGACGTCAGCGGCACCCGCGCAGGCTCGCGGCCGCTGATCAACGACCACGGGGGCTGGATCAGTTGTCCGTGTCCTTGTTCGTGTCGTTGTCCGTACCGCGGAGTGAGTGGCGCTGGACGAGCCGGGCGATGTCACGTGCGGTGATGATGCCCACCAGGAGCCGGCCCTCGGTGACGAGGACCCGCATGGCGTTCCTGCCCGGGCCCGCCTTTTCGAGAACGTCCGCCAAGAGGTCGTCCGGCGCGCAGGTGGTGCACTGCGACAGCGGGGTCGCGATGTCACGCACATGCAGTTCCTCGCGCTGCGAAACGGGGACCTTCGCGAGCTGCGACAGGTCGACCAGGCCGCTGGTGCGGCCCTCGAAGTCGATCAGGGGCAGGGCGGAATGGCGGGCCCGCATCGCCACGTCGTCGACACAGCGTTCCACGGTGAGCCAGTCGGGGCAGGTCTCCACAGGGCTCGACATGGCGTCAGCCGCTCGTACCCCGTGCAGGGCTGAGGCCATTCCGGCCTGCCGTCGCTCCGCGTTGGCGACGATCAGGACGAAGAAACCGATGACCATCAGCCACAGACCGCCCAAGGCACCGCGCAGGACGGAGATCCAGCCGCCGGCGATCAGCAGGAAGCCGAGGACCTGCCCACTGCGTGCGGCTGCTCGTTCGGCCCGGTCCCGGTCTCCGGTACGCCACCAGATCACGGACTGCACCACACGCCCTCCGTCGAGCGGCGCGGCGGGCAGCAGATTGAACACTCCCAGCAGGAAGTTCACCCACGCCAGCCACGCCAGGACGGCCGCCGGCACCGCCCAGCCGAACAGCGCGTTGAGCCCGACGCCTGCGCCGAGCGCCGCTGCGCCGACGACGAGGCTGGTGAGCGGCCCGCCGACGGCTACCAGGAAGGCCGCGCCGGCCGTGCGCGGCTTGCCCATCTGGGTCATCCCGCCCAGCGCCCAGAGCGTGACGTCCTGGACAGGGATGTCCTTCCTCCGGGCGATGATCGCGTGCGCGGCCTCATGAGCCAGCAGGCTTCCGATGAGCAGCAGGGCCCCCACCAGGCCGGCGACCATGTATGTGGCGTTCGACCGGTCCGGAATCCAGGCGGGGAGCGTCTGGGTTGCCAGGCTGTATCCGAAGAGGACCACGAGCAGGGGCACGGTCCAGTGGATGCGCAGCGGCACGCCGAATACTTGTCCGATCCGTACCGAGCCGTTCATCTCCGTCTCCCATGACTGAAGCGGGCGGTCCTCCGCCCGAGCTGCGGCCCTCGGGGCGCTCCCGGGGATCGGATCAGTACGGTGTCCGCCCTACTCAAAGTGTTGCTCGGCGGTCCGGTGCCCGGGGCCGCCAACAGCAGCGCTGCCTGCTCGCTTTACGCCACGGTCCGCCGCTGCTCGGCGCCTGCCTGCCCACACCATCGATGCTGCCCCGGGCACGGACCGGGCACATGATGGAGACATGGCCGACGACACACAGGACGACGCACAAGGTGACAGGCGGGCGGGCAGGCAGGGGGCGAGCGGTCACCGGACGGTCCCGCACACGGCGGATGTGCGGATCGAGGCCTGGGGGGCGAGCCGGGAGCAGTGTCTGGCGGAGGCCGTGCTCGGGATGGTGGGGTGCTTCGCGGACGTCT
The DNA here is from genome assembly GCF_013387495.1 of Streptomyces sp. PKU-EA00015. Classification (GTDB taxonomy): domain Bacteria; phylum Actinomycetota; class Actinomycetes; order Streptomycetales; family Streptomycetaceae; genus Streptomyces. The sequence goes on along the minus strand of NZ_JABZEE010000005.1, from coordinate 176,555 downwards.
CCGGAGTGCGGCCGACCGCGGTGCGGCAGGTGGAGCTCGCCGAGTCCGACGACGACGATCTGCTGATCGCCTCCCTGGACGAGGTCATCTTCCGGCTGGAGGTGCACGGCGAGGTGCCGGTGGATGTGGAGGCGGAGGCGACGGACGGGGGACTCGACGTACGGCTGGCCGTGACCGACGTGGCGGCGGTACGGATCATCGGCGCCATGCCCAAGGCCGTGTCGTGGAGCGATCTGCGCCTTGCCCCGGATCCGTACGGCTGGTCCTGCGCGGTGACGGTCGACGTATGACGGGCTGATCCAGGACCGTCTGAGCCCTGACGGTCCGACCTACCCCTTCACCACACCCAGCGGGACCAGCCGGACCACCTTGCGGCACAGCCCCGCGCCCTCGCTCGCCTCCACCACGGCGGAGACGTCCTTGTACGCCTCCGGGGCCTCCTCGGCCAGGCCCTGCAGGGACGCACCGCGTACCGCGATCCCCTGCGCCTCCAGGCGGGACCGCAGCTCCCGGCCGCGCACCGCCCGCACGGCCGCATGCCGGCTCAGGACCCGGCCGGCCCCGTGACAGGTGGAATGGAACGCGTCACCGCCGGGGACCCCGGTCAGGACATACGAGGCGGTGCCCATGGTGCCGGGAATGAGCACCGGCTGCCCGGCCCCGCGCAGGTCGTCCGGCAGATCGGAGTGGCCGGGCGGCAGCGCCCTGGTGGCCCCTTTGCGGTGGACGCACAAGGTACGCGGTTGCCCCCGCACGAGATGCGTCTCGATCTTGGCCAGGTTGTGGGACACGTCGTAGACCAGGGAAAGACGGGCCCCCAGCTCGCGGCGGAAGACGCGGCGCGCCGCCTCGGAAAGAAGCTGACGGTTGGCGCGCCCGTAATTGGCCGCGGCGCTCATCGCACCGAGATACGCGCGCCCTTCCGGCGAGTCGACCGGAGCGCAGGCGAGCTGCTTGTCGGGAACCGTGATGCCGTGCCGCGGCATGGCCAGGTTCATCGTCCGGACATGGTCCGTACAGACCTGGTGCCCCAGACCGCGCGAGCCGCAGTGGATCATCAGGCAGATCTGGCCGAGGGCGAGTCCGAAGGAGGCGGCGACGGGCTCGTCGTAGACCTCCGCGACCTCCTGCACCTCCAGGAAGTGGTTGCCCCCGCCCAGGCTGCCGACCTGCCCGAGCCCCCGCTCCGCCGCCCGCTCGCTCACCTGCGTCACGTCCGCGTCGGGTACCGCCCCGTTGTCCTCGCAGCGGCTCAGGTCGCGCGGCTCTCCGTGGCCCATCTCGACCGCGTACCGGGATCCCCCCTCCAGTACCCGTTCGAGCTGAGCAGTGCTGCCCAGCTGCCAGACCGCGCCGCGTCCGGCACCGCGTGGGGTGGCCCAGCCCAGTCCGTCCATCAAGGGGGACAGCACCGGCGCGAGGTCCTGCCGGTCGCAGTCGGCGGCCAGCAGCCGCACGCCGCAGGAGATGTCGAACCCGACACCGCCGGGTGAGACCACTCCGCCCTCCTCGACGTCGGTCGCGGCCACCCCGCCGATGGGGAAGCCGTAGCCCCAGTGGACGTCCGGCATCGCGTACGAGGCCGTCACGATGCCCGGCAGCGTCGCCACGTTGGCGACCTGCTCCAACGACTTCTCGGCGTCCCGCAGCAGCCTGCGCGAGGCGAACACGATCCCGGGCACCCTCATGTCGCGCCGCGGATCGATGCGGTAGCGGTACGGGCGCTCCTCCACGATCTCCATGGCAGCCTCCAGGGTTCTTTCTTCCAGGGTCCGCCGTTTCCCGGTGGCCGCCGAACCGGGCCCGGGCGCGAGTGCCGGCGTACGCGCGCGCCTTCCGCCCCAGCCACAGCCGCTCTTGCATGTTCTATGGCATACCCCATAAGTTACTGACTGGTAGATCGCTTGGTGGGCCGCATGGTCATGGGGAAGGTGGTGAGCAGTGAGCCCGCGCAGGAGTGAAAACCGTGACCGGATGATTCTCAGTGCTGCTGCTCTGCTGCGCGAGTACGGGGCGAGCGCGACCAGCATCGACCGGGTGCTCGCACACAGCGGAGCCCCTCGGGGCTCGGTGTATCACCACTTCCCCGGCGGGCGGGCGCAGCTCATCGACGAGGCGGTGGCACTGGCGGGGGACTTCATCGCGGGCCTGATCGACGCCGCCATGCAGGCGGATGATCCGGTGCAGGCCGTCGACGCGTTCTTCGTGCTGTGGCGCGACCGGCTCGTGGAGAGCGGCTTCCGGGCCGGCTGCCCGATCGTGGCGGTGGCCGTCGAGACCAACGACGACGCACCCCAGCTGGCCCGTTCCGCCGCCGCCGTCTTCGCCCGCTGGCAGGAGGCCCTCGCGGGCCTCTTCCTGCGGCACGGCCTGGCCGAGGAACGCAGCCGCAGACTTGGTGCCTTCATCATCGCCGCGGTCGAAGGCGCGGTGATCATGTGCCGGGCAGAGCAGAGCACCGCCCCGATCGAGGCGGCCGCCGCCGAGATCCACGACCTGCTCCTCCACGCCCTGCGCGACCGCCCCGGTGCCGAACCCGGGCCCCGGCCGTAGTCCGCAGCCACTTCACCTCATCAGCTCAGTTCGAAGGAGTCGCCATGCCCTCGCTCGACCGCCACGACAACGTCTTCGTCCTCGACCTCGGAGACGGAGAGAACCGCTTCCACCCCGACTGGCTCACCGCCGTCAGCGCCGCGCTCGACGAGGTGGAGAAGGCGGAAGGCCCGCGCGCCCTGGTCACCGCCGCCACCGGCAAGTTCTACTCCAACGGGCTCGACCTGGACTGGCTGTTCGCCCATGCCGACCAGCACCAGGACTACGTCGTCTGCGTCCATGAGCTGTTCGCGCGGATGCTGTCGCTGCCGGTCGTCACGGTGGCCGCGCTGCAGGGGCACACCTTCGCCGCCGGCGCGATGTTCTCCCTCGCCCACGACTTCCGCGTGATGCGGGCAGACCGCGGCTACTGGTGCCTGCCCGAAGCGGACATCAACATCCCCTTCACCCCCGGCATGGCCGCCCTGATCCAGTCCCGTCTGGCGCCGCAGACCGCGCACGAGGCCATGCTCACCGCCCGCCGCTACGGCGGCACCGACGCCGCGGCCGCCGGCATCGTCGACCAGGCGGTCAGTGAGGACGCCGTGCGCTCCACTGCCATCGAGATCGCCCAGGCGCAGGTGAACAAGGCCGGCGACACCCTCGGCACCATCAAGGCCCGGATGTACGCCCCCGCCCTCGCAACCCTGCGCGACACCTCCAACCCGCTCGGCTGACGAGCACTTCACCGACCGCCACCCGCGCCCCGGGCTCACCCCGGGGCGCGGGCTGCCAGCTGCCCACCGCATGAGGAGACAGGGCCGATCCGGGCATCGGCCCACGCCGGACCAGGCCCTGGCAGCCGCAGACCAACGGCAGGGTCGAACGCTTCCACCGCACCCTGCTCGAGGAAGACACGCGAATGCTCTGCCACGGACGGGGTCGGGCACTGAGATGTCCACCAGTCCGCGGACCGTCACGTCACTCCGCGTCAGGCAGACATGATCACGCCGGAAGAGGCGTCGGCTCGATCGGGGGTCACGATGCCCGAGGCGGCGCCCTGGCCTTGCCGACGGTCCCTCAGCTGTCGAAGTCGACCGTCAGGGCGTCCGAGACCGGAAAACTCTGACAGGTCAGTAGGTACCCGGCGTCGACCTCGGCCGGTTCGAGCGCGTAGTTCCGACGCATGTCGGCCTCGCCGTCCGTGACCCGGGCTCGACAGGTGCCGCACACTCCGCCCTTGCATGCGAAGGGCAGGTCCGGGCGGACCCGCGCAGCCGAGTCGAGGATCGTCGCACCGCGGGCGAGTCGGAAGGTGGTGGAGCGGCCGTCGAGCGTGATGGTGACCTGGCTGACCGGCCCGTCCGCCAACGCTTCCTCATGACGGACCGGCCGCACCGGCTCGTCGTCGGCGAAGAACAGCTCCTGGTGGATCCGGTCAGCGGGCACACCGAGACCGGACAGCACCTGCTGGGCGTCGCGGACCATGCCATGGGGTCCGCACAGCCACCAGTGATCAGCCCCCTGCACATCGACCAGGCCGTCGACGAGTGCGCCGAGACGGTCGGCGTCCAGGCGGCCGGAGAGCAGGTCGGCCTCGCGGGGCTCGCGGGACAGGACGTGGGCGAGCTGGAAGCGCGCGCGGTACAGGTCCTTCAGATCCGCGAGTTCGTCGGCGAACATCACGGTGTCGGTACGCCGGTTGCCGTAGAAGAGCGTGACCCGTGAGCGGTCGTCCGCGGCGAGCACCGACTCGGCGATGGAGAGCATCGGTGTGATACCGGAGCCGGCCGCGATCAGCACATGGTGGGCGGGGACGGTCAGGTCGGGCGTGAAGGCACCGGTCGGGACCATGACCTCGACGGTGTCGCCCGGGCGCACCTCGTGGACCAGCCAGGAGGAGAACAGCCCGCCGGGCACGACGCGCACGCCGATCCGGGGGCGCGAGCCGGCCGGGGAGCAGATGGAGTACGAGCGCCGCTCGTCCCGACCGTCGACCTCCCGGCGCAGGGTGAGCGACTGGCCGGGGGCGAAGGCGAACTCCTCGGCCAGCTCCGCCGGGATCTCGAAGCCGACCGCCGCCGCGTCCTCGCACAGCCGCTGGACCTCGACGACGCGCAGGGAGTGGAAGGCCGGGCGGCGGCGGGCACGCCTCGCCACGGCAGGAGCAGCGGCAGGAGCAGCGGCAGGAGCAGCGGCAGCGGCCATCAGGTCTTCCATCAGATCTCCTTGACGTACTCGTACGGCTCGCGGCAGGCGCGGCAGCGCCACAGGGCCTTGCAGGATGTGGCGGAGAAGCGGGACGTCTCCTCGGTGTCGGCCGAACCACAGCGCGGGCACGGCACCACGCGTCGCGTCGGCGACAGCACCAGCGGCATGGGCCCGCAGGACGCGTGCCGCGGCGCGGGGCCCGGGGGTGCGATGCCGTGTTCGGCGAGCTTGCGGCGGCCGGCCGCGGTGATCCAGTCGCTGGTCCACGGCGGGTCGAGGACGGTACGGATCTCCACGCGCGCGTATCCGGCGGCCCTGAGCCGCGCGGCCACGCCGGCACGCATCTCGGCCATGGCGGGGCAGCCCGAGTAGGTCGGGGTCAGGCTCGCGACGACCGTCCCGTCCGGACTGGTCGTCACGTCCCGCAGGACGCCCAGATCGGCGAGCGTGAGCATGGGCAGCTCGGGGTCGGGCACCTGCTCGGCGATGCGCCGGGCGCGCCGCGCGTCCAGCAAGGTGGTCACCATGTCGCCTCCGGGTGAGCACGAGCCACGCTCTGCAGCTCGGCCAGCAGCGGCGCGAGGTGCTCGGTGCGGTCGCCGCAACGGCCCGATCCGGACAGCGGCCGGTACACCGGCATGGGCAGTCCGGCCGCCTCGGTGACCTGGCGCAGGACCGCGACGACCTCCTCCCGGACGTCGTGCGCGGCGAACAGCTCCCCCAGATACGGTTCGACTTGTTGCAGGGCTGCCCGCATCCGCCGGTGGGACTCCTCGGTGCCGTCACCCAGGCGCACGGCCCACTCCGCGGCGTACTGCCGGTGGTACGTCAGCTCCTTGACGCCCTTCGCGGCGATGGCGGCGAGCACCGGGTCGGGTGACTCGCTCAGCTTGTCGAAGTGCGCGAGGCGCCAGCTCGACAGCACCAGGAGCCGTACGACGGAGAACGCGAAGTCGCCGTTGGGCAGCTCGGCCAGGCGTACGTTGCGGAAGTCATCGGCGTCGCGGAAGTAGGCGTACGCGTCCTCGTGGCGGCCCGTGCCGTCGACCTGGCCGGCACGCGCGTACAGCAGACGGGCCTGGCCGAGCAGGTCGAGGCCGATGTTGGCCAGCGCCACCTCCTCCTCCAGCTCCGGGGCGCGGGTGGTCCACTCGGCCAGCCGCTGGGCCGACACCAGGGCGTCGTCGCCGAGCGCCACGCAGTCCGCGGCCAGCAGACCGGCGTCGACCCCCTCCGGCACGGCGGTGCTCACGCCGTACAGCGGGTCCTCGAAGCCGGTGCCGAACGCCCAGCGCGCGTCGTCCTCGTGTCCCTCGGCAAGGGTCATGTAGACGTGGTCGTCACTCATGCCCTGCTCCTCAGATGTGCGGGACGTCATCGGGGATGTCGTAGAAGGTCGGATGGCGGTAGACCTTGTCGGCGCTGGGGTCGAAGAACGGGTCCTTCTCGTCACGCGTGGACGCGCCGATGTGCTCCGAGCGCACGACCCAGATGCTCACGCCCTCGTTGCGCCGCGTGTACAGGTCGCGCGCGTGGGTGAGGGCCATCCGTTGGTCGGCCGCATGCAGGGAACCGACGTGCACGTGGTTCAGCCCGCGCTTGCCGCGGACGAATACCTCGTACAGCGGCCAGCCGCCCTGCGATCCCTCGGTGTTGCTCATGCTGATGCTCCTTCCTGTGCCCGGGCCGCCTGCCTGGCCGCGTGGGCGCTCGCCGCCTCGCGCACCCAGGTGCCCTCCTCATGAGCGGTGCGTCGCCGCTCCATTCGCTCCGCGTTGCAGGGCCCGTCACCACTGATGACCCGCTGCAGCTCGGACCAGTCCGGGGTGCCGAAGTCGTGGCGACCACGCTCCTCGTTCCAGCGCAGATCGGGGTCGGGCAGCGTGACGCCGAGCCTCTCGGCCTGCGGGACGGTCATGTCGACGAAGCGTTGGCGCAGCTCGTCGTTGCTGTGCCGCTTGATCTTCCAGGCCATCGACCGCGCGGAATTCGGCGATTCGTCGTCGGGCGGGCCGAACATCATCAGCGACGGCCACCACCAGCGGTCCACCGCGTCCTGGACCATCGCCCGCTGGGCGTCGGTGCCGCGCATCATCGTCATCAGCAGCTCGTAGCCCTGCCGCTGGTGGAACGACTCCTCCTTGCAGATCCGCACCATCGCCCGCGCGTAGGGCCCGTACGAGCTGCGGCACAGCGGCACCTGGTTGCAGATCGCGGCACCGTCCACGAACCAGCCGATCACACCGACGTCGGCGAAGGACGGCGTCGGGTAGTTGAAGATCGATGAGTACTTCTGCCGGCCTTCGATCAGCCGGTCGGTCAGCTCCGCTCGGTCCGCGCCCAGCGTCTCCGCCGCCGAGTACAGGTACAGACCGTGCCCGGCCTCGTCCTGGACCTTGGCGAACAGGATGGCCTTGCGGCGCAGGGACGGCGCCTTGGTGATCCACTCGCCCTCCGGCTGCATGCCGATGATCTCCGAGTGGGCGTGCTGTGCGATCTGCCGGATCAGCGTCTTGCGGTAGCCCTCGGGCATCCAGTCCCGCGGCTCGATCCGCTGGTCCTTCGCGATCGTCGCGTCGAAGTGTCGCTGGAGCTCCGGCTCGGCGCAGCCGGCGGAGGAGGAGGCGGGCGACGCGTCGGGCTGTGGTGCAGTCATCGAAACCAACTTCCCTACCGACCATTCGTTCGGTCGATGATACGACGAGTTCCTTGTGCTCGGGCAAGTCCCGAGCCTCGTTGCGCCGGAGCGCCTTGACCTCCGCGCAGCGGGTTGTACTCGGCTCGCACGATGGCGAAGGCGGTGGCCGGCCTGGTCTCCAGGGCGTCATCGCGCTCCTCGACCAGGAGCGTCTCGTATGCGGTGGTCAGACGCGCTCCACGAGCATCGCGACGCCCTGGCCGACGCCCACGCACAGGGTGGCCAGGCCGCGCCGGGCGTCCTCGCGCTCCAGCCGTCCCAGCAGGGTCAGGAGGATGCGGGCGCCCGAACAGCCCAGCGGGTGGCCCAGGGCGATCGCGCCGCCGTCGGCGTTGACCTTCTCCTCGTCCAGCTTCAGACGGCGGATCACGGCCAATGCCTGCGCGGCGAACGCCTCGTTCAGCTCGACGGCGTCCAGGTCGCCGGTCCCCCAGCCCGCGCGGGCGAGGGCCTTCTCGGTGGCGGGAACCGGGCCGAGACCCATCAGGTTGGGCTGTACGCCGGCCGAGGCGGAGGTGACGATCCGGGCCCGCGGGGTGAGCCCGTAACGCTCGACGGCCGCTGCGCTCGCCACCACCAGCGCGGCAGCGCCGTCGGAGAGCGGCGAGGCGGAACCGGCGGTGACGATGCCGTCCTTGCGGAAGATCGTGCGCAGGCCGCCCAGCTTCTCCAGGGTCGTGGTCGGCCGCGGCCCCTCGTCGCGGGTCACCTGACCGTCCTTGACCGGCACCGGGACGATCTCGCGGTCGAAGCGCCCGGCCTCCTGCGCGGTGACGGCCCGCTGGTGGCTGCGCAACGCGAAGGCGTCCGAGTCGGCACGGGTGATGCCGTCGAGCGCGGCGACCTCCTCGGCCGTCTCCCCCATCGACAGGGTGACCTTCACCGTCTCGGGACCGTTGCCGGCGGGCACCTGGCGGTCGGCGGCGGCGAAGCGCGGGTTGGTGAAGCGCCAGCCCAGCGACGTGTCGTGCACTTCGCCCGGCTTGGCCCACGGAGTCCCGGGCTTCGCCATCACCCACGGTGCCCGGGTCATGGACTCCACCCCGCCGGCGACCACCAGCTCGGCCTCGCCGGACCGGATCGCCTGCGCGGCATTCGCGACCGCCGTCAGCCCGGAGGCGCACAGCCGGTTCACGGTGTAGCCGGGCACGCTGTCCGGGAGCCCGGCGAGCAGCACGGCCATGCGAGCCACGTCCCGGTTGTCCTCGCCGGCCTGGTTGGCCGCGCCGAGGATCACCTCGTCCACGGCTCCCCCCGGAATCCCGGCGCGCCGGACGGCCTCGCCGATCACCAGGGCGGCCAGGTCGTCGGGACGCACGGAGGCGAGCACGCCGCCGTAGCGTCCCTGCGGGGTACGCGCCCCGTCGATCAGGAAGACGTCGTCAGGCACGGGCGGACTCCTCAAGGGGAAGGGGCCGGCGCGACTGCAGTGTCGCGAAGCGGCCGGTGACGAACGCGGGGTCGGACAGGGTGGCGCCGGCCGCCGGGTCGGCGGCGCTGCCGTGGAAGTCGCTGAAGGCGGCGGACTGGTTGACGAAGACCCCGCCGGTGAGGTTCTCCGACAGATGGACTCCGGCGTCCAGCGCCGCCGACTCGGCGGCGGCCGGCACCTCTTCGCTGATGGAGTGGACGGCCGCGGTCAGCGCACCCTGCTCGGTGGCGAAGCCGTAGACCTTCGTGCTGGGCGATTCCGGGTACGGCGTCCAGTGGTCCCGGCTCGCCGTGGCGGCCACCGCCTGGTCCAGCAGCGGACGATGGCGCGCGAGGAAGTCGGGGCGCTGGAGGGTCTCGTGGGGCATACGGTCCACCTCTTGACACGCAGTGGTGATGCTGGATTACTTGGCCGTGCCGCACGCTAACCGAATGTTCGGTCGGTTCACAAGGTGGTGAAATGGTGCCGCAGGCCACTGACGCGGGGGCCGGCCCCCCGGAGACGACGTCCAGAAGTCTCGGCATCGAGCTGCTGGAGCACGGCGAAGGGACCGCCGAGCTCCGCATGACCGTGACCCCGGCGATGGTCAACGGACACAAGATCGCCCACGGCGGCTGTCTGTTCCGGTTCGCCGACACGGCCTTCGCCTGCGCCTGCAACAGTCGCGGCCCCGTGACCGTCGCGGCCGCGGCCGACATCGACTTCATCGCTCCCGCGTACGAGGGCGACGTCCTGGTGGCCGTCGCGAGGGAGCGCACCCGGTTCGGCCGCAGCGGCATCTACGACGTGAGCGTCCGGCGCGGCGACGAGGCGATCGCAGAGTTCCGCGGCCGCAGTCGCAGTGTCAGGAGCACGAAGACGAAGGAGTCGCGATGAGCAGTGAACTGACACCCCCGGCGGTCGCGGGAGCCCACCTCGGAGAGCCGCTCCCCCAGGAGCTGCTGGACGACGGCGAGCGGATGACGCGCGAGCAGCTGACAGAGCTCCAACTCGACCGTCTGCGAAGGAGCTTGAAGCACGCTTACGAGAACGTCGAGCGGTACCGGAAGAAGTTCGACGAGGCCGGGGTCAGGCCCGACGACTGCCGGTCACTGGACGACCTGGCCCGGTTCCCCTTCACCACCAAGGCCGATCTGCGGGACACCTACCCCTTCGGCATGTTTGCCGTCCCCATGGCCGATGTCCGCCGTATCCACGCCTCCAGCGGGACCACGGGCCGCCCCACCGTGGTGGGCTACACGGAGAACGACCTGTCGATGTGGGCCGACGTGATCGCCCGCTCGATCCGCGCCGCCGGTGGCCGCCCCGGGCACAAGGTGCACATCTCGTACGGCTATGGGCTGTTCACGGGTGGTCTCGGCGCGCACTACGGGGCGGAGCGGGCCGGTTGCACCGTCATCCCCGCCTCGGGCGGCATGACCGCACGCCAGGTGCAGATCATCCAGGATTTCCAGCCGGAGATCATCATGGTCACCCCCTCCTACATGCTCACGCTCCTCGACGAGTTCGAGCGTCAGGGCGTCGACCCTCGCTCCACATCGCTGAAGGTCGGCATTTTCGGCGCCGAGCCGTGGACCGAGGAAATGCGCCGCGAGATCGAGGAGCGCATGAACATCCATGCCGTCGACATCTACGGCCTGTCCGAGGTGATCGGCCCCGGTGTGGCGCAGGAATGCGTGGAGACCAAGGACGGGCTGCAGGTGTGGGAGGACCACTTCTACCCCGAGGTCGTCGACCCGATCACCGGTGAGGTGCTGCCCGACGGCGAGGAGGGCGAGCTCGTCTTCACCTCTCTCACCAAGGAGGCGCTGCCCGTCATCCGTTACCGTACGCGCGACCTGACCCGGCTGCTGCCCGGCACCGCCCGGCCCGCGTTCCGCCGTATCGAGAAGATCACCGGCCGCTGCGACGACATGATCATCCTGCGCGGGGTGAACATCTTCCCCAGCCAGATCGAGGAGATCGTGCTGCGCACCCCCGACGTCTCCCCCCACTTCCAGATCCGGCTGAGCCGGCGCGAGCGGATGGACCACATGACCGTCCGCGTCGAAGCACGCCCCGGCACCGGCCCCGGCCAGCGCGATGCCGCCGCCCGGGCGATCGCGCAGGGGGTCAAGGACGGCATCGGCGTGACAGTCGAGGTGGCGATCGTCGACCCGGAGACCCTGGAGCGCTCGGTCGGCAAGCTCCGCCGGGTCCAGGATCTGCGGCAGGCGTGATCTGCAGGGTTGTCACAATGGCCCCGTGAGCAGAACACCTGTGCAGAGCCGCGCCCACCGTCAGGGCCGCCCCAGCTACGACCGCGACTCCCTGCTGGAGGTCGCGGTCACGGTCTTCAACGAGCGCGGCTACGACGGCACAGGCATGGAAGAGCTGGCCAGGCGCCTGGGGTTGAGCAAATCGAGCATCTATCACCACGTGTCCGGCAAGGAGGAGCTCCTCGGCCTCGCCGTCGGTCGCGCGCTGAAGGCGCTCTTCGCCGTGCTCGACGAGGTGTCGGACCCGGCCGCCACGGCGACCGCCCGACTGGAGCACGTGGTGCACCGCAGCGTCGAGGTGCTCGCCGCCGAGCTGCCGTACGTCACCCTGCTGCTCCGCGTCCGCGGCAACAGCGATGTCGAACAGCAGGCCCTGGAACAGCGCCGCGAGTTCGACCACCGGGTCGCCGAGCTGGTGTCCCGTGCGGCGGCCGAGGGCGGCGTACGCGATGACCTCGATCCGCATCTGATCAGCCGGCTGTTGTTCGGCACGGTCAACTCCCTCATCGAGTGGTACCGGCCGGAGGGCGGGCTGCCGGTGGCCGCGCTGGCGGACGCCCTGACGGCAGTCCTCTTCGACGGCCTTCGCGGCAGGCCCGGGAGCTGACCCGGAGGGCCCTGGACGCGCGGGCAGGCCGGGACCAGATCTTTCGTCGCCTCTGTACCCGCAGGAACGAAGCTGAGCGGACCGTCGACGCGCTCAAGAGCTTCCGAGCTGTGGCGACCCGGTACGACAAGAGAGCGTTCGTCTTCCGAAGCCGGCCTGCTCCCACGGCTCCGCCATGCGGTGGATCTCCATGGCGGCGCCTCCGCCGCATGGGGGAAGCGGATCATGCGCCGGCCCGATCCCTGCGCGCTGCGGATCCACAACAGTGATCCCATGCCGATCAGCGAGACGAGTCCGACGACGGTGGTCGAGGGGCCGAGCGGCCTGTGCCGCTCTGGGCAGAGCGCATGGCCCGCGAGATGGGAAGCCACCACCTATCGGGTGACATACGACGCTGCCGGGCCGGCTGCCGGAGTGTCTGTGCGAGCGGTCCACGCCCGGACCGATGTCCGGCGTCCCGTGTTCTCCCAGTCCGTACGTCCGATGAGAACCACGCCGGCCCTTTCCCCGTTTCACGGCTGTCGACTGTGTCGAGGACGATGAGGGACCATCAGTGACGATTTGGCTCACGTCGTTCCCGGCGTTCGCATGTCTACTGGTCTTGTTCGCCCTGGTGGAGAGCGCGTGGCGATGGTTCACGGGGCTGGGCTTGATCCCGTGGCTACGCAGGCGCACGGGGCGGTCGTTGTCGAACACGGCCTTCGACGAATTCACAGCGGTCGTGAACGGAAACAAGACGGTTGAGCTGAAGCAGCGGCGGGTGGAGCTGCTGCTGCGGGACGACGAGAGCGACGGTGCGCCGCCTCGCTCCAGCATCGACCTGACCAAGGGCACCGCGTTCATCGTGTTGCCACAGGAAGCGGACAGCCCGTGCGCGGACAGGCGCGATGCCCGTGAGGGCCGGCGGTGAGACGACAGCGGCATGCTGCTGGTCGACTGGGCGCTCTGCATATTCCGTATCCCGGCTTCTCGGACGCCCTGTCCATCAATGCGGCGTGGCAGATGCCGGCTTCCACGTGCCGGGCGGTCGGCACCTACGCTCGCTGAGCGTGCGCGGCGTCAAGGGCAAGTTCTTCTTCTGTGCCGGCGATGGTGGTGCCCCGGCTCTCGGCCGGTCAGGAGACGGGCTGCCTGGGCCGCCCGCCGCCTTGTGGTCACGGACAGCGACACCAACGCATTCACTGCGGGGTTTCGCGGCTCGATCGCCGACCGCGCTGCCGCATTCCGGTGATCAGGACTCCGAAGGCGAAGACCAAGACGACGACGAAGAAGGCGAGACCCAGGGCATCCTGAAGCCCACTTGCCAGACCGCTGTAGCCGACGTCAACCCCGATGACCACCGAGAAGACGCCCGCGAGAACTGCCGCCCAGCCCAGCACGCCCGGGACCAGACGGGCAGCGATCAACGCAGCCCCGAAAAGCGCGAAGGCCGACCCCAGCAGAATGCGGAAATAGCTCTGAAACCCCCACTCGAGCCAGCGCACCGTCTCGGCATCGGCGAATCGGATCTGCTTGTCCAACCCCGATGCGCCGGCCCAGGCATCGACGGCCTGCTTCAGCCCCACGCCGTCCAGACCCTGCAGAACAGCCCAGGCCGCAGCAGTTGCCACAGTCGCCGCAGCCGCGAAATACGCGAGCAGACGGGACCGGCCGACGCCGCGCAGGGCGCGGTGGAGAACAAGCAGACCACCGAGCGCGACGAGGACGCCGATGAACTGGCCGAGATGGACCGCGACCCATGCGTCGCTGTCGGCGTACTCAGTGAAGATCGCCTGATGATTGTCTTCCTCTCCCGACGGGTGCAGCGACGTCGCAATGACGTTGATGAGGAAGCCCGCGACCATGAGCCCGCCGGCGATGGTCAAATCGCTGTCTGCCGAGTCGGCCGTCTCCACCCCTCGTGCAGATGCTGCAGCTGGCATCCACCCTCCTTCTGCGTGGGAGCAGCCACCGTAAGGCGAACCGGGTGACGCCGACGGTTTTCACCGTCGCGCCACTCACTCGAACGAGGTCTGGTCACCGCCGATTGCGCCGACTTCGTCGCCGGGAGCAAGCCCGCCCTGGTCGCGGCATCACCTGATGCGGACGGTGCGTACCTCGTCGGAGCACTGACCAGCGGAGCATGGGCACAGGAGACTGCCCGGCGCACGGCGGAACGGGTTCAGTCGCCTGAGCGGGACCAGCAGCCGTGCACAGCGAGCGCAGAGCGGGCCCGCTCAGACCGTGCTCAGCCGCCGTGGGGCGTGGCTCACGTTCTCCTGAGACGGTGGTGCCGGGTGCGGCTGGTCGGCAAGGATTCGACGGATGAGTCCGAGTCGAAAATGCGAGGAGTGCGGGAGAGAGCTGCCCGGCAAGGACCGGCGTACGGGACGTGCGCCGGCGCAGGGCGGCCGACCCGCCCGCTACTGTTCCGCCGCCTGCCGACAGCGAGCCTTCCGCCGCCGCTCGGCCGAGGACGGCACGGGCCGCACGCAGCCGCGCGCCGCGGCCGGGACCCCGATACCGGCGACGCCCGTGCGGGGCCGGGAACTGCCGCGCGCACTCGACTCCTTCGTCGGCCGCAGCCGCGAACTGTCCCGGCTGCGCATCCTGATGAGGTCGGCGCGGCTGCTGACCCTCACCGGCCCCGGCGGAGTCGGCAAGACCCGCCTCGCGCTGGAATTCGCCGGGAGCATGCGCGGCGGCGCCGACGGCCGGGCCCAGTTCGTCGAGCTGGACTCGTTGCACGACGGCAACCAGCTGCCCCAGGCCGTCGGCGCCGCACTCGGCCTGGGCGAACGCGGCGGCCGCAGCGGCGTGGAGATGCTCGCCCACACCCTGGGCGAACGCTCGATGCTTCTGATCCTGGACAACTGCGAGCACCTGGCCGAGCCGTGCGCGCAGCTGGCCGCGGCTCTGCTGAGCCGGTGCCCCCGCCTGCGGATCCTCGCCACCAGCCGCGAGGTGCTGCGGGTCCCGGGCGAAGTGGTGTTCCGGGTCGGCGAACTCTCCCTGTCACCGCTCGCCTCCGAGAACGACCCGGCAGCCGTGCTGCAGGCCGACGCCGTACGGCTCTTCGTGGAGCGCGCCGCCGGCCGCGTACCCGGATTCGCGCTGGACGCCGGCAACGCCCGTACGGTGGCGGAGATCTGCCGGCGTCTCGACGGTATGCCGCTGGCCATCGAGCTGGCGGCCCGCCGCACCGGAGCCCTTCCGCTGAGCGACATCCTGACCGGTCTGGACGACCAGCTCGCGCTCCTGACGGACGGCAGCAGGACCGGGCCCCGCCGGCATCGCGAACTGGCCGCGGCAATCGACTGGAGCCATCGATTACTGGACCCGGAGGAGAAGACCCTCTTCCGCCGTCTCGCCGTCCTCGTCGGCGGATTCGACGCCGTGGGCGCGGCCGCGGTCTGCGCCGACGGCGAGGTGCCGCCGCGTGACGTGCTGCGCGTGCTGTGCGCCCTGGAGGCCAAGTCCTTGATCGTACGGCTGCCGGGGACCGAAGAGACCGCGAGATTCAGGCAGTTGAGCGCCATCCGCGCCTATGCGCTCGACCGGCTCGCCGACTCCGGCGAACTGCAAGGGACCTGGCAGCGGGCCCTGGACTGGCTGACCGGTCTGCTGGAGCCCACCGCCGGCCGGCTCTTCGCCGACCAGATCGGCGGAGCACCGGCGAGGGAACGGGAGAACCTCGCGGCGGCAGTCGCCTACGCCACCGACCGCGACGGCAGGCCACCCCTCGGACTGGCCCTCGCGCTGGCGCGGGTGCGCTTCCAGCAGGAGCAGCTGACGGCCGCCCGCGCCCTGCTGACCCAGGTACTCGCGCAGGGCGACGGCTCCGCGCACGGCGGTGCGGCACTGGCGCTCGCCGCACGAGCGGCCTGCCAGCAGCAGGACCCCGCGGCCGCACTGCACTTCGCGGAGCAGGCGGTGGAGATCGAGCGGCGGCGCGACACCCCCACCGCACTGGCCAACGCCCTGGACGCCCGGGCCGCCGCCCTGGTATGCGGCGGTCAGTTCGTCCGTGCCGTCGCCGACTTCGCGGAGTGCCTGGACATCGTCGCCACACTCGGCAGCCCCCGCGACACCGCGTCGTGCCGCCACCATCTGGCCTGGGCGCTGCTGCACATCGGCGAGGCGGCCGAGGCCGACGAGCTGATGGCGTCCTGCCTGCCGGTGCTGCGGGGACAGTCCTCCTGGGCCCAGTCGGCGGCCGCCCTGCACACCGCCGGTGCGATCCGGCTCGCCCTGGGCGACGCCGAGGCGGCCCAGGGCCTGTTCGCCGAGTGCCTGCGCACGGTGCCCGACGAGAGCTTCCACGCGCTGTATCCACTGGAGGGGCTTGCCGTCGTGGCGGCCGAGCGTGGCCAGATGAAGCGGTCACTGCGGCTGTTCGCGGCCGCCGCGCAGGCGCGCAGGCGGCTGGACACGGAGCCGGAGGCCGAGTGGCGACGGCAGGTCGAGTCGGCGAGGGCCGGAGCGGCGGCGGCGCTGACCCCGGCGGGACGGGACACCGCGGTGGCCCAGGGACGCGGGATGGGCTGGGAGCGGCTGATCGCGTACGCCCTGCGCGGCAACGGCGAAGATGTGACGCCGGCCGTCCGTGTGGACAACGGGCAGTCCCCGCTCACAGGGCGGGAGATGACGGTGGCGGCGCTGGTCGCCGAGGGACTGACCAACCGCGAGATCGCCGCTCGTCTGGATCTGTCGGCGAGTACGGTCTCAACCCACCTCGACAACGTACGGGACAAGCTGGGCATGCGCTCCCGCACGCGGATCGCGCTGTGGGTGGCCGGAAGGGCGAAGCGCCGGGCCGCCCCCGCGCAGGATCCGCGCGGCGGCGAGGTTTCGTAACGCCGTCAAGCCGCCGGTCATCCGATCGATCCGCACGCCCACCGCAGCGACCACGCTGACGTGTAACAGGGCATTCCAAGGGCCCGAGGGTGTGGAGCTGCTACCCGACGGCCTTCCCCCACGGAATGCCCTGCCTGGACAGTGATCCGGCAAGGAGACGCGATGCGGCACGACCACGATGCGGACGGCGAACACACGAGTTCGAGGCGGGCGTTCATCAGAACGACCTCGGTGGGCATGACCGCCGCCCTTGTGGCGACGAGTGCGGCCGGTGCCTCCCTGGCGGCACCGGTGAGCCCGGTGCAGGAGGCACGCGCGGCGGGGCGCCCGCTCGCCGTCACGCCGGCCTGTGACGGTCACGAGACCCCGGCGGCGACGGAGGGCCCGCTGTTCAAGCCGCAGTCCCCCGAGCGGACGGACTTCATCACCCCCGCTGTCAGCGGAGTGCGGCTCGATCTGAGCGGCATCGTCTACGACACCGCCTGCAAGCCCCTGCCCGGGTCGCTCATCGAGTTCTGGCAGTGCGACCAGAACGGCGACTACGACACCGCCGGCTTCTCGCTGCGCGGACACCAGTACACCAACAGCAGGGGGGCGTTCCGGCTGCGCACGATCATCCCCCGGGACTACTGGGGCCGTTGGGGCAAGCGGGCGCCCCACATCCACACCCAGGTCCAGGCCCCCGGCGGACCGGTGCTCGTCACCCAGCTGTACTTCCCCGACGACACCCAGGCGTACGGAAGGGACTTCGCCGAGCTCAACGCCTCGGACCGACTCCTCAACCGGGCCTGCACGATCACGTTGGCGGGCCCGCAGGGCGGCGGTTACACCGGCGCCTTCGACTTCGTCATCCAGACCACGGCCACGTAGCCGACCGCCGATCACCCAAGGATTTCCGTGATGAATACGAGCAAGTCATCCCGGCGCCTGCACCTCGGTCGGCGGCCGCTGGTGGCGGCGCTGGCCGCAGGCGCCATCGCGGCCGGGGGCCTGATCGCCGCCGGCTCGGGCTGGGCCGGACCCGCGCCCGCCGCCGAGGACGCGGCGGCCGCACCGGCGCGGGTCGCCGGGCAGTGGCAGTCGACCAAGGTCCCGGTCACCAAGGGCGACATCACCGCCGTGGCCGCGCTCAGCGACAAGCAGGCCTGGTCCGTCGGCTACCGGCTGAAGAGCGACAACGAGCTGGAGGCCCTGGCCCTGCACTGGGACGGCACCTCCTGGACGCAGCAGTCGACGCTGCCGGACGGCAGTTTCCCGCAGGCACTGGCCGTACGGTCGGCCAGTGACATCTGGGCGGTCGGCGCGACGGCGGCCCACTGGGACGGCACCTCCTGGACCACGCGCCGTCTCGACCGTGACCCCGCGGGCCGGTTGACACCCGACGCGGTGGTGACCACGTCCGACGGGAAGGCCTGGACGGCCGGCCGCGCCGTGCCGCAGGGCATCAAGAACGGGGTCCCGGCCATCCAGGCGTGGGACGGCACGGCCTGGCGCCGACAGACCCTGCCCGACGTCGGCAAGGGCGAACTCACCAGCCTCACCGCCGTCGCACCGGACGACATCTGGGCGGCGGGCACGTCCTTCGCCACCGACGACACAGCGGAGACGGCCCTGCTGCTGCACTGGGACGGCACCACCTGGACGTGGGCCGCCGCACCCACCGCTGCCAAGGACGAGCACCGATGGCTCAGCGGCATCACCGCACTGGGGCCGGACGACATATGGGCGGTGGGCGGTTCGACGTCCAAGGACGGCGATCACCCCTACGCGGTGCACTGGGACGGCGAGAAGTGGACCGACGTTGCCACACCCGAGATCGCCGACGGCCGGCTTCGAGCCGTCGGCAGGGCCGGGGACGGCGAACTGTGGGCGGTCGGCGGCAAGGGCGCCGTCTCACTCGCCCTGCGCTTCGACACGCAGCAGCGCCGCTGGGAGAAGGCAGCCGATCCCGGTGTGGTGGTGCGAGGGTTCACCACTGTGCCGAGCACCGCAGACCTGTGGACGGTGGGCATCGCCAAACAGGGCGACCTCGTCCCGGCGGTGACACGCTTCACCGGCTGACCGGCACCATGAACCGGGCCCGGACCGCACGCCACGGTCCGGGCCCGTACCCATGCGGACCGTCATGCGCGCTTGCGCTCTTGGAGCGAGGCCGGCTCGAAGCACGGTCGAGGACTCCGAGTGCCTCGGGCGTCCTGGGCATCGCCGTATGGGGCTCGCTGCTCAGCCGCTGCCACGAGCGTTGTTCATTTGTCAGACAGGACCCTGGCTCGGAACCCGGCGATACCCCGGGAGGTTCAACGAGGCCGGGCGAAGGCTGAGCAGACTAGGAGAGCCATGCGCTGGTCAGGGCCTGCACGGCCGAGCCGTCGCCGTCCGTGAGCTTCACGGCGGTGAACGCGCGCGCGGCGTCCGAGGTCTGTACCCGGAAGGCCGGCTGCTCGGCCTCCAGCAGCTCGACGATCGGCGCCGCCGCGCCCTGCGGCGTCTGCGCGGCGGCGAAGGCGTCGCGGGTGCGGGCCAAATAGGCGGCCAACGCGGGCGCATACGGGCCTGCCTGCTCCACCACGGTGTCGCGGCCGGCCACGTTGCTGACGAACTCGCTGGCCACCGCGCCCGGCTCGACCACGCTGACGGCCACTCCGACTGTCGCCGCGACCGGGGCGAGCGACTCCATGAAGCCCTCGACCGCGAACTTGGCCGCGCAGTACGCCTCGTTGAACGGCTGGCCGACCACGCCGCCGACGCTGGTCACGGTCACCACGCGGCCCTTGCTCGCACGCAGCATGGGCAGTGCCGCCTTGGTGACGTGCAGGACGCCGAAGAAGTTCACCTCCATGACGGCGCGCACGTCCTCGACACCCTCCTGCTCGAGCGTGCCGAGGTGGCCGGCGCCGGCGTTGTTGACCAGCGCGTCCAGACGGGCGAGGCCGGCTAGGCAGGCTGCGACAGAGGCCGGGTCCGTCACGTCCAGCGCGCGGACCTCGACGCTCACCCCGGCCGCCTCCGCCGCCGCCAGCAGCGGGCCGGCCTTGGTGGTGTCGCGCATGGTGGCGACGACGTGCCAGCCGCTCTGCGCAGCGGCGACTGCGGTGGCCAGGCCGATGCCCGAGGAGGTGCCGGTGATCAGGACGGTCTTCACGCTCATCTTCAGCCTCTACTTATGCTTCGTAACTACTCTGGTTCATGACTATGGAACCGAGGCGTCGCGATCCGTCGGCACGGCCGCGGCGTGCCGCCCGGCCAAGTTCTGCATTCTGGCGGTCAACGCCCGGTTCCGGGACGGCCTTCGTCGTTTCCGCCCCATGTTGCGTGTACCTCGGCATGATGGGCGCTCTTATCCGCAATGTCCTTGGGGGACCCATGCGCACCCGCATCACCACAGCCGCTGTGCTGCTCCTTGCTGCCCTCACCGCCTGCGGGCCCACCGACTCCGGCGCCGAAACAGCACCGAGCGGCAACGACAAGGCGTCGGCCGGCACGGAGAAGAAGCCTTCCACCGAGTCGGCCGCCCTCCCCGACATGGTGGGCAAGGGGCTGCAGAGCGCGCAGGACGAGGCGCAGGCAGCCGGCTTCTACACGCTCACGTCGCACGACGCACTCGGCCGGGGCCGGAATCAGGTCCTCGACCGAGGCTGGAAGGTCTGTTCTCAGACCCCGGCGCCCGGCCGGCACCCGACCGACGCGAAGGTCGACTTCAGCACGGTCAAGCTGGACGAGGACTGCCCGTCGGGCGGGGATCAGGCAGAGCCCGGGGAGGCCGGCGGAGCCATGCCGAACTTCGTGGGCAAGTCGGTCAAGGTCGCCCGCCAGTCTCTCGACAGCTCGACAAGCATCACGGTGAACGACGCATCGGGGCAGGACCGCATGGTGCTCGTCGAGTCGAACTGGCAGGTCTGCTCCACGGATCCAGCTGCCGGCACGAAGCTCGACGGGCAGCCCGTGACGTTCGGCGCAGTGAAGTTCGGCGAGAACTGCTGACCTGTCGGGCGCACGCTGTACCGCTCGTGCCTGCGGTGTGCTGTCACCACAGCGTCGGCGTCGGTGGTGCCATGTAGTTTGCCGGGCGTGAGTATGTGGATCTACTCTCAAGGGCTCGAATCCTCCGGGCTGCCCGAGGACGCGGCGGGCTTTGAGGCCCTATTCGATGTCGAGTTCGACGAGCTGCGCCGACGGGTCCGAGCCGGAGGCGCAGTATGGCTGGAGAGCGGCTTCTTCCAGCTGAACGAACTTTACTGGCCCCGGTCGGAGCCGGGTGGCGACCGGGAGCTCCCCGTCTTCGGTGGCCGACACATACCGGACCCCGGCGGCGGCCCGGGCCATGCGGTGCTCGAGCCACCGGAGGTGGCGCGCGCGGCGGCGTACCTGGAGGGGGTGTCGTTTCCGGACCGATGGCAGAAGTGGCGGCAACTGCCCTCGTCCCACTCGGATGAAGAGCTGCGGGAGCGCCTGGCTGAGTACCACGAGGACCTACGAGCCTTCTACGCCAGGTCGGCGGAGCGGGGCTGGTCGGTGGTCAAGCACTTCTCGTTCTGACCCGCCCGGGATTCCCAGATCGGGCCGCTCAGCCGGCCGGCTGAAGCACCCCGTCACACACCTCCACAGCCAGGCGGCCGGCCGCATCGGTCAGAGCGCGCAGCTGCGCTGCTGCCTGTGGGGTGGCTTTGTTCACCGACTTTCGGTTCCGGCTCATGTCCTGTGTGGCGAAGCAACGCCAAGTCCGGTGGCGCCTGACCATGCCCGACCACGCCCGCCACCCGGTGCGCCTGGAAAATGAGGTCCGCTATCACGCAATCACCAGCGGGAGGTCTACGCGGCGCCGCCCGGCGCCAGGAGGCGCTCGACGAACCAGGCCAGGCCCACGACGCCGACGACGCCGGTGGCGCCGATGTGGGCGACGGTCGACCAGGAGTACCGGCGTGCCAGGAGGAGCAGCGGGAACACCAGCAGAACGATCGCGAGCTGTCCCAGCTCGATGCCGAGGTTGAAGCTCAACAGTGAGACGAGCAACCGGCCGGTGAAGTCGTCGGTGAAGCTCAGCGCCCCGGCGAAGCCCAGCCCGTGGAGCAGGCCGAAGCCGAATACGACGAGGACGCGGTGCCGCGACTCGCCGCGCGCGATGTTCTCCACCGCGACGTACACAATGGACAGAGCGATCAGCGGTTCGACGATCTCGGCCGGAACCTCGACCCACCCCAGCACGGCGAGGGCGAGCGTGACGCTGTGCGCCACGGTGAAGCTGGTCGCGAGCCGGACAACGCTGCGCCATCCCTGCGCGCCAAGGAGCAGGAGCACCAGGAAGAGCACGTGGTCGATGCCGAGCAGAATGTGTTCCAGCCCCATGGCCACGAACCGGCCCGTCGACGACAAGAAGCCCGTCTCTCCGGCCCGCGATTCACGTTGGCCGGCGTCGCTCCGGCCGACCCGCAGTTCACGATTCCCGGCGTCGAAGACGTCGCTCCCGCCGGAACCGCCGAGTTCGTAGTCGACCATGTTGGTGTGCTCGGCCCCGATGGCGTCCGCCTCGGAGAACACCCCGTAGCGCACGGTGAACTCGCCGCTCCCCGAGCCCGGACAACGATGAATCAGAAGCAGGCGGGCATAGAGGAACTTCTGGCGCTTCGTGATCCCCGTGTCGTCGAGTTCGGCGGCACAGGGGGCGCCGTCGAGGGAGACCGTCAGACGGTCGGCCAGGTATGACGTCAACCGTGCGCGGTGGGACTCGAGAAACGCTTCGCGTTCGGCGTCCTGCGCTCCCCGGGGGAGCCTGCCGAGGCCGGCGGCCTTCGTGAACGTGTCGTAGTCCAGCTCCAGTTCGTAGCGCACCAGTGACCCGTCCTGGCGGATCGTGGAGGTGCCGTCCGTCGTCGGGACATGCGCCGCGGCAACCGGACCCGTCAGTGACACCAGGATCCCCGCGAGAACCATGGCACCCAGCGCGACCCGAAGAACGCTGAACATTCGGCGGCGGACACCTCGAAGGCCTGGCGGCGCAGTCCATATCGTCACGCCGAGGAGCACAGTGGCCGGAAGAGGGGAGCGCCCATCCTGCTCGTGTCCCGACCGCGACGCCCGGTTGAATTCTTGGCGGTCTGCTCCGGGACCGGCACCGGCGCCGGCCGGCCTGGTGGCCCGATCACCTCGTCCGCATCCCGCAGTTCGATCACAGCCAGGAACCGACCAACGGACCATCAGCACACCTGTACGACATGCCGGGAAACCCTCACCTGCCGCACGTCCAGCGTTCACTCGATCGCTGTAGTCGTGGCTCACAGCGGATCCCTAGGTTCCTCATCGCCTCTTGTACGGGGCGACAGCCTTCACCTCAGAAGGGATCACGTGATGGGCACCCGCCACATCCGAAGAGCATCGATGGCAGCCACCGCAGTCACCGTGACGACCGCCGCCGTCGCGGCTCTGCTCACGACCGCTCCCACGGCCACCGCGGCCACCACGACCCTCAACCCGGTCGCGGACACCTACGTTCAGGACACCACCCCGTCGACGAACTACGGCACCTCGTCGCAGTTCACTGTGGACAACTCTCCGGTGCGCCACTCGTTCCTCAAGTTCACCGTCAGCGGCCTCACCGAGGCCGTCTCCAGCGCCACATTGCGGATCCGCGTCACCAGCAGCGGCAACAGCAGCAACGGCGGCACCTGGAAGTCGATGACCGACACCACCTGGTCGGAGACGGGCGTCACCTGGAACAACAAGCCGATCATCGACGGCGCCACTGTCGCATCGCTCGGCTCGGTGGCCAACGACCAGTGGGTCGAGATCGACGTGACCTCGGTGGTGACCGGCAACGGCACCTTCAGCTTCGGCGGCACCTCCACGAGCACCAACGGCGCGTACTACGACTCCCGCGAGTCCGGCGCCGACGCTCCGCAGCTGGTGATCAACACCGGCACCGCCCCGTCACCCACGCCCACGACGTCGTCGCCGCCGTCGTCGGGTGACCCGGTGCTGGTCGGCGCCGGTGACATCGCCAACTGCGGCGTCGGGGGAGACGAGAAGACCGCCAACCTGCTGGACGGCATCACCGGTACCGTCATGGCCGTCGGTGACAACGCCTACCCGGACGGCACGGCCTCCGACTTCACCAACTGCTACAACCCCTCGTGGGGCAGGCACAAGGCCCGCACCCGGCCGGTCACCGGCAACCACGAGTACCACACCTCAGGCGCGTCGGGGCACTTCAACTACTTCGGTGCTTCGGCGGGCGCACCCGGCAAGGGCTACTACTCCTTCGACCTGGGCAACTGGCACGTCGTGGCGCTCAACTCCAACTGCTCGCAGGTGTCCTGTGCGGCCGGCTCGGCGCAGGAGCAGTGGCTGCGCAGCGATCTGGCGGCCAGCACCAAGCCGTGCACCGTGGCCTACTGGCACCACCCGCGCTACACCTCCGGCTCCAGCCACGGCCCGAACACCTCGGTGACGCCGCTGTACCAGGCGCTGTACGACAACAACGCCGAAGTCATCGTGACCGGGCACAACCACCAGTACGAGCGCTTCGCCCCGATGAACGCCACGGGCGGCCTGGACAACACCCGCGGTATCCGGCAGTTCGTTGCCGGCATGGGCGGCGCCGGCATGTACGGCTTCGGCACCATCCAGACCGGCAGCCAGGTCCGCAACAACAACACCTGGGGCGTGCTGAAGCTGACCCTGCACGCGGGCAGCTACGACTGGCAGTTCGTCCCCGAGGCGGGCAAGACCTTCACCGACAGCGGCACCACCGCCTGTCACTGACCGGCACTTGAGTGATGGGTGGCCTCCCAGCCAGGGAGGACACCCCCGCTGCCGACTGAGTTCCCCAGTCCGGTCTCGCCCCGAAAGGTCCGCCCGCATGTATCTGTCCTCGATCGACAGGCCCGGGTCCGATGACACGCACGCCGAAGACCGCTCCCGCCTGCGCGGGCTCACGCTCGTCGGCGGCAACGTGTTCGCGCTCGGCACGGTCAGCCTGCTGACCGACATCTCCGCCGAAATGGTCACCGCGATCCTTCCGGTGTATCTGGTGTTCGGGCTGTCCATGAGCCCGCTGGCCTACGGCATGATCGACGGGATCTACACCGGAGCCACCGCGCTGCTGCGGCTCGTCGGCGGGTATGTCGCGGACCGCGTCCGCAAACCCAAAGCAGTGGCGGGCATCGGATACGCGATGTCGGCGCTGGCCAAGCTCGGGCTGCTCGCGGCAGGGCGCTCGGCCGGCGCGATCGGTTTGGTGATCGCTGCCGACCGTGCCGGAAAGGGACTCCGTACCGCACCCCGCGACGCTCTGATCACCCTGTCGGCCCCGCCGCAGGCACTGGGGCGCGCATTCGGCGTGCACCGGACCATGGACAGTTTCGGCGCATTTCTCGGCCCGCTGGTCGCGCTGGCCGTGCTCGCCGCCGCGGGCCAGGCCGTCGACGCCGTCCTGGTCACCAGCTTCTGCATCGCCGCGCTCGGCGTGCTCATTCTCGTGCTCTTCGTCCGGGACCGGCACGACGAACGCCCACCCGCCGCCGTGGTCTCCCCCCGGGAGGCCCTGACACTGCTGCGGGCCGCGCCGGTGCGCCGGCTGCTCACAGCGGCGTGCCTGCTCGGCTTCGCCGTCATCGGCGACGGCTTCGTCTACCTGCTCCTGCAACGCCGGGAGGAGATGTCCATCGGCACCTTCCCCCTGCTCGCTGTCGGCACCAGCCTGGCCTATCTGCTGCTGGCGATCCCCGTCGGGGCGCTGGCCGACCGGATCGGCCGGGTGCCCATCGTGCTCGGCGGCTACACGGCCCTGGTCGTCGTCTACCTGCTCCTGTTCGGCCCACTGCACGGCTGGCCACTCCTGGCACTGGTGCTGCTCCTCTACGGCTTCTTCTACGCAGCGACCGACGGCGTACTGATGGCGCTGGCCGGTCCGGTGCTGCCCGAACATCTGCGCACCACCGGCATCGCACTGATCCAGACCGGACAGGCCCTCGCCTACCTCGCCTCCTCAATCCTGTTCGGACTCGCCTGGCAGATGTGGGGCCCGGTCACCGCCGGCCGGCTGGCCGCCGCCACTGCCGTCGTGGCCGTTGTGGCCACGGCATTCCTGCTGATCAACCGATCCACCACCACGACCGACACCGAGGTGACCGTATGAGCGAGCAGTCCACGATCGACGCCGAGCCGCAGCTGAGCCCACCACCCGCGCCGCGCCGGTTCGGGCGCACCGCTCGCATCGCCACCACGGTGGCGGCCACCATCGCACTCGCCGCAGTCGCGATCGGCTACGGCCGGCTCAGCTCATCGGTCAAGGCCCCCGACGCACCCGCCACAGCCCAGACGGTGTCGCTGGCGCCGGGCCCACGGCTGCTCACCCTGATGAGCACCGGGCAGGTGACCACGGTCGACAAGCACGACCCACGCGGCTCCCGCGCGGTGTCGAAGACCAAGTGCGATCGCATCTACGCCGCCGAGGGAACCGTCGCCTGCCTCTACGCCGACGGGGTGCTCGGCACCGTCACGATGCGCATCCTCGACACGAACCTGTCGGAACGCAAAGCCATCCCGGTCAGTGGCATCCCCAACCGGGTCCGCGTCTCGACCAGCGGCCGCATGGTCTCCTGGACCGCCTTCGTCGGCGGCGACAGCTACGCCACCCTCGACTTCTCCACCCGCACCGGGATCTACGACACCAAGACCGGCACCCTGTTCAAGACGCTGGAAACCTTCGCCGTCATCAAGGACGGCAAGCCGTATCAGTCGGTCGACGTCAACTACTGGGGCGTGACGTTCACCGACGACGACAACACCTTCTACGCAACCATGTACACCAAGGGCCACCGCTACCTGGTCCAGGGCGACTTCGCCGCACGAACCGTCCGCACCCTGCGCGACCACGTCGAATGCCCCTCGCTCTCGCCCGACGGGACCAGGATCGCGTTCAAAGCGCCCATCGACGGCGACTCCACCCGCGGCTGGCGGCTCTCCGTACTCGACCTGGCCACCAGCCGAGTCACCCGCACGGCCGAAACGCGCAGCGTGGACGACCAAGCGGCCTGGCTGGACAACTCCACCCTCACCTACGCCCAGCAACACGACGACGGCACCAAGGACATCTGGACCGCACCCGCCGACGGCTCCGGCAAACCGAAGCTGCTGCTGCGCAACGCCCACTCCCCCGCCGCGCTCGGCTGAGCACACCAGGAACTACAAGCCCGGCTGGAGTACTAGGGTCTTTCGTTTGGATGAGGCCGGATCAGTGAGCGGGGTCTGGTGCGTGCGATCGCAAGGCGGAGGAGGGAGACAATGGCGGAGCCATGGCGACCGACGACAACGCGGCGAGCGTGCGTGCCAGGGCCCGCGAGCCCGGCATGATCCAAACGAGAGACCCTAGCGCTTGGCGAAATCCGCGACGAGGCGTTCCATGCCTTCCTGGATGGCTGTCGTGGCCCGCCACCCGAGGACGCGCGCCGCGCGTGCCGGGTCGCCGACGAACCGTCCTACGTCGTAGTGCCGTGGCGCGGCCGTCCTGATCGTGCCACCTGAAGCGCAGCGGACGGCCAGGTCCGCCAGTCCGGACAGTGAGGTCGCGCGGCCCGAGACCAGGTGGAGCGGGGGCAGTCGGCTGCCCGACGACAGTCGCTCGACCATCCGGCTGAGGGCCTCGGCGACATCGCTCACGTGTGTGAAGTCGAGTGTGGTGTCGCCGCCGTCGACACGCAGCGCACCGCCTTCCGCCGCGAGCCGGGCGAAGGCGGGCGCCACCCGGTCGGGGTGGTCGGCCACGGAACCGTACACGCTGGAGAACCGCACGACGGCCGTGTTGAGTCCGCCGGCCCGGGCCTGCTCGACGAGGAGTTCCGCGTCCAGTTTGGACCGTGCGTAGCGGTTCAGCGGCGCGAGTTCCGCCGACTCGCTGACCGGAAGGTACCGAGCCTGTCCGTACACCTCGCGACTGCTGCCGAACAGGAACCAGGGGCGGACCTCGCGGAGCGAGGACGCGGCGGCGAGGACGTTGCGGGTTCCGATGACGTTGACCAAGTGGCACGCACCGGGATCGTGCTCGCCCCAGACGACCCGGGAGACCGCGGCGAGGTGCACGACGCCGGAGCAGCCCGCCATGGCGGATGCCAGGGCGTCCGGATCGACGATGTCGTGACGTTTGTCGGCAGCGATGTCGTAGCCGATGACCTCGTGGCCGTCCGCACGCAGCCTTCCGGACAGGGCGGAACCGATGAGCCCGTGACTGCCCGTGACGAATACGCGAGTCATCCGTCGCCTCCCGTCAGAGCTGGTCCCGGGTGACGACAGGAAGGACCAGCCGCTCCCCGGTGCCCCGGCGGACCGCGGGACGGGTCGGTGCCAGGAAATCGGGAACCCGCTTCACCACGTCCGCGTAGTAGGGCGGGTTCTTCGTGGTCGCCACCGAGACCGAGCAGTGCCGTTTGATGGGGCAGTGCTCGCAGTAGGGGATCCGGCCGTCCCGGAATCCCCTCATGCTCTCCCCGGACCACACCTCGCGCAGGCTCTGCCGCAACACGTTGCCGATGATGGGCTCGTGCGCGTACTCGATGCCGTTGCAGGGCAGGACGGATCCGTTCGGGTAGACGAGGAGAAAGGTGTCGGGCTTGTCGCACCGCTCGTGTGCTTCCTCGACGGACGCCCAGTACTTGCCGAGCGCGTAGTCCGCCCCGACGAGGTCGTCGGGGAACATGACCGGAAACTCCTCGCCGAACCGGCCCAGTTCCCGGTACCTCTCGGTGGCTTCCGGAAGAACCTTCGCCCGGAACTCGGATATGTCGTCACGCGTCATCAGCAGCGACCGGTCAATATGATCGTTCTCCGGATACACGAAGGCCAGCGAGTTCGCCCCGTTCTCGAAGGCGAAAGAGATCACTTCCGGTAACTCGCGGAAATTCTGCCTGCTCAGGATGAAGTGCAGTACCAGCCGCAGCGAGCTTTCCGCGACCGCTCTCATTCCGGCGAACATCCGCTGCCATCCGTCCCGGGATGTGCGGAGCCTGTTGTGTGTTTCCGGATCGAGGCTCATGATCGATATGCACGCCTGGTCGAGTCCGGCCGAAACCAGTTCGTCGGTCTGCTGCTCCAATTGGAAACCGGTGGTATTGATCGAGACGAACCAGCCCAGACGCTTCGCCTCCCAGACGACGGCGGGCAGGCCCGCGTAGATGGTGGGTTCACCGCCGCTGATGTCGAGATAGCTCGCTCCCAGCTCGTCCGCTTCTCGGATCACCCTCGCCCAGTCGTCCACGCCGAGCCGGACGTCCTTCGACGCCTGGAAGAGCATCTGCCGGGAAGAGCAGTAGGGACAGTCGCTCGTGCAGTGGATGTTGGGCTTGATCGTGAGGTACTTCAGCGCGGGTACGGGCCTGTTCATCAGATCACCTGCTCAGTCGGTCCGGAGCACACCCGTGCTCGCGTGGAAGAAGATCGCGGCGGCGTTCCTCGACCGCTCACCGGGGCCCACCCGGTGGGTCAGCGGTCGTACGGTGGACACCCGGCCGAGGGCCCGGCCCGCACCGAGGAGCGGCGCCGACCGCAGATCCGCCGCGCGCCAGCTGCCGCCTTCGCTCACATCCAGGCCCGGCGGGTCCTCGTAGATGTGCAGGGTGGCCACCCCGCTGTCCTGGTGCTCGGGGAAACGGTCCCCGGGTCCGGAGCCCGTGTAGTGCAGCAGCCGGACGGTGATGCTGCCGCGAGCGAGGCCGATGCCGCGTTCCCTTCCCCCGGTGAGCGACAGGTGCGCGGCGACCGCGTCCAGGAACGGCACCACCGTGGTGCACGCGAGGGTGATGAGTTCGGTCATTTCGGCGAGTTCGTTCCCCAGCGAGCGCGGCCAGTTCAGTCCGGGCTCAGCGGCGCTGACGTGCCACCGCTGGGTGTGGGGCGCCCCGGGTGTGACGCTCCACCCGGGGTCGTGATTGCGGACGAGACCCGACCAGCACTCCTTCTTCTCGGCGGCGGGAAGCGCGAACAGGCGCCGGCAGGCCAGTGCGGCGAGCTCGGCGAGCCGCGCACCTGCGGGTGTCGCCGACCAGCGCAGCAGCCCCTCCGCCACGAATCGCTCCACCTCGTCCTGGTCCGGCTGCCGGTACGGCCGACCGGTCAGGTGGCGAGGCACCGCCGTCGCCGACAGGTCGTCCGGCAGACGTGCTCCGCGCAGGTCGGCGGCGGCGAGGACCGCGCCGGTCAGGACCGCGTCCCGGACGTCCGCCTCCCGCAGATCCGCGTGGCGCAGGTCCGCGTCCCGCAGGTCGGCGTGGCGCAGGTCCGCCCGGCGCAGATCGGTGCGCCGCAGGTCGGCGCCGGCCAGCCTCGCTCCGTCGAGCCTCGCCCCGCGCAGGTTGGCACCGACCAGCCGGGCACCGGAGAAGTCAGTCCCGCGCAGGTCGGCCGTGCCCTCCCCGTCGCGGAGGTTCCCGCCGCTCAGATTGGCGTAGGACAGATCCAGGCCCGCGGCGTTCGCCCCGCGGAGCACGCCCGGAGCCGCCTCGGGGCCGTCGACGGCCCACTGCAGGCGTGGTTCTCGCGGTGGTTCCGGCACGGCTGCTCCCTTTGCTACCAGTAGCACTGCCAGACGTCGTCGATCTTCAGGGCGTGACCTTGCAGCGTGATCCGGGGCCTGTCGGGGTCGAGGAGCGAGGACGGATGCAGCGGAGCGATCTGGTGGAGCTCGTGCCCCGAGTGCAGCAGCATCGCCCCCGGCGTGTAGGGGATCGCCTCCCTGCGCAGCGCGTGGAGCCGGTGGTCGCCCGCCGGGCCGGTGGAGTGCAGCCAGAAGACGATGCCCGCGCCCCCGGTGGGGACGAGGAGCGGGACGGTGAACGACGCCTGCTCGCAGGAGCGGTCCACCGTCCCGTGCCACCAGCGCAGCTTGCGGTACTGCAGGTCGTAATGCATGGCCGCCACGGGACGTGTGAAGTCGGCATGCGGCTCCATGATCTGGAAGCCCGGGAGTGCCAGGCCCTCGGCGGGTACGGTGGGGGACCCCAGGAGTTCGGCGAGACGGGAGAACAGCAGCTCGTACAGGCTCGCGAACCGTCGCATCAGGAACGCGTTTCCTGCCGGGAGTTCATGGCGGTAGGGCGTCCCGTCGGCGCCGGCACTGTCGAGGAAGACCGCCGAGCCGAGTGAGTAATAGGGCAGCCGTGGATGGCGCCGCCGCCAGAGTCCGCGTGCGACAAGCACTTCGGACGCCCAGAGTTCGGCTGTTGCGCTGTCCGTCAACGGCGCGAGCCCGGGTGCGTTCGTCGTCATCCGCCTCGTTCCCGTGCGCCCTGGCGGTGCTGGTTCACCTCTGCGACCAGCAGGTCCTGGCCGGGGTGGTCCCGCCGTGAGCGTCCTCGAGGGCGGATCCGGGGATCCGCGGCGTAGCTCCTCACCAGACGGAGTCCGGCGCGGCCCATCTCCTGTTCGATCCATGGCCGGCTGACGAAGGTGTCGCACGCGTTCGTGCCCGGCAGCCGCTCATTGCGTACGGCGATCCCGTCCGACCTCAGCCGGCGCAGTTCCTCCGGCGTCAGCTGTCCCGTGTACGCCTCTCCTCTCTCCGTCATCACGATGCGGCCGTCCGGTCCGAGGATCCTGGACAGTTCGCAGAGCCAGCGGGTGTGCAGCGGTGCGGGGAGGTGGGTGAAGACGCTGATGGCGTAGATCAGGTCGAAGGTGTCGTCCTCGTAGGGCAGGGGCGGTTCGACGCGGTTGTTCACGTACCGCACGGGTTGCAGGTTTCCACGGCACCAGGTCAGAAGGTCGGGCTGGATCTCCGCGGCGTGCAGTTCCAGACGGGGGGACGTGGCGAGATGGCGCAGGACCCGACCGCATCCGCACCCGAGGTCGAGGACGCGAGCGGGACGGTGATGTCGCGGGACTTCATTCTGCACGATCGCCGCGATATTCCTCCCGGACCTGTCGAACCACGTTTTTCGTGAGGTCCCGGATACGCGTGAGCGCAATTCCGCGGGAGCCATGGGGATGTTCGGCGATCGCAGATCGAAGATCCGGTCGGACATCAAGAACGTCCACTGTCTGCATCGTTGTAACGTGACAGGCCGCAACATACCGCGGACAGTATCCGCTGCCACGGGGGTTGGGAAGGGCGCGATGAACGGGAGCGGGCGCCGGGACGCGGTGTAGACACGACTCCGGAAAGCCGGTGAGAATGACTGCCGAGCCACATGACCTTCCGGCCCTGTCACCGCCTGCCGTCACGGACCGACGAGGAGTGGACGGGTGGACGAAAATTCCAGCTCTCCCGCCGAAAGCACGATTCACTCGACGATCGAAGTCGTCGTTCCGGTGCGTCTCAGCCGTACCGGTCCGCCCGGACTGCGGCTCGACAGGCTGACCGAACTCGAAGCCTGCATAGAGTCCGTCCTGCACACCATTCGCCACAACCAGGACGAGGCGGAGAGCGCCAATCGCTGGCACAAGGCCTCCTTGACGGTGGTGGACGACCATTCCGAGCCACCGCTCGAGGAGCAGTTGCCACGAGCCCTGCGGGACCAGCTGGCGATCTTGCCGAACCGCGGTACGGCCGGTCAGGCGGGCGCCTTGAACTACGCACTCAGCCGCACGTCGGCGAGCCACGTGGCCTTCACCGACTCCGACTGCACGGTGGCGCCGGACTGGCTCTCCTCGATCGCGCACCACTACTCCCGGCATCCGGATCACATCGGAGTCGCCGGCCCGAGTTGGCTGTTCGGGCGGTCCGAGAAGCTGTGGAGCAGGTACGTCACCCTGTGTGAATCGGAGTTGATGCGGTACAGCTTCACCCGGTACGTCGACCGGCGGGCGGGCTCCTCGTCCCGCCTGGACTGCCGGAACCTGTCGCTGGAGGTGTCGGGCGCGGCGTCCCTCCTCGGCGACCGGTTCTTCACCGAAGGGCGCGGTCCGAGCGTCAGCGGCCAGACCTCCCACCGGATGAGGGCGGCTCTGTCCCGTGCGGGCCGGACCTTGGGATACTCCGACGCCATGACCGCCAGGCACAAGCCGGTCAGTTCCGTGAAGGAGACGGTCGCGACCTACTACCTGAGGGGCCGGGAGGGGACCTACCGCTCCCTCTACGCGCCACACGGCAGCCTCGGTTCCGCACTGGGACGCCGCTACCTCATGGGTCACTTCGTGCGGCCCGCCCTCGCCTCCCCGGGCACGGCCTGGTACGCGCTCGTCGCGCACACCGCCTACTGGATCGGAATAGCCAAGTCGGCATGAGCACCGGATCCGGCACCCGCGTGTACGTCCTGGGCGACAACTGGCTTCCCGGTGTGGGGGGTCTGGAGAACCACACGGCGGCGCTGACCGACCGGTTGTCCGCCACCGTGCCCGTCGAGATCCTGACCTCCGAGTCCAACACCGAGGACCACGGCAACCCGGCGGTGCCCGTCAGACGGTTCCCGGTCGTCGGGGACGCCGGCTACTACGAGGGCGTCAGGGAGCACCTGTTGGCAGCCCGCGAGCAAGGCCCCTTCGTCCTCCACGTGATGGGTTTCTCGTACTTCTGGCCCGAGGCACAGGCGCGGCTGGTCCAGGAGGTGGCGCACCGCACGGGGTGCCCGGTCGTTCTGAAGGTGCCGACCAGCGGCCATGCGCTGCGGTACCTGACCGCGGAGTTCCGTGCCGCGCGGGCGAGCGTCTCGGCCTTCGTCTGCCTGAACTCGGGCGTGTACCGGGAGATCAGGGACGGGGGAGTTCCCGCGCACCGGATCGTCGCCCTCCCCAACGGCGTGGACACGCGACGTTTCCGTGTCACGGACCGGGCGGCCCGCGCGGCCGCACGGGCGCGCCACGGCGTGGGCCCCGACGAGACGGTGGCCCTGTTCGTCGGGCGGCTGACCTCGCAGAAGCGTGTCGACCTCCTGGTCGACGCCGTTTCCGCGGCGAACGCCGAAGGGCTGAGGCTGCTGCTGGTCGGCCCGAGCGACGCGACGTACGGCCCGGCGTTCGACACCCGGGGGCTGCCCGCCGGGGTCACCTGGCTGGGTGCCACCAAGTCTCCCGAGCGTCACTACGCCCTGGCCGACGTCTACGTCTCCACCTCGCTCGCCGAAGGGATGCCCAACTCCGGGCTCGAAGCCATGGCGAGCGGACTACCCCTGCTCGTGTCGGACATCCCCGGGCACCGGGAACTCGTCCACGCCGGTCGGAACGGGTGGCTCGTCCCGCCCGCCGTCGCGGACTTCGCCACAGCTCTCGCGCAACTGCCCGCCCGGGAGCGACTGGAAGTCATGGGCGAGGAGTCCCGGCGGCGCGCCGAGACAGAGTTCTCACTCGTCTCCGTGACGGATCGTTACCTTCAGCTGTACCGGCACGTGTTGGCCGCAGCGAGCGACGGTGCAGGCCCGGCCGGCATCCGCACCGGCCGCCGGGACGGGGAGGCTTGACGTGACGGTGCCACCAGGACCGCCCATGCGCATCTGTGTCTTCTGCGGGTCCCGGGCGGGCAGCTCCGCCGCGCAGGCGCGTGCGGCGAGACAGGTCGGACGTACCGTGGCGGAGCGCGGACACACGCTCGTCTACGGCGGGGCGGGTTCCGGACTCATGGGCGAGGTCGCCTGGGCGGCTTCGCACGCGGGCGCCCGTATCGAGGGGGTCATGCCCCGCTTCCTCTTCGGGCGGGAGGCGCCCGGCGAGGCGCCGCCCCAGGACTTCACCGTGACCGACACGATGCACGACCGCAAGCGCGAGATGCTCGAACGCTCGGATGCCTTCGTCGCGCTGGCCGGTGGCTACGGCACCCTGGACGAGGTCCTCGAGGTCATGTCCCTGACGCATCTGGGGCGCATGAACAAGCCGCTGGTCCTGGTCGATGTCGACGGGGCCTGGCGGCAGTTCGCCCGGCTGGTGCGCGACGTGCGGGACCGCGGGTTCACCGACGGGCAGGAGCGCGACCTGTTCTCGATCGCCGATGACGCGCCGGCGGCGGTGGAGACGGCGGAGCGGGAATGGGCGCGGCGGTCCCGCCCCCGCGGAGACAGGGTCTGATGCGGGCCGTCGTCACCGGCGCTGCCGGTTTCATCGGCTCCCACCTCTGCGCGCATCTGCTCGCGGCCGGGGACGAGGTGGTGGGCATCGACGCGGTCACGGACACCTACGATCCGAAACTGAAGGAACACAACCTGGATGTGCTGCGACGCTCGGACGGCTTCGACTTCCGGTTGGCCGACCTCCTGGAAACGGACCTGGCCCGGGCTCTCGACGGCGCCGAGGTGGTCTACCACCTGGCCGGGGAGCCCGGCGTACGCCCCTCATGGGGACGGGAGTTCCCGCGCTACACCAGCCGCAACGTGCTGACCACGCAGGCTCTCCTGGAGGCCACGCGCGGGATGCCGCTGCGCAAGCTCGTCTACGCCTCCAGCTCGTCCGTGTACGGACACGCGGCGGACCTCCCCACCGCCGAAACCCTGTGCCCCCGGCCGGTCTCCCCCTACGGGGTGACCAAGCTGGCGGCCGAGCACCTGTGCGAGCTGTACCGCACCGCCTTCGGCGTGCCCACCGTGTCGCTGCGCCTCTTCACCGTCTACGGGCCCCGGCAGCGGCCCGACATGGCGTTCGCCCGGCTCGTGGCCGCCGCGGTGCGCGACGAGCCCTTCGCGCTGTACGGGGACGGCGAGCAGACCAGGGACTTCACGTACGTGGCGGACACGGTGACCGCGATGCGGGGCGCCGCCCAGGCGGAGTTCACCGGAGTCGCCAACATCGGTGGAGGTAGCCGCGCTTCCATGAACGAGGCCATCGCCATCGTGGAATGCATGACCGGCCGGATCGACCTCCGGCGGACGGCTGCGCAGCCGGGCGACATCCGGCACACGGGCGCCGACATCTCGGTGGCCGCCGACGCGTTCGGCTTCGCCCCCGAAGTGACCCTGCCCGAAGGGTTGGCCGAGATGGTGGCACAGGAACGCTTCTTCGGCGGTCCGCGCCATGGACCCGGACCGCGCTGAGGCCTCAGAGGTCCGGACCGCGCGTTCAGCCGCGTTCACTCACGTGCGGAACACCGCGCGAGCCTTGTCCCGGGCGACGGTGATGATCAAGTCGGCGGAGGCCCGGCTCCAGCAATCCGAGTCATCCGTAAATCGCTGGCGCGGCATCCAACCGCGGTGGAGGATCCGCAGGGTTGGGGCCCGCGAGCCCTCTCCTCCTGTCTGAAAGGCAGTTGTGATGACCGTCGGCGAGTCCAAGCCATCCGGAACCCAGCCCGGAGTCCGCGCGGCGGCCGGAAGGCTGCGCGGCAGCCGGGAGGCGGGTGTGGCGGTCTTTCGTGGCATTCCGTTCGCCGAGCCCCCGGTCGGCGAGTTGCGCTTCGCTGCTCCGCGACCCGCGCGGGGCTGGAGCGGGGTGCGGGAGGCCCTCTCGTACGGCCCGCCGCCCCCGCAGGGCGGGCATTTCGGCATGGACGCGTTGTCGCAGGACGCGGCGAGCGACGACTGGCTGACGGTCAACGTCTGGTCGCCCGAACCCGGCCCGGGCGCGGGGCTGCCGGTGATGGTGTGGATCCAGGGCGGCGCCTACGTGATCGGCATGTCCGGCCTCCCCGAGTACGACGGTGGTCGGCTCGCGCGGGACGGTGGCGTGGTCGTGGTGACGTTCAACTACCGCGTGGGTATCGAGGGCTTCGCGCAGATCGAGGGGGCTCCTCCCAACCGGGGTCTGCTCGACCAGGTCGCCGCTCTCGAGTGGGTGCGCGACAACATCCGGGCCTTCGGCGGCGACCCCGACCGGGTCACGGTTTTCGGGCAGTCGGCGGGCGGGGGATCGGTCGCCGCGCTGCTGGCGATGGGCCGTGCGGCCGGGCTCTTCCGCCGGGCTGTCGCGCAGAGCGTGCCGGGCACGTTCTTCTCGCCGGATCTCGCCGCGGACATCACTGCCGCCTGCGCCGCCGAGCTGGGGCTGCGGCCCACGGTGGCCGACCTGTCCGGCGTTGCCCCACGCCGGCTGTCCGCCGCCGGTGACACGGTCGGCGCCAAGATGGACCAGTGGGCGCAACGCTGGGGCCGGCCCGCGCACAGAACGATCCCCTTCTCGCCCGTGGTCGACGGCGAGGTCCTGACCGCCACACCGTGGCAGGCCCTGACCGACGGCGCCGGCCGCGACATCGAACTCCTCGTCGGCCACACCCGCGACGAGCAGCGCCTGTTCACCGCCATCAACGGTCTGCTCGGTGAGGTGAGCGAGGAGCAGGCGGCGAACGCCCTCCATGTTTTCGCACCCGGCCCGGACGGCGCACGCCGCTACCGCGACGCCTTCCCGGCGGCGAGCCCGGACGAGCTGTACGAACTGGTCCATTCCGACTGGCTGTTCCGCATGCCGTCGCTCCACCTGGCCGAGGCCCAGACGGCTGCCGGCGGCCGCGCGCATGTCTACGAGCTGGCCTGGCCGGCCCCGGGCATGGGCGGCGCCCTCGGCGCCTGCCACGGCCTGGACGTACCACTCGTCTTCGGCAACCTGAACCGCGGCCAGCCTGCCATGCTGGTCGGTGAAACGCCCTCCCCGGAGGCAGAGGCCCTGTCCGTCCGGATGCGCGCCGCATGGGCATCGTTCGCCGCCCACGGCGACCCCGGCTGGCCCGCGTACGACATCGGTCAACGCCTCGTTCAGCTCTTCGACATTCCGTCGACTGTCACCGCCTACCCGGAAGAGCGCTCCCGCCTGATCTGGCAGAGCCACACCTTCCCCGTGCTGCCGCTGATCAGCCGGTAGCGCCGGCCAACCCGGCCGGCCGGGGCTACTGGTTCTGTTCGAGCGTGACGCCGCACCGCCCCCATGGTGGGCGCACGCACTCCCACGCCCAGAACTATGGTGTCCCACCACATGTGCCCGTGACCTGCGTGTTTCTACGGTGTGGCGACACGTCAACGTCCCCGCACACGCCAGGAAGTGGTGCCGATGTCCTCCCCCGCGACCGCTCCACCAGCGCCGAACTCGCTCAAGCGCATCGTCGCCGCGAGCCTCATCGGCACCACCATCGAGTGGTACGACTTCTTCCTGTACGGCTCGGCCGCCGCGCTGGTGTTCAACAAGCTCTTCTTCCCCGAGTCCGACCCGCTCGTAGGCACCCTGCTGTCCTTCCTCACCTACGCGGTCGGCTTCGCCGCCCGGCCGCTCGGGGCGCTCGTCTTCGGGCACTACGGTGACCGGCTCGGACGCAAGAAGCTGCTGGTGCTCAGCCTGCTGATGATGGGCGGGGCCACGTTCGCGATCGGGCTGCTGCCCACGCACGCGACCATCGGGAGCGCGGCCCCCGTGCTGCTCACCGTCCTCCGCCTCGTGCAGGGCTTCGCCCTCGGCGGTGAATGGGGCGGGGCCGTCCTGCTCGTGTCCGAGCACGGGGACGCCGAACGGCGCGGTTTCTGGGCGTCGTGGCCGCAGACCGGCGCGCCGGCCGGGCAACTGCTCGCGACGGGCGTGCTCTCCGCGCTCACCGCCCTGCTCTCGGACGCCGCGTTCACCTCGTGGGGATGGCGGATCCCGTTCCTGCTCTCCGGAGTCCTCGTGATCGTCGGCCTGTGGATTCGTCTCTCTGTCGATGAATCGCCTGTCTTCAAGGCCGCCCTGGCCCAGGCCGAGCAGCGCAAGGCAGCCGCCGGTCAGGTGGAGAAGATGCCGCTCGTCGCCGTGCTGCGCCACCACTGGCGCGATGTGCTGGTCGCCATGGGCGCGCGCATGGCGGAGAACATCAGCTACTACGTGATCACCGCGTTCATCCTCGTGTACGCGACGACCGCGGTGGAGATGAGCAAGCAGACCGCCCTCAACGCCGTACTCATCGCCTCGGCTGTCCACTTCGCGGCGATCCCGCTCTGGGGCGCGCTCTCGGACCGGATCGGCCGCCGGCCTGTCTACCTCATCGGCGCCATCGGCGTCGGCGCGTGGATGTTCCCCTTCTTCGCGCTGATCGACCAGGGCAGCTTCGGTTCGCTGCTGCTGGCCGTGACCGTCGGTCTGGTGCTGCACGGGGCGATGTACGCGCCGCAGGCGGCGTTCTTCTCCGAGATGTTCGCGACACGGATGCGCTACTCCGGGGCGTCCATCGGCGCGCAGTTCTCGTCCGTCGCCGCCGGGGCCCCCGCGCCGCTCATCGCGACCGCCCTGCTCGCCGACTACCACTCGTCGACGCCGATCGCCCTGTACGTCATCGCCGCCGCCCTGCTCACCGTGGTGGCGATCGCATGCGCCAAGGAGACCAGGCACCGGAACCTCAACGACGTGGAGCCCGGCTCCGACGGCGCCGCGGACTCCGTGTCCTCCCCGTCGGCGGATGCCGCCCGTACCGCCTGAGCGGCGCCCCCTCCCCCACCGCACCCGAAGCCGCGCGGGACCACATCGGTCCCGCGCGGCTTCATGTGTGGCGCAGGCTCCAGGCAGACGGGCTTCGTGTGCGGGGCCGCAAGGAGGGACTCCATGTGCAGGGCGCGCTCCGGCCTGAAGAACGGCGGCGGGAGCCGCGGGGGTCATTCCCGGTGCGCCACCGCCGAGGACATCCCGTACAGCCGCAGGGCCAGCTGGATCTCCAGGGCGCGGGCGGGCGTCTGCCAGTCGGGGCCCAGGAGCCGGCCGATGCGCTCGAGCCGCTGGGCGACGGTGTTCACGTGGACGTGCAGGTCGTCCTTCGTACGGGCCGGGCTCATGCCGCTGGCGAAGTACGCGTCGAGGGTGCCGACCAGGTCCGTGCCGCGGCGTCTATCGTACGCGACGACCTCGCCGATCGTGCGGTGCACGAAGCCGTCGATGTCGCCGGGGTCGGCCAGCAGCAGCCCGAGGAAGCCCAGGTCCTCGGCGGCCGCGCCCTGTCCGGAGCGGCCGAGCAGGCGCAGCGCGTCCAGGCAGCGTCGCGCCTGCTCGTAGGCGCCGGATATCGGAGCGGGGTCGCCGGCCGGGGAGGCCACCGGGGACGAGGCCCCGACGGTCACCGACTCGCGCAGTGTGCCCGCCAGTTGGCGGGCGGTCTGGCGGGCGAGGGAGGCCGGGGTGTCGTCGGGGCCGAGCGGGAGGAGCAGGACCGTGCCGCCGTCCCGGGCCGCGGCGAGGCCGGAACGGGTCGCGGCCAGGTGCGAGGCGGCCGACCACAGCCGCTGCCGGTCCGCACTCTCCCGCGCGGCCGACTCGGGGCCGGCCGCGGAGCCGGTGTCCGGGTGGCCGTCGATCCGCCCCGCCAGCACGACGTGGGGCAGGTCCAGGTCGGCGCGGAGCCGCGCCGCACGCTCCCGCAGCAGGCGGGGGTCGCGGTCCGGCGCGTCCAGCAGGTCGTCCAGCAGCTCGCCCCGGACCCGCTGTTCGGCGTCGTGCGCCGATCGCCGGGCGAGCAGGAGCAGCGAGGTGACCATGGCTGCCCGCTCCAGGGTGCGCTGGTCGACGGGGTCGAGGTCGGGGTGACCGCGCAGCACGAGGGCACCGAACACCTCGCCGCCCGCGGAGACTTCGGCGACCCAGTCGTCGCCGTGGCGGCCCGCGCGGCCGTCCGCCGCGGTGAGCTGTGGACCGTGCTCGGTGAACTCGACCGTGCCGTCCAGGACTTCGGAGAGCGCCGCGGCCACGTCGTCGACACCGCCGCCGCGCAGCACCAGTTCGGTGAGCCGGTCGTGCACCTCCGACGCGCGCTCGATGACGCCGCTGTGCTCCTGGATGATCGCGTGGGCCCGCTCCAGCTCGGACAGGGCGGAGCGCGTCTCGGCGAGCAGGTTCGCCGTGTCGATGGCCACGGCGGCGTGTGCGGCGAACGAGGCGAGCAGCGCGACCTGTTCCCGTTCGAAGACGCGGGCGCGGCGGTCCGCGGCGAACAGCACGCCGATGACCTGGCTCCCGAGCGTCAGCGGCACGCCGAGGATGGCGACCAGCCCCTCGTCCCTGACGGCCGCGTCGATCGGCCCGGTGTGCTCGAACCGGGCGTCGCCGAAGTAGCTGTCGGTCACATACGGGCGGGCCGTCTGCGCGACGAGGCCGCCGAGGCCCTCCCCCATGCCGAGCCGGAGCTGCTGGAAACGCGCCGAGACCGACCCCTCGGTGACCCGCATGTAGGTGTCGCCGGCGACGGGGTCGTTGAGGCTGAGGTAGGCGACCTCGGTGCCCAGGAGGGAACGGGCGCGCTGCACGATCGCGCGCAGCACGGCGTCGAGGTCGCGCAGACCGGCCAGGTCGTGCGCCGTCTCGAACAGCGCGGACAGCTCCGCCTCCCGCCGCCTGCGGCCCTCCAGCTCGGCACGGACCCGCAGCGCGAGCTGCTTGGCGTGCTCGACGGCGGCGAGCGACTCGGCGTCGGCGCCGTGGGCCCGCGCGAGGAGCACGGGCCTGTCGTAGGCCTCGGCTGCGGCGCCGCGGGCGAGGAGCTCCAGGTAGGCGGCTTGATCCAGGGACATGGACACAGGATTACCCGGCGCGGGCGGGGTCGCGCCAGCCCTGTGGACAACCGGGCGGCCGCCCTCGGCGGCCGCGCCCGCCGTCAGTGGGCGGTCCATCCGCCGTCGAGGGCCAGGGAGGTGCCGGTGATGAACGCGGCCTGCGGGGAGCACAGGTACAGCACGGCCTCGGCGACCTCGTCCGGTTCGACGAGGCGCTTGATCGCCGAGTCCTTGAGGAGGACGTCGGTCAGGACGCGTTCCTCGGGCAGGGAGTGTGCGGCCGCCTGGTCGGCGATCTGCTTCTCGACCAGGGGCGTGCGCACATAGCCCGGATTGACGCACACCGACGTCACTCCGTGGGGTGCGCCTTCGAGGGCCGCGGTCTTGGACAGGCCCTCCAGGCCGTGTTTGGCGGCCACATAGGCGGACTTGAAGGCGGAGGCCCGCAGCCCGTGTACGGAGGAGATGTTGACGATCCGCCCCCAACCCTGCGCGTACATGTGCGGCAGCGCGCCCCTGATCAGGCGGAACGGCGCTTCCAGCATGACGGTGAGCACGGTGTGGAAGACGTCCGGCGGGAACTCCTCGATGGGGCGGACGAGTTGCAGTCCAGCGTTGTTGACGAGGATGTCCGCGCCCGCGGCGACGGCCTCGGCGGCGTCGAGGTCGGTGAGGTCGAGCACCCGCGCCTCGACGGCGCCGGCGAGTCCACCGGCCCGCTCCACCAGCGCGGCCAGCCCCTCGGCGTCGCGGTCGACGGCTCTGACCTTCGCGCCCGCGGCCGCGAGCCGCAGCGCGCAGGCGTGGCCGATGCCGCCCGCGGCACCGGTGACCAGGGCGGTGCGGCCGCCGAGGTCGAGAAGGACGGAGGGCTCTGCGGGACCTGAGGTGATGGGCGCGGTCATGTGTGCACCCTAGGCAGCGATCACTACCCCACCGATGTGGTCAGCGCCCATACTTCACAGCTCAGTGGTGGGGTGGAACCATGCTGGTCCTTCGGTCAGCGCCTGCTTGATCCGGAACAGGGCGAACTCCTGGAGTTGCGGCAGCGAGTCGATCGGGAACCAGCCCACCTCGAGCGATTCGTCGTCGTTGACCCGGGCGTCGCCGCCGACCGCCCGGCAGCGCATGGTGATGTCCATGTACTGGCAGCGGTCCCCGTTGGGGTAGGTGACCGGCTCGGGCAGCGCCTGTACGAGGACGACCCGCTCGGCGACGCATCGTACGGCCGTCTCCTCGAACACCTCGCGCTCCGCGGTCCTGGCCGGCTCCTCGCCCGGCTCCGGGATACCGCCGATGACCGACCACTTGCCGGTGTCCGCGCGTCTGCCGAGCAGCACGCGCCCCTCGTCGTCGAGGACGACGGCGCTGACCCCCGGCAGGAACAGCAGCTGGTGGCCTGCGGTGGCCCGGATCTCGCGGATGAAGTCAGGCGTGCCCATGCCCGCGACCCTAACGGGCGGCCCCGGCGTCGACCGCGGAGGTCAGGCGCCGGCGCCCTGTTCCACTGCGGCGGCCGCGCGCTCGCGCCGTTCGCGTACGGCATCGGTGACGGCCTTGCCCACTGCGGCGGCCGCGAGGAGCAGCAGGGCCACCTCGGGCCAGACGCCGAGCCGGGTGGCGGGCGTGAGGGAGGAGCGCAGCGGCACCTCGGCGACAAGCGCGTCGGGCGTGAACATGCGCGTCTCCTGGACGATCTCGCCGTCCGGCATGATCACGGCGCTGACGCCGCTGGTGACGGGGACGACGACGGACCGGCTGTGCTCCACGGCCCGCACGCGCGACATGGCCAGCTGCTGGTAGGTCATCTCGCTGCGGCCGAAGGTGGCGTTGTTGCTGGGCACGGAGATGAGCTGCGCGCCATGGGTGACCGTGTCGCGGGCCGCGTCGTCGAACGCCGCCTCGAAGCAGGTGACGAGCCCGACCCGCGTCCCCGCCAGGTCGAAGACGCCGACCTCGTGCCCCGGACCGAAGTCGCGGCTGACGCGGTCCACGTCGGAGTTGAGGATCCGTACGATCGGACGCAGCGGGATGTACTCGCCGAACGGCTGGACGTGGCGCTTGTCGTAGGTGTCGACGGGGCCCCGGCGCGGGTCCCACTCGATCAGCGTGTTGCGGAGCGGGCCCGTCTCGGGGGTGAGCACGGCGCCGACGACGGTCGGGACGCCGATGGCCATGACGGCGTCGTCGATGACGAGGCGGGCGTCGGCGTTGCGGTAGGGGTCGAGGTCGGAGGAGTTCTCCGGCCAGAGCACGAAGTCGGGCTTCGGCGCCCTGCCCGCCGCCACGTCGTCGGCCAGCTGCTCGGTGCGCTGCGCATGGTTGTCGAGGACCGCCCGGCGCTGGGCGTTGAAGTCGAGACCGAGGCGGGGCACGTTGCCCTGGACGGCGGCGACGGTCGCGGTGCCGTCCTCGGCGGCGTCGTCGACGAGCGGCCGGGCGCACAGGGCCCCCACGAGCGGCAGCGCGAGAGCCAGCAGCGCGGCGGCCGCCGCCCCGCGCCGCACGCTGCCGGTGCGGCGGCGCGCCGCCATCTGCCGCGCGGTTTCGTACAGCCCCAGTCCGCACAGGACGACGGCGAAGCTCAGCACGGGCGTGCCGCCGACGGCGGCCAGCGGCAGGAAGAGGCCGTCCGCCTGTCCGAACGCGATCTTCCCCCAGGGGAAGCCGCCGAACGGCACCCTGGCGCGGGCCGCCTCTCCGGCGATCCACACCGCCGCGCCCCACACCGGCCACGCGGGCAGGCGCGAGACGACGGCCATGCCCCCACAGGTCATCGCGACGAACAGCGCCTCGACGGCGGCGAGCGCCAGCCACGGGACCGCGCCGACCTCCTCGCCGGTCCAGACGAGCAGGGGGAGCAGGAAACCCAGGCCGGTCAGGTAGCCGAGGCCCAGCGCCACCCGCGGCCGCCGTCCGCGCAGGGCCCAGCCGAGCAGCGCGAACGCGGGGACAGCCAGCCACCACAGGGGCCTCGGCGGGAAGCTCAGGTAGAGCAGCACCCCTGACAGGGCCGCGGCTCCGGGCCGTACGAACCGCCGGATCAGCGGGCGGCCGGCCGCGCGGGCGGGCTGCGGGGTGTCGACTGGGGTGATGGTGACGCTCACCTGCCGGAGTCTACGGCGGTGCCCTGTGTGCCCGGCAGTGCGGTCACCGTGCGCGACCGGGACCGGCACGACCGTGCTCGGCGGGGGCGGACCGGGCTCAGGCGTGCGGCACGGGGTCGCTGTTCGACCGGCTGAGGCGGTCCCGGATGACGCGCACGGCCGTCGCGGCGTTGTCGACGGTCACCGTGAACGTGTCGCCGCCCGCCAGCGTGACGACCACTCCCTCGCCGCGCCGCACGACCCACGCCGTCCCCTTCTCCGGGCGCCAGCGGCAGCCCCAGCCTCCCCATTGATGCGGGGTGACCTTCGGGTCGTAGTCCGCCTTGACGACCTCGCTGAGGAGAATGCGCTTGCGCGGCAGGCCCACATGGCCGCAGCGCACTTCGAGGGCCTCCCGGTCGATGGTGACTTCCAGGTGGACGAAGGCCAGCGTCCCGTAGAGCACCAGGAGGCCGGCCGCGACACAGCCGATCACCGCCATCAGCAGGGCTGTGATGCCCGTCTCCCAGTCGGC
Organism: Streptomyces sp. PKU-EA00015; assembly: GCF_013387495.1. GTDB lineage: Bacteria > Actinomycetota > Actinomycetes > Streptomycetales > Streptomycetaceae > Streptomyces. The sequence goes on along the minus strand of NZ_JABZEE010000005.1, from coordinate 132,034 downwards.
CGAGACGGCGAGCTTGATACCGAGCGCGATGCAGGCCGCACCCGCGGCCGCGAGCACCCACTGCAGGCGATTGGTCGCTCGGCCGGTCCAGACTTCGGGAAGGGGCTCGACAGCGGGCCCCATGTGGCGGAGATGGTGCCTCATGTCTGGAGCGTACCCAGCATCGGCGGACACAGCACGGTCCTGGCGTGACGGAGGGTAATGATCACCGGCAGGCCGGTCGGCCGGGGGCGGGCGGCGTCAGACCGCGGGCGTGACCGCCTGGAGCAGGCGCCCCTCGGCGTAGGCGAGGGCGGCGGGGGGCAGCTCGGACTCCCGGCCGCTGAGCAGGACCGTGATCCGGCCACTCGGCGCGGCATCGGCCGCGGGGGCGGCACCGCTGCGGCGCAGGGCCTGGGCTGCGACCGCTTCCGCGGAGCCGTGGAGGGCGAGGGCGCCCCCGTCACCGTCGGCCGCTACGGCCGCGCGGATGCGTTCGGCGACGAGTTCGTAGTGGGTGCAGCCGAGGACGACGGCGCCGACGTGAGGCGGCGTGATGGCCGCCGCTGCGGCGATCGCCCGGTCGATCGCCGCCTCGTCGGCGCTCTCGACGGCGTCGGCGAGACCGGGGCAGGGGACCTCGGTGACGTCGACGGCGTGGGCGAAGTCCGCGATGAGTCCGCGCTGGTACGGGCTGCCCGTGGTCGCCGGGGTGGCCCAGATGGCCACGGGGCCGCCGCCTGCCGCGGCGGGCTTGATCGCGGGCACGGTGCCCACGACGGGGAGCTGCGGCTCCAGCTCCGCACGGATCGCGGGCAGAGCGTGCACCGAGGCGGTGTTGCAGGCGATGATCAGGGCGTCCGGACGGTGGGCTGCCGCCGCGCGGGCCACGGCGAGCGCGCGCTCGGTGATCTCGTCGGGTGTATGGGGCCCCCAGGGCATGCTGTCGGGAGCCGAGGAGAGGACCAGATCCGCGTCGGGCCGCAGTCGGCGTACGGCGGCGGCCGCCGCGAGGAGGCCGAGTCCGGAGTCCATGAGCGCGATCTTCACCCGGTCACCATAGTCGACCGCCACCGCGTGCCCGCCGGCGTGGGGCAGACTGCGGCGCATGAGCGCCCTTGCGTGGACCGCCCTCGGATCGCTGGCCGCGTGGTGCTGGCTGCTGCTCGGTCAGGGCTTCTTCTGGCGCACCGATCAGCGCCTGCCCGGGCGGCAGACCCCCGCCGTGTGGCCGGACGTCGCCGTCGTGGTGCCCGCGCGGGACGAGGCCGCGGTCCTGCCGGACAGCCTGCCGTCCCTGCTCGGCCAGCGGTATCCGGGCCGCGCGGAGATCGTGCTCGTGGACGACAACAGCGGCGACGGCACCGGCGAGGTCGCGCGCTCGCTCGCCGAGCGGCACGGCGGGCTGCCGCTGCGGGTCGTGACGCCGGGCGAGCCGGAGCCGGGCTGGACGGGGAAGCTGTGGGCGCTGCGGCACGGGATCGCCCTGGCCCGGGCGAACGATCCGGAGTTCCTGCTGCTGACGGACGCGGACATCGCCCACGAGCGGGACAGCCTGCGCGAGCTGGTGGCCGCGGCCCACGGGAGCGGCGACGCGGGCACGGGCGGGTACGACCTGGTGTCGCAGATGGCGCGGCTGCGCGTCGAGAGCGTCTGGGAGCGCCTGGTGGTCCCGGCGTTCGTCTACTTCTTCGCTCAGCTCTATCCCTTCCGCCGGATCAACTCGGCCGGCGCGCGGACGGCCGCCGCGGCCGGCGGGTGCGTCCTGCTGCGCACCGCCACCGCGGTGCGGGCGAACGTCCCGGCGTCGATCCGGCACGCGGTGATCGACGACGTCGCGCTGGCGCGCGCGGTGCGGCGCGCGGGCGGCCGGGTCTGGCTGGGGCTCGCGGAGCGGGTGCACAGCGTGCGCCCGTATCCGCGGCTCGCGGACCTGTGGCGGATGGTGTCCCGCAGCGCGTACACGCAGCTGCGGCACAACCCGCTGGTGCTGGCGGCCACGGTGGCGGGGCTCGTCCTGGTGTATCTCGCGCCGCCCGTCGTGCTGGCGGCCGCGACGGCGGCGGGCGACCCGGTGGCCGCGTGGGCGGCCGGGCTCGCCTGGGCGGTGATGGCGGGGACGTACGCGCCGATGCTTCGCTACTACCGCCGGCCGCTGCTGCTCGCGCCCACGCTGCCGTTCACCGCGCTGCTCTACCTGCTGATGACCGTCGACTCGGCGGTGCGGCACCACCGGGGCCGGGGTGCGGCCTGGAAGGGGCGTACCTACGCCCGGCCCGAGGCCGCGCCCGACCGCTGAGCACCCGTCGGGCGGGCGTCACTTCCTGCCCGGCGTCCAGTTCATGCCCCAGCCGTAGGCGTGATCCATGGTGCGCTGGGGGCTGACGCCCCGGTCGGGCACGAGGAAGCGGGCCTCGCGCTGGACGACGAGGTCCGATCCGGTGTTCGTGATGAGGGCGAGGGCGCAGACCGTGGAGGGCACGGTGCACTCGCCGAGGGAGAAGTCGATGGCGGCGCCGTGCTGGGGTTGCAGCGTCACCGTCGCGTCGAGGTCGGCGAAGCTCCGCGCGCCCTCGTAGATGGTCACGAAGATCACGACCCGGCGCAGGGCGCTCTTGTGGTCGAGGTTGATGGTGAGGTTCTCGCCGGATGTGCCGCCGGTGCGGTCGTCGCCGTCGAGGTGGATGTACGGCGGCTGGTGCAGTGCGCCGAAGGCGTTGCCCAGGGCCTGGACAACGCCCTTGCGCCCGTCGGTGAGTTCGTACAGGGCGCACAGGTCGAGGTCGAGGTCGCCGTGCATGGCGACGGCGCGGCCGAGCTTGGCGCCCCAGCCCTGGAACTGCTTGCGCACCTGCCAGCTCAGGTTGACGCGCATCGCGCCCGAGGTGCCGCCCTGCTTCGTCAGCGAGACGGACGGGGCCTCCTTGGTCAGGGTGATCTTGGTGAGCCGTACCGGGGCGGGCGGGGCTGCGGGCGGGGCGGGAGGCGGCGGAGCCGCGACGGGCGATGCGGCGACGGGCACCGCTGCGGGCGGCGCCGGGCGCTGGGGCTCGTCCACAGTGATGCCGAAGTCCGTGGCGAGGCCCTCGAGTCCGGTGCCGTACCCCTGGCCGACCGCGCGGAACTTCCACGCCCCCTGCCGCCGGTAGAGCTCGCCGAGCACGAACGCCGTCTCGACGGTGGCGTCCTTGCTGTCGTAACGGGCCAGCTCGGCGCCGGAGGCCGCGTCCAGGACGCGGATGTGCAGCCCGGGCACCTGGCCGAAGGCGCCGCCGTCGGCCGACGCGGCCAGCACGACCCGGTCGATTCCGGCCTCGACGCGGTCGAGATCGACGGCGACCACGTCGGTGGCTACGCCCTGACCGGTCCGCTTCCCCTCGTGCCGCACGGCCCCCGAGGCGTGCGCGGGCTGGTTGTAGAAGACGAAGTCGGCGTCGGAGCGGACCCTTCCGTCGGCCAGGAGAAGCGCCGAGGCGTCGATGTCCGGAACGCCCGGCCCCGGCCGCCACCCCAGTTCGACGCGGACGCGCTGCGCCTGCACCGCAGTGTTGGCTCCCTTGAGCATCGACATGACCGCCCCCCTCACCGGTTCGGTTCCCGCGCCCGGAAGTTCATTCATCGTCAACCTATTCCGCATACATCCACCCGATCGAGCCTGACCCGCCGGTAACCCTCTCTACGCTTGCCCTTTACATGAAAGCGAGACGTTGGAGCGACCGTTTTTGCCTGATTCGCTCGAATTGGGGATCAGTGGTCACTCAGAGCTGTCGAAACAACCCGCTTATCGGACTCCCCAACCAGCACATCGTGGGCTTAACTTATGTGCCATGACCTCCCCCCGCGCCACCTACGGCGGCGGTTACTACTCCGCGCCGTCGTTCCCCGACACCCCGATCTACGACTCTCTGGTCGCGGAGCGGGGCACGCCTCAGATCGCGCCGATCCGAGTGCCCGCCGCGTACGACACCGGCAGCAGCTACCTGCCGGCGCTCCCCGCGGCCCTGCCCGCCCTCCCGGCGGCACCGTCACCGGCCCCCGCCTACGGCTACCCGCAGCACGCGCCGCAGCCCGTACCGCTGCAGCACGCGCCCGCGCCGTACATCCCGCAGCAGGCGGCGGCACCCCGCGGGTACCCCGGCACGCAGTACCAGGGCCAGCCGCAGCCGCCGCGGCCGGTCGCCACCGGGTACGAGGCGATGCGCCCGGCCGCGGCGCGGCCCGCGCCTTCGCCCGCGCCGTACGACGATCCGTACAACCGCCCGTACCAGGGACGGGGGTACTGACGGCACAGTGACGGCGGCCGGTGACGGCGCGCCCCTCCGGCCGGCCGCCACGCGGCACGCCACGGCGGGGAACGCACCGCATCCGGCGCACGGTGGCGGAGCCGCGGGGGAATGCGGGGAGACCACCGGTGGAACCCCGGCCGACTCGTCGGCCGGGGTTCCCGTGCAACGGGGCGCTTCACGACCGGTGTTGGCCGTGTGCCGAGGCGCCGCCGGGGCACTTTGCCGGAGCGGCCCCGCGCCCGGGTGCGCCCGCGCGCCGGGGGCGCACGTCGCCGTACTGCCCTCGGTCCGCCCCCCTTGGGCACCCTGCTGAGCCCTCCGGCACCCGTTCCGTGGAAATCGCCGCCCGGCGGGAACCCTTCGCGGAGCACCCTGCGTTGGACCCGTCGCGAGGACATCCTCGCGACGGACACGGGGGCCGACAGGAGGGGGTGACGTTGCTCTCCCTTCGCGCGACCCGCGCTTGTTCCGTGCCGTATCGGGCTATCACGGACGCAGAAGGGGGTGGCGAGCAGTGCGAGCAGCCGCGGGAATCTTTCGCTGGCGGCACAATCCCCTGCGCCGTGCGACGGACCTCGCCGAGGCCTGGGTGGCCCTCGTCGCGGCGCTTCTCCTCGTCACGGCCGCCCCGGTCGTCGGCTGGATCACCGGCACGCTGACGGACGAGTCGCTGCGCCAGTCCGTGCGGATCCAGCGCCAGCAGCGCCACGCCACGACGGCCACGGTCCTGGGCCCGGCCACCGTGGCGGGCCCCGCGGCCCTCGACCCCGAGTCCGCCGCGGCGAGCGAGCAGCGCCGAGTGGTGGCGGCCGAGTGGACGGCTCCCGACGGCACCCGGCGCACGGGGAGCCTGACGACCGGTCTGCGGTCCTCGCGCACGGGTGCCACGTTCACGGTCTGGACCGACGGTTTTGGCCGCATGGTTCCCCGCCCCATGGAGCCCGGCACGGTCCGCGTGCACGCGACGCTCGCCGGGATCGGTGCCGCCCTGGCCTTCGGCCTGCTCGTCGAATGTGCCAGACGGATCGTGCTCTGGCGGCTGGTGCGGCGCAGATTCGCCGACCTGGACCGGGCCTGGGCCGCGGTGGGTCCGGACTGGGGACGGGCCGGTGCCGGCAGCTGACTCCCGGTCCCGTCAACTCCCGTCCGCCGCGCGCGCTACGGTGGTGCGACCCCCACGCGGGGTGCGGGACGCGTCCCCGTCAGCGGCGCGGCGATGCACGAAAACACGAGGTGGGGGCTAGGCAGCGCCATGGCACAGGGCTCGGTCCAGGTGACGCACACCGGCACATCGCGGTGGCGGCGCCGCACAGGTGAGTACGCGTCCCTCGCCGCTGCTCTGGAGGCGGCCGGCGACGGCGACGTCCTCACCGTGGCCCCGGGGACGTACCGCGAGAATCTCGTGGTCCAGCGGGCGGTGACGCTGCGCGGGCCGGAGGGTGCGGTGGGCTCGGTGCGGATCGCGCCGGTGGACGGAGTGCCGCTGACCGTGCGCGCGTCCGCCACCGTCCAGGACCTTCATGTGGAGGGCCAGGACTCGGCGGCTCCCGCGCTGCTCGTCGAGGACGGCGCACCGGAGCTCACGGACCTGCGGATCGTGACCCGCTCGGCGGCGGGTCTCGAGGTGCGCGGTGCCGCACGGCCCACGGTGCGCCGCTGCACCGTGGACAACCCGGCCGGTGTCGGCATCGCCGTACTCGACGGCGCGAGCGGCGTGTTCGAGGAGTGCGAGGTGGTCGCCGCCGGTCAGTCGGGGGTGTCGGTGCGCGGCGGGGCCCACCCCCGTCTGGACCGGTGCCGGATCCACCACGCCTCCGGCGCGGGCGTGACCGTGACCGGTGACGGCACCGGCCTGGAGGCCGTCGGCTGCGAGATCTACGAGGTCAAGGGCAGCGGGGTGCAGATCGCGTCGCGAGCCACCGCGCATCTGACCGACTCCTCCGTGCACCGCACCACCTCGGACGGTGTCACGCTCGACACGGATGCGGTGCTCACCCTCTCCGACTGCGACATCCACGACATCCCGGAGAACGCGATCGACCTGCGGTCCCGTTCCGTGCTCACGCTCACCCGCTCGACGGTGCGCCGCTTCGGGCGCAACGGGCTGTCCGTGTGGGACCCGGGCACGCGAGTGGACGCCAACCAGTGCGAGATCCACGACAGTACGGGCGACTACCCGGCGGTCTGGGTCAGTGACGGCGCGACCGCCGTGCTCGACTCCTGCCGTGTGCACGACGTCCCGGACGCCCTGTTCGTCCTGGACCGCGGCTCGCGCGCCGACGTCGTCGACAGCGATCTCTCCCAGGTGCGCAACACGGCGGTCTCCGTGAGCGACGGCGCCACCGCCCAGCTCGACGACTGCCGGATCCGCGAGGTGTCCACCGGCGCCTGGTTCCGGGACCACGGCAGCGGCGGCACGCTGAACGGATGCACGATCGACGCGGCGCAGACCGGCGTGATCGTGACCAAGGGAGCGGACCCGCTGATCGAGCGCTGCACGGTCACCTCGCCCGCCGAGGCCGGTTTCTACGTGTCGGCAGAGGGCCGGGGCACCTTCCGCGGCTGCCGGGTGACGGGCAGCGGCGGTTACGGCTTCCACATCATGGACGGCTGCCGCACGATGCTGAGCCACTGCCGCACAGAGCGCTGTGCGCGCGGCGGTTACGAGTTCGGCGAGGACGACGGACCGATCGTGGAGGACTGCACGAGCGACGAGAGCGGCACGGTACGGCCCGGCGCCGAGCGCGCCATGGCCGTGCTGCCCGCCACCCCGCAGTCCCCCGGCCTGCTCTCGGCGCTCCCCGCCGCCCGGAGCGCCGCTCCCCCGGCCATCGGCGAGGGAGCGGGGCCGGCCGCACCCGCCGCCGAGCCGACGCGCAGCTCGGAAGCCGTCCTCGGTGAACTGGACGCCCTGGTGGGCCTGGACAGCGTCAAGCGCGAGGTGCGCACGCTGACGAACATGATCGAGGTGGGCAGGCGGCGCCAGGAGGCGGGGCTCAAGGCCGCCTCCGTGCGCCGCCATCTGGTCTTCACCGGTTCCCCCGGCACCGGCAAGACGACGGTCGCCCGGTTGTACGGCGAGATCCTGGCCTCGCTCGGTGTCCTCGAGCGCGGCCATCTCGTCGAGGTGTCCCGGGTGGACCTGGTGGGCGAGCACATCGGCTCGACGGCGATCCGCACCCAGGAGGCGTTCGAACGGGCACGCGGCGGTGTGCTGTTCATCGACGAGGCGTACGCGCTGTCGCCCGAGGACTCCGGCCGCGACTTCGGCAAGGAGGCGATCGACACCCTGGTGAAGCTGATGGAGGACCACCGGGACGCGGTCGTGGTGATCGTCGCGGGCTACACCGCCGAGATGGAGCGGTTCCTGAACGTCAACCCCGGGGTGGCATCGCGGTTCTCACGGACCATCAGGTTCCCGGACTACGCGCCGGAGGAGCTGCTGCGCATCGTCGAGCAGCAGGCCGAGGAGCACGAGTACCGGCTGGGCGAGGGAGCGGCGGAGGCCCTGCTGAAGTACTTCACGGCGCTGCCGAAGGGACCGGCCTTCGGCAACGGCCGTACCGCGCGGCAGACGTTCGAGTCCATGGTGGAGCGGCACGCGGTGCGGGTGGCGGAGCTCGTCGAGATGAGCACCGACGATCTGAGCCTGCTCTACTCCGATGATCTGCCGGACCTGCCCTGAGGGACTGTCCGGCGGATCAGGCCGGACAGCCCTCGCAGCCCGGTCAGGGCCCGACCCTGGCCTGAGCGGGCACGGCGGGGGTTAGCCGGTCGAGCAGATGCGCGCGTTCCTTGGCGAACGAGGGGTCGGCCTGGTAGTCGGAGTGCCCGAGGATCGGCTCGGGCAGCGGGTAGCGGCCCGAACGGCCGTGGACCAGCGGGTCCTTGAGCGCGTCGCGGTCGACGTCGGGATGGCCGCCCGCGGCGGGCACCAGCACCGGCCCGCCGATGGGGTCGGTGGTCCGCCACAGGTTGCGCCAGCAGTCCATCTGGCTGTTGAGCTCCCGCAGTGCCTCCGGTCCGAAGTAGGCAGGGAACCAGCGGCCGTAGAGGCGTTCCAGCGGTGATCCGTACGTCAGCAGGGCGACGCGGCGGCGGGTGGCCTCCGGCAGCTGCCACACGGCCGCCGCGGCGAGCACACTGCCCTGGGAGTGTCCGGAGATCACGAGCCGCCCGCCGGTGCGCTCCGTCCAGGTGCACATGCGCCAGGTGAGGTCGGGCACGGCCCGCTCGGCGTAGCAGGGCGGCGCGAACGGATGGGCGGCGCGCGGCCAGAACGTGCCGACGTCCCACAGGATGCCGATGGTGCGCCGGGCGGACGCGTCGCGGTACGCGCGCCGCCCCATGGTGACGAACAGGATGAAACCGAACCCGACGAGCCAGGAGCCGAGCGCCTGGGCCGCCTCGGCCGTGGATTCGGTCAGGCCGTCGCTGTCGCCGAACGCGCGGCCCGGCACCTCACCGCTCACCCACGCGCCGACGACCGCACCGATGCCGAGCAGGAGCGTGGCCCCGGCCAGGAGGCCGACCAACAGGGGTGCGTCGTCGGTCAGTCGGGCCCGGGCGCGGGTGCCGGCGATGCGCCGGGTGCGGACGGGATCCGGCCGGTCCTCGCGGTACTCGGCCTCGACGGCGGGCCCGAGGCGGCGCCCGAGGACCCAGGTCCGCACGGCGAGGGCGAGCGTGGGCAGCAGCAGCACGATCAGCAGTACTGGTATCACGGCGGCCTGCCAGCTGAGCAGGACGGGCGGGCCGGGAATGGCGCCGTGGTCGTCCATGCCGGGCGTGCCGGGCCCGTCGAGCCAGTCGGCGACGCGCTGGGCCACCCCGCCGGTCATCACGCCGCCGAGCGCGCAGGCGAGCATGGCGACGGCCGGCCCGCCGAAGCCGTGGAGTACGGCGCGGGGGTGGCGTGCCCGGCGGTGCAGCCGCAGGGCGACCACGGCGAGGGCGACGACGAGCGCGCCCTGGGCGAGGGCGATCACACGGAAAGTAACGTCGCCGGGGAGCGTCGCCGCCGACTCCCAGGAGGGCCGGGACCAGGCGGCGTAGAGGAGCGCGAGGGCGAGCAACGCCAGGGCGGCGCCCGGGAGATACCGTACGGCGGTCCGGTCGAGCCGCGCGTCGACCCGCCTCTCGCTGCGCCCCCTGCGCAGCACCACCCACAGCACCGCGGCGCCGGCGAGGGCCAGTGCGGTTTCCAGCAGTACGCCGCAGACCTTCAGCAGGGTGCCGTCCGCCGAGCGGTCGTGGCGGGCCGCGGCGCCGGCCACCGCGGCGGCGACGGTCAGGAATCCGGCCGCGGTGTGCGCGGCGCGCAGCCGGGCGACGAGCCTGCGGCCGTACCAGAACCCGGGCCTGCCGAGAGCGGGCCGCACGAAGGGCCTGCGCGGCACGAGGGCCTGCCCAACGCCCCCTTCTTCGTGAAGGGACACCTCCTCGGACTCGTCGCCGTCGTCGGAGTCGTCACCGTCGCTGTGATCGGAGTCGACGCCGGCGACGCACCCGTCGCCGGCGGTCGGCGGCCGCTGGGACTCGTACGCGCTCCAGGTGCGGTTGGACAGATACCACAGCAGCACCACCAGCGCGGCGGGCACCACGGCCGCGAGCGCCAGCCGCCGACCGGGTTGGGACCACCAGCCGCCCCGCTCGGCCGACAGGAATCCGAGCCAGGCCCGTTCCCCGCTGCACGCGGCCGAGCCCGCGCACTGCCACGCCAGCAGGTCCAGCGCGACCTCGCAGGCCGCGGCCGTCAGAAGGATCGTGAGACTCAGCGCGACGAGCCGCACCAGGGCGCCGTACAGACGGGTCGTGCGCCGGCTGCCCTTCGCCTTGGGACGCATCCAGTGGGCGAGGTTGGCGACCATGAAAGGGAGCAACAGCAGCCACAGGGCCCGCGCACCGTTGCCTGAGGTGAGGTTGGACCAGCAGTACGCCTCGGGGACGGGCCGGTCGAGGTACTCCTCGGGGTGCTGCTCGGCCTCGGCGTCGTCGGCGCGCCGGTGCACAGCGGCCTTGTCGTCGCCGGTGATCCGGACGGTGCGCGGGTCCTTGAGCATGTCCTGCGGAGTGGCTCCGCCGACGCCGTGGACCAGCAGCTCCAGCGCGGGCCCTTCGCCGTGCGATGGCGGGGTGGCAGGGGACACTGAGGTGACTCGCTCTCTCGTCGCAGGGTGGGTGCAAGGAACGGCGGGTGCGCGGCCGTCCGCGTCTCGTGACCAGAATCCCGGATCATGACGGTGCGCCGCACGGCACTTACGGAATCTCCCCGAGCCGGGCCCGAGAGACGCGTGCGAGGATGAGGAACCCTGGCCGACAGGCGCTGCGACCGGATGCGGCGACGACACGGAAGGACCGGTCCCCCGGCGGTGAGCGACAACCAGAACCTGCTCGCGGAGCAGCGGCGTGCCCTGATCCTCGACGAGGTCCGACGGCGCGGCGGCGTGCGGGTCAACGAACTCACCCGCAGGCTGAACGTCTCCGACATGACGGTGCGCCGCGACCTGGACGCCCTGGCCCGCCAGGGCGTCGTCGAGAAGGTGCACGGCGGAGCGGTGCCGGTCGTCGAGGCGAGCACGCACGAGCCGGGGTTCGAGGCCAAGTCGGCGCTGGAGCTGAGCGCCAAGGAGGACATCGCGCGGGCGGCGGCGCGGCTCGCGGCCCCGGGCAGTGCGATCGCCATGTCGGGCGGCACCACGACGTACGCGCTCGCGCACCATCTGCTGGACGTGCCCGACCTGACAGTGGTGACCAACTCCGTGCGCGTCGCGGACGTCTTCCACTCGGCCCGCGGCACGGGCCCGGCGGGCGGCCCGCGGCCGGGGGCCGCGACGGTGGTGCTCACCGGCGGCGTGCGCACGCCGTCGGACTCGCTGGTCGGGCCGGTCGCGGATCAGGCGATCCGGTCGCTCCACTTCGACGTGCTGTTCATCGGCGTGCACGGCATCTCGGTGGAGGCGGGTCTGTCGACGCCCAATCTCGCGGAGGCGGAGACGAACCGCCGGCTCGTGGAGGCAGCGCGGCGCGTCGTGGTGATCGCGGACCACACCAAGTGGGGCACGGTGGGCCTGAGTTCGTTCGCCCGGCTGTCGGACGTGGACACGCTGGTGACGGACGCGGGGCTCACGGCCGAGGCGCGCGAGGAGATGGCCGAGTACCTGCCCGGACTGGTCGTGGCCGGTGAGGACGAGGTGGCTCACGGGCAGGGCGGCTGAGCGTCACATCCAGCCGGCAGCACCGACCCGGTGCTCACCGAACTGCTGAAGGACCGCCCTCGAGCCGACGCTGTGTTCCGGACCAACCAATATCTGTGCCCGCGAAATGAGAAATCGACGCAGCACCTGATGAGGTTTTCTACACAACAGGCGGAACCAAATTGTTCGCCGCGCACAGCTGCTCGCGGGCGTGCTACTGTCGAGATCAGTTGCAGTTGTGGTTCCCAGAGCTTCAAGCGCCCTCACCGGCTTCACAAGCCAACGAGAGTTCTTTTGTATTTCCCGTCATTTCACGGGCAGGGCAATCATCGCGGCGACACGGATTCCGCACAGTGCGGAATCCGATGCACTGCCCCGAAGGAGATTCAAAAAATGGCTACTGGCACCGTGAAGTGGTTCAACGCGGAAAAGGGTTTCGGCTTCATCGAGCAGGACGGTGGCGGCGCTGACGTGTTCGCCCACTACTCGAACATCGCCGCCCAGGGCTTCCGCGAGCTGCTCGAAGGCCAGAAGGTGAGCTTCGACATCGCGCAGGGCCAGAAGGGCCCGACGGCGGAGAACATCGTTCCCGCCTGACGCCGACGCGCACAGTTTCGTAGCTGGGGCCCGCACCTTGGGTGCGGGCCCCAGCTCGTTCCACTTCAGGGCACAGCCCCTTTGTCACGCCGTGGCGATTTCACCGGCGGCATGATTGTGTGAGCTCCGCAGCCCCTCAATACGGCGGATGCTCCACGCGAGGCTCCGGGCCCCAGTCCGTCCAGAGCTCCCTGTACTCGGCGCCCGGTCTCTCCGCACCGGATGGCGCCACCCATTTTCAGCGCCTCGACCCCGAGAATTCCCTCGCCGGTCGGTCCGCTTTCGCATGTTGGCCCGTTCTTGCGATTCTCTGCGCCGTTCATTTGGCAGAAATTCCTTGGTACGTGCCGCTTCGAGGAAGGTTCTGCATGAACCGCACACGTACGAACGACCGTTCCACCCGCAGTCGCACCCGTATCGCCGGTTCCTACTCCGGAAAGGGCGGCAGCCGCTCGGGCGCCCCGGCCTCCAACCGCTCCCGTACTCCGGGCCGTTCCGGTGGCTACGGGCGCCGTCCCGCCGCGCCCCAGGGCGAGTTCGCCCTGCCGGTGACGGTCACCCCGGCGCTGCCCGCTGTCGAGGCGTTCGCCGATCTCGACATGCCCCGGCCGTTGCTGGCCGCGCTCGTCACCGAAGGCGTGACCGTCCCCTTCCCGATCCAGGCGGCGACCCTGCCGAACTCCCTCGCGGTCCGTGACGTGCTCGGCCGCGGGCGCACCGGATCCGGCAAGACCCTCGCCTTCGGCCTGGCGCTGCTGGCCCGTACGGCCGGCCGGCGGGCCGAGCCCCGGCAGCCGCTGGCCCTGGTGCTGGTACCTACCCGGGAGCTGGCGCAGCAGGTCACCGACGCGCTCACTCCCTACGCCCGCTCCGTGCGATTGCGGCTGGCCACGGTGGTCGGCGGGATGTCGATCGGCAAGCAGGCCGGTGCGCTGCGTGGTGGTGCAGAGGTCGTCATCGCGACGCCGGGCAGGCTGAAGGATCTCATCGAACGGGGCGACTGCCGCCTGGACCAGGTCGACATCACGGTCCTGGACGAGGCCGACCAGATGGCGGACATGGGCTTCATGCCGCAGGTCACGGCACTGCTGGACCAGGTGCGTCCCGGGGGGCAGCGGATGCTGTTCTCGGCCACCCTGGACCGCAACGTCGACCTTCTGGTCCGCCGGTACCTGACCGACCCGGTGGTCCACTCCGTCGACCCGTCCGCCGGTGCGGTCACCACGATGGAGCACCACGTGCTCCATGTGCACGGTGCGGACAAGCACCGGACGACGACCGAGATCGCGGCCCGAGAGGGCCGGGTGATCATGTTCCTGGACACGAAGCATGCCGTCGACCAGCTCACCGGCCACCTGCTGAACAGCGGTGTACGGGCCGCCGCCCTCCACGGCGGAAAGTCGCAGCCGCAGCGCAACCGGACCCTGGCCCAGTTCAAGACGGGGCATGTGACGGTCCTGGTGGCGACGAATGTCGCGGCACGCGGGATCCACGTCGACAACCTCGACCTCGTGGTCAACGTGGACCCGCCCAGCGACCACAAGGACTACATCCACCGCGGGGGCCGCACGGCGCGCGCCGGCGAGTCCGGTCTCGTCGTCACCCTGGTGACGCCCGATCAGCGCCGCGGCATGACCCGACTCATGTCCGACGCCGGGATCCGCCCGCACACCACGCAGGTCCGCTCAGGTGAGGCCGAACTGAGCCGCATCACCGGCGCGCGGACTCCGTCGGGCGTCCCCGTCGTCATCACGGCACCGGTGGCCGAGCGCCCCCGGCGCAGCGCCTCCGCCTTCCGTGGTCGCCGCGGCCGTACCGCCAGGAACGGCCGGACCGGTCAGGCGGCGCGCGGCACGGCTCAGCGCCAGTCCGTCTTCGACGCGGCGGCCTAGAGCTTCCGCGACCAGACCCCTGACCCACTTCCGCAGGAGGCACTTTTGACGCTGGTCCAGACGAAGCCGCGCCCGGCGGGTCCCGCCACCAGGACTGTGGTCGCCGCCATGGACGCGCCCGGACCGCAGGTCTGGGACGACATGACGGTCGAGGTGGCCCTGTCCGTCATGGCCGGTGCCCATGCGCAGCACCTGCTCGTCAGCGACGAGGACGGCCGGTGCACGGGCCTGATCACTCGGGCCCAGCTCACCGGCGTCCGCGACAGCTCCGCCGCCACGGACCGGGTCCGTCTGCGGGACATCCTCGGCGATGCAGGACCGTTCCCCTCGCCCCTGACCACGATGGTCGAAGCGGAGCACGCGATGCGGTACCGGCGGCTCGGATCCGTGCCCGTCGTCGACGAGCACGGTTGCGCCGTGGGCGTTCTCACCCTTCCGCGCTGATCTGCCGGCGCTCCCCTGGCCGGACCCTTCTCCCCCAACTGTGAGGCACCATGCGCTGCGTCATCGCCCGTTTCCCGTTCGACCTGTCCAAGAGCGGGGTGCTGGCGTCGATGAAGGGCGTCAGGCCCGAGCCGATCAAGGGTGACTCCGTGATCATCGGCGGCCGTCACTACCCCGTGATGCAAGTGGGCGAGGTCATCACCCGGCAGGACCGTCGCGACTTCACGGCCGGCGAGGTCACCAGGGCCGTGACCCGCCTCGGCTTCACGTGCCGGGCCCAGCCCGTCGCCCCGCCGGCGCGTGACCTCACTCCGTTCGAGGAAGCGGCGGCCCTGCTCGGCAGCTCCTCCGCCGTGTAGCAGGCGCAAGAGGCGATAGGCGGGACACACGACGCGACAAGGGCTCGACCGGCACCGCCGGTCGAGCCCTTGTCGCGTGCGGCGTCCGGTCGGATGACAGCCGTCCGGCCGGTCGAGCAGGCCCGTCGGGCGGGGCCGACTGGCCATCGCACGTTGCGGCGCTTCCCACCGCGTGCGATGGCCCGGACCGGACCAGCGGGGCAGTCTGCCGCTGCTGCACACGGATTACCTCGGCCATGAGCACTCAAAATCTATGCTCGCCACAGTAGACATTGGGCTGCCACCCGGCTAACGTTTCTTTCGCAGACGAAGTCGAATGAGACCCGGCAGAGACGAACTGGCGGGTAGCGGTACAAGAAGTTCGCAGGACGGTGCGACTGCGGAGTTCCGAAGCCACGTAGTTCGCAGGACGGCGACGGGACTGGCAGGCGCACCGGGCGGCCCGCAGGACGAGGGGCTGCCGACAGCAACACCAGCAGTTCGCACCACCAGTCAGTTGCCAGTGATCGGCTCGACGGAGGAATGGAGGAAGCAGACGCCATCAGGATCGCCCGGGCAAGGAGGATTCCGCCCGGGTACCGCAAGACCCCGGAATGGAAGGTGGTCCCCGGTCACGCATCCGCGATCCCCGTACTCTCGCCCTCTCCCGGGCGAGGTGACGGACACAGCAGGTCGGCACAGCAAGTAGAGCCGACAGATGGTGTTGAATTTCCTTCGGGGCCCTGGTGCCGTACAGCACCAGGGCCCCTCGACGCGTTGTACTACGAGGTGAGAATGACAGCAGACACTCCGCTCAGTGGTCGCCTGGACGACGACGACTACCCCGCATACACCATGGGACGTGCCGCCGAGATGCTCGGCACGACGCCCGGCTTTCTCCGCGCCATCGGTGAGGCCCGGCTCATCACCCCGCTCCGCTCGGAGGGCGGACACCGCCGCTACTCCCGCTACCAGCTTCGGATCGCCGCCCGCGCCCGTGAGCTCGTCGACGAAGGCATGCCGGTCGAGGCCGCCTGCCGCATCGTCATCCTCGAGGACCAACTCGAGGAGGCCCAGCGCATCAACGCGGAGTTCCGCCGCGCGGCGGCCGCAGAACGCGACGAGTCCCAGTGAGCCCGTCCGGGCCCGGAAGCCCGGCTGAAGCGCACGAGGTCCTCGCCCCCAGCGACGAGCAGGCCCGGTACGGAGCCTGACAGCACTGTCGCATCGCGCCTTGTCCGTGCTCCCGGTGCCACCGGCCTCGCCGATGGCAGCCGGTGGCTCCGGACCCCGCGCCCGAGTCGGGTCGGCCGCGCACGCCTTGGGCGGAATGTGCGACTGCCACGGGAATGCCGATCGCGTCCCCGAGCTCCTGGAGCCAGGCCCATGCCCCCCGAGGCGGGGCGGTGACACTGCCACCGCCCACCGCCGCCGTCAAGGGCTGTCCCGGACGGTGGTGGGGCTCGAGACCCTAGCCCCGCAGTTCCTCGAGACGCTCGAGGTCGTCGTGCACCGACTCCCGCTCCTGCGCGGTGAGGTGGACTGCGGCGGCCTTGGTGAGCGCGGACGTCGCGTTCTCTTCGTCACCTAGGCGCCCGGCGACATCCGCACGCAGCACGAGGAGGCGAAGCAACTGCACGGGCGTGGGCCGCTCGTCCTCGATGCGCAACACCCGGTCGAGGATTTTCACGGCGCCCGCCGGGTCGTCCCTCGAATCCGCGAGGAGGGACGCGTGATGCAGGGCTCGGGAAAAGATCTCCTCGGGTGCGGGCCGGTGGTGGTGATCCTGACTTGTCTGCTGCCCGATGCGCAGGCAGTTGCCGCCCGGATCGGTCACGAGGAACTGCCGTACGCCGTGCGACGTGTCCTTCAGGGGCCCTATGCGCGGCAGCCCGCGGGTCGGGATTCTTCCGTACGCCGCCTTGAGCCTGGTCCTGAAGACCTCGTGCAGCCCATCGACGTCGTCGGTTCCGATGTAGCACGTGCTGTACGACTCGGCCGGTTCGTACCGCTTCATTCCGAAGAAGTGGAGCTGAATGCCGCCGCGCTCCACGACCGCGTACGGATTAGGGCTCTTCTGCTGGAAGGTCACGTCGAATCCGAGGACGGTGTAGAAGTCGAGAACGGGCTGGATGGTCCGGCACGGCAGCATCGGAATGGTCTTCTCACTCATGCCGACCAGTCTAGTCAAACTTGAGTAGCGGGGGACGGGTTTCGTTGTTCCGGCGCCGACCGCGGGACGGCACCTGGGCCCGGATCGTTTAGTCCTCCCCGGCGGCAAGGTGGGCGTCCACGGTGACGACACCGTCGACGCCCTGGCAGAGGCCCACGACCACCGGGACGAGACGCGGTTCCGGGACGCGACCCCGAAGGGTGACGGCCCCGTCCCGTACCTCGACCGCTACGGTGCCCTCGTCCAGGCCGAGGATGCGCCCCAGGACGTCCTGCTCGACCTCGCCGCGGATCTCGGCGTCGGAGCGGATGAAGGCGTCGAGCAGGTCGCTGCGGCTGACGATGCCGGTGAGGAGCCCGTCGTCGCCGACCACCGGGAGTTGCTTGACGTGCCGCCTGCGGAGTTCCCTCGCGGCCCGGGTGATCGTCCAGTCGGCGCGGGCGGTGAAGACGGGGCTGCTCATGAGCGCGCCCGCGGTCCGGGCCCGCGCCTTGCCCCAGGCATGCTCGTCGTTCCCGTCCTTCCCCTGCGGATCGGGCATGCCGGTCTCGTGCCGCAGCACGTCGGATGCGGACACGACGCCGACGGGAGCGCCGTCGGCGTCGACGACGGGCGCCGCGACGATGTCGTTCGCGTCCAGCACGGCGGCGACCTCGTGGAACGGTGTGTCGGGACGGAGGGTGACGACCTCCTCGGTCATCACGTCACCGACCGTGCGGCGGTACAGCATGGCATCGGCCTCCTCCGCTGTGCGACGGGGTGGTCGCGGTCGGACCGCCTGAGCGGACCAGGCGCGGCGCGCCGACCTCCGCGGCCCTGCCGGCTCGTCCACGTCGTCTTCCCTACCCATGACAACACCGCGCCGCTCCGGCGACCAGTGACGTTTGACCCGGCGGGGAGAGCCGGCGGCCCCGCGGCCGGGAGTGCCGACGAGTGGTTGGCCTGGGTGAGCGCTACAGGTGGCCAGCACGGCGGGGGCTGGGCCCGGTGCCGGCATCGGCCCCGACACGAAGCGAGTTCCCCAGCCCTCATACGCCCAGAGGACTACCAGACCCAATGTGACAAGGCAGCTGACACAGCACTACTAGGAGTGTGTCTCAGTTACGGGCAACTGGTGGGCGGCGTGCAGCATTGGGTCCGGCCAACCGGCCCGGCGCCCGACATGTCGGGCGCCGGGCCGGCTACGCGGGCGTGGCGTCAGCGCACCGGGCACTTCTTCCAGGCGAAGTGGTACTTGGTCGTGAAGCTGCCGTCTGTCGAGTCCATCGCCATGAAGCTGGTGGTGTTGGTCGTGTCGGAGCGTCCTCCGTCCACGAGCAGCTCGGTGTTGATGTTGAAGTTCCGCTCCTCACCGCAGGGCTTGTGGACGAGGGCCTGGATGGCCGTTGTGTCGGAGACCTGCCAGTTGTTCTGGAGCGGGCCGTGGAACCGGTGGCTGCGGTACGACGTCCGGGACATGCCCTGGAAGTAGTAGCTCGCCCGCTGCGTGGCGCTCGCACCGTTCTGCAGGCTGGCGAAGCCGCGATAGTCGGCCTTGGCGATGGCATAGGTGAAGCCCTGCGGGGCGTACACGTTCAAACCGAGCTGGCAGTTCTTGCGGAAGTCGGTCGGCTTGGCGCCCTTGCCGACCTGAGCGAGGTACTCGCTGTAGGTGACGGTGAAGGCCGTGTTGTCCGGCGCGACGGCCACGGTTGCGCTGCCGGGTCGGCAGCCCGAGCCGTTGACGGAGACGAGGTCGATCGTGACCTTGTGGGGCGGGGCGGGGGATTTCACGACCGCCGTGGCACCCGACGGCGGGGTGAAGGCGGCGACAAGTGCCGCCGTGGCGCCACCGATGAACACTGTTCTGAACATGGGGTCCCTTCTGATCGCTCAGTGCGCCCGCTCGAACCACTTCGATGGGGCCGTCACCCATAGCGACACAAAGTCGACCATGGTGTGACTCCGAGCCGCGGGACCCACGCCGAAGACTTGCCATGGCAGCCCTACGACGCCACCTCACGCCACCCAACGCCACCCGACAAGCACTGCTGGGCGAGCACAGCGGGAGACGTCCAGCGCTGGGACCCCGCTGTCGCCCGGCTTCAACTCGGCCAAGCGAAAGCCCTTCTTGGGCTACAGCGAGAGAAGGAAAGGCGGCGCCACCGGCTTCTCAGAACGCCTTGCGCAGCCGCAGCCGAAGCGGGCGGCCGTCCGGATCGATGATCACGCGGTACAGCGGCATCGCGAGAAGCCGCTGCACCCGCGACAGCTCCGGTGGCCGGTAGGTGCGCAGACGTCCGGGCGGCCTCGGACCGGACCGGCCCCTTTCGTGCCAGGAGTCCAGCGCGGCCGCCGCCGACGCGAAGGCGTCGAAGGCACCCACCGGATCGCACAGGACGTCGGGGGCCTGCGGGTCTCCTGGCGCCTCCTGGTCCAGGTGCTCGCGCGCGAGCGTCAGCCGGAGGTTCCTGGCGAAGGGGCGCGCGCCGTCGCCGAGGCCGCCGGGGTCCTGCGGTTCCCGGGGGTCCGTCGTCTCGTCCAGAACGGCGCAGCTGAGTTCGGAATCGTGCGTCCAAGAGCGCAGGTTGATGTTGTCGGAGCCCACCGCGGCCCACACGTCGTCGACCACGCACACCTTGGCGTGCACGTACACAGGTGTCCCGGCATGGTTCTCCAGCCCGTATACCGCGACCCGCCCCTCGCCCGCCCGTCGCAGTGTCTCCAGGGCGGTGATGCGGCCGATCAGGTTCATCGGCAGAGTGAGCGGGCCGTCCTGTTCGGGGACGGAGGGGATGACGGCGATGAGGCGCAGTCCTGGATTCGCTCGGAGCGCCCGGGCGAAGTGCTCCACCACCTGCGGGGACCACAGGTACTGGTCCTCCAGGTAGATGAGTGCCCTGGCCCGCCGCAGTGCCTTCAGATAGGCACGCGCGACGCTGCGCTCGCCGTCGGGGGCGAAGTCGTAGCCTCGCAGCAGCCGGTTGGGGTACGTGCGCAGCACCTGCACCGAGTGTGTGCCGCGGGGCGCGGGATCGGGCAGCTGAGGGGGCAGCGGGTTCGCGTGGATGTCCTCCCGGTGCAGCAATTCGCGCAGCCGGGACAGCGGGCTGCGGGTGAGGGGTGCCGGATCCGTCCAGCGTTCCCGGAAGACGGTCTCGATGTCGCCGACCGCGGGGCCCCGGATCGCGAGCTGGATGTCGTGCCAGGGCGGATGCGGTCCGTACGCTGCGGCGATGGGCTGGGAGCGGTCGTCGCCGCCGTGGTCGATGTCGTCGTTGCGGTTGTGCGACAGGTCGATGCCACCGACGTAGGCGACGTCCAGTTCGGGGCGCCCGGGATGGCGCAGGACGACGCACTTCTGGTGGTGTGTGCCGCCGGGACGGACTCGCATGTCCAGCAGATACTCGCCGCCTCCCGCCCGTACCTCCTCGCCGAGGTGGCGGTTCTCCTCCTCGCTGAACTGGAGACTGTCCAGGTGGGAGTGCCAGACCAGACCCTTGACGACTACTTTGCGCTCGGCCGCCTCGCGCAGCACGGCGCCGATCTCGGTTCCGGGGCCCGCCAGCCGCTCGTCGGGATCGCCGCGCCAGTCGGTGAACAGCAGCAGGTCTCCGGCCCGCAGAGCGCGGACGGCGGCGAGCAGCTCGGCGAAGTACGTCGCACCGTGGACCAAGGGGCGAACTTCGTTGCCGGCCGACCATGCCGTCCCGTCGGGGCGCCTACGATCCAAGCGCGTTGCGGGATTGCCGCGCTCCCTGGCCGTGAGCAGCCAGTCGATGGGTTCCACGGACGGCACCTCCGACCTCGACCGCAGGGCACCACGTGCGCTTCCGACGGTCTCTTTCGTACCACTCCCGGGCCGATCCGGCAGCCGCTGCCTGTTCCGGTGAGCGGTCCGACGCCGCTGCGGGGTGGCGGCCCTCAGCGGTGGTGTCGATACGCCCTGGTCACGTTGGAGCAGCGCAGACGGTCCGCTGTGACGGGGGCGCCGTCCGCGACGTTGCGGTCGTAGGTGACGGTTCTGACGGCGACGGGCTCGGAACCGACGGCGACGTCGAAGACGGCATCGGTCCGCGAGGTCGCCCGCAGGTGCGCCCCGGGCAGGGCCGCGGC
Source organism: Streptomyces sp. PKU-EA00015 (assembly GCF_013387495.1). Classification (GTDB taxonomy): domain Bacteria; phylum Actinomycetota; class Actinomycetes; order Streptomycetales; family Streptomycetaceae; genus Streptomyces. Next base: position 111,034 of record NZ_JABZEE010000005.1, on the reverse strand, counting down.
CAGTGTGGCCGCGTCCGCTTCACGCCGGGCGGGGTAGGTGATGACGGCGGGGCCTGCGGGTCGTACCGCCGGAGCCGACGCCGAGGTGTCCGTCACGACGAACTTGTTGCGCCGAAGAGCCTTGGCCACGGTGGCGTCGTCGACGCGTACCGCGATTCGGGCGGGATCGGTCTCGGCGCGTGTTTCCGGCACGGGCAGAATGCGGGTGTCGCCGGTGACGGGGCGGTCGGCGCGCAGGGCGTCCCACAGGGCCTCGGAGCGGTCGTCGTGCCAGAGGAGCGTGGAGCCGACGCCGGGCACCCGGTGGTCGAAGTGGGAGATCGGCACGGTGACGAACTCCGTCCGGTCCGCCGACAGCCGCCCCAGGGACCAGCCGATGCGGACAAGATCGTCCAAACGCGTGCGCTCGTCCGTGTGCACGGACTTGAGCAGCTTGTGAGCCGTGCGCGCGGCGCTCACGGGGCCGGTCAGCGCCCCTTTGGCCGTCAGGTCCGCCAGCATGTCGGCGATCAGTCGCTGCTGGCGGCGGACCCGGCCGAGGTCTCCTGCTCGGTCGATGTGCCGGGCCCGGGCGTAGCGCAGGGCTCCGTTGCCGTCGATGAGATGGCTTCCCGCGGTGATGTCGAGGCCGGAGTTCTCGTCCTTGAGCGGCTTGGCCGTGCACACGGTCGCTCCGCCCAGGTTGTTGACGGCCTGTTCGAAGCCGGTGAAGCCGGTCTCGAGGTAGTGGTCGATGTGCAGCCCGGTGGCCTTCTCGACGGTGCGTACGGCGAGGGGACCCCGGCCGATCTTGAAGGCACCGTTGATCTTGCCCCGGTGTGCCGGAGTGGTGGCACCTTTCGGTGTGGCGTACTCGACGTAACTGTCCCGGGGGATGGAGACGATGCTTGCGCGATGACGGTCCTCGGAGAGGTGCACGAGCATCATCACGTCAGTGCAGTCGCAGCCCTGGCCGCCGACGTGGAGGCGCCGCTTCTCGGCAGCAGACAGGCCTGCACGGCTGTCTGTCCCCACGATCAGGATGTTCGTGCCGCGGCCGGTGGCACGGGATTGCGGTGCGCCCGGGGCGGAGTCGGTCTGTCCCGCGAGCCAGGGCCAGGAGACCAGGGAGGACAGCAAGGCCACCCCCACAGCGAGTCGGCGCATCACACACTCCCGAGAGTAGGGAACACGTGGGACGGTAACGGGAAGAGGCGGACGAAACGCGCTACGAGCGATCGGCACGCCGCCGAGGCTGCGGTAGTCACCCACGTTGTCCAGCGCGGGTCTCGGACTGCCCGGTGGCCCTTCTGTCAACGGCCGCAGGACGTTCGTACGACGAGCGAGGCCACGTCTTCCTCGACGCCGTCACCGAGGCTGCCCTCGTCATCTGGCTCCGGTCATGAGGAACGTCAGCGGTCCGGGAATCGAGACACTCCGATCAGGACGATCCCGGCGAGGAACACACAAGCGCCCGCTACGAGGAGCGCGAGCAACACGTCCCCTGTCGGAGTGAAGGCAAGAACACCGGTGAAGCAACAAAGGCCGCTTCCTGTGAGCACTTGGCCGATCCCATGAGGTATGGGCCGCAGGACCCGGTCTCGTTCCCAGGGGTGGATCCAACCGGTGAGGAGCTCGATCACACCACTCACCGCCACAGCCACAGCGAACGCGATGAGCGCCCCCAGCACCACATACTGCATCTGACCCCCCGGCAGGCACCGTCGCACATGAGGATGCCAGGACAGGTGCGTCAGGAATGCGGCCACGGTTCTGCCTGGGCTTCGGGCGAATCCGGGCACGGGGCTCTGTACGGCGGGCTGAACCAGGGGCGGATCGATGTCGCAAGGTTGCGTGGTGCCCTGGTCGGGGCGCCGTTGCCGAGGGCGGCGGATGGTCTGCTGGTGACGGCTGGGGATGACTCACCGTGGCTCCGACCGGACGCCGGCACGTGTGGTGGGGTAACGGGCCGTCCGTCACTCCAACCCGCTGTCCTCGGGTCCGCCCTTCGCCAATCCCACGAGGGTGTCCAGTGCCTGAGCCAGCGTGTCCGTCGCCGGCGAGGCGAGGGCGAGCCGCACCGCGTTGGGGGCATGCGCCGACCCGATGGTGAAGGCTGCGGCGGGGGTGATGGCGATGCCCCGACGGGCTGCGGCGGCGATGAAGGTTTCGGCGCGCCATGGTTCCGGCAGCTCCCACCAGCAGTGGTACGCGTGCGGGTCGGCTCGCACGGCTTGACCGGCGAGCTTGTCAGCGGCGATCTGCTGGCGTGCCTGTGCATCGAGCCGTTTTGCCTCCTCGATGGCGGCAGCTGTGCCGTCCGTCATCCATTGGACGGCTGCCTCCAGCGCATAGCCGGACGTCATCCACGTACCTGATCTGAGTGATGAGGCGAGGGCGTGCGTGAGATGCGCGGGTGTCACCAGGAAGCCCAGGGTCAGTCCTGGGGCCAGCCGCTTGGACAGACTGTCGATGACGATCGTGTGCTCAGGCGCGAGGGCCGCCAAGGGTGCCAGATCGTTGCGCAAGAAACTGTAGACAGCGTCCTCGATCGCGTAGATCTCGTGCAGCCGCAGGGCTTCTGCGATCTCTGCGCGGCGCTGTGGGGGCATGGTGACGCCCAGCGGATTGTGCAGCGCAGTCTGGAGATAGACCGCCCGCAGGGGCGGACCGGCGCCGAGTGCATCCGGCTTCACACCGTTGTCATCGACAGCCAGCGGAACCAGATCGACCCCGAGCCGGGCGGCGATGCTCTTCACCACCGGGTAGGTGAGCGGTTCGACCCCCAGGCGCTCACCTCTGGGGACAAGGGCCGCGATCGCGGCGGCAATGGCCTGTCGGCCATTGCCGGAGAAGAGGATCTGCTGTGGAGGCGGTGCCCAGCCGGCACGCGTGAGATGAGCTGCGGCCGCTTGGCGTGCCACCGAGGTTCCGGCCGCGCCGACCGGCCGCAATGCCGCGGCCATTGCGTCGGGGCGCAGTATGCGCGCGAGACCCCGCGCGAGGAGAGCGGGCTGGTCGGGGAGGACCGGAAAGTTCAACTCGAGGTCGACCCGGGCCCCGCCCGGCTCGGCCAACGCTGGTTCGAACGACGGTGCGGCCGCACGGACGAAGGTGCCGCGGCCGACTTCCCCCACAGCCAGACCTCGCCTGATCAGCTCCTGGTACACGCGCGCGGCGGTCGAGGCCGCAATGCCCCGATGGCGTGCGAAGCGGCGCTGTGGCATGAGTCGATCCCCGGGGCGAAGGCGGCCGTCGGCAATGTCCGCAGCAAGATCATCGGCGATTGCACGGTAATCGTCCAACGTCTACCTCGCTTTGTACCGAGAGCGTTGCTTTCATTGCACCGAGAGATTGCGCCACATAGCATCGAGACGTCAAGTCGCAATGGCGAAAGGACAGAACCCGTGAGTACAGCTTCCGTCGGTGGCATAACCATCGGTTTCGAGGATGAAGGCAGCGGCGAACCCCTCGTCCTCGTCCACGGTCACCCGTTCGACCGCTCGATGTGGCAGCCGCAGATCGAGCATTTCCGCCGGGCCGGATGGAGAGTGATCGCGCCGGACTTGCGCGGATACGGCGAAAGTACGGTCGTTCCGGGGACCACGACCCTGGAGACCTTCGTCCGCGACATCGCCGCCCTCCTGGATCATCTCGGAGTCGACCGGTTCGTCCTCGGCGGCCTGTCCATGGGGGGCCAGATCGTCATGGAATTCCATCGACTGTTCCCCGGCCGCATCCGTGGGCTCGTGCTCGCCGACACCTTCGCCGCGGCCGAGACCGAAGCCGGCAAGGCGGGGCGCTACATGATGGCCGAGCGTCTGCTTCGAGAAGGGATGAGCGGCTACGCCGAAGAGGTCCTGCCCAAGATGGTGGCTCCCTCCAACATCGAAGCTCTCCCCGATGTGGCGCAGCACGTCCTGCTCATGATGACCGGAACATCGCCCCAGGGCGCGGCGGCAGCACTACGCGGCCGGGCCGAACGGCCCGACTACGTGGACATGCTGCCGCGGATCGCCGTGCCAACGCTGGTCGTGGTCGGTGCCGACGACGAGTTCACGCCGGTGAGCGATGCCCGCCTCATCCACGAGCGGGTCCCCGACGCCACGCTGGAGATCATTGACGAGGCGGCCCATATGCCCAACCTGGAACGCGCAGCCGAATTCAACGCCGCCCTCCAGCACTTCCTCGACTCCCTGCCCACTGCGGCTCGTACGGAACGGTGACCGTCATGCCGACGTCCCGGACAACCGTATTCGTCGCCGGCGCCGGCACGTGAATCCTCGAGGCGCCGTCACCGCTCCCCGCCGCAGCGGTGTCGGCCGGCTCGGTTTCGACGGCCCGATGGAGGTCGTGCTGGGAGCGGCCCACGGGTGGGCGCCCCGGCTGCCCCTGTGCGAGGCGCTGGGCGGACTGCTCGCGCGCGGCGCAAGCGGGGCGCTTCGCCCGCGCGGCAGGCGCAGGCCGGGACGGGTGCTCGCGGCGAAAGCCGTAGGGGCGGACATCCTTCGCCGCCGCCGCTAGGGTGTGCGGTCCCCACACCCTTCGCCGCCACTGGAGGTCCGCACCATGGCACGCCAACTGCGCCCGGTCGAGCTGGAGTTCGTGGAGAACGCACCGATACGCCTGGTGTTCTCGGCCCCGGTGTCGGCCGTGCCGTCCGCCGTGTACGCCACGCTGGCCGAGGACGTGGAGCACCTGCCCGAGTGGTTCACGGCCGTGACGGCGGCCCGGTCGACGGAGGGCGGCGCGGGCCGCGAGGTCAGGCTCAAGGGCGGCACGGTGTTCACCGAGCGCATCCTGGCCAAGGAACCGGACACCCGCTACGCGTACCGCATCGAGCAGACCAACGCCCCGGGTTTGCGCGCCCTGTTGGAGGAGTGGCGGATCACACCGACAGCGACGGGATCACGCATCCAGTGGACCTTCGCCGCCGACGGACCCGCTCCGCTGCGCCTCGCGCTGCTGCTGGGCAGAGGAGGGCTGGGGCGTGCCTTCAGGGACGCGGTGCGCAATCTGGACCGCCGGCTGGCCGGACCCGGTGCGCCCTGACGGGCGCGCGGCCGCGCCCGTACCCCGGCGGACCAGCTCCGAGCGGCGTTCAGCAGGGCCAAGCGCCGGTGGTCAGGAACGACTCGATCGCGGCCGCGTACGGCCGGATGTCCAGGCCCTGCCCGGCCAGCCACTCGTCGGAGTAGTACTTGTCGAGGTAGCGATCGCCCGGGTCGCAGATCAGGGTGACGAGGCTGCCCTTCTCGCCCCTGCCCACCATTTCGGCGACGATCTTGAGCGCGCTCCACAGGCCGGTACCCGTCGAGCCGCCCGCCTTGCGGCCGATGGCCGTCTCCAGGGCGCGTACGGCGGCGACGCTCGCCGCGTCGGGCACCTTCATCATGCGGTCGATGGCGCCGGGGACGAAGCTCGGCTCCATGCGGGGCCGTCCGATGCCCTCGATGCGCGAGCCGCAGTCGTTGCTCGCCTCCGGGTCGCCGTGGGTCCAGCCGTCGAAGAAGCAGGAGTTCTCCGGGTCGGGGACGCAGATCCGGGTGTCGTACTGCATGTAGTGCACGTAGCGGGCGATGGTCGCGGACGTGCCTCCCGTGCCTGCGGTGGCCACGATCCAGGCGGGCTCCGGATAGCGTTCGAGCCGCAGTTGCTGGTAGATCGACTCGGCGATGTTGTTGTTGCCCCGCCAGTCGGTGGCCCGTTCCGCGTAGGTGAACTGGTCCATGTAGTGGCCGCCGGTCCGCTCCGCGAGCGCGGCGGACTCCTCGTACATCCGGCGCGAGTCGTCGACGAAGTGGCACTGCCCGCCGTGGAACTCGATCAGCCGGATCTTCTCGGGGCTCGTGGTGCGCGGCATCACGGCGACGAAGGGGACGCCGATCAGCTTCGAGAAGTACGCCTCCGAGACGGCGGTCGAGCCGCTGGACGCCTCGATGACGGGCTTGCCCGGCCGGATCCAGCCGTTGCACAGGCCATACAGGAACAGCGAGCGGGCCAGGCGGTGCTTGAGGCTGCCCGTCGGGTGCGTGGACTCGTCCTTGAGGTAGAGGTCGATGCCCCATTCCTCGGGCAGCGGGAAGCGCAGCAGGTGGGTGTCGGCGGAGCGGTTGGCGTCGGCCTGCACCTTGCGCACGGCCTCTTTCAGCCAGGTCCGGTACGCGGGGTCGGTGCGGTCCACGTCGACGGTCGCGATCGCCCCGGCCGGGGCCGCATCCGGTCTCACCGGTTCGGCGGACGTGTCGCCCGCCTCGCCCGCCACTGGATTCTCACGCGTGCTCATGAGTGCCGTCCTCGCCTCGCCCACCACTGGTCCACGATGTGTGCCCACCCGCAACAGTAAGCCCGTCACCTGGGCAAACATTCGCTTTGGGGATCCATAGGAGGCACTTGTGCAAGGCTCTGACCAGGCGCACTGGTGCATGGCGGCCCAAGTGTGCAGACTTCCCACAGGAGTCGCTGCGAAGGGGGCGGAGACGATGGCAACCGCGGAGCCGGATTTCAGCGCCACGGGCGTGCGGATCGAGCGCTGGCCGCGTTCACTGACACGCGCCGGGCAAGTGCTGATCAAGGACGGCCGGCTGGCGCTGATGACGAGCTACGGCCGCGTGATCGAGAGCGCGCCCGTGCGCGCCGTCAGCGCGGGCCGGCCCTGGTTCGCCGGTGACGACAGCACGGTGGCGACGCTGAACGGGAAGCGGTATCGCCTGACCATGGGTCAGCGCAGTCGGCGGCCCGACGGAAAGGCTCTCGCCGGACGCTTCCTGGAGGCGTTGCGCGGGGCGGGCGGCAACAGGAGTTGAGAACGGGCACGGGAGTGCCGCGAGTTGCGGCCCCCCAGGTCATGGTTCACGCTGGTTCCACATCACTCAGGGTTCACCGGCGGTCACGCTGAGATCCAGCCCCGCCGGTATGTTCAGCAGGCGGCCGACTGCTGGATCTCTTGTGTCGTCTTCTTCCGGACTATTTCGGGGAGTCGCAGCCGTGATCAGCCAGCCCAGCAGGCACTGCACGGTGGAGCTCCAGGCCCTGCCGTCGCGGATCGGTCAGGTCCGCAGAATCATCTCGGCGCAACTGCGCTACTGGCATCTCGATCCTCTGATCGACCAGGCAGCGCTCGGCGTCACCGAGTTGCTGACCAATGTGCACCGGCACGCCCAGCCGGACAAGACGTGCACCGTGGACGTCGAGCTGCTGCTCGACCGGCTCACGGTCTCCGTCCACGACCACGATCCGCGTCTGCCGACCGTCCATGACGCGGACTCCTCCGAGACCCACGGCCGCGGCCTCGCGCTGGTGGCCGCCGTCAGTGAGAGCTGGGGCGTACGGCCGCGCGGCGATGCGGGCAAGGTCGTGTGGTTCACGCTGCCCGCGACCTGCCCCGCGATCAGGCTGCCCGAGTACCCGGCGGTGTACGGGGCCACGACCACCGGCCCGTTCTCCGAGGTGCCCGAGGCCAAGGCCGATGCCGCAACTTCCAACGCCCGGTCGGCCGTTGCGGGCTGACCGGGGCGGGCGGCGTCGGTGTCCCCGCTGCCGTAGACCTGCGTCGACGACCCGGGCGGCGGGGCGGGGCCCGGTGGTCCGGGCCCCGTTCCGGTGCGGGGTCACGCCGCACCGTCCTTGGTGGTGCGGCCGAACTGCTCGTCCAGGACGGACAGCCGTCGCCAGTACTCCTCCTCGTCGATCTCGCCCGCAGCGAAGCGGCGGCCGAGCACGGCGATGGGGGAGCTCTCCGAGATCGGGGGCCGGCTGCCCCGCCAGGGGGCGCGCCGGGGGCGCCAGACGCCGGTGCGGCGCAGGACGGTGACGGCCCCGACGATGACGGCCGCCCAGATCAGCGGGAAGAAGAGGATCCACGGGCCGGGCCCGTCGTAGGCGAGGGTGTTCATCTCGGTTCAGCTCCTCGGTGGCGCTCGTTCGGTGGTTCCGTGACGCTTCCGAGGCTCCCGCCGGACGGGGGGCCGAGTCGTCGTACGGCCGGCGGCTGTGCGTGTACCTCCCGGGCAGTACGCGGGGCGGGGGGTGCTGCTCCGGGCGGCTCGGGGCCGGGGACGACGTTCTGTACCTACTGGTATGTACACTGCGTCCATGAGCACCTCGGAACGATTGATCGAGGCGACCCGCGAACTGCTGTGGGAGCGCGGCTATGTGGGCACCAGCCCGAAGGCGATCCAGCAGCAGGCCGGCGCGGGCCAGGGCAGCATGTACCACCACTTCTCCGGCAAGCCCGACCTGGCGCTGGCCGCGATCCGGCGTACGGCCGACGACCTGCGGGCCGCGGCCGAGGCGGTGCTCGACGGTCCGGGCACCGCGCACGAGCGCATCGCCGCGTACCTGCTGCGCGAGCGCGACGTCCTGCGCGGATGCCCGGTCGGCCGGCTGACGATGGATCCGGACGTCGTGGCCAGCGACGCGTTGCGGGCACCGCTGGACGAGACGCTCGCATGGCTGCGGGGCAGGCTCGCCGCCGTCGTCGACGAGGGCCGGGAGAGCGGAGAGCTGAGTGCCGCGCTGATCCCGTCCGAGGTCGCGGCGACGATCGTCGCGACCGTGCAGGGCGGCTACGTGCTGGCCCGCGCCTCCGGCTCGACGGCCGCCTTCGACGCGGGTGTCCGCGGCCTGCTCGCCCTCCTCGCACCCCCGTCCGCCCGAAGGAGTTGACCAGACCGTGCACGCGATGCAGTACGAGATCACCCTGCCCGCCGACTACGACATGGGGATCATCCGCGACCGCGTGGCGCGCCGCGGCCATCTGCTGGACGGCTTCCCCGGCCTCGGCCTCAAGGCGTACCTGATGCGCGAACGCGCCGCCGGCTCGCCCGTGAACCAGTACGCGCCGCTGTACCTGTGGACCGCGCCCGAGGGCATGAACGGCTTTCTGTGGGGGCTCGGTTTCCAGGGCATCGTCGACGACTTCGGCCGCCCGGAGGTGCAGCACTGGACGGGGGCCGCGTACCACGACGGACCCTCGGCGGCGGCCGGGGCGCGCACCGCCGTCCGGCGCAGGCAGCGGCTTCCACCGGGGGCCCGGCCCGGCCCGCTCGTCGAGGAGGCGGCTGCCGAGACGGAACGGCTCGCGCGGCGCGAGGGCGCCGTCTGCGCGGCGCTCGGCGTCGACCCGTACCGCTGGGAGCTGATGTACGTGACCCTGTGGGACCACGACTCGCCCGCGGCCCCCGGCGACCGTTACGAGGTCCTGCACGTCTCGTCGCCCGAGCGCGGTTCCCTGGGCCGGGGACGGCACTGGTGACTCTCGTACGCGTTCGGCCCGGCGGCGGGACGGTGGGCTACAAGTCGTCGTGCTCGACCGCGCGGAGCAGCCTGCGCCGGGTCAGCTCCTCGTGGAGCAGGCGACCCGCGATCGCCCCGCCGTAGACCACCACGCCGACGCCGACGAGCCACGACTGGATCACGAGGACGGTGCCGAACGGGCCGTAGGTGACGGCGTTCGAGGCGATCAGCGGCGAGAAGACGAGCTGCGAGAAGACCCGAAGCCCGAGCATGGACACGGCGGTGGCCACCGCGCCGGGCAACAGGGCGCGCCAGCGGACCCGGCCGCCGAGCAGGAGGCGCTGGGACACCCAGAAGAACACGATCGTGCCCAGCAGATCGGCGATCATGGTGAGCACGATGGCCACGACCGAGTCCGGCTCCGGGAGGTTGACGAACACCACGAGGAAGAGGATCAGCAGCGCCAGCCACACCACGTGGCGCCACATGGTGTGCCAGCGGGCGGTGGGCAGGTCCCACACCTTCTCGTAGCCCGTCTGCACGGCGGACCCGAAGGTGAGCCCGAAGACGGCGAGCGCGGCGAGACCGAACGCCGTGGTGCGCTGGAGCGCCTGTCCGGGCATGCCGAACAGCTCCTCGACCTGCCGCTGCGATCCCGGCGAGACGCCGAGCCCCTCGCCGAGCCACCGGGCGAAGCCCTCGGCGCTGACGGGGTCGGCGGCCGCGACGACGACGAGCAGCGGCACGAGGGTGACGAAACCGAGTGCGGCGAAGCCCATGGCGCGGTGCATGAGCTCCATCTCCCGGCCACGGTTCCAGCCGAGCCCGACGGGTGATTCGAGCACTCTGCGGTGCAGGTGCTCGAACCGGTGCGCGCGGTGCGGCCCGGAGGGCGTGTGGGTCATGTGTCGTCGACTACCCGCAAGCACGGCGCGGATCGCCGGGCCGTCCTCCGGACGGGTGGCCGCCGTCCCGCCCTTCGGTGCGTCAGGCGAGCGCTGCCAGCGGGTCGTCGAGGACGGGCTGCCAGGCCAGCTCCGCGGCGCCCACCAGAGAGTTGTGGTCGAGGGTGCACGGCAGGATCGGGACTCCCCCGCTTCGGCCCCACAGGCTGCGGTCCGCCACGACCGCGCGCAGGCGCTCCGGGTCCGCCTCCAGGAGTTCGCGGTGGAGGCCCCCGAGGATGATCCGGTCCGGATTGAGGATGTTGACCAGTCCGGCGAGGCCGAGGCCGAGGCGGTCGATGAGTTCCTCCGCCGCCCTGCGGACGGCCGGGTCGTCGTACTCCCCGCGCAGCAGGTCCCTGGACTGCTGGAGCAGCGAGACCTCGGGGCCCAGGTCGCGGCCCGTGGCGGTCAGGAAGGCGAGGGGGTCGGCCTCGACGTCGAGGCAGCCACGGCTGCCGCAGTGGCAGGGGCGGCCCTCCGGGTTGACGGTGAGGTGACCGACCTCCAGCGCGAGGCCCGAACTGCCCGTGTGCAGGCGGCCGTCGAGCACCAGCGCGCCTCCGACGCCGCGGTGGCCGGTGGCGACGCACAGCAGGTGCTGGGCGCCGCGGCCGGCGCCGTGGCGGTGCTCGGCGAGTGCCGCGAGGTTGACATCGTTGCCGGTGAAGGCGGGCCCCCGGATGCCCGCCGCGGCGACGCGTTCGGCGAAGATGTCGCGTACGGGAGCACCGGCCGGCCAGGCCAGGTGCAGGGGGTTGAGGGCGGTGCCCTCGGGTTCGGCGACCGCGGACGGCACGGCGAGCCCCGCGCCGACACAGCGGCGGCCGCTCTCGCGCAGCAGCGCCGCGCCCGCCTCGACGACCTCACCGAGCACCTGCGCCGGATCCGCCTGGACGGTGACGCAGCCGGGCGCTGTCGCGACCGTGCGGCCGCCGAGGCCGACGAGCGCGGCACGGAATCCGTCGGCGTGGACCTGGGCGGCGAGGACGACCGGCCCGGTGTCGTCGACGGCGAGGCGGTGCGAGGGGCGGCCCTGGGATCCGGCGGCGGCTCCCGGCCGCGAGTCGACCCGGATGAGGCCGAGCGCTTCGAGCTCGGCGGCGACGGCTCCGGCGGTGGCGCGGGTGACGCCGAGCTCGGCGGTGAGTACGGCACGCGTGGGCGCCCGCCCGGTGTGCACCAGTTCCAGTGCCGGGCCGAGGGCGCTGCGGCCTCTCTCGATTCTCGTCCGGTTGCTCGTCGCCTTGCCGTTCATGCAGGTGAGTGTCCCATGATCCGGACGGGGAGCAGCCGCCTTGTACGCAACGGGCCCGAGGCCCTATTCTGAGTTTGTGCCGCTTCTAAACAAACTCCGGACGGCCGCTTCAGGGGGACCCGGCGGAAACACCGCCCCGCTCTCCCTGTCCCGCCTCCGCACCGCCCTCAACGTCTTCTTCGCCCTCGACGGCTTTCTCTTCGCCGGCTGGGTCGTCCGCATTCCCGCCATCAAGGAACAGACCGGTTCCTCCGCGAGCGATCTCGGCCTCGCCCTGCTCGGCGTCTCCGCCGGCGCCGTGGTCACCATGACGCTCACCGGCAGGCTGTGCCGCCGCTTCGGCAGCCACGCCGTGACCGTGGGCAGCGCCGTGCTGCTCTCGCTGAGCATGGCGCTGCCTCCGCTGACTCACTCCGCGCTCAGCCTCGGTCTGGTGCTGCTCGTCTTCGGCGCCGCGTACGGCGGGATCAACGTCGCCATGAACAGCGCGGCCGTCGATCTGGTCACGGCCCTGCGCCGGCCCGTCATGCCCGGCTTCCACGCGGCGTTCAGCCTCGGCGGCATGCTCGGCGCGGGACTCGGCGGTCTCGTCGCCGGCGGCCTGTCCCCGACCGCGCACCTGCTCGCGCTCACCGGGCTCGGCCTGCTGGTCACCGCCGTCGCCGGACCCGTGCTCCTGACGCACCCGGCGCCGGACTCCGACGGTCCCGCGCCCGGGACCGCACCTGCCCGTCTGACGGGGCGCACCCGCAACCTGGTGTTCCTCTTCGGCGTGATCGCACTGTGCACCGCGTACGGCGAGGGTGCGATGGCCGACTGGAGCGCGTTGCACCTGGAACAGGATCTGCACGCGCATCCGGGCGTGGCCGCCGCCGGTTACTCGCTGTTCGCCCTCGCCATGACCGCGGGGCGCCTCACCGGCACGCTGCTGCTGGAGCGGCTCGGCCAGACCCGTACGCTCGTCGCCGGCGGCGCCACCGCCGCGGCCGGGATGCTGCTCGGCGCGCTCGCTCCGAACGTGTGGCTCGCGCTGCTGGGCTTCACCGTCGCCGGTCTGGGCCTGGCGAACATCTTCCCCGTGGCCGTCGGCAGGGCGGGCGCGCTGGCCGGGCCCAGCGGGGTCGCAGCCGCGTCCACGCTCGGTTACGGCGGCATGCTGCTGGGACCGCCCGTGATCGGCTTCCTGGCCGACTGGTTCTCGCTGCCCCTCGCGCTGACGACGGTGGCGGCACTGGCCGCAGGGGCCGCGCTGATCGCGTACGGCGCACGGCACGCCTCGGCGCCGGGCACGGAGGTCGCGCGGCGCGGTCGGGCCGCCGGGGGTTCACGGGACCGGGCCGTCTCCCCTATGGCGGCTGAGTAGCCGTACTCAGGTGCGGGCACCCGGACCGGCACAGCATGGAAGGACGACGACCACCACGGGAGACGGCCATGCACGCTCGACTGACCTCGCTCGCACAACTGACCTTCGCCAACCTCGCGTCCAGGATCTATCTGGCGCTGGTCGCCGCAGCGGCCCTCTTCGTGGCCGTCGACACGTTGTTCGTGCATCACGAGGACGCGTCGATGGCCGGCATATGGCTGTTCCTGCTGACCGCGCCGACGATTTTCGCGCTCATGGCGCTGGGCACTGTGTTCGGGGAGGGCGTGGCGGAGTCCGCCGCATTCCTCTACCCGGCGCTGGTCGTCGCGGTGCTCGTACAGGCCTGCGCGCTGGGCCTGTTCGTCCGACTGCTGCGCGATGGACCGCAGACCGCGCGCCCGCACGGGGCCTGATGCCCGGTGCCGGCGCTCGGGGCCCGGTCCGAGGCCGCCGGGCGCCCTGGAGCAGGTCCCGTCGCGCTGGCAGAATCTGCGCCATGGAGACCTCGGCGCTGATCAAGTCCCTGGTCCGCGAGGGGCAGTTGCTCGCGGCGGCCGCCGATGCTGCCGGCCCCGGGGCCCTCGTGCCGACGTGCCCGGGCTGGCGGATGCGGGACCTGCTGCGGCACACGGGCACGGTGCACCGCTGGGCGACGTCGTTCGTCACCGAGGGACACACCGCGTACCGCCCGGACGCCGGGGAGCCCGATCTCGACGGCGACGCGCTGCTCGAATGGTTCCGCGAGGGGCACGGGCTGCTGGTGGCGGCGCTGAGCGAGGCCCCGGCCGACCTCGCGTGCTGGTCGTTCCTGCCCGCGCCTTCGCCGCTGGCCTTCTGGGCGCGGCGCCAGGCCCATGAGACGGCGGTGCACCGGGCGGATGCCGAGTCGGCGTCGGACGGCCGACCCGGGCCGGTCGCCGCGGAGTTCGCGGTGGACGGGATCGACGAGCTGCTGGCGGCGTTCCACGCACGGCGCAAGAGCCGGGTGCGCACCGCGACCCCCGAGGTGCTGCGCGTCACGGCCACGGACACGGGTGACGCGTGGACCGTACGGCTCTCACAGGAGCCGGCGCGCACGGAACGCGGCGGCGAGGGTCCGTGCGACTGCGAGCTGAGCGGGTCGGCGGAGCGGCTCTACCTGACGCTGTGGAACAGGCTGCCCCTGGACGCGGTGTCCGTCACCGGCGACGCGGCACTCGCCCGCCTGTGGCGCGAGACCTCGGGTATCACCTGGCAGTAGACGCGACCGCCGGTCCCGGCCCGTCCCCCGACCGCCCGGCCGGCCGGAGCCCGCCGCGTCGCCCCTGTTCACGCAGTCCGGCGACCGTCGGCGGGGACACGTGTCCTCCGCCCTGTTACACGCGCGTGCGCCGACGGAAAAACGTGCGCTGTCACCGCGCCTCGGAGCTAGGGCGCGACAGAACTCAGTCCGTCGCGTCCGGCAGCATGCGCGACAGCACCGCGCGCTGCAGCGGCTTCACCTCGGCATGGCGCGCGCGGCCCTCCTCGGTGAGCGCCACCCGCACCCCGCGGCGGTCCTCGGGGCACATGCCCCGGGTCACCAGTCCGTCCTTCTCCAGGCGGGCGATCAGGCGTGAGAGCGCGCTCTGGCTGAGGTGCACGCGGCCGGCCAGCTCCTGGACACGGGACGAGCACTCGCCCGGCGCCCCGTCATCGCCGCCCATCTCGGCCAGTACGTCCAGCACTTCGAAGTCGCTGGCGCCCAGCCCGAACCTGTGCAGCTCACGGTCGAGCTCGCACATCGTGCGCGCGTGCAGCGCGAGGACATCCCGCCACTCCTTCACGAGCACGCGCTCGGATTTCGTCGCAGCCATGACCGCACGTTAGCAGAAATGACGCACTTTGTTGCACCGGAATTAAATGCACTTGCAGTCAATGCATACGCATGTAGTGTGCTGCGCATGACCTCTCCGATCGACGTCCCCACATCGCAGGACCGCTGGAGCCCACGCCTGTGGGGCACCCTGCTCGTGCTCTGCGCCGCGATGTTCCTCGACGCCCTCGATGTCTCGATGGTCGGTGTCGCGCTGCCCTCGATCGCCACCGATCTCCACCTGTCCACCTCGACCCTGCAGTGGATCGTCAGCGGCTACATCCTCGGCTACGGCGGACTGCTGCTCCTCGGCGGCCGCGCCGCCGACCTCCTCGGACGCCGCCGCGTCTTCCTTGTCGCCCTCGCCGTCTTCGCGCTGGCCTCCCTGCTCGGCGGCCTCGTCGACTCCGGCCCGCTGCTGATCGCCAGCCGCTTCATCAAGGGCCTCAGCGCCGCCTTCACGGCTCCCGCCGGCCTGTCGATCATCACCACGACCTTCAAGGAGGGCCCGCAGCGCAACCGCGCGCTGTCGATCTACACCACCTGCGCCGCCACCGGCTTCTCCATGGGCCTCGTGCTCTCCGGACTGCTGACCGAGGTGAGCTGGCGGCTGACCATGCTGCTGCCCGCGCCCATCGCGCTGATCGCACTCGTCGTCGGGATCAGGCTGATCCCGCGCAGCAGCCGCGAGGACTCCGGCAAGGGCTACGACCTGCCCGGCGCCGTCACCGGCACGCTGGCGATGCTGCTGCTCGTCTTCACCGTCGTCCAGGCGCCCGAAGTGGGCTGGGCCTCCGCGCAGACGCTGCTCTCCTTCACCGCCACCGCCGTCCTGCTCGCCGCGTTCGTCACCATCGAGCGCCGCAGCGCGCACCCGCTCATCCGGCTGGGCGTGCTGCGCTCCGGCAACCAGATCCGGGCGAACCTCGGCGCGGCGTTCTTCTTCGGCTCCTACGTGGGCTTCCAGTTCCTGGTGACCCAGTACATGCAGTCGCTGCTCGGCTGGTCGGCCCTGCAGACCGCCCTCGCGTTCCTGCCCGCGGGCGCGCTGGTCGCGCTGTCCGCGACGAAGATCGGCTCGGTCGTGGACCGCTTCGGGACGCCCCGCGTGATCGCCACCGGGTTCTCGCTGCTGGTCGTCGCATACGCGCTCTTCCTCCAGATCGACCTGACGCCCACGTACGCCGCCGTGATCCTGCCGTCGATGCTGCTGCTCGGCGCGGCGTGCGCACTGGTCTTCCCGTCGCTCAACATCCAGGCCACCAGCGGTGTCGAGGACCACGAGCAGGGCATGGTGTCCGGTCTGCTGAACACCTCGATCCAGGTCGGCGGCGCCATCTTCCTGGCCGTCGTCACCGCCGTGATCACCGCGGGTGGCGAGACCGGCCGCTCCGCGCAGGAAGTGCTGGACAGCTACCGGCCGGGCCTGGTGGTCGTCACGGCGATCGCGGCAGTCGGACTGCTGATCACCCTCACCGGACTGCGTGCGCGACGCGCCACCGGGGAGTCGGTCATCGTCGCCACGTCCGTTCCGGCTGTGGAGCCGGAGCCGGTGAAGGTCGGCGACTGACAGCCACACCGCACGGGGGACGCGGCCGGCGGGCACCAGCCCGCCGGCCGCTTCACGACTCCCGGTTCAGCCCAGCCAGCCGGGCCGTACGAGGCCCGACTCGTAGGCGAGCACGACCAGTTGGGCCCGATCACGGGCGCCCAGCTTCACCATCGTCCGGCTCACATGCGTCTTGGCGGTGAGCGGGCTGACGACCAGGCGGCGGGCGATCTCCTCGTTGGACAGCCCCATGCCGACCAGCGCCATCACCTCCCGCTCGCGCTCCGTGAGCTCGTCGAGTCCCTCGGCCTTCGCCGGAGCCCTGGACCGGGCGGCGAACTCCGCGATCAGACGCCGGGTGACGCCCGGCGACAGCAGCGCGTCGCCCTCCACCACCGCCCGTACGGCGCGCAGCAGTTCCTCCGGTTCCGTGTCCTTCACGAGGAAACCGGAGGCCCCGGAACGGATCGCCTCGAAGACGTACTCGTCCAGCTCGAAGGTGGTGAGCATGACCACCCTGACGTCCCTCAGGCGCTCGTCACCGGTGATCCGGCGCGTCGCGGCGAGACCGTCGAGCAACGGCATGCGGATGTCCATCAGGACCACGTCCGGGCGCAGTTCGTCCACCAGGCGCACGGCCTCCTCGCCGTCCGACGCCTCCCCGGCGACCTCGATGTCCCGCTGGGCGTCGAGCAGCGCCCGGAAACCGGCCCGCACCAGCATCTGGTCGTCGGCGAGCAGTACGCGGATCACGTCGTCTCCCTGGGCTGCGCGGGCAGTTCGGCGCGGACCCGGAAGCCACCGTCCGGCCGCGGACCCGCCTCGATGGTGCCACCCAGGGCGGCGGCCCGCTCCCGCATGCCCGCCAGCCCGTTGCCGCTGCCCCCGGCGTCGGAGCCGGTGGCGGGCCCGTCGTCGTCGATCCGCAGCTCGAGCCGGCCCCCGGCGTAGGCGATGCGCACCCGGGCGGTACGCGAACCCGAGTGCCGGACGACGTTCGTCAGCGCTTCCTGCACGATCCGGAAGGCGGCCAGGTCCGCGCCGGGCGGGAGCGCGGGCAGGGTGCCCACCGTGTCGACGTCGACGGTGAGACCGGCGCTCGCCGCCTGCTCGACGAGTTCGGGCAGGCGTGCCAGGCCCGGGGCCGGCGCGCGGGGGGCGTCGCCGGGGGTGCGCAGGGTGTCCAGCACCTGGCGTACCTCGCCGAGGGCCTCCTTGCTCGCGGCCTTGATGGTGGTCAGCGCGGTCCGCGCCTGTTCGGGGTCGGAGTCGAGGAGGGCCAGGCCCACGCCCGCCTGGACGTTGATGACGGAGAGGGAGTGGGCGAGGACGTCGTGGAGTTCGCGGGCGATGCGCAGCCGCTCCTCGTCGGCGCGGCGCTTCTCGGCGGCCGCCCGTTCGGCGCGCTCCCGGGCCCACACCTCGCGCCGTACGCGGACCAGTTCGGACGCGGCGACGACGGCCACCACCCAGGCGGTGACGAAGACCTCCTGGCCCCAGGGGGCGGCGTCGTCGCCGCCCGGGGGCAGATAGCGGTAGAGCCAGTGCGCGATCAGCAGGTGGCCGGCCCACAGCAGACCGATGGACCACCAGGCGGCGCGGCGGTGCCCGGCGACGATCGCGGAGAAGCAGGCGACGGCGATGGTGAGGAAGACCGGGCCGTAGGGGTAGCCGGCCGCGAAGTACACGAAGGCGGTCGCGCACACGCCGGAGACCGCGACGACCGGGTACCGGATGCGCAGCAGGAGCAGCGCGGGGCCGAGCAGCAGCAGGACGCGTGCGAAGGCGTCGAGCGGTTCCCGCTCGGGCTGGCCCTCGGCGGCGAAGCCGGTGCCGGCCATGACGAAGACGGCCAGCGCAACGGTCGACAACCAGGGAACACGGGCCCGGCGCCGTCGTTCCTCCCACTGACGCATCAGCGGTGGTCCGCCCCGTGCCCAGGGGGGACCACCGCACCTGCGGGC
This sequence comes from Streptomyces sp. PKU-EA00015, assembly GCF_013387495.1. Classification (GTDB taxonomy): domain Bacteria; phylum Actinomycetota; class Actinomycetes; order Streptomycetales; family Streptomycetaceae; genus Streptomyces. Next base: position 92,906 of record NZ_JABZEE010000005.1, on the reverse strand, counting down.
GCGCTGCTCGTCCATAGCGGCCACGCTAGACCCGGGCGCGGGACGGGGACGTCACCCCGGCGTGGCGGTCACGCGTACTCCCTGTGCAGTACGGACCCGGTTGCGGGGCGTCCGCGAGCCGCGGCACGTGGCAGCCGGCGCAGCGGCTCGGGCGCCCACCAGGTGGCGCTGCCGGGGAGCCGCATCACGTCGACACCCCGCGGGACGGCACCGCGCGCCCCGCACCGGCGCGGTGGCGCGTCAGGACCAGCCCCCGCTGCCGGGCAGTCGCCGGACCGCGTCGCGCGTCCCGAACCGGGGGCGGGTGGCGCGTCAGACCCCGCCCCGCTGCCCGGGCGGTCACGGTGTGCCGACGGCCGGCCCCGGGCGCAGGCCGACCTCGGCGGCGAGCCGCGCTGCGGCGTGCGCGAAGAACGCGTCGCGGTCCTCGACGACCCGCTCGAACTGCCCGAACAGCTCGAAGGAGATCAGCCCGAACAGCTGCGCCCAGGCGGCGATCAGCGCGGCGACGACGGACGGCGGCAGGTCGGGGGCGAAGGCGGCGGCGACGCGCTCGGCCTCGGTGCGCACCCCGCCGCCGAGCGTCGGGACCGCCAGCCCCTCGGTGCGATGGGCTTCGCGGACGATCGAGATGAACACGGCGCCGACGCGCGAGGCGGGGGCGATCGTGTCCTGGGGCGCGGTGTAGCCGGGGACGGGCGAGCCGTAGATCAGTGCGTACTCGTGCGGATGCGTAAGCGCCCAGTCCCGCACGCCACGGCACACGTCGCCCCACCGTGCGAACTCCCGTCCCGGCACCACGGGGGCGCGTCTCCCGGCGTTGCCACCGGCCGCTCCGGCGGCAACGCCGTCGCCGCCGCCAAGCGCACCTGTGGCCGCGGTGGCTTCGGGGCGGGACGCGTCGGTGTGTGCAGCGGCGGCGGGCGCGTGCCCGGCGGCTGCGGCGGTGTCAGGGCCAGGTGCGTCGGGGCCGGCGGGCGCCGGACCGCGCGCCGCGGCCGCGGTCTCCGCGGCCGCCCCCACCGCGTCGTACGCATCGACGATGAGCGCGGTCAGCAGGTCGTCCCGGCTCGGGAAATAGCGGTAGAGCGCGGAGGACACCATGCCCAGCTCGCGGGCGACGGCACGCAGGGAGAGCTTCGCCGCTCCCTCCGCCGCGAGCTGCCTGCGCGCCTCTTCCTTGATCGCCGCGGTGATCTCGCTGCGGGCCCGTTCCCTGGCCCCTCGGACGGTCGTCATACGAGACAGTCTGTCACGCTTCGGAGCACTGACCATGAACGAGATCACCACTCACAAAAGAGAGCACTGCTCTTGCTTCGGAGCAGCAGTTCGTGCACACTGCTCTCAAGCGAGAGCGGTGCTCTCGAAAGGACGACAGGACAGAGAGCGAGACCACGGCCATGCCGCACCACACCCCGGCCCACTACATCAAGCCCAACCGCTTCGACACGGTCCTCAACAACGCCGTCGGATGGCTCGCCCGCCGCGGAATCAGCCTCCTGGGCACCGCGGAGCTCTCCGTGCGCGGCCGCACCACCGGCGAATGGCGGCGCATACCGGTCAACCCGCTCCCCTACGACGGCGGCCCGTACCTGATCTCCGCCCGTGGCCACTCGCAGTGGGTCCGCAACCTGCGCGCGGCCGGCGGCGGCCGCCTCCAGGTCGGCCGCAGGACCCAGCACTTCACCGCCGTGGAACTCCCCGACGAGGAGAAGCCCGCCCTGCTCCGCTCGTATCTCAAACGCTGGGGCTGGGAGGTCGGCCGCTTCTTCGGGGACGTCAACGCGGGCTCCACGGACGAGGAGCTCCTCGCCGCCGCCCACAAGCACCCCGTCTTCCGCATCACGGTCACGAAGTGACCGCCTGCGCGGCGGCTCGCACGGGCGCGCGGCGCCCGGTCGCCGAGCCGAGAGCCCGCACCCGCGCCGACCGGCCGGCCCCGCACCCCGCCCCCCGCCGCGCGAAACCCTGCTCCCCGCCGCCGCGCGAAACCCGGGCGCGCGAGGCCGCGCGACCGGACCGGATGCCCCCTACGCGCGCTTGTCCAGCACGTCCAGCGCGCGCCGCGCCAGCGAGTGCGTCCGCACCAGCCCCGCGAGCGTCGTCGCTCCGCGCGTGATGTCGGTGAAGGCTGTCCAGGCGGGCCGGAACCCGGTGATCGCCGCGTGCAGCAGACCGGGCCTGCGTTCGAAGACGGCGAGCATCCGCCGGCCGACCGCCATCTCCACACCCAGCCCCGCCTTGATGGCGAACGCGTAGTTGAGCGCCTGCCTGCGGGCGTCCACGGCGTCGTGCGCCTCGGCGATCCGCACCGCCCACTCCCCCGCGAGCCGCCCGGACCGGAGCGCGAAGGAGATGCCCTCCCTGGTCCACGGCTCCAGGAGTCCCGCCGCGTCCCCGCACACGAGCACCCGGCCGCGCGACAGCGGCGAGTCGTCGCTGCGGCAGCGTGTCAGGTGCCCGGAGGAGATCGCGGGTTCGAAGCCCGCCAGCCCCAGCCGTGCGATGAAGTCCTCCAGATAACGCTTGGTCGCGGCGCCCTCGCCGCGCGCCGAGATCACGCCGACCGTCAGCGTCCGGCCCTTCGGGAACACCCAGCCGTAACTGCCGGGCATCGGGCCCCAGTCGATGAGCACCCGGCCCGCCCAGTCCTCCGCGACCGTGTCCGGCACGGGGATCTCCGCCTCCAGGCCGAGGTCCACCTGGTCGAGCTTCACACCCACGTGAGCGCCTATCCGGCCGGCACTGCCGTCGGCCCCGACGACCGCGCGGGCCAGCACCGTCTCGCCGTCCGACAGCACGACGGCGACCGAGCGCCGGTCGGGGACGGCGGGACCGTGCTGCTCCACGCGGGAGACGGTGACGCCCGTGCGCACGACCGCGCCCGCCTTCTCCGCCTGCTCGACCAGACCGGCGTCGAACTCCGGACGGTTGATCAGACCGAAGAGCATCCGCTTGGAGCGGCGGGTGCGGGCCAGCCTCCCGTTCAACGAGAAGGTGACGGCGTGCACCTTGTCACGCAGGGGCAGTTCGAAACCGGGTGGGAGACTGTCGCGCGAGGGGCCGATGATGCCGCCGCCGCAGGTCTTGTAGCGGGGCAGTTCCGCCTTCTCCAGGAGCAGCACTCTGCGACCGCTCACCGCCGCCGCGTACGCCGCCGAGGCTCCGGCGGGTCCTGCGCCGACCACGACGACGTCCCACGCGGGACCCTCGCCAAGCTCCTGTGCCGCCTCTGCTCCGGTGGCATCGTTCTCGCTGCTCACGATGTACTTCTGCTCCCGATCCGACCCATGGCCCGTGCTCTCGACCGCATCCTACGGCGCAGACCGCTCCCGCCCCCTGTGGGAGGATCGACCACACATTCGCCGTACACACAACGCACAACGTCGCACCCACAAGGAGCGTGCCCATGACCGCGGATCCGATCGCCGAGACCGTCGCCTCGCTGATGCCCCGTGCCAAGGCGGAGCTCACCGAGCTGGTGGCCTTCCAGTCGGTGGCGGACGAGGCGGTGGCGCCGCGCAGCGAGTGCGAGGCGGCGGCCGGCTGGGTGGCGGACGCGTTGCGCGCGGAGGGGTTTGGGGACGTCGCGCTCCTCGACACCCCGGACGGATCGCAGTCGGTGTACGGGCTGCTGCCCGGCCCGGAGGGCGCGCCGACCGTCCTGCTGTACGCGCACTACGACGTGCAGCCGAAGCTGGACGAGGCCGCCTGGGTGAGCCCGCCGTTCGAGCTGACCGAACGCAACGGCCGCTGGTACGGACGCGGTGCGGCCGACTGCAAGGGCGGCTTCATCATGCACCTGCTCGCGCTGCGCGCCCTCAAGGCGAACGGCGGCGTCCCGGTCTCGGTGAAGGTCGTCGTGGAGGGTTCGGAGGAGCAGGGCACGGGCGGCCTCGAGCGGTACGCGGAGGAGCACCCGGACCTGCTCGTGGCCGACGCGATCGTGATCGGCGACACCGGGAACTTCCGGGTGGGCCTGCCGACCGTGACGGCGACGCTGCGCGGAATGACCATGATCCGCGTCCAGGTCGACACCCTCGAAGGGAACCTGCACTCGGGCCAGTTCGGCGGGGCCGCGCCCGACGCACTGGCCGCGCTGATCCGCGTCCTGGACTCGCTGCGCGCCGAGGACGGGTCGACGGTGATCGACGGCCTTCCCGCGCAGGCCGAGTGGGAGGGACTGCAGTACCCGGAGGAGGAGTTCCGCAAGGACGCGAAGGTCCTCGACGGTGTCGGCCTGCCCGGCAACGGCACGATCGCGGACCGGATCTGGGCCCGCCCCGCCGTCACTGTGATCGGCATCGACTGCCACCCCGTCGCGGGCGCCACGCCGTCCATCCCGGCGAGCGCCCGGGCGCAGATCAGCCTGCGGGTGCCGCCGGGCCAGGACGCCGCGGAGGCGACGAAGCTGCTGTTCGCGCACATCGAGAAGCACACTCCGTGGAACGCGCGCGTGACGCTGGAGCAGGTGGGCCAGGGCCAGCCGTTCCAGGCGGACGTGACCAGCCCCGCGTACACCTCGATGGCCGAGGCGATGCGCGTGGCGTACCCGGGCGAGGAGATGCAGGCGTCCGGGATGGGCGGCTCCATCCCGCTGTGCAACACGCTCGCCGCGCTGTACCCGAAGGCGGAGATCCTGCTGATCGGGCTCAGCGAGCCGGAGGCGCAGATCCACGCGGTGAACGAGAGCGTGTCCCCCGAGGAGCTGGAGCGGCTGTCGGTCGCCGAGGCGCTGTTCCTGGTGAACTACGCCGAGTCGAAACTGGGTTGACCGCCTGCCGGGCGGGAGGCGATTCCGCGCTCGGCGAAGATCGCCGGCAGCGTAGTTCCGGGCGGCGGGCGTGCTCCTGTGCGTACGTTCGCCGCATGGACTTCATCCCGGTACTGCCACAGCTGCACATGTTCCGCTTCCCGATCGGCCAGGCCTACCTGTGGCGCGACGGCGACGAGCTGACGCTCGTCGACGCAGGCCACCGGGACGCCGCGCCGCTGATCGAGGAGGCGATACGGGGGGCGGGGCTCGATCCGGCGGCCCTGCGGCGGATCGTTCTGACGCACTGCCACCGCGACCACGTGGGCGCGGCCGGCGAACTGGCCGCGCGGTACGGGGCCGAGGTGCTGGCGCACCGCCTCGACGCCCCGGTCGTACGGGGCGATGCGCCCGTGCCCGAGCCCGTACTGCTGGACTGGGAGGTCCCGCTGTACGAGCACGGGCTCACGGTGCCGCCCGCGCCGCCGACCCGGGTGGACCGGGAGCTGGAGGACGGCGACGTACTGGACTTCGGCGGCGGTGCGCACGTGGTCCACTCCCCCGGTCACACCGACGGCTCGATCGGCATCCATCTGCCGCATCACAGCGTGCTGTTCACGGGTGACTGCGTGGCGGGGGTCGGGCAGGTGATGCTCGGGGTGTTCAACGTGGACCGGGCGACGGCACAGGTGTCGATGCGCCGGCTGGCCTCGCTCGCGCCGTCGGCGGTCTGCTTCGGCCACGGCGACCCGCTGACCGAGAACGCCACCGCGGCGCTGCTGGACGCGGCGGAGGCGTCAGCCGACGGGGATGCCGGCCTCTAGATTGAGCACGGTGCCGCGCTCGCGGGCGCGCAGCGCCCAGCGCAGCCGTTCGTAGCGCGCGGGCGGCAGCAGGTGCGCGGCCTCCTGCTCGCCCACGAACCGCCAGTCGCGCAGCTCCGGTCCGGGCAGGCGTATGCGTCGCTCGTCGCCGTCCGGGAGCCGGCCGCCGTCGAACAGGAGCCGCAGGCCGCCGAAGCGCGGCGCCCGCGGGGCCTCCCAGTCGACGACGAGCAGCCGTGGGACATCGGCCAGTTCGAGGCCGAGTTCCTCGGCGACCTCCCGCATCCCCGCCCGTGCCGGCGGCTCTCCCCGTTCGACGACTCCGCCGGGGAACTCCCATCCGGGCTTGTAGGTCGGGTCGACGAGCAGCACCCGGTCCTCGTCGTCGAAGAGGAGCACGCCCGCGGCGACGGTCTCCGCGGTTGGTTCGGGCGTCTGGACGATCTCGCAGGCGGCCGCGGCTCCGGAATGTACGGCCGCGGCGATGCGGCGGGCCGTTTCGTGCGGGTCGATGCGGCTGGTGTCGATCACGTGCGCGTCGGCGGTGATCCAGCCGAGTGCGGCGCGATAGGGCTCGATGCGGTCGTACGCCCACTGCCTGACGCGCTGGTCGCCGTCCGGGGTGTCGGGCACAGGCCGGCCCGCTATCCGTGCGCGCAGGATCGTTTCATCCGGGCTCAGCAGCACATGGTGGACGGGGATGCGCCGGGCGGCGAGCCCGCCGAACACCTCGTCGCGGTACTCCTGACGCAGCAGGGTCATCGGCACGACCAGCACCCCGCCCAGCTCGGCGAGGAGCGCGGCCGCGGTGTCCACGACGAGCCGCCGCCAGATGGGAAGGTCCTGGAAGTCGCCGACGTCGTCGAGACGCTTCTGCGGCAGCACGTACCGCAGGCCGGCGCCGACGAGCTCGGGGTCGAACAGGGTGCTGTTGGGGATCAGATCGATCAGTTCGCGTGCGGCAGTCGTCTTGCCCGCTCCGAACGCACCGTTGATCCAGACGATCACGGGTCCCCCTCTTCCGTAGCCCACAGTGGCTTGCCCGCATCACCCTGCCACGGAAACCCCCGGCCGGAACCGGTTGGCTGATCGGGGACGGAACTGTGGCCGGGCCGTTGCCCGTGACACCTGTCGAGGACCGTCGTTGGAGCGGAAGAGACAAGGGGGTGCGCGATGCGCCGCACTGTTTTGGAGAAGTTCCCCGCAGGAGATCCGCGGGGCAGCTGGGCCGCCGAGGAGTACGCACGGCACCGCCGGGACGAGGGGCTGGCGGCTGAGGTGGTGATGGACCTGGAGTCGGACGCGTTCCTGGTGGTCGTCCCTCAACAGCAGCACGCAGACCGCGCCTGGTGAGCGTCCCGGGGGCGTTGCGCCCCCCAGGGTTCGTCCGGCTCCGGCGGTCAACCACGCCCGAGAAGTCGTGCCGGACGCAGGGGGGCGTCCAGCTACACGGGGCCGGCCGCGCCCGAGTGCGTCACCCGGTCCGCCGCCCGCCCGAGGGTGAGCGCCGCAGCCGCCGCGCCCACGAGACCGGCGTCCGTGCCCATCCGTGCCGGCGCCACCGTCAGGCGCTGCACGAACGACAGCGTCGCGTAGTCGCGCAAGGCACGGCGCAGCGGCGTGAAGAGCACGTTCCCCGCGCCCGCGACACCGCCGCCGATGACGGCGATGTCGATCTCCACCAGCGTCGCGGTGGCGGCGATCCCGGCGGCGAGTGCCTGGGCGGCGCGCTCGAACGAGGCGGTCGCGACCGGGTCGCCGGCGCGCGCCGCCTCGGCCACGGCGGCGGCCGTCGCCTCGCCGTCGGCACCGGGACGCCAGCCGTTCTCCACGGCCCGGCGGGCGATGTTGGGCCCGCTGGCTATCCGCTCCACGCAGCCGCGCGCCCCGCACGGGCAGGCGTCGCCGTCCAGATCGACGCTGATGTGACCGATGTGCCCGGCGTTGCCCGTGGGGCCCGCGTGCAGACGGCCGTTGAGCACCAGACCGCCGCCGACGCCGGTCGAGACGACCATGCACAGTGCGTTGTCGTATCCCCGGGCCGCGCCCAGCCAGTGCTCGGCCGCCGTCATCGCGACGCCGTCGCCGACGAGCTCGACGGGCAGCCCGCCGACGGCCCGTGACACCCTCTCGACCAGCGGGAAGTCGCGCCAGCCAGGGACGTTGACCGGGCTGACCGTACCGGCCGAGCGGTCCACCGGCCCCGCGCTGCCGATGCCGACCGCCCGTACGCCCGCCCACAGCGGCGACGCCGTGAGCTCGGCGAGGACGCCCTCCACCGCGCGCATCACCGCGTCACCGCTCTCCCGGGCCGGCGTGGGGCGCTGCGTACGCAGCAGGAGAGCGCCACCCCCGTCGACCAACGCGCCGGCGATCTTGGTACCGCCGATGTCGAGAGCGGCGACGAGGCTGGTATGCATCGGTGTGCGATCCCCCGGGGAGACTGTCGGACCTGCGGATTCGATGACAGTCTCCATTGCCCTGACAACGTTGTCCAGGCCCTATGCCCGACGCCACACCATCCCATACCATCGAACGCGACCGCCTGCCGTCGGACAGAAAGCTCACCGTGGCCGATACGACTCGTCCCCCGCAGCCGCCGGGAAGCCCTCGAGGCCCCGAGCCCCGCTACGGAAATCGGCCGACGATGAAAGACGTCGCAGCACGCGCGGGAGTGGGTCTCAAGACCGTCTCGCGGGTGGTCAACGGCGAACCGGGCGTCACGCCCGACACCGAGCGACGGGTGCAGGAGGCCATCGAGTCGCTGGGCTTCCGCCGCAACGACAGTGCGCGGGTGCTGCGGAAGGGCCGCACCGCGTCCATCGGCCTGGTGCTGGAGGACCTCGCCGACCCGTTCTACGGGCCGCTCAGCCGGGCTGTGGAGGAGGTGGCCCGGGCGCACGGCGCCCTGCTGATCAACGGCTCCAGCGCCGAGGACCCCGACCGCGAGCAGGAGTTGGCACTCGCACTGTGCGCGCGCCGGGTGGACGGGCTCATCGTGATCCCCGCGGGTCACGACCACCGCTACCTGGAGCCGGAGATCAAGGCGGGCGTGGCCACGGTGTTCGTCGACCGTCCGGCCGGCCGTATCGAGGCGGACACGGTGATGTCCGACAGCTTCGGCGGAGCACGCGCGGGCGTGGCGCATCTGATCGCACACGGCCACCGGCGCATCGCCTTCATCGGTGACCAGCCGCGCATCCACACCGCGGTCGAGCGACTGCGCGGCTATCGCGCGGCGATGGAGGACGCGGGTCTGGAGATCGACGACTCCTGGGTCTCGCTGGGCTCCACGGCGCCGGAGCGGGTCCGGGACGCGGTGACGTCGATACTGGAGGCCCCCGAGCCGGTCACCGCCGTCTTCGCGGGCAACAACCGGGTCACGGTGACGGTCGTCCGGCTCCTCGCCGGACGCGAGGAGCCGGTCGCACTGGTCGGCTTCGACGACATCGAGCTCGCCGACCTGCTCGGCATCACGGTCATAGCCCAGGACGCGGCCGCTCTGGGCCGTACGGCGGCGGAGCGGCTGTTCCGCAGGCTGGACGGAGTGAACGAGGAGCCGGCACAGGTGACGCTGGACACCGTCCTGATCCCGCGCGGCTCCGGGGAGATTCCCCCGCCGGCCTGAACCAGCGTCACGGCTCGGGGGAATCCCGCGGGATGCGACGGTGACGGCGCACAGCGTGAGGGGGCAGCGGTGGGCCCGGTGCAGCCTGTTACTCGGCTGTGGCCGTCAACTCCCCGCGCCGGGGGGCCGCGAAGCCGTCGAGGTCGGCGCGCGTGAGACCGGTCAGCCGGGCGACTTCCGCGGTGTCGAGGGCGCCGCAGTCGATGCCGCGCAGCAGGTAGGAGCTGAGGGCCTTGGCGGTGGCGGGCTCGTCCATGACGTCGCCGCCCGCGTGGGTGGCGTAGGCGGACAGTCGCGCCGCGGCCTGCTCGAAGCCCTCGCGGTAGAAGGCGAAGACGGCGGCGTAGCGGGTGGGCAGGTGACCGGGGTGCATGTCCCAGCCCTGGTAGTACGCGCGGGCGAGGGCGCGGCGGGTGAGGCCGTAGTGCAGGCGCCAGGCGTCGTGGACCTTCTCGGTGGAACCGACGGGCAGGACGTTGGTGGAGCCGTCGGACACTCGTACGCCGGTCCCGGCCGCGGCGACCTGCATGACGGCCTTGGCGTGGTCGGCCGCGGGGTGGTCGCTGGCCTGGTGGGCGGCGCTGACACCGAGACAGGCGCTGTAGTCGAAGGTGCCGTAGTGCAGACCGGTGGCCCGTCCCTCAGCGGCGTCGATCATGCGCGCGACGGTGGCGGTGCCGTCGGGGCCGAGGATGGACTGGCTGGTCTCGATCTGGATCTCGAAGCCGATGCGACCGCTCTCCAGGCCGCGGGCCTTCTCGAACTCCTCGACGAGCCGCACCATCGCGGACACCTGCTCGGTGTACGTGACCTTGGGCAGGGTGAGGACGAGCCCGTCGGGCAGGCCGCCGGCCTCCATCAGGCCGGTGAGGAAGATGTCGAGGGTGCGGATGCCCCGGTCGCGTACGGCGGCCTCCATGCACTTCATGCGGATGCCCATGTACGGCGCGGCGGCGCCCTTCGCGTAGGCCTCCGAGATCAGCCGGGCGGCGCGTGCGGCGTCGGCGTCCTCGTCCCGGCCCCCGTAGCCGTCCTCGAAGTCGACGCGCAGGTCCTCGATCGGCTCGCGCTCCAGCTTGGCCCGTACACGCGTGTACACCGGCTCGGCCAGTTCGTCGCTCAGGCCGAGGACGCGGGCGAAGCCGGCGGCGTCGGGGGCGTGCTCGTCGAGCGCCGCCAGGGCGGCGGCGCCCCATGTGCGGACGGTGTCGGCGGCGAAGACGTCGCCGGGGACGTAGACGGTGTGGACGGGCTGGCGGGTGCCGGGGTCTCCCGGGTACCGGCGGGCGAGCTCCGCGTCCACCGTCGCCAGGGAGGCGCTGATGCCCTCGCTGACCGCGCCGGCGAGGCTCGTCGCCACCTTCTCCTGCTGACCCATTCCCACACCCTCCGCAGATCCCTGTGTCCGTGTTTTCCGCTTCACGGAATCAACATTCTGTTGAATGAAGTTAACGGGAGCCGTGATCTGCGTCAATGGTCCGCCACAACGGGCAGGGGCCGCGCGGTGGAGATCACCACGCGGCCCCTGCCCGGACGATGTGCGGTCAGCCCTTGCGGGACTTGACCTCATCGGTCAGCTGCGGGACGACGTCGAACAGGTCGCCGACCACGCCGTAGTCGACCAGGTCGAAGATCGGGGCCTCGGCGTCCTTGTTGATCGCCACGATCGTCTTCGAGGTCTGCATACCGGCCCGGTGCTGGATCGCGCCCGAGATACCGGAGGCGATGTACAGCTGCGGGGAGACCGACTTGCCGGTCTGGCCGACCTGGTTGGTGTGCGGGTACCAGCCGGCGTCCACCGCGGCACGCGAGGCGCCGACCGCCGCGCCGAGGGAGTCGGCGAGCGCCTCGATGACCGCGAAGTTCTCCGCGCCGTTGACGCCACGGCCACCGGAGACCACGATCGCGGCCTCGGTCAGCTCCGGACGGCCGGTCGACTCACGCGGGGTGCGCGCGGTGACCTTGGTGCCGGTCGCCTTCTCGGAGAACGACACGGACAGGGTCTCGACGGTGCCGGCGGCCGGGGCGGCCTCCACGGCGGCGCTGTTGGGCTTGACCGTGATGACCGGGGTGCCCTTGGTGATGCGGGACTTGGTGGTGAACGAGGCGGCGAACGCCGACTGGGTGGCGACCGGACCCTCGTCGCCGGCCTCCAGGTCGACGGCGTCGGTGATGATGCCGGAGCCGATACGGACCGCGAGACGGGCCGCGATCTCCTTGCCCTCGGCGGACGACGGGACGAGCACGGCGGCCGGGGAGACGGCCTCGTACGCGGCCTGCAGCGCGTCCACCTTCGGCACCACCAGGTACTCGGTGAACTCGGGCGCGTCGGCGGTCAGCACCTTGACCGCACCGTGCTCGGCGAGCGCGGCGGCGGTGTTCTCGGCACCGGAGCCGAGGGCGACGGCGACGGGCTCGCCGATGCGGCGGGCGAGCGTCAGCAGCTCAAGGGTGGGCTTGCGGACGGCACCGTCCACGTGGTCGACGTAGACGAGAACTTCAGCCATGGGACTTCTTCTCTCCTGCTTGCGAAGTATGAAGGGGGCGGTTGGTGGCCGAAGCCTTAGATGAACTTCTGGCTCGCGAGGAACTCCGCGAGCTGCTTGCCGCCCTCGCCCTCGTCCTTGACGATCGTGCCCGCGGTGCGGGCCGGACGCTCCGCGGCCGAGTCGACCGCGGTCCAGGCACCCTCGAGACCGACCTCGTCGGCGTCGATCTCCAGGTCCTCCAGGTCCCAGGACTCCACCGGCTTCTTCTTCGCGGCCATGATGCCCTTGAAGGACGGGTAACGCGCCTCGCCCGACTGGTCCGTCACCGACACGACGGCCGGCAGCGACGCCTCGAGCTGCTCGGACGCGGTGTCGCCGTCGCGACGGCCCTTCACAAGACCGCCCTCTACCGAGACCTCGGAGAGCAGGGTGACCTGCGGGACGCCCAGACGCTCGGCCAGCAGCGCCGGAACGACACCCATCGTGCCGTCCGTGGAGGCCATACCGGCGATCACCAGGTCGAAGCCGGCCTTCTCGATCGCCTTCGCCAGCACCAGCGAGGTGCCCATCACGTCGGTGCCGTGCAGGTCGTCGTCCTCGACGTGGATCGCCTTGTCGGCGCCCATCGACAGGGCCTTGCGCAGCGCGTCCTTGGCGTCCTCCGGACCGACGGTCAGCACGGTGACCTCGGCCTCGTCGGCGTCCTCCGCGATCTGCAGCGCCTGCTCGACCGCGTACTCATCCAGCTCCGACAGCAGGCCGTCGACGTCGTCGCGGTCGACGGTCAGGTCATCGGCGAAGTGCCGGTCGCCGGTGGCGTCGGGCACGTACTTCACACAGACAACGATCCTCAGGCTCACGCCGGCTCTCCTACTGCATCGTCTCTACTGGACTGCCTTGTGAACGCAGCATAGGCGTCCGATGGGGCGGATCCCGGTCGGGGCGGGCCGCGCTCCGATCGAAATATTACTCGTCAGTACAGCGGTGTTGTTCCCGCTAAGCAAGCGCTTTGCACTGTGACCTTGACAACGGCGTGCCAGGTCAGTCGCGCAGCGCCTTGAAGCGGCCCTGGTGGTACAGCAGCGGACGACCGCCGCCGGCCGGGTCCCCGGTCACGACCTCGGCGATCACGAGGCGATGATCTCCCGCGGGCACGCGTGCCACCACCCGGGCGACCAGCCACGCCACCACTCCCTCGAGGACGGGCACGCCCTCGGGACCGGTGCGCCAGCAGGTGGGCAGGGCGAAACGGTCCGCGCCGCTGCGGGCGAAGGTGGCGGCCAGCTCCTGCTGGTGCTCGCCGAGTATGTGGACGCCGACGTACTCCGCCTCGGCGACCACCGGCCAGCTGGAGGATCCGGTGCCCACCCCGAAGGAGATCAGCGGCGGGTCGGCGGCCACGGAGGTGAGCGAGGTGGCGGTGAAGCCGACGGGACGCTCCCCCTGCGCGGTGATCACCGCGACGCCGGCGGCGTGCTGACGGAAGGCCGACTTCAGCAGCTCGTCGGCGGCGGGCGAGGCGGCACGCACGCCGGCCGGCGACTGCTGCGTGCCCACGAGGCCGGCAGCGGACCCGGGCCGTTGCGCGGCGAGGGCGGAGGAGGAGGTCAGGGGTGGGGTGCCGAGATCGGTCGGGGCCGTCATCGAGGATTCCTTCTGCATGGGTGCGAACTAGGCGGCTGCGGCGTCGAGGTCAACCGGACAGCGCGCGCTCGCGTGACGGACGAGGTCCACATGGACACGCCCGAAGAGAAGGAGTACTGGAGGCACAGACGTCAGCCTGACGACAGTTGCCCTGTGCAGTCAAGTGCGCACGGGAATGTGCGACCGGGCTCACGGCGCGTCACACGGCCCTTCCGAGTGCGGCGATGACGTCGGCCTTGCGGGGTGCCCCGGAGGCCTGGGTGACGACACGCCCGGCGGAGTCGAGCACCAGGACGGTCGGTGTCGTGCGGATGCCCAGTTCCCGCACGAGTGCGAGCCGCTCCTCGGCGTCGATCTCGATGTGCGCGACACCGTCGACCATGCCCGCGACGTCCGACAACGTACGGCGCGTGGCGCGGCAGGGCTGGCAGAAGGCGGTCGAGAACTGGACGAGCGTCGCCCGCCGCCCGAGCCCCGTTCCCAGCTCCGCCGCGCCGAGCCGTCGTTCCGGATCGTGAGCGCGCACTTCGGTACACCTCCGTCGAGTCGTCGGCCCCTGTAGCGTTCGCAGGAAGGCAATGATTCCCCGCGACGGGCGTGAACGGGCGGCGACGGGGGTCCGGACGTGATGAGAATCTCGCCTGTACCGGGCCCCAGGGCTGGTCAGTACGCGACACATGGGGGACGATCGCCCCAATGCCGAAAACCTACGGCTGCGTAACTTCCAACCGGGAGAACCCTCCCCGGGCATGACGAAAGGGTCCCCTCCAGATGGCAGAGCTCGTCTATCGGCCGGTCGTCGGCGCCGCCCTCACGATGTTCAAGGCGCTCGACCTGAAGATCGACACTCAGGGATCCGAGAACATTCCGCGTTCTGGGGGTGCCGTCCTGGTCAGCAACCACATCAGCTACCTGGACTTCATCTTCGCCGGGCTCGCCGCGCTGCCGCAGAAGCGCCTGGTCCGCTTCATGGCCAAGGACTCGGTCTTCCGCCACAAGGTCTCCGGACCGCTGATGCGCGGGATGAAGCACATCCCGGTGGACCGCAAGCAGGGTGAGGCCGCCTACGCGCACGCGCTGCACTCGCTGCGCTCGGGCGAGGTCGTGGGCGTCTTCCCGGAGGCGACGATCTCCCAGTCGTTCACGCTGAAGTCCTTCAAGTCGGGCGCCGTACGCCTGGCACAGGAGGCCGGCGTGCCGCTGATCCCGGTGGCGCTGTGGGGGACGCAGCGACTGTGGACCAAGGGCCGTCCGCGGAACTTCAAGCGCTCGCACATCCCGGTGACGATCCGGGTCGGCGAGCCCATGGAGGCGCCGACGGACCAGTACGCGGGTGCCCTCACGCGGCGGCTGCGCGAGCGTGTGCAGGAGCTGCTGGAGGCGGCCCAGCGCGCGTACCCGGTACGCCCCAGGGACGCGGGCGACACGTGGTGGGTCCCCGCCCACCTCGGGGGCACCGCACCGACGCCCGCCGAGGTCCGCGAGGCCAGCTGAGGCCCGGGCCCCAAGGGTCCTACCGCGGGGCGTGGACCGTGACCCGCGCCCCGGGGCTCAGCTTCTCCAGACCCTCGGCGAGTTCGGCGGCTGCCGCCGCGAGCTCACCGCCGGTCGCCGGGGCCATGCCCTCCAGCAGGAACAGCGCGTTCACCGTGTCCTCGGTGAGCCGGGTGCGAACGCCCTGGCGCCAGTTCCAGCGGCGGCAGGTGACACCCTCCTCGTCGCACCAGACGACCTCGCCCGCGTCGGGGTGCTCCACGCTCTCCTCGCCGCCCGCGACGGTGACGAACGGCTCCTCGCCCGTGGGCCCGAACGAGGCGCATGCCGCCGACGATGCGGTCGGTGTCCTCGCCGCCCACCGGGATCAGATGGGCGACGCTGATCGCGTTGTAGAGATCGACCAGCGCGTTGATGCGGGGCAGTCCGCCGTCGGCGAGCGCCCGCCGGGCCAGCGCCTCGGCCGAGTTGCGGGTGCGCGAGGGCTTGGCGCCGAAGGCGGTGTACGCCTCGCGCCAGGCCGCCATGTGCGCGTCCTCGTGCGGCGCGCGGCCGTCGAGACGGGCGGCGAGCCGGCCGGCCGCGTCGTCCAGCAGCGCCGAACTGCCGTCGTTGCTCGGGCCGTTCGCGAGGCCGTGCGCCTCGACGGCGACGTGGACGAAGCCGGGCGCGAGGGCGCGCACCTCGTCCGAGACGGTGAGGGAGAGTGCCATGTGTCCGCCGTTCAGATGTCCGTGGGCAGCGTGCGCCACAGGGCCGGCCGGTCGGGTGCCGTCTGCAGGGCCGTGAGGACCGCCGGATGTGGTGCAGCAAAGAGTATCGGATAGTCCACTTCACTGCACTCGGGTCGTACGGGCCACGCCAGCCGCTCCCCGCTCGTCGAGAACTGCGCGTCGACGACCCCTGGGATGTTGCCGCGCGGGTCCTGGCGCATCCAGCCCGATGCGCCGGGCAGGTGGATCGCGACCAGACCGTGGATCATCGGGTTCGAGCCGTCGTCGTCCGTGAGGCGCTGGTAGCACAGGGCCGTGGGGATGCCTTCGGCACGCAGCAGCGCGGCGAGCGCGTGGGCCTTCGCGTGGCAGATTCCGGTGCCCAGCGCGAGCACGTCCGAAGCCCGCCAGGTGACCCGCGTGTCGCCGCTGTCCACGGAATGGGGAATGGCGTCGCGGACCAATTCGTACGCCGCCTTGGCGAATGAGTATGCGTCGGAGCGATCGGCGCGCAGCTGCGCAGCGGTTTCCCGGACGAGCGGATGGCCGTGGTCGATGGCGGCGTCTGCGGCGAGGTACGCCGAGAGTTCGGGGACCTGCTGGATCAGTTCCATGACGACCGAGCGTAAGAGCGCGGCCGACCGGAAACCAATGTTTTTCCGGTCGGCCGCATTCTTATGCGATTCCCTCTAGCGCGCCATCTCTTCCTTCAGCGCCTGGACGAACGTGTCGACGTCGTCCTCGGTGGTGTCGAAGGAGCACATCCAGCGGACGTCCCCGGCCGCCTCGTCCCAGAAGTAGAACCGGAAGCGCTCCTGCAGCCGCCGGGTCACGTCCTGCGGGAGCCGCGCGAAGACGGCGTTGGCCTCGACGGCGTAGAGGATCTCCACGCCGTCGACGGTGCGCACACCCGCGGCGAGCCGCTGCGCCATCTCGTTGGCGTGGCGGGCGTTGCGCAGCCACAGGTCCTTGGCGAGCAGCGCCTCGAACTGCACGGAGAGGAAACGCATCTTGGAGGCGAGCTGCATCGACATCTTGCGCAGATGCTTCATGTGGCTGACCGCGTCCGGGTTGAGGACGACGACCGCCTCGCCGAAGAGCATGCCGTTCTTGGTGCCGCCGAAGGTGAGCACGTCGACGCCGACCGCGTTGGTGAAGGTCCGCATCGGGACGTCCAGCGAGGCGGCCGCGTTGGCTATCCGCGCGCCGTCGAGGTGGACCTTCATGCCGAGGCCGTGCGCGTGCTCGACGACGGCGCGGATCTCGTCCACGGTGTACACGGTGCCCAGCTCGGTGTTCTGGGTGATCGAGACGACCTGGGGCATCGCCCGGTGCTCGTCCTCCCAACCCCAGGCCTGCCGGTCGATCAGCTCGGGGGTGAGCTTGCCGTCCGGGGTCGGCACGGTGAGCAGCTTGAGCCCGCCCATCCGCTCCGGCGCCCCGCCCTCGTCCACGTTGATGTGCGCTGTCTCCGCGCAGACCACCGCGCCCCAGCGGTCCGTGAGCGCCTGCAGGGCGGTCACATTGGCACCGGTGCCGTTGAACACGGGGAACGCCTCGGCGGTCGGCCCGAAGTGGCTGTGCATGACCCGCTGGAGGTGCTCGGTGTACTGGTCCTCGCCGTAGGAGACCTGGTGGCCGCCGTTGGCGAGGGTGAGCGCCGCGAGCACCTCCGGGTGGGCGCCCGCGTAGTTGTCACTGGCGAACCCGCGGACGGACGGGTCGTGGTGACGACGGGCGTCGGTCTTCAGGGTTTGGGGGTCAGCCACAGACGCTGTCCATTCAGTTCCTCGGCGGGCCGGTCCCAGACTCCGGCGATGGCCTCTGCCAGCTCCGTCACGTCGGTGAAGCCCGCGAACTTCGCATTCGGGCGCTCGGCGCGCATCGCGTCGTGCACCAGTGCCTTGACGACCAGGATGGCAGCCGCTGCCGCCGGGCCCTGATCGCCCCCCGCCTTGCGGAAGGAGTCGGCGACGGCGAGCGTCCACGCCTCGGCGGCGGCCTTGGCGGCGGCGTAGGCGGCGTTGCCGGCGGTGGGCTTGGTGGCTCCCGCGGCGCTGATGAGCACATAGCGGCCGCGGTCGCTGCGCAGCAGTCCGTCGTGGAAGGCCAGCGAGGTGTGCTGGACCGTGCGGATCAGCAGCTTCTCGAGCAGGGCCCAGTCGGCCGGGTCGCTCTCGGTGAAGCCGGCGCTGCCGCGCCAGCCGCCGACGAGGTGCACCAGCCCGTCGACCCGGCCGAACTCCTTCTCGGTCTTGTCCGCCCACGCCTTGGCGGCGTTCAGGTCGAGCAGGTCGACGGTGTCGCCGATGACCGTGGCACCGCCGTGCGCGTACCGCGCGGCGTCGACGGCCTGGGCGAGACGCTCGGCGTCGGCGTCGGAGGCGACGACGGTCGCGCCGGCCTCGGCCAGCCTCAGCAGGGTGGCCCGTCCGGCTGGGCCGGCCGCACCGGCCACCGCCACGACCGCGCCTTCGAGCGCGCCGTTGCCGTTCCCGTTCATGGTGGTCGCCTCCTGGATGCGAGAGCTCACGCGGCCGCTCCGGCCGAAGCAGCGGTGATCCCCTTGGTGGAGGCGATCACGTTCTTCAGCTTCTTGGAGAGCGCCTCATAGAACATGCTCAGCGGAAACTCGTCCGGAAGCACGTCGTCCACCAGTTTGCGCGGAGGCTGGGACAGGTCCAGGGCGTCGGGGCCCTTGGCCCAGCGGGAGCCCGGGTGCGGGGCGAGGTAGGTGGAGACCAGCTCGTACGCGGCGAACCAGTGGACCAGCTTCGGGCGGTCGATGCCGTCGCGGTAGAGCTGCTCGATCTCGGCGCACAGCTGGTTCGTGACCTGCGGCGCCCGCTCCCAGTCGATCTTGAGGGTGTTGTCGGTCCAGCGCACCACGTCGTGCTTGTGGAGGTACGCGAACAGGAGCTGGCCGCCGAGACCGTCGTAGTTGCGCGTCCGGTCACCCGTGACAGGGAAGCGGAACATGCGGTCGAAGAGGACGGCGTACTGGACGTCGCGGCCGTGCCGGCTGCCCTCCGCCTCCAGCCTGACGGCCTCCTTGAACGCGGTGAGGTCGCAGCGCAACTCCTCCAGGCCGTACATCCAGAACGGCTGGCGCTGCTTGATCATGAACGGGTCGAACGGCAGGTCGCCGTGGCTGTGGGTGCGGTCGTGGACCATGTCCCACAGCACGAACGCCTGCTCGCAGCGCTTCTGGTCGCCGACCATCTCGCGGATGTCGTCCGGCAGCTCCAGGCCCAGGATGCGCACGGCCGCCTCGGTCACGACACGGAAGCGCGCGGCCTCGCGGTCGCAGAAGATGCCGCCCCAGGTGAAGCGCTCGGGGGCCTCGCGGACGGCGATGGTCTCCGGGAAGAGGACGGCCGAGTTGGTGTCGTAGCCGGCGGTGAAGTCCTCGAAGGTGATGCCGCAGAAGAGCGGGTTGTCGTAGCGGGTGCGCTCCAGCTCGGCGAGCCACTCGGGCCAGACCATGCGCAGGACCACCGCTTCGAGGTTGCGGTCCGGGTTGCCGTTCTGCGTGTACATCGGGAAGACGACGAGGTGCTGCAGTCCGTCCTCGCGGGCGGCGGCCGGGTGGAAGGCGAGCAGCGAGTCCAGGAAGTCCGGGACGGTGAAGCCGTCCTTCACCCACTTGCGCAGGTCGGCGACGAGGGCCCGGTGGTAGGCGTCGTCGTGCGGGAGCAGCGGGGAAAGGTCCTCCACCGCGCCGATGACCTGCTCGACGGCGGCCTCGGCGTCGGAGCGGGCGGGGGCGCCCTCTGCGTCGAAGTCGATGGATCCGTCCTTGGACTGCCAGGGGCGGATCTCTTCGACGGCATTCTTGAGCACCGGCCAGCTCGGGTGGTCGACCACCCGCCCGGCGTGAGATATGCCCTTGTCGGCCATGTCCTGCACAAGAATTTCCGTCATGTCACTTCCTTCACGGGAGAACCTCGCGTCAAGACACCGTATCGGTGCGGCGTTCCTCCATACAAGAGGAGGCATCGGAAATTATCCTGCCACACCCCCATGATCGCAGAAGTTTTTGCGGTGAGTGGCGGGTGTCACGGACAGTCCGCGACTTCGGGCGACACGCGGACGGGCAGCTTCCGGACACCCCGTGCGAGAACGGTCCCCTGTGCGGGAGGGGCCGTTAGGCTGCGTCCTTACCCGCGTGCGCCCCCACCGCGTGGGCGAGCGGGGGCCGGGCCGCGGGAGCCGCCGTCGACGGAAGCGAGAGAATCTTGACTTTCCTCACCATCGGTCATCGCGGGGTCATGGGCGTCGAGCCGGAGAACACCCTGCGCTCCTTCGTTCGCGCCGAGCAGTGCGGCATGGACGCCATCGAACTGGACCTGCATCTGACCAAGGACGGCGCGCTGGCCGTCATGCACGACGCCGACGTGGACCGCACGACCGACGGGAACGGCCCGATCGCCGAGAAGACCCTCGCGGAGCTGCGTCAGCTCGACGCGGGCATGGGGGAGCGCGTGCCCGTCTTCGAGGAGGTCCTCGACGCGGTGCGCTCGCCGCTGCAGGCGGAGATCAAGGACGTGGCGGCGGCGCGCGCGCTGGCCGAGGTGATGAAGCGCCGCGACCTGGTGCCCCGGGTGGAGGTCTCGTCCTTCCACGACGACGCCGTCGCGGAGATCGCCACTCTGGTGCCGGGCGTGCGGACGGTGCTGATCGCCAGCCGGTGGGAAGCGGACATCGTGGACCGGGGGAAGGCGGTGGGCGCCGCGTCGCTCGCGCTGAACATCCGCAGGCTCACGCTGGAGACCGTCGAGCGTGCCCACAGCGCGGGGCTGGGAGTGATCGGCTGGGTGGTCAACACCCAGGAGCACCTGCGGCTGGTGCGCGCCCTCGAACTGGACGGCGCGACCACCGACTTCCCCGAGATCCGCCGCACCGGGCGGTTCACCGCGTGACGGAGCCGGCTCCGATCAGCCGGTGAGGTCCTTCACCAGCAGCTCGAAGACCAGATCGTCGCGCTGCGGGATCCCGAACCGCTCGTCGCCGTACGGGAACGGGCTCAGCTGTCCCGTACGGCGGTAGCCGCGGCGCTCGTACCAGGCGATAAGCTCCTCGCGGAGGCTGATCACCGTCATGTGCATCTCCCGCACCCCCCAGGTCTCGCGCGCGCTGCGCTCCGCCTCGGCGATCACCCGGCGGCCGAGGCCCCCGCCCTGGAGATCGGGACGCACGGCGAACATGCCGAAGTAGGCGGCGTCGCCGCGGTGTTCGAGCTGGCAGCAGGCGAGCGGCTCGCCGTCGCGCTCGACCACCATCAGCCGGCTCCCGGGCGCGCGGATCACCGCGAGGACGCCCTCGGGGTCCGTTCGCTGACCGTGCAGGAGGTCGGCCTCGGTGGTCCAGCCCGTACGGCTGCTCTCCCCGCGGTACGCCGACTCGATCAGCGGGACGAGCACCGGGACGTCGTCCGCCACCGCGTCACGGTAGGTGAGCTCACCGGAATCGCGGGGCGGTGCGGTGTCCATGGGCGGCTCCGTTTCGACCGGGTGCGGGCACGGCGAGGCGCCGGCGGCACGAGGGGGTACGCGTGGCACGAGGGTAACGCGCCCAACGGCGGCCGATGCAGCCCTGGTCACTTGGTGGGCTCCCCCGCCCGCGCCCCTGACGCGCTCCCCTGTACTCCTGTGCGCTCGCGTACGTCCTGTGCCTGCGGGCATGCACCCTTCGACGCCGTCGAAGGGGGAGAGGCGCGTGCACGGACCGATGACGTCCGGATTGCTGCTCATGGCGCTGTGCGCCGCGACCGGGGCGTACTGCCTGCTGCGGATGCGCAGTTGCACAGGTGACTCGCGTAAGGCGGCCGGAGGCGAGGCGCTGATGGGCTTCGGCATGGCGGCGATGGCCGTGCCCGCTGCCGTGCTCACGCTTCCGTCCTGGCACTGGGTGGTGTACGCCGTGGTGTTCGGCGCCGCGGCCCTGCGCGCGATATGGGCGCTGCCCAGCCGCCGCCACCACGTGCACCATCTCGTGGCCTGCCTGGCGATGATCTACATGGCGGCGACGATGGCCGGGCCCGGCGGCGCGCACGCGTCCCACGCCCGCACGGGAGTCCCTGTGCTGACTACCGCGCTCGTCGTGTATTTCGCGGGGTACGTGCTGCGCGCCGGCCTGCGCCTCGTCCCGGTCGCGGCCCCCGCCGGAAGCCCCGGTCCGGCGGCGCCGGCCTGGGGCGCCCCCCCGGAGCTTGCCCTGGCCTGCAGAATCTCGATGGCAATGGCGATGCTGGCGATGCTTCTGACCCTGTGAGCCGCCTCGGACGGTCCGCCGTTCAAACCGTGGCGTGCATCACTTGACCCGCAGGGCCATACCGGCAGGTAGCCTCGCGCTCATAGGCTGGATTCCATGATGGTCTCACTCGCGCTGCTTCTGCTCGGGGTACTGGCCGCCGTCGTCGCCCCACGACTCGTGTCACGCGGCGACTGGGCAGAGCGCGAGCCCGTCGTCGCGTTGTGGGTGTGGCAGTGCGTGGTCGCCGCCGTGCTCCTCTCCTTCGCCCTGTCCATGGTCCTCAGTGCCGCCGCGGCCTGGCAGCTGGTTCGCGGCCATGTCTTCGCCCCGGCTCCGCACGGCGTCGTCGAGGCCTACGCCCTGCGCGCGAACGAGCCCTGGTCCGCCGTGCTGGCGGTTCTCCTCGCCTGCGGCGGGCTGTGGACCGCGACGATGCTCACAAGTGAGGTGCTGCGGGCTCACGCCCGGCGCCGCCGGCGGCACCGGGAGCTCCTGGTGCGTTCGCCCCTGCTGCCCGGCGAGGAGCCGGGCGACGAGCCGCTGGTGGTCCTGGAGGGCGAGCGGCCGGACGCCTGGTGGCTCCCGGGCGCGGCACCCCAACTGGTCATCACCACCGCGGCGTTGCTCAGACTGAAGGGCCGTCAGCTGGATGCGGTGCTGGCGCACGAGCAGGGGCACGCCCGGGCCCGGCACGACTGGCTGCTGCACTGTTCCGCCGCGCTGGCCAACGGCTTCCCGCAGATCCCGGTGTTCGCCGCGTTCCGCGACGAGATGCACCGGCTGGTCGAGCTGGCCGCGGACGATGTCGCCTCGCGGCGGTTCGGGCGGCTGACGATCGCCATGGCGCTGGTCGAACTGAACGAGGACCGCGGTGTCTTCGGCCCCTGCCCCACGCCAGGCGCACAGCTCCCGCAGCGGGTGAACCGGCTGCTGACCCCCGTGCCGCGGTTCACCGCCGGCCGCCGGCTTCAGCTGACGGCGGCCGCGGCGCTGGTGCCCGTCGTCCCGCTGATCGTGGCATTCGTCCCGGGACTGCGCGCGCTGGGATAGCCGGACCGCACGTCAAGGGGCCAGGATCGGGTGCATGACCCTCTCGCGCCCGCTGCCCCCGGCCCCCTCCCCGGCCCGTCGTCCGGCCCCGCGCATGACCGCGGCGGCCCGTACGGGAACGGTCTGCCTGGCCCTGACGGCCGTGCTGACCGTGTTAGTCGTCCTGCCCTGGTCCCCGCTGCTCGCCTTCGACCGCGACGTCGCGGAGGCGCTGCACAGCACCGCGGTCGCCGAACCGGGGCTCACCCGCGTCAACCGGGTGCTGACGGACTGGGTGTGGGACCCGTGGACGATGCGCCTGCTGGCCGCCACGGCGACCGTGTGGCTCTGGCTGCGGGGCGAACGGCTCCTCGCGGTGTGGGTGGCCGCCGCGAGCGCCCTGGCTGCGGCCGTCCAGCAGTCGCTGAAGGCGATGGCGGACCGGGAACGTCCGCAATGGCCCGACCCGGTGGACTCCGCGCAGTACGCGGCGTTCCCCTCCGGTCACGCGATGACGGCGGCGGTCACCTGCGGGCTGCTCCTGTGGCTGGCCCGGCGCTACGGAGCGTCGGGGGCCGGCTGGGCGTGGGGAGTCGCGCTCGCCGTCGTGAGCGTCGCCGGTGTGGGCCTCACGCGCGTGTATCTGGGCGTCCACTGGCCCTCCGACGTGGTCGCCGGATGGCTGCTGGGGGCGGCCGTGGTGACCCTGACGACGGTCTCGTACCACAGGGCGGTCCTGTCGCGGCGTCGCTGAACCGGAGGCGCTCGGCCGGGACCCGCACGACGCCCTGAGGGTGGGCGACCGCCCGCAGGCCGACGGCGGCGCCGCGGCCGTCGGGTGCGCGGTGCGCTTCGTGGACCACCTGCCGGTGGACGAGCGGCCCGACGGGCCGCGCCCGGTGCTCGAGCTGGTCGGCCGGGACCGCCGGGCGGCCGGGCCACCCGGTCGGCGACGCGAGCGGAGCACACTGAAGACAGCCGACAGAACCGGGCGAAGAGCCACCCGGACCGGACGATCCCCCGCGTCGCCCGGTCCAGGCACCACACCCGCCGACCAGCCCCCGCTGGGCCTGGAGGCGGGACGCGCTGAGTATATTGGCTCCGAGCCAGTCAACGCAGGAGTCCAGGATGTCCCCGCGGAGCGCAGAGGTCAATGAAGAACTTCGTCGGCGTTCGCGCGAGCGGCTGCTGCAGGCGACGGTGGAGCTGGTCGACGAGCGAGGATTCGAGGCGACGACGCTCGGCGACATCGCCGACCGGGCGGGCTCGGCCCGCGGTCTCGTCTCGTACTACTTCCCCGGCAAGCAGCAGCTGCTGCAGTCCGCGGTGCACCGGCTCATGCACCGCACGCTGGAGACCGCGCTCGAACGCGAGCCGCGCACCGAGGACGGGCAGGAGCGCCTGGCGCGCGCCGTCGACGCGATCCTGTGTCTCGCGGTCGAGCATCCGAGGCTGATGCGTACGCACATGGCGGGGATCCTGCAGGCCGAGGGGTTCGTGCAGTGCCCCGAGCAGCAGCGGCTCGCCGCCCTGCTGCGCGACACGGTGGAACGGTACGGCTCCACGGACGTGGACACCGACTATCCGCTGCTGCGCGCCCTGCTGATGGGCGCGGTGTTCGCCGTGCTGCTGCCGGGCGCGCCCATGCCTCTCGCACGGCTGCGCGCCGAGCTGTTCCAGCGCTACGGGCTGGACTGGGAGCTCGGCGTTCCGCCGGGCCCGCGCGGACCCGGCGGAACGTCTCGTCCTGCCCCGGCCGTCCCGGGTCAGTCGTCGGAGCTCTCGAAGTCCTCGAAGTAGTCCGGCTGCGTCTGCACGTTGAGCTCGTGCATCCGCACCCGCGCGCCGGCGTCGGTGCGCCGGTCGTCGATCCTCAGGACGTCGAGGCCCTTGGCCATGTCGTTGGAGTAGATGTAGCCGTTGTAGTAGTACGCCGACCAGGAGCCGGCGACGACGAGGTTGCCCGTGCTGACCGGGCCGCGCTCGAAGTACGCGATCTCCTCGGCCCGGTCGGCGTCGGTGAAGTCCACCACCGAGACGCCGCCCTGGTACCAGGCCTGGACCATGATGTCGCGGCCCTTGACCGGGATCAGCGAGGCGTTGTGCGCCACGCAGTTCTCGGTGTCGGCCTGGTGGCGGTCGATCTTGAAGTAGCTGCGGAAGACCAGCTTGCGCCCGTCGCCCTTGCCGGTGATGTCGTAGATGCCGTCGGCGCCGCGGTTCGGGCCGACCCGGGTGTTGCAGGTGGCCGCTACGCCGCCGCCCAGCTCGTCGGCGAAGACGACCCTGTTCGCCTTCTGGTTGAAGGTGGCCGAGTGCCAGAAGGAGAAGTTCACGTTGTCCTGGACACGGTCGATGACCCTCGGGTTCTGCGGGTCCTCGATGTCGAACAGGATGCCGTCGCCCATGCAGGCGCCGGCGGCGAGGTCCTTGGCAGGCAGCACGGTGATGTCGTGGCAGCCGGTGGTCTTGGAGACGCCCGGGTTGGTGGGCCCGCCCGGATTGCCGCCCCCGTCGGGGCCCTCACCGGGGAACAGCACGGGGAAGTTCACGACGGCTGCCTGCTCGGGAGCCTTGCGGGGCACCTTGATGACGGAGATGCCGTCGTGCGGCGGCCGGCAGTCGGGGAACGCGGCGTTCGGCGCGTAGGACGACACGTAGACGTAGACGTTCCTGCGCTCGGGAACGAGGGTGTGGGTGTGCGAGCCGCAGGCGGTCTCGACGGCGGCGACGTACTTCGGGTTGCGCTTGTCGCTGATGTCGAAGATCTTCATGCCCTCCCACGACGACTTCTCCGTGGCCGGCTGCGAGGTGCTGTTGCAGGAGTTGTCGCTGCGCGAGGAGTCGGTGGACAGGAAGAGCAGATCACCGGAGACGCTGATGTCGTTCTGCGATCCGGGACACAGCACCTGGGCCACGGACTTCGGCGACCTGGGGTCGCTGATGTCGAAGATGCGGAATCCGTCGTAGTTGCCGGCGAAGGCATACGAGCCCTGGAACGCGAGGTCCGAGTTGGTCCCCTTGATCGCGTCCTTGGGGATGTTGCTCACGTGCTCGATGTTGTCGCTGTGGACGATCTCGTCCACACCGGGGATCTCACCGCTCGCGATGGCGGACCGGGTCCCGGCCGCCTGGCTCGACGAGACCTTGCCCCCGGCCGGAGCGTCTCCCGGGTCGGGGATCGCGACGGCCGGTCCCGCGGTCAGCAGCGCGGTCAGCAGACCGGCGGCGGCCGCCGCCGCGCCGAGACGTCTGCGCCGCACTCCGGTGGTGTGCAACGGGGTCACTGCGTCCTCCCTTGTCGCCAGTTCTTGGCGGAACGGTTCACGGACCCCGGCAGTATCTTCCTTTGCATGCACATCTCAACAGATGGCAACAGACATGTCATGAAGGATTTTGATCGACTCGCCGCGCGTCCACGCAAGTACGCTCCTCGAACACCCCAAGTGCCCCAGGAGGTCGCCGTGTTGAATCCCCGCAGATCCGCGCGCACTCGAACCTCGTTCAGGGCCGCGGCGGTTGCCGCCGCCGCGCTCGTCCTCGCGGCCTGCGACGCGGACTCCGGCACCCGCGCCGAGGCGGGCGCGGACAAGGGAGCGCCGGTCGTCGCGCCCGGGAAGCCGGGAGAGCCGGCGAAGACCCTGTCCGCCGAGGAGGCCGCGAAGGCCGTGCCGGACGACAGTCCCAACGCCGCCGACTTCCGCTATGCACACATGATGATCAAGCACCACGAGCAGGCACTGGAGATGACCTCGCTGGCCGAGGGCCGAGCGGGCTCCCAGCGCATCGAGCGGCTCGCCGGCCGCATCGCCGCCGCGCAGGAGCCCGAGGTGGGGGCGATGCGGGCGTGGCTGGAGACGCACGGTGGGGACTCGGCAGGCGCCCACGAGCACGACCACGCCTCCATGCCGGGTATGGCCACCGACGCCCAGCTGGACCGGCTGCGCCATGCCGAGGGGACGGCCTTCGACGAGCTCTTCCTCAGGCTGATGATCACCCACCACCAGGGGGCGCTCACCATGGCGGCCGATGTCCTGTCGAACGGCAACAACGTCGCGGTGGAGGAGATGGCGAACGACGTGATCGCGCAGCAGACGAGCGAGATCGGCCGGATGCGAGCGCTGTGAGCTGCCGCGGCGCGGCGCCGCGACGACACTCGGCCGGGAGGCTCCCCAGTCGCGCACACGGGTGCGATGCTGGAATCCCCTGCGGGAAGGAGCGCAGTCGTGCTTCGTGTCGCCGTCGTCGGATCGGGCCCCAGCGGGGTCTACGCCGCGCAGTCCCTCGTCCAGCAGTCCGTCGTGCCCGACGTCCGGGTGCACATCCTGGACCGTCTTCCCTGCCCGTACGGACTCGTGCGCTACGGGGTCGCCCCCGACCACGAGAAGATCAAGTCGCTGCAGAACAACCTGCGGTCCGTGCTGGAGGACGAGCGCATCGACTTCCTCGGCAACATCGAGGTCGGGGCGCACGGCCTGACGCCGGCGCGGCTCCTGGAGCTGTACCACGCCGTCGTCTACTGCGTGGGGGCGGCGCGGGACCGCAGACTCGGCATTCCCGGTGAGGACCTGCCCGGCAGTCACTCCGCCACCGACTTCGTCTCCTGGTACAGCGCCCACCCCGACGCGGTGACCGGCGGATTCCCGCTCGGCGGGCCGTCGGCCGTCGTGATCGGGGTCGGCAACGTGGCCGTCGACGTGGCCCGCATCCTCGCCCGGGGCGCGGACGAACTGCGGCCCACGGACGTGCCCGAGCCGGCGCTCGAGGCGCTTGCGGCGAGCGGTGTGCGCGAGGTGCACATGGTGGGCAGGCGCGGTCCGTCCGGCGCGAAGTTCACCACCAAGGAGCTGCGGGAACTGGGCGCGCTCCCCGGGGCCGACGTGCTGGTCGAGCCGGCGGACCTCGCCCTGGAGACGGCGTACGCCGATCCCGAGGCCGTGCCCGCCGTCGTCCGCCGCAACCTCATGGTCGTACGGGAATGGGCCGACCGGCGTCCCACGGGCAGGGCCCGGCGGATCCATGTGCGGTTCTTCCTGCGCCCGGTCGAGGTGCTGGAGCGCGGCGGGCGGGCCGCGGGGGTCCGCTTCGAGCGCACGGCGCCCGACGGGCGGGGCGGGGTGCGGGGCACGGGCGCGTACGAGGACATCGAGGCGCAGCTGGTGCTGCGGGCGGTGGGCTACCGGGGTGTGCCGACGGACGGCCTCCCGTTCGACACGGATCGCGGCATCGTGCCGAACGCGGCCGGGCGCGTGCTCAGGGGCGGCGTGCCCTCTCCCGGCGAGTACGTGGCGGGGTGGATCAAGCGGGGACCGACGGGCGTCATCGGCACGAACCGGCCGTGCGCCAAGGAGACCGTCACCTCGCTGCTGGAGGACGCGGCGCGCCTGGCCGCCAGGCCGGTCGCGGCCGATCCGGTCGCGGAGCTGCGCGCGGCCGGGCACCGTCCGGTCGCCTGGCCGGGCTGGCTGGCCATCGAGTCGGCCGAGGAGGCACTGGGCCGCACGCTGGGTCGCCGCTCGGTCAAGATCGCGGACTGGCAGGGCCTGCTGACAGCCGCGGACGGGGCGGACTGAGGCGGCACGGGGCGCCGTCGGCCCAGTCGGCGGCAGGCGGTGCCGCCTGCCCCGGGCCACGCCGGCGTGTCACGGGGTGCCGCTGAAGGCCGGGCGGCGGCCGTCGGGCCCGCCGGGGCCCTGCCGCTCAGCGTGCGCCGAGGCGTTCGTCCTGGCCCTCGGCCGCGGCGAGCACGCTGTCGAGCAGACCCGGGAAAAGGGCCTCCAGGTCGTCCCGGCGCAGGCAGTTGAGCTTGGCGGTGCCGCGGTAGACCTGCTGGATCACGCCGCTCTCGCGCAGCACCCGGAAGTGGTGCGTGGTCGTCGACTTGGTGACGGGCAGGTCGAAGTACGAACAGGAGAGCTCGTCGTGGGTGGTCGCCAGCGCCCGGACCACCCGCATGCGCATGGGGTCGGAGAGTGCGTGGAGCACGTTCTCCAGCCGGATCTCGTCCCGCGCGGGGTGATCGAGAACTCGGGCGCTGCTCACGCTGGTCACGGTGGCTCCGCTTCGTCCGGGGTTCGTCCGGTGGGCTTCGTACGGCAGGGGGCGCGGCCGCTGCGGCTCACCCCGGACTCCATTGTACGAGAGGTATCGTAGTTTGACACTTCCCGTACTACGATGGGTATCGTACGAAGCGTGACGGGGTCCCGCCCCTCGATTCCGTGCCCCGGTTCCGTCCTGTCTGAAATGGAGTCCCCTGTGAGCTCGCTGTTCCAGCCCTACACCCTGCGCTCGCTGACCATCCCCAACCGCGCCTGGATGGCGCCGATGTGCCAGTACAGCGCGGAGGTCTTCGGCCCGAACGCGGGCGTCGCGGGCGACTGGCACCTCACCCACTACGCGGCGCGCGCCGCCGGCGGCACCGGCCTGATCCTCGTCGAGGCGACCGCGGTCAGCCCCGAGGGCCGGATCAGCCCCGCGGACCTCGGCATCTGGAACGACACGCAGGTGGCGGCGTTCCGGCGCATCACCCGCTTCCTCAAGAGCCAGAACACCGTTCCGGGCGTCCAGCTCGCCCATGCCGGCCGCAAGGCCTCGACCGACCGGCCCTGGAAGGGCGGCGCGCCGCTCGGAGCCGACGAGCACGGCTGGCAGCCGCTCGGCCCCAGCCCGGTCCCCTTCGACGACGGGCACCCCGTGCCCGACGAGCTGACGCGGGAAGGCATCGCCGAGATCGTCGGCCAGTTCGCGGACGCGGCCCGCCGCGCGCTCGACGCCGGGTTCGAGATCGCCGAGGTCCACGGCGCGCACGGCTACCTGATCGGCGAGTTCCTCTCGCCGCACAGCAACCGCCGCACCGACGAGTACGGCGGCTCCTTCGACAACCGGGTCCGCTTCGCGCTCGAGGTCGTCGACGCCGTGCGCGCGGTGTGGCCGGAGGAACTGCCCCTCTTCTTCCGCATCTCGGCCACCGACTGGCTGGAGGAGCACGGCTGGACGGTCGACGACACCGTCCGCCTCGCCGCTCTCCTCAAGGAGCACGGCGTCGACCTGCTCGACGTCTCCTCCGGCGGCAATGCCGCGCGCGTCCGCATCCCCGCCGGCCCCGGCTACCAGGTGCCCTTCGCCGCGCGGGTCAGGGCGGAGACCGGGCTGCCGGTCGCCGCGGTCGGTCTGATCACCGAGGCCGAGCAGGCCGAGAAGATCCTCTCCAACGGCGAGGCGGACGCCGTGCTGCTCGGCCGCGAGCTGCTGCGCAACCCGTCGTGGGCGCGGCACGCGGCCCGCACGCTGGGCGCCGAGGTCCACGTGCCGCAGCAGTACCACCGCTCCGTCTGATCCGTCCGTCCTTGCGGACACCGCCCTCGGGGCCTTTGACGCCGGCCCCCGGGAGATCTCTCCCGGGGGGCCGGAGTGTGTGCGCGGGGTCCACCCGCGTGCACCGATGAGTTTCGCCGGCCGGTCCGGTCCGTACTGCTGTCACGGGCCGACGTGCGCACGGACCGCATCGCAGGACGTTGTCAGTGGTCGGGTGCAGACTGGCCCGTATCCGAGACAACGGCGTCCTGGAGGGATATCGGCCATGACCGATGTACTGCTCACCGTAGGCACTCGCAAAGGGCTCTTCATCGGCCGCAGGAGGGGCGGTGCATGGGAGTTCGACGGCCCCCACTTCAATGCGCAGGCCGTCTACTCGGTCGGCATCGACACGCGCAGAGCGGTGCCGCGGCTGCTCGTCGGCGGCGACAGCGCGCACTGGGGCCCGTCCGTCTTCCACTCCGACGATCTCGGCAGGACCTGGGTCGAGCCGAAGAAGCCGGCGGTGAAGTTCCCCAAGGACACCGGCGCCTCGCTGGAGCGGGTGTGGCAGCTCCACCCGGCGTCCGACGCGGCACCGGACGTGGTCTACGCGGGCACCGAGCCCGCCGCGCTGTTCCGTTCCGAGGACGGCGGCGAGACCTTCGAGCTCATCAGGCCGCTGTGGGAGCACCCGACCCGCTCGCAGTGGGTGCCGGGCGGCGGCGGTGAAGGTCTGCACACGGTGGTGACGGACCGCCGCGACCCCGACGCGGTCACGGTCGCGGTGTCGACGGCCGGCGTGTTCCGCACCCGCGACGGAGGAGCGAGCTGGGCGCCCTCCAACCAGGGGGTGTCGGCCGTCTTCCTGCCCGATCCGAACCCGGAGTTCGGGCAGTGCGTGCACAAGATCGCCCAGGACGCCGTGAACCTGGACCGTCTCTACCTGCAGAACCACTGGGGCGTCTACCGCAGCGACGACGCCGGGGGCACGTGGACCGACATCGGCGCCGGACTGCCGTCAGACTTCGGTTTCGCGGTGGCCGCGCACCGGCACCGCGCCGACACCGCGTACGTCTTCCCGATCACCGCCGACTCCGACCGCGTCCCGGCCGGCCGGCGCTGCCGGGTCTACCGGACCGGGGACGCGGGCGGGAGCTGGGAGGCGCTGTCGGCGGGTCTGCCCGAGGGCGACCACTTCGGGACGGTGCTGCGCGACGCGATGTGCACGGACGACGCGGACCCCGCCGGCGTGTACTTCGGCAACCGCAACGGCGAGGTGTACGCGAGTGCGGACGACGGCGACTCCTGGCAGCAACTCGCCTCGCATCTCCCGGACGTGCTGTGCGTGCGGGCGGCGGTGATGCGCTGACGGGGGCCGGTCACGGACGGCGGCCCACGGCCACCGGGGGAACGGATCATGTGGTGCCGCGGGTACTGACTGCACCACAAGGTCGAAGATCCCCAGTGACGTCAGTCCGCGTCCAGCGGCTGTCCTGGTTCGTGTCGCCGCGCGAACCGGCCACGAGCGGCGTCGTGGGCGCTGCGCAGAAGCTGCGCGACTGTGGCCGTTGTCCTCTCACCGGGATTGACGACAGAGATCCAGCCGAGCGCGCCGTATACCGGGTGCGGCATCAAACTGTCGGCGGCTGCACAGTCTCGGCGGCGGATGATGCTGCGCGGCTCCTCCCCAGTGAGCTCCTGGAACGTCGCACGGTCGACGTGGACGTTCACGCGCCAGCGGCCCGGAGGGTCGAGGTCGGAAGCGGCGTCGTCGGGGTAGTTCCTGGTGACGATCGTCCCGTAGGGCTGGACGTTCTCAGGTATCCGGCCGTCGGGGGCGTAGTAGAAGAACGCGTCCCCCCACGCGAACTCAGGGAAGTCGCCTCCCGGTTCCGGGACGAGCACGAGCGCGCCGTCGAAGCCTCGCACGGTCGCGATGATCTGTTCCATACTCATGGTTCAAGCATTACCTTCAAGTGCTTATGTGGGGTTGGCTGGTGGGCGAGACCATGAGCGGTTCGCAACGAGTACTGCTCAGAACAGTCGATGTCGCCAGAGAGTCGGGGTACTCGGTGCAACAGGTTCGCGACCTGGAGCGGCTGGGAGTCATTCCCCCCGCCGCTCGATCGAGCAACGGTTACCGTTCATACACATCGGTTCACGTGCATGCTCTTCGCGCCTATCGCGGACTCGCCGGTGCTGTTGGGCCTGTCGCGGCCCGGCAGATGCTCGCGGAGCTGCGAACGGAGACGATCGCGACGGCGGCCTCGGCGATCAGCGCGGTGCACGTTCGGCTCGCGCGGGAACGAGACGAGGCTCTGCGCGCTCGACAAGCGTTGCGTGCGATCCAGGATGAAACGAATACGCCCGAGTTCGAGCAGGCCAGTGACGCGATGACGATCACGGAGCTGGCCGCGGCGCTCGATGTACGTCCCTCGACCCTGCGGTTCTGGGAGCAGGAAGGGCTTGTCATTCCCGAGCGGGTGACGTCACTGCGAGCACGTCGCTACGGTATTTCAGCGATCAGAGCGGCCCGAATCGTCGCGGCCCTCCGCGGCACCGGTTACGGCATCCCCGCAGTGCGCGACATCATGGGCTCCCTGCACCAGCTCGACGGGCCGGGAGAGACCCAACGCATCCTGCAGCAACGTCTTGACCAGATCGCCACGCGGACCGTGGCACTACTCCGAGCGGGCGCAGACCTGGCAGCCGTTGTCACGTCCGCTCAGGAACCGCCGATCGCCGGATAGGCCCGGACCACCTCGCCACGAGAACATCCGGACCGCGGTCAAGACCGCGTAGCGACTCCGGATCCGGATCAGCCGGGACGTCAACACCGAGCACGATGCAGGCGTTTACAACCTCCTGCTGCACATCCCCTTTTCGCCTCGGCCTGACAGACCCGCCGCATAGGATGCTGCCGCCAAGCCGAAGATCCCGGCAGCGAGGCCACGCCACCGGGATCGGGTCGCCAGTCGTGAAGGGACTGACATGACCAACACTCTCACAGCCGCCGTTGACGTCGCAGCACGAGCAGCGGAGTGCATCCGCTCAGCACAAGCAGCCGGACGCGGCTGCGACGCTCCACAAGGCGCGCACCGGGTGCACCTGACGGCAGTTGCCGGTCAAGTACATGGCCTGCGGCGCGTTCGCCTCAGCGCTCCTGCGCCGACAGCGCTCGGACCTGTGGGATCCGATCATGGAGGGCGTGCCGGGCACGCCACTGCCCGGCGAGATCCACTTGCCTCCCCTGCGGGTTGAGGGCCGCCTTGACCCGCGTTTGCGCATCGACACACAAGCGACACCTGAGGACAGGCACCCGTGGCACCACGACCGTTGAACGAAATCATCGAGCCCGGCTGGGCCGACGCTCTCGCCCCCGTGGCCGAACGCATCGCCGCCATGGGGGACTTCCTCCGCGCGGAGATCGCCGCGGGGCGTACGTATCTGCCCGCCGGACAGCATGTGCTGCGCGCCTTCCAGCAGCCGTTCGACGATGTCCGGGTGCTGGTCGTCGGCCAGGATCCGTACCCCACGCCGGGCCATGCCGTCGGTCTCAGCTTCTCGGTGGCGCCGGACGTGTCGCCGTGGCCGCCGAGCCTCGACAACATCTTCCGGGAGATGCACGCCGACCTCGGCCATCCCCGACCCTCGAACGGGGATCTCACGCCCTGGACGCGACAGGGCGTGCTGCTGCTCAACAGGGCGCTGACCACCGCACCGCGCAAACCCGCCGCGCACCGCGGCAAGGGCTGGGAAGAGGTCACGGAGCAGGCGATCCGTGCGCTCGCGGCGCGCGGCAAGCCGCTGGTGTCGGTGCTGTGGGGCCGGGACGCGCGCAATCTGCGCCCGCTGCTGGGCGATCTGCCGGCGATCGAGTCGTCGCACCCCTCGCCCATGTCCGCGGACCGCGGTTTCTTCGGCTCCCGCCCGTTCAGCCGGGTCAACGAGCTGCTGATCCGGCAGGGCGGGCAGCCCGTCGACTGGCGGCTGCCGTGATCCGCGTGCTCGGCGTCGACTCGGGCGGCTCGGGCCTGCGGGTCGCACTCGCCGAGGCGGGCGCGCTGGAGAAGGCCGCGATCTCGGTGTCGGCCGAACCGGTGCGCACGGGCTCGGACGGGATCGACGCCGGGCACATGCTGGAACAGCTCGTGCCGATGGCGCGGGCCCTCCTGGAGCGGGCGGGGGGCGGCGGGCCGACGGCCGTGGTGATCGGCGCGGCCGGGATGGCCACGCTGGGCGGCCGGCTGCGCGCCGAACTGCCCGCCGCGCTGGCCGCGTCGCTCGGCGTACGGCGGCTGGGGCTGGCCGCCGACGCGGTGACCGCGTACGCGGGTGCGCTGGGTCAGCGGCCCGGCGCCGTGGTCGCGGCGGGCACCGGCATGATCGCGGTCGGCACGGACCTCGCGTCCTGGCGCCGGGCCGACGGCTGGGGCCATCTGCTGGGCGACTGCGGCGGCGGCGCCTGGATCGGCCGGGCGGGCCTCGAGGCGGCGCTGCGCGCGCACGACGGACGCAGGGGCGGTTCGCGGGCACTGCTGGCGCGGATGGAGGCCGCTTTCGGCCCGGCGGCGGAGCTGCCGGGGCTGCTGTACCCCCGCGCCGACCGGCCCGCGATGCTGGCCTCCTTCGCCCCCGAGGTCGCCGCCTGCGCGGACCACGACCCGGTGGCGGCGGGCGTCCTCGCGCGCGCGGCCGAGCACATCGCCGAGGCCGCCGCGGCCGTGTGCCCGGCGGGGCCCGACACGCCGGGCGGGTGCGAGGTCGCGGTGACCGGCGGGGCGGCGAAGCTCGGCGACCCGCTGCTCGTGCCCCTGCGGGCCGAGCTCGCGCACCAGGTCCCCCAGGCCCGCGTCGTCCCCCCGGCCGGGGATCCGCTGTCCGGCGCGCTGCTTCTCGCGGAGGCCGTCGCGACCGGCGGGCTGCTGCTGCCGCCGCATCCGGCCATGCTGAACGTCGTGACGGACGGGGCCGCGTGATCCGTACACCGCCCGGCGGATAAACACGGACAGAAGACGCACGACTGCACCCTCCCCGAACAGCCGCGCGCACAAAGCCAGTAGCATGCGGCGCCATGAGCTCCCCCACTGGGCCTGCACCCGGCCTGCCTGTACGAATGCCACGCCCCCGACAGACCGGGCGACACCGCCGCCCGGAGCCCGTGGCCGCTCCCGAGGGCGCGCCCGCGCTCGTTCTCGCCGTGCCCGGCACCCCCGCGCCCACGACGCGCAGCCTGGCCGAAGAGGTCATAAGCATCGCCCGCTCCGAGCTGCCCGGGCTCGAAGTCGCCATCGGTTACCTGGAGGGCGACGACGAGGAGTACCCGACGCTGGCGACGGTCCTCGCCCGTACGGCGGCCGTCCGCACCGAGCGGTACGAGATCGCCAGGGCCGCCGGCCGCGAGGTCGCCCCGCCCGAGGGCCCTGCCGCCGTCGTCGTCCCGCTGCTGGCGGGCCCGGACAACGCGCTGATGCGCCGGATCCGCGAGGCCCTCATGGACAGCCGCGTCACGGTGGAGCTGACCGACGTCCTCGGTCCGCACCCGCTGCTCGCCGAGGCCGTGCACGTCCGGCTCTCCGAGGCCGGTATGGCGCGTGCCGACCGCGCGCGGCTGTTCACGGTGGCGACGGCGGCCGACGGCATCATCCTCGCCACGGTGGGCGGCGAGGAGGCCGTGCAGGCCGCCGGTATCACCGGCATGCTCCTGGCGGCCCGGCTGGCCGTGCCGGTGATGGCCGCGGCGCTCGACGAGCCGGGTTCGGTGGCCGCGGTCGCGGAGCAGCTGCGCGGTTCGGGCTCCGTCCAGCTGGCGCTGGCGCCGTACCTGGTGGGTCCGGAGCTGCCGGAGGGGCTGCTCGACGCCGCCGTGAAGGATGCCGGCTGCGCCGCCTCCGAGGCCCTCGGCGCGTACCCGGCCATCGGCAAGCTGGTGCTGTCGCAGTACGCGACCGCCCTGGGCATCGCCCAGCCGCAGGGGACTCAGCTGCGCTGACGGTCCCTCAGGGTCGGTGCCGAAGGGCCCGTGCCGGTCGGCGTCTCGACCGGCACGGGCCCTTCGTGTGGGTGCGGCCGACCGCCGTGCGCCGGGCGGGTCAGGTGAAGACCACGCAGGAAGCGGCCGGGACCGGCAGGGAGCCCGCGGGGTGCGGGATGCCCGTCGCCTCGTCGACGTGGAACCAGGTGACGTCCCCGGAACGCTCGTTCGCCGCGTAGAGCCTGCGGCCCGAGGGATCGAGTGCGAGGTCGCGGGGCCAGTGGCCGCCGCACGGGACCGTGGTCACGAGCTCCGCCTTCTCGGAGGTCTCGTCCAGGTCCAGCACCGCGATGCTGTCGTGGCCCCGGATCGCGGCCCACACGCGGCTGCCGTCGGGCGCGACGACGACTGCCGAGGGATACGCCGGTCCCGCCGCGCCGTCCGGCAGGACGCGGTTCGCGGCGACCGGCTCCAGGATCCCGCTGCGGTCGTCCCAGCGGCACACGGTGAGCGTCGGCTCCAGTTCGCCCAGCACGTAGGCATGTCGGCCGCCGGGGTGGAAGGCGAGGTGGCGCGGTCCGGTACCCGGCGGCAGCGCGGTCGTCCGGTGGCCCGCCGCCGGACCGCCGGTGACGGGATCGAGGGCGTGGACGCGCACCGCATCGGAGCCGAGGTCGACGGCGAGGATCCAGCGCCCGGACGGGTCGGGCCGGACCTGGTGGGCGTGCGGCCGCGTCTGCCGGTCGGGGTCGGGGCCGCGGCCCTCGTACCGGACGACCGACGCGACCGGGCCCGGTGATCCGTCCGGGCCGAGCGGCAGCACACTGACGCTGCCGGAGCCGTAGTGGGCGGTCAGCAGCCGGCCCCGGGCGAGCGCGAGGTGCGTCGGGCTGTGGCCGCCGACGGGTACCGGTTCGCCGAGCGGGCGCAGCGCGCCGCCCGTGATGTCGAAGGCGGCGACCGCGCCGTCGGCCGTCTCCGAGACGGCGTACAGGACCGAGTCCGTCGCGGCGAGGCAGGAGGGGTCGGCGACCGCACGGGTGGCGGCGGTGGCCGTCAGGGCGCCGGTGGCGGGGTCCACCGAGGCGGCGACGATCCCCGGTCCGCCCACCGAGGTGAACGATCCGATGAAGGCCCGTCCCACGCCTGTGTCACCCACAGCAGTCCCCTCTCCGCCCCGTGGAGCGCCCGTGGACCGCCCACGGGCCGCACACGGGTGCGCGGCCCCGACGGTAGCAGTAGGTCTAGACCAAAGGGGATCGCTCGGGGCGGCATTCGCGCGGCAGGCCGCTCACGCCGGTACCAGCGGGGCGCGCGGGGAGGTGCGCACCGGATGGGCGAGGTCCGCGAGCGCGCGTTCGAGGCCGTGGAGGTGACCGAGCGCCGCCTCGGCCCCCGGGTGGTGCGGCGGTACGTGCTCGACCTCGGTCGCGACCGAGGAACGGGCGGGCCGCACCGGCACCAGCGCGTGGACGGCCGCCTCGACGCGGCCGCAGGCCGCGGCGAGCCGGGCGTCGTGGGACGCCTGCGGATCGGCGGCGACGGCGGCCAGGCCGCGCACCTCGCGGGCGCAGACGTCGAGCAGCTCGATGACCCGGCGCGCGCGTGCCTTTCGCGCACGCAGCGGGCTGAGCGGGTGGACCAGCGGGGCGAGCGAGAGGCGTACGCGGCCGAGCAGCAGCTCCAGCTCCGCGGCGAGCGGCGCGGGATCCGCCGTCTCGTCGCCGGCGAGGCGCCGCGCGGCCGTGGTGGTGCAGTCGTGCACGCACCGGACCGCGCGCCGGATCCAGGCGTCGGTCGCGGTGTGGGTGGTGACGGGCAGGACCAGCGCGACGGCGAGCGCCGCGCCCAGCGCGCCGACCGCGGTCTCCTCCAGGCGCAGGAGCAGCAGGCCCGGGTGGAGCACGCCGAGCAGCCCGTAGAGCAGACCGGCCATGACGGTCACGAAGAACATCATCCAGCTGTACGACGGGGCCGCGGTGTAGAAGATGCCGAAGACGCACACGGCGACCAGCACGGCGGTGGGCCCGGGCGCGCCCGCCACCGGGACGGCGACCAGCAGGCCCGCGAGGATGCCGGTGACGGTGCCGACGACCCGGCGGAAGCCGCGTATCAGCGTCTCGCCGCGGGACGCGGTGTTGACGAAGATCCACCAGGCGGTGCCGACGGCCCAGTACCAGCGGTCGCCCGACACGAGCTGTCCGGCCGCGAGCGCGAGGGCGCACGCGGCGGTGGCCTGGAAGGCCTGGCGGGTGGTGGGCCGGGCGAGGCCGCGGCCGGGCAGCGGCGCGGGCAGCGAGGGCGGGGGCGTCCGGCGCTCGATGCACCAGGCCCCGAAGCGGACGGCGGACGCGGCGGCGAGGGCCAGGGCGACGGCTCCGTACAGTTCGGGCAGCTGCGCGGGGACGGCGTGCAGGAACTGGGTGACGAAGAACATCATGAACGCGAAGATCCCCAGCGCGTGCCCGCGCGGACCCCATCGGCGGGCGTAGACACCGCAGAAGACCACCGTGAGCCAGGCGGCGGCGCGCGCGGGCGGCTGTCCGTGCAGGACCGTGGCCAGCGCCAGGACGGGGAAGCCGGCCGCCGGCAGCAGCGCCGTCGTCACGGCCTGGCGGCGCACCGTCGGGTCGGCGACGGTGAAGAGGGCGAGCATCGCGGCGAGGCCGCCGGTGATCGAGGCGACGAGTGAGAGGCCGGCGAGCTCCGTGGCGGCGACGGCGAGGCCGACGCCGAGGACGGCGCGCGTCGAGACGCGCAGCCGCAGGCGTCCCGGGTCGGGCGCGGTGAACGCCCTCTTGATGTGCTGCAGGCCGGTCATGCTCCTCACGACGGTCGTCCCGCCCCCCTTGCTGATCGACGCGCCGATGGGCGGCGGTCTCGGACACGGCAAAGGCGCCGCGGGTCCGGTCCGGCTCCGTCGCCGGTCCGGCGCTGCGCAGCGCCCTGTCGGTGCAAGGAAAACATCCGCAGGTCAATGGCTCAACCGGGTGGATTCCCACTGGGCCATTGGTACAGTTGCAGACAGTGCACAGGGACCATGGAAGGACCAACGGACCATGGCGGTGGACGAGCTCGACACCCGCATCCTGCGCCTGCTGATCGAACAGCCGCGCACGAGCGTGCGCCAGTACGCGCGCATTCTCCAGATCGCCCGCGGCACGCTGCAGGCCAGGATCGACCGGCTGGAGCGCGAGGGGGTGGTCACCGGCACGGGGCCGTACCTCTCTCCTGCCGCGCTCGGTCATCCGGTGCTGGCCTTCGTCCACATCGAGGTGACCCAGGGGCACCTGGACGAGGTCGGCGAGGCGCTGGCGGCCGTGCCGGAGATCGTCGAGGCGTTCTCCATCACGGGCGGCGGGGATCTGCTGACCCGGGTCGTGGCGCGGGACAACGGTCATCTGGAGGACGTGATCCAGCGGCTGATCAACCTGCCCGGCGTGGTCCGTACGCGGACGGAGATGGCCCTGCGCGAGCGGGTGCCGTACCGGCTGCTGCCGCTGGTCGAATCGGTGGGGAAGGCAGCCGGTTCATCCCGCTGATGGGCCCCTTGGCATGCTGGACGCCATGAGCACTGCGCGTACTGCCTCGGTCATCTTCGATCTCGACGGCACTCTGGTGGACAGCGAGCCGAACTACTACGAGGCGGGGCGCAGGGTGCTCGCCTCGCACGGCGTGACCGGATTCGACTGGGCGGAGCACACCTCGTTCATCGGCATCGGCACACGCGAGACGCTGGAGATCCTGCGGGCCCGGTACACCATCGACGCGCCGCTCGACGAGCTGCTGGCGGAGAAGAACCGGATCTATGTGGAGCTGGCGCGGGCGTCGACGGACGTCTTCCCCGAGATGCGGAAGTTCGTGGAGCGTCTGGCGGCGGACGGGGTGCCGATGGCTGTCGCGTCGGGGTCGTCGCGGGCCGCGATCGAGGCCGTCCTCGCGGGGACCGGCCTCGACGCGTACATCCCGCTGACCGTCTCCGCGGAGGAGGTCGGACGCGGCAAGCCGGAGCCGGACGTCTTCCTGGAGGCGGCCCGCCGACTGGGCGCGGACGCCGCGGACTGCGTCGTCCTGGAGGACGCGCCGCCCGGCGCGGCGGCCGCTCGGGCGGCGGGCATGCGCTGCATCGCCGTGCCCTACGTGCCGGGCACGGCGTCCGACCCGGCGTTCCTGGCGGCGGACCTGCTGTTCGCGGGCGGCCAGCGGGAGTTCACGTCGGAGACGGCGTACGCCTGGACGACGACCCCGCGCTGACGCACGGCGGGCCGAGGCAGCCGGCGCAGCGCGCAGGACGGCGGCGGCGACGCCGGTGTCAGCGGCCCGGCGCGCATTCCGTGGCGTCCTTCAGTTCGCCCCGCAGGCGCTGGGCACGCAGTACCAGCAGCATTTCGAAGCGGCGGTCCGGGTCGTCGATCACGTCGCCCCACAGCTCGCGGATCTGTCGCAGCCGGTAGCGGGCCGTCTGGGGGTGGACGCCGAGGCGGGTCGCGACCTCGGGAGCGCCGCCCGAGGTCTCGATCCAGGCGAGCAGCGTCGCGGCGAGGCGGCGCGCCTGCACCGGGCTCGTACCCTCCAGCGGTGCGAGACATCGCCGCGCCGCCGCGTCGATCAGCTCCCGGGACGGCAACAGCACCAGTTCCTCCGTACGTTCGGTGCAGTGCAGCACCTCGCCCCGCGGCAGCAGGTCGCTCTCCACCAGCCGCACCGCCGTCTCCGCCCAGCGCAGCGAGGTCGCGGCGGCGGCGAGCGGCACCGAGGGACCGATCGCGCCGGACCAGCCGCCCGTGGCGCGCCGCACCATGTCCCAGCGGCCCGCGGTGTCCGGTTCGGGGATGACGATGCGGGGCTGCTCGCTCTCCATGTCGAGGAGGATGCCCTGGCCGACGGCCGGCGCCACGGCCTCCCTGGCCGGCCGGATGAGCACGCCCACGGCGATCGTCCCGGGCAGCTCCCAGCCGATGCGGGCGGCCCGTTCGCGGAGCGCTGCGGCCGGGTCGCCGCGGTGTTCGACCAGTAACCGGTCGATCAACTGACGTTGAAGGCGCAGGCGTTCGCCGGCGCGGCGGGCCGCCGCCTCGGCGTAGCCGCGCACCGACTGCTCCACGAGCCCGTCCAGGTACTCGAAGCCTGATTCGGCGAGTTCGTACATGGCGGGCGCGGCGATGTCGACCTGCTGGCCGATCTCGGCGAACCTCCGCCAGGCGAGCCGGACTCCGAGCCGGTAGATCGCCTGGAGGGAGTCGAGACTGCGGCCGTTCAGGCCCTCGCCCCGCCCGAACTCCTGGAACACCTCCGGCGGCACCCGGGGGTCCTGGGCACCGGACGCCAGGTGCTGCACGAAGCGTTCGATCGCGCGCCGGATGCCGACGAGTGCCATCGGCTCGCCGGACTCGTCCCCCACGAGCCGCAGGTGCGGGAAGTCGTGGCGGATCTCACGGAGGATCGCCTGGGCCAGTTCGCCGGCCTCGCCGAGGGCGATGGCGGCGAACCGCTCCACCTTGGGCCTCGGCACCTCGCTCCATGCCGGTCGGGTCATCGGCCCGGCGGGGCGGTGTCGTAGCTGATCAACGGGACGTTCGGCTGCTCGGGAGTGGCGTTGAGCACGGCGACGATCCCGAAGGCCGTGCCCACGGCGAGTACGGCGGCGACCACCGCGGTCGCTGCGGCGGCGAACAGTCTGCGCATAGTCGGGTCAGCTCCTCGTTGGAGACGATCCCCACCCCGTAAGGCCGGCCCCCACCGGCTGGACGCACAGTGTTGACGGGACATTGACAATCCGTCAAGTACCCCCCTACTGTCATGGCCCGCGAGGGCTGACCGGCCCGGGCCCGTGCATCTCCGTGCGAGTTTCTCGATTCAGGAGTGCCCGGATGCGCCGTACCGCTTCACCGATGTCCCTTGTCCTGCTGGGAGCCGGAGTCTTCCTGCTGGTCCTGGCCCCTCTCCTGGTCGCGTACGTCCAGCCGCAGGCCAAGCGCACCCCGATCGACGTCGACACCACCACGGTGTTCACCGGTAGGGGGAGCTACTTCGACACCTCGAAGCTCAGGACCGTGCACGGGAGGACGATCACGATCACCCGCCAGGTCCGCGGCGACGTGTCCGACAGCGTCAGGAGCGGCAACGCCGTGTGGGACGTGTCGACCTCCGTCGACACCGATCGCACGCTGCCCGCGTCCGACACCCGCGACTCCCTCCAGTGGACGCTGGAGCGCTGGGTGACCGACCGCTCCACCAACGAACCGGTGCACTGCTGCCAGGAGACCCCCGCCTTCGACGGCGAGGCGTACCTGAAGTTCCCCTTCGACGTCGAGGAGCGCTCCTACCGCTGGTGGGACGGCACGCTCGGCGCGGTGGTGCAGCTCCGCTACGCCGGCCGCAGGACGGTGCAGGGGTACGAGGGACTACGGTTCACCGGCAGCGTCGCTCCCACGAGGACGGGGGTGCGCCAGGTGCCGGGCCGGCTCGTCGGCAGGCCGCGGACGCCGCAGGTGCTGGCCGAGGAGTGGTACGCCAACAGCGGCATCGAGCTGGTCGCGGACCGGCGCACCGGCCGTATCGTGTACGCCGCCATCGGACCGAGGAAGACCCTGCGCGCGCCCGGTTCGGACAAGGACGCGGTCGTGCTCCTGGCGAGCGAGAAGATCGCCTTCACCCCGCGTACGCAACGGCAGCAGGTGGAGCTGGCCGCGGCGGACAGCGGGAAGCTCGCGCTGCTCGGTACGACCGCGCCGGCCGGGGCTGCGGTCCTGGGCGCGGTGCTCGCCCTCCTGGGCGGTGCGCTGGTCGCACGGGGCCGCCGACCGGAACGTGCACATCCGGATACTCACCTGACGACGAATCAGGCGGCCTGACAGCCGAACAAGTTGTCAAACCGGTGAGTAGCCGTGTGTCGAACACGTGCCGAACACTGGCTTTCCCCACCAGAGCACGGCCCCACCCGGTCACCTTTCCCCCACCTTGCGACCTTTGTGCCGCGCCCCCCTCAACCTCCCACACAGCGACACGAGTTGGAGCACGCATGCCCCAGCACGTACCTCCTCCCCCACTGCTCGACGCCGGACGGCACCCGCACCGGCACCCGCTCGGCCGCTCCCTGGCCGCACCGCACGATCCCGGGCCGCCCCGCCGCATCGTCTTCCTCGCCCACCGCGACCTGGACAACCCCGCCGCCGGCGGCTCCGAGCTGCTGATCGACCGGCTCGCCGGCGGTCTCACGGAGCGCGGCCACGACGTCACCCTGCTGTGCGGCGGCCCCGCCGGACACAAGCGGCCCTACCGCGTCGTGTCGGCGGGCAGCGCGCTGGGGCACTACGCCGGCGCCCGTTCGGCCTTCGCCCGGCAGATCGGCGCGTGCGATCTGCTCGTCGAGGTCTGCAACGGGATGCCGTACCTGACCCCGCTGTGGCACCGCGGTCCCACCCTGTGCCTGGTCAACCATGTGCACACCGAGCTGTGGGACATGCGCTTCCCCGCGCCCGTCGCCCGGGCCGGGCGGCTGTTGGAGCACTGGGCCCTGGCACGGGCGCACCGGGGCAACCTCCTGGTCGCCGTCTCCCCGTCCACGGCGGACGCCCTGCGGGCGATCGGCGTGGA
This sequence comes from Streptomyces sp. PKU-EA00015, assembly GCF_013387495.1. GTDB lineage: Bacteria > Actinomycetota > Actinomycetes > Streptomycetales > Streptomycetaceae > Streptomyces. The sequence continues at coordinate 49,211 of NZ_JABZEE010000005.1, read as the reverse complement.
GCCGCAGCAGATCCGCGTGGTGCACAACGGCGTCCACGAGCCCGAGGTGCGCACGCCTCGCTCCACGACGCCGCTCTTCCTGGCTCTGGGCCGGCTGGTCGACTACAAGCGCATCGACCTCCTGCTGCGGCTGTGGGAACGGGTCCGTCCGGTGACCGGCGGCAGGCTCGTCATCGTCGGCGACGGCCCCGAACGGCAGCGGCTCGAACGCCTCGCGGGCCCGTCCGTCGAGTTCACCGGCCATGTCACGGAGGAGGAGAAGCACCGGCTGCTGTGCGCCTCCTGGCTCCTGCTGCACCCCGCGGCCGTCGAGGGCTGGGGGCTCGTGGTGACCGAGGCAGGGGCGCGCGGCACGCCGGCTCTCGGCTTCGACGTGCCGGGGCTGCGGGACTCGGTCGAGAACGGCGTCACCGGCGTGCTCGTCGGCGGCGAGTCGTCGTTCGCGGCCGCGTGGTGCACCCTGGCGCTCGACGACGACCGGCGTGAGGGCATGGGCAAGGCCGCGGCCGAGCACGCCGCCGCCTTCCACTGGAGCAGCACCGTACGGCGGTTCGCGACGGTGGCGGCCGAGGCCGTGGAGCGCGCCGGCGCCCAGGGCGGCGGCGCCGGGACGACGGGCGCACGCAGGTGAGGGATCCGTCGTTCCGCCGCTCCCTCACCCTCTTCCGGGCCTTCCTGCGCGAGCAGGACGATCCCCGCACCGCCTACCGCCTGCTGGCGCGGGACGCGGCCGACCAGGTGGAGCGCCACATGGGGCTGAGCGGCCGCGTCGTCGTCGACGTCGGCGGCGGACGCGGGCACTTCACGCGGGAGTTCCGCAGGCGCGGCGCCCACAGCTACCTGTTCGAACCGGACCCGGCGGAGCTCGCCGCCGAGCCGGGTGCCGGCACGGTCGTGGCGGACGGCTATCTGCTGCCGCTCGCCGACGGCGTGGCCGACGTGTGCTTCTCGTCCAACGTGCTGGAGCACGTGTCCGACCCGCGCACCTTCCTCAGCGAGATGGTGCGGGTCACCCGTCCCGGCGGGCTGATCTACGTCTCGTTCACCAACTGGCTGTCCCCCTGGGGCGGTCACGAGTGGGCGCCCTGGCACTACTTCGGAGCCGAGCGTGCCCGGGCCCGCTACGAGCGGCGGACGGGCCGGCCGGCCAAGCACCGCCTCGGGGAGAACCTGTTCGCCGTCGGCGTGGGCGCGACCCTGCGGCACGTCAGGGGCCGCGGCGACGTGGAGATCGTCTCCGCGCGGTCGCGGTACTGGCCCGTCGTCCCCCAGCTCGTCCCGCTCGTGCCGGGGCTGCGCGAGTTCGCCACCTGGAACCTCCTCCTCATCCTCCGGCGGTGTCCATGACCAGCGCTGTGCACGCCCGCCCGCCCGCCTCCCCCGCGGCCGGCCCCCCGCCGCCCGGTCCGCCGCCCCCGCCGCGGCGCTCGCGCCGCTGGCTGCTCGGCTTCTGGGCCGCGGTCCTCGTCGCGTTCCTCGCCGTCTCGCCGGGGCGGATGACGTTCGAGACGAAGCTCGGCGTCGTGGCCGACCCCTGGAAATTCCTCCGCGACCTGGGCCAGTTGTGGCACGACCGGGCCGGGTTCGGCGGCATCGCGGACCAGTACGCCGGCTACCTGATCCCGATGCTCCCGTTCCACGCGGCCGCCGACCTCGTGCGGCTGCCCGTGTGGCTCGCCGAACGGCTGTGGCTCTCGCTGGTGGTCACCACGGCCTTCTGGGGTGCGCTGCGCCTGGCCGAGCGCCTGGGCACCGGCTCCGCAGCGACCCGGCTGCTCGGTGCCGCGGTGTACGCCCTGTGGCCGACGTACACCATCGTCGTCGGCTCGACCTCGGCCGCCGCCCTCCCCGGCGCGCTGCTCCCGTGGGTGCTGCTCCCTCTGACCGACCCCCGCACGAGCCCCCGGACCGCCGCTGCCCGCTCCGCGCTGATCATCCCCCTCATGGGCGGTGTGAACGCCGCGTCCACCCTCGCCTCGCTGCTGCCCGTGGGCCTGTACCTGCTGTGCCGGCCGGCCGGGCCACGCAAGCGCGCGCTGATCGCCTGGTGGACCCCGTGCGTGGTCCTCGCGACCGCCTGGTGGATCGTGCCGCTGCTGCTGCTCGGCACGTACGGCGAGAACTTCATGCCGTACGTGGAGACGTCACAGACCACCACCGCGACGATGTCGGCGACCGAGGTGCTGCGCGGCGCGGGCAACTGGGTCGGCTACCTGAACTTCGGGGAGGCCTGGCTGCCGGCCGGCTGGACCGTCGCCACCTCGGCCCTGGTGATCGCCGGATCGGCGCTCGCGGCCGCGCTCGGACTCGCCGGTCTCGCGCGGCGCGATCTCCCCGAGCGGCGCTGGCTGGTGCTGACGGTGCTGACGGTCGCCCTCGTGACCCTCGCCGGGTACGGCGGCGCGCTGGGCGGCCCGTTCCACGAGACGGTGCAGGGCTGGCTGAACGGGCCGCTGGTGCCGTTCCGGAACATCTACAAGTTCCAGACCGGCCTGGCGCTGGCGCTCGCCCTCGGACTGATGCACCTCACGGCCGTCGTGCCGGGCACCGTGCCCGCCCGCGCCCGGCGCCTCGCGCCCGTGGCGGCGGCCGCCCTCGTGCTGCCCGGCCTGTGCTGGCCCTACGTCAACGGCTCGATCCTGCAGCCCGGTTCGTTCCGGCAGCTGCCCGCGTACTGGGAGACGACCGCCGACTGGCTGGCCGAGAACTCGCCCGAGGACCGGGCGCTCGTCGTGCCGGCGACCGCGCACGGCCTCTACACCTGGGGCTCGCCCATCGACCAGCCGCTGGACGTCCTCGCCCGCTCGCCCTGGGCGCAGCGCGACTACGTGCCCTTCGGCACACCCGGCAACCGGCGGGCCATGGACGCGGTGGAGCAGGCGCTGACGTCGGGCGGCCAAGTACCGGGCCTGAGCGAGTTCCTGGGCCGCGCGGGTCTCCACCACGTCGTCGTGCGCAACGACCTCGACCCGGACCAGATCGGCCACGTCCCCACCACGACGGTGAAGCGCACGCTGGAGGCGTCCGGGTACAAGCGGGTCATCGGGTTCGGTCCGGTGCTCACCGGCGGACGCATCGCGGACGACACCCCCGTGCAGGTCGAGGGCCTGTTCCCGCGCCAGCGCGCGGTGGAGGTCTACGAGCCGCCCGCCGGGACCGCCCGCCCCGGCAGGGCAAGGATGACGCCGGTGGCGTCGACGGCTGTGGTCAGCGGCGGGCCGGAGACCCTGCTGCCGCTGTCCGCCGACGGCGCCCTCACCGGGCGGCCCGCCGTCCTCGCGGGAGACGCCCGTCCCGGGGTGGACCGCCCTTCCCTGTACGCGGCGGGCGACGGGATGCGCCGTGCCGACACCCGGTTCGGGCTGGTCAATTCGCACACGTCGCACACGTACACGCGCCAGGAGCGCAACCCGGAGAACGCGGCGCAGGACCCGGGCGCGCAGCCGCGGCAGATCCTGCCCCTGACGGCGGAGCGGCACCGGACGACGGCCGTGCTGCGGGGGGCCGCCTCCGTCAGCGCGTCCTCCGTGGGGAACTGGCTGTTCCATCTGCCCCAGTACGACCCGGTGAACGCCTTCGACGGCAATCCCGACACGGGCTGGGCGGAGGGATCGCCGGGCTCGCCGGAGGGCGAGTGGCTGCGCATCGCGTTCACCGGCCCCGCACGGATACCGGCGACGCTGTCCATGACCCCGCTGCCCAGTGGCAACGTACGCGCGGCCCCCACGTCGGTGCGGGTGGAGACCGACCGGGGCAGCAGGGTGTCCCCGCTGCGGCCGGACGGAACCGCCCAGCAGGTGGCCGCCCCCGAGGGCGACGCGCGGTGGCTGAAGGTGACGATCCTGGACTCCCAGCAGGGCCGCCCCGGCCTGACCGGCGCGGGATTCACGGAGATCTCGGTTCCCGGTGTGCAGGTGACCCGGATGCTGGAGCTGCCCGCCGACGCTCCGCGCGACGGCGCGGGCTCCGTCGTCTACTCGCTGCGGCGCGGCAGCGATCCGGGCGGACTGTCCGCGGTGCCCGCCGAGGTCGGGCTGCACCGGCAGTTCGACGCCGCCCGCCCCGGCGACCACACGGTGCGGGCGACGGCGCTGCCCGTGCCGGGCGACGCGCTCGACGAGCTGCTGTTCGGCCTCACCGGACAGCGCGACAAGATCCTCGTGAGCGCGGACTCCACGGCGCGCCTCGGCACGAACCTGAGCCCCCGCAACCTCACCGACGGTGACCTGACCACGGCCTGGGTCGCCGGTGAACGCCCCGTCCTGCACCTGTCCTGGCCGAAGAAGACAGCGGTCGGCGAGATCGTCTTCGCGGCGGCCGGGGGGCTCGCCACCCGGCCCGAGCAGGTGCAGATCAGCTCGCCCGACGGGACGGCGGTGGCGGCGGTGGACGAGAACGGCATGGCCCGGTTCTCCCCCGTCACCACCGACCGCATGGACATCACGATCTCCCGGGTGGCCCCGCTGACGCTCCACAACCCGGTCGCCGACGACCGGTTGCAGCTCCCGGTCGGGCTGAGCGAGGTGCACATCCCCGCCCTGGAGAAGTTCCGCGCGCCGCAGCCGGACCCGGACAAGACGTTCAGGCTGCCGTGCGGCAAGGGACCGATCGTGTCGGTCGACGGACAGTTCCTCGAGACACGCGCCGAGGGGCGGGTACGGGATCTGACCGAGCGCCGACCGGTCGCCGTCTCGCTCTGCACCAAGGGCGGGCGTCTGCCGCTCGACCGCGGCACGCACACGGTCGAGGCCGGGGACACCGGCCCGCTGGCCGTCACCGGGATCACGCTCGCCACCGGGCCGTCGCGGGCCGCGGCCGGCACGCCCCGACGGGTGGAGACCGTCTCGGGCGGCGGCGACCGCCGCACCGTGCGGGTGGGCGCGGGAGAGGCCTCGTACCTCCAGATCCACGAGAACCACAACGCGGGCTGGAAGGCCACGCTGAACGGCAGGGAGCTGACGCCGCTGCGGATCGACGGATGGCAGCAGGCATGGCTCGTCCCGGCCGGTCAGGGCGGCACGGTGACGCTCCTGTACGAGCCCTCGCGCATGTACGACGCCGGGATGATCGGCGCCGGGGCGCTGCTGGTGCTGCTGGCCGCACTCGCCCTCGTCCGCCGCCGCTCCCCCGCCGCGCCGGCGCTGCCGGAGCAGGCGGCGCCGCCCGGCCCCGGGCTGCTGCTCGGCACCGTCGCGCTGACGCTGGTGGGTGCGGTGGTCGCCGGTCCGGTCGCCGCAGTGGTGCCCGTGCTCGCGGTCGTGGCGTGGCTGCGCCCGTCGGTCCTCGGTCCGCTCGCGTTCGCGGCCATGGCCGGTGCCGGTGCCGCCGCCGTCGCCGGCAGCGGGGAGGCGGCCGCGCTGGGCCGGGGGGCGTACGGCCCGGTGGCCCAACTCCTCGCCCTGACCGCGCTGTTCGCCGCGCTGGTGACAGTGGGTCGGGAACACCGGAGCGGGGCCCACCGGGCCACCGGGCCGGCGGAAGGCGGCGGGCACGCGCCCCACCACGACCGAGGGAGGGTCTGATGGCCACCGTTCAGGAGTCGTCAGCCGCCGGAGCAGCCGCCCGGGGACCGCTGGCCCGCGTGCCGTTCCCGGTCGTCGACGAGGTGGCACGGCACTGCATGGATTCCTCCGAGCCCAACACCGTGCACATCGAGATCCACCTGCCGGGCCGCCTCTCACCGGACCGGCTGCGCGAGGCGTTCGCCCACGCGCTGCGCCGGCACCCTCGGGCACTGATGCGGGAGCGGACACACGGCCCGTTCGCGCGGCGCTACGAGTGGGAGCTGACGGACGGGCCCGACACCGAGGTCGTCTCCGTCCCACAGCCCGTGCCCGGCGCCCTCACGCTCGCACGCGCACGCGCGCTCACCGCGGCGCCGCCGCTGTCGGCGTCCCCTCCGCTGCGCCTGGAGGTCGTGGAGGAGCCGGGAACGCCGGGCTGCGTGCTCCTGTTCACGGTGCACCACACCGCGCTCGACGGCCCGTCGTGCCTGCGGATCGCGGCGACGGCGGCGGAGCTCCTCAGCGGCCGCCCGGCCCCTGTCGTGCCGTCCCCGGTCCGGCCCCTGGCCGCACCGGAGCGGAGGGCGGCCCGTACGCCCGTACTGGCCAGACCCGCCCGCGTCGCCGCGGGCAGACCGGGGCCGGTGCCCGGCAACGCGATGCTCGTCGCCGAACTGCCCGTGCCGCGGCGGGAGCCGGGCGCTTCGTACACGGTCAACGACCAGCTGATGGCCGCCACGGCCCTGACCGTCGCCGACTGGAACCGCGAGCACGGCGCGCCCGAGCGCCCGCTGCGCATCACGATGCCCGTCGACGACCGCAGCCGCGGTCCCGAGATGCCGATCGGCAACGGCACCCGCCTGGTCGAGGTCGGCTTCACGGCAGCGGCAGTGGCGGCCGGCGCCGACATCGGCGTCCTCCTGCGGCTCACCGCGGAGCGCACCCGCGCCCTCAAGGCGCGGCCCCGTCCCCCACTGGGGCGCGGCGCGTCCCTGTTGACCGCGCCGGTGCTGCCCGTCGGCGCCAGGGCCGCGACGACCCGGGGCCTGACGCGGCTGGCCTCGCCGTGGACGTCCACGACGCTGCTCAGCAACATCGGCCGAATCCCCTATCCCCTGGACTTCGGCGAGGCCGGCCGGGCCGGTGCCGTCTGGTTCTCGGCGCCCGCCAGGATGCCGCGGGGTCTGACCGTCACCACGGCGTCCACGGGCGGCCGGCTGCACCTGGTACTGCGCTGGTCCCGGGCACTGCTGGGCGACGACGACGGGCTGCGGCTGCTCGAGGTGTTCGCCCGCCGTCTGGCGGCGACGGATGCGGAGGCCCTGTGAGCGGCACCGCTCCCTCGGGCCTGCGTGCCTTCTACGAGAACCCCGCCGTTCCGGTGGCGTCGGGCGACGCACGCAGCAGGCGCCAGGCGCGGCTGCTGGCCCGGGCGCTCGACGTACCCGGCGCGCTCGTCGTCGACGTCGGCTGCGGGGACGGCAGTGCGGCCGCCACCGCGGCGCCGGTCCTCGCGGGACACCGGATCGTCGGTGTCGACTGGTCGCAGGACGCCCTGCGCCGGGCCCGGCCTCGGCTCGCGCACGCGGTACGCGGCGAACTGGGCGACGGCGGACTGCCGTTCGCCGACGGCTGCGCGGACGCCGTGCTGTTCAGCGAGGTCGTCGAGCATCTCGTCGACCCCGACTCGGCGCTGGACGAGCTGCGGCGGATCCTGCGGCCCGGCGGTCATCTGATGCTGTCCACGCCGAACCTGGCCGCCTGGTACAACCGCGCGCTGCTGCTCGCCGGATGGCAGCCCGTCTTCTCGGAGGTGAGCCTGCGCGGCATTCACGGGAGGCCGGGGCGCGAAGTGGTCGGCCATCTGCGGCTGTACACCGCCCGTGCGCTGCGCTCCTTCCTCACCGCGTCCGGTTTCGAGGTCGTGCGGATCGCGGGCGCGCCGTTCCACGGGGTACCGCGCGCCCTGCGGCTGCTGGACCGGGCCGCCTGCGCCGTGCCCTCGGCGTCGTCCATCCTGCTGGCCCACGCCCGGCGGAGGTAGCGGCATGTGGTGGGGTGTGGGCGCGGCACTGCTGGCCAACGTGCTGTACAGCGTGGGCTTCGTGCTCGAGAAACGGGCGCTCGGCGACCTGCCCGCCCTGTCGGCCCGGCGGCCCGCGCGCGTCGTCGCGGTGCTGGTGGCAAGTCCCCTGTGGATCGCCGGGGCCCTGGCTCTCGCCGCCGGGTTCGTCGCCCAGCTGATCGTTTACCGTGCCCTGCCGATCGCGGCCGCGCAGGGGATCTTCGTCTCCGGTCTCGTCCTGCTCCTGCTGCTGTCGTCCGCCGTGCTCGGCGAACAGCCCTCCGGTCGCGAGCGCTACGCGCTCGGCGCCGTGCTCGTCGCCCTGCTGATGGTCGTCGCCTCGGTCCGCGAGGGCGAGGAGGTCGTGAGCACCGGCGCTCCGTGGACACTGGTGCTCCTCGTGTGCGTGCCGTCGCTCGCGGGCGGGGTGTGGCTGTACGGTCGCGTGGAGGCGCGGGCGAGAAGGCGGCACCGGGTGCCGACGAACGGCATCGGGTACGGGGTGGCCGTCGGGCTGCTGTACGGGGTCAGTTCGCTGGCGATCAAGGGCGCGTCCGGCCGGCTGACGGGCGCGGGCGTTTGTGAGGCGGCGCGGTCTCTGTTCGCCTCCCCCTATCCGTATCTGCTGCTGTTCACGGCCGTCGCCGGACTCGTCATGTCGCAGGCCGCGCTGCAGCGGTGCAGGGCCTCCCTGATCGTGCCCGTCTGCACGACGGTCACCTGTCTGTTCACGGCGGTGCTCGGGACGCTGACCTTCGGGGAACGTCTGCCGGACGACCCGCTGCTGCTGACCCTGCGGGTGGCCGGCACCGCGCTGGCGCTGTCCGTGCTGCTGGCCATGCCGCGCCACGACCCGCAGACCTGACCCCGTCCGCCGTACCGCCTGTGTCGCCCGTACCGCCCCTGCCGCCTGTGCCGCCCACGAGAACGAGGAGCCCGTCCCATGAACCCCGACGACCCGCTGCTGCGGATCCTGGCCTGCCCGCTGGACAAGGGGCCGCTGACGCTGCCGGCCGGTGAGAGCGTGCTGTACAACCCGCGCCTCCAGCTGAGTTACCCGATCGTGGACGGCATTCCGCAGCTGCTGCCCTCCTCCGGGAGCAAGGTCTGCGCGGACGACCATGAGCGCTTCGTGCGGGCGGCCGCCGGCTGACCGCCCCGGCGGCGGCGCGGCCCCCGGGCCCGCCGCCCGCCGAACCGGGATCGCGGGGGCCACCCCCGCGCTGCGACGCGGAACGCCTGTGCCATACTCAGCGCGCTCATTGCCCGTGCCACGTCGTAGGGATCACCGTTGAAGCCCCAGTCCGCCGTCCTCGCCACCGGATCCGTCTCCGGTACCGGTCGCCGGGAGCGGACGCCCGCGCCAGGAGGGCGCCCCGCCGGGGCTGCCGTGTCCGACCCCCGGGCGGGCAGCGGTACGTGAGCGGCATAGCACTGACGACCCCGTATCTGGACACCGACGCGGACCAGCTCTCCTTCTCGCTGGTCCTGCCCGCGCTCGACGCGCTCGCGGTACGCGATCTGACGATCGGCGGGCTCGACGTCCAGCTCAGACTCCTGGGCGCCTCCCATCAGGTCTTCGCCGGGCCGGTCCGGGAGACCGTCGCCTGCCTCCCCGGCGTCGCGGGTGGCCTGCCCGGGACGACGGTGCGGGAGTTCGACGACTGGACCTACCGCTTCGACGCGCGCGTCCGGCACTTCGCCTCGGCCGGCTTCAGCAACCGGGTGGCATGGATCCGCAGCCGGTCGGACGGGAACCCCGAGGCGCTGTACGGGATCTTCCCGGGCTCCCCCGAAGCCGTCACCGCGCTGACCGTCGACCGGCACGCCACCGGCCTGAGCTGGCGCACTTGGCACACCTATCCGCAGAGCCGCCAGATCGTGGCGACGCACACCCGGCTGGAGGCCCGATGAAGACCGCCCGACTCATCAGCGTGACGATGCTCGCCACGGTCGCGCTCACCGCCTGTGCCGGTGAGTCCGACGACGTCAACGACGTGCCGAGGTCGTGGATCCACCAGGAGTACGACGGCGTCGGACCGACGTACACCGACAGCCTCGACACGCCGGCCGCGGTCGGGGACGAGATCCACGGGCACATCGCGGCCGAGGACCGCCTCGAGGACGACGGCCACGTGTTCCTCCGCTACCGCGACGACATCGTCGCGATCACCCCCCACCAGAGCGGCAGCATGATCGAGATCGACGACTACCGCGACGGCCACCGCCGCTGGAAGTCCCGTATCGGCAACGTGTGGCCGGACCCGGACAGCGAGGCGTTCCGCGGCGGCGGCCCCGGCTCCGGCAAGTAACCGCACCGTCCACCCACCCGAACTCACCGACGACGTCCCCGAAAGGCACCCCCGTGGCAGAGATCCTCGAGTCGGCAGGCACCGCCCTGCTCTACGGCCTGGTCGGCTTCATCGTGATGGCGGTCGGCTTCATCGCACTCGACCTCGTGACCCCCGGCAAGCTCCTCCACGTGGTGTGGACCGAGCGCAACCGCGGTGCCGCGGTCCTGCTCGCGGGCCAGACGATAGCCATCGGCCTCGTCATCGACCAGTCCATCAGAGCGAGCGAGTCCGAACTGGGCCTGGGCCTCGGCCTGTTCAGCACCCTGCTGTACGGCCTCGCGGGCGTCGCCGTGATGACGTTCATCTCCTGCGTCGTGGGTCTGCTGACCCCGGGCCGCCTCGGTCACGCCGTGCTCGACGACAACGGGGACCGCCCCCACCCCGCGGCCTGGGTCCAGGCCGCGATGTACATCGGCACGGCCTTCATGGTCGGCGCCGCCGTCTCGTAACCACGCATGGGCACCACCACGCTCGACCGCACCACCACGGTCCCCGCCCGCCCGCCCGCGACCCGCTCGCGGGGGGCACGCTTCCTGCTGCTGTTCTCGGTGTTCCTCTGCGCGGCCTGCGGCCTCGTCTACGAACTGGCGCTCACCGCGCTGGGCAGCTACCTCATCGGCAACTCCGTGATGCAGACCTCCGTGGTCATCTCCGTCATGGTGTTCGCCATGGGCATCGGATCGCTGGCGGCCAAACCGCTCCAGCGGCGGGCGGTCGGCGCGTTCGCCCTCGTCGAGGGCATGCTCGCGCTCGCCGGCGGGCTGTCGGTGCTCGTCCTTTACGTGTCGTTCGCCTGGCTGCGCATCTACATGCCGTCGATGGTGGTGGTGTCCTTCGTCGTCGGTCTCCTCATCGGGGCCGAGATACCGCTGCTGATGACGCTGCTTCAGCGGATCAGGCGTCAGGAGGCAGGCAGCGCGGTCGCCGACATGTTCGCCGTGGACTACATCGGCGCGCTGGTCGGCGGTCTGTGCTTCCCGCTGCTGCTCCTGCCGGCCTTCGGCCAGCTCAAGGGGGCCCTGGTGGTGGGCGCCGTCAACGCGGTGGCCGGCGTCCTCGTCGTCCTGTGGATCTTCCGCCGCGAGACCCGCCGGGTCGTGCGCATCGCGCTGCTCGGCGGCATGGCCGCCGTCCTGGCCGTACTCGGCACGGTGTATGCGCTGGCGGACGACATCGAGGTCACCGCGCGGCAGCAGCTCTACCGCGACCCGATCATCCACGCCGAGACCACGCCGTACCAGGACATCGTGGTCACCCGGTCCACGGCGTTCACCGGGGAGCCGGACACCCGGCTGTTCCTCAACGGCGACCTCCAGTTCTCGTCCGTCGACGAGTACCGCTACCACGAGGCCCTCGTCCACCCCGCCCTGTCCGCGAAACGGTCTTCCGTGCTGATCCTGGGCGGCGGCGACGCCCTGGCCCTGCGGGAGGTCCTGCGCTACGACGACGTCGAGACGGTCACGCTGGTCGACCTCGATCCGGCCATGACGCGGCTCGCCCGCACCTTCGCACCGCTGCGCGAGCTCAACGGCCGGGCGCTAGACGACCCGAGGGTCACGGCCGTCAACGCCGACGCCTTCAACTGGCTGCGCGACGCGGACCGGCGCTACGACACGGTCGTCATCGACTTCCCCGACCCGGACAACGCGGCGCTCGCCAAGCTCTACTCCGTCGAGTTCTACCACCTGCTCCGCCACGTCCTGAAGCAGGACAGCCAGGTCATGGTGCAGGCCGGCTCCCCCTTCTTCGCACCCAAGTCGTACTGGTCCATCGCCGCGACGATCAGCGAGGCCGGCTACCGCACCACCGAGTACCAGGTGGACGTCCCCAGCTTCGGCAACTGGGGCTTCGTCCTGGCGACTCCCGGCACGGACGGGCCGCCGCCGCTCCTGCGCCTGGCCGAGGACGCCCCGCCGCTGCGCTTCCTGGACGACGCCGTCCTCGAGGCCGCCACCGTCTTCCCCGTGGACCGCCGCCCGCAGAACGTGAGGGCCAGCACCCTGATGGACCCCGTGATCCTGGAGTACACCAGCAACGAGTGGCAGAACTACTGATCCGGTCCACGGCGTCGCCCGCCCGCACCGTTCCACGGACGGCGGTGTGACCCGGCAGGCCATCAGCCCTGACCTGTCCGGCGGCCCGGGGCCCGACCCGATCTGCACCGACTACGGGACGATCACCTCGATCGCCCCGGCGGGTGACGGCCGAACCGTCTGCGCCGGCACCGACGACGGCCGGGTCCGGGTCACCAGGAACCTGGGCGCCACCTGGACGAAGCCGGCGGAGGGGCTGCCCTGGGTGACCCGCGTCGTCGTCGATCCCGCCGACCCCGACCGGGTCTGCACCACGCACTCCGCCTACCGCGCGGGCGCGGGACTCGCCCATGTCCACGGCAGCACGGACGGCGGCAGGCACGGGAAGGACCTGTCCGGGACCTGCCGGACGCACCCGTCAACGATCTGGTCGTCGGGGCGCGGCAAGGTGCTGTACATCGGCACCGACCAGGGTGTTCTCGCATCCCCGTCGGGCGGGCGGCAGTGGGTCCGCCTGGGCCGGGGCATGCCCGCGGTCCCGGTGGACGACATCGAGTACGACGCCGGCCTCCACCGCATGGTCGCGGCCACGTTCGGCCGGGGCTTCTACGAGCTCACCACCGGCTGACCGCTGTACGTCCCCGGGGCCCGGCCGCCGAGCGGCCGTGCCCCGGGGACGGGTGGTCAGAGCTTGTGCATGCCCTTGTAGGGGCTGACGATGCGGGTCTGGCAGGCACCGAAGTCGACGAGAAAGGCACCAGCGGCCTCCTGACCGACGATCTTTCCGAGGCCGTGCCGGTCGTGGGAGACGCGGTCTCCGAGGGCGAAGTCCTTGATCACGGGATCGGTTGGAGCTGCGAAGGGGCTGGTGGGCAGGTGGCGCCGCGGCGCGGATCGATTTGTCATCGTGGACTAAGTATGCCCCGCCGAGCGGGTCGCGAGCCCTGTCCGGCCGGCCTCGGTTCCCCGGCGGCCGCCGGCCCGACTTTCGGATCTTGCCTGGCTGCGTGCCCTGACACGCGCCCCGACCGCCTTCGGCGCCGGAGATGCCCCACTTCCGTAGCCCTTCGGGCACGCAAAGCGCCCTCACGCAGCGTTGCCGCCAGTCGCCAGGGCTCCGCCACGGCAACGCCCCCCAACAGCAAGTCCCTCCCCCTGCGTCCTGCGGGCGTGGAGGGGAGCTCTGATGTCGCCGGTCCGGGGAGGAACCGCTGCCTCTGGGACCGGGTCGTGCTGTCCGTGGGCGAGGGCAGCGGTCTTCCTCGCGGCCGCCCGCGAGACGGGGCATCGGCGGAACAGAAACAGGACCGGCGACGGGCCGACGACCTGCTCGCGCTCGTCGGCGACCTGGTCGAGGACTACGCCGACCGGCCGAGCGACGACCGATGACGCCCGGGTCAGCCGAGGAAGCTCAGCCGCACCTGGCGGCTGGGATTGTCCTTGTTGGTGTCGACCAGGCAGACCGACTGCCAGGTGCCCAGCTCCAGGCGTCCCCCGAGCACCGGCAGCGTCGCGTGCGGCGGGACGAAGGCGGGCAGGACGTGGTCCCTGCCGTGGCCGGGGCTGCCGTGGCGGTGCTGCCAGCGGTCGTCGGCGGGCAGGATCGTGTGCAGCGCGGCCAGCAGGTCGTCGTCGCTGCCCGCGCCGGTCTCGATGACGGCGACTCCGGCGGTGGCGTGCGGGACGAACACGTTGAGCAGGCCGTCCCTGCCGTCCGCGTGCTGGGCGAGGAACTGCTCGCAGGTGTGCGTCAGATCGGTGACCGTCTCGCCGGATCCGGTGGTGAGGGTCAGGGTCGTGGTGGTGAAGTGTCCGGGCATGGCTCCATCCTCCCGCCCGCCACCTGCCGGGCGCGCGTCGCACGGCCGCCTCGGGGAAGATCCCGGGCCCGCTCTCGGTTGGTAGAACCGTGAACAACTCTGGGGCACAGGACGTGGACGTGGTCGTCATCGGCGCCGGGCAGGCGGGGCTCTCCGCCGCCTATCACCTGCGGCGCGCCGGCCTGGTGCCCGACCGGGGCTTCGTGGTCCTGGACCACGCGCCGCGCCCGGGAGGCGCCTGGCAGTTCCGCTGGCCCTCGCTCACCTACGGCAAGGTGCACGGCATGCACAGCCTGCCCGGTATGGAACTGACCGGTGCCGACGGCGACCGGCCGTCCTCCGAGGTGATCGGCGCGTACTTCACGGCGTACGAGGAACGCTTCGGCCTGCGGGTCCACCGCCCCGTGGAGGTCCGCGCGGTACGCGAGGCGGACGGCGGACGGCTGGCGGTCGAGACCTCCGAGGGAGTGTGGCCGGCACGCGCGCTGATCAATGCGACCGGCACCTGGGACCGGCCGTTCTGGCCCCGCTACCCCGGTCAGGAGACGTTCCGGGGGCGTCAGCTGCACACCGCGGACTACCCCGGCCCGGAGGAGTTCGCCGGGCAGCGCGTCGTCGTGGTGGGCGGCGGGGCGTCGGGCACCCAGCACCTGATGGAGATCGCCGAGGTGGCGGCGGAGACCACCTGGGTGACGCGTCGGCCCCCCGTCTTCCGCGAGGGGCCCTTCGACGAGGACGCCGGACGGACCGCCGTCGCCATGGTCGAGGAGCGTGTGCGGCGCGGACTGCCGCCGCTGAGCGTGGTGTCGGTGACCGGGCTGCCGTTGACCGACGCCGTCCGGCACGCCCGAGAGACCGGGGTGCTGGAGCGCGAGCCGATGTTCGACCGGATCACACCGACCGGGGTGGCCTGGGACGACGGCCGGACGGTCGAGGCCGACGTGATCCTGTGGGCGACCGGGTTCCGGGCGGCGATCGACCACCTGGCGCCCTTGCGGCTGCGGGAGCCGGGCGGCGGCATCCGGGTCGAGGGGACCAGGGCCGTACGGGACGAGCGCGTCCATCTCGTCGGCTACGGCCCGTCGGCGTCGACGATCGGGGCCAACCGGGCAGGGCGCGCCGCGGTCCGCGAGATCAAACGCCTCCTGGAGCGCGAACCGGAGCCGGAGCGCGAACCGGCGCTGGTATGAGGCGCGGTTGTCCCGCGGCGGCGGCCTGGAGCGGGACGCGCCGGGAGCGGGCCGCCCGTCAGCCCGCGTCCCTGGCCTCGGCGCGGCGCGCGTTGAACTCCCCCACATTCCGCTGGTGTTCCTCGTAGTCACCGGTGAAGCGGGTGTCACCGGGTTCGACGGTGACGAAGTACAGCCAGTCGCCCGCGGGCGGCTCGACGGCCGCGCGCATCGCCTCCTCGCCCGGGTTGTCGATGGGCGTCGGCGGCAGGCCGGTGCGGCCGTACGTGTTGTAGGGGCTGTCGAGCCGAGTGTCCGCGGTGGTCGTGTCGACGGTGCTGCGATCAAGGGCGTAGTTGAGGGTGGAGTCCATCTGGAGCGGCATCCCCTTGGCGAGCCGGTTGTGGATGACGCGGGCCACCTTGCCCATGTCGGACGCCGTGTCCGCCTCGGCCTGCACGATGCTGGCGACGTTGACCGCCTCGTAGGGGCTGAGCCCTTCCCTGCGGGCGCTCGCGACGACGGCCCTGGCCCCGAACCGCTGGTGCGCCGTGTTGACCATGAAGCTGAGCAGGCTCGCCGGGGTGGTTTTCTCGTCGACGGGATAGGTGGCCGGGAAGAGGTACCCCTCGGGGTTGCCCCGGGCCTCCGGCGGCAACTTCAGCCGGGCCGAGCGGATCGCGGTCCGCGTGGTGCCGGGTGGCCGCTTCAGGGCCTTGTCGACGGCGGCGTACACCTGGCCCGCGCGCCATCCTTCGGGGATCACCAGCGAAACAGGGGCTGGGCGGGGCCGCTCGCTCTTCTCCTCCCTCAGCAGGAAGGGCACCAGGACGGCGGCCGCCGCCACCGCGGCCGTGCCGAGGAGCAGGACCAGACGGCCGCGGCGGGTGAGGCGGTACCGGCGCCCGCGCCGGGCCGACGAGCGCTCGTTCGTCATACGGGCACGCTAACGCGGCCGCCCCGTTCGCCCCGGTACCTCCCGCATGGCGACACGAAGGACGCGCCTGCTCGTCGGAGCCGTCCACGTCGTGCGCCGGCTCGTCCCGCACTCGCCCGCGGCGCCGCCGCTCAGCCGTCCCCGGGGAGCGGCGTCGCCGTCGCGTACAGCTCTGTTCAGGGTGCGAACGGCGGCAGCGCGGCGAACTCCGGTACCGCCTGCACCCCTTCCGCGAGGCCGGCGAGTCCGCGTCGGACCCGGCTCAGCGGGTGGTCGGGGAACTGGGCGTCCCATTGGGCGTGGTCGGCCGCGTGGAAGGGCAGACCGCCCTGCACCTCGGGTGCATAGGGGTGCGGACGGAAGTAGTCGGTGGGGCCGACCTGGGCCATGACCATCGCCTCGCGCATCCCGGTCGTCCCCCGCTCGGGCGCCTGGATCTTCACGACGGTGCTGCAGGTGGCTCGGGGCACGGTGAAGCTGCCGATGAACACCTGACCGTTCGGCTGCCCCGGCAGCGGCAGCTTGAGTATCTGGCGCAGTGCGGGCAGGGAACCGAGCGACTTGACCGACGCCTCGATCAGGCCGCCGCCGGCCTCGGCGGTGTACCGCGTGAGCGCGGCGCGCAGCGTGGGGCCGTCGTCGAGGGACGCGGGCAGGTCCGGCGGCAGCCCGAAGAAGTGCAGCGACAGGATGTCGCCTTCGTCGTTGGCCCATACGTCGTGGTCGACGGGACGGAATCCCGGCAGGTCGACACCCAGGAGTGCTCTCATGGCCGGCGATCATGCCGCATGGGGCGCCTCGGCGGGCCCGCGGGGTGCCGCACACGAGCCGCGAGCGGCCGAGGGCGGCCGGGAGCCGACATGTCGTCAGGAGGCCCTGGGGCGCGGCCCGTCAGGTGACGTCGGCGGTCACGGCCGCCTCGGGCCGCAGCTCCGCGTCCCTGCGCACCAGTGCGGCGTAGCGGCCGTCCCGGTCGAGGAGCTCCTGGTGCGTGCCGCGCTCGGCGATGCGTCCGGATTCCAGCACGACGATCTGGTCGGCGTCCCGGACGGTCGACAGCCGGTGGGCGATGGTGATGGTGGTGCGTCCGGCGGACAGGGAGTCGATGGCCTGCTGCACGGCGTGCTCGGTGCGGGTGTCGAGGGCGCTGGTCGCCTCGTCGAGGATCAGCACGGGCGGGTCGCGCAGGATGGTGCGGGCGATGGCGAGCCGCTGCTTCTCACCGCCCGAGAAGCGGTATCCGCGCTCTCCGACCAGGGTGTCGTAGCCGTCGGGCAGCGACGCGATGTGGTCGTGGATCTGCGCGGCGCGGGCCGCGGCCTCGATCTCCTCGTCGGTGGCGTCGGGCTTGGCGAAGCGCAGGTTGTCGGCGACGGAGGCGTGGAAGAGGTACGTCTCCTGGGAGACGACGCCGACGGCCTGCGCGAGGGTGTCGAAGCCGAGGTCCCTGACGTCGACGCCGTCGATCGTGACACGGCCGCCCGTGACGTCGTAGAGCCGGGGCACCAGGTAGCTGAGCGTGGACTTGCCGGAGCCGGTGGGGCCCACGACGGCCAGGGAGCCGCCGGCCGGCACGGCGAGGTCGATCCGGTCGAGTGTCGGCTGCTTCTGCGCGGGGTCGTACGCGAAGTCGACCGCCTCGAAGCGCACGTCGCCGCTGATCTTGTCGAGCCGCACGGGCTTCGCGGGCTCGGTGATGTCGACGGACAGATCGAGGTATTCGAAGATCCGCTGGAAGAGCGCGAGCGACGTCTGCATCTGCACACCGGTGGACAGCAGGCTGACGGCCGGGCGGAACAGGCCCTGCTGGAGCGAGACGAAGGCGACGAGCGTGCCGATGGAGATGGCCGGTCCGCCCGTCCTGAGCGCGAGACCGGCCGCCCAGTAGATGAGGGCGGGCATGGCCGCCATGACGATGCCTATCGTCGACATCCGCCAGCGGCCCGCCATGCTGGAGCGCACTTCGAGGTCGACGAGCCGCTCGGACTCGTCCGCGAAGGACCGGGTCAGCGAGTCGGCCCGGCCCATGGTGCGGCCGAGGAGGATGCCGCTGACCGACAGGGACTCGGTGACCGTGGCAGCCATCGCCGCCATCTGCTTCTGCCGCTGTGTGGTGATCTTCTTGCGCTCACGGCCGACGCGGCGGCTGATCCAGACGAACAGCGGCAGCAGGAGCAGCGAGACGACGGTGAGCCGCCAGTCCAGGGCGAGCATCGCGACGACGGTGGCGACCACGGCCGTGAGGTTGGAGACCAGGGAGGTGGCGGTGGAGGTGACGGTCGCCTGCATGCCGCCGATGTCGTTGGCGATGCGGGACTGGACCTCGCCCGTGCGCGTCCTGGTGAAGAACGCGAGCGGCATGCGCTGGAGCTGTGCGTAGACCCCGGTGCGCAGGTCGTGCATGACGCGCTGGCCGACGGTGGTCGAGATGAGGGTCTGCAGCACTCCGAAGACGCTGGTCATCACCGCGGTGGCGATCATGCCGAGTGCCAGCAGACTGAGCAGCCCGGTGCGGCCCTGCGGGATCGCGGTGTCCAGGATCTCGCGGAGCAGGAACGGCGACGCGACGGAGACCAGCGAGGACGCACCGACGAGGAGGCCGACGACGGCGAGCCTGCCGCGGTAGGGCCGGAAGAGGCGGAGGATGCGGCGGACGTCCGCGGGCGGCTGGTCGGGGTCCTTGGACGGCGGGGTCCAGGTCAGGTGCTCGGGGCGCAACGGGCTCCTTCCGGTGGGCGGACGGACGGGGTCGTCCGGCGGACGACGTCCGAGAGCCTAGCTCACTGTTACCTGTATTCACAATGAACAACATCCTGCTAGTGTTCCCGCATGAGCACCCCTGACGCCGACGGCCTCCTCGCCGAGCAGCTGCTGCGGCTGACCCGCCGCCTCCACCGCAGCCAGAAGCGCCAGCTGGAGTCCGCCGACATCGCCATCACTCCGGCGCAGTCTCGCCTGCTGCGGACGGTCGCGCACTACGACCGGCCGCCGCGCATGGCCGATCTCGCGGAGCGCCTGGAAGTGGTGCCGCGTGCCGTGACCAGCCTCGTCGACGGTCTGGAGGCGGGCGGCTGCGTGCGGCGCGTCCCCGACCCGGCCAACCGCAGGGTGACCCGCATCGAGCTCACGGACACCGGCCGCGCCGCGCTCCGGACCCTGCGCGACGCGCGCCGCGCCGCGGCGGAGGACGTCCTCGCACCGCTCACCACCGAGCAGCGAAAGGTACTGGGCGAGCTGCTGTCCACGCTGGTCGACGGATCGGGACCGCGCTGCCGAGAGTGACCGCCGGGCCGGGGCGCCGGCTCCTGGGGAGCGTCGCGTGCCCGTCCGGCCCGCGGCCGGGTGCCCACCCGGCTCCCTGCGCGCCGGCCGGGCACCCTCCCTCCGGGTCACGTCAGCACAGACGCCCGTCCGGCGAGGGCTGCGGGGTCTACGTCCGCAGGATCTCGATCCCGCCGATGGCGAGGTGGCCGAGCCGGTCGTACTGGCGTCCCTTCACGGAGCCTTCGAGCCGCAGCACCACCTTGCTCTGGGGACACCTCCCAGCGGTAGCTGGGGGAGGGTGCCGCAGTCCGCGGGCGGCGCGTAAGGCGCCGCGGTAGGGCGTGAAGTCGCGGAACCGGGCCTGTGCGACGGTTACTTGGCACGATCTGGTGTCGGGTCGCTCCACGGGCGGGGCGGCCCTGACGGGATCGTGCCAGTCGCTGCCGAACTCCGCGGGCGGTCTTCATGGGTCAGGAGTGAAGCGTGCGGGCTGTGCCGCGCCGGACCCCCGCTGATGGATATTGGCGCGTTCTGTGCCGCCGTGCGCAGAAAATCAATTGCTCGCGGGGGCGGTGAACCGCGAACCTTGCACGGTTTGAACCACCCTTGCTCCCTCCCCTTTCTCCCCTCTTCGACGAGTCCTGGGACGTCATGCAGATTCGCGATCTTCCGTATCCCGATCCAGGAGTACCCGACGTCCGCTCCGGCACCCGCTTCCTCCTCTGGCTCGGCCTGGGCCAGCTGGGCGGACAGGTCAAGTCCCTGTGCTGGGGCCTGCTGCACTTCCTGTCCGTGATGGCGCTGCCGTACGGCGTCGGTCTCGCCGTCCAGGCCGTGGTGGAGCGCTCCGGGTCCGGGCTCGCCGAAGCAGGCGGCCTGATGGCGCTCGCGACGGCCGGTATCGCCTTCGGCGACACGATGCTGCACCGTACGGCCGTCACCAACTGGATCACGGCCGCCGCCCGCACCCAGCAGCTACTGGCCCGCAGGACCGCGCAGTTGGGCTCGGCGCTCACCCGCCGGGTCGCTGCGGGTGAGGTCGTCGCGGTCTCGACGGGCGACGTCGAGAAGATCGGCTGGTTCGTCGAGGCGGTCTCCCGCTTCCTGGCGGCGGCCGTCACGGTCGTGCTCGTCTGCGTCGCCCTGCTGGTCTACCAGCCGGCGCTCGGTGTGCCGGTCGCGATCGGGGTGCCGGTCCTGGCTCTCGGCGTGCTGCCGCTGCTGCCGCGCGCGACCCGGCTCGCGGACATCCAGCGCGAGAAGGCGGGCAAGGCCACCGAACTGGCCTCCGACACGGTCGCGGGACTGCGGGTGCTGCGCGGCATCGGAGGTGAGGAGCTGTTCCTGGCCCGCTACCGCCGTGCGTCCCAGGAGGTGCGCAGGGCGGCGGTGCGCAGTGCCCGGATGTGGTCGCTGATCGCGGCCGTGCAGGTGCTGCTGCCGGGCCTCCTCGCCATCGCCGTCGTCCACCACGGCGTCGGGCTGGTCGGCGACGGCCGCATCGCGGTGGGCGAACTGGTCACCGCGTACAGCGCGGTGATGCTGCTGGCCTATCCCCTGCGGCACTTCGAGGAGATTGCCATGGCGTACTCCTTCTCCCGTCCCTCGGCGCGCCGGGCGGCCCGGGTCCTCTCACTGGAGCGCCCCACGAGCGGCACGGGCACGGACGCGGTGGCGACGGGGGACCTGTACGACCCGTCCACCGGAGTGCACGCGCCCTCCGGCCTGCTGACCGCGGTCGTGTGCGGCGATCCGGACGCGGCCGGCCGGCTGGCCGAACGGCTCGGCGGGCACCCCGCGGAACCGGAGGGCCTGCCGTCCGTGCTGCTCGGCGGCGTCGCCCTCGACGACCTGCCCCTGGACGCCGCGCGGGCGGCCGTCCTCGTCCAGGACAAGGACCCGGTCCTGCTGTCCGGGACGCTGACCGAGCTGCTCGACGTGCCGGCGTCCGGTGCGGTGCCGGCGGCGGACGCGCTCGCGGCCGCCGAGTGCGGGGACGTGCTCGGCGCGCTCGCGCAGGCGTCGCTCGACGGGGACCCCATGGAGGCGCCGATCACCGAGCGCGGTCGCTCCCTTTCCGGAGGCCAGCGCCAGCGCCTGGCGCTGGCGCGCTCGCTGGTGACCGACCCCGAGGTGCTGGTGCTCGACGAACCGACGTCGGCCGTCGACTCGCACACGGAGGCGCGGATCGCCGAGGGAGTGCGGTCGCTGCGCTCCGGACGTACGACGGTCGTCTTCACGTCCTCGCCACTGCTGCTGGACCGCGCCGACCGGGTCGTCCTGGTCCACGACGGCGAGGCGGCGGCGGTGGGCCCGCACCGCGAACTGCTGCACAAGGAACCGCGATACCGCGCGGTCGTCACCCGCGAGACCGACCAGGAGCAGCTCTCCTCGGTCCACGCGTCGGGCGACGGCGCCCTCAGGACCGGGCTCGACATCGAGGAGACAGCATGATCGGCGTGGCGCCACCGGACTACGACCCGGCGGCTCCCCGGACGGCGACGACCCTGCCGGTGGGGTCTCCCGCGACGGTACGGGCGTACGTGGCCGGGCTGCTGCGCCGCCACCGCCGGGCCTTCGGGCTCCTCGTGCTCGTCAACACCGTGGCCGTCGTGGCCTCGATGGCCGGCCCGTGGCTGCTCGGCTCGCTCGTGGAGCGGGCGGCGGACGGGGCGCGCGAGCTCCATCTGGAGCGGACGGTCGCGCTGTTCGCGGTGGCGCTGGTGATCCAGGCCGCGTTCGTGCGCCTGGTACGGCTGCGGGGCGCGATGCTCGGCGAACGGATGCTGGCGGACCTGCGCGAGGACTTCCTCGTGCGGTCGGTCGGGCTCCCGCCCGGCGTGCTGGAGCGAGCCGGGACGGGCGACCTGCTGTCCCGTATCACCACGGACATCGACCGGCTGGCGAACGCGATGCGCGAGGCGGTCCCGCAGCTGACGATCGGTGTGCTCTGGATCGTGCTGCTGCTCGGCGGGCTGACCGTGACCGCGCCGCCGCTGGCGCCCGCGGTGCTCGTGGCGGTGCCGGTGCTGGTGATCGGTTGCCGCTGGTACTTCCGGCGGGCCCCCTCCGCCTACCGCTCGGAGGCCGCGGGTTACGCGGCCGTCGCCGCCGTGCTGGCCGAGACCGTCGACGCGGGCCGCACCGTGGAGTCGCACCGCCTCGGGGCACGCCGGGTGGCGCTCTCCGACCGGCGGATCAAGGAGTGGACGGCGTGGGAGCGGTACACCCTCTACCTGCGCTCGGTGCTCTTCCCCGTCCTCAACGTCACGCACGCGACCGTGCTCGGCTCCGTGCTCATGATCGGCGGCGTGTTCGTCCTCCAGGGCTGGATCGGCATCGGACAGCTGACCACGGGTGCGCTGATCGCCCAGATGATGGTCGACCCGGTGAACCTGATCCTGCGGTGGTACGACGAGCTCCAGGTCGCCCAGGTGTCGCTGGGACGGCTCGTCGGCGTGCGGGAGATCGAGCCGGACGCGGGCGACGGGGCGGTGCGTCCGCAGGGGCGCGACGTGCGCGCGGACCGGGTCCACTTCGGGTACCGGGAGGGCGTCGACGTGCTGCACCGTGTCTCGATGGACGTGGCGCCCGGCACCCGGCTGGCGCTCGTCGGCCCCTCGGGCGCGGGCAAGTCGACGCTGGGCCGGCTGCTCGCGGGCATCTACGCCCCGCGCACCGGCCGGGTCACGCTGGGCGCGGCCGAGCTGTCCCGGATGCCGGCGGAACGGGTGCGCGAGCATGTGGCGCTGGTCAACCAGGAGCACCACGTCTTCGTGGGCTCGCTCCGGGACAACCTGCTCCTCGCCCGTACGTCCGCGGAGGACGCCGAGCTGTGGGCGGCGCTCGGGGCGGTCGACGCGGACGGGTGGGCACGGGCGCTGTCCGAGGGTCTGGACACCGAGGTCGGATCCGGCGGTGTCACGCTCACCCCGGCCCAGGCCCAGCAGATCGCACTGGCCCGCCTGGTGCTGGCGGACCCGCACACGCTGGTCCTGGACGAGGCGACGTCGCTGCTGGACCCGAGGGCGGCGCGCCACCTGGAGCGCTCGCTGTCGCGGGTGCTCGAGGGCCGCACGGTGGTGGCGATCGCGCACCGGCTGCACACGGCGCACGACGCGGACGTGATCGCGGTGGTGGAGAACGGCCGGATCAGCGAGCTGGGCAGCCATGACGAGCTGGTGTCGGCGGAGGGGGCGTACGCGGCGCTCTGGCGCTCCTGGCACGGGTGACGCCCCTGCGGCGGGGCCGGGCCCGGCCCCGGTGCCGGGAGAGGCGCTCAGATCATGTTCAGCGCCGCCGCCCCGCCCACGCCCCCCAGCAGCATGAACGCCGGCATCAGCACCTTCAGCTCCACCCAGCTGCCCGCCCGGAACCGCATGCCCTTGGGCGGGCCCACCGGGTACCACCGCTTGCCGGACACCGGGATCGGCCACAGGATCGGGCAGCCGGAGACCGTCAGCGCGTCGCCGATGTCGTGGACGAGGGCGCCGAGCACGATCGGCAGGCCGAGCCACAGGTACTCCTGACCGGGCGCGGTGAACAGCCAGTCCGCCCCGTTGCCCGGCTTGTCCAGCACGCCCGCGAGGATCCACGCGCTCGTCGCGCCCAGCAGCCACACCAGGACGTCGCTGGAGACGCGGGCGGCCCGCCACAGCAGGCCCTCGACCGCGAGCACCATGTGCACGAACAGGATCCCGAGCACGGCCCACCGGCCGCCCATGATCGCCAGGACCGAGGCGCCGCCGCCGATCAGCACCGCCCACAGCCAGGTGTGCGTCAGGGTCCGGTGGCCGCCGGTCCTGCGCTTGTCCCCCGGCTTCTTCGTCGCTTTGTAGACCGCGTACGAGAGCTTGTCGACGATCTCGCACAGCCCGCGCGAGACCGGACCGAAGGCGCGCGAGATCGTCGCCGCCTTGTGGTCGAGGTCCGGGGCGAGCGCCGCGCCCGCGCAGATCAGCGCTCCGACGACGAGCACGGGCCACGGCATCGGGTGGCCGGCGGCGGCCGTCGCCGCTCCCACCCCCAGCCAGGCAGCCGCCCCGGACAGAGAGTGCGCCGGTCCCATCATGTGTGTGCCCGCCCCATTGCCGTTGTGCCGAACCCCAGTTGACAGGGCAGCGTATCGTTCGTGATCTTCGCTGCGGCGGCCGGTTCCCTCATCCGGGCGGAAGCCAGGCAAGATGGGGGCGTGACCCTTATCGATCAGCTGCCGCCCGACGCCGACCCCGATGCCCTCTTCGACGCCTTCTCCTCCTGGACCCAGGAGCGGGGCATCACGCTGTACCCGGCTCAGGAGGAGGCCCTGATCGAGGTGGTCTCGGGGGCGAACGTGATCCTGTCCACCCCCACGGGTTCCGGGAAGAGCCTGGTCGCGGCGGGTGCGCACTTCACGGCGCTGGCCAACGACCAGGTCACCTTCTACACGGCGCCGATCAAGGCGCTGGTGTCGGAGAAGTTCTTCGACCTGTGCAAGCTGTTCGGCACGGAGAACGTCGGCATGCTGACGGGCGACGCCTCGGTCAACGCCGACGCCCCCGTGATCTGCTGCACCGCCGAGGTGCTCGCGTCGATCGCGCTGCGTGACGGCAAGGACGCCGACATCGGCCAGGTCGTGATGGACGAGTTCCATTTCTACGCGGAGCCGGACCGCGGCTGGGCCTGGCAGATCCCGCTGCTGGAACTGCCGCAGGCGCAGTTCGTCCTGATGTCGGCGACGCTCGGCGACGTGTCGATGTTCGAGAAGGACCTCACGCGCCGCACGGGACGCCCCACGTCCGTCGTCCGATCCGCGACGCGCCCGGTCCCGCTCTCGTACGAGTACCGGCTGACGCCGATCACCGAGACGCTGACCGAGCTCCTGGAGACCAAGCAGGCGCCGGTCTACATCGTCCACTTCACCCAGGCGCAGGCCGTCGAGCGGGCGCAGTCGCTGATGAGCATCAACATGTGCTCGCGCGAGGAGAAGGACAAGATCGCCGAGCTGATCGGCAATTTCCGCTTCACCACCAAGTTCGGCAGGAACCTGTCCCGTTACGTGCGGCACGGCATCGGTGTGCACCACGCGGGCATGCTGCCCAAGTACCGGCGGCTGGTCGAGAAGCTGGCACAGGCAGGTCTGCTGAAGGTCATCTGCGGCACGGACACGCTGGGCGTCGGCGTCAACGTCCCCATCCGCACGGTGCTGTTCACGGCGCTCACCAAGTACGACGGCAACCGGGTGCGGACGCTGCGGGCGCGCGAGTTCCACCAGATCGCGGGCCGGGCGGGGCGCGCGGGCTTCGACACGGCCGGCTTCGTGGTCGCGCAGGCGCCGGAGCACGTCATCGAGAACGAGAAGGCGCTCGCGAAGGCGGGCGACGACCCCAAGAAGCGCCGCAAGGTGGTGCGCAAGAAGGCCCCGGAGGGCTTCGTCGGCTGGACGGAGAACAGCTTCGAGAAGCTGATCGCCTCCGAGCCCGAGCCGCTGACCTCGCGCTTCCGTGTCACCCACACCATGCTGCTGTCGGTCATCGCCCGGCCGGGCAACGCCTTCGAAGCGATGCGCAAGCTGCTCGAGGACAACCACGAGCCGCGCAGGAACCAGCTGCGGCACATCCGCCGTGCCATCGCGATCTACCGCTCGCTGCTGGACGGCGGGGTCGTCGAGCAACTCGACGAGCCCGACGCCGAGGGCCGCACGATCCGGCTCACCGTCGACCTCCAGCAGGACTTCGCGCTCAACCAGCCGCTGTCGACGTTCGCGCTGGCAGCGTTCGAGCTGCTGGACCCGGAGTCTCCGTCGTACGCGCTCGACATGGTCTCCGTCGTCGAGTCGACGCTCGACGACCCGCGCCAGATCCTGGCCGCCCAGCAGAACAAGGCGCGCGGCGAGGCCGTGGGCGCGATGAAGGCGGACGGCATCGAGTACGAGGAGCGGATGGAGCGGCTCCAGGACATCTCGTACCCCAAGCCGCTCGAAGAGCTGCTCTGGCACGCGTACAACACGTACAAGAAGTCGCACCCGTGGGTCGGCGACCACCCGGTGTCGCCGAAGTCGGTCATCCGTGACATGTACGAACGGGCGCTGTCCTTCACGGAGTTCACGTCCTTCTACGAGCTGGCCCGCACCGAGGGCATCGTGCTGCGCTATCTGGCGAGCGCGTACAAGGCGCTGGACCACACCATCCCGGACGACATCAAGACCGAGGACCTGGAGGATCTGACCGCCTGGCTGGGCGAGATGGTCCGACAGGTGGACTCCAGCCTGCTGGACGAGTGGGAACAGCTGGCGAACCCCGAGGTGGAGACGGCCGAGGAGGCGCAGGAGAAGGCCGACCAGGTCAGGCCGGTCACGGCGAACGCCCGCGCCTTCCGCGTCCTGGTCCGCAACGCCATGTTCCGCCGGGTGGAGCTCGCCGCTCTCGACCAGGTCGGCGAACTGGGCGAGATGGACGCCGAGTCCGGCTGGGACGAGGAGGCGTGGGGCGAGGCGATGGACGCCTACTGGGACGAGTACGACGATCTGGGCACAGGCCCGGACGCCCGCGGCCCGAAGCTCCTCGCCATCGAGGAGGACCCGGCGCACGGTCTGTGGCGTGTGCGCCAGACGTTCGCCGACCCGAACGGCGACCATGACTGGGGCATCAGCGCGGAGGTCGATCTGGCGGCCTCCGACGAGGAGGGCCGGGCGGTCGTGCGCCTCACCTCCGTCGGCCAGCTCTGAACCGCATCGAGAGGACGACCCGTCATGACGAATCCGGCCGAGCGGCTGGTCGATCTGCTCGACCTGGAGCAGATCGAGGTCAACATCTTCCGTGGACGCAGCCCCGAGGAGTCGCTGCAACGCGTCTTCGGCGGACAGGTCGCGGGCCAGGCGCTGGTCGCGGCCGGCCGGACGACGGACGGCGAGCGCCCCGTGCACTCGCTGCACGCGTACTTCCTGCGGCCGGGGATCCCGGGTGTGCCGATCGTCTACCAGGTCGAACGGGTCCGGGACGGCCGGTCGTTCACCACGCGCCGCACGACCGCCGTACAGCAGGGGAAGACGATCTTCAACCTGACGGCGTCCTTCCACCGCCCGGAGCAGGGCGGCATCGAGCACCAGTTGCCGCCCCGGCACGTGCCCGCCCCGGAGACCCTGCCGATGCTCGTGGACGAGATCCGCGACCACCTGGGCCATCTGCCCGAGTCGCTGGAGCGGATGGCCCGGCGGCAGCCGTTCGACATCCGCTACGTCGACCGGCTGCGCTGGACCCGCGAGGAGCTGAAGGACGCGGACCCGCGCAGCGCGGTGTGGATGCGCGCCGTGGGCCCGCTGGGCGACGACCCGCTGGTGCACACGTGCGCGCTGACGTACGCGAGCGACATGACGCTCCTGGACGCGGTGCGCATCCCCGTCGAGCCGCTCTGGGGACCGCGCGGCTTCGACATGGCGTCGCTGGACCACGCGATGTGGTTCCACCGCCCCTTCCGGGCGGACGAGTGGTTCCTGTACGACCAGGAGTCCCCGATCTCGACCGGCGGCCGCGGCCTGGCGCGCGGCCGGATCTACAACCGGGAAGGTCAGCTGCTGGTGTCGGTGGTGCAGGAGGGCCTGTTCCGGCCGGTGTAACCGGTCGGCAGCATGTCCCGGTACTTGGGCCCCTCCTCCTCCGGCAGCAGGGGCGTCACGTCGTGCAGGACGCGGCGTCGTCGGCGTACAGGCTGTCCAGCCGTTCGTCGACGGTGCGCCGCCGGCCGCGAGGGAAGATCGCCGTGCCCTGGCGGCGTCGGCCGCCCGCTCTCCGCCGACGGGAACGCGCCCGATAGGCCGGGGCTATCGGTGGCATTCGGCAATCGCGCGTTGTGACGGCGCTTTCCGTCGGAGAGTCTGGCCGGGTCCGGCAGCGGTGCCGACGTGGTCCAGCGAGGGGGAGGGCATGGCTCAGTCACAGCACCTTCGGCTCAACTTCATCGACGGACAGTGGGTCCCGGCCGAGTCGGGACTGACCAGGGAGAACATCAACCCGGCCGACTTCACCGACGCCGTCGGCGAGTTCGCCGAATCGGGCGGCGTCGACGTGGACCGGGCAGTCGACGCGGCACGGGCCGCGCCGCGTCCCAGTCGCGGGCGTTCGAGGCGGTGGAACACCTCGAGGCGGGGGTGCTGCACGTGAACCGTCCGGGAGTCGGCGCGTACGCGCATCTGCCGCACACCGGCGCGAAGGCGTCCCAGTACGGTCCTCCTGAGTGCTCGCCTCAGGTGTGGGAGTTCTACACCGCGTGGCATTCGGCCTGTATCGGCTACTGAAAGCGCACCACGGCGAAGGGCCCGGCACCCGCGCGGTTTCGGGAGGGGGAAGGGGGCCGGGGACGCCGCAGGGGCCCGCACCGCACCGCGCGAGCGGCACAGAACGGGCCCCGGGCAGCAGACACAGCCACGGCTGCGGGCTGCCGCTCCCGGCTTCGGCGTGGGTCCGGGTGTCCGTCCCGCGCCCCGCCGGATCACATGCCGAGCGCGCGGCCCAGGCCCACTCGGTCGGTTCCCAGTTTGGTGAAGACCGCGGACAGCAGTTTCGATACGGCATGCTCACTCGTGCCGAGCTCGGCGGCGATCGCCGCGTTGTCGAGCCCGACCGCGGCGCGGCGGGCTGCGGCGCTCTCCGCTGTGGAGAGGGTGTCCTGTTCCGTGACCTGGCGGCGACGCGGGCGCAGTCCGGCGGCGGCGAGCTCGGATCGGGCGCGGGTTGCGAGGGCTTCGGCGCCGCAGGCGGTCGCGGCTTCCATGCCGGAGTAGAGCTGGTGGGCGGCGCGCTCCAGGTCGCCGACGGCGTGCAGGGCGGTGCCGTGGTCGATGAGCGCGTGCGCGAGTTCGTACGCGGCGGGGGACTGCTCGAGGTGCTCGACGGCTTCCTGGAGGAGGGCGACCGCCTCGGCCGGGTCGGTGGTCGCCGCCTGGACGCGCAGTGCGTGACCGATGATGCCGGCGGTGCCGAATGCGCGGGCGCGCGCAACGGCCTCTTCCGCGGTGGCACGGGCCTTCTCGGGTTGATGCTTGGCCTGCGCCAGGGCGAGGTCGAGTTGCCAGGGGCTCCACGAGGGGTTGCGTGTGCCCCGGCTGTCGAGGCGTTGGCCGGCTTGGGCGAGCTGCCGCTCGGCCTCGTCATGCATGCCGCGGGCCAGAAGGAGCTTTCCCCAGACGGCTTGGGGGTCGGGGTAGATGACCGAGTTGGGGAAGTCCTTTCCGAAGTCGTAGGCGTCCGCGACGCGCAGGGCCTCGGCGGTGTGTCCGTGGGCGAGCTGGGTCTCGATGAGGGTGCCGACCGCCTGCCACTGCGCGGGGATTCCGTGCCCCACCCGGTCGGCGATCTCAAGTCCCTGGCGTGCGAAGTCCTCTGCTTCGGTGAGCCGTCCGCGCCGGTAGCGGACGTAGCCGAGCAGGGTGTAGGCGAAGGACAGGTGCGCGCCGCGCCATCCTCGTGCTTCGAACTCGGTGATGGCTTCGCTGAACAGTTCTTCGGCCCTGCCCGGCTGATCGCAGTACATGAGGGTGAGAGCAATGACGGCCGGCACCTCGAACCCGAAGTCCTGGTCGGTCCAGCGCAGGCCGCCGTCCAGCGCCCGTTCCGCGTACTGCAGGGCCCTGGCAGAGGGTTCGCCGCGCATCACGCAGTCCCAGCCCCGCAGCCCCAGGATGTGGCGTTCGGCCACGCTGTGGCCGGTGAGGCGCTTGGCGAACTGTGCCAGCAGACGGGAGCGGGCCGGCGAGTCCTGCTCGTCGACGCGGACCGCATTCCATTTGAACTGCTCGGCTTGCATCCGCAGTTTGGTGCGGGCGCTGGAGGCGCGGCGGGCCTCGTCCGCGAGGAGTTCGGTTGCCTGCGCCAACTGGCCGGTGTGGGCGAGTGCTTGGGCGAGCCGGTAGATGACGTCTTCCCGTAGACCCTGTTCGATCTCGGGCTCTTCCAGTGCGGCCCGCAGGTGGTTGACGGTGGTGGCGGGTTCGTGGAGAAGACTGGCTGAGCCGAGTTCGAACAACACCTGGGCTCGGTCCTCCGGATCCGGCGGTTCACGCAGAGCGCGGGCGAGATAGCGGCGGGCGGCGTCAGGGGCTCCTGCGGAGAAGTTTTCGCGGGCGGCCTGGCGCAGCTGCTGCACGACCCAGGGGTCGCCTTCCGGATGCATCTCCAGCATGTGGCGGGCGGCGACCCCGGCGCCGAGGCCGGCGTCGATGACCGCCTTCGCCGCCATTCCGTGCATGGCGACGCGTACACCTGGAGGGATGGACCGGTACACGGCGGTGGCGATCAGCGGGTGGAAGAACTCCACGACCTCGTCGCGTTTCACCGTGGTCAGGACCGTCAGGATGCGCGCGGCGTGCAGTTGGTCGATTGCCTCGTTGATCTGCGCGTCGCCGAGCGCGGCGACGCTGGCCGCGATCCTGGTGGAAATACCGGTGCCCAGCACCGCGGCGGCCCATGCGAGCCGGACGGTGGAGGGGCCAAGCTGTTCGAGCCGTTCAATGAGCCCGCTGCCCTTGACGGCCGAGGCGAGATCACGGAGGTGGGGAATGTTGTCCCGTTGTGGCTTCAGGCCACGCTCGCGGGCCTTCGCGGTGAGCTCGACGACCTCGAACGGGTTTCCACCGGTGATCGTCCAACATTCCCGGCAGAACAGGTCGTCGGCGCCGTCGCCGAGCGCGCTGCGCACTATGCGCGCCACCGCACTCGATGTGAGGGGCTCCAGCTGGTGCGGGCGTGCCCCGTGGCGCGAGGCCAGAGTGTGCAGCACGGTGGCGTCGGGAGGTAGCTCATCCGGCCTGCAGGCCACGACGATCAGCATCCCCAGTTGCTGGGCACGTGTGGCGAAGGCGGTGAGCCACGCGAGGGATTCCGCGTCTGCCCAGTGCGCGTCGTCGAGAATCAGCACGACGGGCGTGGAGCGCACCGACAGTCGGCTGACGACCCAGTCGAGACCGTCGCGCACGCCCTGGGGGTCGGGTGCGATGCCGTCCTGCGGGGCGGTCAGACCGATGGCCGGTGCGACGATGCCGTACCAGTGCCCCAGGATCTCGCGGTGCTCGCCCTCGCTCATGGCGGCTACCGTGGGCTGGATGAGCTGGCGCACCACATGGAACGGCACCTGCTTCTCCTGCTCGCCGCCGCGCGCGGAAAGCACCGTGCAGCCGCGTTCGGTGGCGTGCCGGCGGGCTTCGGCGAGCAGGGTGGTCTTGCCCATTCCGGCTGGTGCTGCGAAGACGAGCACGCCGCCCCGTCGCGCACCCGAGCCGTTGGCCGAGGCTCCGTACAACTCGTCCAACGCATGCTGGATCGCGTGGACTTCGGCTTCCCGTTCGAGAATGGGCTGATGAGCCCACCCCTGCTGCTCCACGACCTGTGTCACCTCTTGCCCCCTCCAGCGCGTGCCGCCGAGTGTACGGTCAGAGAGGTGGGGTGATACTCCTTGCGACCATTTTCAGGGAAATCGGCCACTCATTCGTGGGTGGGCCTGTACCCTCCGCTGACGCAGCCGCGGGCAGGCGGTCGCGAGACCGGCCGACGATCGCCTCGAAGGTGGCAGGACCCCATTCCGTCAGTGTCGTGCGAGGGGAATCATGGCCAGCGCATCCGGCTGCGGGATACCTGCGGGAACTTCGCGCACAGTGGTGCCCGGAGCATGGACCAACCGCCACCGGGCCGCCACGGTCGCCACCGCGATCACGATCTCTGACGCCGCGAAGGAATCCCCGATGCATTTGTGCTGACCTGCCCCGAACGGAATGAACCTGTGAGGGCGTGGCCGGTCCGCCGAGTCGGTGTTCCAACGATCCGGATCAAATGTCCCGGGCTCGTGGTACAGCGCAGGGTCCCGATGGAGCGCGTAGGGGCTGTAGCCCAGCTCGGCTCCGGCCGGGATCGAGGCGCCACCGATCTTCACCGGAACCAGGGCGCGCCTGGTGAACAGCAGCGGCGAATGCAGGCGAAGCGCCTCCTGGAACACATTGTTCGTATACGTGAGACCGGCGACGTCGGCGGGACGGACGGGCCGCGTGCCGATCACTTCGTCGACTTCGGCGTGCAGGCGCCTCTCCACCTCCGGATGACGGGCGAGTTCATGGAAGATCCAGGACAGCACCGTGGCCGACGTTTCCGTCGCGGCGAAGAAGATGGAGATCACTTCGTCCCGCACTTGCTCGTCGCTCATCGTCTCGCCCGTCTCGGCGTCCACGGTGGACAAGAGCAGAGACAGAAAGTCGTCACGGCCCGACTCCTCAAGGCCGTACCGCGCGATCACCTCGTCGATGATCCGGCGCAGTCGTGCGGCGGCCGCGTCGAACCGCCGGTTCATCGTGACCGGTAACCGGTCCAGTGACTTCGGCATGATCGCTCGCCTGAGGATGCCCTCCACGAGGATGGGGAACGAGCGGTGCACTTCCTCGACAGCCGACCGTCCGAGGTTGCCGGAGAAGATCATCGTCGCGACCGAG
The DNA here is from genome assembly GCF_013387495.1 of Streptomyces sp. PKU-EA00015. Classification (GTDB taxonomy): domain Bacteria; phylum Actinomycetota; class Actinomycetes; order Streptomycetales; family Streptomycetaceae; genus Streptomyces. The sequence continues at coordinate 16,618 of NZ_JABZEE010000005.1, read as the reverse complement.
GACAGCGCGAACCGGCGCATCTCCGTCGTCACCGAGATCTCTTGGCCGGCGGTCCACGACGTGGACATCTCGTCCGCCTGTCGGCACATCACCTCCGCGTAGGCGGTGATGTGATCGCGGTGGAACGCCGGTTGCAGCAGACGGCGCTGCTTGCGGTGGAACTCGCCGTCGGTCAACGGAAGACCGTTGCCGAACAGCGGGCGCAGCCTGTCGAAGACCCTGCCGCGCCCGAAGTTCTTCGCGTCACCGACCAGTACGGTCTGGATCAGTTCCGGGCTGGTGAGGACGTGGACGGGCCAGGTGGCCACGTCGACCCTCACTACGTCGCCGTGCGTCCGCAGCGACTCCAGGAACGCTATCGGCCTGCGCCACAACTGCAGTGCGTGGCCGAGGACGGGAAGACTGCCCGGAGCCACCGCCGCGTCGCGTGGCGGGTTGACGTGCGCCATGGGCGACCTCTCCGTCCTACCGGTCATATCCCCGGGACCAGATCCGGGCGTGTGTACGTGGACTCGAGGCCCGCGACCCACCGTTCATCGTTGTAGCGGGTGCACTCGTACCGCTGCCAGAGGTCCGCGCCGATCATCCAGTCCTGATAGCTCTTCACACAGCGCGCGACCCCGGCACGTACCGAGGGGTCCGTCACCCCGAGCGTGTCCAGCACATCGGGCAGCCCCTGCGCGGCGGCCAGGAAGTCCTCGACGCGGACGCGAGTGCGCTCCTGGACGGCGAGCACGGCCTGTGGCAGTGACCACTCGTTCCACCAGGCAAGGAGGGAGACGAGGTTGTTGTTGTCCCCGCAGGAGAACTCCTTGCGCAGGGAGAAGACGTCGTTGCCCCATGAGATGACGTCCAGCGCACTGCTCACGAGGTCCTGGAACGCGGAGCTGTTGTACACCTCCGGGGGCACTTCCACGCCCAGACCGGCCTCCACCATGTCCATCATCGGCAGCAGTTGGGAACTGTGCCGGCGCATGTGGACGTAGTCTTCGATCGTCGGCTGCTGTGCGGAGTTCCGGTTGACCGCCTCTTGGTCGAGGGAGCGCAGCATGAGGGGGATGTGCCCCCGGTAGCGCTCCCCTGTGCTCGGCGGCATCTCGGCCAGGATGCGGTCGCACAGGTCGACGAATCCGGCCACCAGTGGATGGTGGCGCGGCGCACCGTCGATCTTCCCCGTGGCGAGGTACCCGGTGATCGCATCGGTGACGGGACGCCACGCCTCCAGGCGACCCGCCCGGATGAGGTGGTCGTGCTGGTCATCGAGTACGAACGACCAGGCCATCCACTCGGCAAGCAGCACGACGTGCCGGTAGGGCGCCGCATGACACACCCGCCCGGACAGGTGCCCGAAACCGATGCCGGCGAACTGCTCCGCCGCGTCGGTGATCAGCCCACGGCGAAGTGCCCACGAGGTCGCCTCGTCGTTGGCCTGGCCCGACTGCGGATGTTTGGAGGATTCGAAGGGCAGATGGAAGTCTGGAATGGTGAAGGAGTCGAGAAGGGCCATTAATCCCTCCATAGGGAATCCGGATTCGACACTTCCGCGCTGACGCCCAGGCGATCACACCTCAACTACGGTATGGCCCAACATGTTTCTACGATCACCCTGGTCACAAAATTGGTCGATTTGCGCATCCGTGCGAGAAGATCCGCCACCTCGGGCGATCAATTAACGCGCGGAACCGAGCAGACTGTCAATGTAATCCGGCCATGAAATTCAGTGCGCTTTGGGCAATCGCCAGATGGTTATTCGGGAAGTCATATGCGAATGCCATAATTGAGGCGTCAGAGAGTCCGGCAAATCGCCCACACCCACGCGCGGCGCACGGCACCCGCCGGAGAACCCGCAGATCAGAGGGTGTAAATCGCACTGCTTCAGCACCGGGCGCAGAGGGACGTGTCGACGCGAGGAGACAAGAAGGGCAGGCCGGCCGGGAAGAGACCGCCAGGTGCGCGGGAGCCTGTCGAGCGCCCGCGTCTGTACTCGCACGCCGACGTCTCGCCTTACGCGCCGCCCGGTCTCCATTGTCCCGTCTCCAACGGCTCATCCCCCTGTCGGCTGGGGCCCCTATCGGCTGGGGGCATGTAACCAGCCGCCGCAGCCTGGACGGCCACGCGGACCGTCGCGGCCGGGGGCCTCCCCCGGCTCCTCGATGCGCAAGGACACCGACGCCCTTCCCAGAACGCGACGTCGGCCTTCACCACCATCAGGTCGTGAAGGCCGGCGTCACGCTGGGTCCGTATGCGCCAACGGCGTCAGGACGTTCCCGCAGGGGCCCTTCCATCCGTTCAGGCGTCGACGACCTCCTCGGCGAGGCCGAAGGAGAGCGTCATGCCGGCCCCGCCGACGCCGTTGACGACGGTGACGGACGGCTCGGGGGTCAGCGGTTCGGTCATGTGCGGATCCCCCTGAGGTCGAAGAGCCGGGACGGCCGCCTCGTGTTCGCCGTCCCGCCTTTTCATGGGTAGCACCGGGCCGGGCAATGAGTCAGCCGTCGGTCTCCAACCAGGTGCGCCGGCTGGAGCAGTCCCTGAAGGTCACCCTGATCGACCGTTCGGGCTCGCGGGCGCGGCCGACGGCCGAGGGCGAGGTGCTGGCGGAGTACGGCAAGCGGGTGTTCCTGCTGGCCGAGGAGGCCGTGGCGGCGGTGCAGCAGGTGAGCGGGCTGACGTCGGGGCGGCTGCTGGTCGGCGGTTCGACGACGGTCGGCACGTATCTGCTGCCGACGCTGCTGGCGCGCTTCCGGGAGCGGCATCCGGGCATCGAGTGCGACATCTTCGTGTGCAACAACGAGGCCGTGCTGGAGCGGCTGCTGGCCGGGGACATCGCAGTCGCGGTGGTCGCGGGTGCGCCGACGGCGTCCCAGCTGGTGCCGGAGACGGTGCTCGGTGAGCGTCTGGTGCTCATCGCGGCGCCGGGGCATCCGCCGGCGGCGCGGGACGAGGTGTGCCCGCGCGATCTGGCGGGCTGCCGCTTCCTGTTGCGCGAGCCGGGGTCCCAGACGCGGGAGTTCCAGGAACAGGTGCTCGCGGACCGGGAGTTGACCCGTGTGTCGCGGGGTGACGTCTGGGGCCCGAGGCGGTCAAGCAGTGCGTGGTGGCGGGTCTCGGGCTCGCCCTCATCTCCGAGCACGCCGTGGTGGACGACGTACGGGCCGGGACGCTGGCGGTGCTGCCGGTCAGTCCGGTGCCGCGGTCACGGCCCGTCAATCTCGTCCGCCGCAGGGACCGTCTGCTGTCGCCGGCGGAGCGCGCGTTCATCGAGCTGCTGCGCTCCGTCGGCGAGTGGCCGCGTGAGCTGCCGGCGGCGGGTGCGCCCTGACGGACCCCTCGCGGCCGCTTACTTGGCCGGGTCGAGGCAGAGCACGAACTTGTCGGCGTCCCACTGCTGCGCCAGGGCGGCCTCGCCCACGGTGCAGGCGTTGACGTCGAAGCTGTTCTCGATGACCTTGACGACCTTGTAGTTGGCGCCCTTCTCACCGCACTTCTTGGTCTCGACCTCGGGGGCGTCGTCCGGACCGGTGACCTGGACGCAGTCGCCGGCCTCGGCGCGGACCGGGGCGTCACCGAGGATGTAGCCGGCGCCGAGCTTCACGGCCACAGCGACGACGATGAGGACGACGACCCCGAGGAGCTTCCGGACGATGCCCTTCTTGGCCGGCTGGGGAGCGGGAGCAGCATCGGGCTGCCCCTGCGGGAACTGCTGGGGGTCCTGCGGGGCGGAGGGGGACGTCGGGGCGCTCATGGCGGACTTCCTCGTGGTTGCATGCTTATCGAACGCGCGCACGCTACACGAAGAATAAGAATCACATAAACACAGGTACGAAGGAGTCCTCGATGTCCCTTTTCGACATCCCGTTGCGCACCCTGACGGGCGAGCCGACGTCGCTCGCCGACCACCGCGGCAAGGCCGTGCTCGTGGTGAACGTGGCGTCCCGCTGCGGCCTGACGCCGCAGTACGAGGGCCTGGAGCGGCTGCAGAAGACGTACGGCGACCGGGGTCTCACGGTGCTCGGCGTGCCGTGCAACCAGTTCGCGGGCCAGGAGCCGGGCAACGCGGAGGAGATCGGTGCGTTCTGCTCGGCGACGTACGGTGTGACCTTCCCGCTGCTGGAGAAGGCCGAGGTGAACGGCGAGGGTCGGCACCCGTTGTACGCGGAGCTGACGAAGACCGCGGACGCGGCCGGCGAAGCGGGTGACGTCCAGTGGAACTTCGAGAAGTTCCTGATCTCCCCGCAGGGCGAGGTCACCCGCTTCCGCCCGCGCACCGAGCCGGAGTCCGCCGAGGTCGTGACGGCGATCGAGGGGCTGCTGGCTGCCTGACGGGCCGCCGGGCGCACCGCGAGGGCTCCGGTCCCGGGCGGGACGGGAGCCTTCGCCGCGCCGGCCCGTCAGCGGATCGGCATGCCCGAGAGCGTGCGGGCGATGACCAGGCGCTGGATCTCGCTGGTGCCCTCGAAGATGGTGTAGATCGCGGCGTCGCGGTGCATGCGCTCCACCGGGTACTCGCGGGTGTACCCGTTGCCGCCGAGGATCTGGATGGCCTGGGCGGTGACCTTCTTGGCGGTCTCACTGGCGAACAGCTTGGACATGGACCCCTCGGCCGAGGTGAACGGCTTGCCCGTGGTCGCCATCCAGGAGGCCCGCCACACCAGCAGGCGGGCGGCGTCGATCTGCGTGCGCATGTCGGCGAGCTGGAAGGCGACGCCCTGGTTGTCGATGATCGGGCGTCCGAACTGCTCGCGGGTGGTGGCGTATTCGAGCGCCTCCTCGTACGCGGCACGGGCGGTGCCCACCGCCATGGCGCCGACGGCGGGGCGGGACGCCTCGAAGGTGGCCATCGCCGCGTTCTTGACCCTCCCCCCGCCTCCGGCCGGGGGGACCCCCATCTCGCTTCGCTCGCCGCCGGACCTGGCCCTCTCGCGCGCCTTGGCCAGGCGCTCGTCCAGCTTCTCCTTGCCGCCGAGGAGGCAGTGGCCGGGGACGCGGACGTTCTCCAGGACGACCTCGGCGGTGTGCGAGGCGCGGATGCCGTGCTTCTTGAACTTCTGGCCCTGAAAGAGGCCGGGGGTGTTCGGCGGCACGATGAAGGACGCGTGCCCCTTGGAGCCGAGTGCGGGATCGACGACGGCGACGACGACGTGGACGCTCGCGATGCCGCCGTTGGTCGCCCAGGTCTTGGTGCCGTTGAGGACCCACTCGTCCTTGGCCTCGTCGTATACGGCGCGGGTGCGCATGGAGGCGACGTCGCTGCCGGCGTCGGGCTCGGAGGAGCAGAAGGCGGCGACCTTGACGTCGTCGGCATCGCCGTACATCTGCGGGATCCACGTGCCGATCTGCTCCTCGGTGCCGTTGGCGATGACGCCTACGGCGGCCAGGCCGGTGCCGACGATCGACAGGGCGATGCCCGCGTCGCCCCAGAACAGCTCCTCCATCGTCATCGGGATGCCGAGGCCGGTGGGGTCGAAGAACTGCTGGGCGTAGAAGTCCAGGGAGTAGATGCCGAGCTTGGCCGCCTCCTGGATGACGGGCCAGGGGGTCTCCTCACGCTCGTCCCACTCGGCCGCGGCCGGGCGCATCACGTCCTTGGCGAAGCCGTTGAGCCAGTCCCGGACCTGCTTCTGGTCCTCGTTGAGATCGAGCGTGAACTCGGCCATGTCCCCTCCAGCACTACGGCGCCCGCCAGGGCGTTACTTGCGGTAACTCGAAGTCTGTTACCGGGCAGTAGAACCTGTCAACCGAGGCCACCGGATCAACGGTCCTCCGCAGCGGGTGTTACCTTGCGCGTCACGCATTCGCAAGGGCGGGGAGAGAACAGGGCATGGACAGCGCACACCAGCAGCGGTCGGCGGACCAGCGGCGACGGGAGCTGCTCGAAGCAGCGGACCGGGTGGTGCTCCGCGAGGGGCCGCACGCCTCCATGAACGCGATCGCGGCCGAGGCGGGCATCACAAAGCCGATCCTCTACCGTCACTTCGGCGACAAGGGCGGGCTGTACCGGGCCCTGGCGAAGCGCCACACCGACGCCCTGCTGCGGGCCCTGCAGGTGGCGGTGGACGCGGACGTCGACCGCCGCGAGCGGGTGGCGGGAACGCTGGACACCTATCTCGCGGCCATCGAGGCGCGGCCCCAGGTCTACCGCTTCCTGATGCACCCGGCGGAGGACAACCAGCCCTCCGAACAGGGCTTCGACGTCGGCCGCCACTCGGCCCCGCTGTTGCGCCGCCTCGGCGAGGAGCTGGGCAAGGTGATCGCCGACCGCGTCGACCTGGGCCCGGGCGGCGACCTGCTGGCGCGTGTGTGGGGCCACGGCATCGTCGGCATGATGCACGCGGCGGGCGACTGGTGGCTGGGCGAACGCCCGTGCTCGCGCGCGCAGTTGGTGAAAAGCCTGACGGACCTCCTGTGCGGCCGCCTCTTCGACGCCCCTGACCGTGTGGGCGGCCCGGGCTTCTGACGGATACACCGCGCTGCGTATCCGGGGCGGCTGCGCCTCAATCGCCGGCGGGGCTGGGGTTTCCTGCTCGTCCGACGCTTGAGGACACCGCGCGAGGCGCGGTCCCGGTCCCGGGACGAAACCCCGAAAGCCCGCGCCCGCCAGGACACAGAGCACCACCCGAAGACGGCACGAGCACGGGGCGAAGCCTCAAAAGTCCACGCCCCGCCGGGCGCAGAGCACGGCGGTCCTGGGCGCGGAGCCCAACACCCCGTCCCACCACGCAGAGCCCGGCACACGACCGGAGGCCGGCACCGAACCGGGAACGGAGTTATGGGGCGAAACCCCCTAATACCCCGCCCGCCAGGGCGCAAAGCACATGGCGGTCCGGGCACGGAGTCCAACGCGGCGCCCGTCAGGGCGCAGGGGGACGGGGTCTGGGGCGGAGCCCCGGTTACGGGAAGGGGCGGGGTGGGGGAAGAAGGGCCCCGGACTGAGCGCGCCGCAGGCGCGACACGCCCTCCGGCGTCGACCACGGCGCCTTGCGGGCCGCCCGCGCCAGGCGCCCGCGCCGCCACGGCGTCAGCCGGTCCGCGTACACCAGACCGTCCACATGATCGCACTCGTGCTGCAGACAGCGCGCGAAGAACCCCGTGCCCTCGACGCGGACCGGCTCGCCGTCCACCGTCACGCCCTCCACGACCGCCCGGTCGAACCGCTCCGTCCCCGCCTCCAGGCCCGGGAGGGACAGGCAGCCCTCCGGGCCGCGGACCGTGAGGCCGTCGGCCTCGACCAGACGCGGGTTGACGACGTGCCCGAAGTGGCGGACGTCCTCGTCGTCGGGGCAGTCGTAGACGAAGACCCGCAGCGCGACGCCGACCTGGTTGGCCGCGAGACCGACACCCTGTGCCGCGTACATCGTCGCGAACATGTCCTCGACGAGCCGCCCCAGGTCCGCGCCGAAGTCGGTGACGGGCTCGCAGGGGGCGTGCAGCACCGGATCACCGAGCAGGCTCATGGGCCTGACCAGTCCGGAACTGCCGGGGATGGGCCGGTTTCGCATGGCGACCAGCCTACGTTCCGCGCAGGTCCCCCCGTGACCTCCACGTATTCCGACGGTGCCGCGGTACGGGCTGCCGAGAAGAGGTCGATAGGCTGACTCCCGACCGATGCTAGGAGGATCAAGGACGATGTCAGGCAACTCGGAGCTGACGCCACGAGCCAAGCTGGCCGTTACGGCGGGCAAGGCCGCAGCGGCGGTGTCGCGCGCCGCCGGGCGCGGCAGCGGATCGGTGATCGGCGGCCGGGTGGCGCTCAAGCTGGACCCCGACCTGCTGGGACGGCTCGCGCAGCACCTGGACGTCGTCCTCGTGTCGGCGACCAACGGAAAGACCACGACCACGCGGCTGATCGCGGAGGCCCTGCGCGCCAGCGGCCCCGTCGTCTCGAACGCGCTCGGCGCCAACATGCCTGCGGGCATCACCTCCGCACTGGCCGGCGGCTCGGACGCGAAGTTCGGTGTGATCGAGGTCGACGAGAAGTACCTCGCCGGTGTGGCCAGGGACGTGACGCCCAAGGCCATCGCGCTGCTCAACCTCTCCCGCGACCAGCTGGACCGCGCGGCCGAGACCCGGATGCTGGCCGAGAAGTGGCGTGAGGGCCTCACGGGCGCGAAGGCCACCGTGATCGCGAACGCCGACGACCCGCTGGTCGTGTGGGCCGCGTCCTCCTCCCCCAATGTGGTGTGGGTGGCCGCCGGGCAGGAGTGGAAGGACGACGCCTGGTCCTGCCCGTCCTGCGGCGGTGTGATGCAGCGCCCGGGCGACGACTGGTTCTGCGGCGAGTGCGGCTTCCGCCGTCCCGCCCCGAGCTGGGTGCTCAGCGGTGACCACGTCCTCGACCCGCACGGCTCGGCCTGGCCGATCCACCTCCAGCTGCCCGGCCGCGCCAACAAGGCGAACGCCGCCACCTCGGCCGCCGTCGCCGCCTGCTTCGGCGTTCCGCCGCAGGTCGCGCTGGAGCGCATGTACCAGGTCCAGGCCGTCGCCGGCCGGTACGACGTCGTCTCCTTCCTCGGCCGCGACGTGCGGCTGCTGCTCGCGAAGAACCCGGCCGGCTGGCTGGAGACGTTCTCGCTGATCGACCCGCCGCCGACGCCGGTGATCCTGTCCGTCAACGCCCGCGGCGCGGACGGCACCGACACCTCGTGGCTGTGGGACGTCGACTACACGCGACTCGCCGGGCACCCGATCTTCGTGATCGGCGACCGCAAGCTCGACCTCGCAGTACGGCTCGAGGTCGCGGGCCTGGACTTCCGCGTGTGCGAGACGGTCGACGAGGCCGTGCAGACGGCCCCGCCGGGCCGGATCGAGCTGATCGCCAACTACACCGCCTTCCAGGACGTGCGCCGCCGCGTCGGCAACTGAGCGACTGACGAGCGGACGGACGAAAAGGACTTATGGGAATGAGTGACAGCAGTCTGCGTCTGGTGTGGGTCTACCCGGATCTGCTCAGCACCTACGGCGACCAGGGCAACGCGCTCGTCGTCGAGCGCCGCGCCCGCCAGCGCGGTCTCGACGTGATGCGCATCGACGTGCGCAGCGACCAGCCCGTGCCGACATCCGGCGACATCTACCTGATCGGCGGCGGCGAGGACCGCCCCCAGCGGCTCGCGGCCGAGCGGCTGCGCCGCGACGGCGGCCTGAGCCGTGCGGCCTCCAACGGCGCGATCATCTTCTCGGTCTGCGCCGGGTACCAGATCCTCGGCCATGAGTTCATCAACGACCTCGGCGAGCGCGAGCCGGGTCTCGGCCTGATCGACGTGATCTCCACGCGCGGCGAGGGCGCCCGCTGCGTCGGCGACGTCCTGGCCGACATCGACCCCCAGTTGGGGCTGCCCCAGCTGACGGGCTTCGAGAACCACCAGGGCGTCACCCACCTCGGCCCGACCGCCCGGCCGTTCGCGCGCACGGTCCTCGGCCGCGGCAACGGCACCGGGGACGGCACCGAAGGGGCGTACAACGACACCGTCTTCGGCACGTACATGCACGGTCCCGTGATGGCCCGCAACCCGCAGATCGCGGACCTGCTGCTGAAGCTGGCGCTCGACGTGAACGCGCTGCCGCCGACCGACGACCGCTGGTACGAGGCCCTGCGCGCCGAGCGGATCGCGTCCGCCACCCAGCCCGCCTGACGCCGTCTCCGCTCAGTCGAGCGCACATCCTGAAGACCCCTTCGCTCAGCCGAGCGAAGGGGTCGCCGGCCCGGTCCCACCTGTCGGACGCCCGTTTCTGACCGGCCGCCCGACGCCGGTAGGGTGGCGGGGATCCAACCGGACGACGTGGTCCGGGAGTCGGCCCACGTTGTAAAGGTTTTCGGGCTATGCGCATTGGTGTGCTCACCTCCGGCGGCGACTGCCCCGGTCTGAACGCCGTCATCCGTTCCGTCGTGCACCGTGCCGTCGTCGACCACGACGACGAGGTCATCGGATTCCACGACGGCTGGAAGGGCCTCCTGGAGGGCGACTACCGCAAGCTCGACCTGGACGCGGTGGGCGGCATCCTGGCCCGTGGCGGCACGATCCTCGGTTCCTCCCGCGTCCAGCCCGCGCATCTGCGCGACGGTGTGGAGCGGGCCAAGGGCCATGTCGCCGACCTCGGTCTCGACGCGATCATTCCGATCGGCGGCGAGGGCACGCTCAAGGCGGCCCACCTGCTGTCGGAGGCCGGCCTGCCCATCGTGGGCGTGCCGAAGACGATCGACAACGACATCGCGTCCACCGACGTGACCTTCGGTTTCGACACCGCCGTCGGTGTCGCGACGGAGGCGCTGGACCGGCTGAAGACCACGGCCGAATCGCACCAGCGGGTGCTGATCGTGGAGGTCATGGGCCGGCACACGGGATGGATCGCGCTCCACTCGGGCATGGCGGCCGGCGCCCACGCGATCGTCGTCCCGGAGCGCCCCTTCGACATCGACGAGCTGACCGCGCGGGTCGGCGAGCGGTTCTCGGCCGGCAAGAAGTTCGCGATCGTGGTCGTCGCCGAGGGCGCGAAGCCCCGCGAGGGCACGATGCGCTGGGACGAGGGCGGCAAGGACATCTACGGGCACGAGCGGTTCGCGGGCGTCGCCCGCCAGCTCTCCGTCGAGCTGGAGCAGCGGCTCGACAAGGAGGCCCGTCCGGTGATCCTCGGCCACGTGCAGCGCGGTGGCACCCCGACCGCCTACGACCGTGTGCTGGCCACGCGGTTCGGCTGGCACGCGGTGGAGGCGGCGCACCGCGGCGAGTTCGGGATGCTGACGGCGCTGCGCGGCACGGACATCACGATGGTGCCGCTCGCCGAGGCGACCCGGACGCTGAAGACGGTTCCCGCGGACCGGTACGACGAGGCGGAGTGCGTGCTCTGATCCGGCTCCCTGCCCTGCGTTGTGCCCCCGGTCGCGGTCGCGGCCGGGGGCACATCTAGTCTGGTCCGGACAACAGGCACGAATCGGGAGCCCGGGAGCACACAGATGGATCACAGCGGGCACGGCATGACCATGGATCTGCCGCCGTTCACGCTGGGGCGGGGCCTGGAGCTCTCACCGGACCCCTTCTTCCTGGTCGGCTGCCTGCTGGCGCTCGGCCTGTACGGGTGGGGCGTCGCCCGGCTGCGCGCACGCGGGGACGCGTGGCCGGTGAGCCGTACGGTCTGGTTCACCGTCGGCGTGCTCAGTGTCGCACTGGTGATGTGCACCAAGCTGAACGACTACGGCATGGTCATGTTCAGCGTGCACATGGTGCAGCACATGGTCATCAGCATGCTGTCGCCGATCGTGATCCTGCTCGGCGCACCGATCACGCTCGCGCTGCGGGCGCTGCCCGTCGCCGGCCGGGGCCGCAAGGGTCCCCGCGAGCTGCTCCTGATGCTGCTGCACAGCCGGTACATGCGGGTCGTCACCCACCCGGCCTTCACGATCCCGCTGTTCATCGCGAGCCTGTACGGGCTGTACTTCACGCCGCTGTTCGACTTCCTGATGGAGTCGAAGCCCGGCCACATCGCGATGATGCTGCACTTCCTCGCGGTGGGCCTGGTGTTCTTCTGGCCGATCATGGGCGTGGACCCGGGCCCCCACCGGCCGGGCTACGTGATGCGGATGCTGGAGCTGTTCGCGGGCATGCCGTTCCACGCGTTCTTCGGGATCGCGCTGATGATGGCGACCGCCCCGATGGTCGAGGCGTACGAGAATCCGCCCGCGTCCCTGGGCATCGACGCGCTGTCGGACCAGAACGCGGCGGGTGGCATCGCCTGGGCGTTCAGCGAGATCCCCTCCGTGCTGGTGCTCATCGCGCTGGTCTTCCAGTGGTACCGCTCCGACCAGCGGCAGGCCAAGCGCCGCGACCGGGCGGCGGACCGGGACGGTGACAAGGAGCTGGAGGCGTACAACGCGTATCTCGCCTCGCTCCAGGCCCGCGGCCGGTGACGCGCCGCCGGTAGTCCCCGGCCGGTTTACGCGGGCCGCTGGCGCGGGGCCCTCCTTACGCGCGACCATGGTCCCGACGGTTCCCGCCGTCGAAGGAGGGCGCGCGCATGTCCGGTTCGACGAAGGTCATGGGAGTGCTGACCGTCGGGTCCCTCGTGGCCGTGACGGCCTACACGGCGGCACTCGGCAGCAACGGCTGGCTGTGGTTCGGGTGGGTGGTGCTCGGCCTGGTGACCATCGGCGTGGTCGCCTCGCGGAGCTGAGGCCGGGCGCCGGCCGCGGGCGTCAGAAGCGGAAGACGGCCCCGGTCGCGGCGGCCAGTTCACACGCGTTCGAGAAGGTCTTGTGCCAGGCGGTCGGCCGGCCGCGCCAGGCGCCGGTGGCGCTCACCGTGACCGGGTCGTACTGCTTCGTGCACGGGTGCGGCTCGCCCGGCAGGCTGTCCAGGTCGCCGCGGGCCGCGTCGAGGGCGGCGCAGGCGCCGGCGGCGTCGGGGTGCGGGCCGCTCGGCACGGGGCTGCAGTGCAGCAGCACACCGCGGATCCAGGTGTTCTCCGCGCCCGAGACGGTGAGGAACAGTCCAGGGCGCGGGACCGGCTTGTCCGCCGGCTCCGGCGCCTGGGACGCCGCTGCGGGGAGGGCCGAGGGGACGGCTGCCGCGACGGCGAGAAGGGCCGCTGCGGCGAGGGCTGCGGTGCGGTGCATCCGGTGCCTCCTGACGGGGAAGCCGGCACGCGGCCGGTACGGGTTCGGGCGAGCCATAGAGCACCCTTCCGCCGGGCCCGCCGCAACGTGCCACGCCGGGCCGCAGCGCGGACGGGTGCACGGGATTGGCCCGGACGGCTCCGGCTGGGCCGCCCCTTCGGCCGTTCCCCTTTTCGCCGGAGCGACCCGTATGCCTCCGGCGAACTCGGAAGCCGTCTTGGGTGCATTTGTCGCACTTCGACGCCGCCCTGCCGCTCGCGCGCGCCACCGCTGTCACGCCGCTCCGGATCGCGATGATGGACGGCGTCCGCTCGCCGTCTCCTGCTCCGCCGCCGCACCGGTACGCGGGATTCAGGAACGTGCGCGTCCACGGCGACCACCACGAGGGCGACCGCCATCACCGACGCCCCGACTGCCTTGACCCGACGGCCCGTTCACCCCCTGACACGGTGCGCGTCCCGGCGTGAGCACGCCGCAGGCACCCCCGGCTCGCCTGGGAAGGAATGATTCATGCAGCGCAGAGTGACTCCGACCGTGCTGTGCGCGACGACGGTCGTGCTGAGCACGGCCGTCGTCGCGGCACGGCGGACCGGCCGCCTGGCGTCCATCACATGTGGCGGTTCGCGTAGTAGTGCTCGATGAGCTGGAGGTAGCTCAGGTCCTCCTCGTGCCGACCGCTCTCGAACGGCGGCGAGTCCTTCACCTCGGCCTTGGTGCAGGAGAGATGGACGACCTGGTCGGCGGTGTCGATGCGCGAGACGACGCCCGCGGGGACCAGCACACGGCGGCCGAGGATCCACGGCCCGGTGTCCACGACGAGGTACGACCTGCCCACCTCCTCGGTGTGCTTGTCGACCTTGCCGATCGAACCGTCGGTCGCCTCGACCGAGAACCCCACGAGCTCCGCTCCCGGCACGTATGCGGCGGTCTCCGGGTAACCCCAGATGTCAGCACCCATCTCAGCCTCCTCACCTGGCCCGACAGTCCCTCATCCCACCGGCGCGGGTACCCGGGTACGGCACGCTCACACGGCGCCGTCCGCCGACCGGGTCAGTGCCGGTGGCCGGATTCCGCGTCACCGTCCGCAGGTGTCCGTTCGGCGGCGGGGCCCCCGGCGTGGACCGTGAAGGCTGCGGTGCGGACCTTGCCCTCGTGCCGGAAGTCGAGGAAGAGGCGGTAGGCCCCCTTGCTCGGTGCCGTGGCGGTGAAGGAGATCTCCGGCCCGGGCTGCGTGGTGCCGTCGCCGGGCTCGCCGTTCGGGTGGACGTGCAGATAGGCGAGGTCTCCCGAGCGCAGGGCCACGAGGTGCCCGTAGGCGCCGAGGTAGGGCTGCAGGTCGGTGACCGGCTCGCCGTCCTTGGCGACGCCGAAGAGCAGTTCGCTGCCCGTGCCGGGGCGGAGGCCGCCGGTGAGGGTGACCTCGTAGCCGTCGACGGTGGCGGTGCTGCTCGGCGCGGGCAGCGGATCGGGATCGGCGGGGCCGGACACGGCGAGGTCGGCGCCGAGCGTGAGGCCGCGGGCGCCCTTGGTGTCCGGGGTGAAGTCGGCGAAGACGCGGTAGCCGCCGGCCTCGGGGAGCCGGACCGGTACGGACCAGGTGCCGTCGGCCGCTCGCACCGGGTGCAGGTGCCGATACGTCGTCAGATCGCGCGACGCGACGATGAGATGCAGTTCCTTGCCGTGCTCACGGCGGAACGCGGTCACGTGGCGGTCCTTCTTGTCGTCCACCACGGCGAAGCGCAGTTCGGTGTTCCTGCCCGCCTCCACACGCTGCGTCTCGAGGTCCAGCCTGAGGCCCGCCTCGGACACCTGGAGGCCGCCCGGAGCGGACTGTGCCCCCCGGCTCTGGTCCGCGTGACCGTCGTGGCCACCTCGCGCCTCGCCCTGGCCCTCGTCCGTGTGGCCGCCATGCCGCGCCGGCTCCGCCTCGGCCACCACGGGGTCCATGCCCTGGCCGACGGCGTAGGCGGTGCCGAAGGCCGCGGCGAGTGCCGCCGCGAAGGCGGTGATCCTGACGCCCGTGTTCATGACCCACTCCTCGATCGGGGGCCGCTCTCCGCGACCACAGACCTCAGCATACCCCGGGGGGGTATAAAGTCAACCCTGTCCGGCCCTCTCGCGGATACGGGTGCCCGGTATGCGCAGCGGCCCCCACGCCGGCAGGCGTGGGGGCCGCTGCGCGGCGCGGAGCTCAGGCCGCCCAGGCGGGACCGAACCCGGCCAGAGCCTCGATCGCCTGGCCGCTGCGCGCGAACACGACGAGGCGGGTGCCGCCGACGTCGGCGTTCGCCTCGAGCACACGGCGGGCGGGCGCGCTCGGCGTCACGACCGCCATCAGCACCTGCAGACGGCTGCACATGAGGTGGGCCCGCAACACCGTGCCGAGCGCGGCGGCGCTCACCGCCGAGGCCGCCAGCACGATCACCACAGGGGCCGGCATGTGGGCCTTGACGAGGGACGCGATGCCGTGCGCCACAGCGACGCGATTGCCGAGGGACACGTCGTTGTGAAGCGTGATGACCAGGACTCCGCGCTCGATCGTGTGGTGCAGCATCACGAGCCTCCGTCCGCTCGGCGGTTCCACGGCTTCCGCCCGTATCGAAGGTGCCCGGAACCGCTAGGACAATGCGCCGTGTGCGCACTCACTCGACGTGCGGCGCGCCCGCGGCCCGGATGGCGTCACGGCCGTTTCACCGCCCCCAGGTGCGCGAAGACCACCAGGTTCTCGCTGTAGTCCTGCGCCTTCTTGTCGTACTCGCCCGCGCAGGTGATCAGCCGCACCTGTGCGTCAGGGGTGTCGGCGTACACGCGCTTGTTGGGGAAGTCCTCCTTGCTGAAGGCCTCGACGGAGTCGACGACGAAGGTGGCGACCGAGCCGTCCTCGCGACTGATGTCGATCTTGCTCCCCCGCTTGAGCTTGCTGAGCTGCATGAAGACGGCGGGGCCCTTCTTGGTGTCGAAATGGCCGGCGACGATCGCCGTTCCGCGTTCGCCGGGCACCACCCCCTCCTCGTACCAGCCGACCAGATTGCTGTTGTCCGCCGGCGGCGCCTCCAACTCGCCCGACGCCTTGAGGGACAGGCCCATGAAGGGGGCGTCGACGGCGATCTCCGCGATCTTCAGCCGTTTCGGTTCGGCGGGTGGCAGCTCAAGGCGCTTCTCTTCGGCCTTGGCGGACGGTGACAGGACGACGGCGGGCGCGGAGACCACGGGCTGAGCAGGGGGCTTGGCGTCCGTGGAGGTGCCGAAGGAGTTGAAGACCAGCAGGAAACCCAGAGCGACGGCCGCGGCAGGCCAGAGCAAGGCGCGTCCGAGGGAGCGGGGGGCGGATGCGGTCTGCGACTGCACGAGGGGAGGCTGCGCGGACATGCGGGTTCGTTACCTTTCACTGCCGTGACGACGTGGTGAGGGCCGGGCGGGGCGCTGACGGGTGGGCGGCCGCCGACCGGGCTCGGAAGCTGCGACGTCGCGGCCGCCGTCCCTGGGGGCGGCGGCCGCGACGGGCGTGGGCCGGGTACGGCCCGGGGGGCGTCAGGCCGCGGCGGAGCCGTTCGCGCCACGGCGGCGCAGCATGTACGCACCGGCACCGAGGCCGCCGAGCAGCAGGACCGAACCAGCGGCAAGGCCGCTACCGGAGGCCGTGCCACCGCCACCGGTGTGGACACCGCCGTGCGGCTTGTCGTGGTCCTTCTTGTCGTAGTCCTTCTTGTCCCACTTCTTCTCGGACGAGTAGTCGTCCTTCTTGTCGGAGTAGTCGTCCTTCTTGTCGGAGTAGTCGTCCTTCTTGTCGGAGTAGTCGTCCTTCTTGTCGGAGTGGTCGTCCTTCTTGTCGTAGTCGTCCTTCTTGTCGTAGTCCTTCTTGTCCCACTTCTTCTCGGACGAGTAGTCGTCCTTCTTGTCGGAGTGGTCGTCCTTCTTGTCGGAGTACTCGTCCTTCTTGTCGCTGTCCGAGTCGTCCTTGTTCCAGTCGTCCGCGTTCATACGGTTCAGCGCACCGCCACCGGTGTGGACACC
>NZ_JABZEE010000049.1 GCF_013387495.1 Streptomyces sp. PKU-EA00015 | reverse complement strand
GGGGGCGCGACGCCTCCGCCGCCGCCCGGTGCTCCGGGCACGCCCGGCGCACGGCCGGGTGCCACGCCGCCGCCGACGGGCCCGGGGACTCCCGGCGCGCCCGCGGGCGGCTATCTGCCGACGCAACTCGTCTCGCAGCTCGGCCCGGACGGGCCGCAGCCGCCCGGGCCGTCCGGTTCGACGCCGCCGCCTCCTGGTCCGCCTGCGCCTCCTGGTGCGACGCCGCCTCCGGGTGGTGGGGTGCATCATGCGGCGACGATGCTGGCGGGTCCCGCGCAGATGGGTCCGGGTGCGCCGCAGCCTCCGGGTCCGCCGCGTCCTCCGGGTTCGACGCCGCCGCCTCCTGGTCCGCCTGCGCCTCCTGGTGCGACGCCGCCTCCGGGTGGTGGGGTGCATCATGCGGCGACGATGCTGGCGGGTCCCGCGCAGATGGGTCCGGGTGCGCCGCAGCCTCCGGGTCCGCCGCGTCCTCCGGGTTCGACGCCGCCGCCTCCTGGTCCGCCTGCGCCTCCTGGTGCGACGCCGCCTCCGGGTGGTGGGGTGCATCATGCGGCGACGATGCTGGCGGGTCCCGCGCAGATGGGTCCGGGCGCCCCGCAGCCTCCGGGGCCTCCCGGCGCCCCCGGTCCGCTGCCGCACGTGCCGGGGCCCGGGCAGCCGGCGGGCGGCCCGCCCTCGTACGGCTACCCGCAGCAGCCCTCCGGTGTGCCGACGGTCGGCCCCGGCTACCAGGCGGTGCTGCGCTACCGCGCGCCCGACGGCTCCGAGGCCCAGCTGATCCGCCGTTCGGCGCCGGGCACCCCGCATCCGGAGTGGCAGATCCTGCACGAGCTGCGCGCCATGAACGTGCCGCCGCAGCAGGTGCTGGAGCTGCACACCGAACTGGAGTCGTGCGAGCTGCCGGGGGCGTACTGCGCGCGCATGATCCGTGAGACGTGGCCGCAGGCGCGGATCACCTCGATCGCCCCGTACGGCAGGGACCACGCGTCCCGTCAGCAGGGCATGGCGCAACTGATCGCCCACCAGGGCGAGTTGCACCAGGTCGCGGACGGGCCCGCGCGGCCCGCGCCGGTGCGTGCCCCGCTGCCGCAGGTTCCGCCCGCTCCGCCGATCCCTCCGGAGGGTGTCGCGCAGGAGTTGGCGGCGGCGTTCGGCCCGCAGGGGCTGTGCCGGTTCGACCAGCGGGCGGTGTCGCGCCAGGGCGTGCCGGAGATCGTGGCGGCGACCCTGGTGTGGGCGGGCCTGCCGGGCGACTTCAATCCGTTCTTCTGGGCTCAGCCGGCCCAGCCGGTGGTGCCGACGCTCGCGGAGCTCGCCGCGCAGCGGCAGGTGCAGCCCGCGTCGGACGCGGGCTCGTACCTGGTGCTCGGCAGCGACTTCGGCCGTGCGATCTGTGTCCAGTACGGCACGGCGCACATCGTCGCGGTCCCGGTCGAGGGCGGTCCGGGCGGTGCGCCGGTGTCGCCGCAGTTCGTGAACACGGGCCTGCCCGAGTTCGTGCGCTGCATGGCGCTGCTCGGCCGCATGTGGCGGCTGCGCTTCGGGCTGAACCCGGAGCAGGCGGGCCGCTGGACGGTCGACTTCCAGGCGCAGCTGGCCGCCCTGGACCCGGCGGCGCTGTCGTCGCCGGAGAGCTGGTGGTCGGTGCTGCTGGAGCAGATGTGGGACGGGCTGCTCTGACCCGTTGAGCAACAGGCCGGGCGCCGTGGTCCGCGAGGGCGGACCACGGCGCCCGGCCGTGTGTTCAGGACTCGGGATCACCCGTCCTCGGGCGCGCCGGCGACGGTTACGACCCGGGGGTGCTTTCCACGGCGCCGGCCAGGATCGCCGGTTCCAGCTCCTCGTAGCGCTGTCGTTCCCCGGCGCGGTCGCGTTCGGACAGGACCGTGCCGAGCCGGCCCGCGAGGAAGCCCAGCGGGACGGACACGAGGCCCGTCGTCGTGAACGGGAACCAGTTGAAGTCCGCGTCCGGGAAGACGGACTGCGGCGATCCGGACACGAGGTTGCTGCCGGTCATCAGGATCAGCGAGGCGACGGTGCCCGTGACGAGGGTGGCGAGCAGGCCCGTGCGGGAGAAGCGGCGCCAGAAGAGGCTGTAGACGAGCGCCGGGGCGACCGCGGAGGCGCCGATGCAGAACGACAGGGTCAGCAGCGCCTGGAGGTTGAGGTGCCGGGCCCCGGCGGCGATGACGAGGGCGACCAGGCCGACCCCGGCCGCGGCGGCCCGGGCGATGGCCGTCTCCGTGCGGGGCGGCAGCGTCGCCCGGCGCAGCCCGTGCGCGACGAGGTCGTGCGCCAGGGTGTTGGCGCAGGCGAGCGTGATTCCGGCGACGGAGGCGAGCAGCGTGAGGAAGATCGCCGTGGCGACGGCCGTGAACAGCAGTGTTTCGAGCGTCGTCGGATCGGAGCCGAGAACGGCCTGAGTGACCATCAGGAAGGCGGTCTTGCCCTGCGGGTCTCCGGTGACGAGCGTCTCGCGCCCGACGACGGCCGCAGCGCCGAAGCCGATGACGACGCTCAGCAGGCAGGTCACGACGACGATGGAGACGGCCCACGACATCGAACGCCGCACGGCGGTCGCGCTGCGCGCGGTGAACATGCGCATCGTGATCTGCGGCAGGACGGCGGCGCCGAGCACGACCGTCAGCTGCGTGCTGATCATGTCGATTTCGTCGCCGGCGAACTGGAGCCCGGAGGCGAGGTAGGCGTCACCCGCTCCGCTGCCCCGCGCGGCGGCGTCCAGCAGTACGGGCAGGCTGAAGTCGAAGCGTTCGAGGACGAGCAGCGTGACGGCCGTGGCCGCCACCAGCAGGACGACGGTCTTGACGATCTGGATGAAGGCGGTGCCCTTCATTCCGCCGATCGCCGCGTACGCGATCATCAGCAGGCCGAGGAACACGATGGCCCCGGTCTTGAACCCGTCGGCGTGGAAGCCGAGGACGACGGCGAGCAGGTCGCCCGCGCCCGCGAGCTGGAAGACGACCAGCGGCAGCAGCGCGGTGAGGGTGACCGCGGCCGTGACGATCCGTACGGCGGGGCCGGGGGCGCGGCGGGTGAAGACGTCGCCCATGGTGAACCGGCCCGCGTTGCGCAGGGGTTCGGCCAGCAGGAACATCATCAGCACCAGGGAGAGCACGGTGCTCAGGGCGAGCGTCACCCCGTCGTAGCCGACGAGCGCGATGATGCCGATGGTGCCGAGCACGGTGCCGGCGGAGATGTAGTCGCCGGCGATGGCGAGGCCGCTCTGCACGGGAGTCAGGGAGCGGTAGCCGGTGTAGAACTCGCCCAGGTCGTCGCGGTCGGGGCCGGTCATCACGCACAGCAGCAGCGTGACCGTGATGACGGTCATGAAGGCGATCAGCGACATGGTCTGCGCCTCGGAGCTGAAGCCGGTCATGCGCGCGTACCTCCCGTGGGCTGCTGCCACGCGGCGCGGCCCGGACGGCTCTGATGTTCGGTCCGGTCGGCGGCGGCCGTCTCGGCCCGCTCCCGTATGGCGTGCGCGAGCGGGTCGACCCGTCTGCGCGCGATCCGTTCGTAGACCGCGATCGCGGCGAGCGCCACGGGCAGTTGGAGCAGCCCGAGCACGAGTCCGGTGGTCAGTCCGCCGGTGATCCGGCCCGTCATCGTTTCGGGGGCGTAGCCGGACAGGAGCAGGAAGAGGACGAAGTAGCCGAGCGCGGTCAACGTCGCGACGCGGCGCAGCCGGCGGTAGGCGGAGCCGAGTGCGCGCATGTCGACGCGGTCGTCGGGGGCGGGGTCCGGCTCCGGCTGTTGCCGGGGGGCGTCCCAGCGCTGCTGCGGCCGCTGGTGCGCGGTGTCCCAGGGGTCCTGCTGCTGCCGGGCGTCGGCCCAGGGCTGTGGGCCGTCGTCCCAGCCGTGGGACGCCGCGTCGTGCCGGTGGCGTCCGGCCGCTCTGGGCTGCGGGGGTGGTTCGGGGAAGAGCTGGTGGTACGACATCGTTCTCGCTCCTTGCCGCCACAGGGGACGGGGCGGGTGGGGCTGGTGGTCCGCGTACGTTACTCACCGGTAAAGCCCTTTCGTAAGGGGTTACTGACCGTTCGGTATGTCGTTTCGGTGACGATTCGGCGTGAGCGTGCCCGCTGCCGGTCGACGGCGTGTCAGGCGTCGGGCTTATCGGGCTTGTCGGTTATGACCGGGAATCTGCGCGGCGCCACGAACACCAGCGCCAGAAGCGCCAGTCCGGCGGCGGCCGCCGCTCCCACGTAGACGTGGTCCACCGCCGCGTCCACCGCCCTGCGGAGCGTGTCGGTCGCCGCGCCCGAGGCGGGGTGCTCCAGCGCGCGCGACACGGAGTCGAGGTCGCCGCCGCCCAGGCGGGAGACGAGCACGGCGTTGGCGACCGCGCCGAACAGGGCCGCGCCCACCGACTGGCCCACCTGGCGGCAGAAGAGGACCGACGCGGTCGTCGTGCCGCGCTCGGACCAGCCGACCGTGGACTGGACGCCGACGATCAGGGGGAGCTGGAAGAGCCCGAGCGCGGCGCCGAGCAGCAGCATGATGAGCGCCGGCTGCCAGGGCGCCCCGGGGAACGGCAGCAGGGGGAACGCGAGCAGGATCAGCATGGCCAGGCCGATGCCGATGATCGCGGTCAGGCGGAAGCCGATGCGTGTGTAGACGTGGTTGGACAGCGCGGCGCTGACCGGCCAGCTCAGCGTCATCACCGAGAGGACGAAGCCCGCCGCGATGGGCCCGAGGCCGAGGACGGACTGGGCGTACGTCGGCAGGAACACCGTGGGCGCCACCATCAACAGGCCGAGCGCCCCCAGGGCGAGGTTCACCGCCGCGATGGTGCGGCGGCGCCAGACCCAGCCGGGGATGATCGGCTCGGCGGCACGGCGCTCGACGACGACCGTGGCGGCGATCAGGACGGCACTGCCGCCGAACAGCGCGAGGGAGGGCGCCGACAGCCAGGGCCAGGCGATGCCGCCCTGGACCAGGGCGGTGAGCAGCAGGCTGCCCGCCGCGAAGACGAGCAGCGCTCCGGCCCAGTCGACGCGGGGACGGGCCGCGGGCGCGGGGCGGGACGGCTCGACCAGGTGGCGGACGACCAGCCACAGCGCGACGGCACCGACCGGCAGGTTGAGCAGGAAGATCCAGCGCCAGTCGGCGTACGCGGCGAGCAGCCCGCCGATCGCCGGGCCCGCCACCGCCGACGTCGCCCACACCGTCGACAGCCTCGCCTGGATCCGGGGCCGTTCCTTCAGCGGATACAGGTCGGCGGCGATCGTCTGCACCGTGCCCTGGAGCGCGCCGCCGCCCAGCCCCTGGACGACGCGGAACGCGATGAGTGCGGCCATGTTCCAGGCGACGGCGCACAGCAGGGAGCCGATCAGGAACAGCACGATGCCGGCGACGAGGACGGGCTTGCGGCCGAAGGTGTCCGACAGCTTGCCGTAGACGGGCAGGGTGACGGTGACAGCGAGCAGGTAGCCGGAGAACAGCCAGGAGAAGACGGAGAACCCGCCGAGATCGCCCACGATCTGCGGTACGGCGGTGGACACGATGGTCCCGTCGAGCGCGGCGAGCGCCATCCCGAGCATGAGCGCCGCGACCACTGGCCCGCGGCGTCCCGTGGCCGGGTCAGCCTGCCCGCCGCCCCCCGCCGCCGAGGTGCCGGTCGCCGGGGAGGCCGCGCTGCCCCGGGGTGTCTCCTCCACGCTCACGTCCAGATCCTTTCCCCCTGCATCTATTTCCGGGGGACACCCTCTCACTTGAACCTGACGCAGGGGGAGGGTGCACGCTCGTCGTACCGCGCCTCCACCTGAGGGTGGAGGGCCCCTAGGGGGTTGTCCTTACTTCCGCTCAGGGAGCGGTCGTCCCGGCGGACGACGAGAACTGCCGGGCCCGTTCCTTACCTTGGTCCTACAGCCCCGGTCGGGGCCGCGCACCGGCGGGGGGTGGGGAAAACCCCCGGCCAGGACTGCGCTGCGCACCAGCGCGCGTGACCGCTTCTGTCGCAAGACTCGACTCGTACCCGTGGCGATCGGACGTCGTCACTTCCCACAGCTAGGAGACCTACCGTGACTACGGCTGTAACCACCCCCGCCCACGGGGAGACCGGAGGGCGCACGGCCGTCGCCGCACGGGGGCGGCAGGTCGTCAAGGCTTACGGCGCCGGGGAGACCCGGGTCGTCGCGCTCGACCACGTCGATGTGGACATCGCCCGCGGGCAGTTCACCGCCATCATGGGCCCGTCCGGCTCGGGCAAGTCGACGCTGATGCACTGCCTGGCCGGCCTCGACACCGTCACCTCCGGGCAGATCTTCCTCGACGACACCGAGATCACCGGCCTCAAGGACAAGAAGCTGACGCAGCTGCGCCGGGACCGGATCGGGTTCATCTTCCAGGCGTTCAACCTGCTGCCGACGCTGAACGCCCTGGAGAACATCACGCTCCCCATGGACATCGCCGGCCGTAAGCCGGACGCCGCCTGGCTGAACAGGGTCGTCGAGACCGTCGGCCTGGCGGAGCGGCTGAAGCACCGGCCGACCCAGCTGTCCGGCGGCCAGCAGCAGCGCGTCGCCGTCGCCCGCGCGCTGGCCGCCCGGCCGGAGATCATCTTCGGTGACGAGCCGACCGGGAACCTCGACTCGCGGGCGGGCGCCGAAGTCCTCGGCTTCCTGCGCCGCTCCGTCGACGAACTCGGCCAGACCATCGTGATGGTCACGCACGACCCGGTCGCCGCCTCCTACGCGGACCGCGTGCTCTACCTCGCCGACGGCCGCATCGTCGACGAGATGCTCCGGCCCACCGCCGACGCCGTCCTCGACCGCATGAAGGACTTCGACGCCCGGGGGCGTACGTCATGAGCGTCCTCAAGACCTCCCTGCGCAACTTCTTCGCGCACAAGGGCCGCATGGCCCTGTCCGCGGTGGCGGTGCTGCTGTCCGTGGCCTTCGTGTCGGGCACGCTGGTGTTCACCGACACCATGAACACCACGTTCGACAAGCTCTTCGCCGTGACCGCCTCCGACGTCACCGTCAGCCCCAAGGGCTCCGGCGACGACGAGAGCCCGGCCGCCGGCAGGCCCGAGGCCCTGCCGGCCTCCCTCGTCGACGAGATCGCCTCCGCGGAGGGTGTCGCCTCCGCCGAGGGCGCGGTCATGAGCATGAGCGTGACCGTCGTCGACTCGGCCAACAAGAACATGGGCTCGGACGGCGGAGCCCCGACGATCGCCGCCAACTGGACGAAGAACGAGCTCAAGTCCATGGAGATCACCTCCGGCCACGCACCCCGTGGCCCCACCGAGGTGATGGTCGACGCCGACACCGCCGACAAGCACGGCCTGAAGCTCGGCGACGAACTGCGCACGATCGCCGTCACCGGCGACCTGACCGCGAAGATCTCCGGTATCGCCTCCTTCAAGGTCACCAACCCCGGCGCGGCCGTCGTCTACTTCGACACCGCGACCGCCCAGCGTGGACTCCTCGGCAGGGAGGGGCAGTTCACGCATGTCCTGGTCACCGCCGCGCCCGGCGTGGCGGACGAGCAGCTCAAGAAGAACGTGGCCGCCGTCTTGGACGCCCCGTACAAGCTGCAGACCGCGAAGGAAGCGGCGGACGCGGGCCGCGAGGAGGTCAGCTCCTTCCTCGACGTGATGAAGTACGCGATGCTCGGCTTCGCCGGGATCGCGCTCCTCGTCGGCATCTTCCTGATCGTCAACACCTTCTCGATGCTGGTCGCCCAGCGCACCCGCGAGATCGGCCTGATGCGGGCGATCGGCTCCAGCCGCAGGCAGGTCAACCGTTCCGTGCTCGTGGAGGCGGTGCTGCTCGGCGTGGTCGGCTCCGTCGCCGGCGTCGCGGCCGGTGTGGGCCTGGCCGTCGGGCTGATGAAGCTCATGGGCGCGGTCGGCATGAACCTCTCGACCGACGACCTGACCGTGAAGTGGACGACCCCCGCGGTCGGCCTGGTGCTCGCATCGTCGTGACCGTGCTCGCCGCCTACGTCCCGGCCCGCCGGGCCGGCAAGGTCTCCCCGATGGCCGCGCTGCGCGACGCCGGAACCCCGGCGGACGGCCGGGCCGGACGGGTCCGCGCCGTCATCGGCCTCGTCCTCACGGGCGCCGGCGCGGCCGCGCTCGTCGTCGCCACCCGGGCCGACAAGGCGAGCGAGGGATCGATGTTCCTCGGCCTGGGCGTCGTGCTGTCCCTGATCGGCTTCATCGTCATCGGCCCGCTGCTGGCGGGCGTCGTGGTCCGGGTGATCAGCGCCCTGGTGCTGCGGATGTTCGGCCCGGTGGGACGCATGGCGGAGCGCAACGCGCTGCGCAACCCGCGCCGGACCGGAGCGACCGGCGCCGCCCTGATGATCGGCCTCGCGCTGGTGGCCTGCCTGTCCGTGGTCGGCTCGTCGATGGTCGCCTCGGCGACACAGGAGCTGGACAAGTCGGTCGGCGCGGACTTCATCGTGCAGTCCTCGGCCAACGACGGCCGGGCGATCGTGCCGAAGGCCCAGCAGGCGCTGGAGAAGGCGCCGGACATCGCGCACATCACCGAGTACCGGTCCGTGCGGGCGAGGATCACCGGCCCCGACGGCGCCTTCGAGGACCTGAACCTGGTCGCCGCCGACCCGACGTACGCCGACGACCTGCGCCGCGAGACCGTGGCGGGCGAGCTGAAGGCCGCGTACGGCAAGGACGCGATGTCCGTCGGCGACGACTACGCGAAGAAGCACGGCGTGGAGGTCGGCGACTCGCTCCAGGTGGCGTTCAAGAACGGGCGGCGCGCGGACCTGAAGGTCGCCGCGATCACCTCCGACGACACGAACGTCGACAAGGGCGCGATGTACCTGAACCTCACGACCGCCGCCCGGTACGTCCCGGCCGACAGGATGCCCCAGAACCTGATCATGTTCGCCAAGGCGGTGGACGGCAAGGAGAAGGAGGCCTACGCCGCCCTGAAGAAGTCGCTGGCCCACTACCCGCAGTACAAGGTGCAGAACCAGACCGACTTCAAGCAGGACCTCAAGGACCAGATCGGCCAGCTGCTGAACATCGTCTACGGCCTGCTGGCGCTCGCGATCATCGTCGCGGTCCTCGGTGTGGTGAACACCCTCGCCCTGTCGGTGGTCGAGCGGACCCGGGAGATCGGCCTGATGCGCGCGATCGGCCTCTCGCGCCGCCAGCTGCGCCGCATGATCCGTCTGGAGTCGGTCGTCATCGCCCTCTTCGGTGCGCTGCTCGGACTCGGCCTGGGCATGGGCTGGGGCGCCTCGGCGCAGAAGCTGCTGGCGCTGGAGGGCCTGGGCGTCCTGGAGATCCCGTGGCCGACGATCATCACGGTCTTCGTGGCATCGGCGTTCGTGGGCCTGTTCGCGGCGCTGGTGCCGGCGTTCCGCGCGGGCCGGATGAACGTGCTGAACGCCATCGCCACGGAGTAGCGCGGCGGCGGGCCCGGTACGGGGGTCCGGGCCCGGCACGAAGGCGGCGGCCCCGGGTGTCCACGACGGACGCTCGGGGCCGCCGCCGTGCGCGGGTGAGTCGGGGCGGGCGGCGCGGGTGTCAGGCGCGGCGCTCCAGCACGACGTAGCCGCTTGCCGCACCGGCCTGGCGGTAGCGCGCCTCGGGGTGGAGCCGCCGTGCGTACGCCAGTGGGTCACCGGCCCATCCGGAGCGGTTGTCCAGGGCGATGAAGTCCGGGGTCGTTCCTCGTGCGTTGCCCACCCACAGGACCCGGCAGCGGCCGGTGAGCCTGCTGATCGGTCCGACGTTCGCCTCGACCGTCGCACCGTCGGGGATGCGGGCCAGCAGGTCCTCGACGGCCGTCACCGCCGCGCTCTTGCGGTAGGCGGCGGGGTCGGCCAGGGCCGACAGCGGCAGTGCGGTGGTGAGCGCGAGTGCCGCGCCGGCCGCACAGGCGGGCAGCCGGTGCGCGTAGGCCCGTAGCCACGGGCGGCGGCTGCGGTCCGCCGTGCGGACCGCGTCGGCGAGGGCGAGGGCGAGAACCGGCATCAGCACGGCGCTGTAGTGCCAGTCCGTGGACCAGTAGTGGTCGTCGGCGGACAGGAAGCGCCAGCCGACCGTGGGCAGGGCCACGAGAAGCAGGGGTGAACGGAGGGCGATCAGGCCGGTGGGGAGGAGCAGCCAGGCCAGCGTGCGGAGTTTGACGTCGGCGCCGGCGAACGGGGACAGACCGCCGTCGATCTTGGCCCAGTAGTCGTAGCCGCCCGTGGTGTTGAAGGCCGGTATGACGACGGTGAGCGTCAGCAGGGTGGCCGCCGTGCCGAAGGCGGCGAGCCCGAGCCCGCACAGGGCGCTGCGCGGCGCCGCCCGGCGGGCGCGCCAGGCCACGACGAGCCCGATCGCCGCGGCGGTCAGGCCCAGGTCCTCCTTGACCAGTACCAGGGGCACCGCGCACATCAGGGCGGCGCGCCACCGTCCGCGCAGGAGGGCCTCCAGCGAGAACGCGATGAGGGGGACCGCGAAGCAGATCTCGTGGAAGTCGAAGTCGACCGCGCGCTGGATGCCCCACGACAGTCCGTAGGCGACGGCGACCGCGAGCCCGCAGGCGCGTCCGAGCAGACGGCCGGCCGCGCGGGCGACGGGAACGGCGGAGAGCGCGAAGAGCGCCGACTGGGCGACGAGCAGGGTGACGGGGGAGGGGAAGAGCCGGTACGCGGGGGCCAGCAGAGCGGTCACGGGGCTGAAGTGGTCGCCCAGTATGTGGGTGCCCGGTCCCTTCAGGTCGGCGATGGGCGCCTGGAGGCGGGAGTAGGCGCGGATCGCCTGCTCGAAGATGCCCAGATCCCAGGAGAGGGTCTCCATACGGCGGTGCCGCAGCACCGAGACGGCCGTGTAGGCGACGAAGAGCGCGAGCGCGAGGGCGTGCGGCGAGCGGTTCCGGCGCCGCGCGGGCACGGCGGGCGCGGTGCCGGGACCGGGCATCGCGTTCTCGGGCGTGGCGAGGAGAGCTCCGTGCATGGCGGGTGAACCTCTTCGGGTCAGGAGGGCATCGACGAGGACGCGCCGGGCGCAACAGTGGGCGTGGGGGAGGGACTGCCGGGCAGGTCCGGCCCGATCGGTGAAGGCAGCTCCGACGAGGGCGGCGCCGCCGGCGGCGCGGGGCCGTCCGACGCGAGCCGCAGCCCGGCGAACGCCCCCGCCCCGGCCAGCACGCACACGGCGCAGGCCGCGACCAGGGCATGGCGACGGCGGCGCCGCCGCGCCCCTCGCTCGGCGATCTTGGCGACCGGTTCGGGCACGATCCCGCCCGCCCCGGCCGCGGCCGCCCGTTTGAGCGCGTCGCCGAGGGCCTCGTCGTCCCGGAAACCCCTGGGGAACTCAGACACCGTGGTCCTCCTCGGCGGTGAGCCGGGGCCGCAGTGCGGCCCGTGCGCGGGAGAGGTGAGTCTTGACCGTCCCGGAGGACAGGCCGGTCTCGGCCGCCACCTGCTCGACAGTGAGATCGCAGACGTAGTGCAGGACGGCGACCCGCCGCTGCCGGTCCGACAGCCCGCGCAGCGCGTCCACCAGGACGACCGTCCCCGGTTCCGGTTCGGGAGCCGTCGGCGGCGCGCCGCCGTGCCGCCTGCGCCACGCCTCGTCGGACCGCCCGCGCCTGCGCCACCGGCTGACCGCGAGCCTCCAGGCGACCGTACGGATCCACGCCTCGGGCCCCGCGTCGCGGGAGAGCCGGGAACGGCGCGCCCAGGCCCGTACGAACGCCTCCTGGACCACGTCCTGGGCCTCGTGCAGGTCCCCCGTCATCAGGTAGAGCTGTCCCACCAGCGGTTTGAGGGAGTGAGCGTAGAACTCCTCGAACTCCTCGACGGTCAATGCGGCTCCCGGTCGGTCGGACGCGTCCGGGTTCGGACAGGTCTCACTGCCTGTACGCCCGGCGGACCGCATCCGGTTGACACCCGGACCGGAGAAGTTCCGGCTCCCGGCCGGCGGCGCTGGGATCGGGACGCGGGTGTCGTACCGCCGTCGTACGCTGGAGACCCCCGGCACGCCCCTGGTCTTCGACATGGGGAACCCCAGACGTGTCGGGCGCATCGCGTTGCCCATTCCGGGGATCCTCCCGGTCCTCCTGGACGGAAAGCCCTTCATGAGCCTGCACGGTCTGCTGGATGCCGTCGTACGTGACCCGGCGCTCGCCGAAGCGGTCAAGGCGGCCGGGGACGGTCACCGGACGCACGTCGATCTGGTGGGGCCGCCCGCCGCGCGGCCCTTCGCCGTGGCCGCCCTCGCCCGCGAGGCGGGCAGGCCCGTGCTGGCCGTCACCGCGACCGGCCGCGAGGCCGAGGACCTGGCCGCTGCGCTGCGCTCGCTGCTGCCCGGTGAGGGCGTCGTCGAGTACCCCTCCTGGGAGACGCTGCCGCACGAGCGGCTGTCGCCCCGTTCCGACACGGTCGGCCGCCGCCTCGCCGTGCTGCGCCGCCTCGCGCACCCCTCGCCCGACGACCCGGCGGCAGGCCCCGTCCAGGTCGTCGTCGCGCCTGTGCGCTCCGTGCTGCAGCCGCAGGTCAAGGGCCTCGGCGACCTGGAGCCCGTGGAGCTGCGCACCGGTTGGCAGGCCGATCTGAACGAGGTCGTGGAGGGCCTCGCCGCCGCGGCGTACTCCCGGGTCGAACTGGTCGAGAAGCGCGGCGAGTTCGCCGTGCGCGGCGGCATCCTGGACGTCTTCCCGCCGACCGAGGAGCACCCCCTGCGGGTGGAGTTCTGGGGCGACGACGTCGAGGAGATCCGTTACTTCAAGGTCGCCGACCAGCGCTCGCTGGAGGTCGCCGAGCACGGGCTGTGGGCGCCGCCGTGCCGCGAGCTGCTGCTGACCGACGACGTACGGCGGCGGGCCGCGGCGCTCGCCGAGGCGCACCCGGAGCTCGGGGAGCTGCTCGGCAAGATCGCCGAGGGCATCGCGGTCGAGGGCATGGAGTCCCTGGCCCCCGTGCTCGTCGACGACATGGAGCTGCTGCTGGACGTCCTGCCGAAGGGCGCCATGGCCGTCGTGTGCGACCCGGAGCGGGTGCGGACGAGGGCCGCCGATCTCGTCGCGACGAGTCAGGAGTTCCTCCAGGCGTCGTGGGCGGCGACCGCGGGGGGAGGGGAGGCCCCCATCGACCTCGGCGCGGCCTCGCTGTGGGGCATCGCGGACGTGCGGGACCGGGCCCGCGAGCTCGGCATGATGTGGTGGTCGGTGTCCCCGTTCGCCGCCGACGCCGACCTCGACGAGGACACGCTCAAGCTGGGCATGCACGCCCCGGAGACGTACCGCGGCGACACCGCCCGGGCGCTCGCCGACACCAAGGGCTGGCTGGCCGACGGCTGGCGCACGGTCTACGTCACCGAGGCGCACGGGCCGGCCTCCCGCACCGTCGAGGTGCTGGGCGGCGAGGGCATCGCGGCCCGCCTCGAAGCGGACCTCGCCGAGATCTCGCCGTCCGTCGTCCATGTCGCCTGCGGCTCCATCGACCACGGGTTCGTCGATCCGGCGCTCCGGCTCGCCGTCCTCACCGAGACCGACCTGTCCGGCCAGAAGGCGGCCGGCAAGGACGGCCAGCGGATGCCGACCCGGCGCCGCAAGACCATCGACCCGCTCACGCTGGAGACCGGGGACTACATCGTCCACGAACAGCACGGCGTCGGCCGCTACATCGAGATGGTGCAGCGCACCGTGCAGGGCGCGACCCGCGAGTACCTGCTCGTCGAGTACGCCCCGGCCAAGCGCGGCCAGCCCGGCGACCGGCTCTACATCCCCACCGACCAGCTGGAGCAGGTCACCAAGTACGTGGGCGGCGAGGCGCCGACACTGCACCGGCTCGGCGGCGCGGACTGGACGAAGACCAAGGCGCGCGCCAAGAAGGCGGTCAAGGAGATCGCCGCCGACCTCATCAAGCTGTACTCGGCCCGGATGGCCGCCCCCGGCCACGCCTTCGGTCCCGACACGCCCTGGCAGCGGGAGCTGGAGGACGCCTTCGCGTACGTGGAGACGCCCGACCAGCTGTCCACGATCGCCGAGGTCAAGGAGGACATGGAGAAGACGGTCCCCATGGACCGCCTGGTCTGCGGCGACGTCGGCTACGGAAAGACGGAGATCGCGGTGCGGGCCGCCTTCAAGGCGGTGCAGGACGGCAAGCAGGTCGCGGTCCTCGTCCCGACGACACTGCTGGTGCAGCAGCACTTCGGCACGTTCTCCGAGCGCTACTCGCAATTCCCCGTCGTCACGCGCGCATTGTCCCGTTTCCAGTCGGACGGGGAGGCCAGGGCGACGCTGGAGGGACTGCGGGACGGTTCCGTCGACATCGTCATCGGCACGCACCGGCTCTTCTCGTCCGAGACGAAGTTCAAGGACCTGGGGCTGGTCATCGTCGACGAGGAGCAGCGCTTCGGCGTCGAGCACAAGGAGCAGCTGAAGAAGCTCCGCGCCAACGTGGACGTGCTGACCATGTCCGCCACGCCCATTCCGCGGACCCTGGAGATGGCGGTCACGGGCATCCGCGAGATGTCGACCATCACGACGCCTCCGGAGGAGCGGCACCCGGTGCTGACCTTCGTCGGCCCGTACGAGGAGAAGCAGATCGGCGCGGCCGTGCGGCGCGAACTGCTGCGCGAGGGCCAGGTCTTCTACATCCACAACCGCGTCGAGTCGATCGACCGGGCGGCCGCGCGGCTGCGGGAGATCGTGCCCGAGGCCCGGATCGCCACGGCCCACGGCCAGATGGGCGAGAGCGCCCTGGAGCAGGTGGTCGTGGACTTCTGGGAGAAGAAGTTCGACGTGCTCGTGTCGACCACGATCGTCGAGTCCGGCATCGACATCTCCAATGCCAACACCCTCATCGTGGAGCGCGGCGACAACTTCGGCCTCTCCCAGCTGCACCAGCTGCGCGGCCGCGTCGGCCGCGGCCGCGAGCGGGGTTACGCGTACTTCCTCTACCCGCCGGAGAAGCCGCTCACGGAGACGGCGCACGAGCGCCTCGCGACGATCGCCCAGCACACCGAGATGGGCGCCGGCATGTACGTCGCCATGAAGGACCTGGAGATCCGCGGCGCGGGCAACCTGCTCGGCGGCGAGCAGTCCGGCCATATCGCGGGCGTCGGCTTCGACCTGTACGTGCGGATGGTCGGCGAGGCCGTCGCGGACTACCGGGCCTCGCTGGAGGGCGGTGTGGAGGAGGAGCCGCCGCTGGAGGTCAAGATCGAGCTGCCGGTCGACGCGCACGTCCCGCACGACTACGCGCCGGGCGAGCGGCTGCGGCTCCAGGCGTACCGCGCGATCGCCTCCGCCAACTCGGAGGAGGACGTCAAGGCGGTCCGCGAGGAGCTCACCGACCGCTACGGCAAGCTGCCGGAGCCCGTCGAGAACCTGCTGCTGGTGGCGGGCCTGCGGATGCTGGCGCGGGCGTGCGGCGTCGGCGAGATCGTGCTCCAGGGGCCCAACATCCGTTTTGCGCCCGTGGAATTGCGCGAGTCGCAGGAGCTGAGGCTGAAGCGGCTGTACCCGCGCACGGTGATCAAGCCGGCCGCCCGCCAGATCCTGGTCCCGCGCCCGACGACGGGCAAGATCGGCGGAAAGCCGGTGGTGGGCCGCGAACTGCTGGCGTGGACGGGCGAGTTCCTGACGACGATCCTGGGGTCGTAACGGACGGGCGCCCGGGGGCATCGGTCCCGGGCGCCCGCACGCGTCAGAGCTCGTCGAGCTCCAGGGCCTCGGCCATCGCCCGGTAGCCGGCGTCGCCCGGGTGCAGGTGGTCGCCCGAGTCGTAGGCCGGGAGGATGCGGTCGGGGTCGGCGGGGTCGGCCACGGCGCGGTCGAAGTCGACGACGGCGTCGTACTCGCCGGAGGTGCGGATCCAGTGGTTGAACGCGTCCCGCTTGGCCTCGTTCTCCGGGGTGCCGTAGAAGGAGCCCTTGATCGGTGTCAGGGTCGCGCCGACCACCTTGATGCCCTTGGCGTGCGCCTGGCGGATCAGTGAGCGGTGGCCCTCGATCAGCTGCTCGACCGACACCTCGGGGGTGGGGCCGTCCGTCCAGCTGTTCCCCCCGATGTCATTGATGCCTTCCAGCACGATGACCGTGCGCACGCCGGGCTCGGTGAGCACGTCCTTCTTGAAGCGGGCGATGCCCTTCTCGCCGGCCCAGGTCGTGTCGTTGGTGACCTGGTTGCCGCCGATCCCGTGGTTGAGGACGCTGCGGGGCTTCCCGGCGGCGGCGAAACGCTCGGCCAGCTCGTCGGGGTAGCGGTTGTTCACGTCGTTCGTGCCGCCGACCCCGTCGGTGATGGAGTCGCCGAACGTCACCACGCCGTCCCGGCGTGCCGTCCGAACGCCGGTGATCTCGACTCCGGAGAGGTAGTACCAGGAGGTGCTGGTCTCCGTGAACGCCGAGCCGCCGACATCGGCACGGTGGTCGCCGCCGGCCCGGTAGCTCGTCGCTCCGGCGAAGTGGTGGAAGGTGGCCGGGCCGGTCTCCTCGGCCAGGTACAGCGTGACCGTCACGGACTCCAGCGCCCGTACCGTGAACGGCACCCCGTCGCTGAGTGCCGTGCCGCCCGCCGGAATGGTGACGGACCGCCCCTTGCCGAAGGAGAGCTGTCGCAGGGAGCCGGGCCGGACCGCACCGCCCTCGGCCGTGCGGGCCACCGTCGCTCCGGTGATCCGCAGCGGGGTGGTGCCGTAGCGGTTGGAGAGTTCGATACGCGCCCTGGTGCCGCCGGTCGAGACGCGGACCACCTGTCGGACCGTGTGGTCCGAGAAGCCCCGCGTCGACCAGTTGGGGCCGAAGGGCGCCGCCGGTGCCTGCGGTGAGGCGGCCCAGGCGCCCCGCCACGCACCGGCGTTGCGATCGGCCGCGCCGGCATCTGCGGGGTGCTCGGCCGCGACGGCGCCCGATCCCCCGGCTGTGCCCTGCCCGTCGGCGACCGGCAGTGCGGTGAGGCCGGCCGCTGCCAGCAGGGCGATGCCCGTGCGCCGCCACCGTATGGAGTTCGTGGATCTCATGCGGTCCCCGCCCGTTGCTCGTTCCGAAGCCGATCGCGAAGGTGCGTCAGCCGGTCGCGAAGGTGCGTCGCGTTGGTTGCGAACACCTTCAAGTGGCGGTCGACTCCGGTTATTCCCGGGGGACTTGGCGCATCTCCGGTGTGAACAGCAGGCCGGTGAGAGTGCGGAACATCTCCTCCGGATCACGGTCGTCGAGCGGGGCGGTCAGGTTGTGGGTGAGCAGCAGCGTCGCGAAACCGTGTGCCAGGGACCAGGCCGCGATGCCGGCGGTGCGGGGGTCCGGGGTCGTGCCGAGCGTGGTGATGCCGGCGCGCAGCTCGGCCGAGGCGCGTTCCTTGGCGGCCAGCAGGCCCGGGTCGCCGGTGCGGTAGAGGTCCGGCTGGAACATGACCTGGAAGTGCGCGGGGTGCGCGAGGGCGAAGCGGACGTACGCCACGCCCCGTTCGCGCAAGTCCGGTGCCTGGGCGAGCGCGTCGGCCAGCAGCGCGTAGCCCTCGGCCGCGATCGCCGTGAGCAGGCCGGCCCGGTCCTTGAAGTGGTGGGCGGGCGCCGCATGGGAGACGCCCGCCCGGCGGGCGAGGTCGCGCAGGCTGAGTGCGGCGGGGCCCTCGGCGGAGATGACGTCGAGGGCCGCCGCCAGGACCGCCCGCCGCAGATCGCCGTGGTGGTAGGTGCGCTCACGCATGAGTCCAGGCTACGCGGAATCTAGTCATTGACAAGTTACCCGCTCGGGAGCAATCTAGGCAGTGGCTAGACAAGGCAGGTGACGGGAGGAGGCGTCATGACCGACGAACTCGGGCGCGTACGGCAGATGTGGCATCTGCTGGAGCCCCTGCACGCCCTGCTGTACTACGCGCCGCCGGCCTTCGAGGAGGCCGCGGCCCTCGGCTACGACACCGACGAGCGCTGGCCCAGCTACTTCGCCTGGCGCGCCGCACCCCTGGGCGAGGCGGGGACCGCACAGGTCTCCTCCGCGTTCCACAGCTTCAGCCCGCGGATGGTGGCCCGGTACGTGCCCGCCGCCTGGCGGACCGCCGCGCCGGGCGACGTCCTCGCGGCACGGCTGCGCGCCGTCGACCGCATGTACCGCGACGTCCTCACGGACGCCATCGGCACGCCCGCCCTCGGCGAGGCTGCCGCGCTCGCCCGCCGCGCCGCAGAGGCCGCCGACGGCGCCGGCCGGCCCCTCGCCGCCGCCAACGCCGCGCTGCCCTGGGCCGACGAGCCGCACCTCGTCCTGTGGCAGGCCGCCACGATCCTGCGCGAGCACCGCGGTGACGGGCACATCGCCGCCCTGCTGACCGCCGGACTCGACCCGGTCGAGTCGCTGGTCTCCTTCGCCGGCGTCGGCGCCGCTCCTGTCGAGACCTTCGCCGGTCGGGGCTGGAGCGAGGCCGAGTGGCGCGCCGGACGCGAACGGCTCGCCGCGCGCGGGCTGGTGGACCACGACGGCACGGCCACCACCGAAGGACGCGCCCTGCGCGCCGAGATCGAGCGGCGTACGGACGAGACGGTCGCCGCGCCGTGGCGGGCCCTCGGCCCCGACGACACCACGCGCCTGTCCGAACTGCTCGGACCCTACTGGCTCGCGGCGCTCGGCACGGGCCTGCTGCCCGCGCAGAACACGCTCGGGATCGGGAAGGTCTGACAGCCGGGCCCGCATCCGCGCACTCCGCCGTCCGCGCGGTCCCCGGGCCCGGTAGCGTACCGGCGTGACAAGACACGGGACGTTCGCCGGAGGGGCCGCGCTGCTGGCCGTCGTCGTGCTCGCCGGATGCGACGGCACCGGAGCCCGGCCCGGCGCCGACGCCCGGGATGCCTCCCCCGGCACCAGTCCCCTCGACAACCCCGAGGGGACCCGGCCCGGTCTCGGCGCCCTCACCACCGACCGCGAGCGGGCGGACGCCCGCGAGATCATCGCAGCGCTGGCCACCAAGGGGCGGGGGCCCAGGACCGGTTACGACCGGGACGAGTTCGGCTACGCGTGGCTGGACACGGCGGACGGCGTGCCGTTCGCCCGGAACGGCTGCGACACCCGCAACGACCTGCTCGCCCGCGACGGTCACGACATAGCCCACCGCTCGGGCTCCGAATGCGTGGTGGTGCGCATGACGCTGGCCGACCCGTACACCGGCAGGACCATCGAGTGGCGCAAGCGCCGGGCGGCCGAGGTGCAGATAGACCACGTCGTGCCGCTGTCGTACAGCTGGCAGATGGGGGCGGCCCGCTGGGACGAAGCCAAGCGGCGGCGCCTCGCGAACGACCCGCTGAATCTGCTGCCGGTCGAGGGCCGCGCGAACAGCGCCAAGGGCGACTCGGGGCCGGCCTCCTGGCTGCCGCCCCACAAGCGCGTCCGCTGCTCCTACGCCGTGCGCTTCGCCCAGGTGTCGACGGCGTACGAACTGCCCGTGACGGCGGCCGACAAGAGGGCGATGCTGCGTCAGTGCGGTGGCTGACTCCAGGCACGACGGCGGGGAGGCGACCGTGGGGGCGGCCGCAGCGCGCCGGAACAAACCGGTGGGGCGAGGACACGGCGGTCGTTAGCCTGCGGGCATGAATCTCGTGATCACGACCCTCGCCGAACGCCCCGAACTCCAGGGCCCCATGTGGCAGATGCTCGACACCTGGGACGAGTTCGTCACCCATGACCCGGTGGGCTGGGCCAACATCGGGCGGATCGTCGCGGAGCTGCCGGACTACGTGCTGGTCGCGACCGACCCGGAGGGCCGGGTCGTGGCACGTGCGTTCAGCGTGCCGCTGGCCCTGGACGCCGACGGACGGCGCGAGTTGCCCGATCGGGGCTGGGACCAGGTGATGCTCTGGGCGTTCTCCGATCTGCGGCACGGCCGCAAGCCGGACGTCGTCAGCGCGATCGAGATCACGGTGGCCACGGACCGGCAGGGGCAGGGCATATCCGGGCAGATGCTGGCCGCACTGCGGGACAACGTGCGCCGACTCGGCTTCGCCGAGCTGATAGCGCCGGTGCGGCCGAGCGCGAAGAGCGCCGAACCGGCCGCGTCCATCGACGAGTACGCCTTCCGTACCCGCCCGTCGGACGGCCTTCCGCACGACCCCTGGCTGCGCGTCCACGTCCGCGCGGGCGGTGTGGTCGAGAAGGTGGCGCACGCGTCGATGACGGTGTCCGGTTCGACCGCGGAGTGGCGGAAGTGGACGGGACTGCCCTTCGACACCACCGGCGAGGTCGAGGTCCCGGGTGCGCTGGTCCCGGTGCACGTCGAGGCCGAGCGCGGCTACGCCGTGTACGTGGAGCCGAACGTCTGGGTGCGCCACGGCGTGTGACACCCGCGCGGCGGCGCTCGTGCCCCCGCCCCCGCTCGCCCCCGCTCGCCCCCGCTCCTCCGCGCCCGCGGGCCCGCGTTGCCGGTGACGACGCCCGTCCTGGGAGCCGGCCCGGCTGCCGGGGCATGCATGCACGGCGGCCGGGGAGGCCGCCCCTCCGCGGCCTCCCCGGTCGTTCACCCTCGGCGCTCACTGCTTCGGCCTGGTCTTGTGCAGGTCGATGACGTCCTTGGCGGCCGGCTTGATCGCCCCCAGGGGCTTGTTGAAGTCCGTGAACGTCATCGTGCCCGGCTCCTCGCCGCCCTTCTGCTCCACCTTCAGCACGTACGGCTCGCCCTCGGCGGCGACGTAGAACTTGTAGCTCGCGTCCCCGTCCTTCTGGGTGAGGACGACCACCTGCTTCCCCTGCAGCGTGCTGGTCTCGCCGCGCCGCATCAGGGAGAAGCCCTCACGGAACTCGCCCAGGAACGTGTCCAGTTCGCAGAACTGCAGCTGCTCCTTCGCCTCGGGCGAGGACGCTTCCTCCTTCAGCCAGCGGCCCTTGAGCATCTTCAGGACCTCCGCGTTCTCCTCGGCCGTGCCGCCCTCGTTCTGGCTGCGCAGGAACGCCTCGTCGAAGCGCATGTAGGCCGTGTCGCCGGCGCGCACCAGCTCGGCGGTCCCGGTGCCGCCCATGGTGATCGTCCCCTTGCAGTCGCCTTTGGAGTCGATCGCCATGTAGGCCTTGATGTTTCCGTCGGTCGTGTCGCCGGCGAAGTCGACGGTCAGGGACGTCGCCTTCGTGGTCGCCTTGGCGGCCTTGTCGGCGATCTCCGGTCCGGACATCCCGGGGAAGGGCCCGTCCGCCTCGTCGGAAGCCCCCGAGAAGGGGCCGCAGGCCGTCGCGGCGAGCGCGACGCCGGCGCAGAGCGCGGCACGGACGAGGTGCGTGAACCGGCGGGGAGCGGTGGCAGGCATGGAGGTTCTCCGAGGCAGGGGTGGAAGGGGGTGCTGGGGTCCGGTGGGGCGTCGGGGGCGCCCGGCGGCCGGGGTGCGCGGCGGGCGCCGGTCAGGGAAGCCGGCCGCCCGGGGCGGCCCCGTCCCGCGCGGTGGCGGGAGCAGGGGCCGGGGACCGGCTCAGAGCGCCAGGTCCCACTGCGAGGCGTCGTACCAGACGTCGGGGACGACCTCGACCGTGAGGTTCTTCGCGTTTGCCGGGGTGTCGAAGGCGTAGGTCACCGTGGCCTTCTTGCCGGGCAGGATCGTGCTGTCGAAGCCCTGTCCTGCCTTGTCGTCGAAGATCTGCTCGGCGCTCACACCGTCCTTGCCCGCGCGGGCCGTGACCGTGACGAGGGTCGAGTCGAACTTCTTCTTGCCGGCGTTCTCGATGGTGATCGTGACCTGGTGGGCCTTGTTGCCCTTGGTGTGGCCGACGGCGTACTCGCCGGGGGTGAACGGCTCGGGCGCGGAGACGGTGACCGTCAGGTCGTCGTCGTAGACGATGCTCTCGCCGGCGGCGAGCACCTCGGCCTTCGCGTTCTTCCCGTCCCTGTCCTTCTTGGACGGGTCCTTCGGAGCGGTGTTCCCGGCGGTCTTGTTCAGGTCGTCGACCGCGTCGTCCACGGCCTTCACCGTGGCGATCCCGATCACCACGCCCACGATCATCGCGATCAGACCCAGGATCGCTCCGGCCGTCGCGGCGCCCTTGTTGGTGGCCTCCCCGCGCTTGGCGCGGCCCCGGCCCAGCAGGCCCAGGACCAGGGCGAGCAGGCCGAGGAGGCCGCCGAGCCAGAAGAGCAGCGGGACGAATCCGGTGACGGCGCCGATGATGCCGAGCACCAGGGCGGCCGTGCCGAGCCCGTTGCGCACCGGGGCGGGTGCGCCGGGAGCGCCGTACGTCCAGGCGCCGTGCGGCGCCTCGGGCTGCTGAGCGGACTGCGACATGGGTGTACCCCCCGAAAGTTGTGGCCGGACCCGTGGAGTCGGATCCGTGTTCCGATGGGTCAATAAGAGCAGAGCTTGTGAACCGGGTCAACAAGAAATCTCATTCACGCCGGGGTCGTCATGTGAATCGAGGTCGGCCGTGAAGGCGGGTAGGATCACCGCCACAGCATCGGAACCGCCCGCGCGGACGGTCGCCGGACCACCCCGCTGGGCAGACCGGCCCGCCGGGGCGCGCGACAGCCGCCGGTGCGCCGCCGGAACAGGTCGAGGGGAGCCAGCCGGGTGCCGGACAACGCAGCAGAGGTGACCGCCGCCGGAATCGCCCGGCTCGCGGGAGTGGGCCGTGCCGCCGTGAGCAACTGGCGGCGCCGGCACGCCGACTTCCCGAAGCCCGTCGGCGGCACCGAGACCAGCCCCTCCTTCGCCCTCGCCGATGTCGAGCAGTGGCTGCGCGACCAGGGGAAACTGGCCGAGGTCCCGCTGCGCGAACGGGTCTGGCAGCAACTGGCGGGCCACCCCTCCGGCGCCGTCACCGCCCTGGTGCACGCCGGCTGCGCGCTCCTTCTCGTACGCGACAGGCCGGCCGGCTGGCTGGAGCTCTCGGCGGTCTCCGACACTCGCCTCGCCGAGGTGCTGCCCGGCGCGCTGGAGGAGGTGCTGAGCCTGCGATTCGGCGCCCCGCGCGCCGTGCGGACACCGCTCGCGGAGGAACTCGTCCCCTCCGCGCTGATGCTGCGCGGCGTCGCGGAGCTCGCCGCGGAGACCGGGGCCCGCCAGGCGTTCGAGTTCCTGCTCGGCCGTCACCTCGACGCGAATCCCCGGCAGTACACGCTCACCCCGCCCGGCCCCGCCGCGCTCATGGCCGCTCTCGCCGGCCCCGCCCGCCGCGTCCTCGACCCGGCCTGCGGCACCGGCGCACTGCTGCGCGCCGTCGAGCGGCCCGCCGCGCTGTACGCCCAGGAGGCGGACCCCGACCTGGCCGCCCTCACGGCCCTGCGGCTCGCCCTGAACACCGACGCCGACGTACGGGCGGCGGCCGGGGACGCCCTGCGCGCGGACGCGTTCGGAGATCTCGGCGCGGACGCCGTGCTGTGCCACCCGCCGTTCAACGAGCGCAACTGGGGCCACGACGAACTCGCCTACGACCCCCGCTGGGAGTACGGCTTCCCCGCGCGTACGGAATCGGAGCTGGCCTGGGTCCAGCACGCGCTCGCCCGCCTCCGCCCCGGCGGCACCGCGGTCCTTCTGATGCCCCCGGCCGCCGCTTCCCGCCGCTCCGGCCGCCGCATCCGCGCCGGGCTGCTGCGCCGCGGCGCCCTGCGCGCCGTCATCGCCCTGCCCGCCGGGGCGGCACCCCCGTACGGCATCCCGCTCCACCTGTGGGTGCTGCGCAGGCCCGGCGCCACCGACCGGCCCTCGCCCGACCTGCTCCTCGTCGACGCCGCGGCCACCGACCAGGCGACGGCGGCGGGCCGCGACAGGCTCGACTGGCCCGCCGTACAGGACACGGTGCTGGAGGCGTGGCTG
Organism: Streptomyces sp. PKU-EA00015; assembly: GCF_013387495.1. Taxonomy (GTDB): domain Bacteria; phylum Actinomycetota; class Actinomycetes; order Streptomycetales; family Streptomycetaceae; genus Streptomyces. Next base: position 105,805 of record NZ_JABZEE010000049.1, on the reverse strand, counting down.
CCGTTCGAACGGAACGGCTCCGCCACGGAGAACCCCGGCGTGAGCAGGCCCGTCCCCGTCATCGAACTCCTCGACGACGACGTGGACCTGGCCCCCGCCCGTCACCTGCCGCCCCCGGCCGCGGGCGGCGGCACCGCCGAACTGGGCGCCGTGCGCGACCGGCTGACGGAGACCCTGCGGCGCACCGGCGAGCTCACGCCCCCGCCCGTCGAGCAGCCCCCGGCCGCCCCCGCGCACTGGCCGTCCACCACCGTGGGCGAGCTCGCCCGCGCGGGCGCTCTCGTCCTGCGTGCCGGAGGACCGGGCGCCGCTCCGGCCGGCGCCCCCGTGGCGGTCCTCACCGAGCAGGACGTCCTGGCGGGCAGGCCACCCTCCGGGAGCCTGCCCGACGGCCCCGAGGAGGAGCCCGTGCTGGTCGAGGCGGGCGACGTCGTCGTCCCCGTGCTCGGCGGCGGCACGGTCGTGCGCGTGGCCGACGACGCCGCGGCGGGCGCGGCCCTCGGCCGCAACCTCCAACTGCTGCGCCCGGACCCGGCCGCGCTCGACCCCTGGTTCCTCGCGGGCTTCCTGCGCGGCAGCGCCAACCAGCGCCAGGCCAGCAGCTACGCGTCGACCGCGACCCGCCTCGACGTGCGCCGCCTCCAACTGCCGCGCCTCCCGCTCGCGGACCAGCAGCGCTACGGGGCCCGCTTCCGGGCGCTGGCCGAGTTCGAGGACGCGCTGCGGCTCGCGAACAGGCTGGGCGAACAGCTGGTGCAGGGCCTGTACGACGGGCTGACGGACGGCACCGTGCGGCCGGAGTGACGGGTTCGACAACGGTTCCGTACAACCCCGGGGCCGTTGTCGGTGTCGGTGTATACGCTCGACACCGACCAGTGTGTTTCCAGCCATCCAGGAGCATTCATGCACGGCCCCGGCTATGCGCCGCCGCAGCCCCCGCGGGAGGTCTCCGCCTCGGTGATCGTGCTGCGCGTGCTCTTCGCGCTGATGCCGATGATCAGCTGTGGGCTGCTGTCATGGGCCACCATGCTGCGGCTCGCGGTGGTCACGCGCCGCCCGCGGGACTGGGCACTGTTCGCGGCGACCTTGCTCGCGGTGGCGGTCTGCTTCGGCCTGGTGATGTCGGACCCGACCGCTGACCTCGAGCTGCCCCGGTCGAACGTGGCCATCGCCGTGCTGCTCGCCATCGGGGTCCTGGTGGTCACGTACTACCTGTTCGCCGAGACCAAGCACTTCGCGACCCGGCCGCAGGCGTACCACGGCCCCCACCCGCAGCCGCAGTTCGGATACGGCTGTCCGCCCCCCTCGACCGCCCCCACCCACGGCTCCCCCTACGCAGCGCCGCCGCTCCACGCGCAGCCCCAGCCCGCGCCGCAGCCGCAAGCCGCGCCCCAGCCCCAAGCCGCGCCCCGGCCCGCGCCGCACCCGGCGCCGCCCTCACGTCCCTCCGTTGCCGAAGGCAACCCCCGTATCGATCAGGTCCGCGCCGAGCTCGACGAGCTCAGCGACCTGCTCCGCAAGGAGAAGGACAGATGAACGGCCGTGTGATCGCGGGCCGTTACGAGCTGTCCGCGCTCATCGGGCAGGGCGGCATGGGTCAGGTCTGGACGGCGTACGACACCCGCCTCGACCGCCGTGTGGCCGTCAAGCTGCTGCGGCCCGACCACATGGCCGCCGGCACCGCCGCCGACGACATGCGCCGCCGCTTCGTGCGGGAGTGCCGGGTCACGGCCCAGGTCTCCCACCCCGGTCTCGTCACCGTCCACGACGCGGGAAGCGACGGCGACGACCTGTACCTCGTCATGCAGTACGTGGAGGGCGCGGACCTCGCGGACCATCTCGCCGAGCACGACCCCTACCCCTGGGAGTGGGCCGTCTCCGTCGCCGCCCAGCTGTGCGCGGTACTCGGCGCGGTGCACGCCGTGCCGATCGTCCATCGCGACCTCAAGCCCCGCAACGTGATGGTGAAGCCGGACGGCACGGTCACCGTGCTCGACCTCGGTGTCGCCTCCGTCATCGACACGGACACCACCCGTCTCACCCACACCGGTTCGCCGATCGGCAGCCCCGCCTACATGGCTCCCGAGCAGGCGATGGGCGGCGCGGTCGGCCCGTACACCGATCTGTACGCCCTCGGCGTGCTCCTGCACGAACTGCTCATCGGGAACGTGCCGTTCGCGGGTTCGACCGCCCTCGGCGTCCTGCACCGCCATCTGTACGAGCCGCCGCTGCCGGTCCGCCAGGTCCGCCCCGAGGTCCCGGAGCCGCTCGAGGCACTGGTCCTGCGCCTGCTGTCCAAGGACCCGCAGCACCGGCCGTCCGGCGCCCAGGAGGTGTACGAGGCGCTGGCGCCCCTGCTGCCCGTGCGCGGCGCGCCGGCCGGGCCGCTGGACCCCACCCGCCCCTTCCTGCGCCCGCACGCGCCCTGGCCGGACCGGGTGAGCATCCCGTCCCCGGCGGCACCGCCGGTGGCGCCCGCGCCCCGGCCGGACGTGGCCGCGGCCGTCGACGAGGTCAAGCGCCTGCTCGGCGAGGGCAGCATCACCCAGGCGGTGGACATCCTCGGCGGCATCCTCCCGGCCGCCGCCGCCGAGCACGGGGAGCACTCGCCCGTGGTGCGGATCCTGCGCAAGCAGTACGCGGCGACGCTGATGGACGACGGCCAGTACCGCCGCGCGCTGCCCGAGCTGCGCCGCCTCGCCGACGACCGCACGGCGGAGGCGGGCCCGTTGGACCCGCAGACCCTGCAGTACCGCTTCGACGCGGCCCAGTGCCTGGAGCAGCTCGGCGAGCCGGCCGCCGCGCTCACCGAGTACCGCGCGGTCCTGCCGTACTACGAGAGCGCCGACGCCGACCGCGCGCTCCAGGTCCGCCACCGCATCGGCCACCTGCTGCTGGCGGTCGGCGACCACACGGCCGCCCGGCACCAGTTCCAGGCGCTCCTGCTCGACGCCGAGCGCGCGTACGGTCCGTACCACCAGCTCCCGGCCGAGCTGCGGCGCGCACTGGAGCGGCAACAGCAGTTCCGCACGGGCTGAGACGGAAGGCGGCCCCGCCGCCGTCACCGGCAGCGGGGCCGCCCGTGGGCGCGCGGTGTCAGCTCGCCCGCAGATAGGCCGACGTCGAGACCCTGCCCAGCATCCGCAGCCGGGACGTGCCGGCCGCCAGGTGCTTGTCCAGGGCGTCCTGCACGCCGGGCCACTTCTTGTCCCCGTAGTCGTCGAGCACCACGATCCCGCCGGGAGCGGCGATCTCCTCGACCCACTCCAGGTCGGCCCGCACCCCGTCCTCGGAGTGGTCGCCGTCCACGATGATCACCCCGTACTCACGGTCGGAGACGGCCTCGCGCACGTCGGGGTCGGACGAGAAGCCCCGCTCGATCCTCGACGCGTACGCCTCCGGGCTGCCGGCCAGCGCCAGGTTGGCCCGCACGACGTCCTCCTGGACGGGCGTACCCGTCGGGTCCGCGTGGTGGGTGGTGCCCGGCTGGAGCTGGGAGCCGGCCAGCGGGTCGACGATCGTCAGGTCGGGCCGGGTGCCGGCCCGGTGCAGCATCCGCATCAGGGCGGAGGCGAACTGCCCGTAGAGCGTGCCGATCTCGAGGATGTTCCCGTTGGGCGGGGACAGCAGGGGGACCGTGGCGAGCTTTCCGCACACGTTGGACGTGGAGCCCGCAAGCCTGCCCACGCCGAGCGCCTCCTGGGCGACCACCGTGCGGTAGGCGACGACGACGCTGCGGCGTGCGTGCTCGCTGCCGCCGCTCACCTGCTCTATCTGGCGCACCAGGGTGTCGATCGCGCCGGGCGTCGGCATCCGGTGCGTCCCCCTGCCTGTGCTGTCGAGGAGCAGACCCAGCGCGTACTGCCGGGTGCGCATCTCCGCGACCTCTCTGCGCAGGGAGTCCACGTCGTCCCGCAGGGTTTTGGTCACACGCTCCACGCCCCATCTCACGCGCGGTTCGACCAGCGTGAGGGCGGGGCGCAGGACTCGCTTCGTCAAACGGTTGGGCACAAAGGGCATGCCCGGGAACGTACGCGTGAACGGCCCCCGGCCCCACCAAGGGCTGATGCTGCGCAGGTGAAGTCTTGATGTCGCGGCCGTGAAGGACCTTCCGATTCCAGGTCGAGCGGAGGTGACGCCCCGCGCGGGGGCACCGCCACCCGGCGCTCACGCCTCCCGGCGGCCGGCTCCCGCGCCCGCTCGCCGCCTGACGAGCAGGACGGTGACGGCCAGCGCGACCAGCGCACCCGCACCCGCTGCGGACCCCGCCACCAGGCCCGGAGGCCGGAACGAGCAGGTGACGGTCGAGGTCGTGCCGTCCAGCGGCACGGCGACCAGCCCCAGGTACGAGTCCGCCGGGCGTCCCTCGCAGCTCCAGCCCGCGATCCGCGGCGCGGCGAGCACGGCTGTGCCCTTCGTGCCCGGCGGCAGCTCGGCCGTGACGCCGCTGTCCGTGACGGCCACCCGCACGGCGCCGGTCCTCGTGAGACCGGCGACCGCGGCCTTCAGCCGGTCGCGGTCCAGGCAGCCGATGCTCGCGTCACGCGGTGCCTCGCCGCCGAAGACGACGCGGGCGCCCGGCTCGGTGACCGTGCCGAGCGGGGTGAGCGCCGCCCGGCGCTTGGGCTGTCCGCCGCGCAGCTCCACCGCGGGGCCGTCGCCGACTCGGGCCGTCCCCGTGTGGTCGGGCGCCCACAGGAACACGTCGGTGCCGACGCGACAGGCGCCCGCGACCGGGGATTCGTAGACCTTCGCGCCCAGCAGCAGTTCCTGGTTGCGCAGCGGCGAGGCGCCGTAGTGCGGTTCGGCGCCGGCCGGCCGCACCGTCACGAGCGGGGCGGTCTCCTGCCGGATCACCTGCGGCTTGTGTCCGGGGGCGGTCCGCAGCCGGGCCCCGACAGAGAAGACGGCGTCCGTGACCGGATTGTCCAGGGACTGCAGACTGCGGCCGTTGGACGTCCAGCCGCCGCCGAGCGCCGCCAGCGTGCGCGTCAGGACGTCGGGCGTGTGACTGCTGTAGTACGAGGCGCCCTGGCCGCCCAGCAGGATCGGGTCGTTGCCGGTGAGCTGCGTGCGCCCGGGGTCCGTGCGGTAGCCGGGCCAGCCGTCGGCGGCGGCGACGGCCGCCGCCCGCTCGCTGTGCGACGCGCCCCACGGCGGGTAGTCGTCGAGTCTGGCCGGGCGCTCGCGGTCGGCGTACGCGGTCGTCGCCGCGGCCTGGCCGGCGAGCGCACCGGTGAGCAGGACCGCGGCCACCGCCACGGCCCGGCCCCGCGCGGCGAGCAGCAGACCGCCGAGCACGGCGGCCAGCCCCGCGGCGAACAGCAGGTACGCCGGGCCGGTGACCAGTTCGCTGGTGCTTGCGCCGAGCGCGATCACGGCCACGACGGCGCCGCCCCCGAGCAGGGTCCGCCGTCCCGGCCAGCCGCGCGACAGACAGGTCCAGGCGGCGATGACGACGATGCCCGCGAGGACGAAGGTCTGCCGGTAGGGGCTGCCGTTCGGCGTGGCGAAGGCGTGCCACACCAGGTGCGTCGGGCCCCACTGGAGCGAGACGGCGACCGCGACGGTGAGCGCCGTCCACAACCGTCTCTCGCGCCTCGGCACGGACCGGTTGAACGCGAGGCCGCCGGCCAGCAGCAGTGCCCCGCCGCCGACGAAGACGGCGGGGGTGAAGAAGCTGTACGTCGCCGGCAGTGTCCGGGCGAACACGTCCGTCCAGCCGGCCGGCGCGAACTCCTTCGTCCACCCCGGGTAGGCGTGCTTCGAGCCGAGGAACACGGGGAGCAGAACCGGGGCGGACAGGCCGATCCCCAGCAGCACCGTCCATGCGGCGCGCAGCAGGACCCGTATCCTCTCCCGCGCCTGCGTGTCCTCCAGCAGCAGCCGGGCGAGGAGCACCAGCGCGGCGCCGAGCGTGGCCATGTACGCGGTGTAGAAGTTGGCGATCCACGCGAGCGCGACGATCACCGGGCCGAGCAGCGGCCTCCTGCCCCTGCGCGCCCACTCGCCGACCAGGCACAGCAGCGGGAAGGCGATCAGACCGTCCAGCCACATGGGGTTGTACGACGCCTCCACGACCGACCAGCCGCACAGGGCGTACGAGGCGCCGAGCACGCCCGCCATCCACCGGCGCCCGTGGCCCTTGTGCAGGGCGGTGAGCAACCAGGTCATGGCAGCGGCTGCGGCGGCCGTCTTGACGAGCGTCACGACGTAGACGGCCAGATCGATCCCGTCCCGCGGGAAGAGGCCGACGAGCAGGGAGAAGGGGCTCGTCAGATACGTGCCGAGGTCGGGCAGCGCGCTGGTGCCGTAGCCCGAATGCCAGTTGAGCAGCACACCGCCGTCGGCGCGTCCGTGGAGCAGGTCCCACAGGTGGGCGTGGAACGGGACGAACTGGTTGCCGAGGTCGTTCACGCTGCGGGTGCGCGGTCCGAAGGGGAAGGTGCGGGCGACGGCGTCGCCGGCGCTCACCGTCCCGACGGTGATCAGCGCGGCGAGGGCAGCGGCACGGCCGCGCGCGGAGGGCAGAGTCCACATGATGAATCGAATATGCCAGCGCCGGTCGTGAAAACATGCTGGGCACAGGTCAGTTCACCCAATGGTCGCCTGTATGTCACGTGGAACACGGGGTGGCGACATTCGGACGGGTTGTTGTTCTCCCGTGCTGATCTCGATAGTTGTCCCGTGTTTCAACGAAGAGGAGATCATCGGCCGCTTCCATGACCATGTGACCGCCGAACTGGGCCTGCTCGGGCAGGAATTCGAGCTGGTCTACGTGGACGACGGAAGCCAGGACAGAACGCTCGATCTCCTCCAGGAGATCGCCGAGGCCGACTCCCGTACGCGTTATGTCTCCTTCAGTCGCAACTTCGGCAAGGAGGCGGCGATGCTCGCCGGCCTCCAGCATGCCGAGGGCGACGCGGTCGTCATCATGGACGCCGACCTGCAGCACCCGCCGGAGCTGGTCCGGCGCATGCTGCTGCTGCACGAGGAGGGCTTCGACCAGGTCATCGCCAAGCGCACCCGCAAGGGCGACCGGGTCACCCGCACCGTCACCGCCCGTGCCTACTACTGGCTGATCAACCGGCTGGTCGACGTCGAACTCGTGGACGGCGTGGGCGATTTCCGTCTGCTGTCGCGGCGGACGGTCGACGCCATTCTGGAGCTGACCGAGTACAACCGGTTCTCCAAGGGGATTTTCGCCTGGGTCGGATTCCGTACGACGACTTTCGAGTACGAGAATGCGGTGCGCGAGCAGGGCCGCTCCAAATGGAGCTTCGGGAAACTGCTCAACTACGGCCTGGACGGACTGCTCTCCTTCAACAACAAACCGCTGCGAGCCGCGATCTATCTGGGAATGCTGCTCCTCGGGGTCGCCATGGCGTACGCGGCGTGGATCGTCGGCGTCGCCCTGGTGAACGGCGTGGACACCCCCGGGTATGTCACCCTACTCGTGGCGGTCATCGCGCTCGCCGGCGTGCAGATGCTGATGCTGGGGGTGGTCGGCGAGTACGTCGGCCGCATCTACTACGAGGTGAAGCGGCGTCCGCACTTCCTGGTGAAGGCGACCAACGCCGGCCTTCCCGGACGGGACGACGAGCGGAACAGGCGCACGGGGGAACTGGTAGGGAAATGACGGTACGGGGCCAGATCGTCAGGTTCGCCCTGGTGGGAGTGGTGAACACCGGGACGTACTACGGCCTGTACCTGGTGCTGCTGACCTGGCTCCCGTACGTGGCGGCGCATGTCGTCGCCTTCCTGCTGAGCATGGTCGGCTCGTTCTTCCTGACCTCGTACTTCACGTACCGCACGCGGCCGACGTGGCGGAAGTTCCTGCTCTTCCCGCTGACCAACGCGACGAACTTCGTGGTGACGACGAGCGGGGTGTACCTGCTGGTGGACGTGCTCCACTTCGGCAGCCGGTACGCCCCGCTGATCGCGGCGGCCGCGGCGATCCCCGTCACGTTCGTGGTCTCCCGCACGATCATGCTCCGCCCGGACAGCCGCCGTGAACCCGCTCCGGAGCCGGAGCGGGTCCGCACGTAGGCCCCCGGCCTCCCCCCCATTCCCACCACCTGGCGAATCGTTTGGCGAATCAGTGGCCCACGCCACTCCGACTGCCTACCATCGATCATCGCAAGGCCTTGTGCACCGAAGCACAATCACGCCGGGAGGCCCCTTTGCACCGCCGTCGTCGCACCGCGCTCGTCGTCTCCGCGATCATCGCCGCGCCCCTCCTCGCCGCCTGCGGCAACGAGGCACACCCCGGGGCCGCCGCCGTCGTCGGCGGGCAGCGGATCGAGGTGTCCACCGTCCAGGCCGAGGTCAAGGACGTGCGCGACGCGCAGCAGGCGTCACCGCAGGCCGCCCAGCTGATCAAGGACACCGGGCAGCTCGGGCGGGCCAAGCTCTACGACCTGATCGTCGACAGGATCGTGGAGAAGGCCGCCGCCGACGCCGGGGTGAAGGTCACCCGCAAGGAGATCCAGGACGCGCGGGCCGCGCTCACGGAGCAGTCCGGCGGGCAGGAGCAGCTGGCCGCCATGTATCTGCAGCAGCGCGGAGTCGCCCCCGGCCAGCTCGACGAGGTCGTGCGCCGGGACGTCCTCGTGAACAAGCTGGCCACCGCGCTCGGCGTGACGAACGGCCCCGAGGGCCAGCAGCGGATGAACGAGGTGTTCACCGCCGCCGCCACGTCGCTGAAGATCGACGTGAACCCGCGCTACGGCGCCTGGGACGACACCAAGCTGGAGCTCGGCGCCTACAAGGCGCCCTGGATCACCCAGGTCTCCAAGGAGGCGGAGGCCGTCGAGGCCGGTACCTGAGCCGAGGTAGGTTCGAAGGGTGACCGAACCTGTCGACGCCGGCCGTATCGTCCTGCTGACCGCCAGCCACCGCGTGGCGCCCGGGCTGCTGTCCTGGCCGGCGTGGCAGACGCTGCACGCCGCCGACCAGGTGCTCTGCGCCGACGCCGCCCACCCGCAGCTGCCGTACCTGCGCGAGGCGGGCGTCGCCGTCGAGCAGGCCGCGCCGAGTGCTCAGGAGCTCGTCGACGCCTGTACCGGAGGGCGCACCGTGGTCGTCCTCGCCTCCGGCGAAGGCGACCGGGCGCTGACCGACGGGCTGGCCCGCCTCGGCGGTTCCGGCCAGGTCCGGATGCCGGACCTGGAGCTGCTGCCCGGCTCGTACGACCTGCCCGGTGCGCGGCTGCTCGACCTCGTCGAGGTCATGGACCGCATCCGCCGCGCCTGCCCCTGGTCCTCGCAGCAGACGCACAAGGGCCTCGCCAAGTACGGCATCGAGGAGGCGTACGAGCTCGTCGAGGCCATCGAGGACGGTGACCGCGACGAACTGCGGGAGGAGCTCGGTGACGTACTGCTCCAGGTCGTCTTCCACGCGCGCATCGCGGAGGAGGATGCCGAGGCGCCGTTCTCGATCGACGACGTCGCGGGCACCATCGTCGAGAAGCTGATCCACCGGCATCCGCACGTCTTCGGCGACGAGACCGCCGAGACGCCGGAGGAGGTCAAGGCGCACTGGCTGCGCACCAAGGCGATCGAGAAGCAGCGCGCGTCGGTGACCGACGGCGTCCCGCTCGGCCAGCCCGGGCTCGCGCTCGCGGCCAAGCTCGCGTCCCGCGTGCGGACGGCGGGACTGGACGCGCCGCCCCCGGCCGGCGAGGGCATCGGATACGAGCTGCTGCACCTCGCCGCACGCGCCGAGGCGGACGGCGTCGACCCGGAGGCGGCCCTGCGCGCGGCGGCCCGCGCCTACCGCGACGCGATCCGCGCGGCGGAGGGGCACGGCGGCCCGGATACCGTCGAGGTGTGAACGACCCGAACACCCCGCCCGAACTCTTCACCTGGGAGTTCGCCACCGACCCCTACCCCGCCTACGCCTGGCTGCGCGAGCACGCGCCCGTGCACCGCACTGCGCTGCCGTCCGGCGTCGAGGCGTGGCTGGTGACGCGGTACGCGGACGCCCGGCAGGCGCTCGCGGACCAGCGGCTGTCCAAGAACCCGGCGCATCACGACGAGCCCGCGCACGCCAAGGGCAAGACGGGGATCCCGGGTGAGCGCAAGGCCGAGCTGATGACGCATCTGCTCAACATCGACCCGCCGGACCACACACGGCTGCGCCGCCTGGTGTCGAAGGCGTTCACGCCGCGGCGCGTGGCGGAGTTCGCGCCGCGCGTGCAGGAACTGACGGACCGGTTGATCGACAACTTCGCTGCAAAGGGGAGCGCCGACCTCATCCACGAGTTCGCCTTCCCGCTGCCCATTTACGCCATTTGTGACATGCTGGGCGTTCCCCGTGAGGACCAGGACGACTTCCGCGACTGGGCCGGGATGATGATCCGTCACGGCGGAGGTCCGCGCGGCGGTGTCGCCCGCTCTGTGAAGAAGATGCGGGGATACCTGGCCGAGCTGATCCACCGCAAGCGGAACGACCCGGGGGACGACCTCATCTCGGGGCTCATCAAAGCGTCCGACCACGGTGAGCACCTGACCGAGAACGAGGCCGCCGCCATGGCGTTCATCCTTCTCTTCGCGGGCTTCGAGACGACCGTCAACCTCATCGGCAACGGCGTGTACGCGCTGTTGCGCAACCAGGAGCAGCGCGAGCGGCTGCAGTTCTCGCTGGCCGCGGGCGAGAGCGGACTGCTCGCGACCGGTGTCGAGGAACTGCTGCGCTACGACGGCCCCGTTGAGCTCGCCACCTGGCGGTTCGCCACCGAGCCGCTGACCGTCGGCGGGCAGCGGATCGCGGCAGGCGACCCCGTGCTCGTCGTGCTCGCCGCCGCCGACCGCGACCCGGAGCGGTTCACCGAGCCGGACACGCTCGACCTGTCCCGGCGCGACAACCAGCACCTGGGATACGGGCACGGCATCCACTACTGCCTCGGCGCCCCGCTCGCCCGGCTCGAAGGGCAGACGGCGATCGCGACGCTGCTCAGGAGGATGCCGGACTTGCGACTTGCGGGCGATCCGGCCGATTTGCGGTGGCGTGGGGGACTCATCATGCGCGGATTGCGCAGTCTGCCCGTTGAGTTCACCGCCATCAGGAGCTGACGAAGCGTCAAGTCTGTGACTTTTACGTGATCTCCGCTGCATCGACTTGTGACTCACGTTCGAATGCGGCTACGTTCACCGTCGACTCGGCAGGCATCAGCAGGCCGCACAGTCCCCAGTAGTCACGCGAAAGGCAACTGCATGCGCTCCGGGAACGGACGTCACCGCCGCCCCCGTCAGGCTCCGGCCATCGTCGTCGCGGCAGGGGTGACCGGATCCGCCATCGCGCTCCCCCTGCTCGGCGCGGGCTCCGCCTCCGCCGCCGACGCGGCCACCTGGGACCGCGTCGCCGAATGCGAGAGCAGCGGCATGTGGAGCGCCGACCTCGGCAACGGCTTCTACGGCGGGCTGCAGCTGTCGCAGCAGACGTGGGAGGAGTTCGGCGGCACGGCGTACGCGCCGAGCGCCGACCTTGCGAGCCGTTCGCAGCAGATCGCGGTCGCGGAGAAGGTGCTGGACGCGCAGGGGCCCGACGCCTGGCAGGCATGCGCCCCCATCGCGGGCCTGACCAACGACGACGCCTCGACCGGTGTCGACCCCGGGGACCTCCTGCCCCTGCCGGACGCGAGCGCGGACGCCGGCACCGGCGCGAGCGCCGACACGAGGTCCGACGAGGGTGCGCCGGCCGACTCCGGTGACGCGGATGCCGGCGACCCGGCCGCGGACGCGTCGGACGGTTCGCGGGAGACCCCCGCGCCGGACGCCTCCACGACGCCCACGCCCGAGGACGGCGACGCGCAGGCGTCCCCGGCCCCGTCCGCCGACACGGACGGCGCCGAGGCGTCGGACCCCGCGACCGGCGCGGGCAGGCACCGGGGCGAGCCCGCCCCCGACGACGCCGAAACGGGCATCGAGGACAAGGAACGTGAAAGCGGTCGTCATGCCTCGCGAGGTGACACAACGGCACGTGACGGGGTGACAGAGGGCGCATCCGACGGCACGTACACCGTCCAGCCGGGCGACACCCTGTGGGCCATCGCCGACGAGCGCGAGGTGCCCGGGGGGTGGGGCGCCCTCTATGAGGCGAACGAGAAGACCGTGGGCGCCGACCCCGATCTCATCCTCCCCGGTCAGAGCCTCGATCTCGGCCTGAACGGCGAGTAGTTCAAGCGGCGATTCGCTGGTATATGTCCGTTCTGTGCAAGTGAGACAAGGGTCTCTTTGCCGCAACTGGCCGATATCGCCCAGCAAATTCGCCCAAGCCGTGCCCGACCTGCATAAACGCCTCCCAAGTGGAGGGCGGTTCGGGCGATTTCTCCCCGATGTTCGACTTTGGACATCGGGGAGCGGTGTGTTTACGGTCGGAACCGCTCGCCACCGCGGGCACCGTCGACCGTCACGCCGAATCCTGCCGTCGGTCGGGGGGAACAGTCGTCGCTCAGTGCGCCGAAGGCAGGAGCGGGGGACCCAAGGTAAGTGCCGGTCCCGGCCGTCGATCACGACGGCCGTGAACGGCTGGGGGTGGAGCCGCGCGCATCGACGCGCGGCCGGGCAACTCTTCCGGCCCGAACCCGACAGCTCACCTCGCAGGCGTCGGTGAGGAGAAGCTCCATGCTGCGTTCCGGCAAGGCCAAGCACCGCCGCTCGACCGTTCTCCATCGGACGTTTCGTCTCGCAACGCTCACGGGCGTCGCCGGTGCCGCCATCGCGGCCCCGATGCTCGCCGCCACCTCGGCGTCCGCCGCCACCGCCTCCGAGTGGGACGCCGTCGCCCAGTGCGAGTCCGGTGGCAACTGGTCCATCAACACCGGCAACGGCTACTACGGCGGCCTGCAGTTCTCCGCCTCCACCTGGGCGGCCTACGGCGGCACCGCGTACGCCCCGTCCGCCGACCAGGCCTCCAAGTCCCAGCAGATCGCGATAGCCGAGAAGGTCCTCGCCGGTCAGGGCAAGGGCGCCTGGCCGAACTGCGGCGTGAGCCTCTCCAGCGCCCCCTACAACGGCGGCTCCGCCGAGCTGGCGCAGCCCGCCGCCGAGCCGGCCGAGAAGCGCGCCGAGGTCCCGACCACCCGCTCCGAGCGTGCCGAGGCCCCCGCGCCGAAGAAGGCCGCGGCCACGTCGTTCAAGAAGGGCGACGGCGAGTACAAGGTCAAGGCCGGGGACACCCTGGGCAAGATCGCTGAGGCCGAGAAGGTCAAGGGCGGCTGGAAGAAGCTCTTCGACCTCAACAAGGACGTCATCGAGAACGCCGACGTCATCTACCCGGGCCAGCAGCTCCACCTGAGCTGACCGCCCGCCGTCCGCGGGCCCGCGGACGGGTTCCGAGCACCCCGGTCCGGCGCTGCTTCCCCCGTAAGCGCCGGGCCGGGGTTCGGTCGTGAAGGGCCCCGAAGAGCCTTACTTACGAGTAGCTTGCGGGGGTTTTGTCCGGCACGCCCAGCGTTCATGCCCTTTTTCGTCCCACGGGGCGGGCATCGGCCGGCCTTTGCCCCCGAGACGGTTAGGCTCTTGCCGCAAGGCCAAGCAGACCTCTGCACATTTCTCGCGTCACATCCCAGAAGGAGATGCTCGTGCCGTCCATCGACGTCGTCGTAGCCCGGGAAATCCTGGACTCCCGAGGCAACCCCACGGTCGAGGTCGAGGTTGGCCTCGACGACGGCAGCACGGGTCGTGCTGCTGTTCCGTCCGGCGCCTCCACCGGTGCGTTCGAGGCCATTGAGCTCCGCGACGGTGACCAGAACCGTTACCACGGCAAGGGTGTCGAGAAGGCCGTCCTCGCCGTCATCGAGCAGATCGGCCCGGAGCTCGTCGGCTACGACGCCACCGAGCAGCGCCTGATCGACCAGGCGATGTTCGACCTGGACGCCACCGACAACAAGGCGTCGCTCGGCGCCAACGCCATCCTCGGTGTCTCCCTCGCCGTCGCGCACGCCGCCTCCGAGGCGTCCGACCTGCCGCTCTTCCGCTACCTGGGCGGCCCGAACGCGCACCTGCTGCCCGTTCCGATGATGAACATCCTGAACGGCGGCTCGCACGCCGACTCCAACGTGGACATCCAGGAGTTCATGATCGCGCCGATCGGTGCGGAGTCCTTCTCCGAGGCCCTGCGCTGGGGCACCGAGGTCTACCACACCCTCAAGAAGGTGCTGAAGACCAAGGGCCTGTCCACCGGCCTCGGCGACGAGGGCGGCTTCGCGCCGAACCTCGACTCCAACCGCGCCGCCCTCGACCTCATCCTCGAGGCCATCAAGGAGGCCGGCTACGCCCCGGGCAAGGACATCGCGCTCGCGCTGGACGTCGCCGCGTCCGAGTTCTACAAGGACGGCGCGTACGAGTTCGAGGGCAAGGCCCGCTCGGCAGCCGAGATGACCGAGTACTACGAGGAGCTCGTCGCCTCCTACCCGCTGGTCTCCATCGAGGACCCGCTGTTCGAGGACGACTGGGCCGGCTGGAAGGTCATCACCGACAAGCTCGGCTCCAAGGTCCAGCTCGTCGGCGACGACCTGTTCGTCACCAACCCGGAGCGTCTGGCCCGCGGCATCGAGGAGGGCACCGCCAACGCCCTGCTCGTCAAGGTCAACCAGATCGGTTCGCTGACCGAGACCCTGGACGCCGTCGAGCTCGCCCAGCGCAACGGCTTCAAGTGCATGATGTCCCACCGCTCCGGCGAGACCGAGGACGTCACCATCGCCGACCTGGCCGTCGCCACCAACTGCGGCCAGATCAAGACCGGCGCCCCGGCCCGCTCCGAGCGCGTCGCCAAGTACAACCAGCTGCTGCGCATCGAGGAGATCCTCGACGACGCCGCTGTGTACGCCGGCCGCAGCGCCTTCCCGCGCTTCAAGGGCTGACCACGGGCTGACACCCCCGCCTCCGTACGTCCCCGTCCCCGGTCCCGTACCGTGTCCGGGGACGTACGCGTGTGAAAGGGGAGGCGAGAGAGCATGGCACGCAGGCCGGAGCCGGACCGGTTCTCCACCGCGACGAGACTGCGGCTGCTCGGCGAGCAGACCGCCGCCCGCGTCTACCGGTCGCAGAGCCGTCGCCAGGCCCGCCGCTCCCGGCTCACCGGCCGGGCCGCGTTCCTCGCGCTGGTCGTCTGTTCCCTGGTGGTCGCCCTCGCCTACCCGATGCGTCAGTACGTCTCCCAGCGCGCCGAGATCGCCGAGCAGGAACGCCGGATGGCCGAGGCCCGCGAACAGGTCGAGGAGCTCCGGGACGAGAAGGCCCGCCTCCAGGACGACATGTACATCCGGCGCCTCGCCCGTGAGCACCTGCACTACGTGCTCCCGGGCGAGACCGGCTACACGGTGATCGACCCCGAGACCGCCGAGGAGCGCCGCGAGGACGAGAGCGCGGCGGACCGGCCCTGGTACTCCAACGTCTGGAACGGCGTGGACAACGCCGACCGCCAGTAGCCCCCAGTAGCGAACACAGCAGCAAGGCAGGCATGGAAACCCCTCCTCCCATCACCGAGCACACCGAGCCGACCGACGCGGACATCGCCGCGTTCGAGCAGCAGCTCGGCCGGCCGCCGCGCGGACTGCGCGCCATCGCGCACCGCTGCCCCTGCGGGCAGCCGGATGTCGTCGAGACCGCACCCCGTCTGCCGGACGGGACGCCCTTCCCCACGCTGTACTACTTGACCTGCCCGCGGGCCGCTTCCGCGATCGGCACGCTGGAGGCCAACGGCGTCATGAAGGAGATGCAGGCACGCCTGGCCACGGATCCCGAGCTGGCCGCCGCCTACCGCGCCGCGCACGAGGACTACATCGCGCGCCGCGACGCGATCGAGGTGCTCCAGGGCTTCCCCAGCGCGGGCGGCATGCCGGACCGGGTGAAGTGCCTGCACGTCCTGGTCGGCCACTCGCTCGCGGCGGGCCCCGGCGTGAACCCGCTGGGGGACGAGGCGATCGCGATGCTGCCCGAGTGGTGGCGCAAGGGCCCGTGCGTGACCGGCCTCGTCACGGAGGAGGACGACAAGTGACCCGCGTCGCCGCCGTCGACTGCGGCACCAACTCCATCCGGCTCCTCGTCGCCGACGTCGACCCGGAGTCGGGCAGCCTGGTCGACCTCGACCGGCGGATGATCATTGTCCGGCTGGGGCAGGGCGTCGACCGCACCGGGCGGCTCGCCCCCGAGGCGCTGGAGCGGACCTTCGCGGCCTGCCGCGAGTACGCCGCCGTCATCAAGGAACTCGGCGCCGAGACCGTACGCTTCGTCGCCACGTCCGCCTCCCGGGACGCCGAGAACCGCGACGACTTCGTCCGCGGTGTCCTCGACATCCTCGGCGTCGAGCCGGAGGTCATCTCCGGCGACCAGGAGGCCGAGTTCTCCTTCACCGGCGCCACCCGCTCGCTCGCGGGGCGCACCGACCTGGACAAGCCGTACCTGGTCGTCGACATCGGCGGCGGTTCGACCGAGTTCGTGCTCGGCGAGGAGCATTCCCGCGCCGCCCGGTCGGTCGACATCGGCTGCGTGCGGATGACGGAGCGGCACGCGCCGAGCAGCCCCGCGACGCCGGAGCAGATCGCGGCGATCCGCGCCGACATCGAGGCCGCGCTGGACCTCGCGGCGCAGACCGTCCCGATCGACGAGGCCCGCACCCTGGTCGGCCTCGCCGGTTCCGTGACCACGGTTGCCGGGATCGCGCTCGGTCTCGACACGTACGACTCGGCCAGGATCCACCACTCGCGGATCTCCTACGAGCAGGTCGAGGAGGTCACGACGATGCTGCTGAACTCGACGCACGACGAGCGCGCGGCGATCGGCGTGATGCACCCCGGCCGGGTCGACGTCATCCAGGCCGGGGCGCTCGTCCTGCTCACGATCATGCAGCGCATCGGCGCCCGCGAGGTCGTCGTCAGCGAGCACGACATCCTCGACGGCATCGCGTACAAGGCGGCCGAAGGCTGGTTCTGAGGTGTCTCAGGCCGGCGGGGCGGGGGTCAGCACGACGAACTCCGCACCCGCCGGGTCGTTGCACACCGCCAGCCGGCCGACGCCCTCCGCGTCCTCCGGGCCCATCGAGACCGCCCCGCCGTTCTGCCGCACACGGGCGACCGTGGCGTCGCAGTCCGCCGAGCCGAAGACGGGGTGCCAGTACGGCTTCGCGTCGCCCGACTCGAACATGCCGGGCACGGCCATCAGGCCGCCGAACATCCGCTCCGGCGGATGGTCCTTCGGGGTCAGCATCGTGTACGTGCCGCCGCCGCCCGGGAGCTCCATGTCCTGGCCGGTCCAGCCGAAGACCGTGCCGTAGAAGTCCCGCGCGGCCGACGAGTCGTTCGTGTACAGCTCGACCCAGCTCAGGCTGCCCGGGCTGTCCGCGACCTCGATGCCCGGGTAGCTGCCGGGCTGCCAGACGGCGAACTGGGCGTCCTGCGGGTCGGTGAGCTGCGCGAACCGGCCCTCCTCCGAGGCCTCGGACGGCGGGGTGCGGACGGAGCCGCCCGCCTGTTCGACGGCCTTGACGGTGGCCTCGATGTCGCGCGTGTGGAAGTAGACCATCCAGGCCGAGCGGGCGCCTTCCTCGGTGAGCGGCCCGATGGCGCCGACCACCTTGCCGTCGAGGCGGAGGGCCTTGTAGTCGCTCGGCTCGTCGCCGAACGGATGGGCCTCCCAGCCGAAGACGGCGTTGTAGAAGGCCGCCGCCGCCGGGACGTCGCGCGCGCCCAGGTCGATCCAGCACGGGGAGCCGGGGACGAAGTCGGTCGTGATCATGGTCGGGTTCTCTCTCTCCGGGGCTGTGTCTCAGGGCTCGTGGCACACCTTTGTCAGCCTGGCACCAGGCGCGTCCCGTCGCGCGCCGAACAGCCCGGGACCGTCCCGACGGGTACGCGGAAGCCGCCCGGCCGGCCCTGTGGACCGACGGGGCGGCTCGGCATTCAACCCCCCGGCGCGAGCGCGAGGTGCTCGCCCTGCCGGCCTCCGGGCCGGGTCCGGTGGACGGATCGGAGGGCCCGGGAAGCGCCCGCGGAGAAAGTTCGTGAAGTTCTTCACAAGGAATTCGGCCCCGATGGGCGCTCCGAAGCCCCGAAACTCTCTCTCCATCCGCCTGTTGGGTGTTCTGCAGCGGATTCCAAGGCATTCGGTATGCGTTGCCCGCAGAGGGGAAGGAGGAGTGGTTCTCCCGCCGAGAAGGCTTAGGGGCCAGCTCACGAGGGGTGGACAACGTCCTCCGTTACACCGTGGTTCCCGTACCACGCCATGACCTCGGTCACGTGGGCCGCGCAGTGTAGCAGAGCACACGCGACTGCTTGTGAAGGGGCTCACGAGCACCCCCTCCGAGGGGGGTGGATACTCGATGGCATGAGCACCACGGAGCGTCCCAGGATCCTCGTTGTAGGCGGTGGGTACGTAGGCCTGTACGCGGCACGTCGCATCCTGAAGAAGATGCGCTACGGCGAGGCGACCGTCACGGTCGTCGACCCGCGCTCGTACATGACGTACCAGCCCTTCCTCCCCGAAGCTGCCGCCGGCAGCATCTCGCCTCGGCATGTCGTCGTCCCGCTGCGACGCGTGCTGCCCAAGGCAGAGGTTCTCACCGGCCGGGTCACGACCATCGACCAGGACCGCAAGGTCGCCACCGTCTCCCCGCTGGTCGGCGAGGCGTACGAGCTGCCCTTCGACTACCTGGTCATCGCCCTCGGCGCGATCTCCCGTACCTTCCCGATCCCCGGCCTCGCCGAGCAGGGCATCGGCATGAAGGGCATCGAGGAGGCCATCGGTCTGCGCAACCACGTCCTCGAGCAGCTCGACAAGGCCGACTCGACGACCGACGAGGAGGTCCGCCGCAAGGCGCTGACCTTCGTCTTCGTGGGCGGCGGCTTCGCCGGTGCGGAGACCATCGGCGAGGTGGAGGACCTGGCCCGCGACGCGGCCAAGTACTACACCAACGTCAAGCGCGAGGACATGCGCTTCATCCTCGTCGACGCCGCCGACAAGATCCTTCCCGAGGTCGGCCCCAAGCTGGGCAAGTACGGCAAGGAGCACCTGGAGGCCCGCGGGGTCGAGATCTACCTCTCCACCTCCATGGACTCCTGCATCGACGGCCACGTGGTGCTCAAGAACGGCCTCGAGGTCGACTCCAACACCATCGTGTGGACGGCCGGCGTGAAGCCCAACCCGGCGCTGGCCCGCTACGGCCTGCCGCTCGGCCCCCGCGGCCACGTCGACTGCAACGAGACGCTCCAGGTCAACGGCACCGACTACATCTGGGCCGCCGGCGACAACGCCCAGGTCCCGGACATGGCCGCCCGCAAGGCCGGCGTCGAGAACGCCTGGTGCCCGCCGAACGCCCAGCACGCGCTGCGCCAGGCCAAGGTTCTCGGCGACAACGTGATCTCCGGGATGCGCGGCTTCCCGCAGAAGACGTACGAGCACGCGAACAAGGGTGCGGTCGCCGGTCTCGGCCTGCACAAGGGCGTCGCGATGATCGTCATGGGCAAGGTGAAGATCAAGCTCAAGGGCCGGCTCGCCTGGTACATGCACCGTGGTTACCACGGCATGGCCATGCCGACCTGGAACCGCAAGATCCGGGTCTTCGCCGACTGGACGCTCGCGATGTTCCTCAAGCGCGAGGTCGTCTCCCTCGGTGCGATGGAGAGCCCGCGCGAGGAGTTCTACGAGGCCGCCAAGCCGGCCCCGGTCGCCGCGAAGCCGGAGGCCGAGAAGGCCAAGGCGTCGTAACGACACCCGCACTGCCCCGAAGGGGCCGCCCGCCATCCGTGGTGCGGGCGGCCCCTTCGGCGTTCCCGGCGTACACCCTGTGGGCCATGCAGGCATTTTGCCTGTGCATGGCGTAGTGCGGGGAAGTACACAGGGTGGGCATCGTGTTGGACGGAAGTGGAGCGTTCCGCGGAACCACCGTCACGGAGGTGTGCGCCATGGCCGACGCCGCGCTGCGGCTGACCACTCTTGCCGAGGAAGTGCTGGGAGTCCCGCTCCCGGTGCGCATCCGGGCCTGGGACGGCAGCGAGTCCGGTCCCCCGGACGCGCCGGTCGTCGTCGTACGCCACCGGCGGGCGCTGCGGCGGCTGTTGTGGCGGCCGGGCGAGCTCGGCCTCGCGCGCGCGTGGGTCGCCGGAGAGCTCGACGTCGACGGGAACCTCTACGAGGCGCTCGACCGGCTGTCCGGGTTCGTGTGGGAGCGGAACTCCGACCCTGCTGCCGCCGCCCCCGCCGTGCACCCGCTGCGCGACCCCCGGCTGCGGGCCGCCGCCCGGGGGCTGCTGAAGCTCGGCGGCGCGCTTCCCCCGCCGGCCGCCCCCGCCGAGGAGGTGCGGCGCCGCACCGGCCCGCTGCACACCAGACGGCGCGACAAGGAGGCCATCAGCCACCACTACGACGTCGGCAACGACTTCTACGGGCTGGTGCTCGGCCCGTCGATGGTCTACTCGTGCGCCTACTGGGACGAGGGCGAGGGCACCCTGGAGGACGCCCAGCGCGACAAGCTCGACCTGGTCTGCCGCAAGCTGGGGCTGGCGAAGGGCGACCGGCTGCTCGACGTCGGCTGCGGCTGGGGCTCGATGGCGATCCACGCGGCACGCGAGTACGGCGCGCAGGTCACGGGCATCACACTCTCCCGCGAGCAGGCCGCGTACGCCCGCAAGCGGATCGCCGACGAGGGGCTGACGGACCGGATCGAGATCCGCGTGCAGGACTACCGCGACGTCAGGGACGGTCCGTACGACGCAATTTCCTCCATCGGCATGGCCGAACACGTCGGCCGGGTCCGCTACCGCGAGTACGCCGACCAGCTCCTGTCGCTGCTGAAGCCGAGCGGCCGGCTGCTCAACCACCAGATCGCGCGCCGCCCGGAGAAGAACGAAGCGGCGTACCAGGTGGACGAGTTCATCGACCGGTACGTCTTCCCCGACGGTGAACTGGCCCCGCTCGGCCGTACGGTCGCCACGCTGGAGGAGGCGGGCTTCGAGGTCCGCGACGTGGAGGCGATCCGCGAGCACTACGCCCGCACGCTGCGGGCCTGGGTCGCCAACCTGGAGGCGTCCTGGCCCCGCGCGTCCCGCCTGACGTCCCCGGGCCGGGCGCGGGTATGGCGGCTGTACATGGCGGCGTCGGCGGTGTCGTTCGAACGGAACCGGATCGGAGTCAACCAGATCCTGGCGGTCCGGACCCCGACGACGGGCGAGTCCGGCCTTCGCCCGCGCGCACGGGAGTGGCGGGGCTGAGGGGCGAGGACCGCTGCGCGGAGCCTGTTCCCCACCCCGCCCTCCCGTCGGCCTGGCGGCCGGAGGAGGTGCCCCCATCCGAACCGGGGGCTCCGCCCCCGGACCCTCTCCCTACGGCCTGGCGGGTGTGGGAGGGACCGCCGCCTACGGCCTGGCGGGTGTGGGAGGGACCGCCGCCTACGGCCTGGCGGGTGTGGGAGGGACCGCCGCCTACGGCCTGGCGGGTGTGGGAGGGACCGCCGCCTACGGCCTGGCGGGTGTGGGAGGGACCGCCGCCTACGGCCTGGCGGGTGTGGGAGGGACCGCCGCCTACGGCCTGGCGGGTGTGGGAGGGACCGCCGCCTACGGCCTGGCGGGTGTGGGAGGGACCGCCGCCTACGGCCTGGCGGGTGTGGGAGGGACCGCCGCCTACGGCCTGGCGGGTGTGGGAGGGACCGCCGCCTACGGCCTGGCGGGTGTGGGAGGGACCGCCGCCTACGGCCTGGCGGGTGTGGGAGGGACCGCCGCCTACGGCCTGGCGGGTGTGGGAGGGACCGCCGCCTACGGCCTGGCGGGTGTGGGAGGGACCGCCGCCTACGGCCTGGCGGGTGTGGGAGGGACCGCCGCCTACGGCCTGGCGGGTGTGGGAGGGACCGCCGCCTACGGCCTGGCGGGTGTGGGAGGGACCGCCGCCTACGGCCTGGCGGGTGTGGGAGGGACCGCCGCCTACGGCCTGGCGGGTGTGGGAGGGACCGCCGCCTACGGCCTGGCGGTTGTGGGAGGGACCGCCGCCTACGGCCTGGCGGGCGTGGGCGGGACCCCCCGCCTACGCCCTGCGGGCGTGCGGGGACCCCCCGCGCCTCAAGCGCCGGCGGGCTGGATTCGGCGGAGCGAAATCAGCCCCTCTGGGGGCACTCCCCACGGCCGCCAGGCCGTAGGGGGAGGTTGAGGACACCGCGCGAAGCGCGGTCCGGGGTCCGGGGCTTGCCCCGGTTACGGGATGGGGGTATCTCCCACGGCCGCCAGGCCGTAGGGGGAGGGCGGGGTGGGGAACGGCTCCGCGCAGCGGCCACACCGCCGCGCGGACCCCCCGGCCCCCAGGCCCCCCGGCCTACTCCGTCTTGATCGCCGTCAGCATGTTCAGCCGCGCCGCGCTCCGTGCCGGCCACATCGCCGCCAGCACGCCCACCACACCGGCCAGCAGCAGGAAGATCCCGATCCGGTCCCACGGCAGGATCAGCGCGTAGCCCGGGATCTCGGAGCGGATCGTCTCGCCGATCGCCCACGCCAGGAACGCACCCAGGCCCACACCGATCACCGCGCCGAACACCGAGATGACCACGGCCTCCAGGCGGATCATCCGCTTCACCTTCCGCCGGTCGAGACCGATCGCGCGCAGCATGCCGATCTCCTGCTGGCGCTCGAACACCGACATCGCCAGTGTGTTGATCACGCCGAGCACCGCGATGATCAGGGCCATCGCGAGCAGGCCGTACATGATGTTCAGCGCCGTGTTGATGAAGCCGCCGAACATGTTCCGGATGTCCTGCTGGTCCATGACGCTCATCGCCGGGTTGTCGCCGAGCGCGTCCACCAGCGCCTGCTCGTTCGCCTCGCTCGCACCGCCGTCCATGGCCACCCAGATCTCGGGGATGAACGGCTTGGTCTCGTACGGGGCCACCAGGTCGGTCGACACCAGCACCGGCGAAAGGAACTCGTTGCCCTGGTAGACGGCGCCGATCCGCACGTTCTTCTTCTCCGGCTCGTCCGCGTCGCCGAAGTCCGCCGGCAGCGTGTCACCGACCTTGTAGCCGTTGGACTTCGCCGTGTCCTCGGCGACCGCGATCTCGCCCTTGGCGAGTGTCGCGAGCGATCCGGACACCGTCTTCAGGTCGAAGACCTTCTCCACGGCACCGGGGGTGACCGCCGACGCAGCGTGCCAGGTGCCCTTGATCTCCAGCGACGTCGCCTGCTGCGGCGAGACCGCGCTGATGCCCTTCGCCTTCCGGATCGCCTCCAGCGCCGACTCGTCCAGGGCCCCGCCGCCGGCCATCGAGACCATGTAGTCGGCCCGGATGTTGTCCGTCGTCATCCTGTCGACGGCCCGGCCCATCGTCGCGCCGAGTACCGACAGGCCGGTGACCAGGGTCAGGCCGATCGCCAGCGCGGAGGCGGTGGCGCCGGTGCGGCGCGGGTTGCGGACCGCGTTCTGTCCGGCCAGCTTGCCGGACACACCGAACACCTTGTGCAGGAGCGGGCGGGCCAGGGCGATGACCGGCCGCGACAGCAGCGGGATGAGGACGATGACGCCGACCAGGGCGAAGAAGGCGCCGGCGCCGATGAGCATCCGGCCGTCCTTGCCGATCGCCGCGCCACCGACGATGCCGGCCGCGCCGAGCAGGGTGACGGCGCCGCCGATGCTGTTCCGCAGGACGAGCGACTTGGTCGTCGCGACCGCGTGCACGCTGCCCATCGCCGCGACCGGCGCGATCTTCGCGGCGCGGCGGGCCGGCAGCCACGCCGCCAGCATCGTGATCAGCACACCGACGGCGAACGCCGCGGCGACCGCGGTCGGGGACACCACCAGCGGACCGGCCGGCACCTTCGCCCCGAACGCGCTCATCGCGGACCGCAGCCCGGTGGCCAGACCGAGGCCCAGGACGAAGCCGACCACCGAGGCGACCGCTCCGACGACCATGGCCTCGAGGATCACCGAGCGCTTGACCTGGCGGCGCGAGGCGCCGACGGCGCGCAGCAGCGCCAGCTCCTTGGTGCGCTGGGCGACGAGCATGGTGAAGGTGTTGGCGATCAGGAAGACGCCGACGAACAGGGCGATGGCCGCGAAGGCGAGCAGCATCGTGTTGAGGTTCGACAGGCCGCTCTCGATCTGCCGGGCCTGGTCGTCGGCGAGCTGCGTGCCGGTCTGGGCCTCGGCGTCCTCGGGCAGCAGGGGCTCGACGGCGCCGAGGATCTTCGCGTCGGACGCGCCCGCCGCGGCGGTGACGGTGACGTCCTTGTAGTAGCCGGGCTGGAGGTAGAGCTTCTGCGCGACGGCGGTGTCGAACAGGACCAGGCTGCCGCCCGCGTTCACCGCCCCGTCCTCGGTGGTGAACACCCCGGCGAGGGTGTACTCCTTCACCGGACCGTTGGTGGCGACGCGTACGGTGTCGCCGACCTTGTACGAGCCCTTCTCCGCGGAGTCCTTGTCGAGGGCGATCTCGCCGGCCGCCTTCGGGCCCGTGCCGTCGGTGAAGTCGTACGCCGGGTCCTCGCCGTCCTCGCCGGGGGCGAAGTTGGCTCCGGTGTTGGACCAGCCGTTGCCGATGAGCTTGCCGTCCTGGTCGGCGACCCCGGCGAAACCGGAGACCCGTCCGGTGGCTCCGGCCACGCCGTCGAGGGCGCGGATCTTCTCGAGGGTCCTGTCGTCGATTCCGGGGTTCTTCCGGCTGTCGTCCGGGTCGGCGTAGGTGGTCACGGCGACCGCGACGTCGTCGTAGCTCTTGGCGGACTGCTTGCGGTAGGCGTTGCCGAGGGTGTCGGTGAAGACCAGGGTGCCGGAGACGAAGGCCACGCCGAGCATCACGGCGAGCACG
The DNA here is from genome assembly GCF_013387495.1 of Streptomyces sp. PKU-EA00015. GTDB lineage: Bacteria > Actinomycetota > Actinomycetes > Streptomycetales > Streptomycetaceae > Streptomyces. The sequence continues at coordinate 81,025 of NZ_JABZEE010000049.1, read as the reverse complement.
GTCATCAGCAGCCTGGCCTTGTGCGCGAGCACATTGCGCAGGGCGGTACGGAACATGGTGTGTCCTGGGAGTGGGCCGGCGCGCGACGAAGGAGCCCGGCGGGCTCGGCCACGGGCCGGACGATGACAACAGGAGAGGAGGGGCCCCTCAGGCGTGCGGTGCGTCGCCGCACACCCGGGGCGCGGGGCCGGTCGTACGGCCCGCCGGGCGGGGGAGCGTCAGCTCGTGCGGCCCTTGGCGTCGAAGGCCTTCATCCGGTCGAGGACCCCGTCGGCGCTCGGGCTCAGCATCTCGTCGACGATCCGCCCGTCCGCCAGGAAGATCACGCGGTCGGCGTAGGAGGCGGCCACCGGGTCGTGGGTCACCATGACGACGGTCTGGCCGAGCTCGCGCACCGAGTTCCGCAGGAAGCCCAGCACCTCGGCGCCCGAGCGCGAGTCCAGGTTTCCGGTCGGCTCGTCACCGAAGATGATCTCGGGCCGGGAGGCCAGGGCGCGGGCCACGGCCACGCGCTGCTGCTGGCCGCCGGACAGCTGGGCCGGACGGTGGCCGAGCCGGTCCCGCAGACCGACCATCTCGATGACGCGCTGCACCCACTCCTTGTCGGGCCTGCGGCCCGCGATGTCCATGGGGAGCGTGATGTTCTCCTGCGCGGTCAGCGTCGGCAGCAGGTTGAACGCCTGGAAGATGAAGCCGATCTTGTCGCGGCGCAGCTGGGTCAGCTGCTTGTCCTTCAGGGAGCCGAGCTCGATGTCGCCGATGCGCACGGAGCCGGAGCTGAAGGTGTCGAGGCCGGCGACGCAGTGCATCAGCGTCGACTTGCCGGAGCCCGAGGGCCCCATGATCGCGGTGAACTCCGCCTGGCGGAAGTCGACGCTCACCCGGTCGAGTGCGACCACCTGGGTCTCGCCCTGTCCGTACACCTTGGAAAGGTCCGTGGCGCGGGCGGCCACGGCGGTGGCGCGGTGAGCGATGGGCGTGGTGGTCACGAGAAGGGCTCCTGTCGGCCTTGTGCTGCGGGGACCACCCCATCGTGTCGCCCGCCCGGCGGCGAATCGTCACTCCCGATGCCCGTTCCCGGGGCCCTCTCCGGTCGGACCGGGCGGCGTGCTCGTCATCCTTGGGTATGACAGCGCCCCTGAGCCCGGCCGGGGGACGGCGGACCGGTGCCGACCTGACATACGCGCCCGGCAGTTTTCCGTCATTCCCGATGCCGGGCGCGGGCGGGCAGGACCCCTGTGCTGCGGGTACGAACACCCATGTACCAGCACTGACGGACCCTCAGGTGCCAATAAAATAAGACAACATCGGGCCATCGGGGCCGATGCCGGTTCGATCTCCACCGATAGGCTCGTGTGCCAACGCGGAGCCGCGTACACGCCCGGATGGTGGAATGCAGACACGGCGAGCTTAAACCTCGCTGCCCCTCGGGGCGTGCCGGTTCAAGTCCGGCTCCGGGCACACCTGCGCCTCGGGCACCCGTCCCGCAGCCGCCAGGCCACCGGCCCGGCGGCCGTTCGGTACGTCACGATCTCGGAAAGATCCTCCCCGAGCACTAGGGTGTTCTCTTTGCTTCCGCATTACTCTTGACTTCTAGGCCGCGCACGGTGGCCAAGGAGGAGTGAGATGAGGAGCAGCAACCCGGTCTTCTCGCGACGGGGGTTCAGCCGCGACAACGGCTACGCGGGCTTCAACGCGCAGCAGACGCAGGCCGGGGGCCCCGCCGCTGGAACGAACCCCTACGCACAGGGCGCGGGCAACCCGTACGCCACCAACCCCTACGCCCCGGCAGGCACGCAGGCCGGCGCTCCCGTGCAGGCTCCCGCCCGCACGGGCGTGATGACGATCGACGACGTCGTCACGCGCACCGCCATGACCCTCGGCACGGTCGTGCTCACCGCGATCCTGTCCTGGGTGCTGCTGCCGGTCGACCCGGCCAACCTCGGCACGTCGTACGGCATCGCCGTCGGCGCGGCTCTGGTCGCGATGGTGCTGGCGCTCGTCCAGGCGTTCAAGCGCAAGGCCTCGCCCGCGCTGATCCTGCTGTACGCGGCCTTCGAGGGCGTTTTCCTCGGCGTGATCTCCAGCGCGGTCTCCACGTACATCTCGGACGGCGTGGTCGCCCAGGCCGTGCTCGGCACGATGGCGGTCTTCGCCGGCGTGCTGATCGCCTACAAGATGCGCTGGATCCGTGTCACGCGCCGTTTCTACGGCTTCGTGATGGCGGCGGCGATGGGCTTCGTCCTGCTGATGCTGGTGAACCTGCTGTTCTCCGTCTTCGGTGGCGGTGACGGCCTCGGCTTCCGTAGCGGCGGCCTCGGCATCCTGTTCGGTGTCATCGGCGTCATCCTCGGCGCCTGCTTCCTCGCCCTGGACTTCAAGCAGGTCGAGGACGGCATCGCGTACGGCGCTCCGCGCGAGGAGTCCTGGCTGGCGGCCTTCGGCCTCACCCTGACCCTGGTGTGGATCTACCTGGAGATGCTGCGTCTGCTGTCGATCCTCCAGGGCGACGACTGATCCAGGTCGTCACCCGTGCGGCACACGCACGAAGGGCCCGCCCGGCACTTGCCGGGCGGGCCCTTTCCGTTGCTCGTGCGCGATTCCGCCAAGCCGCTACAGCAGCTTGCGCGCGGCGCGCCTCAGATCGTACTCATGGATGATCGCTTTGGCCTGGCCGTACGAGAGGTTGTGTTCGCCGCGTAGCCAGCTGACCTTCTCCTCGAAGCGGAAGAGCGACGGACCTTCTTCGACGGTGCGCAGCCAGTCGGAGATCTCACGACCGGTGCACTCGGGGATTCGGGAGAGCAGATTTCGATGGGTCTCTTCGGAGAAGACTTGGGACATCGGCGCCTCCGGACGCATTGCGCGTGTGCTCTTCACGCAACCGTGCCTGAGGGTTCGCGTATTGGCAACAGTCCCGCGAGGGCGCGTAGGGTCGCGGCGTGCTTGATACGAGTGAACTGATCACCGTCGGTGAGCGATTCGCGGACCGGTTGCGGGCGGCCCCGCAGAGCCGTCTCCAACGGGGCGCGGCGGCCGAGGGGCTGGCCCTGGCCAGGGAATTGTCGGTGCGGGCGCAGCGTCTGGAGGACCCGTCGGGCGAGCCGATGATCATGCCCGACGAGGGGGTGTTCGTGGTGGCGGACCAGCTGATGGTGGCGGTCCGTGACATGGCCGAGGCCCTGCGGTTCAGCCCGGCAGGTTCCGAACAGGTTGACGCCGCGGTCGTCCTCGTACAGGAGGCCGCGGCGCGGGCGGGGCTCTAGGTGCTCGGCGGGCGGCGGGGGCCCGGGGAGCCTCAGTGGGAGGCGATCACGCGGTCCGCGAGGATGTAGACACTCTCCTCGCCGCAGGTGAAGGTCAGGGCGTACGCGCCCGAGACGCCGGAACCACCGAGCAGGACGGGCGCGTGGCCCGCGCGCAGCGCCTCGGCGAGGCGTTCGGCGGTCTCGCGGTGGCCGGGCGTCATGCACAGCGTCGTCCCGTCGGCGAACACGTACACGTCGAGCGTCCCCAGCGGACCCGGCCGGACGTCGGCCAGCTCGGTACCGGTCTCGGCCAGCTCCTCGAGCCGTGCGACCGTGCGCTCGTGGTCGGTGACCACCGGCGTCTGGACCGGGACGAAGTCGGGGTGCGAGGGGTGGCGGCGGCGGGCGGCTGCCAGCTCGGGGGAGTCCTCGGCGAACTCGGTCATCTCCGGCAGGTCCGCCATGTCGTCGAGTCCCTCAACGGCGTCCAGGTCCATGGCCTCCAGACCCACGAAGTCGGCTTGGCGGGGCACAAAGAACGGCGGGATCTCGTCCCCGCCGGGAAGGCCGCCGAACTGCGGCGCGGAGCCGTCGCCGGCGTAGCGGGCGGAGGCGTCCGCGGCGTCCCGGGCCTCCTGCGCCGCCCAGAAGGCGCGCGCCTCGGCCAGCTCGCGCTCCCGCTCCTCGGCCAGCGCCTCGGCGACGGCCGCGCGTATCTCGGCGGTGTCGCTGGTGCGGGCCGCGGGTACGGAGGCCGTGCGGCCGGGCCCGTACGACGCGGCGAGCTCGGCGCGCAGGGCGGTGACCTGCTTGCGGAGTCCGTGGGCGGCGTGCAGGGCAGCGGCGCCCACGGCCGTGGCGGCGGCCGCGGTCAGCAGCAGGGCAAGAGGCATGGCGCTCACTGACGTACTCCCGGTTTCACTCGATACCCCCGACTTCCTACCTCAGCTTGCGATGTGCCCGCGCCTCCTGTCAGTGCATTACGTCACGAATTGGACAGGACTTTGTGCCTTGTGTTTAGCCGGAAAAAGGCTTTGACCTGGCAAAAGAGTCTCCCCCAGGAGATAGGTCACATCCTGGGGGAGATTGCGTCACGAACTGAGATCCACAGCGCGTAGACCCGCGGGACCGCGTCAGGGCGGCAGATCCGCCCGGTCCTTCGCACCGCTGCGGGTGGGGGCGCCGGGGCGACCCCTACCCTCCGCTCCGGCTCAGCTCAGCCGCTCGATGACCATCGCCATGCCCTGGCCGCCGCCCACGCACATCGTCTCCAGGCCGAACTGCTTGTCGTGGAACTGGAGGCTGTTGATCAGCGTGCCGGTGATCCGCGCGCCGGTCATGCCGAAGGGGTGGCCGACCGCGATCGCGCCGCCGTTGACGTTGACCTTGTCCAGGTCGAAGCCGAGGTCGCGGTAGGACGGGATGACCTGCGCCGCGAACGCCTCGTTGATCTCGACCAGGTCGATGTCGGAGGAGGTCAGGCCCGCGCGCTGCAGAGCCTGCTTCGACGCCTCGACCGGGCCGAGGCCCATGATCTCGGGCGAGAGGCCCGAGACGCCGGTGGAGACTATGCGGGCGAGCGGGGTCAGGCCGAGCTCGCGGGCCTTGGTGTCGCTCATGATGACGAGCGCGGCGGCACCGTCGTTGAGCGGGCAGCAGTTGGCCGCGGTGACCATGCCGTCGGGGCGGAAGACGGGCTTGAGGCCCTGGACGCCCTCCAGGGTGACGCCCGCGCGCGGGCCGTCGTCCGTGCTGACGACCGTGCCGTCGGGGGTCGTCACCGGGGTGATCTCCCGCTCCCAGAAGCCGTTCTTGATGGCTTCCTCGGCCAGGTTCTGCGAGCGCACGCCGAACTCGTCCATCTCCTGGCGGGTCACGCCCTTCCAGCGGGCCAGGTTCTCGGCGGTCTGCCCCATGGCGATGTACGCGTCGGGGACGAGGCCGTCCTCGCGCGGGTCGTGCCAGGTGGTGCCCTCGGTCTCGGCGACGGCAGCGGTGCGTGCCTCGGCCTCGGCGAAGAACGGGTTGTGCGTGTCCGGCAGGGTGTCGGAGTTGCCCTTGACGAAGCGGGAGACCATCTCGACGCCCGCCGAGATGAAGACGTCGCCCTCGCCCGCCTTGATGGCGTGCAGGGCCATGCGCGAGGTCTGCAGCGACGAGGAGCAGTAGCGGGTGACGGTGCAGCCGGGGAGGTGGTCCATGCCCATCCGCACGGCGACGATACGGCCCAGGTTGTGGCCCTGCTCGCCACCGGGCAGGCCGCAGCCGAGCATCAGGTCGTCGATGTCGCGGGGGTCCAGCTCGGGCACCTTGGCGAGCGCGGCCTGGATGATCGTGGCGGTCAGGTCGTCGGGCCGCAGCTCCTTCAGGGAGCCCTTGAAGGCCCGGCCGATGGGCGAACGGGCGGCAGAGACGATCACGGCTTCGGGCATCACGGCTCCATGGGAAAAGAAGGACGGTCAGGCTGACTGACTGGGAAGTTACCCGTACGTACCGGCCTGGTCACCGTACGGGCCGTGTGATGAGGGACTCTTTTCTAAGCGCTTGTTCAGTGAAAAGTGTACGGCCGTCAGTCCGTCTCCACGCGGGCCTCCGCGGGCTCCCTCTCCGGGGTCGGGGGCACCTCCGCCGCCGGGAGACGGCGGCGCCTGCGGTGCTTGAGCAGCGCCCAGGGCGCCCGTGCGCCCGTGACCTCGGTGCCCGCCTCCGAGGCGGCGGTCGCCGCCGCACGCGCCACAGGCAGCATGTCCTCGTCGCGGTCCACGTCCAGCGCGTCGGTCTCCGGCCACAGGCCGAGGGCCGCGCACAGGGTCGGCAGCATCGCCATCGCCGCCGTGGCGTACCCCTCGGCGGAGGGGTGGTAGTTGTCCGCGCCGAACATCTCGCGCGGGTTCGCCGCGAACTCGGGGCCGAGCAGGTCGCCCAGCGAAACCGTGCGCCCGCCCTGCTCCACCACCACGATGGTCTGCGCGGCCGCCAGCTGCCGCGACACCCGGCGGGCCAGCCAGCGCAGGGGCTGGTACACCGGCTCGATCGTGCCCAGGTCCGGGCACGTGCCGACGACCACCTCCGCCCCGGCCGTCCGCAGCCGGCGCACCGCCGACGCCAGGTAGCGCACCGACTGCGTCGGCGGCATCCGGTGCGTGACGTCGTTCGCGCCGATCATGATCACGCACACGTCGGGGGTCCGGGTGCGGTCCGCGAGGAGCTGGGTCACCTGCCGCTCCAGGTCGTCCGACTGGGCGCCCGGCAGCGCGATGTTGCGGACCTCGACCGGTCGCTCGGCCACGGCCGCGAGCCCGGAGGCCAGCAGCGCCCCCGGCGTCTGGCCGGCCCTGCGCACGCCCTGGCCGGCCGCCGTGGAGTCGCCGAGGACCGCGAGATACAGCGGGTCGTCCCGGCCGAACGCCATCCCGTACAGGCCGTTGCCCCGTGGGGGGATGGGTGCCGTGCCCCCGCCGACCGAGCGCTTCGCCAGCTGGACCTCCGCCAGCAGCACGCCCACCGCCGCCGCACCGATCACGCCGATACCGCCTCCGCCGTACGCGGCACCCGCCGCGATGCGCCTGGCCACCCTCGCCCTCGACACAGCCACCTCCTCGCGGCCCTCGCAGGCCGCCGTCTTGCCGTACTAGAGCTAACTGCCCCGTAGCCGGTGTCGCCCAATCCAGCGCCCATCCGGCATACGCTGGCCGCACCATTACGGAGACCCCGGAGAACACTGTGCGTATCCACAACTCGATGATCAGCCTCGTCGGCGACACCCCGCTGGTGAAGCTGAACAACGTGACCGCAGGCATTTCGGCGACCGTCCTCGCCAAGGTCGAGTACTTCAACCCCGGCGGGTCGGTGAAGGACCGCATCGCCCTGCGGATGATCGAGGCGGCCGAGCAGAGCGGCGAGCTGAAGCCCGGTGGCACCATCGTCGAGCCGACCAGCGGGAACACCGGTGTCGGACTCGCGATCGTGGCCCAGCAGAAGGGCTACAAGTGCATCTTCGTCTGCCCGGACAAGGTGTCCACGGACAAGATCAACGTGCTGCGCGCGTACGGTGCCGAGGTCGTCGTGTGCCCCACCGCGGTGGACCCCGAGCACCCGGACTCGTACTACAACGTCTCCGACCGCCTTGTGCGGGAGACCCCCGGCGCCTGGAAGCCGGACCAGTACTCCAACCCGAACAACCCGCGCTCGCACTACGAGACCACCGGTCCGGAGCTGTGGGAGCAGACGGAGGGGAGGATCACCCACTTCGTCGCGGGCGTCGGCACCGGCGGCACGATCTCGGGCACCGGCCGTTACCTCAAGGAGGTGAGCGACGGCCGTGTGAAGATCATCGGCGCCGACCCCGAGGGCTCGGTGTACTCCGGCGGCTCCGGGCGGCCCTACCTCGTCGAGGGCGTCGGCGAGGACTTCTGGCCGAGCGCCTACGACCGGACCGTCACCGACGAGATCGTCGCCGTGTCCGACAAGGACTCCTTCCAGATGACCCGCCGCCTCGCCAAGGAGGAGGGCCTGCTCGTCGGCGGGTCCTGCGGCATGGCGGTCGTCGCCGCCCTGCGCGTCGCCGAGCGGCTCGGCCCGGACGACATCGTGGTCGTCCTGCTTCCCGACAGCGGCCGCGGCTACCTCTCCAAGATCTTCAACGACGAGTGGATGGCCGACTACGGCTTCCTGGAGGAGACGGGCTCCGCGAACGTGGGGGACGTGCTGCGCCACAAGGAGGGCGGCGCCATCCCCAGCCTGGTGCACATGCATCCGGAGGAGACCGTCGGCCAGGCCATCGAGGTGCTGCGCGAGTACGGCGTCTCGCAGATGCCGATCGTCAAGCCCGGCGCCGGCCACCCGGACGTGATGGCCGCCGAGGTCATCGGCTCGGTGGTCGAGCGCGAGCTGCTCGACGCCCTGTTCACCCAGCGCGCCTCGCTGCACGACCCGCTGGAGAAGCACATGTCCGCCCCGCTGCCCCAGGTGGGCTCCGGCGAGCCCGTGGCCGACCTGATGACGGTGCTCGGCGACTTCGCGGACGCGGCGATCGTGCTGGTCGAGGGCAAGCCGACGGGTGTGGTGAGCCGTCAGGACCTGCTCGCCTTCCTCGCGAACGACGCCAAGTAACCGGCGGCGGAAGTCCTTTCGTGAAAACGGTACGAGGGCGACACGTTCGCGCAGCACCCGCTTAACACGCGTCCGGCACATTGGTGGATGTCGGCAGGGGGACCGGGCAGGTAACCCGGCCGGCAGCCAGCGGCGTCAAGGACTTCCGGAGCGGCTCCCGGACCCCTGGACGCCACGGACGCGGAGACCGGCCCTGACCCGGTCCGTGTCCTTCGCGGGGACCGCCGTCGTCCCGCCCCCCGGCTCGCCGGGGGTGCGGCGGTCCCCGCGACATTCTTCAACGGCCCGGCCTATTCCTCCCAGTCGGACTTGCGGCGCCGTGAAGCCCGCTGCCAGGGAGGGCCACAGGTGCGCCGCGTGGGCGGCGTTCACGCCGACGATGCCGAGCCAGGCGACGACCAGGCCGGGGCCACGACCGCGTCAGTGGGGCCGGCACCCCTGTGGGGCGGGGGCAGACGCCCGTTCGACGACGGCGTCGAAGGTGTCCGCCGAACTCGCCTTCCTGGTACGCCGTCCGTCCACTGATCGGTGGTCAGCTCACGCGACCGCCACGTGAGTCCGCGGGCACCGGAGCGGGCGGCCGGGTGCGCCGGACGTCATTGCAGCCAGCCCTCCTGCCGCAGACGGTCGAGGAACGGCGGGACGTCCGTGGCGACCGGAGCGCCCGGGAAGCGTCCGGTCAGCTCCTCGACTATCGCCCGCACGGTGCGGGTCCCGTCGCACAGCTCGACGACGACAGCGGCTCTGCCGGTGAGGACGACGACACGTTCGGGGAGGACCAGCAGGTCCGTGCCCCGGACCTGGTCGTGGCGGCGCACGATGACCGGGGCCAGGGCCGGCTGCCAGCCGTCCGCGTGCGACGCCTTCACGACCCCTCCGGGCAGTGAGCGTGGGCAACGGCGTCGAGGAGCGCCCACAGGACGTCGCACTTGAAGCGGAGCGCCGCCACCGCACGTTCCTGGTCGTCGCGGGTGCACGCCCAGGAGAGGACCAGCCCGAGCGCCTCGGCACTGTCCCGCCCGCCCTGGGAGACGCGGGAGCGGAAGCAGGCGAGGCCGTCCGGTTCGATCCACGGGTAGTGGCGTTCGAAGGCGTCGATGCGGGTGCGCATCAGGTCCGGGGCGGCCAGTTCGGTCAGCGAGGCGGCGACGGCTTCGAGGGGCGGGCGCAGGCGGCAGAAGTTCACGTAGCCGTCGACGGCGAGCCGTACGCCCGGCAGCACGGTGTCGCCGCGCAGCAGCGTCTCGCGGTCGATGCCGGCCGCCTCGCCCAGTCGCAGCCACTGCTCGATGCCGCCCTCGCCGTCGTCCAGGCCGTCGTGGTCCTGAATGCGGCGCAGCCACATGCGGCGCAGTGCGCAGGTGGGAAGCTTGGCGGTGATCAGGGCGTCCTTGACGGGGATGTGGCGCTGGTAGTGGAAGCGGTTGGCGATCCAGCAGCGCAACTCGGCCCGGCTGAGAGCGCCGCTGTGCATGCGGATGCTGAAGGCGTGGCGGTCGTGGTACCGCTCCTCGGGCACCGCGCGGAGCCGTGACTCGAACTCCGCGGTGCTCCAGGGGGCGTCGCCGACCGGGGTGAGCAGCGTGGTCACCACTCGATCACCATCCCCGCCGGCTAGACGGAGTCGCTGTACTGGCCGGTGACTTCCCGCGCGGTCTCGACGACCGTGTGCCCCGGGGTCTCCCAGGCGGAGTCGTCCGTCGTCTCCACGGCGGTCTCCTCGGCCTGCTCCGTGAGTGCCTCGGCTTCGTTCATGGTGCTGCCTTCCGTTTGCGGTGGGTCGGGACCTGCTCCGACGGCAGCCCCGGCGCCCCCGACGACCGGGACACGCCACAGCCGCCCGCCGCGCAGTGTCGAGAGGCAGCGCGCCGCGACCTTCTGTTACGGAGTCTTGACGCAATGCACCCGGCCGACCACTCGGATTCACCCGTCAGGGCCGCTCTTGCCCCTCCGCCGGGCAGCTGCATATGGTCATGCAGAGTTGTCGGTGGCTGAATAGTTGGGGCCGGACGAGGGGGATGGCATGAACGACAGCCCTGCGGCGCGGCTGCAGCTGCTCTTCGAGGGGCACCGCCTCACCCCGACCCAGCGGCGCATCGCGCACAGCATGGTCCGCCGGGCCGGGGACGTGCCGTTCCTGTCCAGCGTGGAGCTCGCCGAACTCGCGGGCGTCAGCCAGCCGTCGGTCACCCGCTTCGCCGTCGCCCTCGGCTTCGACGGCTACCCGGCGCTGCGCAGGCACCTGCGCGAGGTCGTGCCGCCGGAGGCCGTCGCGCACGAGGACACGAACAACGAGTACCAGCAGGCGGTCCAGGCCGAGATCGAGAATCTGCGGCAGCTGGCCGAGATGCTCGCCGACCCGTCCCTCGTGGAGCGCGCCGGGCGGCTGCTCGCCGCCTCCCGTCCGCTGCCGGTGCTCGGGCTGCGCGCCGCGTCCTCGCAGGCCCGCGGCTTCGCGTACTTCGCCGCCAAGGTCCACCCCGACGTCCGCCTCCTCGACGAGGGCGGCTCGATGCTCGCCGACCGCATCGACTCCGCGCGGCGGGCCGGGGCGAGCGCGCTCCTGTGCTTCGCGCTGCCGCGCCACCCCAAGGAGGTCGTGGCGGCGCTGGAGTACGCGCGCGCGGCCGGACTGAAGGTGGTGACCGTCGCGGACTCGGCGTTCGCGCCGGTAGCGGCCCACAGCGATCTGCTGATCCCCGCCGCCGTGGGCACGGGCCTCGCCTTCGACACGGCGTGCGCCCCGATGCTGCTCGGGCGTGTGCTGCTGGAGGCCATGTGCGACGACCTCCCGGACGCCCAGGCGCGGCTCGAGGACTTCGACGCGCAGGCGGCGGAGCGCGGCCTGTTCGTGGACTAGGCAGGCGCCCCTTCGCGATTCTCATGCACCGCTCAGAAACGGCCGCTACCCTCCCGCGGCAACGGAACTCGGCGGAAGGGAACGGGCAGTGGGGCGCGGAGCGCAGTCGTTGGCGCGGGTGGCGGTGACGGTACGGGCGGGCGCGGCGCCCCTGTGGTGGCTCGGCGTCCTCGCCGCCGGGACCGGGCTGCTGCTGCCGGGGCTCACCGGACGTCGCATCGGGGTGCCGGCGGGGGCCGTACTGTTCCTTGTCACCGCTGCCGCGGTCGCTCTCGTGCGGCGCCGTCGGTACACGCGTCTCGCGGACTGCGCGACCCGTGCCGGACGGCACGACGTGCTCCAGGACCGCCGGGTGACGATGAAGGTGGTGCGCCGGTCGCGCCGCTGGTGGCTGCTGCTCGCCTTCCTCGCCGCCGTCGCGAGCTCGCTCGTGCTGCCGGCTGCGGGAGGGGCGTTGCTCGCCGGCGCGGGAGCGGGCCTGTGGCTCAAGGCCGTGTGGCTGGGCCGGCGCGAGCGCACGGAGGAGACGCTGCTGTGGATGCGTACGGACTGGCTGGCCGGGGGAGCGGTCGGCAAGCCCGTCAAGGGCTTTTGTACGACCGGGATCGCCGCCGGTGACGCCGCGCCCGGAGGGGCGCGGCGCCGGAGCTGAGCGGGGCCGGGGTCAGACCTCCAGCTCGGCCTCGATCCTCTTCAACTGGTGTCGGGCCATCGCCAGGTTCGCGCGCTCCTTGTCCAAGGCCAGGTACAGGAACAGGCCGTTGGAGCCGCGGCCCTTCATCAGGCGGATCAGGTGGTACTGCGAGCCGAGGGTGATCAGGATGTCCTCGATCTCGTCCTTGAGGCCCAGGTGCTCCATGGTGCGGACCTTGGCGCGGACCACGTCGGTGTTCCCGGCGGCGGCGACCGTGAGGTCGAGGTCCTTGCCGCCGCCGATGGTGCCCAGCGCCATGCCGCTGGTGTAGTCGACGAGCGCGGCGCCGATGGCACCTTCGATGGTGGTGGCTTCCTTGAGCGCGGTCTCGGTGTTGGCCATGGCAGGCGCACGTTCCTTCCGTCGGTTGGCTGTCGTTCTTGCGGTGGTTGTGTTGCGGGTCGTTCCGGTGCGGTTTCGTGCGGGTGGGTCTGCGGGGGCGGCGGGCATGTGTCAGGCCTCCTGCGGTCGTTCGAGGGCGGCGTCCACCAGCGCCCCGACACGGACACAGGCCCGGCGGGCCTCGAGATGGAGCCGGCCCACGTTGATGCGCGGCTCGGCCAGTACGGTGAGCACGGCCGACGAGCCGGCCGCATAGGTGGCGATGTAGCCCGCCTCGCCCCGTACGAGCAGTTCCTTGAAGCCGCCCTGTCCGGTCGCCTCGGTCAGCCGCAGCGCGACCCCGAGCGCGGCGGCGGTGAGCGCTGCGACGCCCTCCGCGTCCGGGGTGTCCGTCGCCAGCACCAGGCCGTCGACGCTCGCGGCGAGCACACCGGTCAGCTGCGGCACACGGGCGCGCAGTCTTCTGAGTTCACCGAGCACCTCGGTCTCGGCCGTCATGAGCTGTCTCCTCTCGGCGCGCAGCCTCAAAGCACGCCTCATGACGGTGTGCGCAGGGCCCGGTGGGTCGTGCGGTGGGTCACAGGCTTGCCTCCAGAGCGTCGCGGAGCCGGCGTAACAGGGCGATGTCCGGGTCGGCGGGGAATCCGGCGACCCAGTCGGGCAGCGAGGCGGGGGCGGGCGCGGCGGGCTCCGACGGTGTCTCGACGAGCCCCGCGGCGGCCATCCGCCGTACCTCGATCAGGGTGTTGAATGCGGGACGGCCGACGGCCCGGGCGATCGCCGGCGGGGTGCGCACACCGTCGGCGAGCTCCAGCAGCGCCCGCTGTCTGCGGGTGGCCGTGGCGCCGTGGCCCGGCGGACGGCGGCGCAGCGGTGCGGTGTCCACCTCGGGGTGCGGCCACACGGAGTCGAGCAGCCCGCGCCGCCGGCGCGCCTCCCGGACGACGGCCGCAGCGGGCACGGGGCGCACGGTGCCGATCCAGTGCGCGACGCCGTAGCGGAAGCGGGTCGGTCCGCTGCCGGGGGCCAGGGCGAAGAAGGCGGCGTCGTGGAGGGCACCGAGATGGCAGATCTCCAGTGCGCCGCCGGTGACCTGGCCGCTGTCGACGAGGAAGCGTGCCACTTCGCGGCGTGCGCCGGCCCTGGCCACCGCCTCCTGCCAGCCTTCGGGTGCCAGTTGGCCGCCGGCGGTCAGCAGCACGTCGAGGCCGGGTGCTGCCGGGCTCTCGGCGTGCACCACCTGGCCGTCGGCGAGGTAGAGGGCCCCGTGGTCACGGACCAGGACGCCGGTGGCGCGCTCCTCGGCCAGCCGCACGAGCATGGGGGAGACGGTCGTGGCCGCTGCGGTCATCCGAGGACCAGCCGCTCTGCGAGGTCCGCGAGGCGCAGCCGGGCGAGCGCCAGATTGCCGGTGTCCCGGTCGAGCCACAGATGCAGGAACACACTGCTGTCGAACGTGGTCTCCACGAACCGCATCACGTGGTATCCGGTGCGGGTGGTGACGATGAGGTCCTCGACGGGTAACCCCTTGGCGCCGTCGGGTGCCGGGGTCTCGTCGGTTGCGAAGGACGGGTACTCGGCGGCCATCCTGGCCAGTTCGGCCGTCTCGGCCGCGGTGGCCTCGTGGTCGCCGCCTGGGGTCTCCCCGACGGTGCCGAGGGCGAGGCCGCTGGTCCAGTCCACGATGGAGGCTCCCCGGGCCCCGGGCACCACCATGGCTTGCAGCAGACACTCGTCGATTCCGGGCACGCGGACTCCCCTCCCCGCCTCGGTGTGCCGCGCACCGGCGCGGCAGTGACGGAGAGGTTACGCAACGTGGCGCCCGTTCGGGTGAGTTCTGGCATTTTCCATCGGAACATGCGCGCGCCCGGTAGAGTCCGCCCGGCCGGGAGCCCTATCCGTTGCCGGTGCCTGCCACCTCCTCGTGGCGCAGCTTCATCACCAGTTTGTTGACGCCCCACAGCACGATGCCGATGCCGACCAGCACACCGGCCCTGATGTAGACGTCCGCCGCCCGGTCGGCCAGCGGGCTGGCGAGGATCAGCGCGGTGGTGGCGCCGATGACCGGCAGGATCGTCGGCGTACGGAAGTGCCGGTGCTCCACGCGGTCCTTGCGCAGCACCAGGACGGCCACGTTGACCACGGTGAAGACGCACAGCAGCAGGAACGCGGTGGTGTCGCCGAGCCCGGCGATCTCGCCCGTCGACACCAGCCCGATGGCCAGCAGCGCCACGAACACGATGCCGGTGACGGGGGTGCGGCGCCTGCGGAGGACCTTTCCCATGCCGCGCGGCAGCACCTTCTCGTTGGCCAGCCCGTAGCAGAGCCGGGAGGCCATCATGATGTTGATCAGGGCCGAGTTGGTGACCGCGAACAAGGCGATCAGCGCGAAGAGTTTCGGCGGGAAGGCGACGCCTCCCGCCTTGACCACCTCCAGCAGCGGGCCGCTCGACTTCTCCAGCGTGCGGTAGTCGACGAGCAGCGAGGACACCAGCGCGACGAGCACGTAGATGGTGCCGGTGACGGCGACACCGGTGAAGATCGCGCGGGGGAACGTGCGGACCGGATCACGGGTCTCCTCGGCCATGTTGACCGAGTCCTCGAATCCGACGAACGCGAAGAAGCCCAGCGCCGTCGCCCCGAGGACGCTCGTGATCAGCGCGTACCCGGTGCCGGACGCCTCGAACTCACCCAGCCGGGACGGCTCCCCGTCGCCGGTCACCACCGCCCAGGCGCCGATGCCCAGGATCACCACGAGACCGGTGAGTTCGACGACGGTCAGCACCATATTGGTCTTCACGGACTCCGACACGCCCCGCAGCGCCAGTCCGGCGAGGGCGAGGATGAAGACGATCGAGATGAGCGTCGACGGGACGGCGTCGGTGAACTCCTGGAAGTAGTCCCCGCCGAACGCACGGGCGGCCGCGCTCGCCGAGGACAGGCCGGAGCACATCACCATGAACCCGATGATGAAGGTCAGGAAGGGGACCTTGAAGGCCTTCTGGGTGTACAGCGCCGCCCCGGCGGCCTTCGGGTACTTGCCGACCAGTTCGACGTACGACGCTGCCGTCAGGATGGCGACCACGAAGCCGATCGCGAACGGCAGCCACAGTGCCCCGCCGACCTTGCCCGCCACTGCGCCGGTGGTGGCGTAGATGCCCGTGCCGAGGATGTCGCCGATCACGAAGAGGATCAGCAGCCTGGGCCCGATCACCCGTTTGAGCCCGCCCTGTGCCGCTGGTGCCTCGGACGCTGCGGATGTGGCCATGGAACACCTCTCCCGGAGTCGGATGGGAAGGTTTCTGCCCCTGCGTGCTGTGCGTGATGCGTGCCGCTACCCGTGCGGCGGACCGGGGGACGCGGGTGTCCGGTCAGTCGCCCCGGCGCTCGACAGCGGCGGCGACGTCGTCCAGGTCCCTGGTGACCGCGTTGCGCACCGCTCTGGCACCGAGCCCGCCGAGGACCTTCGCGAGCAGGCCTGTGAAGCCGCCGGGCGGCTTGGCACCGAAGGTCATGCGGACCGTCGTCGCGTCCTGGCCCGCCGGCAGCAGCCTGAACTCCGAGACGTAGTGGGTGCCTTGCGAGTCCGCCTCCACGACATAGCGCTCGGGCGGCTCGCAGGCCGTCACGTACATCTCCTCCGTGGCCTGTTTGCCGAGCATCCGCCGGGTCTCGCGCCACCGGGTGCCCACGCCGAAACCGCCGGACGAGAGCACCTCGATCCGCTCCACGCCGCCGAGGATGCGCTCCCAGCCCTGGATGTCGGTCAGGGCCTGCCACACGGCTCCGGGCGCCGCGAGGATCAGGCGCTCGACGACGACAGTGCTGGTAGCCATGGGTCCATGGAACCACCGGTGTCCGGCGCTCGCCTTCGCGCCACGGGCGCGTCGGCCGAGCAGGGCCGGGCGGCGGGGCTCAGCCGAGCAGGGCGTCCCGCTGAGCTCCTCCGGACTCCGCGACGATCGCCTCCATGCTCTGGGCCTCCCGGACGGTGACGAACCGCACCCCGCCGTCCGGTGCGGTGGTGAAGCCGTGCACGGGCGTCCTCGGCAGGCTGTTGTAGCCGTAGTGGCTGGAGAAGTAGTACGCGCCCGTGTCGAGCGCCGCGATCACGTCGCCCTGCTCCAGCAGCGGCAGGGCCCGCTTCTCGGCGAGCAGGTCGCCGGCGAAGCAGGCCGGTCCCGCGACGTCCTGCGCCACGTCCGGCCCCGGCTTGGGCAGGCCCTTGGCGTCGTACGCGGCGATCCTCAGCGGCCAGGACACCGGGTCGTAGACGGTGCGGGTGGCGACCTGGACGCCGGCGTGGGTGACGGCGATGGGACGGCCGCCGGCGGACTTCGCGTACTCGACACGGGCGAGGACCAGGCCGTGCTTGGCGATGAGGGAGCGGCCGAACTCGGTGACCAGTCCGTAGCGCCCGTCGAAGAGGCCCGGCACGTGCTCCTTCAGCTGCCGGGCGTACGCGGCGAAGGTCGGCGTGTGCTCGTCGGAGGCGAAGTTGACCGGGAGGCCGCCGCCGATGTCGATCGTGTCGACCTGCCGCCGGCCGGCCGCCGCGTTGATCTCCTCGGCGAGCTCGTAGACCGCGAGGACGCCCTGAGCCATGCGCGCGAGCGGCATTCCCTGGGAACCGGAGTGGGTGTGCAGACGGGTCAGCCAGGGGCGTTCCGCGTAGGCGCGCACGACCGCTTCCCTGGCCCCCGCGTCGGCGAGCGCGAAGCCGAACTTGGAGGTCGGGGTGGCCGTCGACAGCGCCCCGATCGAGCCGCCGCCGACCTGCGGATTGACGCGCAGGCCCAGCGGCGAGGCGCTCGGTCCCTCGGCCATCAGGGCGTCGATACGCCACAGTTCCTGGAAGTTGTCCGCGTTGACCGCGATCCCCAGGGCGAGGGCCTCGCGCAGCTCGGCGCCGGTCTTGGCGGGGGAGTCGAGCACGGTCAGAGCGGCGGGCAGGCCGGCGGCCCGCGCGAGCGCCAGTTCGCCGGGGCTCGCGACCTCCGCGCCGATGCCCTCGGCGTGCAGGAGGGCGAGGACCGGCACCAGCGGGGCGGCCTTGACGGCGAAGGCGTGCAGCACCGGCGCGTCGGTGACGGCGGCGAAGGCGGCCCGCAGCGCCGCCACCGAGGAGCGGATACCCGCCACGTCGAGGAGGGCGGTGACGGGCTGGTCCTCGGTGAGAAGTCCCTGTTCCACGGCCGCTCGTACGGCCAGGTCCCGGCGGTCGACAGTCATGTCCGCCAGCCAATCATCCGGCGGGTCGCGCCGCAGCGGTTGACTACATCTATTCAGAAGGTAAGTATGTGAATAGAAAATCGACACACCCTCGCGAGGAGGCAACGCCATGTCAGGACCCCGCCCCGTACGGTCACCGCGCGGCAGCGAGCTGAGCGCACTGGGATGGCAGCAGGAAGCCGCACTCCGGATGCTCCAGAACAACCTCGACCCCGAGGTGGCCGAGCACCCGGACAAGCTCGTCGTGTACGGCGGCACCGGCAAGGCGGCCCGCGACTGGCGCTCCTTCGACGCGATGGTGCGCACGCTGAAGACCCTCAAGCAGGACGAGACGATGCTCGTCCAGTCCGGCCGCCCGGTCGGCGTCATGCAGACGCACGAGTGGGCGCCGCGGGTGCTGATCGCGAACTCGAACCTGGTGGGGGACTGGGCGAACTGGGAGGAGTTCCGGCGTCTGGAGCAGCTGGGTCTGACCATGTACGGGCAGATGACGGCCGGGTCGTGGATCTACATCGGTACGCAGGGCATTCTGCAGGGCACGTACGAGACGTTCGCGGCGGTGGCGGCGAAGAAGTTCGGCGGGACGCTGGCGGGGACGATCACGCTGACGGCGGGTCTGGGCGGCATGGGCGGCGCCCAGCCGCTCGCCGTCACCATGAACGACGGCGTGGCGATCTGCATCGACTGCGACCCCCGCGCGATCGAGCGCCGTATCGAGCACCGCTACCTGGACGTGAAGGCGGACTCCCTGGAGCATGCCCTCCAGCTGGCGGTCGGGGCCCGCGATGCGCGCCGCCCGCTCTCCATCGGCCTGCTGGGCAACGCGGCGGACCTCCTTCCGCGCATGCTCGCCGAGAGCGCGCCCATCGACATCGTCACCGACCAGACCAGCGCGCACGACCCCCTGTCGTACCTCCCCGTCGGTGTCGACTTCGGCGACATGCAGTCGTACGCGGCGAAGGACCCGGCCGGGTTCACCACCCGAGCCCGTGAGTCCATGGCCCGGCACGTGGAGGCCATGGTCGGCTTCATGGACGCGGGCGCCGAGGTCTTCGACTACGGCAACTCGATCCGCGGCGAGGCCCAGCTCGCGGGCTACGACCGGGCGTTCGCCTTCCCCGGCTTCGTCCCCGCCTACATCCGGCCGCTGTTCTGCGAGGGCAAGGGCCCGTTCCGCTGGGCGGCGCTCTCGGGCGAGGCCTCGGACATCCACAAGACCGACAAGGCGATGCTCGAGCTCTTCCCGGAGAACGAGTCGCTGGCGCGCTGGATCAAGATGGCGGGCGAGCGTGTCCACTTCCAGGGCCTGCCGGCGCGGATCTGCTGGCTGGGCTACGGCGAGCGGGAAAAGGCCGGAGAGCGGTTCAACGACATGGTCGCCTCGGGCGAGCTGGCCGCGCCGCTGGCCATCGGCCGTGACCATCTGGACTGCGGTTCGGTCGCCTCTCCGTACCGGGAGACGGAGGCGATGCTGGACGGGTCGGACGCGATCGCGGACTGGCCGTTGCTGAACGCGATGGTGAACGTGGCCTCGGGCGCCTCGTGGGTGTCGATCCACCACGGCGGCGGTGTGGGCATGGGCCGTTCGATCCACGCGGGTCAGGTGACGGTCGCGGACGGCACGAGGCTGGCCGGCGAGAAGGTCCGCCGGGTGCTGACCAACGACCCGGGCATGGGCGTCATCCGCCACGTCGACGCCGGCTACGACATCGCCGAGACCGTCGCCGCCGACAAGGGCGTCCGCATCCCCATGCGCGAAGGTGACCAGGCGTGACCACGTCGTTCCACGAGATGTGGCGGGAGCTCAAGCCCATCGGGCGCAACGCCGACACCGGCGGATACCGCCGGTACGCGTGGACCGAGGCCGACCGCGAGTGCCGCGCCTGGTTCCAGGAGCAGGCCGAGGCGCGCGGGCTCGCCTACGAGACCGACCGCAACGGCAACCAGTGGGCCTGGCTCGGCGACCCCTCCGCGGGTGACGCCGTCGTCACCGGCTCGCACCTCGACTCCGTCCCCGACGGCGGAGCCTTCGACGGGCCGCTCGGTGTCGTGTCCTCCTTCGCCGCGCTCGACGAACTCCGCCGCAGGGGTGCGCAGTTCACCCGGCCGCTCGCCGTCACCAATTTCGGTGACGAGGAGGGCGCCCGGTTCGGGCTCGCCTGTGTCGGCTCCCGGCTCGCCGCCGGGCAGCTGACGCGGGAGGCCGCGTACGAGCTGCGTGACGGCGACGGGATCAGCCTGCCCCGGGCGATGGAGGCCGCCGGGTACGACCCGGCCGCCATCGGGCCCGATCCCGAACGGCTCGCCCGTGTCGGCGCGTTCGTCGAGCTGCACGTCGAGCAGGGCCGCGCCCTCGCTGCCATGGACAGCGGCTCCGCCGCGGGGACCGGCCACGCGGTCGGCATCGCCTCCGCGATCTGGCCGCACGGCCGCTGGCGCTTCGACTTCCGCGGCGAGGCGAACCACGCCGGCACCACGCGCCTCGTCGACCGGCGCGACCCGATGCTGACGTACGCGGAGACCGTGCTCGCCGCCCGCCGCGAGGCGGAACTCGCGGGCGCCGTCGCCACGTTCGGCAAGATCTCCGTCGAGCCGAACGGAGTCAACGCCATCCCCTCGCTCGTCCGCGGCTGGCTCGACTCGCGCGCCCCCGACCAGGCGGCGCTCGACGCCGTCGTCACGGCGATCGAGCACGCCGCGAAGGAGCGCGCGGACCGCGACGGAGTGGACCTGGCCGTCGTACGGGAGTCGTTCACCCCGGTGATCGAGTTCGAGCACGCGCTGCGCGACGAGCTCAACAGGATCCTCGGCGGTGCCGTGCCGGTCCTCGGCACGGGCGCCGGACACGACGCCGGAATCCTGTCCGCGTCCGTTCCGACCGCCATGCTGTTCGTACGCAACCCCACGGGGGTCTCGCACTCCCCGGCGGAATTCGCGCCCGAGGACGACTGCGTGGCCGGGGTGATCGCACTCGCCGACGTACTGGAGGGCCTGGCGTGCAGGTGACCTACTGGCTGGAACACGCCTGGCTCGGCGCCCACGTCGAGCCGGGTGTGGCACTGGACGTGCGCGACGGCAGCATCGCGGCCGTCCGCACGGGCGTGGACGCCCCGCCGCCGGGAGCGGTGGTCCTGCGCGGGCTCACCGTCCCGGGCCTGGCGAACGCCCACTCGCACGCCTTCCACCGCGCCCTGCGCGGCACGGTCCAGCTCGGCAGCGGCACGTTCTGGACCTGGCGCGAGGTCATGTACCAGGTCGCGTCCGGGCTGACCCCTCAGACGTACTTCACGCTGGCCCGCGCGGTGTACGCGGAGATGGCGCTCGCCGGGATCACGGCCGTCGGCGAGTTCCACTATGTCCACCACGCGCCCGGCGGCACGCCCTACGCCGATCGGAACGCCATGGGCGAGGCCCTGATCGCGGCCGCGGCCGAGGCGGGCATCCGCATCACACTGCTCGACACGGCGTACCTGTCCTCAGGCTTCGGCGAGCCGCCGAACCGGCACCAGCTGCGCTTCTCCGACGGCACGGCGGACGCCTGGGCCGAGCGGGCGGACGCCCTGAAGGACGGCGAGCACGTACGCATCGGAGCGGCGATCCACTCCGTACGGGCGGTCCCGGCACAGCAGTTGTCGACGGTCGCCTCCTGGGCGTCCGCACGCAACGCGCCCCTCCATGTCCACCTCTCCGAGCAGACCGCGGAGAACGACGCCTGCCTCGCGGCGCACGGAGTGACACCGGCCCGGCTGCTCGCCGACCACGGCGTCCTCGGCCCCCGCACCACCGGGGTGCACAACACGCACTTGACGGACGAGGACATCGCGCTGCTGGGCGGCACGGCGACGGGCACCTGCATGTGCCCCACGACGGAACGCGACCTCGCCGACGGCATCGGACCCGCCCCCGCGCTCCAGGCCGCCGGCTCGCCGCTGTCCCTCGGCAGCGACAGCCACGCGGTGATCGACCTGTTCGAGGAGGCGCGGGCGATGGAGCTGAACGAACGCCTCCGTTCGCGTACGCGCGGCCACTGGACGGCGGCGGCGCTGCTGCGCGCGGCGACGGCGGACGGCCACGCCGCACTGGGCTGGCCCGACGCGGGCCGCCTGGAGCAGGGCGCGCTCGCGGACTTCACCACCGTCACGCTGGACTCGGTGCGCACGGCCGGACCGGTGCCGAGGCTGGGCGCGGAGACGGCGGTCTTCGCCGCGGGCGCGGCGGACGTGCGGGACGTGGTGGTGGGGGGCCGCCGCGTCGTGCGCGACGGCTCGCACGTTCTGGTCCCGGACGTGGGCTCGGCGCTCACGGAGGCGGTGGCCGCGCTGCGCCGATGACATTGCCCCACCCGCCCTCCCCCTACGGCCTGGCGGCCGTGGGAGGTGCCCCCAGCGGGGCTGGATTTCGCGGAGCGAAATCAGCCCGTCCGGCGCTTGAGGACACCGCGCGAAGCGCGGTACCGGGTCCCGGGCGGAGCCCGGTTCGGGAAGGGGGTGGGGAAAAGGAACCCCCCGAAAGGACCCCATGACCACCACTCTCGTCACCAACATCGCCACCCTCGTCACCAACGACCCCGCCCTCGGCGACGGGCCCCTCGGGCTCGTCGAGAACGGCGCGCTCGTCATCGACGGCGACCGCGTCGCCTGGGCCGGCGCCGCCAAGGACGCGCCCGACGCCGACCTGCGGCACGACGCCCGGGGCCGCGCCTGCATCCCCGGCTTCGTGGACTCCCACTCGCACCTCGTCTTCGCGGGCGACCGCACCCAGGAGTTCAACGCCCGTATGTCCGGCCGGGCCTACTCCGCCGGCGGCATCCGCACCACCGTCGCCGCCACCCGTGCCGCGAGCGACGACGAGCTCGAGGCCAACCTCACGCGGTATCTCGACGAGGCCCTGCGCCAGGGCACGACCACGTTCGAGACCAAGTCCGGGTACGGGCTGACCGTCGAGGACGAGGCCAGGGCGCTGCGGATCGCCGCCCGGCACACCGACGAGGTGACGTACCTCGGCGCGCACGTCGTCTCCCCGGACTACGCCGACGACCCGGCGGCCTATGTCGCCCTCGTCACCGGCGAGATGCTGGACGCGTGCGCGCCGCACGCCCGCTGGGTCGACGTGTTCTGCGAGAAGGGAGCGTTCGACGGGGACCAGGCGCGTGCGGTGCTGACCGCGGGCAAGGCGAAGGGCCTCCTGCCGCGCGTGCACGCCAACCAGCTCGGCTACGGCCCGGGCGTGCAGCTCGCCGTCGAGCTGGACGCCGCGTCCGCCGACCACTGCACCCACCTCACGGACGCGGACGTCGACGCCCTCGCAGGCAGCGCGACCGTCGCGACCCTGCTGCCGGGCGCGGAGTTCTCCACCCGCGCCGAGTGGCCGGACGCGCGCCGTCTGATCGACGCGGGCGCCACCGTCGCGCTGTCGACGGACTGCAACCCGGGCTCGTCGTTCACGTCCTCGATGCCGTTCTGCATCGCGCTCGCCGTGCGCGACATGGGGATGACACCCGACGAGGCGCTGTGGTCCGCCACGGCGGGCGGCGCCGCGGCCCTGCGCCGTACGGACGTCGGCCGCCTCACGCCCGGGTCCCGCGCGGACCTCGCCCTGCTGGACGCCCCGAGCCATGTCCACCTCGCCTACCGGCCGGGCGTGCCGCTGGTGCGCGAGGTCTGGCGAGCCGGTAAGCGGGTCTAGCCGATCCGCTCGGGGCAGGGCTACGGCAGCAGGTGCGCGTAGCTGCGCGGGTGCGCGGCCAGGTACTCGCGCAGCGACTGCGCCGGGTGTCCCGTCAGCCGCGGCACCGCGTCCGAGACCGCGGCCATCTCGCCGGCGCCCATCGCCTCGTACGACGTGACCCAGCCCGTCACCTCCCACTCCTCGGCGCCGAAGCCGGCACGGGAGGCGTAGGCCTCGTCCTCGGACTCGGGGACGTAGCGCACGGTGCGGCCGGTGGCGCGGGTCAGTTCGGCCGCGGCCTCCGCGAGGGAGAACGCGGTGGGACCGGTCAGGTCGTACACCGCGCGGTCGTGCGGACCGGGCCCGTCGAGGAGCACGGCCGCCGCCGCGTCGGCGATGTCGTCGTGTGCGACGGCGGCCACCCGGCCCTGTCCGGCCGGGCCGCGCAGCACCCCGTCGGCGCCGGTCATCGCCGGGAACGCGGCGAGGTAGAAGTTGTCCCGCAGGAAGGTGTGGTGGATCCGGCGGGCCCGGATGTACTCCTCCGTGTGGAAGTGGTCGCGGGCGAAGGTGAACGTCGCGTCCGGCGCGGCGCCCACGAACGACATGTACACGATCCGCCCGACGCCCGCGGCGAGTGCCGCGTCCACGGCCGTGTGGTGCTCCTGGACCCGGCCGGGCGCCTCGTGCGCCGAGACGAGGAACAGCGTGTCCGCGCCGTCCAGGGCCCGCCGCATCGCCTCGCCGTCGCCGTAGGAGGCGGGGGGCGCGGCGACCGCGCCGGACAGCTCGGGCAGCCGGGCCGGATCGCGGCCCACCAGCCGGGTCGCGACGCCCGCCGCCGAGAGCCTGGCCGCCACCCGGCCGCCGACGCGTCCGCTCGCTCCGGTGACGGCGATGACAGGGGGCATGACGGGTGTCCTCTCGTACGGCCGGGCTGTGCGGACCAGTGTCACGGGCGGACGCACCCGCCCGGGCAGCGACATGCGACAGTGGCCCGATGCGAACCATCGGACTGATCGGCGGCATGAGCTGGGAATCCAGCGCGGAGTACTACCGGCTCCTCAACGAGCTCGTACGGGAACGCCTCGGCGGACTCCACTCCGCCAAGTGCGTCCTGCATTCCGTGGACTTCGCCGAGATCGAGGAACTGCAGGTCGCCGGCGAGTGGCAGCGGGCCGGCGACATCCTCGCCGAGGCCGCGAAGGGTCTGGAGGCGGCGGGCGCGGACCTGCTGCTGATCTGCACCAACACCATGCACAAGGTCGCCGGCCAGGTGCAGGACGCGGTCGGTGTGCCGCTGCTGCACCTCGCGGACGCCACCGCCGCGGCCGTGCGGGCGCAGGGCCTCGCCACCGTGGGCCTGCTGGGCACCGCCTTCACCATGGAGCAGGACTTCTACCGGGACCGGCTGGCCTCCCACGGCCTGACGGTCCTCACTCCGGACGCCGCCGGGCGCGCCCTCGTCCACCGGGTGATCTACGAGGAGTTGTGCCTCGGAGTCGTCCGCGAGGAGTCCCGGGCCGCCTACCGGCGGGTCATCGGCGAGCTCGTCGCGGAGGGCGCGCAGGGCGTCGTCCTCGGCTGCACGGAGATCGAGCTGCTGATCGGGGCGGACGACAGCCCGGTGCCCGTGTTCCCGACGACGCGGCTGCACGCGGAGGCGGCGGTGACGGCCGCGCTGCAACCGCCCGCCGCCCCCTGACGGGCCCTGCGGCCCCTGACGGGCTCCACGACGGGGGAAGGGCCCGTTCCTGACGGAGCGGACCCTTCCGGAGGCAGTGGGAGCGGTCGGCTCACTCCTCCAGAGTGAGCCCCCTGCGCAGCTTGACCAGCGTCCTTGTCAGCAGCCTGGACACGTGCATCTGCGAGATGCCGAGCTCCTCGCCGATCTCCGACTGCGTCATGTTCGCCACGAACCGCAGGCTGAGGATCGTGCGGTCCCGCGGCGCGAGCCCCGCGATCATCGGCTTGAGGGACTCGACGTACTCGATGCCCTCGAGGCCGTGGTCCTCGTACCCGATGCGGTCGGCGAGCGCGCTCTCGGTGTCGTCCTCCTCGGGCTGGGCGTCCAGTGAGCTCGCGGTGTACGCGTTGCTCGCCGCCATGCCCTCGACGACCTCGTCCCGGCCGATGCCGAGGCGTTCGGCGAGTTCGCCGACGGTGGGCGTGCGGTCCAGCTGCTGGGAGAGCTCGTCACCGGCCTTCGCGAGGTCGAGCCGCAGTTCCTGCAGCCGCCGCGGCACCCGCACCGACCAGGACGTGTCCCGGAAGAAGCGCTTGATCTCGCCGATGATGGTCGGCATCGCGAACGTGGGGAACTCGACGCCCCGGCTGAGCTCGAACCGGTCGATCGCCTTGATCAGGCCGATCGTGCCGACCTGGACGATGTCCTCCATCGGCTCGCTGCGCGTGCGGAACCGTGAGGCGGCGAACTTGACCAGGGCCAGGTTGAGTTCGATCAGCGTGTTGCGGACGTAGGCGTACTCGTGCGTGCCCTCTTCGAGGATCGTGAGCCGCTCGAAGAGCGTCTTCGACAGCGCTCGCGCGTCCAGCGAGTCCACCTCGTCGAAAGGCGGAATCGCCGGCAGATCCGCAAGGTCTTCCAGGCCCGCGGACTGCTGCTGTCCTGCAGGCGCGGCCTCGGTCACGGCGGCTTCGGCCGCCGCGTCGCACGCGGCGGCTGCCTGGGGCGCCACGTCGGTCGCGGCGGCGCCGGGACCGGTCGTCTCGGCGGGGTCGTGAGCGGTCGTACGGGCGGGGTGTGCCGACGGCGCGGTGGGGGTACGCGGTTCGTCGAGCCGGGGTGACATGGTCTCCTCCATCGTTCTCGGCATATGGCTGCCGATGCCATGCATGCTGCTGCGGTGAGCGGCGCCTCCAAAGCCGGCCGTGTCGGTGTGTCCTTACTAGCCCTACCGGCTCGGCAGGGCCGATCGCAAGTGGCGTATGTCGCGTATGTCCGCATTGGGGGGTAGTTCGGGTACCGGTCGACGCGGGGAAGGCGTAGGGTTCGTCGGGCGTCCGGCGCCGCCCGAGTGGCGGCGTGTGACGTGTGGCACGAAACGGTGGACGACGCAGCGAACGACACGGCGAAGAGGGACGGCATGGACCGCGAGACGGTCGGCAGCGTGAGTCGGGGCCGGCTTCAGGTCGAGGTTCGGACCGAGGGCCGCAGCGAGATCGTGCAGCCGGCGGGTGAGCTGGATCACCACACCGCCGAACTGCTGCGCGCGCCCCTGGACGAGGCGATCGATCGAGGCCGTGTGCGCCTGGTGATCGACTGTTCACGCCTCGATTTCTGCGACTCCACCGGGCTCAATGTTCTGCTGGGTGCCCGGCTGAAGGCAGAGGCCGGTGGGGGAGGGGTCCATTTGGCCGGGATGCAGCCCGTGGTGGCGAGGGTCTTCGAGATCACCGGAGCCGAGGCGGTCTTCACCGTGCACGACTCCCTCGAAGCGGCCCTGTCCGACTGAGTCCGGGGCCCGCCGTGCCGCACCTGTAGCCGGCGTCACGTGCGCCGTGCCGACCTAGTGGGTGTTGTCACGATTCGGTCGGGCAGGAGAACCCCCGCAGAACGTTGAACGCCCAATACTCTGCGTACTGAATCCATGGCGAACTGGTGAACCGGTGAATCGGTGAGGTGAAGCGCTGATGAGCACCACCCGGCAGCAACAGCCGGGCGATCTCGGCCCCGAGCCGGGAGCCGCCGCCGCGGCGCCGACCGTGCCCGTATCCGCCGCACCGGTCGGCGGCGCGGTGCGCAGGCTCTCGCTCGGCAGCGCCAGCGGGATCGTTCCGCTCGCCCGCGACTTCACCAGGCAGGCGCTCCACGACTGGGGCTGGCTGCCCGCCGGGACGGCGGACCGCAGGGCGGCGGCCGAGGACGTGCTGCTGGTCGTCTCCGAACTGGTCACCAACGCCTGTCTGCACGCCGAGGGCCCCGAGGAACTGCGCATCGGCTGCGACGGGAAGGTCCTGCGTCTGGAGGTCACCGACCGCGGCACGGGCCAGCCCGCACCGCGCACCCCGCACCGCGCGGGACGGCCAGGTGGCCACGGCATGTTCATCGTCCAACGCCTCTGCCTGGACTGGGGAGTCGTGCGGACACCCGGCTCGCCGGGGAAGACGGTGTGGGCCGAACTCGCCGCACCCGCGTGAGCGTTGCGCAGGCCGTTGCCGAATTCTCTTGTGGAGCACGCCGATACGGCGTGCTCTTTGTCTTCCCTCCCCAGGGCCCCCGGCGTACCTTGAGCCCCCGATCTGATGTGCCGTCAGTAACGCCGTCAGTCCATGCGCGCACGAGGGGAACCGAGGTGTCGTACCGGAACCGCAAGCGGACAGCTCTCGCGGCAGCAGCGGCCGTGGCGGGCTCGGCGGTGCTGATCGCCGCCCCCGCCGCGCAGGCCGCCGTCGTCGACGTCGACTACCAGTGCCGGACCCCCATCGGCCCCAAGGGGGCGGTCTCGCCGATCGACATCAGGGCCGAGAGGAGCGGCAGCGCCTACCGGCTCACGATGTCCTTCCGCAAGGGCGTCTCGTCCAGCCCGGTCGAGCTGGGCAAGGGCGCCATGAACCCGAGCGCGGTCATCCAGGTGGGCGGCGCGGACCGGGGAGAGGTGCGGGTGTCGGGCCCGGCCAACGCCGCGGCGATCCCCGCCGAAACGCCCATCAAGATCAACGACCTGTCGGGCACGTACACCCCGCGCAGGAGCGGCAAGGTCACCTTCACCGCGGGCGTGCTGACGATCAAGGCGCTCGGCACGACGACCACGTGCACACCGCGCAACAACCCGGGACCGTCGCTGGAACTGGACGTCACGGCGGCGGGCGGCGGCACGGCGTCCGCGTCCTCGCGGCTCCCGAGGACGGGCCCGCTGGACTCGGCCGTGGCACTCGGCACGCTCGGCGGGACGGTGCTGCTCACCGGTGCCGCGGGCGTCCTGTGGCTGACCCGGCGCGGCGGCGGCCGGGCCGCGGGCTGACCGTGCGGGCCGCGCTCGCGCTCGTCCTCGCGCTCACGGCGGCCCCGCTCCTCCCGGCGGCGCCTCCGGCGGTGGCGGCGTCCGGGCCGTGGGCGCCGGACCGCGCGTACCTGTACCTGGAGGGCGCGCCCGGCGCCGTACTGGAGGACCGGCTCACGGTGACCAACCGGTCCGGCGAGCCGCTCACCCTGCGCCTGCGGGCCGAGGCGGCGGGGCCGTGGATCGCGCTGGCCGCCCGTACGGTCACCGTCCCCGCCCGCACCCGCGCGGAGATCCCCTTCACCGTCACCCTCCCCGCGAGCACCCCGCCCGGCGGCCGGACGGCAACCATCACGGCGTCCGGCCGGGGCCGTGAGGAACCGGTGCGGCTCCATCTGCGGGTGCGCGGGCCGCTGTTGGCGGCCCTCACGGTCGAGGACGTGTCGTACGCGGACGGCTCGATCCGCTACGCCCTCGTGAACCGGGGCAACACGCCGCTGACGCCGCGGGTGGCGCTCCGCGCGGACGGCCTGTTCGGCGAGGTCCTCAGCCGCCCCGCCCGCGTGCGGGCCGAGCTGCCCCCGGGCCGCCGGGTCACCCTTTCCGAACCCTGGTCCGACCCGCCGCACCTGGACGCCGTGGACATCCGCGTGACGGCCGGCGCGCCGGGAGCCGCCCGGGCCGAGGCGACCGTCTCGCGGACGTTCGCGGCCTGGCCGGTGACGGCGACGCTGCTGACGTGCGCCGTGACGGCGGCGGCCCTGGTCCTCCGCCGCCGCGTGCCGAGCCGCCGCCGTGGCCGCACCGTCTCCGAACGCCGACCGCCGGGAGCAGGAGCCTGACCATGCAACGTGCCGTTCCCACCGCCCTGTTGGCCCTTCTGCTCCTGCTCCTGCCCGCGGCCTCCGCGCTGGGCACGCCCGCGCCCACCCCGACCGTCGAGCTGTCCGCGTCCCAGGCGGGCAAGGGCGGGGACCTCACCGTCAGCGGTGCCGGGTGGCGGGCGAAGACCCTGCTGATCCTGCTGATCTGCGGGAAGTCCTCGCCCGGCACGGGCGTCATCGGCGGCACCAACTCCTGCGCCAACGCCGACGGACGCGCGGTCACCACCGACTCCCGGGGCGTCTTCGACAAGAAGCTGCCGGTCGCCGAGCCGCCCGAGCCGTGTCCCTGTGTCGTGCACGTCGCCACCGTGACCGGGGAACAGCAAGTGGTGGACGCGGAGTTCGTCGTCGCGGGCCACCCCACCGCACCGCTTCCCGAGCAGACGGGCGACGGCCGCCTCGCCGTCCTCGCCCCCACCCGGCTGCAAGGCGCGTCGGGCCTGCTGGTCCTCTTCGGCGCCCCGCCCTCCCGGACGCTCGAGTTCACCGTCGGCAATCTCGGGACGACGCCCGTGAAGGACCCCGTCTTCCAGGTCGGTACCGCCCACGGGGTGTTCGCGCCCCAGTGGGAGGAGCAGCAGTGGCGCGGCACGATCAAGCCGGGGGCCAAGGCGCGGATCGAACTGCCCGTCCGGCTCGCGGCAGGGGCCCACGGCGACTACGCGGTCTCGGTGAAGTACGGCGGCAAGGTCGTCGCCGAACAGCCCTGGGGCGTCGGCCGGCCCTGGGGCGTGACCGTCTTCTGGATCCTGCTGGCCCTGGTGGTGCCCACGGCGCTGTTCCGCATCGGCATGGCGGTCGTCGACCGCGTACGGCCGCCGGGCTCGCGGCACGCCCGCCGCACCGGCCGGGCCCGCCCGCCCGCCTCCCCCTCGACCACCACGGCGGCACTGCCGTGGTTCACCCCTGACTCCGCACCGTCAGAGAACCGGACCGACCGGCCCACGACGAAGGGACATTCGTGAGTACGCAACGGAGGATGAGCGCGGCCGGGGTCGCGCTGATGCTCGGCGGCGCGGGGATCCTGCTGGCCGCGAGCCCCGCACAGGCCGCCGAGGTCTCGTACGCGACGGAGTGCGTTCCGCCGCCGATCTCCGGCCTGCCGCCCGTCCAGGGCACGACCACGGTGCAGATCACCGCGCCGGCGGAGGCCAAGGTGGGCGACGAGGTCGAGGTGGTCTGGAAGACGGTCCAGGCCGCCTCCAGGAACCCGGACATCCTGGACCTGCAGAAGGACACGGTCAAACCGACCGGCACGATCACCCTCGGCGGCGCCGCCACGGGCGAGCTGGCGATGGAGGGGCCCCGGCAGAACCCGCCGATCCCTAAGAACAGCCCGATGGTGCTGCCCGACATGAAGGGCACGCTGAAGCTGGAGAAGGCGGGCGAGGTCACGCTGACACCGGGGCCGTACGCCATCAACGTCTCGAAGCCGATCTCGACGGACACCAGGTGCGCGCCGAAGGAGACGGTCCGGGTCGGGGCGACGATCAAGGTGTCGCAGGGCGGCGGCACGAGTTCCGGAGGAGCCGCCTCCGGCGGCACGACGTCGGGCGGCACGAGCTCCGGCGGAACCGCCTCCGGCGGTACGACGGACGGAGGGGCGAGCTCCGGCGGCACGAGCTCCGGCGGCACGACGAGTGGCGGCGGCTCCGGCGGGACGTCCGGCGGCGGTGGCGGTGACCAGACGGACTTCGAGGGCAAGGAGATCGAGGTCGCCTACGAGTGCAAGACCCCCATCGGCGACAAGAACGCCGTCTCCCCGGTCCGCATCAACGCCAGGAAGAACGGCGGCGACTACGGGCTCACCGTGAAGTTCTCCAAGTCCGTCATGGACAGCCCGGCCGACATCCCCAAGGACTCGGTCAAGCCGTCCATGGAGGTGAAACTCGGCGGCGCCGACAAGGGCTTCGTCCATGTCGAGGGGCCGACGAACAAGGAGCCCATCAAGGCCGGCGACCCGATCGAGATCCCCGACCTGACGGGCACGTACAAGCCCGGTGCCACGGGCCGGACGACGCTGAGCCCGGGCGTCCTCACGGTGAAGGCGCTCGGCACGACCACCACCTGCACCCCGCCGGCGGACGTGCCGTTCTCCCTCGAACTCGACACCTCGGCCCAGCCGGGCGGAGCGGCCGGCGGCGGCTCCACCGGAGGGGGCGGCACGAGCGGCGGCGCCGGCGGCTCGGCCACGAGCGGCGGCCTGGCCCAGACCGGCGCCGAGGACACCGGCGCCCTGCGCGCCCTGGCCCTGGTGGCGGGCACGGCGATCCTGCTCGGCGGCGCGGTCTTCACGTTCACGCCGTGGCAGCGCCTGCGCGGCACCCGCTGAACGGCGGAGGGCCGCCGCACCGAATCGGTGCGGCGGCCCTCCGTGCGGGTACGGGGCGTGTCAGTGCACGCCGCCCATGAGCGGCTGCACCTTCCTGCGGTACATGAAGATCGCGACACCGCCGAGCACCGCGAGCGCACCCTGGCTGGCGAACCACCACTCGGTGTCCGTCGGCGCGCCCATCAGCTGGAGCAGGGCGATGACCGAGTCGCCGGCGGTGACGGCCAGGAACCAGACACCCATCATCTGGGACGCGTACTTGGCGGGCGCCAGCTTCGTCGTCAGCGACAGGCCGACCGGGGACAGGGTCAGCTCACCCACGGTCTGGATCAGGTAGACCGAGCACAGCCACAGCGGGGTCACCATGACGCCGCCCGCGGAGGCGGCCTGGGCCAGCATCATCACGAAGAACGAGGCGCCGATGAGCACCAGGCCCTGCGTGAACTTGACCAGCGTGCTGGGCTCCTTGGAGCGGCGGGCCAGCGCGACCCACAGCCAGGCGAAGACCGGGGCGAGCGCCATCACGTACAGCGGGTTCAGCGACTGGAACCAGCTGGCCGGGAAGTCGAAGCCGAACAGGGTGCCCGAGGTGTTGTTCTCGGCGAACAGGCTCAGCGTGGAACCGGTCTGGTCGTAGATGCCCCAGAAGACGGCGGCGGCGACGAAGAACCAGACGTACGCCGACATCCGCGAGCGCTCGACCGGCTCCAGGTCGGAGTCGCGCTTGATACGGATCAGGTACCAGGCGGGCAGGACGAGACCCAGGATGGTCAGCGGCCACAGCACCCAGTCGATGCTGAACGAGCCGGAGAGGCCGACGACGCCGTAGGCGGCGGCCGCGACGGCGAGCCAGAGCAGGGCCTTCTTGACGATGCCGGCGCGCTCGGCGTCGGACAGCGGGGCGGGCACCTGGTTCGACTCCGGGGCCAGGTTGCGGAAGCCCAGGAAGAAGAAGGCGAGACCGAGGGCCATGCCGACACCGGCCATGGCGAAACCGTAGTGCCAGTTGATCTTCTGGCCCACGTAACCGATGGTCAGCGGGGCGACGAAGGCACCGAGGTTGATGCCCATGTAGAAGATCGTGAAGCCACCGTCACGGCGCGGGTCGTTCTTGTCCCGGTAGAGGTGGCCGACCATCGTCGAGATGTTGGCCTTGAGCAGACCGGAACCGGCGGCGATGAGCGCCAGACCGATGAAGAACGAGATCTCCATGGGCAGGGCCAGCATGAAGTGGCCGACCATGATGACCGTGCCGGAGACCGCCACGGTCTTCCGCGCACCCCACACCCGGTCGCCGAACCAGCCGCCCGGCAGGGCGAGCAGGTAGACCATGGCGTTGTAGACGGAGTAGACGGCGACGGCGGTAGCCGTGTCGAAGCCGAGACCGCCCTTGGCCACGGTGGCCGACAGGTAGAGAACGAGCAGAGCCCGCATGCCGTAGAAGCTGTAGCGCTCCCACATCTCGGTCATGAAGAGATTGGCCAGACCGCGGGGGTGGCCGAGGAACGTCTTCTCCGGGCCGGCGGTGCCGGCCGAGTCCCTCGTCAGGCTGGACGCCATGTCGATCCTTGCTCGCTCGGGACGCGGCGCTTCGTGAGCGGTGACGCGCCCGGTGGGGTCACTTCGCGCTGCCGTCAAGACCGGCAGGACAACCCTTTGCAGAAATGAGACCTTTGGCGCGTGGATCGTCCAAAGGTCCTCAGTCACTACTTCAGGCGTCTCGACACCATACGCCACGACAGTGCGGCATATAAAAGGACTTGAGATATGAATCACAGGTAAACACGGAACCATCTGCCCTGAATCGAAGGTCATCACCAGGATCGCACGCCTAAGACC
Source organism: Streptomyces sp. PKU-EA00015 (assembly GCF_013387495.1). Taxonomy (GTDB): domain Bacteria; phylum Actinomycetota; class Actinomycetes; order Streptomycetales; family Streptomycetaceae; genus Streptomyces. Next base: position 47,851 of record NZ_JABZEE010000049.1, on the reverse strand, counting down.
GAGCCCTTGTGGATCACGCCCCGGCGGCTGGGCCATGCGGACTACCATCACCTTCATGACCCGTGTACTGCTCGCCGAGGACGACGCATCCATCTCCGAGCCACTGGCCCGAGCCCTGCGCCGGGAGGGCTACGAGGTGGAGGTGCGCGAGGACGGTCCGAGCGCGCTCGACGCCGGACTCGCGGGCGGCGTCGATCTCGTCGTGCTGGACCTGGGGCTGCCCGGTATGGACGGCCTGGAGGTCGCGCGGCGGCTGCGCGCCGACGGGCACACCGTGCCGATCCTGGTGCTGACCGCGCGGGCGGACGAGGTGGACACCGTGGTCGGTCTCGACGCGGGTGCCGACGACTACGTCACCAAGCCGTTCCGCCTCGCCGAACTGCTCGCCCGGGTCCGGGCCCTGCTCCGGCGCGGCTCCGCCGAGCCCGCGCCCCCTCCCGCCACGCACGGCGTGCGGATCGACGTCGAGTCGCACCGCGCCTGGATGGGCGAGGAGGAGCTCCAGCTCACCGCCAAGGAGTTCGACCTGCTGCGCGTCCTCGTGCGCGACGCCGGCCGGGTCGTCACCCGCGACCAGTTGATGCGCGAGGTCTGGGACACCACGTGGTGGTCGTCGACCAAGACCCTGGACATGCACATCTCCTGGCTGCGCAAGAAGCTCGGCGACGACGCGGCCAACCCCCGGTACATCGCGACCGTGCGCGGCGTGGGCTTCCGCTTCGAGAAGTCCTGATAGGCACACGCCATGAGCCCTGACACGCAGACCCCATGCGCCGCCGTCTGATCCACTCCACGCTCGCCGTGGTGCTCGTCGTGATCGCCGTCTTCGGTGTCTCGCTGGTCATCGTCGAGACGCGCACCATCAGCAGCAGCGCGCAGGAGAGCGTGGACTCGGAGGCGTTGCGCCTGGCCAGCATCGTCGACAGCAGGCTGGTCGGGGGTGAGCCGGTCAATCCGGACATCATCGCCCAGCAGGGCGACGTCACCCGCTACGCCCTGATCAGCATCGCGGGCCGCGACCCCATCGAGATCGGCAAGCGGCCCGGCGGCAGCATCATCCGCGGCACGGCTGAGGGCGCGCGCAACATCACGGTCACCGTGGAGGAGTCCCGCTCCGTGGTGACACGCGAGGTCGGCAGGTCGCTGCTGATCATCGGCGCGGTGGCGCTGGTCGCCGTCGTCGCGGCCGTCCTGCTCGCCGTACGGCAGGCAAACCGGCTCGCCGCGCCGCTCACCGACCTCGCCGAGACGGCCGAACGGCTCGGCTCCGGCGACCCCCGCCCCCGCCACCGGCGCTACGGGGTCCCCGAACTGGACCGGGTCGCCGACGTGCTGGACGCCAGCGCCGAGCGGATCGCCCGCATGCTCACCGCGGAGCGCAGGCTCGCCGCCGACGCCTCCCACCAGCTGCGCACCCCGTTGACCGCGCTGTCGATGCGGCTGGAGGAGATCACGGTCACCGACGACCCGGCTACCGTGAAGGAGGAGGCGAGCATCGCGCTGAACCAGGTCGAGCGGCTCACCGACGTGGTGCAGCGGCTCCTGACGAACTCGCGCGACCCCCGGATCGGTTCCGCCGTCGCCTTCGACCTCGACGAGGTCGTCAAGCAGCAGCTGGAGGAGTGGCGCCCGGCCTACCGCAGCGCGGGCCGCGCGATCGTCCACTCCGGCCGTCGCGGCATGCAGGCCGTCGGAACGCCGGGCGCGGTCGCCCAGGTGCTCGCCGCGCTCATCGAGAACTCGCTCATGCACGGCGGCGGCACGGTCGCGGTACGGACCCGGGTGACCGGCAACCAGGCCGTCGTCGAGGTGACGGACGAGGGGCCCGGCGTCCCGGCGGACCTCGGGGCCCGCATCTTCGAGCGGACCATCAGCGGCCGCAACTCCACCGGCATCGGCCTGGCCGTGGCCCGGGACCTCGCGGAGGCGGACGGCGGCAGGCTCGAACTGCTCCAGCAGCACCCGCCGGTCTTCGCCCTGTTCCTGAGCAGGGTCGCGCACAAGCGCAAGGACGACGACAGGCCGACCGTGAGGTGACGCGGCCGCCGGATCAGCGGGCGGCGCGGTCGGGCACGGGCTCCGGCCCGGCCCCCGCCCGTCGCCGCTCCAGGAGCGATTCGGCCTGCTGCACGGGCAGCGCCCGGAATACCCAGGTGCGGTACGACCAGAACCGGAACAGCGTCGCTATCCCGATGCCGAGGAACTTGAACACGTTGTTCTGCAGCGGGGTGTTCCAGCCGAAGCCGTACGTCGCCGCGTACAGGATGCCGTGCTCGATCACCAGGCCGGCCCCGCTGAACGCCAGGAACAGCGTCAGCTCCCGGGTCCGGCCGCTCCTGTCGCGGTCACGGTAGGTGAAGTAGCGGAAACCCACGTAGTTGAAGCAGATCGCGACGAGCGTGGCGATGATCGACGCCCGGACGACCGGGATCTCGGTCGTGCTCCGCACCACGTTGAAGACCCCGAGGTTGACGAATACGCCCGCGCCGCCCACCGCGCCGAACTTGGCGACCTCGCGCGCGAGCTGCCGTACCCGCCCGCGCAGTCCTCCGCCTGGTTCACTCATCGGGGGACCAGCCTCATCGGATCGGCAGTGTCGAGCGGCAGCGTCGACACCGCCATGCTAACCAGCGGCTCTCCGGGTCGCCTGTGAGTCCTGAGAGTGATGTGACGGCCACTACATCGCTTGTCGGAACCTACGGCGGACAGGGCCGGTCGGCTCGGCGGATACCCTGAAGGGGTGACGTTCCCGGTAGTCGGCATGGTCGGCGGCGGTCAGCTCGCCCGTATGACCCACGAGGCGGGTATCCCCCTCGGCCTGAAATTCAAGCTCCTCAGTGACACCCCCCAGGATTCGGCGGCCCAGGTCGTCAGCGATGTCGTCATCGGCGACTACCGCGACCTGGACACCCTGCGTGAGTTCGCGCGCGGCTGTGATGTGATCACCTTCGACCACGAGCACGTGCCGTTCGAGCACCTGCGGGCCCTGGAGGCGGACGGCATCCCCGTCCGGCCGGGCCCCGACGCGCTGGTGCACGCCCAGAACAAGGGCGTCATGCGCGCCAAGCTCAGGGAGATCGGCGCGCCCTGCCCGCGCCACCGCATCGTGGCGGACCCGGCCGACGCGGCCGCCTTCGCCGAGGAGGGCGGGGGCTTCCCGATCATCCTCAAGACCGTGCAGGGCGGATACGACGGCAAGGGCGTGTGGTTCGTCCGTACGCAGGCGGACGCCGAGGCCCCCTTCAAGGCCGGTGTGCCGGTCCTCGCCGAGGAGAAGGTCGACTTCGTCCGCGAGCTCGCGGCGAACATCGTCCGCTCCCCGCACGGCCAGGCCGTCGCCTACCCCGTCGTCGAGTCGCAGCAGGTCGACGGCGTCTGCGACACGGTGATTGCGCCCGCGCCCGGTCTGTCGGACGAGCTGGCCGGCGAGGCACAGCAGCTGGCGCTGCGCATCGCCAAGGAACTCGGCGTCGTTGGCCATCTCGCGGTCGAGCTCTTCGAGACGGCGGACGGGCGGCTGCTCGTCAACGAGCTCGCGATGCGCCCGCACAACTCCGGCCACTGGACCCAGGACGGCGCGGTGACCTCCCAGTTCGCCAACCACGTCCGTGCCGTGCTCGACTTGCCGCTCGGCGACCCGCGCCCGCGTGCCAAGTGGACCGTGATGTGCAATGTTCTGGGCGGCGACTACCCCGACATGTACGCGGCCTACCTCCACTGCATGGCGCGGGACCCGCAGCTGAAGATCCATATGTATGGCAAGGACGTGAAGCCCGGCCGCAAGGTGGGGCACGTCAACACCTACGGCGACGACCTGGACGACGTGCTCGAGCGCGCCCGCCACGCCGCCGGCTATCTGCGAGGAACGATCACCGAGTGAGCAGCATGAGCCCCGTCGTCGGCATTGTCATGGGATCCGACTCCGACTGGCCCGTCATGGAGCTGGCCGCGCAGGCCCTGGACGAGTTCGAGATCGAGTACGAGGTCGACGTCGTCTCCGCGCACCGCATGCCGCGCGAGATGATCGCGTACGGCGAGGAAGCCGCCGGCCGGGGTCTCAAGGCGATCATCGCGGGTGCCGGGGGAGCGGCCCACCTGCCGGGCATGCTGGCCTCCGTCACCCCGCTGCCCGTGATCGGTGTCCCTGTTCCGCTGAAATACCTCGACGGCATGGACTCGCTGCTGTCCATCGTGCAGATGCCGGCGGGCGTCCCCGTCGCCACCGTCTCGGTCGGCGGCGCACGCAACGCGGGCCTGCTGGCCGCCCGCATCCTGGCCACGCAGGACGAGGAACTGCTCGGCCGGATGCGTGAGTTCCAGCAGGAGCTGAACGACCAGGCCACGGAGAAGGGCAAGCGGCTGCGCTCCAGGGTCGGAGGTGCGGAGTCCTTCGGCTTCGGGAAGTAACAGCCCATGGACACCCCCACGGATCACCTCCGCCGGGCGCGGGAGCTGCTCGCCGCCCACCCCGTCGCCGACGGCCACAACGACCTGCCCTGGGCGCTGCGCGAGCACGTGCGCTACGACCTGGACCGGATGGACATCGCCGGTGACCAGAGGGGCCGCCTGCACACCGACATCCCGCGGCTGCGCGCCGGCGGGGTCGGCGCGCAGTTCTGGTCCGTGTACGTGCGCAGCGACATGGCGGGCGACGCAGCGGTCAGCGCCACGCTGGAGCAGATCGACATCGTCGACCAGCTGATCACCCGCTACCCGGCGGACCTCGTGCGGGCGCTCAGCGCCGAGGACATGGAGATCGCCCGCGCCGAGGGCCGTATCGCGTCCCTGATGGGCGCCGAGGGCGGCCACTCCGTCAACAACTCGCTCGCCACACTGCGCGCCCTGTACGCGCTGGGCGTGCGCTACATGACGCTCACGCACAACGACAACATCGCGTGGGCGGACTCGGCGACCGACGAGCCGGCCGTGGGCGGCCTGTCCCCGTTCGGCCACGAGGTCGTCCGCGAGATGAACCGCATCGGCATGCTCGTCGACCTCTCGCACGTCGCCGCGACGACGATGCGCGACGCACTCGCCACCTCGGTGGCGCCGGTGGTCTTCTCGCACTCCTCGTCCCGTGCGATCTGCGACCACCCGCGCAACATCCCCGACGACGTGCTGGCCCTGCTGCCCGCCAACGGCGGCGTCGCGATGGCCACTTTCGTCCCGAAGTTCATCCTGCCCGCGGCGGTCGAGTGGACCCGGGCCGCGGACGAGAACATGCGCGCGCACGGGCTGCACCATCTGGACACCACGCCGCAGGCCATGAAGATCCACGAGGCGTTCGAGGCCGCGAACCCGCGGCCGGTCGCGACCGCGGCGACCGTCGCGGACCATCTCGACCACATGCGCGAGGTCGCCGGCGTCGACCACATCGGCATCGGCGGCGACTTCGACGGGACGGCCTTCACCCCGGCCGGCCTCGACGACGTGGCGGGCTACCCCAACCTGATCGCGGAGTTGCTCGGCCGCGGCTGGTCGGACGCCGACCTGGCCAAGCTGACCTGGCAGAACGCGGTCCGTGTGCTGCGCGCCGCCGAGGACGTGGCCCGCGATCTCCAGGAGCTGCGCGGCCCGTCCAACGCGACGATCGACCAGCTCGACGGGGTGTGACGGACGGCGGGGGTGCGCCGCTCCTCGGCGGCGCACCCCCGAACGCACCGTCCGCCGCGACCGGCGCGTCCTCCCGTGCCACGCCCCGAGGGCCTGCGCCTCGCACGGCGGGCCGACCAGCTCGTCGAGGCCCGCAACCGGCGCCGCAAAAGCCGCGCCGCTCGCGGAACTCAGCAGGCGCAGAGACAGAACGGGTGACCGGCCGGGTCGGCGTACACCCGCCAGCTCCGCTTGCGGTCCGCTGCGTCCAGCACGGTCGCGCCGATCGCGAGGACCTGCTCCTCCGCCGCGTCCATGTCCTCGACGGTCACATCGAGGTGGAACTGCTGCGACTCCTCGGGCGACGGCCACTTCGGCGGCACGTGTCCGGGCGACAGCTGGAAGGCGAGGGGTGCGCCCGGCACACCCTTCAGGTCGACCCAGCCCTCGCCGTCGTCCTCGATCTCCCCGCCGAGCAGCTCGGCGTAGAAGCGCCCGAGCGCGACCGGGTCGGGACAGTCCACGACGACGGCGCCGAGTTTCGCGATGCTCATGCTTCCTCCTCGGTGTTACCCCTATGTGCATTCAACCGGTAACGGTTACTGCATGGTCCCGCATAGGGGGTAACGTCGCAAGCATGAATGACAGGGCTCCCGCACCCGGCGGCCTCGCGCTGATCGAGGCCCTGGTCAACACGCTGGACATCGAGAGCGGTGCGGACAGCCTCGACGCGCCGGAGGCACAGGCGCGATTCGCCCTCACACCGCAGGACGTGCCGGGGGCCCGTGTCCTGCGCGAGGCCCTGCGCGAGGCATGCCTGGCCCATGCGGGCCACGGGACGTCGACGGCGCTCGACGCCCTCCTCGCCGACGCGCCGCTGCGCGTCGCGGTGTCCCCGTCCGGCGAGGCCGCGCTGCGCCCGTCGGGCCCGCCGACTCTGCTCGCGCGGGTCGCCGAAGCCGTCGCGGCGGGGGCGGCGGACGGTACATGGATGCGCCTCAAGGCGTGCGAGGCCGACGACTGCCAGTGGGCGTACTACGACCGCAGCCCGGCGGCCCGCAGCCGCTGGTGCTCCATGGCGGTGTGCGGCGCCCGCGCCAAGATGCGCACCTACCGGGCCCGCCGTACTGCGGGCGCCGACTGACGGGGGGTGGGCCGCCCGGGGGTCCGGATCAGGCCCGCGGGCGGCCCATGGCGCGGTAGGTCCAGCCGGCCTCGCGCCACTGGTCGGGGTCGAGGGCGTTGCGGCCGTCCAGGATGATCGGGGTCGTCACGAGCTTGCCCAGTTCCGCCGGGTCGAGATCGCGGAACTCGCGCCACTCGGTCAGGTGCAGCACCACGTCCGCGCCGCGTACCGCCTCCGGCGCCGAGTCGGCGTAGCCCAGCGTGGGGAAGAGGCGGCGGGCGTTGTCCATGCCCTTGGGGTCGTAGACCGTGACCTGGCCGCCCTGGAGGTGGATCTGGCCGGCGACGTTGAGGGCGGGGGAGTCGCGGACGTCGTCGCTGTCGGGCTTGAAGGTGGCGCCCAGCACCGCCACCCGCTTGCCGAGGAACGAGGAGCCGCCGACGGCTTCCCGGGCCAGCTCGACCATGTGGCCGCGGCGGCGCATGTTGATGGAGTCGACCTCGCGCAGGAAGGTCAGGGCCTGGTCCGCGCCCAGCTCGCCGGCGCGCGCCATGAACGCCCGGATGTCCTTGGGCAGGCAGCCGCCGCCGAAGCCGACCCCGGCCCGCAGGAACTTCTTCCCGATGCGCTCGTCGTGCCCGATCGCCTCCGCCAGCTTCGCCACGTCACCGCCGGCGGCCTCGCAGACCTCGGCCATGGCGTTGATGAAGGAGATCTTGGTCGCGAGGAAGGAGTTGGCGGCGGTCTTGACGAGTTCGGCGGTGGGGAAGTCGGTCACGACGAAGGGCGAGCCCTCGGCCACGGGCGTCGCGTAGACCTCGCGGAGCAGCTTCTCGGCGGCCTCGCTGCGCACGCCGACGACGATGCGGTCGGGGTGCAGGGTGTCGTCGACGGCGAAGCCCTCGCGCAGGAACTCCGGGTTCCACGCCAGCTCCACGTCGCCCGGGGCCCGCTCGTCGAGGAGGGCCGCCAGCCGGTCGGCGCTGCCGACGGGGACGGTGGACTTGCCGACGACCAGGGCGGGGCGGGTCAGCCGGGGGGCGAGGGAGGCGAAGGCCGCGTCGACGTAGGACATGTCGCAGGCGTACTCGCCGTGCTTCTGCGGTGTGTTCACGCACACGAAGTGGACGTCGCCGAACTCGCCGACCTCCTCCCACGACGTGGTGAACCGCAGCCGCCCGGTCGAGCCCTCGATCCCGGCGACGTGCTTGCGCAGCAGCTCCTCGAGACCGGGCTCGTACATCGGCACGCGCCCCGTCGCGAGCATCTCGATCTTCTCCGGGACGACGTCCAGCCCCAGCACCTCGAATCCCAGCTCCGCCATCGCCGCGGCGTGCGTGGCGCCGAGGTAGCCGGTGCCGATCACCGTGATCTTGAGGGCCATGCGGATGCTCCAGTGCCGATGCGTGCGGGGTCCGCGCCCGAGCATATCGGCCGTGTCCGGAGTCCTTGCCGGCACCGGATTACAGCGTTGTCGGCAAACTCACGTATGCCACGGTCGGCCACGCCGTCTAAAATTGGGTTACTTAACGGTAGTTAGCACTTGGGGAGTGAGAGACCTTGGCAGGATCGGCCGATTTCGATCTGTACCGCCCGTCCGAAGAGCACGACATGCTCCGCGAAACGGTCCGCTCCCTCGCCGAGGCGAAGATCGAGCCGTTCGCGGCCGCCGTCGACGAGGAGGCGCGCTTCCCGCAGGAGGCGCTCGACGCGCTCGTCGCCTCCGACCTGCACGCCGTGCACGTGCCGGAGACGTACGGCGGCGCGGGCGCCGACGCGCTCGCCACGGTCATCGTGATCGAGGAGGTCGCCCGCGTCTGCGCGTCCTCGTCCCTGATCCCCGCGGTGAACAAGCTGGGCTCGCTCCCCGTGATCCTCTCCGGCTCCGAGGAGCTGAAGAAGAAGTACCTGGGCCCGCTCGCCAAGGGCGACGCGATGTTCTCCTACTGCCTCTCCGAGCCCGACGCGGGCTCGGACGCGGCCGGCATGAAGACCAAGGCCGTGCGCGACGGCGACTTCTACGTCCTCAACGGCGTGAAGCGCTGGATCACCAACGCCGGTGTCTCCGAGTACTACACGGTCATGGCCGTCACGGACCCATCGATGCGCTCCAAGGGCATCTCCGCCTTCGTCGTCGAGAAGTCCGACCCGGGCGTCTCCTTCGGTGCGCCGGAGAAGAAGCTCGGCATCAAGGGCTCGCCCACGCGTGAGGTCTACCTCGACAACGTCCGCATTCCCGCGGACCGCATGATCGGCGCGGAGGGCACGGGCTTCGCGACGGCGATGAAGACCCTGGACCACACCCGCATCACGATCGCGGCCCAGGCACTCGGTATCGCGCAGGGCGCGCTCGACTACGCCAAGGGCTACGTTAAGGAGCGCAAGCAGTTCGGCAAGCCGATCGCGGACTTCCAGGGCATCCAGTTCATGCTCGCGGACATGGCGATGAAGATCGAGGCCGCCCGTCAGCTGACCTACGCGGCCGCCGCCAAGTCCGAGCGCGGCGACGCCGATCTGACCTTCCAGGGCGCGGCGGCTAAGTGCTTCGCCTCCGACGTGGCGATGGAGGTCACCACGGACGCGGTCCAGCTGCTCGGCGGCTACGGCTACACCCGTGACTACCCCGTCGAGCGGATGATGCGCGACGCCAAGATCACGCAGATCTACGAGGGCACGAACCAGGTCCAGCGCATCGTCATGGCGCGCAACCTGCCGTAGTGACCGGCACGACGGCCCCCGGCAGCGCGCCGGGGGCCGTCGGCATGTCCGGTCCTACCGCTCGTCCTGTGGGAGGTGCGCCTTCGCGTCCTCGTACGTCCCCTCGCCCGCCTGCTCGGCGGGGGCGTAGAAGAGGTGCAGCACCCCCGTCTCGAAGGTCTCGGAGGAGAGCAGCTTCAGCGGGATCGGAGCGTCGCCCTCGTCGAACAGGCGCATGCCCTTGCGGACGGCGATCGGGTGCACGAGCAACTGCAGCTGGTCCAGCAGCCCCGCGGCCAGCAACTGCCGGACGACGGAGACGGAACCGCTCATCGCGATGGCGCTGTCGCCCGGCTCCTTCTTCAGCGCCGTGACCGCCTCGACGAGGTCACCCTTGATCAACTCGGAGTTCCGCCAGGTGAACTCCAGCTGCTGTCGCGATACGACGATCTTCCGGGCGTCGCCGAGGATCTTGGCGAAGGGAGCGTCCTCCCCGCCGGCCGCCTCCCGCTCGGGCCAGGCGCCGGCGAAGCTGTCATAGGTCCTGCGCCCCAGGATCAGGGTGTCGGCCCTGCCGAGGACCGAGTCGACGGCGACCCCCATCTCGTCGTTGAAATAGGGGAAGTGCCACTGGTCGGGTGCCTCGACGACACCGTCGAGCGAGATGAACAGCTGCGCGATGATCTTCCTCATGCCGGCCTCCACGCGAGTCCTCTGTGTCCTGTCGTCCCAGTAGACGACGCGAACCGCCGGAACTCATCGGCGACGCGTCGCCATCGGCGGACGCCCGGCGCCCACAGGCCCGTGGTCGCCGGAGCGCCCCTCTGAGACGGGGTAAGCGGAATGATCCGTTTCGATGCGGTTAGGCTGCGCTGCCGCCATCGGGCGGCGCGTCATCGGCACACATGGGGCGGGAGAAGAAAATGGGCGCTTCCGACAGACGGATCGCGTCGCTGCTGCGGCAGATCGCCACGCAGGACGTCGTCGTCCTGCGGCAGGAGATGGCGATCGCCAGGCGGGCCGCGGCTCAGGCGTACGTCGCCGAGCAGTACGGCTTCGAGTACGGCGAGGCCCGCCGCGAGGGCCCTCGGAAGCAGGTCCTCGCGGTGTACATGTACCGGGACCCGCGGCCCGAGGCCCGTGCCCGCGAGGCCGCGACCATCGCCGCCTTCCCGGAGGCCGGCAGGGGCGGCGCGGCGCCCGGCCTGCAGCCGGGGACGCTGAAGCCGACGGCCGAGGCCGAGGAGGCCGTCGACCGCATCAAGGACCGCATCGGCTACGACGTCATGGCCAAGGCGGCGGACGCCGGCCAGAAGGCGGTCGCCTGGGGCATGTGCGGCGTGCTGGTCGTGGTCCTGCTGCTGGCGCAGATGTACGTGGGCGCGCTGGTGGGCGGCGCGGCGCTGGCCGCGTTCCTCCTCGGCGCGTTCAAGGTCGGCGAGGTCCGCCGGCAGCGGATCGCGCAGCGCCTGACAGCCGCAGGGTTCACCGCCGTACGCGACGCGCACGGCACGGACCGCTTCCTGCGACCGGGCCAGCAACTGCCGGGCCACGTCAACCCTTTCGGGGGCTGAGGGCGCACGCAAGGGCCCGCCGCACTCGCATGCGGCGGGCCCTTGCGTGTGAGACGTCACTTGTCGGACACGGTGACCTTCTCGTCGTTCTGGATCTGCTGCACCAGCTGCCGCACCTTGGTCTTGTCCCAGACGAGGTTCCCGCCGCGGCTGCCCGACGTCGGCATGTTCAACGACGTACCGCTGCCGTCGGTGATGCCCTTCATCGCGAAGAACATCTCGCCCAGGTCGAACAGGGACATGTCCTTGTCCACGATCAGGGTGTCCAGGCCGGCGCCCATCGTCGGGTACAGCTTGAACGGGTTGAGGATCGTGCCCGGCGTCGCCGCCTGGTTCGCCATCGCCGACAGGAACTTCTGCTGGTTCTTGGTGCGCGCCAGGTCCGACTCCGCGAAGGCGTACCGCGTACGGACGTACGCCAGGGCCTGCTCGCCGTCGAGAGTCTGCTTGCCCGCCTGGAAGTCGGCGCCGGACTTCTTGTCCGTGAAGCCCTTCTCGATGTTCATCTCGACACCGCCGAGCGCGTCCACGATGTTCGCGAAGCCCGCGAAGCCGATCTCCGCGTAGTGGTCGATGCGCAGACCGGTGTTGTGCTCGACCGTGCGCACCAGCAGTTCGGGGCCGTCCTCCGCGTACGCGGCGTTCAGCTTCACCCGCCGGCCCGTGCCCTGGAACGTCTTGCCGGACTCCGAGCCCACGAAGGTGGGTATCTCCACGTCCGAGTCGCGCGGCAGGGACACCATCGTGTTCCCGCTGCCGCAGGCCGCGAGGATCATCATCGAGTCCGTGCGCTTGCCCTCGGCGGAGCCGGTGTGCAGCTTCTTCTTCTCCTCGGCCGTCATGCCCTCACGGCTGTCCGAGCCGACGATCAGGTACGTCGTGCAGTCGCCCTCCTGCGGCCGCTCGATGACCTTGGCGAGGTCGACCTCGCGTCGCACCTTGGAGTCGGCCCAGAAGTAGGTGCCGATCGCCGTGCCGAGCACCGCCACCAGCACCACGACGGAGCCGACCTTGAACCGGCGACGCCAGTCCGGGGCCGGTCCGGGCTGCCGGTAGGGGCCGCCCTGCGGCGGGATGCCCCGGCCGCCCCCGCCGGGGGCGCCGTAGACCTGGCCCGTGTTGTAGCCGCTGTCGTACCCGGGCTCGGCATAGCCCTGGTCGTAGCCGCGCTGCTGCGGGGGCACCGAGCCGCGCGGAGGTGCGGCCGGGCGCTGGACATGGCGCATCACGCGCGCACCTTCGGGCTGCGCACCGGCGCTGCCGCGCCCGTAGCCGCGTCCCGTGCCGCCGTCGTCGGTCCATCCTTCGGGCCAGTCGTTCATGCCGAACAGTGTGCCGGTGGGACGCGGTGCGCCGACAGGGCGGGTGGGGAATCACACCACGGCTGTAGCGAACCTGATGCAATGCGGCCCCGGCATATGGTGGAGGGCATGACAGATCAGGCCCAGCGCCCGGAGGACGAAATTCCGGGTAAGCCCACTTCGGCGTCACGTACCACGCTCAGCCACATCATGACCGGCAGTGACACGAATCTCCTCGGTACCGTGCACGGCGGCGTGATCATGAAGCTGGTGGACGACGCCGCGGGCGCCGTCGCGGGCCGGCACTCCGGCGGCCCGGCGGTCACCGCCTCCATGGACGAGATGGTGTTCCTGGAGCCGGTCAGGGTCGGCGACCTGGTCCACGTGAAGGCCCAGGTCAACTGGACGGGCCGGTCATCGATGGAGGTCGGCGTACGCGTCCTCGCCGAGCGCTGGAACGAGTCGACGCCCGCGACCCAGGTCGGCAGCGCCTATCTCGTCTTCGCCGCGGTCGACGCGGACGGCAAGCCGCGTCCCGTGCCGCCGGTGCTCCCGGAGACCGAACGGGACCGGCGGCGCTACCAGGAGGCGCAGATCCGCCGCACCCACCGGCTGGCCAGGCGCCGCGCGATCAAGGAGCTGCGGGAGAAGCGGGCAGCGGAGGGCATGGAGGACTGACGGGCGGGACACCGCTACGGGCAGACCACCTGGTCGCCCGTGACCGCGCCGAACTCGCCCTGGTGCGCATCCTCTGCCCGTACCGGCGTGACGCCCTTGTAGTCGGCGCCCGTCACCACCCGCAGCGTCGGCCCCTGGTTCTTCACGGGCCGCAGTTCGGAGCCCGGCAGGGCCGCCCGGAGCGACTTCGCCGACCGGTCCCAGCGCGGGTCGTACGTCACATAGGTGCGCCGCACCTGGCCCTTCCCGGTGTTGAGCGGGGCCTGGGTGGTGCGGAAGCCGGTGCCGCGCAGGGCCTTGTCGACCCGGTCACCGAGGCCGGTCACCAGGGTGCCGTTGTAGACCTGCACCCGGATCTGCTGCGGCGAGACGTCGACCGGCGTCGCGCTCGGACGCTCGGGGCGCTCGGGGCGGTGCGGGGCCAGCGGCTTGTCCTCCCGCAAAAGCTGGAACAGCTTCCTCGACTTCGCGGCGTCCCACTTCACCGTGGAACCGACGCCCTTCACGTGGTGGCCCACGTCGCCGACGGGCACCGAGGTGAACTCCGACGAAGCCGGCGTGAAGCCCCGCATCGCCCTGCGCAGCGCGAGCATCTGCTCGGGGCCGAAGCCCTTGTCGGCCCGTACCGAGCCGAGCATCGTCGACGTGACCCTGCGGAACTTCACCGGGTTCAGCACGACCCCGCTGCTGGTCGCCCGGTGGACGAGGGCCGCCAGGAACCGCTGCTGGCGCTGCATGCGCCCGAGGTCCGCCGCCCCGTCGATGTGGCGGGCGCGCACGTACTGAAGCGCCTGCCCCCCGTTCAGCCTGTGCGTGCCGACGGGCAGGTCCAGGCCGGTGTGCGAGTCCTTCATCGGGCGGGCCGTGCAGACCTCCACGCCGCCGACCGCGTCCACCGTCTTCATGAAACTGGTGAAGTCGATCTCCAGATAGTGGTCGATCTTCACCTTGGTCATGTGCTCCACCGTGCGCACCGTCAGCGCCGGGCCGCCCTCCGAGTACGCGGCGTTCAGCTTCACCGGGTGCTTTTTGTGGTGTTTTCCGGTGGTGGCGTCGGTGTGCTCGGGGATCTCGGCGTAGCTGTCCCGCGGCAGGCTCACCACACTGGCGCGCTCCCGGTCCTCCGAGATGTGCACCAGCATGATCGTGTCGGTGCAGCGGCAGCCTGCGCCGCCGAGCCGGTACTTCTTCTTCTGCTCGGGCGTGATCTTGTCCCTGCCGTCGGTGCCGACGATCAGGATGTTCATGCCGTTGCTGTCCCCGGGACGGTTCTTCATGTCGCGGAACGGGTCGACCCGCTCGATCCCGGTGTCGAGGTTCGTCACCACCGCGTGCCCGATCCCGCCGACGCCGAGCACCAGCACCGAGAGCGAGGTGACCATCCGCACACCCCAGCGCGGCCGCCGGTGCCGGACGGGCGCCGCGGCCGGACGCCGTCTGGCATGTCCCGCCGGGATCTGCGCCGGGCGACGGGGGCGGGGCGGTGGGGGCAAGCGGGGGCGGGGCGGTGGGGGCAAGGGGACACCTCCGCGACGACAGGCGATCTTGAGCACCGTAGGTCCATACGATCTGCGACACCGGCCGCCGCGCCTGGGTGTCCCCCGTTCGCGGTAACGTGGCGGGCGATGAACGCCACGCCCGCTGTCTCCGTGATCATGCCGGTCCTCAACGAGGAGCGGCACCTGCGCAACTCGGTCCGTCACATCCTCGAGCAGGACTACGACGGCGAGATGGAGGTGATGATCGCGCTCGGACCGTCCACGGACCGCACCGACGAGATCGCCGCCGAACTCGTACGCGAGGACCCGCGGGTCCACACCGTGCCGAACCCGACCGGTCGCACCCCCGCCGCGCTGAACGCCGCCATCAGGGCCTCGCGCCACCCGATCGTGGTGCGCGTCGACGGCCACGGCATGCTCTCGCCGAACTACATCGCGACCGCCGTCCGTCTCCTGGAGGAGACCGGGGCGCAGAACGTCGGCGGCATCATGCACGCCGAGGGCGAGAACGCCTGGGAGGACGCGGTCGCCGCCGCGATGACGTCGCGGATAGGAGTGGGCAACGCCGCCTTCCACACCGGCGGCACGGCGGGCGAGGCCGAGACGGTGTACCTGGGTGTCTTCCGGCGGGAGGCCCTGGAGCAGCAGGGCGGGTACAACGAGGAGTTCATCCGTGCCCAGGACTGGGAGCTGAACTTCCGCATCCGCGAGGCGGGCGGGCTGATCTGGTTCTCGCCGGAGCTGAGGGTGCAGTACCGCCCCCGGCCGTCCGTGCGGGCGCTCGCCAAGCAGTACAAGGACTACGGCCGCTGGCGCCATGTCGTCGCCCGCTACCACCAGGGCTCCATCAACCTGCGCTACCTCGCCGCCCCGACCGCGGTGTGCGCGGTCGCCGCGGGCCTGGTCCTGGGCGCCACCGTGACCCCGTGGGCCCTCGTCGTGCCCGGCGGCTACCTCGCCGCGATCACGGCCGGCTCGGTCCCCGCCGGCAAGGGACTGCCCCTGAAGGCCCGGGTGCAGATCCCCCTCGCGCTGGCGACGATGCACATGTCGTGGGGGTACGGCTTCCTGACGAGCCCGCGCTCGCTGGCGAAGAAGGTCATCGCGAGCCGACGCCCCTCGGTGAAGACCGCCGCGGCCTGACCCGCCCGCACCACAACGCCGGACGCCGGTCCGCCCCAGTGGGGCGGACCGGCGTCCGTATGGGTGCGTGGCCTCAGAAGCGGTACGGCGCGTAGATGTCCATGCACGCCTTCTTGTCGTCGCCCATGACCGTCTCGGTGTTCTTCGGCGGGCCCGCGGCCGGTTCGGGCTTGGGGAAGGTGTCCCCGGTCCGCCAGTCGGCGCCGACCACCAGGGTCACGCCCGAGACGTCCGTCGACCTCTTCACCGCACTCGTGGGCACCCCGAGCGCCTTGGCGACCGCGTGTGCGTCGCCCTGGAGGTCGGCGCTCGGGAACAGCACCTGCGTGCGCTCCTGGGGATCGGGAGTCGAGTCGGCCTTCGCTCCGGTGAAGCCCTGTTGCGTCAGCAGGACTGCGACGGCGTTGGCCCGCTGGGGCGTGGCCGGCCCGTCGGCCCCCGTGCCGTTGCGGACCATGACGCCGATGTCGGCAGGGTCGGCGGCCGGGTCCTTCGGCGCGGCCGGCGTCTTCGGCTTCGACGTCGGGGCCTTGCCGTCCACCGGGACGTCGTCGCGCAGCATCTCCCAGAGGCGGTCGGCCTCGCCCGGGGCGGGCAGCACATGGTTCCTCGGGTTGTCCGGGTCCGGGACGCGCGGCATGGTGAGCATCGCGATCCGGTCGGTCGGCACGTCCTTGAGCGTCATGCCGAGGTCGAACAGCTCCTTGACCGTGCCGATCTCCTCCGAGACCTGAAGGGACCTGGTGGCCGTCTCGGCCAGGTCCATGAGCTGACCGCCGTCGGTGAAGGCGTTCTGCTCCTTGAGCTTGCGGATCACCGAGTTCATGTACATGTGCTGGGCCTTGGAGCGGCCGAAGTCGCTCTCGAAGGCGTGCCGGGTGCGCAGCCACTGGAGGGCCTTGACGCCCTGTATCTCGTGCGAGCCCTCGGTCAGCCGGAGGCCGGAGCCGCCGGGCACGCCCGGCTTGGGGCCGTCGTACACGTTGTGGTTGACGCAGACCTCGGCGCCGCCGATCGCGTCCGCCATGTCAACCACGCCCGCGAAGTCGACCATCATCCAGTGGTCGATGTAGACGCCGGTGAGCTCCTGCCAGGTGGCGAGGGTGCAGCCGGGGCCGCCTCGTCCGAGTGTCGCGTTGATCAGATCCCTGGTGGCGGCGTGCTCCTCCCCCGTCTTGGAGTCGGTGCACGCGGGTATCTCGACCTTGGTGTCACGCGGGATGGAGACCACCGAGGCGTTCTTGCGGTCGGCCGAGACGTGCAGCAGCATCTGCACGTCCGCGAGCGGAGGCGCTCCGACACTCTTCTTCGAGCCGCCGAGTTCGAGGTTCTCGGTGGAGTTCCTGCTGTCGGAGCCGATCAGCAGGACGTTCAGCGGGGTCTGCCCCGCCGCGTTCGGGGCCGACTTCTTCACGTCGGAATCGCCCGAAGTGCGTTGGCCCTTGCGGATGTTGCTGTTGAGGTGCTCGTAGTACAGGTACCCGGCCCCCGCGGTACCCAGGACCACCACGGACACGGTCACCGCGATCCCGCGGAGTATGCGGCGTCTGCCGCGTTTCGCGCGCCGGGTGGGCGCCCGGCGGCGGTGCGGGCCGGAGCCCTCCGCCGCCGTGTCCCGTTCGCCCCCTCGGTCCCGCTCGCCCCCTCGGTCCTGCTCGTCGTCGAGGGCCGTACGGGCGCCCGGGACGCGCCCCGCCTCCTCTTCGTACAGGCTGTCGTCCCAGCCCAGATCGCGGGCGTGCGGTCCGCGTCGCCGCGTCCCCTCCCCACGCACGCTGCTGTTTCCCACCCCTAGAACCCCCTGTGTTCAGGCTCTCCCCATGAGCCGCCGACCGGTGTCATTTGGCGCACATCCTCTTGTCCGCCTGCACCGCGTCCTTGGGCGCCTTCGCCGGACCGGTGATGGGCACGCCCGCGCCCCTGAAGTCGGGCCCGAGCGTCAGCGTCATCGCCTCCAGGCCCTGGGCGTCCTCCGTGCCCGGCTTGAGCGCCGCGGCGGGCAGGCCCATCAGGTCCGCGAGCTTGCGTGCCTGGTCGGCCTGGTTCGGCGCGTACTCCAGCGTCGTCCTGGTGACGTCCGCCGGCGCGTTGCCCTTGTTGGTGGACTTGAGCACGCCCTCGGTGTTCTGGAGCCAGTCCAGCGTCTTCTGCGCGGATCCGGTGGGGCCGCCGCCGTTGAAGACGTCGACGCGGACGTCGGAGGCCTCGGCCCTCGGCCCCTTGAGCAGGTCGGCCTGCTTGTCCTTGGCCGCCTTCTTCTTCTCCTCGACCTCGGTCAGCGACACGTCGTTCCTGACCATCGAGAACAGCGCGTCCGACTTGGACGTGTCCAGCACGACCGTCGCCTTGACCGTCTCCGCCGGGTTGTCCAGGACGGGCACCGTGGCGAAGGTGAGGTTCTTCATGTCGAATTTACCGAGCTCCAGACCGAGGTCACGGAGCTTCCCTATGTCGTCGATCTGGGAATCGACGGTCAGGGCCTTGGTGCCCGCCTCCGCCAGCTTGACCAGCTTCGTCGGGCTCGTGAGCGTGTCGTTCGACTTCAGCTTGCGCATCAGCGAACTGAGGAACTGCTGCTGGATCTTGATGCGGTCGAGGTCGCCGCCGAAGCCCACCGCGTGCCGTGTGCGGACGAAGGCGAGCGCCTGCTCGCCCTCGAGGGTGTGATCGCCCGCTGGCAGGTCCAGCTTCGACTTGTCGTCCTTGATGTCCTTGTCGAGGCAGATCGGCACGCCGCCGACCGCCGACGAGAGCGTCTTGACGGCATTGAAGTCGGCCACCATGAAGTGGTCCATCTTGATGCCGGTGAGCTCGGTGACCGTACGCATGGTGCAGCTCGGCGTTCGGCCCGACTGGCCGAGGCTCTCGTTGAACCGCGTGCCCTGTGTCCCCGGGATGACCTTGCTGGAGCCGTCCTCCTGCGTGGTCGGGCAGTCGGGGATGTCGGTGATCAGGTCACGCGGAATGCTCAGCGCCGTCGCGTTGGTGCGGTCCTTGGAGACGTGCAGCAGCAACGTGGTGTCCGCGTGGCCGGGACTGTTCTTGTCGCCGTAGCTTCCGTTGCCCTCGCCCGTGCGCTTGTCCGTGCCGATCAGCAGGATGTTGATCGCCCGGTCCTTGCTGAAGCCGCCGGTGCCGGCGTTGTCGTCGGGGACGGACGTGATGTTCGAGTTCAGGTGCTCGTAGTAGAGGTATCCCGCGCTCGCGGTCGCGACCATCAGCAGCGCGAGGGTGCCACCGGTCCACAGCAGCACCTTCTTCTTGCCCGAGGCGGCCTGCCTGCGCTTGCGCCGCCCGGCCTGCTGCTGCGGTACGCGGCCCTGGGCGCCACCGGCGCGGCGGCTGCGCTGCGCGGGGACCTCGGGGGCCGGGTTCGCCGGCCTGCGGCGCGTGGCGGTGCCGGCCGCCGGGGTCGCCGCCTCGGAGGACTCCGCGGACCGCCGAGACCTTCTTGCGCCCGAGACTCTGCTGGGGGAGGCTGTCGACTGCGGTGCGGATTGGTCCAGTCGCAGTTCGTAGTTGCCGGTGTGCGGGTTCATCACCCACTGGTCGGCGGGGTCGATCTCGTCCGCCCGTCCACGGCCTTGTGCATCCACGGTTGCTTGAGTCCTCCGTCGGTGCCACGCGAGGCGCCTCCCCCGGCAGGCGCTCGGTCCTTCGATCCAGCAGTGCGCGACACAGGGTCGGAAGCACCGGATCGCGTCACACTATCCGCCCAGTTCAGCTGCAAGCGACGGCCGTGACAAATTCCACGGCCCTTACAAGGGGCCATTCCGCCCAATTCGCCTGAGCTGCCGGTCTCCGTTCGGCCATTGCTTTACTCACACATGCCCTCGGCCGCGTTGGTGCCCGAGAACGTCGGCGTCGGGGCGGGGCTTGCGCCGTCGCCCTCCTCCCGGTCCGTCTTCTCCTTCGGCACGACCGCGACCTCGGCGTCCTCCCTGAGCCGCTCGAAGAGCTCGCTCGCCTCCGGCTCCATCAGCTCGTCCCGGTTCGGATCGAGATGGTACGGCTTGCGCGGGACAGTCAGGAACTGCACCTTTTCGGTCGGTACGTTGCGGAGTGCCCGAGTCAGGTCGTAAAGGTTCTTGAGGGAGTCGAGCCCCGCGTCCGTGGTGATGGACTTGGTCGCCGCGTCCAGCACCGGATAGAGCCGGGTCGGATTGAGCAGCACGCCGTTGCTCTGCACCTTCTTGACCAGGGCGCCCAGGAACTGCTGCTGGCGCTCCATGCGTTCGGTGTCGCTGCCGTTACCCAGTGTCTTCCGCGCCCGAACGAACCCGAGGGCCTGCTCGCCGCGCAGCGTCTGGCGGCCCGCGGGCAGCTCGAGTCGTGCGGCCTTGTCGTCGATCGGCTCGGTCAGACACACCTCGACGCCGTCCACCGCGTCGACCATGTCCTTGAAGCCGCGGAAGTCGATCACCATGTGGTGGTCGACACGGATCCCGGTGAACCGCTCGACCGTACGGATGGTGCAGGCCGCGCCGCCGAACTGGAACGCCCAGTTGAACTGCGCGATCTGCTCCCTGGTCCGTTTGCCGTCGGGCTTGCCGCAGCCGGGGATCGTGACCATCAGGTCGCGCGGGATGGACATGGCGGTCGCGCTCTGCCGGTCCCCGGCGATGTGCAGCAGGATCGTGGTGTCGGAGCGCTCGCTGCCGTTCGCGTCCTTGCCGTACCTGTCGTTGCCCTCGCCCTCCCGCGTGTCGGAGCCGAGCAGCAGGATGTTCTGCGCGCCGGTGACGAGCGCGGTGGGGCGCTCCTTCTCGTACGCCTCCAGCTCCGCCGCGGCCGAGGTGTCGGTGGTGATGTTGCCGTCGAGCTTGCGGTAGAGCCACCAGCCGGCGCCCGCGGCGGCGAGCACGACGACCGAGGTGCCGAGCGCGGTCCAACGCAGCCAGTGGCGCCTGAGGTTGGACCCGGAATCGGCGTCCCCCGCCTCGTCACCGCTCCCGGACCCGCCGTCCACGCCCTCCGGAGCCACGGCAGCCGCGTCCGGGCCGGAGTCCGCGTCCGGGCCGGAGTCCGCATCCGTGGCGGCCGCGTCCGACGGCTCGGCCTCGTCCCCGGTCGGGCCGTCCGGTTCGGCGGGCGTACCAGCCTTGTCCGTCACGTGTGCGTCCATCCTTCATGGCATCGGCGGCGCGCTGGGCCGCCGGACACCCGGCTGGACAGCTGAACCCGGCGCTTGGTTGTGCGTGGCAAACGCGCTTGTCGCCGATCATCCACCGGAGTTGACGCCCGGGCCGGGAGGGCTCGGCCCGGGTGTGCGCCACATGAGTGGACCTCAGCGGCTTGTCATACCGCGGTGCCCGTGACCCGCTCGCTCTCGATCCGCTTCGCCAGCCCGTCCTCGGACAACTCGCCGAGATTGCGGCACAGTACGACGGAACCGCCCGCCGCCAGCGGAGCGAACAGCCCGGCGGACAGTCCCTCCCAGGTGTCGTACGGCAGACCCGACAGCAGCCGGGAGCCCGGGCCGAGCCCGAGGCGCTCCGCGTCCGCGCGTGCCCGATCGACGAGTTCGGCGCCGCTCAGCTCGAGACCGGCCACCGCGAGAGCGGCCTCGCCCGGGTCCACCGGCGCGTACGGGGCGAACCGGTCGCCCTGGCCGGGAACCTCCACCGCGTAGTCGGCGTAGCCGGCCGGAGGGACGGGGAAGCGGCGGCCGAGCGGTGCCAGCGACAGGGCGATCCGCTCGCCCCGGCACGCGAGACCGGCGTCGAACTGGCCCGGACCCGCGACCACGTGGTCCGCGCGGGCCGGATCGCCGCCGACGTCCGCGACGACGCCCACCGACGAACAGGCCAGCAGCCACACGGCGGTCTGCCAGTGCGCCGGCAGCAACAGTGCCAGGCGTTCGCCCTGTTCGGCGGCGAGGTCTCCCTGAAGGAGATTGGCGGTCTTGGCCACCCAATTGGCGAAGGTCGCGACGGACAATTCCACGCGCTCACCGGTGGCATCGTCGTAGAAGGTGACCAAGGGGCGTGCCGGGTCCGCGGCGAGCGCGGATCGCAGCAGGTCGGCAGGGGTACGGTCGCTGGCGTTCACCCGCGCAAGCGTACGCCGGGGCGCCCGGCGGGACCGCCGTACCAGTGAACGGGGTCCTCCGGTCGGCCGGGTGCGGGGCCGATTTCCCGGCAGGCGGTCTGCGTGCACCCGTCCCAGGATTTCTGCCATGCGTGGATACCTGGCATCTTCGATCACCGTGGCGTGCGCGGCCGCGCTCGTCCTTCCGCTCTCGCTCACCTCCGGCGCGCTCGCCGCACCCCCGGGCGACGTACCGGACGTCCTCGGCGGCATGAGGGGTGACGTACCGGATGTCCTCGGCGGCATGAGGAGTGACGTACCGGACGTCCCCGGCAGCACGCGGTCGATGCCGCTGCGGCCGCTCGGCACGGCAACGGCCGACCGCACGCTCCAGGCTCCGGTCCAGGGCCTGCCCCGCCAGGACGTGGAGTCGTTCTCCCTGGTCGGCATCGTCTGGGACGACGCCTCCGTCCCGCTGGACGGCACCGTCGAGATCCGCACCCGCGGCATCGGCTCGCGTACCTGGTCCGCCTGGCAGGAGGTCGAGACCCACAACGAGGACCACGCCGCCGACCCCGGCACCGCGGAGAGCGAGTCGGGCCGGGTGCGCGGGACCACGGCGCCCCTATGGGTCGGCGCGTCCGACGGAGTGGAGGTGCGGGTGCAGGCCCACCGCCGGGCGGGCCGGCCGCTGCCGGAGGGCATGCGCCTCGAACTCGTCGATCCCGGTGACGACCCGGCGGACAGCGGAACCATCACCCCGGGCCCCGGCACCGAGGGCTCCGAAGGGCGTGCCCCGGCCGGCGGACTGGAGATCCCGGCGCTCAACCAGCTGGACACGGAAGCTGAGGCAGCGGCGGCGGGCGACCTCGTGTTCGACGCCGTGACGGCCAAGCCCTACATCGGGCCCCGCCCTCGCATCGTCACCCGCAGGGGGTGGGGCGCGGACGAGAGCCTGCGCGAGGAGGGCTTCGTCTACACGAACTCCGTGAAGGCCGCCTTCGTGCACCACAGCGACACCGGCAACAACTACACCTGCCAGGAAGCGCCCTCCGTCCTGCGCAGCATCTACCGCTACCACGTCGAGAGCAGCGGCTGGCGCGACATCGGCTACAACTTCGCCGTCGACAAGTGCGGAAACATCTACGAAGGCCGGGCAGGAGGCGTGGCCAAGCCGGTGCAAGGCGCCCACACTCTCGGTTTCAACAAGAACAGCACCGGAATCGCCGTCCTCGGCTCGTACAATTCCTCCAATCCGCCGGCGGCCGCCGTGACCGCAGTGGCCAGGCTGACGGCGTGGAAGCTCGGACTGTACGGCGTCAACCCGAGGGGCAAGGTCACACTCACCTCCGGTGGCAGCGGCAAGTACGCGGAGGGCACGGAGGTCACACTCAACGCCATCGCCGGACACCGCGACGGGTTCGACACGGACTGCCCCGGCGGCAGGCTCTACGGCAAGCTCGGCATCACCCGTACGGCATCGGCCTCTTACCAGGGCCGCTGACCCGTACCCGGGGCCGTGCGCGTCGTGACAGCCGCACCCACTGCATAAACTGACCGGTCCCACCAGCGACCGTGCCGGCCCCAGCAGGAAGCAGAGACCGCATTGAACCAGGCCCCAGAAGCGATTCTCCTGGTCGGAGGCAAGGGCACCCGGCTGCGTCCGCTGACCGTCAGGACACCGAAGCCGATGGTCCCCGCGGCCGGTGTGCCCTTCCTCACCCACCAGTTGGCGCGGGCGCGGTCCGCGGGCGTCGAGCACATCGTGCTCGCCACCTCCTACCTGGCCGAGGTGTTCGAGCCGTACTTCGGCGACGGCTCGGCGCTCGGACTCCACCTGGAGTACGTGACCGAGGAGGAGCCGCTCGGCACCGGCGGCGCGATCCGCAACGTCGCATCCCGGCTGCGGTCCGGGCCCGACGACCCCGTTCTCGTCTTCAACGGCGACATCCTCACCGGCCTCGACATCGGGGCCCTGGTCGACACCCACCGCGTGACCGGTGCGGACGTCTCCCTCCACCTCACCCGCGTCGACGACCCGCGCGCCTACGGCCTCGTGCCGACGGACGGCACCGGACGCGTCACGGCCTTTCTGGAGAAGCCGCAGACGCCACAGGAGATCGTCACCGACCAGATCAACGCCGGCGCCTACGTCTTCCGTCGCTCGGTCATCGACACGATCCCCGACGGCCGGCCCGTCTCCGTCGAACGCGAGACGTTCCCGGAGCTGCTGCGCTGCGGCGCCCACCTGCAGGGCATGGTGGACTCCACGTACTGGCTGGACCTCGGCACCCCGCACGCGTTCGTGCGCGGCTCCGCCGACCTGGTGCTCGGCCGCGCCCCGTCCCCGGCGGTCCCCGGCCGGCGCGGCGACCGGCTGGTGCTGCCTTCCGCGCGCGTGGCGGCCGACGCGAAGCTGACCGGTGGCACGGTCGTCGGCGAGGGCGCCGTGGTGGGCGAGGGCGCGCGCATCGACGGCAGCACGGTCCTCGCGGGCGCCGTCGTGGGGGCGGGCGCGGTGATCTCCGCCTCCCTCGTCGGCGAAGGCGCGCGCATAGGGGCCCGTACCGTCCTGTCCGGCGTGGTCGTGGGCGACGGCGCGGTCGTCGGGGAGGACAACGAGCTCAGGGACGGCGCGCGGGTGTGGTGCGACGCGGTGCTCCCGGCGGGCGCGGTCCGCTTCTCCTCCGACCAGTAGCCTGACCGCATGGCAGGACGCTTCGAACCGGGCGCCGGCCGCGCGAGGGTGCGTGGCGGCGCGACAGGCGTACCCGCCGCCGTACCGCGTCAGGTCTCGGCCGCCCGCACACGCAGGTGGACGCCGCCGTGGCCCCTCGACCTGGGCCTGGTCCTCGGGCCGCTGCGCCGCGGCCCGGCCGACCCCACCTTCCGCACCACGCCCGACGGCTCCGTCTGGCGGGCCAGCCGCACGCCCGAGGGTCCCGGCACGCTGCGGGTCGCCCTGCGGGGCGCCGTGGTCGAGGCCGAGGCGTGGGGCTCGGGCGGCGAGTGGCTGCTCGACCGGCTGCCCGACCTGCTCGGCGCGGCCGACACACCCGAGGGCTTCACACCGCGCCACCGCCTGGTCGCCGCCTCCCAGCACCGCCGGCCGGGGCTGCGGCTGGTGCGCACGGGGCTGGTGACGGAGTCCCTGATCCCCTCGATCCTCGAACAGAAGATCACGTCGGACGAGGCGTACCGGGCGTGGCGGCTGCTGGTCCGCCGGTACGGCGAGCCGGCGCCCGGCCCGGACGAGCGGCTGCACGTCATGCCGGATCCGCGCGGCTGGGCGATGATCCCGTCCTGGGAGTGGCACCGCGCGGGTGTGGACGACAAGCGTGCCTCGACGATCCTGCGCGCGGTGAAGGTGGCGCGCCGCCTGGAGGAGGCGGCGGCGATGGAGCCCGAACAGGCCAGAGCGCGGCTGGAGTTGATCCCGGGCATCGGCCCGTGGACGTCGGCCGAGACGGTGCAGCGCAGCAACGGCGCGGCCGACGCGGTGACGGTGGGCGACCTCCATCTGCCCCGGATCGTGGGCTACGCCCTGGCGGGCGACCGGAACGCGGACGACGCGGCGATGCTGGAGCTGCTGGCCCCTTACGAGGGCCAGCGCCACCGCGCCGCTCGGCTGATCCTCCTCTCGGGCCGCGTGCCGCCCCGCCGCGAGCCCAAGATGCGCCGGGTGGACATCGCGGCGTGGTGACACCGCCCGGTGCGACCGGGGCCGCACCCGAGGGCGTGACCCGGGCCGCCGCCCGGCCGGGGGCTACCGCACCTCGATGAACGACGCCGCGTCCCGCGCCGGCCGTGCCGTCGGCGCGGCCGCCGGGTGACCGATCGCCACCGCGCCCATCGGGTCCCACGTGGACGGCAGCCCCAGCACCTCGCGCACCACCTCGCGGCAGAACATCGTCGAAGACACCCACGCCGAGCCCAGCCGCTCGCCCGCGAGCGCGACCAGGAAGTTCTGGATGCCCGCGCCCACCGCCGTCACGAACATCTCGCGTTCCGCGGTGTCCCGGCGTTCGTCGCCGTACGTGTGCGCGCCGTCGGCGACCAGGCAGGGGACCGCCAGGTAGGGCGCGCGCCGCAGGACGTCCCCGCGCCGTACGCGCTTCGCGATCGCCTCCTGCGTCGCGCCGTCGCGCCGCAGATCCGCGACCCACGCCTCGCGCATCGCGTCGAGCAGACGGACGCGGGAGGCCGCGGACTCCAGCAGGACGAAGCGCCAGGGCGTGGTGTGGTGCGGCGCGGGCGCCGTGACCGCCGCCGCGACCGCGCGGCGCACCGCCCCGCCGTCCACCGGCTGGTCCGTGAACGCGCGCACCGTACGCCGCTGCGTCACGGCCTCGCGCACCGCCTCCGACGTCCCGAGCCGGAACATGTCGTCGGCCGCGTCCCGTACGAGCGCCCGCGCACCGGGGCCGGCCTCGTCGACCACGTGCGCCAGTCCCCGGACGACGGCGACGGGCAGCCCCTCGGCCTTGCCCTTCACCAGGTCGCCCGCGGCGGCGAGCTCGTCGGCCGTGGCGACCACGGTCGCGGTCAGCGGATTGCCGTACGCGTCCGTGCCGCCGCGCAGGTCGTCCAGCACGCGCACCCCCGCCGCGCCGATCGCGACGTCGGTCAGCCCGCTGCGCCACGGCCGCCCGGACGTGTCCGTGACGATCACGCCGATCTCGACGCCCAGTTCGTCGCGCAGCCCCGCGCGGATCGCGCGGGCCGAGGCGTCCGGGTCCTCGGGGAGCAGGAGCACGGTGCCCGCGGGCGTGTTGGAGGCGTCGACCCCCGCCGCGGCCATGACCAGGCCCTGGCGGTTCTCGACGATGCGCAGGGTGCCGCGCCGCGCGACCACCCGCACCGTCTCGGCGTCGATCGCCGCCTCGCGGTCCGCCGCCTCGACGATCCGGCCCTCGGCCTTGCTGACGATCTTCGAGGTGACGAGCAGGACGTCGCCGTCGACGAGTCCGGGCGCGGTCGCGGCGATCAGCTTGGCCAGGTCGTCGCCCGGCTGGACCTCGCCGATGCCGGGCAGCGCCCAGACCCGGTAGGAGGGCGAGCTCACCCCCGTACCTCCTCGGCCAGTGCCAGGGCCGCGCGGGCCATCTCCGCGGTCGCGTCGGTGCCGGTCATCATCAGCGGCACGGCGCGGCAGCGGATGCCCGCCGCCTCGACGTCCGGCACGGCGGCCGCGTCGACCGTGTCGACGAGCCAGCCGTCGAGCAGCCCGGAGCCGTAGTGCCGGGCGACGGCCGCTGCCGTCGCCTCCACGCCCACGGCAGCGAGCACCTTGTCGGCCATGCCGCGCACGGGCGCGTCGCCGACGATGGGGGACAGGCCCACGACCGGCACGCCCGCGTCGGCGATGGCCTCGCGGATGCCGGGCACGGACAGGATGGTGCCGATGCTGACGACGGGGTTGGACGGCGGGAAGAGGACGACGTCCGCCTCGGCGATCGCCTCCAGCACGCCGGGCGCCGGCTTGGCCTGCTCGGCGCCGACCGGCACGACGGCCTCGGCGGGCACGGACGCCCGCAGCCTGACCCAGTACTCCTGGAAGTGGACGACGCGGCGCTCTCCGTCGAGGGTGACGGCGACATGCGTCTCGACGCGGTCGTCGGACATCGGCAGCAGCCGTACGCCCGGCTGCCACCGGTCGCACAGCGCCTCCGTGACGGCGCTGAGCGGGTAGCCTGCGCCGATCATCTGGGTGCGGACGATGTGCGTGGCGAAGTCGCGGTCGCCGAGCCCGAACCACTCGGGCCCGACGCCGTACGCGGCCAGCTCGCTCTTGACCTGGAACGTCTCGTCGCTGCGTCCCCAGCCCTGCTCCTCGTTGATGCCACCGCCGAGGGTGTACATCACGGTGTCGAGGTCGGGGCAGACCTTCAGCCCGAACAGATGGATGTCGTCACCGGTGTTGCCGATCACCGTGACGTCCGCCTCGGGCGCGGCCTGCTGGAGACCACGGAGGAAACGGGCGCCGCCGATACCGCCGGCCAGAACCACAATGCGCATGCGCCCATCTTGGCAGGCGCGCGGACGGCCCCTCAGACCGGAACGGACTCCTGCGTGCACCGCGCGGAGGTGTGCATGGGCATCTCGGTCAGGCCCGGGTAGTACACGTGCAGGCTGACGGCCGGCTCCAGGGAGTCGTTGACGACCTCGTGGACGTAGCCGGGGGCGAAGACACGCTGCGCGCCCGCGGCCAGGGACCGCTCGCCGCCCTCGGTGCGCTCGGTGAGCTCGCCGTCGAGCACGGTGAGCACGCCGGAGGAGGCGCCGTGGCCGTGCAGGCCGCTGCCCTGGCCGGGGACCCAGCTCAGCAGCCAGACCTCGTAGCCGGGGCCGGTCTGCAGGCGGTGGTACCAGCGGGAGGTGGCGTCGTACTCGACGAGGTGCTCCCAGCGCGCGCGGTCGGCGGCGATGGACCGGGCGAGCCCGGCGAACTCGGCCACGGTGGCGGGGTGCTCGCGGGCGGGCTGGAGCAGGTGCTGGACGGCGAGGATGTCGCCGGCGATCTGGAGGTCGCTGTCGCTGTTCATGGGTGCGGGGGTTCCTCGGCAGGAAGTGCTGGGGTGTCGCAGAGCAGGCAGTGCGGGGCGATGCGAGAAGAAGAAGCTGGAGCTCGTGGGCGTCAACAGCTGGAACAGCAACAGCAACAGCGCGCCTGGACAGCGCTGCGGAACCCGCGGAGGCGGGTCGCGTGGGGCGCTGAGGTCGCTGGCATGGGATCAAAGGTGACTGCTCCCCTTACCCCATGTCAACCCAATGACCGATTTGGCGGCAATGTTTCATCACATCCGGTTGCTGCGAGCAGAGAAAGGTTTGTGCAGTCGCTGGCCGGGAGACATGCGGCAGCAACCGTTCTCGCAAACGCCGTTGGGGCGCCGTGACCGTACTGTGATCCGGATCGCTTCGATGGCTTGATCGCAACATGATCGATGTTTGCGACGTCTTCCCCCTCCGAGGGAGGAGGTGCGGAACAGGCCGCTGGCATGTGTCAGGTTTTTGGTGATTTGAACACTTTCCGCATAGCCTTGGTTCCGCAGAGTGAATACCGGGCCCAATAGCAGATCGTGGCTTGACTGGCCCGGAGCCACACACTTGTAATTTCACTCGTGTCGTTCGGCCGAAAACGATCGCGGCAACATCACGGGGACGTAAAGACAGACGAGGGGCGCACATGACCGAGCTGTTCCAGCAACTGCTGGTCGAGGACGCGGACGAGGAACTCGGCTGGCAGGAGCGCGCGTTGTGCGCCCAGACCGATCCCGAGTCCTTCTTCCCCGAGAAGGGCGGTTCCACCAGGGAGGCCAAGAAGGTCTGCCTCGCCTGCGAGGTCCGCTCCGAATGTCTTGAGTACGCCCTCAACAACGACGAGCGATTCGGAATCTGGGGCGGCCTCTCGGAGCGCGAGCGCCGTCGGCTCAAGAAGGCCGCGGTCTGATCGCGGGCCGGTCACCGCCCGGCCAAAAGGTACAACTGACTACAAAGCAAACGGCCCGCCGTCTGTGCCCGGTGCACAGGCGGCGGACCGTTCGCCCTCCCGTCGCCCGGCCACCGCCCCTCAACGAAGCGCTCCGCGCCGCAGCGCTTTCCTCGTGCCGTTAGTGTGGGGCCCCGTCCGTGACGCACCAACGCCCCTTCGGGGCGACCCTGGCCGGAGGGCCCGTACCTCAATGTCCGCCACCACCGCCGCGTTTGTCCCGGCACACGCGCCCGAGTTCCCGAGGCACGTCGTCACCGCCGTGCTCGTCTCCCACGACGGCGCACGCTGGCTGCCCGACGCCCTCGCCGGACTGCTCGGCCAGGAACGCCCCGTACAGAACGTCGTGGCCGCCGACACCGGCAGTGCCGACGACTCGGCGCAGACGCTCACCGACGCCCTCGGCGCCGACCGCGTCCTGCACCTCGCCCGGCGCACCGGCTTCGGCGCCGCCGTCGACGAGGCCGTCCGCACCGCCGGGGTGCTCACCCCCGACGATCTGCCCTACCTGAAGCGGCCCAGCGGCTGGGACCCGGTCACCAGGACCTGGCGCGACGAGGCGTACGACATGCCCGAGCTGCCGCACGGCGAGCCCGTGCAGTGGCTGTGGCTGCTCCACGACGACTGCGCACCCGAGCCCACGGCACTCGCCGAGCTGCTGCGCGTCGCCGACTCCGACGCATACGCCGCGGTCGTCGGCCCCAAGCTGCGCGGCTGGTACGACCGCAAGCAGCTCCTCGAAGCGGGCGTCTCCATCGCCAACAGCGGCCGCCGCTGGACCGGCCTCGACCGGCGCGAACAGGACCAGGGCCAGCACGACCAGATCCGCTCGGTCCTCTCCGTCTCCTCCGCGGGCATGCTCATCCGCCGCGACGTGTACGAGGAGCTCGGCGGGTTCGACCGCAGGCTGCCGCTGATGCGTGACGACGTCGACCTGTGCTGGCGCGCCCACGCCGCCGGACACCGCGTCCTCGTCGCCCCCGGCGCCGTCCTGCGCCACGCGGAGGCCGCCGCCCGCGAGCGGCGCACCGTCGACTGCGTGGGCCGGTCCGTCGCCAGCCCGCACCGCGTCGACAAGGCCGGCGCCGTCTACACCCTGCTGACCAACACCCGCGGTGCCGCCCTGCCCTGGGTCCTGATGCGCCTCGTCGTCGGCACCCTGCTGCGCACCCTGGCCTATCTCGTCGGCAAGGTCCCGGGCCAGGCCGTCGACGAGGTCATGGGTCTCTTCGGCGTCCTGCTGCGGCCCGAGCGCCTCCTCGCGGGCCGTCGCAGACGCGCACGGCGGGCGGTCGAGGCGAGCGAGCTGCGACCGCTGTTCCCGCCCCCCGGAGCGACCGTCCGCGCCACCGTGGAACAGGTCGTCTCGGACTTCGGCGGCTCGCAGGCCGACTCCGGCGGCTCCCGGCACGGCGTCGTCGAGTCGGGGCCCGGCGGCGACGACGCGGAATTCCTGGAGATCGAGCAGTTCGCGCGGCTGAAGAAGATCGCCCGCAAGCCGGGGCCGCTCCTCTTCGCCGTCCTCCTCGTCGTCTCCCTCGTCGCCTGCCGGGGACTGTACGGCGGCGGCGCGCTGGCCGGCGGCGCCCTGCTGCCCGCACCCGCCGACGTCTTCGACCTGTGGAGCCGTTACGCGGACGGCTGGCACCCGGTCGGCACCGGCGGCACCCAGACGGCACCTCCCTACCTCGCGGTCCTCGCCGTCCTGTCCGCGCTGTTCCTCGGCTCCACCGGTCTCGCCCTGACCGTGCTGCTCGTCTGCTCGGTCCCGCTCGCCGGCCTCACCGCCTACTTCGCGTCCCGGCCCATCGTCGAGTCCCGCCTGCTGCGCGCCTGGGCGAGCATCGCGTACGCCTTCCTGCCCGCCGCGACCGGAGCACTCGCCACCGGACGGCTCGGCACCGCCGTCCTCGCGATCGTGCTGCCGCTCGTCGCCCGTGCCGCCGTCGCCGCACACGGACTGCGCATCAGGGGCGGCGGTCGCGGCAGCTGGCGGGCCACCTGGGCGTACGCCCTGCTGCTGACCTTCGCGATGGCCTTCACGCCCGTCGTGTGGCCGCTCGCCGTGTTCACCGGCATCGCCGTGCTGGTCCTGCGCCGGAACGACATCACCGCCTACGCGCTGCGCTTCCTCGCCGCCGTCGGCACCCCGGTGCTCGTCCTCGCTCCCTGGTCGCTCTCCCTGCTGACCAGCCCCTCCGGATTCTTCCGCGAGGCCGGTCTCGAGTTCGGCAGCGGCTCGGCCGACGCGCTCGACCTGCTCGGCATCAGCCCCGGCGGCCCCGGAGCCGTCGGCGGCGTCCTGATGCTCGGCATCGTGCTGGCCGCGCTCGCCGCCCTGCTGCGCGAGGAGCGGCAGTTCGCCATCCGTACCTCCTGGGTCGTCGCCCTGGTCGCCCTGGTCCTCGCGGCCCTGACCAACGGCTCCGGCTGGGCCGGGCCCGCCACCCTCGTCTACGGCATCGCACTGCTGTCCGCGGCCGTGCTCGGCGCCGAGGGCGGCCGCACCCGCGTCGCCGCCCAGAGCTTCGGCTGGCGGCAGCCGGTCGCCGCCCTGGTCGGGCTCGCCGCGGCGCTCGCACCCGTCGCCGCCGCGGCCGGCTGGATGATCGACGGCGCCGCGGGCCCGCTCACGCGCCGGGACCCGGTCCAGGTGCCCGCATTCGTCGCCGAGGAGAGCGACACCCGCGACCAGCCTCGCACCCTCGTCCTCGGCGGCACCTCGGACGCCAAGGTCTCGTACACCCTGGTGCGCGGCTCCGGCGGCCGGCTCGGTGACGCCGAGCTCGCCGAGGCGGGCGGCGGCGACACCCGCCTCGACAAGATCGTCGCGCACCTGGTCGCCGGCTCCGGCGCCGACCAGACCGACCAGCTCAGCGGCTACGCGATCCGCTACGTGCTCGTACGCGACGGAGTGCCCCGCCAGACCAGCCGCGTCCTCGACGCCACCCCCGGACTGAGCCGGCTCAGCCAGCTCGACGGCAGCGCGCTGTGGCGCGTGGACCGCCAGGTCGCCCGGGCCACGATCGTCGACGGCAGGAGCGATCCGCTGCCCATCGCCTCCGACGCCGTCGAGGCGCACACCGAGATCCCCGCCGGCGGCTCCGGCCGCGTCCTGCGCATCGCCGACCGCGCCGCCGAGGGCTGGCAGGCCGCACTCGATGGCCGCCCGCTGGAGAAGACGACCGTCGACGGCTGGGCGCAGGGCTTCGAACTGCCTGCCGAGGGCGGACGGCTCGACCTGACGTACGAGGACCCGGCGACGCACACGGCGTGGATCTGGGTCCAGGCGTTCCTCGCGCTCGTCCTGGTGGTGCTCGCGCTGCCGGGCCGCCGCCGTGAGATCGACGACGACCTCCCCGAGGAGGAAGTGGCCGTTCCCCTCCAGCCGGAGGCCGGCGAGGGCCGCAGGGCGCGCCGGCTGCGCGCCCAGGCCGAGGCCGAGGCGGCAGCCGCCGAGGACAGCGCACCCGACCCCGGCCCGTACGCCCAACAGCCGGACGCCCACGCCCCGTTCACCGCGGGGCAGGACGAACAGGCCGCTCCCTACGCGGCGGTTCCCCAGCAGGGTTACGGCGACTGGCAGGCCCAGCAGCCCTACGGCGACGGCGGCTACGCGTACGGCAACGAGCAGTACCCGGGCGGCCAGTACGCCGGCGAGCAGCCCTACGGCTCCCAGCAGCCCTACGGCGACGGCGCGTACCAGCAGCCCTACCAGGGCGACCCGTACGGGACGGAGCCCTACGGCGACGAGCAGTACCCGCAGGACGGGCGCGACCACGACCCGTACGGATACGGCGAGCAGTACCCCGACGGCGGCCCGTACCCCGAGCCGCCCGCCCAGGCCCCCGGCACGACGCGAGGCGAGTCAGAGTGAAGCGCACGACCATCTCCCTGATCGCGGTCACCACCGCCCTCGCGGCGGTCACCGGATTCGCCTCGCTGACCGTCCCGGACGGCACCGAGCCGACGCGCGGCGACCTCGCGCTGCCGCTGCCCGTGGAACGCTCCAGCCTGCTGTGCCCGGCGCCGAGCAGCTCGGAGATCGCCGAGACCCGCTACATCTCGTTCACGCCCGCGCGGAAGCAGAGCGGGGGACAGAAGGACGCCGGCGAGCCGGCGGACTCGGCCGCACTGCGGCCCTCGGCCGCCGTGTCGGCCGACACCGAAGCCGCGCCCGCCAAGGACGCAAAGAAGAAGGGCGCGGACAAGGACGGCGCGAAGAAGCCCGCTCCCGAGAAGACCGTCGTCGCCGTGAAGGAGCCCGGCAAGCCGGTCTCCGCCGAGGTGGACGGCGGCGAGGCCCCCGCCCTCGTCGGCACCGCCACCGGCTCCCTCGCGCCCGGCTGGACCACCCAGCAGACGACCTCGGTCACCGCGGGCAGCGGGCGGGGGCTGCTCGGCGTCAGCTGCACCGGACCCGACACCGACTTCTGGTTCCCCGGCGCCTCTCTCGCCGAGGGCCGCCAGGACTACGTGCACCTGACCAACCCCGACGAGGCCGGGGCCGTCGCCGACATCGAGCTGTACGGCAAGGACGGGGCACTCAGGACGACGCTGACGGAGGGCATCCCCGTTCCGGCCGGCTCCAGCGTCCCCGTGCTGCTCCCGACGCTCACCGCCGACAAGGCGGACGAGGTGACCGTCCATGTGACCACTCGTACCGGCCGCGTGGGCGCGGTCGTACGGGCCGCCGACGAGACCGACGGCAGCGACTGGCTCGCCGCCTCCGCCGACCCGGCCGGCACCGTCGTACTGCCGGGCATCCCGTCGGACGCGACGTCGGTGCAGCTGGTGGCCTTCGCCCCGGGCGACGACGACGCCGCGCTGAAGGTCCAACTCGCGGGCTCCACCGGGACGATCACCCCGGCCGGACACGAGTTGCTGCACGTGAAGTCCGGGATGACGGCGAGTGTCGACCTCGCCGACATCACCAAGGGAGAGGCCGGATCGCTGATCCTCAGTCCCGCGGAGAAGGGACGCGCCACGCCCGTCGTGGCGGCGCTGAGGGTGGTGCGCGGCAAGGGCGACGAGAAGGAGATCGCCTTCGTCCCCGCCGCCGCGCCGGTCGGCGAGCGGGCCACCGCCGCCGACAACCGCGCGAAGGGCTCGGTCCTCTCGCTCACCGCGCCCGGCGAGGCGGCCGAGGTCAGGGTCACGGCGTCGGCGGGCACGGAAGGGGGCGCGCAGGCCGTCAAGACGTACAAGGTGAAGGCCGGTACGACCCTGGCGATCACGCCGCCGGTGCCGGCCGGGCTGAAGGGCTCCTACGCGGTGACGGTCGAGACGCTCTCGGGCGGACCGGTGCACGCGTCGCGCGCGCTGGAGATCGCGGACGACGGCATCCCGATGTTCACGATCCAGAACCTCCCGGACGACCGCGGCACGGTGGTCGTCCCGGAGGCGGAGCAGGACCTGTCCGTGCTCGACGACTGACGATGCGAGCCCGGCCCGCGCGCCGCGGCGCGCGGGCCGGGCCGGTCGCGGGTCCCTCCTGCGGCGGGGCGCCGGACACAGGTTGTCGTCGGCGGTCCGACCGGCACGCGTGAGCCCCGGGGCGGCCTTGGGCGGGCGGCCGGGTCAGTCCTGGCCGTAGCGGGGGTCGACCGACTCGGGCGAGAGCCCGAGCAGTTCCGCGACCTGCTCGACGACCACTTCGTGCACCAGCAGCGCTCGTTCGTCGCGGTTCTTCGTCCGGATCTCGACGGGCCGGCGGTAGATCATGATCCGGGCCGGACGGTCCTTCGCCGCAGGCTCCGCGCTGCCGAGCGGCACCGAGTCGTCCGGTGAGGCCGGTACGTCCAGGACCAGGAAGTCGACATCGGCCAGCTGCGGCCAGTGCCGCTCCAGTCGCTCCACGGAGTCCTGCACCAGGTCACGGAAGGTCTCCGAGCGGCTGGCGGCCAGCGGGACCTGCGGCGGGGCGACCGGGCCGCGCATGCCCCGGCCGTGGCGGTCGCGGCGGCGCGGTCTCGGCTCGGTCGGGCGGGGCGGTACAGGACTGTCCATCACCGACGCAGGGTAACTCTCCCGCGCGAGCGGCGACCGGCGCGTGGACCCTGCCACGCCCCTTGTCGCCAATTGACCATTCCGGCCAAGGTTCGGCTCGATTGCACGACCCGGGAGATCGGTGATCTCGGCCCGATTGACATTGTTCACCCCAAGTCGTGACCGGCACCTGTGCGCCCGTCGCCCGTGTGGTTCTCTTTCCGTGCAGGTCAGGCCAGTTGCAGGAACAGCCGTTTTGTCGGATGTCACATCACGACACGGGGGAGTGACCTGGTGGAGAGTCGTCGCAGCCCGCTCAAGAGTGCGGTACCGTCCAACGTCGTGAGCCCTGTACGTCGCTGTTCGCGCACCGCGTGCGGCCGCCCTGCCGTCGCGACACTGACGTACGTCTATGCCGATTCGACTGCGGTCCTCGGCCCGCTCGCCACCTACGCCGAGCCCCACTGCTACGACCTGTGCGCCGAGCACAGCGAGCGGCTGACCGCTCCACGCGGCTGGGAGGTCGTGCGGCTCACGGACGGCTCGGCCCCGGCCCGCCCCAGCGGTGACGACCTCGAAGCGCTGGCGAACGCGGTGCGGGAGGCGGCCCGGCCCCAGGGACGTACCGCGCAGGCGGGCGGACAGGGCGGCCGCCGCTCGGCCGACCCGATGGAGGTCGCGCGCCGCGGCCACCTGCGGGTGCTTCGCTCCCCGGACAACTGAGCCGCACGCTCCCCTCGCCCTCCGCCCCGCCGCTTCCCCGGTGCCCGGCCGCGCTGCCGGCCGGAGGCTTCCCCGGCGTCCCGCCCGCTCCCGCGGCGCACTGCCGTTCCCGGCCAACTCGCCCCCACCGCCGCCCACTTGACCCGTTCCCGTCGCCCCGGCCGGCGCGCCCGGCGCGTAGGGCACCCGGCCCGGGCGGGCGCGCCGCAGCGGATCACATCCCGCAAGCCCGGTCCGGGCACGATGCGCACACCTGCGGCGGGTAGTTTGATGCGACCGCCAAGACTTCAGGAGGATTGGGCCGTGGCTGCTGATCTGTCGCAGATCGTGAAGGCGTACGACGTCCGCGGAGTGGTGCCGGATCAGTGGGACGAGCAGGTCGCCGAGCTCTTCGGCGCAGCGTTCGTCCAGGTGACCGGCGCCGACGCGATCGTCGTCGGCCACGACATGCGGCCCTCGTCGCCCGGCCTGTCCGGCGCCTTCGCGCGCGGCGCCGCCGCCCGCGGCGCGGACGTCACCCTGATCGGCCTGTGCTCGACCGACCAGCTGTACTTCGCCTCCGGGCACCTGGACCTGCCGGGGGCGATGTTCACCGCGTCGCACAACCCCGCGCAGTACAACGGCATCAAGATGTGCCGCGCCGGCGCCGCGCCCGTCGGCCAGAACACCGGCCTCGCCGACATCCGCGACCTCGTCACCGCCTGGTCCGCCGACGGCGGGCCCGAGCCGGCCGCCCGGCGCGGCACGGTCACCCAGCGGGACACGCTCGCCGACTACGCGGCCCATCTGCTCTCGCTCGTCGACCTGTCCGCGATGCGTCCGCTGAAGGTCGTCGTGGACGCGGGCAACGGCATGGGCGGCCACACCGTCCCCACCGTCTTCGGCTCCCTGCCCGTCACCCTCGTCCCGATGTACTTCGAGCTCGACGGCACCTTCCCCCACCACGAGGCCAACCCCCTGGACCCCGCGAACATCGTCGACCTCCAGGCCCGCGTCGTCGCCGAGGGCGCCGACCTGGGCCTCGCCTTCGACGGTGACGCCGACCGCTGCTTCGTCGTCGACGAGCGCGGCGAGGGCGTCTCGCCGTCCGCGATCACCGCCCTCGTCGCCACGCGAGAGCTGGCCAGGCACCCGGGCGGCACGGTGATCCACAACCTGATCACGTCCTGGTCGGTCCCGGAGGTCGTACGCGAACAGGGCGGCAGGCCGGTGCGCACCCGGGTGGGGCACTCGTTCATCAAGGAGGAGATGGCCCGCACCGGCGCCGTCTTCGGCGGCGAGCACTCCGCGCACTACTACTTCCGCGACTTCTGGAACGCCGACACCGGCATGCTGGCCGCGCTCCACGTGCTCGCGGCCCTCGGCACGCAGGACGGCCCGCTGTCCCGGCTGGTCGGCCGGTACGACCGGTACGCCGCCTCCGGCGAGATCAACTCCCAGGTCGACGACCAGGCCGGCCGGTCGGCCGCGGTACGGGCCGCCTTCGCCACCCGCGAGGGTGTGACGACCGACGAGCTGGACGGTCTGACCGTGGCCACCGGCGACTGGTGGTTCAACCTGCGGGCCTCCAACACGGAGCCACTGCTGCGGCTCAACGTCGAGGCCCGGGACGAGGCGCTGATGACGAAGATCCGCGACGAGGTCCTCGCACTCGTCCGCGCCTGAGCCCGGCCCCACCGGCCCCACCGGCCCCACCGGCCCCACCGGCCGCCCGGCCCCTCCGGCCACGCACGCCCGTCGGCCCGCCCCCGGCGCGCCGGACCGACGGGGGCGTGGTCAGAACGAGCCGCACCCCGCTTCCCGGCGGTAGGCTGACGAGGCCCGATCCGCAAGACCCTGACCGCACGTCCGGCGCGGCCGAACCGCACCCCGGACCTGTGAGACGCCCGAAGGGACACCGCTGACATGCCGCTCGAAGCCGGCCTCCTGGAGATCCTCGCCTGCCCGGCGTGCCACGCACCGTTCGACGACCGCACGGAGGCCGAGACGCCCGAGCTGATCTGCACCGGCGCGGACTGCGGTCTGGCCTACCCCGTACGGGACGGCATCCCGGTCCTCCTGGTCGACGAGGCCCGCCGCCCCGCCTAGCGCGGCCGCCCCGCCCCGCGCGGGACCGGCCCCACCACCGACACCCCCCGCACGCGCACGGCGATCGGAGGCCCCACCCCATGCTCGACGAGTCGCTCCTCGACGCCCCGGACGCTCTCGCCCGCATCGACCACCGAGGCCTCCTGCGCGGCGCCGCCGAAGCCGGGGCGCGGGTACGCACCGCAGCCCGGCACGCGGCCGAGGCCGGAGTCGCCGAGCTCACCCCCGAGGGACGCCCGCGGGTCGTGCTCGTCGCCGGGCCCGGCACCGCCGCCGTCGGGGTCGCCGACCTCATCGGCGCCCTCGCCGGGGCGTCCGCCCCCGTCATCGCACTGCGGCCCACGGGCGTGGCCCACGCCGCGGGCGCCCTGCGCTGGGCCCTCCCCGGCTGGGCGGGCTCGCTGGACCTGCTGCTGGTCGTCACCACCGACGGCAGCGAACCGGGCCTCGCCCTGCTCACCGAGCAGGCCTACCGGCGCGGCTGCACCGTCGTCGCCGTCGCACCCCGCACCTCCCCGCTGTCCGAGGCGGTCGACGGCGCCCACGGCCTGGTCGTCCCGATGGCCACCGCCCCCTACGAGCTCTACGAGGAGGGCCAGGCGGCGAGCCCCGGCGCCCTGTGGGCCCTGCTGACACCGCTGCTGTCCCTCCTCGACCGCGTGGGGCTCCTCGAAGCGCCCCCCGAGATCCTCGCCAAGGTCGCCGACCGGCTCGACCGCACCGCCGAGCGGTGCGGGCCCGCCATCGCGACGTACAGCAACCCGGCCAAGACGCTCGCCGCCGAACTCGCCGACAGCCTGCCCCTCATCTGGACGGAGGGCGCGGGCGCGGCCCCCGCGGGCCGTCGCTTCGCCGCCGTCCTCGCCGAGCTCGCCGGTCTGCCGGCGCTCGCCGCCGAGCTTCCCGAGGCGCTGCCCGCCCACGGCGTGCTCCTGGTCGGGGACTTCGCTGCCGGGGCGGACCCCGAGGACTTCTTCCGTGACCGGGTCGACGAGCCGCAGGCGCTGCGGGCCCGCATCGTCCTGCTGCGCGACCGGCCCGCGGGCGGGCTCACCGCCGCGCCGGCCGCACGCGAACTCGCCCTCGGTCACGACACCCCGATCAGCGAACTCGAACCGGAGGACGGCTCGGAACTCGAATCGATCGCCGAGCTGC
This sequence comes from Streptomyces sp. PKU-EA00015, assembly GCF_013387495.1. Taxonomy (GTDB): domain Bacteria; phylum Actinomycetota; class Actinomycetes; order Streptomycetales; family Streptomycetaceae; genus Streptomyces. The sequence goes on along the minus strand of NZ_JABZEE010000049.1, from coordinate 8,768 downwards.
TCGCCGTGACGGACTTCGCCGCCGTGTACCTGTCGCTCGCGGAATCGGGCGACCGCGGCCGGGGCGACCAGTCGTAGGCGATCTCGCGCAGCGGACACCCGCCGGACACCGGGCGTCCGCCGAACCGACGCTCCGCGTACGCGGGCCCGCCGTACCAAGGGCCGACGAACCGGAGCCGGTGCCCCGCAGCCGGCCGTACCGCCCCGCACACCGCCGTACCGAAGAAGGACCGGGAAGCCCATGGATCGCCTCGCCAACACCGTGCGCCCCTACGCCTGGGGGTCCACGACCGCCATCCCGGAGCTGCTCGGCGTCGCTCCCACGGGCGAGCCGCAGGCCGAGATGTGGATGGGCGCCCACCCCGGCGCGCCGTCCCACGTCAGCCGTGGCGGCGAGAACGCCCGGCCGCTCTCCGAGGTCATCGCCGACGCACCCGAGCGGGAGCTCGGCGCGGCGGCCGTCGCCAAGTTCGGTCCCCGGCTGCCGTTCCTGCTGAAGCTGCTCGCGGCCGGTGCCCCGCTGTCCCTCCAGGTCCACCCCGACCTCGCCCAGGCGAAGGCCGGATACACCGCCGAGGAAGAAGCCGGCGTTCCGCTCGACGCCCCGCACCGCAACTACAAGGACGCCAACCACAAGCCCGAACTGATCTGCGCGCTCACGCCGTTCGACGGCCTGTGCGGCTTCCGCGCACCCGCCGAGGCCGCCGACCTGCTCGCCGGTCTCGACGTCGACTCCCTCAAGCCGTACGTCGACCTGCTGCACGCCCACCCCGAGGAGGCAGCCCTCCGCGAGGTCCTCACCGCCGTACTGACCGCAGACCGCGAGGAGATGGCGGCCACGGTCCACGAGGCGGCCGCCGCCGCCGAACGGCTCGGCGGCCCCTACGCCCCGTACGCCTCCGTCGCCCGCCACTATCCCGGCGACCCGGGTGTCATCGCGGCGATGCTGCTCAACCACGTCCGACTCCAGCCCGGCGAGGCCCTGTTCCTCGGCGCCGGAGTCCCGCACGCCTACCTGACCGGCCTCGGCGTCGAGATCATGGCCAACTCCGACAACGTGCTGCGCTGCGGACTGACGCCCAAGCACGTCGACGTACCCGAACTGCTGCGCATCGTCCGCTTCGAGGCGACCGACCCCGGTGTGCTGCGCCCCGAGCCCTCGTCCACCGGCGAGGAGGTGTACGACACCCCGATCGACGAATTCCGGCTCTCCCGCTTCGTGCTGGCCGCCGACTCGGCGCCCTGCGACCTGACGGCCCCGACGCCGCAGATCCTGCTGTGCACCGCGGGCGGGGTGACGGTGGGTGAGCTGGCGCTCCGCCCCGGCGAGTCGGCCTTCGTACCGGCCGGGGAAGCAGTGCGGATCACGGGCACCGACGGCGGTCCGGGCACGCTCTTCCGCGCCACTGTGGTGGCCTGAGACGGCGCCCCTTCGGGGTGCTGCAACAATGGCGCACCGCAAAGGCCGGGCAAAGCCCGGAAGCGATCGACGTCAGCACGAAGGGACACCCGGCACACATGAGCGCGTCAGGCGGCACCAAGGCGATCGTGGCGGCACTCGCCGCCAACCTCGCGATCGCGGCAGCGAAGTTCGTGGCGTTCCTCTTCAGCGGGTCGTCCTCGATGCTCGCGGAGAGCGTCCACTCGCTGGCCGACTCCGGCAACCAGGGACTTCTGCTGCTCGGCGGCAAGAGGGCCCAGCGCGAGGCGACCCCGCAACACCCCTTCGGCTACGGGCGCGAGCGCTACATCTACGCCTTCCTCGTCTCCATCGTGCTCTTCTCCGTCGGTGGCATGTTCGCCATCTACGAGGGCTACGAGAAGATCAAGCACCCCCACGAGATCAGGGACTGGTACTGGCCGATCGGCGTCCTCGTCTTCGCGATCATCGCGGAGACGTTCTCCTTCCGCACTGCCATCAAGGAGTCGAACGAGCTGCGGGGCAAGCTGAGCTGGCCGCAGTTCGTGCGTCGGGCCAAGGCCCCCGAACTGCCCGTCGTCCTGCTGGAGGACCTGGGCGCGCTGGTCGGTCTGATCCTGGCGCTGGTCGGCGTGAGCCTGGCTCTCGCGACCGGCAACGGCGTCTGGGACGGCATCGGCACCCTGTGCATCGGTGTGCTGCTGATCGTCATCGCCGTCGTGCTCGCCGCCGAGACGAAGTCCCTGCTGCTCGGCGAGGCCGCCGGGACGGAAGAGGTCGAGAAGATCAAGGCCGCCCTCGTGGACGGTGAGGTGGTCACCCGCATCATCCACATGCGCACGCTGCACCTCGGCCCTGAGGAACTGCTCGTCGCCGCGAAGATCGCCGTCCAGCACGAGGAGACGGCGGCCGAGGTGGCCGCGGCGATCGACGCCGCCGAGAGCCGCATCCGCGAGGCCGTGCCGATCGCGCGCGTGATCTACCTGGAGCCGGACATCTACGACGAGTCCGCGGCAGCGGCGGGCGCCGACCGCGGCGAGGCGCCGGGCGGTTCCGGCCACTGAGCCGCTGACAGCACAGGAACCGCTGACAGCACGGGAAAGGCCCCGGACCGGTGAGGTCCGGGGCCTTTCCCGTGAACCGCCTTCGCGCTACGGGGTGTACACCGGGGGCGGGCCGTACGGAGCGCGGCGCCCGCGTCCGACCAGCCACCCAGCCAGCCCGCATCCCGCTCCCGCCAGCCCGGTCACCGCTCCGAGCACCATGGCCGCACCGAGCGCCACCGGCACGCTCACGTCCTCGACGATCCGGCCCTGCACGGCCGTGAGCGGCACGGCCCCTCCGCCGGCCTCGTCGTCGAAGGAGCGGGAATCGCGGGAGTTGCCCCGGTTGTCCCCGAGCATGAACAACCGGTCCTCGGGGACCGTCACCTCGAAGGGCATCCCTCCGACGGGGTCGGCATCCCGGACGTACGGCTCCGGCAGCGGCTTCCCGTTGACCGTGATCGGCCCGCCGCCGATGCGGCCCACGAGCCGGTCGCCGCCGACGCCGACCGTCCGCTGGACCACGGGCAGGTCCCTGTAGCGGGCCGGCATGCGATAGAGCACGACGTCCCCACGGCGCACCTGCGAGCCGCCGACCTTTTCGTAGAAGAGCCGGTCACCGACGCCGTACGTCGGACTCATGCCCTCGCTCGCGACCGTGAGCCCCGAGTAGTTCGCCCGGAACGTCAGCAGCGAGCCCAAGAACAGCGCCACGCCCAGCGGCGCCAGCACCCATCCGGCCAGGCGCAGGCCGCGCCCCGGTCTCCCCGATCCCATCTGTGTTCCCTCCCCGGAACCACCCGTGCCCCGGCGACCGCCGTCGACGGGCGGTGCGGGCGCCGCGCGAAACCCGCGCGGCGCCCGCACCCTACGGGACGCCGATCACCCGCCCTCGCGCAGCACGTCGAGAACCGCCGACTCGTCCGGGGCGGGCATGGGGGATGGCATTCTCCTCGCCGAGACCCCTCGGCCCTGCTCCTCAACGCGCGAACGCGCCCGCGACCAGCGCCTCGGCTCCGGCCACCTTGCCGGTCCCCCATGAACAACGCGGACATGCCGGTTCGCGCTCCTGCTCCGAGTACAGCTTGCGCCGGATGAGTGCGGCGAGGGGCCCTGGCCGAGCGCCATCGCCGGGATCAAAAGCGCGGAAAGCGCTGTCGGATCGGGCCGCGAACCGCGGAACCTGGCCGGAACCAGGGCCCGGGCGGGCTGGGGCCGACTGGGCTGATCGGTGTAGATTCGTCACCGGTCAGACGTCGCTGCTGATGGCGGTCGGGCGGTCCCGCGCGGACCGGCCGAGGGAGAGAGGGCCTCCGACGGACTGTCCTGCGGGCGCCCGGGCATTCGTATGTCCAGGCCGCCGCAGAGCAAGCCGTACCCACCCTCGACCCGAACCACGAGGAGCAGCTCGCATGTCGACTGTCGCCAACGGCCAGGACTTCAAGGTCGCCGACCTTTCCCTCGCCGCCTTCGGCCGCAAGGAGATCACTCTCGCCGAGCACGAGATGCCCGGCCTGATGTCGATCCGCAAGGAGTACGCCGCCGCCCAGCCGCTGGCCGGCGCCCGCATCACCGGCTCCCTGCACATGACCGTGCAGACCGCCGTGCTGATCGAGACCCTGGTCGCCCTCGGCGCCCAGGTCCGCTGGGCCTCCTGCAACATCTTCTCCACCCAGGACCACGCCGCGGCCGCCATCGCCGTCGGCCCCGAGGGCACCCCCGAGAACCCGCAGGGCGTCCCCGTCTTCGCCTGGAAGGGCGAGACGCTGGAGGAGTACTGGTGGTGCACGGAGCAGGCCCTCACCTGGCCGAACACCCCCACCGGCGGCCCGAACATGATCCTCGACGACGGCGGTGACGCCACCCTGCTCGTGCACAAGGGCGTCGAGTTCGAGAAGGCCGGCTCGGCCCCGGACCCCTCGACCGCGGACAGCGAGGAGTACGGCCACATCCTGACCCTGCTCAACCGCACGCTCGCCGAGAACCCGCAGAAGTGGACGCAGCTCGCGTCCGAGATCCGCGGCGTGACGGAGGAGACGACGACGGGCGTCCACCGTCTCTACGAGATGCACCGCGAAGGCACGCTGCTGTTCCCGGCGATCAACGTGAACGACGCCGTGACGAAGTCGAAGTTCGACAACAAGTACGGCTGCCGGCACTCGCTGATCGACGGCATCAACCGCGCCACCGACGTCCTCATCGGCGGCAAGACGGCCGTCGTCTGCGGCTACGGCGATGTCGGCAAGGGCTGCGCGGAGTCCCTGCGCGGCCAGGGTGCCCGGGTGATCATCACCGAGATCGACCCGATCTGCGCCCTGCAGGCGGCCATGGACGGCTACCAGGTCACGACCCTCGACGAGGTCGTCGAGACGGCCGACATCTTCGTCACCACGACCGGCAACAAGGACATCATCATGGCCTCCGACATGGTCAGGATGAAGCACCAGGCGATCGTGGGCAACATCGGTCACTTCGACAACGAGATCGACATGGCCGGTCTGGCGCAGGTGCCCGGCATCGTCAAGGACGAGGTCAAGCCCCAGGTCCACACCTGGACCCTCCCCGACGGCAAGGTCCTGATCGTCCTGTCCGAGGGCCGGCTGCTCAACCTGGGCAACGCCACCGGACACCCGTCGTTCGTGATGTCCAACAGCTTCGCCGACCAGACGCTGGCCCAGATCGAACTGTTCACCAAGCCCCAGGACTACCCGACCGACGTCTACGTGCTCCCCAAGCACCTCGACGAGAAGGTCGCCCGTCTCCACCTCGATTCCCTCGGCGTCAAGCTCACCACCCTGCGCCCGGAGCAGGCGGAGTACATCGGCGTCAAGGTCGAGGGGCCGTACAAGTCCGACCACTACCGCTACTGATCACCACCGCGACACCGATCACCTCCGATCGTCACTGATCTGGTCGCTGATCCGGATCTGATGGCTGGTCCGGATCTGATCGCTGGTCCGCCGCCGGATGCCGGCGGCGGACGTGACCGGTACCAGGCAGGCCCCCGCACCCCCGTGTCGGGGGCCTGCCCCGTACCTCTCCTCGAACGGTCCGGTCAGGGCGTGTCGCCACGCCGCCGAGCCTCACCGCACAAGGACACTCACGCCCCCATGCCACGCGGCCGTTATTCGCTCCACGATCCGCACGATCACACCCCCCTCGGTGAAGAGCACTTCCAGTGCGCCCCCGGCCCTTCCGGCTGGCGCTACGTCTCCCGCACACTCACCCCCTCCGGTGATCAGGCCGGCACCGTCGATCTGGCCATCGACGATCTCGGCCGCCCCATCCGACTCGAACTCCACGCAGCGGGCTGGCAGGTCCGAGGCGCCGCCCTGGACGGCGTCACCTGGGTCAGGACCGACCCCTCCGGTGCCCATGCCACGGAAGGCAATGTGCGCGCCCATGCCTTCACCGGCACTTCCCCCGCCTTCCTCGTCGCGACCGCCCGCCTGCTGCGTCTCACCCCCACCGCCCCCGCGACCCGCGTACGCATGGTCGCTTTCACGGACCCGGTCCTCGCCCCCCGCACCGTCGACCAGTCCTGGGCCCTGATGAAGAGTGAAGCGCACGCCACTGACAACGGCCCCCTGACCGTGGACGAATACCAGGTCAGCGCCCTGGACACGGGCGAGCAGCACACCGTCCACATCGCCGGCGACGTGGTCCTCGCGGCGCCGGGCATCGAGCTGGAAGACCTCGAAAGCCCGCCGTCGGTCTTCCCCTGACGGCGGGCTCTGCGGCGGGGCCTCGGCCCGCCGGCCGCCACTGGGGAAGCCGGCCGGGCGGGCGGGGTCAGGCGGGTGGTGCGAATCCGGTCGACGACGACGGCGGCTTGACCTCGACGGGCTCTGGACGCCCTGGCGCACCGTTCGGGACCGCCGCCGCCCCCGCCGCCGCGACTCGGGCATCGGTCCCGGCTGCCAGGCCGGGACTCGCCCAGGCGGCCCCGCCCCTCCCGCCCGAACCGGATTCGACCGATCCGTGCCCTGTGGATCCCTGACCTGCTCTTCCCCGCCGTTCGCTGCCCGGCCCGGCGGGAAGGGCCGCCTCCGGGTCCGGGCCGACACCCGCCCCGGTTGTGTCCGGCCCTTCCGTGTCCGGCGCCCGCGACGGCACCGCATGTGCCCCCGAGGCCGCAGCGGCACGATCGTCGGCCTCGGCGGACCTGGCCGCCGCAGCGAAGGCACGCCGTGAGTCGCGCGCCTGACGCTCGTTCACCACAGCCGCCAGATACGCGGCGGGCGGCACACCTTCGGGCGCCGGCGTGCCCGTACGCGCCACCAGGTCGCCCGCGAGCCGCTGCGCCATCGACCAGCTCACGGCGGCGTCCAGCTGCCGCATGCGCGTCAGATACTGGCGTATGGCGAGCCACAGATCATCCGGCACACCGGACAGATCGAGCCCGGAGAACCGTCCGACCAGCCACGGTGGCGGCGGCGGAACCACCAGCGCCCCACGGGCCGCCGGCACCCGCTCCCGCACGACCAGCGTCCCGGCGAAGACGTCACCGATGCGCCGCCCCCGCGCCGAGACCAGCGAAGCGATACAGGCGATGACCCCGAACGTCATCAGGATCTCCACCACCCCCATCGCACCGCGCACCAGCGCGTGCCGGAACCGGACAGGCCCGCCGTCGTCCCGCACGACCCGCAGCCCGCAAGCCAGCTTGCCGAGTGACCGCCCATGACTGAGGGTCTCCACAGCGATCGGCGCACCCACGGGCACCAGCAGGAACGTCGCGATCGACACCGCCATGACCGCGGCCTCGTCGAGAGACGCCGTGGCCACCGCCAGCCCGATCGACACCAGCAGGTACGCCGTCCACACCACCACCAGGTCGATCGCGAGCGCGAGCGCCCGGCTCGGCAACCTCGCAGGCTGCAGCCCCAGTACGACCGCGTCCCCCGTCACAAGCCCGCTCACCGCTGCCACCCCTCGCGTTCCTCGACCTTCCCTGCCCCTTGGTTCCTCAGTCTGCCAAGCTGACCGGCAGCGCGCCGCAGTAGTACGGACCGTACGCACCCAGTGCCTGGAGCAGCAGCCGACCATGGACCTCGACGTCTTCGTCACCGCCCACCGCGCAGAGTGGGACCGACTCGACTACCTCCTGCGCAGGGGAGGCCATCTCACCGGAGCCGAGGCCGACGAACTCGTCGCCCTGTACCAGCGCACGGCCACGCATTTGTCCCTTGTCCAGTCCAGCGCGCCGGACCCGGCGCTCACAGGGAGGCTCACGCAGCTCGTCGCGCGCGCCCGCGCCACGGTCACCGGCACCCGGCGGGCCGGCTGGCGGGACGTCGTCACCTTCCTGACCGCGGGCTTTCCGGCGGCGGTCTACCGTTCCCGTCACTGGTGGATACCGACAGCCGTCCTCTCCACGCTGCTCGCGGCCGTGATCGGCTGGTGGATCGGCGCCCATCCCGAGGTCCAGTCCGCGATCGCCGCTCCGGAGGAGCTGCGGCAGATGACCAAGCCGGGCGGGGACTACGAGACGTACTACTCCAGCCACCCCGCGGCGTCGTTCGCCGCCCAGGTCTGGACGAACAACGCCCGGGCTGCGGCCATGTGCCTGGCCCTCGGCGCGTTCCTGTGCGTCCCTGTCATCTGGATCCTGTTCATCAACGTCCTCAACCTGGGAGTCGGCATCGGCCTGATGTCGTCCGCCGGGCGCCTCGACACGTTCCTCGGGCTGATCCTTCCGCACGGGCTGCTGGAACTGACGGCAGTCTTCGTCGCGGCGGGCACCGGTCTCCGGCTGGGTTGGACCGTCATCGATCCCGGTCCGCAGTCGCGACGGACCGCCCTCGCCCAACGGGGACGGGCCGCGATCGGGATGGCCATCGGCCTGGCCCTGGTCCTCTTCGTCTCCGGCGTCATCGAGGCCTTCGTGACCCCGTCCGGTCTCCCGACCTGGGCCCGGATCACCATCGGCGTCGTCGCTGAGCTGGTGTTTCTGGCATACGTGTACGTCCTCGGCGGCCGAGCCGCCCGGGCGGGCGACATCGGTGACGTGGACGAGGCGGACCGGAGCGCGGAGCTCCCGTCCGCGGCCTGAGGGGCGGATGTGCAGAGAGGCCCTGTGAGCTGCTAGTCTCCTCTTCGCCCACCGGACCCGTTGACACGGGAGCCGTGGGGAGGTAGATTCAGACAGTTGCCTGGACTGGACAGGTTCGGGCGTGAACATCTAGAGTCTCTCTCGCTTCCGCCGGGATCCGATTCCCGAGAAGCCATTCCGAATCTTTATCCGGACAGCTCGCCGATTTGGTCGGCCGAAATGCTTCTGATAAAGTCGGGTCCGCCGGAAAG